>DIXQ01000036.1 GCA_002428725.1 Spirochaetaceae bacterium UBA6076 | reverse complement strand
GTAGAGTTTTGGGGAGGGTATGGGGTAGAAGGGGCGCTGCGGCGGAGTGCTGAGGGAGGCTACGAGGGGCAGTTGAAGGCGGAAGGGTTACCGGTGGTGATAGGGGACGGGGTGGTGTATGGGGATGTGGAAGCGAAAGGGAGGTATGAAGGGGGGAAGCTATGGGTAGAGGGGAAGCGGCTATCGCTGCGGTATGAGGGGCAAGGGGAATATCCTGGGCTTAGGGCTGAAGGGATTCGGTATAGTGAAGGTGAAGTGCATGTGGATCGACTATGGGTGGATGGGGCCGAGTATGGGGTTACAGGAAGCCTGGATGGAAACATGGGCAAGACTATTCCACAAGGAAGCCGTCTGCCCGATATAACATTTGTTGGTAGGTTCAGTGGCTTAGAAAATACAAACGAGACTTACATCTTTGAGGCCTTGTACGCGAACGATACAATCGACGCCAAGGTAGATTTCAATGGTTTTTCACTGACGAAATTCTTCCCTGAGGAAATTTCGGGGGAACTACTGGGAAGCTTGAAAGCAAAGGGAGCCCTTGATTTCCGTGCCCTTACTGAGACTCCGATCTCCTGGGAAAAACTGCCAAAACTGTCGCTGGACGCTGTTCTAAAAAATGGAGAATTTAAAAATCAACCTTTGAGCCTTGAGCTAAGGGCAGAATTAACCGAAGGCAGGCTGAATCTGGATCTCCCCGCGGTGGAGTATGATGGGCATCGTATCGAAAAGCTGGAAGCCCAGGTTTTAATACAGGAAGGCGAGGCTCAGCTTGTCGGCGATTATAAAAAGATGCTCGGGACGCAAAGATTGGAAGCGACCATAGTGAGCGATGCTAATTTCCGCTTTGATGGGGAGGGAACAGGGCTCGACACCAAAGCTCTTTCCGCCGAATTCAGCGGAACTTTGGCAAATATTAAGTTTCATGAAACCTTGGTAAGGAGTTGGACGTTTTCTGGTTCATATGGGAATGACGGATTCAAACTCGAGGGTGGCGGCGGCGACCTCATGGCAACCTTAGCCCAGGACGGTTCATTTGAGGTATTGCTCGCTGAAGATTTTCCTGTTCTCGCCTCTGCAAAGGGACGTATGAGCGAGAATCTGCTTTCGGCTAAGATTGAGGGTATTCAAATAGATCTTGCTAGACTCGGTTCCATTCTCCCGACAGAAAACTTAAAAATTATGGATGGAGATTTGTCCGGTTCCCTTAGCCTTAGCGGTCCCCTGGTCGATCCAGAGATAAACGGTACCATGACTATTCAGGGCGGTATTGTCGAGTCCACTGCCTTACTCAAGGATCGAATTGGACCTTTCAACAGCTATGTCAATTTTACCGGCAGAAATGTTGAGCTAGTACCAACGGTGATACCCTTGAGCACCGGTGCGGTGGAAATTTCCGCTTCAGGCCTTTTAGACAACTGGGCATTGTCAGACCTTGGCTTTAATGTAGTGACAAGAGACGACTCCGTGGTCATTCTGTCTACAAAAATAGCCGGGATTACCCTTATCGACGCCAGGGCTCAGTTGGACATAGCGCTCAGCTTAGACGCAGACACCCTTATGGCGACAGGTTCGGTCTACCTGGACAGAGGCCAGGCTTTAATCGATCCCCAGGGCTTTGGCCCCGAATCTCAACAGCCCCTTGATCCAGATGCACCTACCTTTAGAATCGACGCTTCCATCAACTTTGGCAAGCAGTTGGAAGTGTATCTTCCAGACAGCAATCTGCCGATTATACGGGGCTTTACCTTGCCTGGAAGCCTCTTGTACTTAAAATTCGATTCCAGCAGCGGTGATTTCACCCTCGACGGTGCTATCGATCTCCGTTCAGGCTATGTATTCTATTATCTACGGAACTTCTTTATCCGCTCTGCCACCATAGAATTCGCGGAGAACAACGCAAAATTCAACCCACTGGTGACAGTTAACGCTGAACTCAGGGAGTCGGGCAGGGATGGGGTGGTACGCATCAACCTATCGACAGAAAAAGCTCCGATCTCCAACCTCAATCCCCGGCTCAGCTCTATTCCTTTCTACAGCGAAACCGAGCTTATCACCATCATGTCAGGTGGCGTGCTTGCGGCCGATACTTCCGAAAGCCTTACCATACGGGAAGCCGCGATAGCTTCCTCCGAGTTTATTCCTCAGCTCAATATTTTCAAAACTTTCGAACAGCGGGTGCAGAAAGCCTTAGGAATGGACATTGTGTTCATACGATCTTCCTTCATGCAACGATGGCTGTTAGACCTGACAAAACCCGCTTCCGAGACCAAGCCAGAGGATCCCCTGGCTCGGTATTTGGATCAGAGTGAGCTTTACATGGGACGGTATCTCACCGATTCAGCCTTCTTTCACGCGAGTCTGCGATTCAGGGAAGACCCCCTTGTGAGTTCTTCTCGTTTACGTCTAGACTCCGAATTTGGTATAGAATTAGATTCGCCTTTTGGACAAATCAGTTGGAGCATTACCCCCTTTATTGGAGAAGGCTCCCTCGTAAGCGGCCAGGAATTAAGCCTTAGCTGGCGTTTCGTGTATTAGCAGGGTCAAGGATAGAGTAATGAAAAGATCAGTAGGAATAATCGCAGCATTTTTGCTCCTAGCCCTTTGTGGGTCCGTCATAGCCCAAGAGACCGACACGGAATGGTTCTGGGATAAGCCCATAGAGTCCATCCGTTGGGATGGTCTTAAAAAGGCAAATAAGTCGGAACTGGACAGCCTTTTAAGAAACTATATTGGCAGCCCCTTTACGCCCGATCTATGGCTCGAAATCCAGGCCAAGCTTTATGAACTCGATTGGTTTGAAACAATTGAGCCACAGGCAATCGCGCTGGACGAATCCAAGGAACGCTTGGCGATTCTTTTTTTGGTTAAGGAAAAGCCATCGATTCTTTCAGTCCGGATAGCAGGTAATTCCGGTTTACGCGTTTCTGAGATTCTCGCAGCCATATCCAGCAAGGCAGGTGATATCTATAACGAAAACAAGATCAGCCTGGATGATGTGGCTATCAAAAAACTATACTTGGAAAAAGGCTATCCCGACGCGGAGGTTTCACATCAAGCCGTACCCAGCCCCGATAGCTCCCTACTAATTCTCAGTTTTTCAATAAAAGAGGGTGAGCAAGTCGCCCTGAGAAGTATTAAATTTTCAGGGAATACTTCCATATCCGAGCGGACACTAAAATCCCAGATGAGCCTGAAAGAAGCCGCACTGTTCCAGAGCGGAGCCTTCCAGGAGGCCAAGCTTGAGGAAAGCAAGCTGGCAATAGTCGATTACTACCAGTCCAAAGGCTATGTGGACGCTAAAATAATCGACGTCTTCAAAGAATACGAAAAAGAGGATGATAGTGGCAAAAACTGGCTTATTCTCACCATTGCCATATCCGAGGGCAAGCAATGGAAGTTTGGCGGTATATCGTTTAAAGGGAATGATATATTTGAAGAGAAAAGTCTCAGGGAGCTAATTTCCTTAAAAGAAGGCGGCATCCTCAACTACAAGCGGCTGGTACAGGACAAACAGAAGATTGACAACCTTTATTACGAGTCAGGCTACATCTATAACCAGATTGGCATAACTGAGACCCGCAATGACACCGAAGGCAGCATCTCCTATCAGATTGCCATTGTGGAACGCGACAGGGCTCATATCGAAAACCTGAGTTTTAAGGGAAACGAAAAAACAAAGGACTTTGTCCTAGCAAGGGAGATTCCCCTTGAAGAGGGCGATATCTTTTCCCAAGCCAAGATCATCGAAGGTTTAAGAAATTTATACAACCTACAGTACTTTTCCAACGCCGAACCTGAATTTTACCAAGGAAGCGCCGAAAACCTTATGGATCTTGTAATTAATGTTGAGGAAATGAGCACCGCTGATATTCAGTTCGGCGTTACCCTGAGCGGACTAGGCAATAAGGACTCTTTTCCCGTATCCGGGTTTGTCAAATGGAATGACAGAAACCTGGGAGGAATGGGACGCAATCTTGCGGTCAACCTAACTCTATCACCTACAGAACAGAGTCTCGAAACTTCTTTCAGCGAAGGCTGGTTATTTGGAAAACGCATTTCCCGGGGACTAAATTTTGGTTTCAGCCACAGCTCGGAAACGACTGGTCAAGATATAATCGCTCCGATCTTTACCGATGAAGATATACCCGACCCCTTTACCTCGCTGGTGAGCGGCTCCGGTCTGTGGAGTGGTTCCCTGTCCTCCATCCCGGACCAATACCTCATGCCCTATGAAAACTGGGACTTCAGTCTCGGTTTTAATCTTGGTTATACCCAAAGGTATCGTTTCGGCGATCTGGGAGCGGCAGGGGGAGTGAGTTCTGGTCTCGACATGATCCAGTTCGACGATACGAAGTATCGCCCGTATGAGGCTGAGTTCAGGCAGACTAACGGTCAGTGGCTACTCACAAACAGGATCTATGGAAGATTTTATCTCAACAATCTCGATTATTGGTACAACCCATCCTCGGGGTATTATGCAGGTCAGCGTTTAACGCTCACAGGAATCCTGCCTGCCGAGCGCCAGCATTACCTAAAATCAGAGACCAAGCTGGAGGCATACCATACCCTTTTCACGATCCCCTTGAGCGAAACGTGGAATTTTAAATGGGTGCTTATGGCTCATACGGGATTCCAAGCGCTTTTCGGTCAACCGTGGTATTCATTTGATGTCACGAAGGATTGGATCAGCCTGGATGGAACCTTCAACGCCCGCGGATGGGACAACCTTTACGGGGCGAAAGGCGTCATGCTCTGGGAGAATTCTTTGGAACTGCGGATGCCTATTGTCGACCAGATGCTATGGTTGGATCTATTCGTCGACTCCGGAGCAATGAAAACCGAGACGGGCATGCTGGACATGACACTATCGACTCCCGCATCGATTCCCAACACAGGATTTTCCTCGCTCAGCTGGAGCAACATGGCGTTCAGCACCGGTATGGGGCTGCGTTTCACTATTCCCCAGTTCCCATTCCGCTTTTATTTTGTTAAACGCTTTTCCTTCGATGGGTCAGCAATAGATTGGAAAACCGAGGGCTGGGACTTCGATTTTGTACTCAGCATTACCCAACCCCTGTATTGAACTGAAACAAGGACTAGGGAGGTTATCGTATAATGAGTGCCCTAAGGATTTTAAGAAGACATTTACCCGTCATTCTTGCCGGGATTTTCCTGATCGGCATGAGCTTGCCTCTCAATGCGCAGCAGATTACCAGGGTTGCTGTGGTGAATATAGCCAGGATTCTCGCTGCCTTTCCCATAGACCAGGATTCGCTCAAGAATTTCGAGGCTAAAAAAGCAGAGATACAGGCGGAAATAAACGCTATGACCGCGGAAGTGCGGGAGCTGAGCGCCCGCAAGGCCGAGTTGGAGTCCATGGGCGCTGTTTTGACCGCTAAGCATTATGGAAACGAAATCGATCGAAAAACACAGGCGGTCAAGGAATACGCGGCCCAGCGTCAAAACGAACTGGACATTATGGCAAAAGTCGCTGGCGCCAATCTGAGCTTTGTGCAGCGCCTTGGCTCGACTATTGCACGGGTCGCCGAAGCCGAGGGGTATTCGCTGGTGCTCAACCTTGCTCCAGAGGATAAAAAATCTGATCTGGTACTTTGGAACAGCCCTTCGGTGGATATCACCGATAAGGTAATCCAAGCCTTATCCATCGGACAATAAGGCAGCGACGGGGAGAGTTTTTTGGCTGAGCGCACATCCATGCTTGACCAGTACCGGCGAATCAAGGCCAGGTACAGGGATGCTATTCTCTTCTTCCGCTTAGGCGATTTCTACGAAATGTTTTTTGACGACGCTGTGCAGGCCAGCGCACTCCTGGATCTAACTTTGACCCAGCGCCAGGGACAGCCGATGTGTGGCATTCCCTATCATGCTTATAAACCCTATATCGCCCGCTTGCTTAAAGCAGGTAAAAAAGTAGCTATCTGCGAACAGCTCAGCCAACCGAGCTCCCGGGGAATTGTAGAACGGGATGTTATAGAGGTGGTAACCCCGGGCACTACGATTGAAGAAGACTTTCTTGATCAAGACAGCAATAATTACATAGTCTGCGCCTGTTCTATCGATGATCGTGTATGTATAGCAAGCCTAGATGCGTCCACAGGGGAATTTAGAGCTCATTCTCGCCCCGATGACGGTAGGGCAGGGGATGAATTTATCAACTCTGAACTCCATAGACTTTCTCCCCGGGAATTGATTATCCAGCAATCGCTCCACGATAGACCGGCGCTGGCGGTAAGCCTTCGAGAGCTGGAAAACCTGATGGTTGAAAAACGCCCAGACTGGTCTTTCGATACGGAAAAAGCCTCTGAAACCTTGGCACGGCGTTTCGGCCTTGCATCCCTGAAAGGCTTCGGGTTTTCCGACGATGCCCCCGAGCTGGCAGCTGCCCATATTCTTTTAGAGTATCTTGACGAGAATCTCAAAGTTAAAAGCCCCCATATTCGGGCCTTGCTCCCCTATGATTCCGAAGAGTATGTCGGTCTTGACGAAGCGACGCGAAGAAACCTCGAGCTTGTGAAAAATCTTTCCGACTCGGGCAGGCGGGATAGCCTTTTATCGGTTTTGGATAGAACCAAGACAGCAGGCGCGGCTCGACGCATACGGCAATGGATTCTTCAACCTCTCCGAGACAAAGCGTTAATCGAGGCTCGGTTGGATTCGGTTGAATTTCTCTACCGGGAGCAATTGGTTCTCAACGAGCTGCGGAGAGTATTGGCTGGAGTCCTGGATAGCGAAAGACTCATCGCCAGGCTGGCGACCGACAAGGCTCATGCCAAGGACATACTTGCTCTTCGGGATTCACTGCGCTCCTCTCTGGCCGCCTTTACTTTCATGCGTGAAAAGGATGCGCCCTACCTGCTTAAAGGTGATGTGGACGAGAATGCCCTGAGCGACTGTTCACAAAGCATAGGGCAGATTGATACAGCGATAAAAGATAATCCCTCGATCTTGCTGACCGAGGGAAACCTGATGCGAAAAGGCTACAACGCCGAATTGGACAGGCTGAGGGCGGTCAAACAGAATTCAAACCGGGTGTTGGAAGCGTATTTAGAAGAAGAGAGAACAGCATCCAATATACAGAATCTCCGCATACGCTATAACAAGATCATCGGATACTACCTGGAGGTGAGCAAGGGGAAGCTCGATGCCGTGCCTGCTCATTTTATTCGCAGGCAGTCTTTGGTCACCGGGGAGCGTTATACCACCGATAGGCTGGCGGAGATAGAAAGCGACATTCATGGGGCAACTGAAAAAATCGTCGAACTGGAAAAAAACTTGTTTCTTACCTTCCGGGAATCGCTTAAGCGCTTTATCCCCGCTATGGAATCGCTAGCCCAGGCTATTATCCAGATCGACTGCCTAGCTTCCTTTTCCCAGGCTGCTACCGAAGGCGCTTATGCGAGACCGATTCTCAACGAAGGCAATGGGCTGTCGATACGGCAGGGAAGGCATCCCGTGGTGGAAGCCTGTCTTCCTCCCGGAGCCTTTGTCCCCAACGATATCGAACTCGATGCAGAGAGCACAGGGTTTGCACTAGTCACAGGCCCGAACATGGCCGGAAAATCGACAATCCTTCGCCAGACAGCGCTTATATGCCTAATGGCTCACCTTGGCTCCTTTGTCCCGGCCCAATCTGCTGCAATTGGTATGGTGGACAAAATTTTTTGCCGAGTCGGCGCACAGGATAACCTAGCCAGGGGGGAGAGCACCTTCCTGGTAGAGATGCACGAAACAGCCTATATCCTCAATACTGCCAGCAAGCGTAGCTTGGTCATCATGGATGAGGTAGGGAGGGGGACTGGTACCCTAGACGGTGTATCCATCGCCTGGGCTGTCAGCGAAATGCTTCTGGACGGCATTGGATGCCGCACGCTTTTTGCCACCCACTATCATGAACTCACCTCTCTCGATCATCCCAAGATGCTCAATCTGAGCATGGCTGTGTTGGAAAACGAGGGAGAGATTATCTTTTTAAAACAACTCAAGCCAGGTCCGGCCGCCGGATCCTATGGTATTCATGTGGCGGGATTGGCGGGCATACCCTCCCATGTGCTCCAGCGAGCCCGGGAGCTACAGGAACGCTTTGCCAGCCTGGAGCAGAAGCTGGCTCATTCCAAAGAAGAGCTGAAACAAGAAGAAAAAAATGATATTGAGCAAACAGCCAAGCCAAGGAGCCTTTCAAGTAAAACGGCTGTACGTAATGAATCTTGGAACGCTGAGCTTTTTTCTGCCGAAGATATAGCACTAGCTCGCATTCGTGGTATAAACCCAGATGCTTTAACTCCTCTGGAAGCTCTTACCTTGCTTTCAGAACTTCATACTGCTTTGCATTAACAGGTTCTCCTCCAGGCTTTGAAGCACAGTGCTGTTTTACAGCGTACACGTGGTATGAGCCTGAATCCTTTAGTCCCTGGTTTGTCAGCTCCACTACGACCGGAACACCAATTTTCTGGCAACACGCCACTGGAACCACACTATCAATTTGGCCGAAACAATCACCTGATCTCCAACCCTCACTATTTCCAACTTTTTCTATCGGGGTTTCTCCCACACTATTGCTTGCTTTGTAAAAAGCGTCTTCCGATTGGGCGGCATAATTTCTTACCGCTTTGCGATGATTGTAAGGCTCGGATACAACCCATAACCGGACCTCGTTGCAAGCTCTGCGGAAGACCCTTGTATTCCGAGAGCGATATTTGCTTTCCATGCCGGGACCGCCATACTACGTGCGAGGAAGTATTCCCCCTATTTCTCTATAAAAATGAACTAGTTAGTCTGCTTAAATCCTACAAGATGAAAAAACGTTTTTCGCTGGCGAAGCTTTTTACGCCATTACTAGCCGAGACTATTAGTGCTCGTTGGGCAGGCTGGTCGATAGTGCCGGTTCCACCCAGGGCCGAAAAGCTTCGCAGCCGTGAATGGGATCAAGTTGAAGAGTTAGTCCGCGGTTTAGAGAGAATGGGGTTTCAGATCTTGAGACTCCTTTGGCGAAGACCCAGTAGAGAACAAAAGAGTTTGGATAAGGCCGATAGAGGTTGTAACGCCAGGCAGGCTTACACGCTGAAAGCCGAAAAAGCCACTCAGGTTAAGGGACGCTCCCTTTTGCTCATCGATGATGTTTGTACCACCGGTGCCACCCTAGAAGCCTGCGCCGAGCAGCTACTAAGCGCAGGAGCTATCCATGTTGCCGCTATCGTTATCGCCACAGATTAACCTGTGCCCCGTCAAGGCTCTTTCAGACTGTGGCTATTGACTAATCCATTGCAGAATACTACTATAACCCCATGTAAAAAGCGCGAGATTCTTTTTAGTGATAAGGAGAGTCGTTCTACGACTCTTTTTTTTTGGCGTAGAGCCTTATCCGTGGCTCATCGTCCTGACAAGGCTGGGGTACAAAAACCCCGGGTTTTAGAGGTGGCATGGTAGAAGACAGGGAAATCGAAGAAAAGATCGACTCAATTCTGGGGAAAGCCGGCCTTTTTCTATTAGAGTTTGGCCTTGCCCGACACAGAGGCAGTCTTAAGGTAAAGGCAGTGATCTACTCACCTCAGGGTACAGGCACCGAGGAGTGCACCAAGGCCTATCGGCTCATTCTTCCCCAGATCCAGACACTGCTTGGTGTGCAAGACCCCGAAATGGAGATTTCCAGCCCGGGCATAGATCGGATAATCAGGGGAGAACGAGAATGGAAAGCCTTTGCCGGCAAGCCTGTAATGCTGCTTGCAAAGGATTCTTCCGAGTGGATCTCGGGCAAACTGCTTTCATATTCAGACGGAAAAATTGAGTTCCAGCAGGGCACGGAACGCGCCCTTATCGATATTTCGTCCATCGCCAAGGCGCGATTGGATTCTATGTCCAAGGGAGAGTAAAAAATGGCATCTGACATGGCGGAAGCCATTCGGCAGCTGATAAGCGAAAAAGGGATTTCTGAAGAACTCATCGTAAATACTCTGCAGGAAGCCCTTCTCGCGGCGTATAAAAAGAAGTTCGGCACCAGCGAGAACGCGGTGATTCGCTTTAAGGAAAATTACGAGGGCGTGGATATCTACGCTAAAAAAGTCATCGTCGAAGAGGACGATCTGGAAGATGAGGTTCTTCAGATGTCCTTGGAGGAAGCCCGTCGTTATGCCGAGGACGCTGAAGTTGGGGATATTATTGAATTTCCCGTGGATCCCCAAGAGTTTGATCTTCAATCTGTCATGGTGGCCAAGCAGACCACAAGGCAAAACTTTAGGGATATTTCCAGGGATACCCTCTATGCCGAGTATAAATCCAAGCAAGGCGAATTGATAATTGGGTACTATCAGCGAGAGCGCAATAATGTTATCTATGTGGACCTAGGAAAGGTAGAAGGTATTTTCCCCAAAAAATACCAATCCCCCAGGGAAGTTTACCATGTGGGCGACAGAATCAAGGCATTGATCTATGAGGTGGACAAGGGTAAGAACGGCCTTCAGATTGTCCTTTCAAGAAGCCATGCGGAATTTGTCACCAAGTTGCTCGAACTCGAGATCCCCGAGATTTACGACAAGACCATTGAGATCTTTAAGATTGTACGCGAGCCTGGCTACAGGACAAAGGTAGCTGTTTTCTCCAAGCGTGACGACATCGATCCCGTTGGCGCCTGCGTCGGTCCCAAGGGTATGCGCAGCCAGCTCATAAGCCAGGAGCTGGAAGGGGAAAAGATCGACTTTATCAAATACGATGTCGATCCCAGGCAATTTATCAAGAACGCCCTTTCCCCTGCAGAGGTGAAAACCGTACATATCCTCGACGAGGCCAAGCACACTGCTTTGGCTATTGTGGCCGACAAAGAGCTCTCCATTGCCATTGGCAAGATGGGACAGAATGTAAAGCTGGCAAACAGGCTCTGTGACTGGAGTATCGACGTAAAGACCGAGGAGCAATATCTCCAGGACGGCAGGAATATAGAACTCAAGCGCGCTGCGGACAGTCTCTTCCAGGACACCGAAGAAGCGATCGAGGCAGTGGATGAAGAAGCGGTGCTTCTCTCCGACCTCCCAGGGATGAAGAGCGAGTGGCTTGCTGCCTTTGCCTCGGCAAACCTGAGCCTTGTTGAGGACTTCCTCGCCAGGGAAGATAAAGAGCTGGCATCCTTATCGGGGCTTTCCCAGGAAGACATTGAGTCTATTAAGGCAATCATCGAAGAGAATATCGAGATTGTCCAAGAGGAAACCGAGGAAGTCGTGGACTCAGAGGCTGAAGAATATACTTGTCCTGAATGCGGGACCGTGGTTACTCCGGATATGAAGAACTGCCCCAACTGCGGTGTGGAACTCAGTTTTGAATATGACGATGATCAGGAAGTCTAAAGGTAGGATATGACGGATAATACCGAGAACCCCCAAAAGAAAGTCCATCTCATAAAACAGCCTAAACCGCTGCAGAGCGAAGCGACCCCATTCAAGGCCAAGTCAGAGGAAGAAATTCCAGTTGAGCGGAAAAAGGTTGTGGTCGTTAAGAAAAAGCTGGTGCTTAAAAAGACGTCGGCCAAGGTCGTTGCCCGGCACGAGGGGGAACCTGCGGAGCTTCCTCAGGAGAACATCGGCATAGCTCAAGCCCAACTGGACGAGGGGTCTGAGGTGGATACAAGCATCGTTGCTGTATCCCATCCAGAAAACAAAGCTTCACCTGCTCCTAAGCAAGAAGGCCAGTCTGAACCGGTGCAAGCGGCGCCGGAAGCGGTCGAAAGCACTCAAAAACCGAAAGCCCATGTAGAACCCCCGGTTTTCGAAGCTGAGAAATCTGCTGCAGAACAGGCGGTTAAAAAGGATCGGCCCAGGGATACCAAGCCTGCAAGTCCAACCACCGGTCAGCAAAAAAACAACTTTCAGGCTGGACTCGAAAGACCGTACGGTGCCGCTGGTACCGTGGGTGGCTACCCGGCTAACCGCGGCAGGAGCGACACGCCCCGGGGATCCTCATACCAGGGCCGTTCTTCCTATCAAGGATCCAATTACCAAGGTTCGAATTATCAGGGTTCCAACTACCAGGGTAGCTCGTACCGCAGTGGCTACCAGGGTAATCAGGGCGGCTACCAGGGTAATCAGGGCGGCTACCAGGGTAATCAGGGCGGCTACCAGGGTAACTCGGGCGGTGCTGGAGGCTACCGACCTCAATCCCAGCCCTACGATCCTAACAGACCTAGACCTCAGGGCTACCAGGGTTCCGGTGGCTATCAAGGACAACGTCCCTATCAGCCCCAGGGCGGCGGATATCAAGGGCAGCGTCCATATCAAGGACCTCCTCAGGGCAGCGGCTATCAGGGTTCGCGACCCTATACCCCCGGCCAGCCCGGCGGCTATCCCCGTGGACCCCGACCTCAAGGTCCGGGCGCTCCTGGCGGATATCGTCCCGGCTATCCTTCTCAAGGGCGACCTGGTGGAAGGGCGGGCAACCTTTCGGGTGGACCGCGTCAGGGAGGCTACGGAGCACGAGGACCCCAGAGTGGCCCCGCGCCGATGGATACTGGAAGAACCGGACAGCGCAAGCAGAGCCCCCGCAAGAAGGGAGCCTTTGTCCGCAGGGAGGACATGGAGCTAGAGAAGGAGCTTCAGCTAAAGAAAAAAGCCGAAGCCAGAGCTATAGCAATTCCCAAATCCATCGATATCATGGAGAACATCTCGGTCAGTGATCTGGCAAAAAAGATGAACATAAAGCCGGCTGAGCTCATCGCAAAGCTGATGGCCCTGGGCGTCATGGCGACAATCAACCAGAAAATCGACGCAGAGACGGCGACGATTCTTGCTAGCGAATACAATTGCGAAGTCAAAATTGTCAGTCTCTACGATGAGACTGTTATCGAAAAAGCCGCAGAAAATCCCGACGACCTACGGCACAGGGCGCCGATAGTGACGGTGATGGGCCACGTCGACCATGGAAAGACCAAGCTTTTGGACGCTATTCGCAAAACCGATGTGGTTTCCAGCGAATACGGCGGCATAACTCAGCATATCGGCGCCTACCAGGTAGAGACGGGAAGGGGCAAGATCACCTTCCTGGACACCCCAGGCCATGCTGCCTTTACTAAGATGCGCGCCCGAGGCTCCCAGGTAACCGACATAGTGGTCCTTGTCGTAAGTGCTGTAGAGGGCGTTATGCCCCAGACCAAGGAAGCCATCGACCACGCCAAGGCAGCCGAAGTGCCCATTATCGTGGCAGTGAACAAGATCGATCTGCCGGAATCCAATCCTGACAGGGTAAAGACCCAACTCTCCGAGTTAGCCCTCATACCCGAGGAGTGGGGAGGCACCACCCAGTTCTGTGAAGTATCAGCCCTCCAGAAAAAGGGTATTCCAGAACTTTTAGACGCCATTCTTCTCCAGGCGGAGATTCTCGAACTACAGGCCAGCTACACCTGCCTTGCTGAGGCTAAGATAATCGAGTCCCGGATTGACCAAGGCCGGGGCATAGTGGCAACTATAATCGTCGGCAAGGGCACCTTGAGAATTGGTGATTCTTTTGTCGCCGGCATCTATCCCGGAAAGGTCAGGGCTATGTTCGACGACAAGGGTAAAAGGGTGGAGGAGGCTGGTCCCTCGACGCCCGTGGAAGTCCTGGGTTTCGAGGGCCTCCCCAACGCCGGCGATCCCTTCGAGGTGGTGGACGAGGAAAAGTACGCCCGCGCCATATCGGACAAACGGCAGGAACTTAAAAAGTACGAGGAAGGCAAGAACGTCAAAAAAGTCACCCTCGACAACCTCTACGAGACTATCTCCGCCGGTGAGGTGCAGGAACTCAAGGTGATCATCAAGGGCGACGTCCAGGGCTCGGTGGAAGCGCTAAAGGGCATGCTGGAAAAACTCTCCACCAAGGAAATCCGCCTCAATGTCATTCGAGCAGCCGCAGGTGCCATATCCGACGACGACGTTATGATGGCCTCGGCATCCGACGCCATCATCATCGGCTTCAACGTTCGCCCCATTGCCTCGGCCAAGATGCTTGCCGATAGAGAAAAAGTAGACATCCGGAAGTACAATATCATCTATCGCGCCCAGGAAGACATACAAAAGGCCATGGAAGGACTTCTGTCGCCAGAACTCAAGGAGCAGGAGATAGGCAAAGCCGAGGTCCGCAACATTTTCCGCGTGCCCAAGGTGGGCATCGTTGCCGGCTGTTATATGCTCGAGGGCGCCGTACGCAGGCATTGCCAGGTTCGGGTGATCCGCGAGGCTATAGAGATATTCCAAGGAAAGATAAGCTCTCTCAAACGATTCAAGGACGATGCCAGGGAGGTCGTGGCTGGTTATGAGTGCGGCATAGGCATAGAAAATTGCAACGATCTAAGAGAAGGCGACCTCTTAGAAATCTACGAAACCGTGGAGGTGGCTCGATCCCTGAGCAAGGCAGAGGACAATGGATCAGATAAGGCGTAGCAGGCTTGAGGAACTCTTAAGAGAAGAAATATCAACCCTCATTCTCTCCGGCGAAATAAAGGATCCTCGAGTGGGCAGTCTCATCTCGGTCTCTAGGGTAGAGGCTAACAGAGATGGCTCCCATGCCAAGGTATGGATAAGCTGCCTTGATGACGAAAAGACGGCCCTCGACTCCGCCGTCCAGGGATTGGCAAGCGCCGCAGGCTTTGTGCAATCCCATATTGGGCGAAGAGTGCGGCTGAGGCTTACCCCTATTCTTCATTTTATTCCTGACCCGGGTATAAAAGAAGGTTTCGAGATGGTGGGAAAAATCAAGGATTTGCTCGGGCAATGAGCGCTCTAGGCTATATTCTCTTTGACAAGCCGGCGCACGTTACCTCGTTCGCAGCCCTGAAGCCTATTCGTAAAACATACCCAGGCTCCAAGGTTGGCCATTGCGGCACCCTAGACGCTTTTGCCACCGGCCTCTTGGTCGTTCTTGTCGGAGCCTATAGCAGGCTGGCTCCCTGGTTTGTCGGACTCGATAAAGTCTACCAGGCGAGCTTCCAGTTCGGCATAGGAACCGACACACTCGATCCGGTAGGAACGGAAGATGCACGGGGACCAATCCCCGACGAAAGCAGCCTTAGGGATTCCCTTTCCTCATTTATCGGTTCCATTCAGCAAGTGCCCCCTCGCTTTTCTGCCCTCCATGTAAAAGGACAGCGCGCCTCGGATCTGGCTATGAAAGGGCAGGAATTCGAGCTGAAGGCGCGCGGGGTTATCGTCCATTCTTTGGAACTAAAGCGTTATGACAAAACAAGTGGGATAGGAGAGTTCGAGATCCATTGCTCCTCTGGTACCTATGTCCGATCGCTTGCCAGAGATATAGCCCAGGCTTGCGGAACCTGTGCCCATGTGAGCACGCTACGCAGGACCAGGGTTGGCCCCTTTTCAGAAGAGCAAATCGATAAAGCGCTGGACTATTCCCTTCAAGTAATCGACCCTCCTACGGCTTTAAATCTTGGTTTAGATGTTATAACACTTAGTGATAGTCAAACCCGGCTTTTTGCCAATGGACAGACTTCGCTTCTCGCTGAGCTCGATTCATCTGCGAAGGGATCCAGGGATCTGGCAGTCTTTGGTCAAGACTCTCGGCTCAGGGGCATAGTGCATAACTCCCAGGGCAGGCTGAGTTACGGTCTTGTCCTGCATTCACCCGGGGAGGCCTGCTGAGATGAGGATCCTCACCTGGGAAGCCTTCGCCCAATCCCATACCGGGAAACCCGTCGCGGCTTCTATCGGGGTATTCGACGGCGTACATCGTGGCCACAAACGCCTTATCGACCTGGTTAATACAAAAGCTCCCTCTATGGAGAGCTGCGTTATAACCTTTCGGGAAAACCCAAAGCGTATCCTTCGTCCAAATTCGTTTAAGGGAAGTATTTTCAGTCTTGAGAAAAAAATGGAATTGCTCGAGTCTGAGGGATTGGATACCTGTGTACTGATTGACTTTTCCGCGGATTTCGGTACACTTTCAGGCGCGGAATTCCTTGGGTTGCTGAAGAAAGCCCATCTGGGTTTTCTCACGGTAGGACCGAACTTTAAGTGCGGTCACAAGATGGACACGAACGCGACCGCGCTGGTTGAAATATGCAGGAGTCTGGGAATTGAAGCTCTGGTGGCTGAACCGGTTTTATATTCAGGCCATCCAATAAGCTCAACCCGGATTCGCAATGCCATCGTTGAAGGACGTTTGACCGAAGTGTCCGATATGCTCGGACGTCCATACGAAATTGAATATGAGACCGACGGGGTATTTTTAGCGTTAGGATCAGAGGATTCAGGGAAAGCCGAAGCAAAGGGGAATCTTGTCCTTCGTCCGAGGAAAGGGACTCTCCTGCCTCCAGACGGCAGCTATGAGTTGTGCATAGGGACTGAAAAAAGTACCCAATGTCTGATAGCCCGTATTGAGAATGGACTGATCAGGCTTGAAGAGAAAGCTGGTAGCGGTACAGGAAGCGCAGCAATTATTACTATGGTATCACGAGAGTGTAAGGAGAAATAATAAGATGGCATTGACCAAAGAGGACAAAGCCCAGATCGTACTCGAGTACGGCAAGAGCGAAAAGAATACTGGAGCAGTAGAGTCCCAGATAGCCCTGCTTACCCGGAGGATCCTCGACCTGACGGAACACGCCAAGGTTGCCAAGAAGGATACCAACTCCCGCAGAGGCCTTCTAAAGATGGTAGGACAAAGAAGGAAACTCCTGAAATATCTCCAGAGAACTGACCTGGATGGTTACAGAACACTGGTGGAAAAACTCCAGATCAGGAAGTGATGAAGAGTGTAGATAATGAACAAGGCCCGGTCGCAGTGCGCGCACGGGCCTTTTCCCGTTTGCCGACGAGTATTGGCTCAACTTCCATTAAGGGAGTAAAGGCCGGATCGCCGGAACCAGAATACAAGGAATAACAATGGTACATTCAGTTAGCTGTAAAGTAGGCGAAGAGATTTTGGTGCTCGAAACAGGGCGCATGGCCAAACAGGCCGGTGGATCTGTGTTTGCCACCTACGGCGGCTCGGCGATCATCGCCACCGCCTGCTGCTCCGAGAAGGTTACCGAGGGTCTGGACTTTGTCCCCCTCACCGTAGAGTACAATGAAAAATACTATGCCGCGGGCAAGATCCCCGGTGGCTTTATAAAGAGGGAAACCAGGCCTAAGGACAAGGAAATCCTTGTATCCAGGATCATCGACAGGCCCATGCGCCCCCTCTTTGACAAGTCCTTCGGCCGGGAGATCCAGGTTGTCCCCACCGTCATTTCCACCGACCAGGTAAATCCCCCCGACATTATCGCGGTGAACGCTGCCAGCGCTGCTGTACACATCTCGGATATACCCTTCGCCGGTCCTATCGCCGCGGTGAGGGTAGCCTTAGTAAATGGAAAATACCTGGTCAATCCCAGCTATGAGCAGACCGAGGCTGCGAGCCTGGAAATCGTGGTGGCCGGCACTAAGGCAGGCATCACCATGGTGGAAGGCGGTTCCAAGGAAGTGACAGAGGCTGAGATGATCGGCGCCATTGAGTGCGCACGAGAACCCATCGCCGCCATCTGCGCCGCCATCGAGGAACTACGGAGCCTGGCGGGCAAGGAAAAGCTTCCCCTGGCTCCATTGAAGGCTACGCTGGAGAACGCAGAGGCGATCAGAGCCTTTGCATTTGAGCGCCTTTCCAAAGCCCTCTTCACTAAGATCAAGCAGGAACGTGGCCAGGCTGTAAGAGCTGCTATCGCAGAGACCGAGGCCGCTTTCGCCGAGCACTTGGCCGATGAAACCCAGAAACGGCTCTTCTCCGCCCTCATGGAGGATCTTCAGTACCACATCTTGAGGGATGGAATCTTGGATAAGGGCATGAGGGTGGACGGCCGCGGGTTAGAGGATATCAGGCCCATCACCTGTGAGGTGGGCATCCTTCCCCGAACCCATGGTTCCGCCCTATTTACCAGGGGCGAAACCCAGGCTTTAGCCATAACCACCCTGGGCACCGTATTCGACGAACAGATCTTCGATGACATCGAAGGCGACCGCCGGGAGCGATTTATGCTCCATTACAATTTCCCCCCCTACTCGGTGGGGGAGGTAGGACGCCTGGGCACCGGGCGCCGGGAAATTGGCCACGGAAGCCTGGCCCGCCGTTCCATCGAGTCCATGCTCCCGCCTAAGGAAAAATTCCCCTATACCATCAGGGTAGTATCCGAGGTTCTGGAGTCCAACGGCTCTTCTTCCATGGCCACGATCTGCGCATCATCCTTATCCCTCATGCAGGCCGGCGTGCCCATGAAAAAACCCGTAGCCGGCATTGCCATGGGCCTCATCACCGATGAAAAGCGTTTTGCGGTGCTCTCGGACATCCTTGGTGACGAAGACCATCTGGGCGACATGGACTTCAAGGTCGCCGGCACTAAAGAGGGTATCACTGGCTTTCAGATGGATATAAAAATTTCCAGCGTCAGCACCGAAATACTTTCTAAAGCCTTGGAGCAGGCCAGAAAGGGAAGGCTTCACATACTGGGCATCATGGAGAGCACCCTCGCCATCCCAGCCGGCGACATCTCCGAATACGCCCCCAAGGTCGTGACCGCCAGGGTAGACCAGGAGAAGATCGGCGCCGTGATCGGACCCGCGGGCAAGAACATCAAGGGCATGTGCGAGAAATTCGATGTCCAGATCAACGTGGACGAAGAGGGTAACGTCACCATCTACGGCAAGAATCAGAAGTCGGCCTACGACGCCCGGGATGCGGTTTTGAGCCTCGTGGAAGAGCCCGAAGTGGGCAAGATCTACGAAGGAGCGGTGAAACGAATTATGGAGTTCGGCGCCTTTGTGGAGATTATGCCCGGCAAGGAAGGGCTAGTACATATTTCCAAGCTCTCCAAGGAAAGAGTGGAGCGCGTTACCGATGTGGTAAAAGAAGGGGATGTGGTTAAGGTCAAGCTCATGGAGATCGACCATATGGGCAGACTCAACCTGGCCATGCTGGCCGCCCTGGACGAGAATGGGCAACTGCCTCCCTCGAGCCGGGACGACAGGCCTCCCAGGGACAGGGGTCCCAGGGACCGGGGTCCCAGGGACCGGGACAGAGATTCCCGGCGCCCGGACGATCGCAGGGACTCTTTCCGAAGACGTTAATGACAGTAAAGATTCCGACATTGCTCGATGAAGGCGCCCGCCTGCCGGAGTACAAGACTCCCGGCTCGGCGGGAGCCGATCTTAGGGCTTGCCTGGACGAAGCCCTCTGGCTGAAGCCCATGGAACGGCGGGCTATCCCCACCGGACTGCGCCTAGAGTTGCCCGAGGGGTACGAAGCCCAGGTTAGACCCCGTTCGGGGCTTGCCCTGGAAAAGGGTTTGACCTGCCTCAATAGCCCTGGCACAATAGACGCTGACTACCGGGGCGAAGTAAAGGTTTTACTTATCAACCTGGGCTTCGAAGCGGTCCGCATCGAAAACGGGGACAGTATTGCCCAGCTTGTGGTCAGTCCCTGTGTCCATGGAGCTTTCGAAACAACCGAGCGTATTGCAGATAGCACCAGGGGTGAGGGCGGATTCGGGTCGACAGGAATGTAGAAAGGAGCTTCTCCGTGGCATCCGCAAACATAAAAGCTTATAGCCATGGGATTCCTCGCATCGTTCTACGCTATATAGCCGGTGAATTCCTCATATCCCTGGGTATTTCCTTTCTTTTTTTCTTTGTCGTATTTTTTATCAACCAAATCCTTCTCCTGGCCGAGGATATACTCGCAAAAAACGCGCCCCTTACTCAGACTCTTCTGCTCTTGGTGTATTCATTGCCTTCGGTTGTGGCTATTGCATTCCCCTTTTCAGCCTTGGCTGGAGCGCTTATGGCATCGGCACGGCTCAATGCGGACAATGAGATACTCGCTTTTTCCTCCCTGGGACTATCGCCAAAAACTCTCTATGCTCCCTTTTTGATCCTCGGTCTTGCGGTTTCTTTACTCTCTTTTGCCGCTAACGATTATTTCCTTCCCCGGGGGGCAAAAAACTTTAAAAAAGTCTACGCAGACATGGTCAAGGCTTCGGCATCCATAGAGCTGGAACCCTATTCGATAAAACGCTACAGCGATATCGTGGTAGTCACTGGCGAAAAAAAGGGCCACGAGATTGGGAGCATACTGCTCTTCGAAGAGACAAAGAATTCCGGTCAGTCCTTTATATCTGCGGCCAACGCGAGCCTTTCTATCGATGATGAAAACGCAGGCGCCGTCATTGCCATGAACGATATTCTGGAACACCGCATAAAGGATAATGGAGAGGGGTTCATCGTGTCACAAGCCGAGAGCCTCTTATATCGCTTTACCCTGAATGAGCCGATAGTGGGGTATTCGAGCTCGGGGCCGTACGAGATGAGCACGAAGGAGCTTTCCCTTGCCATAGACAGAAAACGTGGGAATCTTGAAAGTAGAGTTGAAGAATCCCAACGGCAGTTCTCAGCGGTTAGAAGCGAACTCCTGTGGCGATACGGGAAGCAAAGCTCGGGTGCTGAGATTTCTGATCAGGGGGAAAAAGCCAATAAAGCAGTGGACAACAACCTCGTTCGAAGCCTTGATTCCCTAGAGCAGGCAGCAAAACTTAGCCCAAGCGACCGATCCCTGCAGCTCTATAAACTGGAATACAGCAAAAAATTTGCTATCCCGGCGGCTGGACTTTTCTTTTCCCTTTTAGCCTTTCCCCTAGGACTCGGCACAAAGCGATCGGGCAGAACCGCAGGTTTCGGTATTGCCCTCATACTTTCAACGCTTTATTGGAGCCTTCTTTTTGCTGGCCAAACCTTGGGGTTAAAGAGTCAAGTCTCACCTTACCTTGCCATGTGGGCACCCAACGCCCTCGTATTTTGCGTTGCCATACTGCTCTGGTTCTTGCGCAAGCGTGGAAGGCGAAGAATCCTATGACCCTCCTGGGAGTATCTGGACATAAAAAACCTTGGGTATGGAACCACGTTGCTCCTCGGCTATTGCGGCGGCATCTGCTTAAAAGCGTAGTCCTCCGTCTTCTGGGCGCCGAAGCTTTTTTGGTTGGGCTTTTTCTCCTTGCCGACCTTTTCACCTCCATCTGGAGGCTTTTAGCGGCAGAAGCCTCAATTTTAAACATTCTCCGCTGGCTTGTGTCCGGCGTGCCCAGCTATGCGGTGGAACTGCTTCCCGTAGCCTACCTCTTTGCGATAACCCTCTGCCTGGCCGAAATGCATGCCGACGGGGAGCTCATGGTGGTCTGGGGCTCGGGAATAAGCATCCACAGCCTGAGTCGCTCGGTTTTATTTCTCTCCTTCTTTCTTTCTGTCTCCGTTTTTTTTGCCAAGGATCAGATAGCGATCCCAGCCCTTCTGTCCAAGGACAGGCTATATTCCGAAATGACAGCTCAGTCCGGGCGGACTCTTCTATCGTCGAATATAACAATAATGGATGAGGCGGGCGCATTAGTGTATAAGGTTGGACGCTTCGATCCCAACATACAGCGCTTAGTGGATGTCGATATCGTCGCCAGGGATTCCGAGGGCAGGCCTAGTTTCAGGATAACCGCACCCAGCGCGCAGTGGACTCATGAAGCTTGGTATTTCCCCCAGGCCACTGTTTACGTATCTGATGAAAAAGGCCGCTGGACCCTCAATCAGGAGGAAGGATACACGAATCCTAGGATAAACGCTAAACCTGCCGACTTCGGCCTGATCCGGGAAAAACCGGAGCATATGAAGGGTTCCGAATTGACCAGCTATATCGATTCCCTAGTGGCTTCCGGGCTTCCCG
Source organism: Spirochaetaceae bacterium UBA6076 (assembly GCA_002428725.1). Lineage (GTDB taxonomy): Bacteria > Spirochaetota > Spirochaetia > Treponematales > Rectinemataceae > UBA2256. The sequence goes on along the minus strand of DIXQ01000036.1, from coordinate 201,692 downwards.
CGGTCGAAGCAAGAACCGAACTGCACAAGCGCTACTCCTTCCTACTTACGCCCCTCATTGTCTATGGTCTTTCCCTCAGCTTCGCTGGCTTGTTTAGGAAAAACACCTTGCTCATGAGCCTCCTGTTCAGCCTTTCCGCAGCCACGGTATATTATGTCGCCCAGATGCTGGGATCGCTGGCATCCAAAACCGGGTGGGTCTCCCCTGGGGTAGGGATATGGGCAATAAACCTGGTTTTTTCCCTTATCGCGGCATTTGGCTTTATGCGTGCCCGGACCTAGACAGTCCTGTGATTCAGTAAAGGAGCATCGATGACTACTTCGCCGATATTCATAGAGGAGCATAGGGATGAAGGCTCAAGGGCTAGGACTGGACGCCTTGTGCTTCCCCATGGGCAGGTTCTGACGCCAGCATTCATGCCAGTGGGAACCAACGCCACGGTCAAGGCTGCTCGATACGAAGACCTACAATCCATGGGTTTCAACATAGTGCTGGCCAATACCTATCATCTCTACCTCCGTCCCGGCCATGAGCTTATCCGAAGGGCAGGGGGGCTCCATGGCTTTTCGGGCTGGAGAGGCAACTTTCTCACCGATTCGGGAGGCTTCCAAATATTTTCCCTTGCCTCGCTGCGAAAAATCAGCGCCGAGGGCTTCAAGTTTCGTTCACATATCGATGGATCCGAGCATTTCTTAAGCCCTGAGGATGTGGTAGATATCCAGGAAGCCTTCAATTCCGATATACAAATGCAGTTGGATGTCTGCTCAGCCTATGGGGAAGATGAAAAAAAAGCTAAAAAATATATGCTCATAACCCACGATTGGGCGCGCAGGGCTAAGGCGCGATGGCTAGCCTTGAAAGAAGAAAATGGCTACCAGGGCTCGCTATTCGGCATTGTACAGGGTAATTTTTATAAAGAACTTCGCAAAGAGAGCGCCCAACGCATCGTAGAACTCGATCTTACCGGCATCGCCATCGGGGGATTATCGGTAGGGGAACCCAAGGACGTATTCATCGAGCATTTGGAACACTGTGCTGGACTATTGCCTGCGGACAAGCCACGCTATCTTATGGGCATCGGGACTCCGGACTATATCCTTGAAGCGGTGGAAAATGGAATCGACATCTTCGACTGCGTGTATCCAACACGCACAGCCCGCAACGGACTACTATTCACCACAAGCGGTCAGATAAGCATAAAAAAAGCCGTCTACGAAAAGGACTTCTCGCCCATAGATCCCGAGTGTTCCTGCCCAGTTTGCGCTACCTATTCCAGAGCTTACTTACGGCACCTCTATCGCAATGGGGAGATTCTCTATTCCATGCTGGCTACCCAACACAATCTCCACTTTCTCGCCGACATGGTCAGAGGCATACGGCTTTCCATCCTACAAAATCGTTTCACGGAATATAAAAAAAACTTCCTGGATCGCTACGAGGGCGCCAGCGATGCGGAGAGACCAGTGAAGGGATGGGCTGTTCGGGCTTTGTGAGGGTTGTCTTAAACCTATAGTTGCCTTTAAAAGTGCCTCGGATGGTCTTATTGTGGGAGTAATCACCTCGAGCCCGAATGAAGGTTATTGAGCGCTAGGGCTCAAGCGTGATAATAAGAAGAATCGATTTTTGAAAAAAGGCCGCTCTTAAAGGCGGCCTTTTTAATACGCAGTCGTTATGCGGTTTCAGATCTGAGCGGCGTCGATGGAATCGATTCGATACTGGAATTTCCTGTCGTGGATCGTAAAGCTTAAGCGTTCGCCTGTCTTGTGACCGAATAATTTTTTACCGAGGGGCGATAGGTAGGAGATTATATTTTTCGCCGGATCCGATTCCCAGGGGCCAAGAATCGTATAACGTTCTGTTTCTCCGTTCATTTCGTTGAAAAGTGAGACTACGGTGCCAAAGGAAATCTTGGATGTGGTGATCGTCGATGTGTCAAAAATCTGGGCACGCTCCAGCTCGTTATTCAGTTTGCCGACCCGGGCGTTCAATTCGTCCTGTTTTTCCTTGGCAGCCTTGTACTCGGCGTTCTCCCGCAGGTCGCCCAAGGAGAGAGCGAAGGAGATCTCCTTCTGGTTTTGGGGAACATCGACTTCCATAATCGTCTCCAGGAGCTTTTGCTTTTCAGTGTATTTCGATGCGGTAACCATAAGCCCCCTGGAGACGGTGAGTTTTTCTTCCTCCCCGAAAAAGCGCAGTGAGGGATACTTCTCGGATATCTTGCGCTTGATGCCAAGTTTGATCGCCGGGTCCACTTCCTTGATATCCATCAATAAGGCGTAAACGCGTTCCGTGGTTTCGATATTTGTATCCAAAAGAAAGGTTTCGAGCACCTTGTCCTTGAAAAGGATATTTTCCACCAGCTTGTTTATCTTTTTGTTTTCCGTCGTGTTCTTGTGGTTATCGATTTCTTTATAGGTTATGTCGAGAATGTGGAGGAGGGTAAGAAGAATTTTTTCATACACGATTCCAAGCTCGGCGAACCAGGGCTCATCCCGCAAATCCTTGACCAACCAGATAAAGGCTTCCCGGTAATCCTTGTAATTTTCGACGATGTCCATAGCCATGCGTTTGAGTCTTTCTGAATGACCGGCATTCTTTAACGCGTCGAGCATCCACTTAGACCGGGCAAAGGGAAGCAGCTTAATAAATAGCTCAGGCCAGTTGCTGACAAAATTCTTTATGTGCTGGATATAGAAATTGCGAAGATCGCTGTCCTTAATGTTGAGATAGATGTATAAGGGGTCCGATACCTCGGCGAAAAGTTGGGAGAACTGCAGCGTTGTCGGAAGCTGGAAGCGTTTGTTCTTAGTGGTGAATTCCTTCAGCAGAAGATATGAGGCAATGACATGCTCATCGACGCTCTGGTACGACTTGATGAAGCCTGTGAAATACCCAAATATCTCAGTAAAGTATTCAGAGTCGAAATCGTTGGCTTCCAGGTAGTCCCGGAAATACGCCACCCTCGCGAAGAAAGCTTTTTCCGCCTTAAATTGGATATAGACTTTCTCCTCGAACGAAAGAGGCCTGTCCCGGACGATAAAGGTTGAGATGTCGTTCTCGGCGTTGCCAAATGAAGCGTCGGTCTTTAGCTTTTCCTTGGCTTTGGTGCTCCATCCGTTCCATTCGCTGGAACTCAACACCGAGGGTACAAGCTCGGCCTTGATGCGTTTAAAATCCGCCGAATTGTTAAAGCTCTTGATAATTGTCTTTAACGTCCAGACCAGGTCGGTTTTAACCTTCTCGCGCAGTTTTTCTTTGGGCCAGATAGCCTTGAGAACCCATATATGATCCTTGGCAAGTGGCATGAGGCTGTCGATGGCCATCTTGAGAGACATTTTATGGCCTCTGGATTTAGCAAAATCAATGGTCACCTCGTCACCCTTGACGCTGGCGATGCGACCGATATTCCAGGTTCGGTGAAATACAAAGTTGCCTACGTCGAAGACGATGTGCTTTTCAAAGTCGTCCATCGCCTCATGGAGGGAGCGGTAGGATTGGGCGATATTAGACATTTTGAGATAATCCTGGAGCCGTGAATGCCCGGCGTATTTTCCGGAATAGCATTCGATGAGCTCTTTTCGCATGGCGGGATTTTTTTCGTCGTAATCGATAACCAGCTTTAGAATATCCAAAGCTGTATTCCACTCCTTACCGGCCTTATAGTGATTGTATAGGTCCATCAGGAGCGTGGCAGCCTTGTCGGGTGAAATCTGGGAGGCAATTTTTTTCTGAACATGAATGAAAAAGTCGATGTCCTCGGGGCAGTAGTCGACCAATTTGAGCCAGAGCTCCCGCACATTGGTGGGGAGCCCCTTATTGATATAACGCAGAAGGGCTTTCTTATAGTAGTCGATAGCCGCTTCTCGCTCACCCTGCCTGTCTTTGCGTTCGGCGATAAGTTTTACGATGTCCGCTTCTTCGTAATCGATCTTTACCAGCCGCTCCCAAATCGCAAAGCGCTGATCGGATTTTTCTTCGCCCTCAAGGCACTCAGCAAGGCGGGTAAGGGCTATTTTATTTTCGCCATAATCAAGAATGCGGAGGCAGATATATTCGACAATATTGGTACGTTTACCCTCGGCGAAGAGATCCATGAGCTGGCTCAAGTTGGATTCGTCGGCAGGCTGTTTGCGCAAAGAGACGATACCCGCCAGATAGAGTGCTATCACGCTAGTCTTGGTATGGGAAAGATGCTCGCTGCAGATTTTGTGGAGCTCGTCCAGTAGGCCGGCAGCTTCGGCTTCCTCGATGATGAGGTCCAGCTCCTTGAGGTTGCTCAGGGAATAATTCTGAAGCGTTGTCCTCGTCCATTTTTCCTCATTGAGCATATTGAGTACTTTGTCAACGAGCTGGGTATCTGCCATAGCGTTCTCCTCACTAAGATTCATACTGCTTGAAGATTGCCTCATCGAGCAGCCGGATTTTCTGCAATGTCTTGTCGAGCTTGGCCTGTTCGGCGCCGGTGGCTTCGTAATGACGCAGCAGCCAAAAATATCGATTAAGAAGCCTGGGCTTTAGGCTTTGTTCCAAGGAAGGGTTCTCCCGAATATCGTTTTCAAGCTGGAACATGGATGAGGTAAGCCGGGAGCGCTCCGAAGGAGTAAGCTCCCGAGGAAGGCCAAAAAGCCCTGAAAGTTCACCATATACCGGTATCCATTCCGCAAGCTCCTTAGTGTCGCTCCGGAGTTCTTGGGTCCGCTGTATCAGTTTTCTGATCATGTCGGACTCTAAGAGCTCAAGATCGACCTTGTCGGGGGCAATAAAAAAAGCTTCCCTGAAAAGGGTTTTCGAAATTCTCTGCTCCCCGGAAAGGGCTTGGCAATCAGCCAGTTCAGCCATATAGCGCGCATCGTCCTTCTTGAATTTTGCAGCCCGCTCTAAATGTTGCAGGGCCGTCTCGTAGTCACCCAGGGCTTTTCTGCATCTGCCCAGTCGAAAATCGAACTCGGCTCCCAGTGATGTCTTCGCCTCGTCGGAAACCGAAAGATAAAAGTCCAGGGCAAGGCCGAAGGCAAGACGCTTGAATGCGTAGAGTGCTTTTTCGAAATCCCCGGGAATTCTGGTTAAAAAATCCTGGAAGGATTTCCAGCGCGCGACGATGCGATCACCCTTGCCGAGGGCCGTTTCGAGCCCCGAAAGCTCCTCAAGCATTCCGCTCCAGAATTGGGCGCATTTCATCGCGAAAAGAACCTCAGCATTGTCGAAATCCTCGTGCAGGGCCTGATCGAAAGCCTTTAACGCCGAACCAAGATCGGCATTCTTGAGACACTCATAGCCCGAGGCGAGCAAAGATGAAACGCGATCCTGATTTTGCATGCTTATCCAATTCCGAATATCGCTGTAATAAATCATACTAACCGATCGTGAAGGACAGAGTCAATCGATGCTTTAAAACCGTTCTAGGGGCTTCCGATGAGTATTCAAAGATTTCCGGGCAAAGGGCTTTCGCTTCCCTGGTTATGGTCAGTGTGCTAGAATATTCTCATGCGCGAACCACTTATAGCTCCTTCGGTACTATCTGCAGATTTTTCCGATATCGGCTCGGCACTTATTGCCATAGAACGAAGTGGGTCGGATTGGGTTCACCTCGATATTATGGATGGCCATTTTGTCCCACCGATCACCTTTGGGGCTAAGATGGTGCAGGATATTCGAAAACGCACCAAGCTTCCTCTGGATGCCCACCTCATGGTGGAGGAACCTGATACGAAGGTTAGAGATTTTGTCCAGGCTGGCGCCGATTTTATAACCTTTCACCCAGAGGTTTGTGTTCATTCTCATCGCTGCATTCAAATGATTCGGGATTCCGGTAGCAGGCCGGGTATTTCCATAGTCCCCTCCACGCCGGTGTCCGCCATTGAGGAGCTTTTACCTTTTATTGACCAGATACTTGTCATGACCGTCAATCCAGGCTACGGAGGCCAGGAAATTCTGCCCTTCTGCCTGGAAAAGGTGAAAAAACTAAGGAGGCTGCGCGCAGAGCTCAAGCTTGACTTTCTCATTTCAGTGGACGGCGGTATTGGACTTTCCACCGCTTCTCTGACGGCCGAGGCCAGACCGGATGTCCTCGTGATGGGTTCTGCCTTTTTTTCCTCCCCAGACCCTGTATCCTTGGTGGAGCAGATGAGGGCTCCGTATAAAAATAGGCTTGTTTGCTGATGAGAGCCATTGTCCAGAGGGTGTCTTCCGCGTCTGTATCTTTCGACGAGGACGCATCCCGCAGCGTTGTGGGTAAAATAGGAGCAGGGCTGATTATCTTTCTTGGCGTGGGGAAAACGGACGGGGAGGTTCAAGCCGCATTCATGGCTGAAAAGATCGCTGGATTAAGGATATTTATGGATGAGGAAGAAAAAATGAATCTTTCTCTTCTCGACCTTGGAATGGAAGCGCTGGTGATTTCGCAGTTCACCCTTTACGGCGACGCCAGAAAAGGGCGTAGGCCTTCATTCAACCATGCGGCGGACAACGATACAGCGAATGGGCTCTAGGAACACTTTATCCAGCACCTTCGGGCTATGGGCATCCATACTGAACAGGGGGCATTTGGTCGCATCATGCATATCGAGGCGGCGCTGGAAGGGCCAGTGAGCATTCTGCTGGATTCGGAAAAGCAATTCTAATGTAACTATCGCTTCGCTTGCTGTAAAATAAAAAGCCCCGGAGCTGTGAAGCACCGGGGCTTGCTTTTAGCTCGACAGAGCTTTAGGCCTTATTCTTTGAAGAACCCTTGGGTCTGCCCACCGGGCGCTTTGCCTGGGATACAGCCTTGCTTGCCTTGGTCGACTTAGTCGCCTTGGCCGCTGAAGCCTTTGCCTTCAAGGTTTTTGCCGCGGTGGATTTAACGGCTCTATCCTTGGGGTTAAGCTTTACTGCTGTCTTTGCCGGTTTTTTTACCGACTTTGTGGCGGTAACCTTGACAGTCTTCTTGGCACTTAACTTGGAGCCGGAAACCTTACCGGAAGCTTTAGTTGAAGCCTTGGAGCCGACCTTGGCGGCAGAAGCCTTCCTGGCTTTTACCGCGGTTTCTTTAACAGCCTTGGTCTTGGGTCTGCCCCTGCCTCTGGCGGGAGCTGCGGCAGCCTTGGCTGAAGCCTTGACAGGCGCCTTGGACTTGGTCACAGCCCTTGCGGCTTTTTTTGCCGGAGCCTTTTTCTCTGATTCTTCAATTACTGCCTGGGCGGCTGCCAGCCGGGCTATGGGTACCCTGTAGGGGGAGCAGGATACGTAATTCATGCCCACTGAGTGGCAGAATTTAACGCTCTTGGCCTCACCGCCGTGCTCACCGCAGATGCCCACCTTGAGGGTGGGGCGGGAAGCGCGGCCGCCTGCAATACCCATCTTCACCAGCTTGCCTACGCCGCTCTGATCGATGGAAACAAAGGGGTCCTGGGCGAAGATAGCCTTGCCGCCTTCCTTTTCGGACATTACATAATCCGGAAGGAAGCGTCCGGCATCGTCCCTGGAGAGGCCCAGGGTCATCTGGGTGAGATCGTTAGTACCGAAGGAGAAGAACTCCGCGGCCTCGCCAATTTCGTCGGCCAGGAGGGCAGCTCGGGGGATCTCGATCATGGTGCCCACCATGTACTTTACCTTGGACTTGGCCTTGCTGATGATCGCATCGGCCACGGCCCTGGTCTGGTCGGCCAGGAGCTGGAATTCCTTCTTGTCCATGGTGAGGGGAATCATGATCTCAGGTAATACCTTAACCTTTTTCTTGTCGCATTCCACGGCGGCTTCGATAATCGCCGTTACTTGCATCTCGAGAATCTCGGGATAGGTGATAGCCAGGCGGCAACCCCTGTGTCCTAGCATGGGATTGGATTCGTGCAGCTGATCGCAGCGCATCCTGATGAACTCAGGACTCTTGCCTGTAACCTTGGAAAGCTTGTTGACTCCAGCGTCATCCTTGGGGGTGAACTCGTGCAGGGGAGGGTCGATGAGCCTAATGGTGACGGGCTTGCCGTTCATGGCTTCGAAAATTCCGATAAAGTCCTCGCGCTGGAAGGGCAGTAGCTTGGCGAGGGCCTTTTCCCTGGTCTCTAGATCGTCGGCGATAATCATTTCCTGAATGGCCAGCTGGCGCTTTTCGGAGTTGGCGGGATTCTTAAAGTCCTTGAAGAACATGTGCTCGGTGCGGCAGAGGCCGATGCCTTCGGCGCCCAGTTCCACTGCCTTGGCGGCGTCCTGAGGCGTGTCGGCGTTGGTGCGGACCTTCATGCTGCGGACCTTGTCGCACCAGGAGAGAAGTGTTTTGAATTCCTTGGACTGCTCGGGCTTGGTGAGGGGCAGCGATGTGGCGAAAACCTCGCCGGTGGTGCCGTTGAGCGTGACTTCATCGCCCTGCTTGAGCACCTTGCCGCCCACGCGCACGAGCTTGGCCTTGTCGTCAATATCCAGGGCTTCGCAGCCAACTATGCAGCATTTGCCCCAACCGCGGGCAACGACAGCCGCGTGGGAGGTCTTGCCACCGGTGGCGGTGAGAATGCCCTGGGCCGCAAACATGCCACCCACATCTTCGGGGGAGGTTTCGCGGCGGATGAGAATCACCTTCTCACCCTTGGTAGCCATGGATTCGGCATCCTCGGCATTGAACACGAGCTTGCCCGTGGCGGCGCCGGGAACGGCATCGATACCGGTGGCGAGCTTGAGTTCCTTGAGCTTGGCAGAGCCTACGGCGGCCGCATCGATGATGGGATAGAACACGCCTTCGATCTGTTCAGGCGTTATGCGCTGGATAGCCTCTTCCTTGGTGATGAGGCCTTCCTTGACCATGTCCACCGCGATCTTAAAGGCTGCGGCGGGCAGGCGTTTGCCGGTGCGGCACTGGAGCATGTACAGCTTCTCATCCTCAATGGTGAACTCGAGATCCTGCATTTCCTTGAAGTTTTTCTCAAGCTTGGACCTGACCTGAAGTAGCTGTGTATAAGCCTTGGGAAGCTTGGTGGCCAGCTCAACCAGGCGCATGGGAGTGCGGATGCCCGCTACCACGTCTTCGCCCTGGGCGTTGATAAGGCAGTCGCCGTAGAACTCGTTCTTGCCCGAGTTAGGGTCGCGGGTGAAGCATACTCCGGTGCCGGAGTTGTCGCCCTTGTTGCCAAATACCATCTGGACAACGTTGACCGCCGTACCCTTGAGGTCGGTGATCTTCTCAACCCGCCTGTAGGTCACCGACTTCTCGGCTTCCCAGGAATTGAAGACAGCGTCAATGGCGCCCCAGAGCTGCTGCATGGGGTCTTGGGGGAATTCCTCACCCTTCTTGGATTTGTAGAATGCCTTATATTCGGCGCAGAGTTCCTTGAGATCCTCGGCGGTTAGATCGGTATCGTTTTTAACATTGCGCTTTTTCTTCATCTCCGAGAGCATTTCCTCCATGGGCTCCTTGGAAAGCCCCATGGCAGTGGTGGAATACATCTGAATAAAGCGGCGGTAGGAATCGTAGGCAAAACGGGGATTAGCGGTTTTCGCGGCTAGGCCTTCAACGGAAACATCGTTCAGACCCAGATTGAGAATTGTCTCGAGCATGCCGGGCATGGATCGTGCCGCGCCTGAACGCACCGATACGAGAAGTGGATCCTTTGCGTCGCCTAACTTTTTACCGGTCATTTTTTCAAGCTTGACGACCGCTATCTTGACCTCATCAACGATATTCTTTGGAAGCTTTCGCTTTGACTTGTAGTATTCTTCGCAGGCGGGTATGCTGATTGTAAAGCCCGCGGGAACCGGAAGACTAATCCTTGTCATTTCCATAAGTCCCTGGCCTTTACCGCCGAGAATATCCTTGCTCATTCCGGCGCCTTCTGCGACGCCGTTTCCAAAGGCAAATACAAATTTCGATTTTGCCATTAAACGATTCCTCCGTGAGGGGAAGTGGAATGTCAGGGCGATGCCCTGCTGTTGCCTAAGCAAATCACTTCGCAAAAAGCTAATGGAAAGCGTCAGTAATGTCAAGAAAGAAGGTTGGCGTTGTGCGATTGACTGGCGAATAAAAAATCGACATTCTTATTAAGTATGCGGCTTTGTCGATTTCATGTAGACCTCGACGCCTTCTTCGCGTCGGTAGAGCAAAACGATAGGCCTGAACTAAAAGGTAAGCCCGTTATTATCGGAGCAACTCCAGGACACAGGGGCGTAGTCTCCACCTGTTCTTACGAAGCGCGAGCCTTCGGCCTGCATTCGGCGATGCCAATTTCCGAAGCTTATCGCCGCTGTCCTCAGGGAGTTTATCTGCCTGTGCGAATGGAGCGCTACGCAGAAGTATCCAAGAAAATTATGACATTATTGCGTGATTTTACACCCGAGCTTCATCAGCTTTCCATCGACGAAGCACTCATGGATATGACCGGAACCGAAAGACTCTGGGGAGATGCTGAGAACGCAGCCGCGTCCATAAAAAAGAAAATAAGAAGGGAAACAGGACTCACAATTTCGATTGGGGTGAGCGTTAATTCCTACGTAGCAAAGATTGCCTCGGGTTTGAAAAAACCCGATGGACTCTGCATCGTCCTCGAGGGAAAAGAAAAAACATTCATGGCCAGCCTGCCGCTGGAAAAACTTTGGGGGGCTGGTGAGAAAACCAGAGCTCAATTGATGCGATTAGGTATTCATTCCGTAGCAGCGCTGCAGAATGCTTCCATAAGTCTTTTAGAAATAAAATTAGGCAAAGCCGCAGCCCGTTTTTTAATGCAGGCAGCTCATGGGCAGGATCCTGGTATCTATAACATCGAGCCTAAACGTTCATCCATGAGCGGAGAAAGAACCTTTGAGCAAGATACAACCGAAAGACAGCATATTATCGATACCCTGCGGCGCATCGCAGATGAACTCGCAGCCAGAGTAGTCGAAGGGGAATCGGCATCAACGCTCGGCCTAAAGTTGAGGTATTCCGATTTTAGCTGCATACATAGGCAGTTCAGCAGGGAAAAAGCATTTACCTCAGCCGAGGATATATTAGCAGGGGCAATTGAATTGCTGAATAAAAATTGGAACAGCCACAGCCCTATTCGTTTGATAGGCATTAGCCTCCAAGGCCTTAAACCTCTTTCAAGCTTTCAGGCTGGGCTTTTCGAAGAGGGGCCTAGCAAATCGGAAAAAGCAAGGAGGGTGGTGCAGGAAATTGACAGCAAGGGCTTAGGCCGTCTTATGCGAGCTCGATTTTTGCCCCGTACTACCTTGGCTGATGAGCAAGGGGCTGAAGACCTATGACAAGGAGTTCAGCGCGGGGCGCACTCGGCTCGCCAGCCCTGGACTTACCAAGAAATAATCATGCTAGGTGCAGTTTCCGTAGCGATTATACTCTTCATCCGTCCTTCAAAATAGACTGTAGTACCTTCCTGGCGTTTAGTGATTGCTGGATGCGTCGACTCGGCTTTCTTAGGAGTCTTTGGAAGTTGTATGCTAAAACTAAAATCGTAGGGATCGAAGGCTTCTTCCGCCAGCACCCTCATTTCAGGGTCGAGGGTGGGCATGTGATCGCCCAAAGAAAACCGTATCTCCTGCTCTGATGATCCAGAATTGTGAATCGCAAGTTTTCCGCTGGGATCCAGATAAAACATCAGCGCGTCCAGGTTGTCAAAGGCTATGACCGTGGATATGACGAGATCACTCCCCGATTTTTTGCTTGACCAGGATTTTAATTCCAAACCCGCAGAGCCAGCAAGGCTTTTCTCCACGTCTTCCCTGCTTAAAGGAATAGGAAGGAGCTCCTTATTGGCTTCCAGCTCGCCAAAGGCAACCAGTTCCTCGGAAATTCTGTATTCAGCCGAGACAGTACCAGAGCCTTCGGAGGAGATTTCGACCTTCGTGTCCATACCTACGCAGGAGGCGAGCACGATCGTCGCAAGTAAAAGCGCCAATCCATACAAAAGCCCGCGTCGCAAATCCTTCATTCTTTCTCCTCGAAGCTTCATTGGTATAATTCCGAGTGAATCTGAACCTCGTGAATATTAACCGGGAAACTGTTCTCCACAAAAAGAACCGCCTCGTTCAATACTTTTTCGCCAAAGATCTTAGAATTAGAAACCAAGGCTGCGCCGATCTCGGCAAATGCCAGGGAGTCTTGCAGGTCCACCTCGGCGCAGGAAAGATGGAATTTTCGCTGAAGCCTGCTTTTAATGCCTGACAACACCCGCCGCTTGTCCTTAATAGTTACGGTCTCCGGAAGCTCAAGAATGAGCATTAACATTGATACGACCATCTTTGTAGAAATACTATCACGTAAGCCCATTCTTGACAGCCCCTAAAGCCGCGGATATTGTGCAACGATATGAAACGAAGACTCATCACATCGGCATTACCGTACGTCAATAATGTTCCTCATCTTGGCAACCTAATACAGGTTCTTTCGGCGGACGTATTCGCCCGTTTCTGCAGACTAAAAGGGTACGAGACCCTTTATATCTGCGGCACCGACGAATATGGCACTGCCACCGAAACCAAGGCGCTGGAGGAGGGCATTAGCCCACGAGAACTCTGCGATCGCTTTTTTGCTATCCACAGGGATATCTACGCCTGGTTTGGCATCGCTTTCGACAAGTTCGGTCGCACATCGGCGCCTGAGCATACCGAGATAACCCAGTCAATATTTTTAGACCTGGATAAAAACGGCTATATACAACAGCAAACGATCGAACAGCTTTATTGCGATAAATGTGATCGTTTTTTGGCCGACCGCTATGTGCGTGGTGTTTGCCCAGCCTGCGGTTATGAGGGAGCTAGAGGCGACCAGTGTGAAAACTGCGGCAAGCTTCTTGAGCCCACGGAGCTCATAAACCCCCAGTGTTCAACCTGTGGTTCTACTCCTCATCTTAAAAAGACAACCCACCTCTATATAGACCTTCCAAAATTAAAAACCAAACTAGAACCCTGGTTGAACAAAGCCAGCGTTCAGGGATTCTGGGCAAAGAACGCCATACAAATGACCCAGGCATGGCTTCGTGACGGCCTAAAGCCCAGGGCGATAACCAGGGATCTGAAATGGGGTATACCGGTACCCAAAAAGGGGTTCGAGAACAAGGTGTTCTATGTTTGGTTCGACGCCTGCATCGGCTATGTATCAATGACAGCCGGGCTTGGGGCCGAGCGCGGCTTCGACTGGAAGTCTTGGTGGCAAAACCCCGAAGAGGTGGAACTTTTCCAATTCATCGGCAAAGACAATATTCCCTTCCACACCGTTATATTCCCTTCCAGCCAGTTAGGAACAGGGCGAAATTGGACTATGCTTCACCACATGTCCAGCTCTGAGTATCTGAATTACGAGGCAGGAAAATTTTCCAAATCAAAGGGTATTGGTGTCTTCGGAACCGACGTTATGGAAACAGGGATTCCCGCCGATATCTGGCGATTTTACATTTTTTGGAACAGACCGGAAACATCGGACTATACCTTCACCTGGGCTGACTTCTACGAAAAAGTAAACGGCGAATTGATCGGCAACCTGGGCAACCTAGCCAATAGGACCTTGAGTTTTATCTCACGCTACTATGACGGGAAAATACCCGAAGCGACCCCTGACGAAGCGTTTTGGCACAAGGCTGCGGAAATCCAGGCCAGAGTCGCTGCTAGCCTGGAAAGGGCAGATCTTCGGGATGCGCTGCACCAAGTTTTTCAGCTTTCTGACCTTGCCAATAAGCGTTTCCAGGACGCCGAACCATGGAAAACAAGAACAACGGACCCTGACAAGGCGGCTTCGCTCTTGTCTGATCTCTGTTATGTCCTGAGAGATCTGGCCATAATGATTGAGCCTTTCTTGCCCTCGGCGGCGGAAAAATTGGCTTCACAACTGGGATTCGTCATCGGCAAGGGGGGAATGGACTGGTCCGTCGTTGGAAAACTTGTAGGCTTAAAGTCTGTGCAGGGAACCGGCCTTTTGTTTAAAAAACTGGAAGAAGATCATATCAACGCCCTCCGGGAGCGCTATTCGGGGTCCCAGAAAGAAAGAGCCGAAAGAAACAAGACCGAGCTTGAGTCGGCTGATAAGCCCATTAAGGTTCAGAAATCTGCACAAGCGGCTCCAGGCAAAGAGACCGAAAAGATAGGTGAAGAGAAAAAATCCGAAGCAGCTAAAGCACCACCCTTGGCGGCACTAGCTCAGGAAGAGCGCTGTGCCCGACTGGTTGCGCTGAAGGTAGCGAAAATAATCAAAATAGAACGCCATCCCAAGGCCGATAAACTCTATATCGAAACCTTGGACGACGGCTCTGGCCAGGAGCGGGTTATAGTTTCGGGACTGGTTCCCTATTACCGGGAAGAAGAACTCCTTGGCAAACATATCGTTCTCGTCGACAACCTGAAGCCTGCGAAACTTCGGGGTGTAGAATCCAAGGGAATGTTGCTGGCGGCATCTAAAAAGAGTGCCGATGGGGAAGCTAAAGAACTTGTGGAAATTCTTCAGGCCCCGTGGGCTGAGCCGGGCAGCGCCGTCAGGCCGGAGGGTTTCGAAGGCTTGCCAGAAGTTGAAGCGCAAATCGATATCGACAGTTTCTTTTCTGTATCACTCAGGACGAAAGGGAGTTTTGCCTATGCAGGCGCTGCCCGGCTCCTGGCCGCAGGCAAACCCCTTGGCTTGGAAAAGGTGGCTGACGGCGAAATAGGATGATAGACAGCGGGAAAGCCGATTCTATGGCTTCTTTTACCAGGTTTAATCTTCCTCTCCTTGGCCTTGAGAAGGAGGCGGGTGGAGTGGGGCATGGCAGCCCGCGCCCCGGTGTTTATAGAAGTTTTATGCAGAGCCTTTTTTGGGCTCGCTTTAAGACAAGCACCGGTTGGAAAGCCTATATCTTCGATTTTGAAGACAAAGCAGACAGCCTGGATTCTCTAGTCGTTTTGGTTAGGCCTTTAGCCCTTGGCTTTTCCTTTGTCTATGTCCCCCATGGTCCCAGACTTCCCGGAGAGGGAGTGAACTTGGGCCAGTTTTTGGAAAAACTAGCGCAGGCTCTTATCGCACGCATAGAGGATAAAATCCTTTTCTTACGCTTTGACCTGGACTGGGAAATGAGTGCGAGTTGTTCGGAATCAGATGCTCTTCCCCCAGGGTCTAGATTCAGGAAGGGTAGCCCAGTGCAGGTGCCCGATACTGTCCTTTTGGATTTACAACCCGGGGAAGAAAATATCCTCGCCGCTATGAAGCCCAAGTGGCGTTACAATATCAAGCTCGCCGAAAAACGGGGCGTCCGGGTGACACGGCAAGGCGCCGAGGCATTACCGCTGTTTTATAAACTCTATCAAGAAACCGCCACCAGGGATGGCATTGCCATACATCCCCTGGAATACTATGAAAAACTCTTCTCCACCGCTTCAAACATCGACCAGGAGCTCGCCCACCCCGAAGTCGCGGTCTGGGTGGCCAGTCACGAAGGCCAAGTCCTGGCGGCAATAATCACCCTATTTTATGGAAGTACTGCGACCTATCTGTACGGAGCCTCCTCGGGAGAAAAGCGGAATCTCATGCCAGCCTATGCCCTCCAGTGGGCTGCCATCCAAGCAGCCAAGAGCTCGGGCTGCCTAAGCTACGACTTTTTTGGGATTCCGCCCACTGGTGATCCAGGACATCCTATGGCCGGATTGTACTTATTTAAAACAGGCTTCGGCGGCAAGATAGTTCACCGGCTCGGGTCTGTGGATTATCCTGCAAGGCCGTTGCTTTATGGGCTTTTTAGAACTTTAGAACGACTGCGACTGGTTTGGTTTAAAAAAATCCGCAAAACACTCAGGCCGCATTAGGGCTTAGATTCTCCGAAGACCAATCCCTCAAAGATATAGAGCTCTGCGTTTCTGTCCTTCCATGTGTCCGGTGCAAGCCCCGCCTTGTAGCACACCTGCTCGAGAAAGCTATACCTGTCCCACCCATATTCAACGGCTACCTGGGGAAGAAGAACACCGGACCTGCCCCAATATGAAATGTACACCCCATGCCGGCCTACAATGAGAGCTTCAGGGTTTGTAATTCTCTGCATAGGTCCCAGCAGGCTGATCTCGATATTGATCGAATCCAACTCTGCTTCGGTAAGCGCATCGAAACGAGGGTCTTCGAAAGCCGCTGCCCTAGCCATTTCCTCCACTGTCTGTGCAATGGGAAGGTCGCTTGCCATCCTACCAATGCAGCCCCTTAGCTTAGTGTTTTTATGGAGGGTGACAAAGGCTCCGAGTTTATACGCGGGGCCAGTAAATTCCAAAGGAGGCAGGCGCTTAAAGCGACCTTCTATAGCCCTCCTGGCTATTGAGCAGAGTGTCTTTTTTTCCTCGTCGGATAACTGCAATTCCATAGTTTACCTCGAAAACGCAACAGCCCCGTAACCAACCACAGGATCACCGGGGTCAATCAAGGCAGCAGAGCTGCCCATGCCAAGGATGTGAGCATCCATTCCCGATGACAGGGAGCTTCTCATATAGGCGCTGATAATATTTCCTCCGCAAAAGGAGGAGCAGTCCTGGGAAAAGCCGTGCAGTGTTTCGACGTCTTTTTGTTCTATAGCCTCTAGAATGCCCGCGCTTTTACTAAGGCAGATGTCAAGGTTGACATCTGCAGCCAAGTTGCTGGTTAAAACGAAAAGACTCGAGGCGATTCGGTCGCCGAGCAAAAAGTGAAGATTGGTTAGAAGAATGTCCAGGGTTTTTTCTTCACACGAACTTACGATTACCGGTAGAATCAATGCCGAAGGGCAGAGCCTGGCGGCGAATATGAGCTGCATTTCTATTGAGTGTTCCTCAAAATGAGGAATATCACTGGCTTGTATTTCGGTACTACAGTGTAAAAGTCCGTGCACCAAGGCTCTGTCGACGTTGAATTCCCCGGTGGGAAGGGCAAAGCTGTGAAGCTGGGGCAGGAAAATTCCTTGGTCGAAGCTCCTATGGGAAGGGCTGATAATGATTATTGTTCCAATCTCCCTAGCGGCCACTGATTTCCAAGCCCTTGCCGCGATGCTCCCTGAATACTCCAGGCTACCGTGGGGGCTTATTATGGCCGAGCTGTGTCCGGGCGGAGCATCGACATTATCCATGAGGCTGATGATCCTGCTGTCGAGTTCCTGCGCCGAGGCGGGATAGAATATTCCAGCCACCAAGGGCTGGCGTACGTGATCTTGCCTGGGATGCCGGGTAGCTTTCTCCGCTTCGTTCATACTGGTAGTATAAAGTGTTATTCTGTAATTTCAAGAATTTTATTCTCCGGAGGTTAGATTGATGCGAATATTGATCGTCGATGACGAGAAGCGAATGGCCGAATCCATCAAAGATTACTTTCAACCCGAGGGGCTTGAATCGGATCTCGCCTCCAATGGACTAGAAGGAAAGCGCAAGCTAGAAGAAAACGCCTACGACGCCCTGGTGTCCGATCTTCGAATGCCCGGCATGGACGGCATGCAGCTTTTACGTTGGGTAAAAGAAGAAGGACCAGAGATACCCGTTATCATGATTTCCGCCCACGGCGATATTCGCGATGCCGTGGAAGCCATGAGAGAAGGTGCGTACGACTATCTGGTAAAACCCTTTGACCCCGACGAGCTTTTGCTTAAAGTCCGCAAGGCGGTTGAAAATCGAAGGCTCCGCTTGTCGGTGGCGGCAGGAATGGCGGGCAGGGCAAAGGATGAAATGGTAGGCCAGAGTCCAGCTATGCGCGAGGTTGACAGGATACTCGCCAAGGCTTCTCCCTCGGGGGCTACGATTCTTATAACCGGCGAAAGCGGCACAGGAAAGGAGGTTGCCGCCAGGGTTTCCCATCGCTATTCCCACCGCGAAGGTCCCTTCGTACCCATAAATATGGGCGCTTTCCCTGAACAGCTTTTGGAGAGCGAGCTTTTTGGGTACGAAAAAGGGGCTTTTACCGGCGCGGACAGCAGAAAACAAGGGCTGTTCGAGAGCGCTCAGGGCGGCAGTCTTTTTTTGGATGAGATAGCCGAGCTTCCCCTGCATCTTCAGGTAAAATTGCTTCGAGTCATTCAGGAACGCAAGGTGCAACGTTTAGGATCGCTCAAGGGTACGCCTATCGATCTTCGACTTGTAGCTGCCACAAACAGGGATTTGGAAAAAGAAGTGCGGGAAGGCAGGTTTAGGGAGGATTTATATTACCGGATAAATGTAATACGGGTTCAAATACCTCCACTCAGGGAAAGAATTGATGATATCCCTCTGCTAGCCGGTGCGTTTTTGGCCAGGGTATCCGGAACCATGGGAAGGAAATCCATGGAGTTGGGTGATGATGCCATCCGATTCCTTCTACGTTATGAGTTTCCGGGCAATGTACGCGAGCTGGAGAACGCCATCGAGCGGGCTTGCATTTTAAGCGAGAGCGATACGCTCAGGGCCAAGGATTTCGAATTCCTCAAGAGCGGTAGTAAAGGCTTGCTGGAAAACGATCATCACGCTCAGCCCAGTACAATCCAGAAGTACCCATACATACCTGGCGAGAGCCTGGAAGAGATGGAGAAAAAGGCGATTCTGGCTGCTCTGGAGCGCAATTCCTATCACAGGGAGAGAACTGCTGAGGAATTGGGAATAACTCGAAGGACTTTATTGAATAAGATAAAAACCTATAGTTTGGAAAGTGGAGTGGAGGGAGAATAGTGTTGACGGGTTTTACTTGACAGCGGGATAGGGCTGAACCATAGTGATAGCAAGTTTTTATAAAAATGAAAGATTTGATTAAGGAGGCTCGGATGAAAAAATCGGTTATAACATTTGTACTCTTGGCTGCCGGATTAGCAGTGGTCTTTGGACAGACTCCGGTGAACCTTTACGGCAGAGGAGCCCAGGGGGTGAATGGCGTGGTGGCTGCCGCCAAGCCCGAGGCTTCACAGGTAGGGGTGGATATTCTCAAAAAGGGTGGTAATGCGGTGGATGCTGCGATCGCTACCGCCTTCGCCCTGGGAGTCTTGGAGCCTAATGCCTCAGGCATCGGCGGTGGCGGTTTCATGATCATAAAAATGGCCGACATGGCAGAGGCTGTAGTGGTGGATTTTAGAGAGACAGCGCCGGCTGCCGCCCATGACAAGATGTACCTAGGCTCCGACGGCAAGGTGATCCCTAAGTCCACCTACGAGGGTGGTCTCTCTGTGGGTGTCCCTGGGGAGGTTAAAGGCCTTCTCTATGCCTTTGACCATTACGGCTCCGGCAAGCTCACCAGAATGGATATTCTGCAGCCCGCTATCGGCTGGGCCATGAAGGGCATTCCTGTAACGGTTAACTTGGCCTCAATCATAAAAGACAATTATGAAAAAATTCTTAAATATGAAGAGGGCACAAAGATATTTTTAGACGATGGGCTTCCCTTCGAAGTAGGCGACAGTTTTACTAACCTTGAACTGGCCAACACCCTGGCCAAGATAGGCATTTATGGCGAGGACGCGGTCTACAAGGGAGAAATCGCTCAGGCTATCGTCGACGAAGTTCGTAAGAGAGGTGGCGTGTTATCTCTCGAAGATTTAGCTAACTATGAGGTCAAGATCCGTAAGCCGGTAAAAGGTACCTACAGAGGATACACGATTCTCTCAGTGCCCCCTGCCTCATCGGGCGGCACCCATCTAGTGCAGATGCTCAACATCATGGAAAATTTCGATGTAGCCGCATCGGTGCAGGGAAGCGCAGCTAATGCCCATCTTTGGGCTGAGACCCTTAAAATGACCTTCGCCGACCGCTCAAAGTACATGGCGGATACGGATTTCGTTAAGGTGCCTTTGGCTGGCCTCAGTTCTAAAGACTATGCTAAGACCCTAGCAGCCAAGATCGACAAGACCAAGCCCATGGCTTCCGGCACTGCGGGTGATCCCTCTAAGTATGAGTCCGGGTCAACCACCAGTCTTTCGGTTATGGATAAAGACGGAAACATGGTCAACATAACCAAGTCGATCAATTATTTCTTCGGCTCCGGCGTTGTTGTTCCTGGTGTCGGCATCATCATGAACGACCATATGGACGACTTTGTGCCCACCCCTGGATCGGTAAACTCGGTACAGCCTGGCAAGCGGCCTCTGTCTTCCATGAGCCCCACCCTGGTCCTGGATCCCAAGGGAAGGTCTTTCATGACCCTGGGGTCTCCAGGTGCAACCAGGATTTTCCCCACTGTTGCCCAGGTAATCTCCAACGTGGTGGACTTCGGCATGCCTATTCAGGATGCCATTTTCGCGCCGAGGGTGTTCCAGATGGCTTCTGGGGCGATCAACCTCGAGGGCAGGTATTCCATCAATACCTACGAGGCGCTCAAGAAGATGGGCCATACGGTAACCGTACGCGGAGATTGGGACGCATATTTTGGCGGCGTCCATGCTGTGCTCTATGATTATGACGCGGGAATCCTCTATGGAGGAGCAGATCCACGCAGAGACGGCCAAGCAGCCGCTTATTGATCATAGTAGAGAGTTTTTAGTTCGAGTTCCGCGGGGCGCCGCTGGCCTAAGCGGCGCCCCGCTTGTTTATGTTCGACACTATGTTGGAAAGGTTTTTTAGGCCGATCACGATTTTTTAATGTTTAGCGAGGAGCCTAAGGTGTCCGAATTATTGATTTTTATCATTATGGTAGGTGTTTTCGCTGCTGTATCCTTTGCCCTCAAATGGCCGGTTTCAATCAGTATGCTTCTCGCAGCCATCGCCGGAGCTCTGGCTGGAGGCGAAGGCATACCCATACGCCACTTGGTAGAAGGAAGCTTTGGCTACGTGGATACGATCCTCACAATCTCCACTGCAATGATTTTTATGAATGCTTTTAAGGAATCAGGGGGACTCGAGTCACTATCCACCGCTGTAATTAGGCGATTCCATAAGATACCAGCCTTGTTAGTTATACTTCTCATGTTAGTTGCTATGTTCCCAGGCATGATTACAGGATCCTCTAGCGCGGCAGTGCTCACCGCTGGCGCTGTGGTCGCGCCTATATTAGTCCTCATGGGGATTCCGGCTGCGCAGGTTGCAGCCTTCATTGCGATGGCCGGCATTCTGGGAATGATAGCGCCGCCGGTCAACGTGCCCGCCATGATCATTGGAGGCGGCATTGATATGCCCTATGTGGGATTTGAGATACCTTTGTTGTTGTTAACGATGCCCTTAGCCATTCTTTCGGCGCTCTGGTTTGGTTATCGTTACATAAAGAAGACGGATATGAAAAAAGTCTTAGCAGCTCTAGACAGCACGACGCTCGACAAATACGGAGCCTTTAGGCTTTTTTCACCTGTTATACTGGTTCTCGTCCTCATGGTGGCCGACAGAGCTTTCCCAAGGTATTCTAATTTAGGAATGCCTCTCATTTTCACTATTGGCGCTTTTCTCGCCTTCTTCACCGGCAAGCGTTTTAATGTGCTCAATGCTGCAAAGCTGGCGGTAGAACAGGCGCTTCCTGTATTGGGCATCTTGGTTGGAGTTGGCATGTTCATTCAGATCATGACGCTCACTGGGGTTAGGGGCTTTATCGTTGTCAATGCTCTTTCGGTGCCTCCCGCCCTTCTTTACCTTGCTATTGCAGTCTCTATTCCCCTTTTCGGCGCAGTGTCAGCTTTTGGCTCGGCCAGCGTTCTCGGCGTTCCTTTTTTATTGGCTCTGCTGCAGCAGGACCAGATCATCACCGCAGCAGCCCTCTCCTTGATATGCGCCCTGGGCGATTTTATGCCTCCCACGGCCTTATCGGCGATTTTCGCTGCCCAGGTTGTGGGAATTAAAGGCTATGGCTCGACCTTGAAAAAATTGATTATCCCCTCACTGGTCGTTGTTGCCTGGGCTTTGATATTCATCATTTTCTCCAAGCAAATTCGCGGAATGCTATAAGGAGATACCTTGTATGAAAATAATCTATCTTACAATATTGGCTGCGGTACTTGGGCTCTGTCTATGGAATCTTTTTAGCGCTAAGAAGCCAAGTCTCCAGGCGACTGCCGCGATGGTGATCGTTCCTCTCCTGCTCAGGCTATTTCTCATTAACTAGGAAGCGAAACGATGAAAAAGCATCATATTAGCGCTCTAATTTTTCTAGCAATCGCTCTAGTCGCCGCCGGCATTGCTGGAGCCTCGTTTTTATCAATGAGAGAGAATGAATATATCGCCAAAGGCCCGGGGGTGAGCGAAGTCAAAATGCTCTCAGACTGGTTCCCTGCCTTGGCAGGAAGCCCTGGCGATACTGAGGTCTATATTTTACGGTCGGAGTCGTCGAATGACGATGCTGCATCCATGCTGGTCCTTGGTGGTACTCACCCCAACGAGCCAGCGGCGTTTGTCGCTGCAGTGCTCTTGGTCGAAAACGCCCAGCCCTCAGCCGGAACACTCTATGTAATCCCCCGGGCGAACAACTCAGCCTTTACCCATAACGATCCCCAGGAGGGCTCGCCCCAGCGCTTTACCATAAAAACCCCAGACGGGGATAGGGTATTCCGCTTCGGGTCTAGGGCAACCAATCCTGTTCATCAATGGCCTGACCCCGATGTCTATATCCACGCTTCTTCAGGGCAAAGCCTTTCGGGCAATGAAACCAGGAACTTGAACCGTGGCTATCCAGGCAAAGCAGATGGAACGCTCACCGAAAAAGTTTGCTACGGCATTACTGAACTCATCAAAAAGGAAGCAATCACGATAACGGTGGACCTCCACGAGGCTTCACCCGAGTATCCGGTCAATATGGCCATGGTAGCCCATCCAAACGCTATGCCCCTTGCCTCCGAAACTGTCATTGGACTGGAGATGCAAGATATCGCCATCGGACTGGAGCCCTCCCCAGTGAATCTCCGCGGGCTCACTCACAGAGAATTGGGCGATTTCACCGACACCTTGCCGGTGCTCATGGAAACACCCAATGCCTCGCAAGGGCGCCTGAGGGGTAAAACCGATGAAGCCTTGGTGCTGACCGGCATCGATCCCTGGTATGTGAAGGCAGAAAAGCTTGGCAGGCTCTATGTACCCTACGATGGAAACGGTCATCCAATAGAGGAACGAGTAGGGCGGCATGTAGCAGGCATTGCTGAATTGGCTTTTACATGGACATTAAACAACCCCGAGCGGCCGTTGGAGTTTTCCGGTCTTCCCAGTTATGCGGAACTCTTGGATACTGGTCTTGGAATCTGGCTCAAAGCACCCGAGCAATAAAAAGTAAGTTCCTCGAACCTTGTTGGAGCACTTCAACAAGGTTCGAGGCAGTCATAATTCTGTTTATAGAGAAATTGGTTAACTCAAGCCTCGATGGGCGAGTGGAGCGTATAGCTGGAATTGCCAAGAAGTTTTATCGAGTCTCATTAGTACAATGGGGGAATTCTTTATAAAGAGGGAAAAGCGACCGATGGGAGTCGAACCCACGTCTCCAGCTTGGAAGGCTGGGGTAATAGCCGTTATACGACGGTCGCGATTGAAAGTGGTCGCTTCTCGCGACCAACGTTGTGGAAACCGTCGTGCTGCTCCGGCATTTACCGAAGGGCGGCGCGGTCTCCGTAGTGCAACCGTCGCAGTACGACGGTCGCGATTCACTGCTAACGTTCATACAATTTTACCGACCATTTAGTCAAGGCTGATATAGAGTCGCGGTTGAGGTTTTCTTCGCTAAAACGTTGTCTCAGCATTGACCTAGAACACTAGCGGGTTTATACAATACTATAAGTAAAGAATACGCGTAGCCTACGGTGAGCGTTTCCATCCAAAATTCTACAGTCGCAAGACAAGGATAGCGTTCGTATGGAACTACAGGTTCAGGAACTTCTGGAGAGAATCAAGACCGAGGGTGTAGAGACAGCCCAAAAAGAGGCAAAAGCCATAATAGACGAAGCCAAGGCAAAGGCTGAAGCTATTATCACATCGGCCGAAGCCAGGGCTGCGGAGTTGGATGCGGCGACCAGGCTTAGAATTGAAGCTCAGGAAAACGCTTCAAGATTGGCACTGGTACAGGCTTCTAGGGATAGCATTTTAGCTTTGAGGGAAAAAGTCGAACTTTTCATGCGGGAAGCCTTAAAACGAAGTACAGATGAGCTTTTATCCAGTGCTTTCCTAGAGAAAATGCTGCCTGATATTCTATCCCAGATCTCCAAAGGGACAGAAAAAGATCTTTCTGTACTCCTTCCCGAAAAAAGCCTAAAATCCCTTGATTCTGCCCTTGCCGGTCGGCTTTCTGCGGAATTGGGCAAAAAAATCCTCTTCAAACCTTTTAATACCATAGATGCGGGCTTCTACATCTCCGTGGAAGGAACCTCGCTCCGTTACGATTTTTCAGCCGAGGCTGTGGCTGAAATCTTGGCCTCCAGAGTCAATGTTAGGCTTGGTGAATGTGTTAAGGCCGCCCTTGAGGAGGGCAAGGAGTCGTGAGGCGCTATTGGTACCTGGCTTCCAGTCTTCCAGGACTTCTTTTTGGAGCTCCGCCTCCCCTGAGCAGCCAGGAGTTTGTCGGTTTTTGCAAGCGATTGATGAAACCAAAAGAGTATCGAGAGGTCGAGTCCGTACCGTACTATCTGGCAGGGATAAAAGCCTCCCCTAGCCACTCGGGCGGTATTGATAACCAATTTAGCGGCGCTGAAAACCACGCTAAAGACTCCGATAGCAACTCAAGGAGCGCCGATACCAGTCAAGGGCTTCCCGTGATACAGTCCGCCTTTCTAGAATCCTTTCTTGTTTGGGAACGGGGGTTTAAAAACGAACTCTCAAGGCTCAGGGCCCGGGCAAGCGGAAAAAACGAAGATGCCTATATCCGGACAGGAGGGCAGTCTGACGAAGCAGTCAAGGCAGCAGCTGTATGCTTTGCCACCGATGACCCACTCAAGGCCGAAATGGGTATCGAAAAAGAGCGTTGGGCAGCTGTGGAACGGCTATCAGCCCTGAGCGGTTTCGATATGGATTTTTTGATAGCATATAGGATTAAACTATTAATTAACGAACGTCTTCAGGGACTTGTAGCCGAAAAGGGCAAGCTTAGCTATAAACGATTGTATACAGAAATTTTCGGCGCGGCGGAACAACAAGCCGCGGTCGATACTTCGGGAGAAAGGGCATGAGCCAAAAGAGCGGCCGCATCGTCGCAGTAAACGGGAACATGGTGTCCATTGGTTTTCAGGGCAACGTAGCCATGAACGAGGTAGCCTATGTTCTCTCCAACGGAAAGAGGCTGAAGAGCGAGATCATCAGGGTCAAGGGAAGCGAAGCCCAAGCCCAGGTATACGAAATAACCAAAGGCATTCGCATCGGCGATGAGGTGGAGTTTTCCGACGAAATGCTTTCGGTAGAACTCGGTCCCGGGCTATTGAGTCAGATCTATGACGGACTTCAGAATCCTTTGCCGGAAATAGCCCAGCAGAAGGGCTTTTTCCTGGAATCGGGCGTTTATCTCAAAGCCCTGTCTCGCACCAAGCAATGGAACTTTTCGCCCCTGGCAAAGCCTGGAGATACGCTGAAGCGGGGAAATTTTATCGGCTCGGTTCCCGAGCTCAATTTTACCCATAAGATAATGCTACCCTTTGATTTTTTCGGGGACTGGAAGCTTCTGGACATTGTCCCTGCGGGCGAGTACTGCATAGAAGATGTGATTGCCCATGTGCAGGATCAGCGCGGCGCGAAGCGGGATGTTAAAATGATGTTCAGCTGGCCGGTTAAGCGAGCCGTCGATTGTTATGTGGAGCGGCTTAAGCCAGAGCAGCCCATGGTCACCAAGACAAGGATAATCGACACCTTTTTCCCCGTAGCCAAGGGTGGGACCTACTGTATTCCCGGCCCCTTTGGCGCCGGTAAGACCGTCTTGCAGCAGGTTACAAGCCGGAACGCCGATGTGGACATCGTCATCCTGGCTGCCTGCGGAGAGCGGGCTGGCGAGGTTGTGGAGACTCTAAAGGAATTCCCCGAGATCAGCGACCCCCGCACCGGTCGATCCCTTATGGAACGGACAATAATAATCTGCAACACCTCTAGCATGCCCGTCGCTTCCCGTGAGGCTTCGGTATACACAGCGGTAACCATGGCCGAATACTACAGGCAGATGGGGCTTGATGTGCTGCTTCTTGCCGATTCCACCAGTCGCTGGGCTCAGGCTATGCGCGAAATGTCAGGCCGCTTGGAGGAGATCCCTGGCGAAGAAGCCTTCCCGGCATATCTAGAGTCGGTCATAGCCGCCTTTTACGAGCGGGCTGGCAATGTTAGGCTTTCGGATGGCTCCTGCGGCTCGGTTACCATTGGCGGCACAGTATCCCCGGCAGGCGGCAATTTCGAGGAACCGGTTACCCAAGCAACGTTGAAGGTAGTCGGAGCCTTTCACGGGCTTTCGCGAGAGCGCTCGGACGCCCGCAAATACCCTGCGATCCACCCTTTGGATTCCTGGTCCAAGTATCCAGGAATAATGCCGAAGGAAGTGGTTGCCTATGCCCACACTTTTTTGGAACGCAGCTCGGAAGTTGAAGCGATGATGAAGGTAGTGGGCGAAGAGGGCACGAGCCTGGATGATTACATTCTTTACCTCAAGGGTGAGTTCCTAGACGCGGTCTATCTTCAGCAAAACTCTTTTGATCCTGTTGATGCCTCCGTATCCCCAGAGAGGCAAAAGTTTATGTTTCATTTAGTCTTAGGAATCCTGGGAGCCGAGCTTGGGCTGAAAAACAAAGACGACGCCCGGGCTTGGTTCTACGAATTGCGACAGGCATTCCTCGACCTGAACGGATCTGCCGAGAGCAGCGAACTCTATCAATCCTCGTTGAATACCATTCGGGGGAAACTAGCTGCTCTAAATCCCCGCTATGGATCAGAGGCTAAAAAAATGTTGCTTAAGCTGGAGTAAAGGATGAACAAACTCTATTCCCATATCGAATCCATTGTCGGCAATGTAATTTCTGTTAGGGCAGATCAAGTAGCTTACGGAGAGTTGGCGGAGGTGACAAGCCGCTACGGCGTTTCTCTGGCCGAAACCATACGCTTGGAAAAGGATCTGGTGTATCTCCAGGTTTTTGCCGGAAGCAGGGGCATCTCCACCGGCGACGAGGTGCGCTTTTTGGGCCACCCCATGCAGGTAAGCTTTTCCGATAACCTCCTTGGAAGAATTTTCGATGGGGCGGGGAGTCCCAGGGATGGCGGGCCTAGTCTCACCGACAATCTCATTGCCATCGGAGGCCCCTCGGTAAATCCCTTTAAGCGAATAATTCCCCGGGAGATGATCCGTACCGGAATTCCCATGATAGATCTTTTCAACACCCTGGTAAAAAGCCAAAAACTGCCGATTTTTTCCGTATCCGGCGAGCCCTACAATCAGCTTTTAGCCAGGATAGCCATGCAGGCCGAGGTTGATCTAATCATCCTTGGTGGAATGGGTCTTAAATACGACGATTATCTCTTCTTCAAGGACAGTCTCGAGGAGGGCGGCTCCCTGGCCAAGACGATCATGTTCGTTCACACGGCCGCGGATCCCGTGGTCGAGTGCCTCCAGGTACCAGACCTAGCCCTGGCTGTGGCCGAACGCTTTGCCCTGAAGGGACGCAACGTGCTGGTCCTTCTTACAGACATGACTAACTTTGCCGATGCCCTGAAGGAGATTTCCATTACCCAGGAGCAGGTGCCATCCAACAGAGGATATCCCGGCGATCTTTACTCCCAGCTGGCTTCCCGCTATGAAAAAGCCGTAGACTTCGACAACGCTGGTTCCATAACGACGCTTGCGGTAACCACGATGCCCGGCGACGACGTAACCCATCCCATACCGGACAATACCGGCTACATCACCGAAGGCCAATTCTACCTCCACGGTGGCAGGATCGAGCCATTTGGCTCCCTATCCAGGCTCAAGCAGCTGGTCAACGGCAAGACTAGGGAAGACCACCGGGCTATCATGGACGGCATGATCAAGCTTTTCGCCTCCTATCGCGACACCTTGGAGAAAAAATCCATGGGATTCCAGATGTCGGCATGGGATAAAAAGCTTTTACAATACGGTGAGCTTTTCGAATCTACGATGATGGATCTATCCGTCAATAGTTCGCTGGAAAAGGCGCTGGATGAAGGGTGGGGAATCCTTGCTTCTTGCTTCGAGCCCCGGGAGACTGGTTTGCGCTCCGAGCTCATACAGAAATTTTGGCCAAAGGCGGCGGGGCAAGCCGAAACCACTGCAGCCGTAGCGGCAAAAGAATAAAAAGGCTTTAAGGAATCGGAGATAGGGAAATGGGCAAGATAAAGCTAACGAAGAACGAGCAAAAAAAACTCAAAGATTCCCTCAAAATGTATACCCGCTACCTGCCGACGCTACAGCTAAAAAAGCAACAGCTGCAAATGGAGATAAGAACCGTTGAAGCACGGCTGGCCCAGCTCAAGGCTAACATCGAAAACCTCGAAGCCGAGTTGGCTCCCTGGGTAGCGGTCTTTGCCGAAGAAGAACAGTTCAGAGGGAAGGAAGAAAAACCTCTCTTGTGGATACAATCGCTAAAAAGCTCACAGATCA
This sequence comes from Spirochaetaceae bacterium UBA6076, assembly GCA_002428725.1. GTDB lineage: Bacteria > Spirochaetota > Spirochaetia > Treponematales > Rectinemataceae > UBA2256. The sequence goes on along the minus strand of DIXQ01000036.1, from coordinate 173,344 downwards.
ACATAGCAGGCGTCGTCATTCCCAGCTTTGAAGCCCTCGAATTCGAAGTCCAAGACTACGACAGGTATTTGCGCCCTCTCTGGATCGACAAGGCGATTGAGGCTATGAAACGGATCCTCTCGGTCCAGGCAGAGCATAGCATCGTTCAAATAGAAAAAGATCTTCTGACCGACGAGCTACGGATCACTACTCAACGGGTTAACCTTTTCGAAAAGGTAAAAATTCCCCAAACCAAGGCTGCAATAAAACGGATAGGAATATATTTAGGCGATCAGCAAACTGCCCAGGTGGTGCGGGGCAAGATGTCCAAACGCAAGGTTGAGGAGCAAAAAGCATGATTGCTCCTATGAATAAATTCGTCCTTGTCATACTCGAAAAGGACAAGCACAAAGCACCGCTCCATTTGTGCAAGCTCGGCATAGCCCATGTGGAACGCTTCCAAGCCTCGGGCGAAAACTGTGCGGCACTGGAAGCCGGGCTTAAAAAAGCATCGATGGCGAAATCTATTCTCGTCTCAAGCAAGGATAAAAAGACAAAAACTGTAGCTCTAGCAGAACCAGGAGGAGAAAGCCCGGGTCAGCGTATCGATCGAATACTACAGCGGCAAGCGGAAATCCAGGGAAACAAGGATACACTCGCAGCGCTGCGCAAGGAAGTCGAGCGTATCACATCCTGGGGGGATTTCGATCCACAGCTGTTCAAGGACCTGGAAACGCAAGGAATAAAGCTTCGACTTGTTGAAGCTGGCATTGGAACCTCGGCAGGCCTCGGGTCTGTGGCGGATACCGATAAGGACCAGGAGTACATACAGCTTCCGGCACCTAAAAAGAAACTGCGCCGCTTAATTATCGGCGATGCCGTGCTTGCCGAGGGCTGGGAAGTGCTGCGCTTGCCCGAGCAAGGTTTAACCGAGCTTTTAAAGACAATACAGCGCCTGGATAGAGAGATCGCAGTGCTTCAGTCCGAGCTTTCAGCGAGGGTAGGGGAAATTCCCCTAGTCGATGCGGAGATTCGACGGCTCGAGGCCGCTTTGGCGATTGAAAGGCTGCGCTCAGGCATGCCTGTACAGGAAGCACTTTGCTATTTTTCCGGCTTTGTCCCTACCTCTGAAACAGCACTGCTTAAATCCGAGGCTTCGGCCCGCGGCTGGGCTCTCTTGCTGGACGAGCCGTCGGATCAGGAGATCCCCCCCACGAAAATCGAAAATCCACCGGTTATACGGATGATACAGCCTGTCTTTGATTTTTTGGGGACGGTTCCTGGGTACAGGGAGTACGACATCTCGCTATCTTTCCTACTCTTTTTCTCCCTCTTTTTCGCCATGATTTTTGGTGACGCAGGCTACGGCTTTCTCATGTTTGCCGGAGCCCTTCTAGCTGCATTATCTGCCCGTCGCAAGGGCAGGAAAATTGCAGACTTTACTCGGCTTCTCTTTGTTCTTTCAGGGACCACAATGCTCTGGGGACTGCTCACTGGCAGCTGGTTCGCGCTTCCAATTGAAAGTTTGCCACGAATTCTAAGAATGGGAATAATTCACGCATTCTCCGCCGAGAATCCCGAATCTGGGACCAACATCAAGATTTTTTGCTTCATCATCGGTGCACTTCAGCTCAGCCTCGCTCATATTAAAAACATCAAACGGGATTTCCCCAATCCTAAGTTCATCTCCCAGATTGGCTCTCTAGCCCTTGTCATTGGCATGTTCAATGCGGTGCTCAATCTAGTGGTCGATGCCACCCGCTTTCCGCTGACCACAACAGCCTTAGGTCTCATTGCGGGAGGGTTTTTAGCCGTACTTGCCTTCGGCGCCTGGAACGGAAAGTTTTTCTCAAGCCTTCTAGATGGATTAAAAGGAATTATCCCTACATTCCTAGGTACCGTAAGCGTATTTGCCGATATTGTGTCCTATATTCGGCTCTGGGCCGTATCACTGGCAGGCGTGGCCATATCCCAGACAGTCAACGGTATGGTAGCCAATCTTGTAGGCGGGGCTGGAGGCAGAATTTTAGCCTTTATAGTCGGCCTTGTAGCGGCTTTGGGACTGATTCTCGCAGGACATGGGCTTAATTTTCTTATGACAGTCCTCTCCGTGCTTGTGCATGGAGTGAGGCTCAATATGCTGGAGTTTTCCAGCCATCTCGGGATGGAGTGGTCTGGTTATGCCTACGACCCATTACGGGAAAATTCCGACGAAACTGATACACAGGAGTGAGAGTATGAACTTTGCCATGATCGGCGCGGCCTGCGCCCTGGGATTCGCGGCGACAGGTTCCGCGGTCGGCGCTGGTATAGCAGGCCAGGCGGCTATCGGTGCCTGGAAGCATTCCTACATGACCAATAAGCCCGCTTCCTTCCTCTTGGTGGCCTTTGCGGGGGCGCCCCTCACCCAGACAATTTACGGGTTCATCCTTATGAGTAGGATGCTAGTTTCAACGGTGGATCCATTCTTTGTGCTTGCCGCAGGCATTGCCGGAGGGCTTGCAATAGGCATGTCGGCTTATGCCCAGGGCAAGGCGGCGGCGGCGGGATGTGATGCTTTTACCGAAACGGGCAAGGGCTATTCAAACTACCTTATCGTTGTAGGACTTTGCGAAACCATCGCCCTCTTTGTGCTCGCCTTCCTCTTCGGTGCGGTTTAATACGATAGGATTTGAGGGTATTAGGTAGCTTATATGAATTCCGATCGGCGAAGCGTCAAGGTTGGGTCCCTGTTCATGGGCGGAGATTGGCCTGTTTCCATTCAAACCATGTGGAAATCTCCCTTACCAGCTTTGGAAACCGAAAAAGATATTCCGATCGAATCACTTCTAGCCGGCATTCGTAAGCTCGAATCCATCGGCTGTCAGCTATTGCGCTTTGCCGTTCCCGACAAAGTACAGGCACAAGCCCTCGGTATGCTCTCTCGGCGCAGTCCACTGCCCTTGGTGGCCGACATACATTTCGATTGGCGCCTGGCTCTGCAATGCATGGAGTATCCAATACCCAAAATACGGATAAATCCAGGTAATATCGGAGCTAGATGGAAGGTCAAAGAAGTGGTGGATAAGGCCAGTGATCATGGGGTAGCCTTGCGCATTGGAGTGAACTCAGGCTCCTTGCCCGAAGACCTCAGGGACGCTGATGATATAGCCGAAGCCTGTGTGACGGCTGCGGAGCGGGAGATAGCGTATTTCGACGAATTAGGATTCACCAATGTCGTCGTTTCTCTGAAACTCAATGACCCAGCGGATGTAGAGCGGGCTAACAGAATCTTCGCGGTTAAATATCCTCAGCCACTCCATCTCGGGGTTACCGAGGCAGGTCCCCTGATCAGCGGCGTAGTCCGCAATACCGCCGCCCTTGTCCCGCTACTAAAAGACAAAATCGGCGCTACCATCAGGGTTTCCCTCTCGGATTCCATGGAGGCTGAAGTCTTAGCTGCCCGGGAGATATTGGCTTGTACAGGAGCTGCCGCCAAGGGAGTGAGAATCGTCTCCTGTCCCCGTTGTGGCAGGGCTTCCTTTGACACCCATGCCTTTTTAGATCGCTGGAGTGATAGACTCTACGCAATCGATGTACCGGTCGAAATCGCGGTAATGGGTTGCGTAGTCAATGGCCCCGGCGAGGCTCGGAGAGCCGACTTAGGAATAACGGGAGCGGGGGATTCGGTGCTGATTTTCCGAAAGGGTGAGATTATAGCCCGGGAGAAAATCGCCCAGGCAGATCAAGCCTTCGAAGATGCTCTAAAAGAGCTTATCGCCGAACGGCAGACCAAACGAGAATAAATTTTTTCCTAACGGATTTTAGTTTAAGGATTCGGGTGACTCTTCCGTTATTTTACAAAGAATCGAGTGAACCAGTTCTTTGATGAAAGGGTCGATAATGTAATACACCCTTCTTGTCTTGTGGACTTCCGATGACACAATCCCGGTTTTTTTGAGTATGGCCAGATGTTGGCTTATAACAGGTTGAGGTTGGTTCAGACAGCGCCAGAGATCTCCAACGCAGGGTACAGCTTCATGTTCTATAAGGCAGAGAATCTTTAGGCGAACGGGGTGCCCAACGGCTTTGAACTTTGCCGAAAATGGTTCTAAAAGTTCCTCTCTGCATGCCGAAGCAACAACGTCCTTCATGTCCTTCATGATATCCCTACTTATTTTAGTTTTCAACATAAACTATGTCGTATATGCAAAATATATGCAAGCGTGAATCATATATTATTCACTTTTATCGAGGAGGATTTACTAGCGGCGCGAATTAGTCTGGATGCGCTCAGTCCGGTAACTTGGCTTGCAGTGAGTGCTAAGGTGGAGGAAGCACTCAAAGACTCGTGGCCCTGCTTGGGGCTTTTACCGGGGGAGATGAGCACTGAAAACTCTTTGGCAGCCTCTTCAGACAGCAATGAACCTGAGCCACGTTCTGCCGGTTCATAGAGGACGCTGACATTCGGCCATGAAAAGGAGGTGCTTGTGCCCAGTGCAAGAAACAAGACTATTCTCGTAGAAGAATAATTGCGCGTGCATAAAAGCTGGGATGCAATAACTTCCCAATGGCGTGGGAAATCGACTCCGCGAATAATTATAAGCTCAGGTTTGAGTTCAGCGAGGTTGTCCGCAAGCTTAACCGGATCGCGGTAGCGGATAACATTGTATTTGTGCAACCGAGATCGGTGGGCAACGCTGCGGTAGAATGCGTCGTCCTCTGATAAAATAATGGCAACCATTGTCTGCTCGAGCCTCGCTGATGGAATAAAAAGGGTACAAAGATTATACTCAAGGAACAGCGGTTTTTACACCGCTCGCCTTTAGGCTTATTGGGCTAGGAAAGAATACGATGGACAGGAAAGAACCGCAAGTACTTACTGAAACCTTACTGCAGCATGATGCCTACAAGTCACTTGAACGGCAGATTCTCGCAGGACATTTTCCCATAGAGCTACAGGAAACCGAGCCAAGTTTTTTGGCCATGGTGGTTGCGCTTCTCTCAAAGAGGACAAAGCTTCCACTCCTCATTGTGGCACCCAGCGACAGGGAGGCTGAGGATTTCAGTCTGGATCTGGATTTTTTCGGTCTTACATCCAGACTCATGCCCTGGTGGAAAACCGCAGCGTATAGACCTGCGGCTATACGCTCGAAAGTTTTCGGTGATCGGGCTTCGGTTCTGGCTGACCTCTGTGGTAGCTCGAAGGAAATTATAGTGGCGAGTCACCGAGCCTTTGTAAGCCCCGTGCCGCCTAAGGATTACTTTGCTTCCAAGCTGCGGCTGCTCAAGCGTGGCGCTAGCGCTGACCCAGGAGAAATCGCTGATATTCTAGCTGGATACGGGTACCTCAGAGTGCCGAGGGTAGCCCTGCCTGGGGAGTTCGCCCAGCGAGGAGAGGTTGTTGATCTGTTTATGCCCGGAGATAAACAGGCAATCCGTATCCACCTTGAGTATGACACGATCACGCGGATCACAAGCTTCGACGCAGAAATTCAGTCGGGCGACCAGGAACACAGAGAATGCATAATTCGTCCACTCAAGGAAATAATCTGGGAGCCCTCCATGGTTTCAGCCCTGGCCGAAAGAGCTCAAAGCCTGCCTGGCTGTGCCGGCCGAATTGAGCGGATAACCCACGACCTATCCCTTGGGGGGGAATCTCAGGGTGAGGAGGCTTGGTACGGTCTGGCATTCGAGCGGATGCATTCAATCCTGGAATACATGGACGCATCGACGATAGTCCTTGCGCTCAACAGGGAGCGGCTTGATGCACAGGATGAATCCCTGCGCAAGGAATTGGCAGGAATGTACAGACCCGCCTTGCGGGAGGCTCCTGTACCTCCGCCGGAGAGAACTCATCTTACTTTCGCACTGTTGCGCGATAACGCTCCAAGGCTCGTAAGCAGCTTTGCCCTCAAGGATAGCCAGCAATCCGAGCGGCTGCGTATGGGTTCTGAACCGCCCCGCTCATTCTTCGGAAACCTCAGGTATTTTAAGGAAGATCTGGCAAGCTTCGCATCACTGGGAATAAGAACCAGCATCGTGGCCTCGTCGGAAGTCCAAACAGAGCGAATAAAAAGTCTTCTGCCAGATTTTGATCTTCGTCTGTTCACCGGGTATCTTACCGCAGGGTTCTCGGTTCCCGGAATAAAACTCAGGATAGTCCAGGAAGGGGAAATATTCGGACGCAGGAAAAGGGTTCCCAAGAGCCTTGGCCAGGTGCGAAGTTCGGTTATCGACAGTTTTGTTGAGCTTTCTCCCGGCGATTATGTCGTGCACATAAACTACGGAATAGGGCGTTTTTCCAGCATCGAGCGCATGAAGGTTCTGGGCAATGAGCGGGATTACATAAAGATCGAGTACGCCGATACCGAAACCGTTTTTGTGCCCATTGAGCAGGCCAACCTCGTCCAGCGTTACATAGGCAACGAGGGAGAATCCCCTAGACTGGACAAATTGGGCTCCAAATCCTGGGACAACCGAAAATCCAAGGTCAGAAAATCGGTAGAAGCCTTAGCCGAACGGCTCATCCGCATCTATGCCCGGCGTAAGACAGCCAAGGGCTTTGCCTTTCCCCCCGACGGAGAATGGCAGGCCGAATTTGAAGCCTCTTTTCCTCACCAGGAAACCCTGGACCAGTTGCGCTGCGTTGAGGAGATAAAACGGGATATGGAGCAGCCTAAGCCTATGGACAGGCTAATCTGTGGCGACGTAGGGTACGGCAAAACCGAGGTAGCCCTACGTGCCTGTTTTAAGGCCATGGCATCGGGTAAACAAGTGGCGTTCCTTGCACCCACCACCATATTGGCCGAACAGCACTACGAAAATTTTGAAGAACGACTGCGAGATTATCCCATAAAGACCGCCATGCTCTCCCGCCTTGTGGAAAAAAAGAGGCAACGGCAGGTTTTGAGCGATCTCGCCGTGGGAAATGTCGATTTGGTCGTGGGGACTCACAGAATTTTGCAAAAAGACATAAGGTTTAAAGACCTTGGACTCCTGGTGATAGACGAGGAGCAGCGTTTCGGGGTCAAGGACAAGGAACGGCTGAAGGAAATGAAGGCAGGGATCGACTGTCTCACCCTCACAGCCACGCCCATACCCAGGACCCTTCATATGTCTATGTTGAAAATTAGAGACATGTCTATTCTTCAGACCCCGCCCGAAGAACGACAACCCATCCAGACCTATGTCGAAGAATTTAACCCCGAGGTTGTCGCCAGGGCAATTCGCAACGAGCTAGAGCGGGGCGGGCAGGTATTCTACCTCCATAACCGCATAGAAAGCCTGCCCGAAGTGGAAAGCTTTTTACGAAACCTGGTTCCAGAAGCTCTCACCGAGACGGCCCATGGGCAGATGAATCCCGGAGAGCTCGAAGATATCATGCACCGTTTTATCCACGGAGCATTTCATATCCTTGTATCCACCACTATTATCGAGAACGGTATAGATATTCCCAACGTCAATACTATAATTATCGATCGAGCCGATTTTTACGGCATCTCCCAGCTTTACCAGCTTAGGGGTAGGGTAGGGCGCTCCGACAGACAAGCCTACGCCTACCTTTTATACCCAGACCGCCGCGCCTTAAGCGAAATCGCCATGAAGCGGCTACAGATTATTTCTGACTTTACCGAGCTGGGTTCGGGCTTTAAAATTGCCATGAAAGACCTGGAGGTTCGGGGTGCTGGAAACCTGTTGGGCAGGGAGCAGTCCGGTGATATATATGCCGTTGGTTTCGACCTCTATCTAAAGCTGCTAGACGATGCGGTGAGCGCCCTGTCCGGTGCCGAGGCACAGGAAGAAGAGCCCTATCTTGAGCTGGAGTACAGCGGGTACATTCCCGATAACTATATTTCGATGCCCATGATCAAAATGGAAGTGTACAAAAAGATCGCCTCCATATATCGACAAGAGGAGCTGGATGGGCTTCAGGTCGAACTGGAGGGGCGCTTTGGACCACTCCCTGACGAGTTGCTCTCTCTCCTCTCTCTGGCGGAGATCAGGATTCTGTGCAGGAAGCTGTCGGTATCCACCCTCAGGGAGCGAGGAGGCACGGTTTCCGTGGAATTTTCCAAGGTTTCAAAGATATCCGTGGAACGACTTTTACGACTTATCAGGGAATCTAACGGCTTAGTGCGCTTGGATCCCAAAAAGGCCAATGCAATAGTGTTGCATACCAAGGCGATAGGGCTGAGGGAAAAAAGCGAATTTATACGGGAGCGTTTAGCATCTCTGGCATGATCGCCGCTGATCATAGCCGACAAGCAGCTGGGAGTCTGCGAAGTAGTTGTGCGCGCAGAGGGCTGACTTCTCTAGCGGCTGTCTACCGGGCGCAATCCTGCTTTTTTGCCTATAATAAACAAAGCCGGCACTTTTCCAGGGCTTGAAAAACCGGATTTTTTCCATTCCGAGACCGGGGCGCTGATGATTTTCTCATCGGTTCCACATAGGTTCGAAGCAACGCAAAGCCACAGCTCTTCGGGCAACAACGCGACCAGATCCTCCAGGAGCGCTTTATTTCTATAGGGTGTTTCAATAAACAGCCTTGTGATTCCATCCTTGAGGGCAGCGGTGGCCATACGGATGATATACGATTTTCGCTCACCGCTATTCTGGGGCATATAACCTAAGAAAGAAAAGCGCTGGGCGTCCAATCCTGAGGCTGAAAGCCCCAGCAGGACCGATGAAGGACCGGATACTGGAATGATCCTTACTCCTTGCTGTCTGGCGTAAGCGACAAAGGCTGCGCCAGGATCGGCTATACAGGGCATCCCGGCTTCGGATAAAAACCCACAATCCACGCCCAGCTTTAGATCTTCCATTAAAAATGGGAGCTCAGTTTCTCTACTATGCTCATTCAAAATGCGGAGTTTGAGTCTGCCCATGGAATCGGCGTCCTTAAAACGGGATAAAAGCCGCAGCGCACTGCGTTCAGACTCAACGACAAAGGAGTTCAGGTCTGCGAAGAGCCCGGTCGCCATCGCTGGCAGGTGGAGAGCCAGATTCTCCCGATTCCAGGCTACAGGATCGTAGGGGATCAAGGGAGCCGGTAGTAAAAAAAGTTTGCCTATCAAAGGAAGAGCCTCGCAAATACATCCTCCAGAAGGGCAGTAAATGGTCTGGAATCGAAGAGCTCCATCGTTTCGAAGGCTTTTTTATACTCGGCTATAAATCCGCGTATTTCCCGTTTAGGGGTTGTTGTTTTCTTACCCGAAATGGACATTTCCTTGTCTTTAAGCCTGAAAGCTTTTTCTCCCGAAAAGACTAGTCTAAAATCCTCAACCTTATCCCTGACGATATTAGCCATGCAGACAAACATTGCCGTATCTGCCGAAGGATAGAGTGAATTACCCAGCTTGCGATAGTATACAAAATCATAATTATAGAGAGGAATCCTGAGGCGACTCAGAATGCTAGCCTTGGGAATGAGGGGTTCACCATCTTCTCCGCAGAGATGGCTTACACTAGCCCAGCGAGTGCCTGAGGGCGAACGGAACTCTACTTGGGCTTCCATGCAACTTAGAAAAGGCCATAAATCAAGAAAGCGGTTTCTGCAACAAAGATTGCCGCCGATGGTTGCGATATTACATAAAGCCCTATTCCCGATAGCTTTGATGACAGCTCCCAATGGTTCAGGTAAGCTTGCCGGAGCGAGGCTTAGAAGACCTGTAAAGGTAGTGCAGGCTCCCATTTCGATAAACTGCTCGGTTCGTATAGTTTTTCGAAGTTCCTTTACCTTAGCAATCGACGCTACCTGCTCGGGGAGTTCTATTATCCTGGATGGCTGGGAGCCAACAATGTTCGTGCCACCAGCCATGAGAAGAATATCAGGGTTTTTCTTTAAAAGCTCCAGAATTTCATCCACATCCTGGGGAAAGAACACTTCGCTAAGCTTCACGATTGAATTTCCTCTTGTTCCTTAGTTCTGCAGCAAGCTTCACCGCCTGTATAAGTCCGATAGGATCGCTACAGGGGCAGGGCACCATATCCAGGGCTTCTACGATATCGTCTTCGTTGGGAAGAGGGACCCGGGAGAGCAAATCGAAAATTGTCATGATTTTTGCCGTGTGGCAAAAAGAACAGGGTTGGGTCTGGGTAAGTTGAAAGGCTTTTTCTATATCCATCACCTCAGGTTTCTTTGCAATGCCCTCAAAGGTGACGATAGAGGAACCCCTGGCCTTAAAAGCCGGAATCAGGCAGGAATGCACAATGCGTCCATCCATAAAAATCAGGCACTTCCCACAACGGCCTTGCAGGCAATCAGCGGTCAAGCTTGAAAGCCCTAGTTCTTTTTTGAGCACGTCCACAAGACGATCCCCATTTCTAGATTTTAAATGGCGCTGAATGCCGTTGACGCTGACATCGATAATCATGCTCCCTCCAGTAGCCTGAGAATTTCTCCACCTTTGAGCGGCAACTGCCTAGGGTCGAGCCCAAGGGCTTGGGTAAGGGCGCTGTAAAAAGCTGCGGGGATAGTTATGAAGGGCAACTCACCAATGCCCTTCGCTGCTCCGTTCCGATCCGGTTCAATAAACTCGATTTCTATTTTTGGAAGTTGCCGTATTCGCATGCCGGCATCGGCTATGTAATCCTTCCTTCCCGACTCTGACGGATCGAAATCATTGGCTGTGCAAAAGGCAAGAGCGCTTAAGGCTGAAGCTCTGAGCGAAGCAAGTGCTATCTGTACATTTACAATTCTTCCAGCATCGATAACCATCCATACCGCCAAAGGAATAGGTTTGCCTGTAAGAGCGTCGATCTCCACTTCCACAGCGGTTCCACACCAGGATGCCGAATCCAATAGCTGGGCTCCGAGAAAGAGAGCTTCGGGGTTAGTCTTTGCCTTTGACGGCCTCGTACGCGCCGTAGCGCTTATGGGAAGGCTCTCCCTGAAACGCTTTTTTTGAATGTTTCTGCAGGTTTTTTCTATAAGCGCATGAATAAGCGAAGAACCCCTCGATAGGGTCATAGGGCCAGAGGGAAGACTGTGAGTGTTTTCGGGCAAGAGAAAATGAACATGATCCTCGTGGATCGATAGAATCTCGGCGGCAGTCTTTCGCCACATGGCTTTTAACGACTCAGAGCCTATCGTGGCCTGGGTTTTTATAAGAAGCCGCAGCTCCCTGTCCAAGGTTGCTTCGACAGAATAAAGATTCATACCGGAACATTCCGAAAAAGAACGTCCAGTTTGATACCCCAGGGTGAGGGCTATCCCGCGCACAATACCCTCCCTACATCCTGGATCTCTTTTTTTGACTAATTCATAACTTGCATATTTACGTGGATAATCGGATATCTGTTCAAGCTCCTTATGGATTCTGTTGAAGGGTATATCGCCGCTTAAATCTGGAGCGCCGAAGATGGATTGACCCTTTTTCAGCATATTGAGTGCTTTAATTTCGGCTGGATGTTTCGAATACCTCTGGGCAAGGTTATTCATGTGCGCTTCGATTGCGAAAAACGCGTGGGTAGCTCCTACGCTTCCCATGGCTCCCAGGGGGATAGTATTGCTACGGATGGCGTAGGCTTCGATACGGATAGCCGGGCAGGAATAAATGCCTGTTATGGCTGATACAGCCTGATAGACAATCTCTGGAGCCAGAGGATTGTAGGCGCCAAGGTTGATGAGGATGACAATATCCAATGCAAGTAGCCGTCCCTGTTCGTCGCTGCCAGACCGTATGTTGATCGCGCTTCTGGCTTGTTTTGTGGTATGGAGAAAATCCTCTTCCCTCGTGTAGAGAATGCGAACGGGCTTGCCGCTAATTCTGGACGCTACGGCAGCCTGGGCGGCGACGAGCGACGGAAACCACAGCCTACCATCCAGTGCGCGTCCCATCTCCGTTGGATGCACGACAATGTTGGATTCAGAAATTGCCAGGGCACCGGCTAGGCGCCGTCTAAGATCATCCGGCCATTGAGTCGCACAGTGGATCGAAAGCGTTGTCTTGTCCCAGCGAGCGAGGGCTCCCATGGGTTCGCTGTAATGGTGGTCGAAAATACCGTTTCTGTATACTTCCTTCAGTTGGGTGGAAGCTGCGGCGAACATCGCATCCAGATCGCCATGTTCCGCGCCGTAATGAAATACAATCTGTGACGATGAAAAACTCTCCCATTCGTGCTCCGGTTCCTCTTCGTCACATTCCACTCGGGCTAAGGCTGCAAGCTCGTCGCAGATTCCCGGATCCGGTCCTATAATTAGACCCAAGGCCTCGCCTCGATAAGAAATCTGCTGGGAGGCAAAGATTGGAATTCCTTCGCTGAATAAAGACGGAATATTATGAGCTGATAAGTCGTCTGGAAGAATCGAAGAAAAACCATTAGGTAGAGTATCGATAATGACCTTGGCATTTCTCCCACGATGGTAGGGTGATCGAATAGTCGATGCAAACTGCATTCCCGGCGTTTCGAGCTTACTGAGAATCGGTAAGCCATCAATAGGCTCAGTGGGATTCGTGCTGATCCTCCTTTATCGACTCGAGGACTTCGAAGGAAAGGTCAAAAGAGATGGGCGAATCGTTCATCTCCAGTCGCACCTTCGCCCGCTTTTTTCTCCTATCCACCTTTATGATCCTTCCTTCCATGCCCATCATAGGACCCTGGATGACCTTTATTTTATTGTTTTCGTCAAACGAGACCACCGAACTTCCAATCTCTCCTCCAAAGGCTACAAGCTGTTTTATAATAGAAGCGTCCCGCTCGCCCAGGGGTTTTATATTAGTCGTCGCAGGAAGTACTCGAATAAAGTATTTGGTTTTTCGAATGCTGCGCAGTAGTTCGGCGGATAAGGAATCATCGGGATACTGAAAAAATAAATAGCCCGGGAAAAGGCAGGTGGTCACCATGGTTGGTTTGCCTTTTTTACGGGACCGGATCTTCTTCTTAATATTGTAAAGTAGTTGGTCAGGCCTTTGCTTTGAGAAAAATTCTATATAGGAATCTTCACGGCCGGAAGTGACCTGGAGTGCAAAAAAGCTCATCAATTGCCCGCCTGCGAACGATGGGATGAATAGGCATTGTAAAACCTGGAAGGCACTTTGGCAACCGAGTTCGACCATACACCGAGAAAGTGCCTTTGACGCTCATCATGTGTCTCATCTTAACAAGCTTCGAGACACTATCGACAGCTACCATAGTAACTATTATTATCACTTCATGGCCCCCCTCCAGGACAACACAACCGCGAGAATACAAGAGCTTGAACAGGCAATAAAAACACACCAGCATCTCTATTACAACGAACAACCTATCGTGAGCGACGAGGATTTCGACGCACTTTGGGCAGAGCTAGAGGACCTAGACCCGGGCAACCCTCTATTGAGCAGGATAGGCGAGGACCAGACAGACGGATGGCCCAAGGTACGCCACATAATGCCAATGGGGAGCCAATCCAAGGCAAGCGATCCTGAGAGCTTTGTAGCCTGGGCGGAAAAAACAAGACTTTCGGTCTATGTTGTCCAATACAAGCTCGACGGGGCGAGCATAGAACTCCAGTACCAGGATGGACGCTTTGTTCGGGCGGTTACCCGGGGTGACGGGACCATCGGCGACGATATTAGTCCCAATGCCCGCCGAATGCAGGGGGTACCACAGCTTTTACCCGCAAGCTTTTCGGGTGCTGTGAGAGGCGAGGTCCTCATGTACAAAACAACCCACGCGCAACAATACAGCGACAAGGCAAACTGCAGAAACGCGGCTAACGGTGTTATGAAACGGAAAGACGGATTGGGAAGCGAAGATCTCATCGTTGTTTGTTACGATGCACTTGGTAACCTTGCCGCGGCAGTTGAGTATGATCAATCCCCAGCCGCTGGAAACACGATAAAAACGACAGCCATCCCTTTTAACGACGAGCTGGAAAAGGTCGATTGGCTCGATGCCATGGGGTTCAATATAGTACACACGGAAGTATTCTCAACCATACAGGAAGTGATCGACTATAGGGCTAAAGTGATGGCGCTCAGGCCAGAACTCGAATTCGATATAGACGGCCTAGTGGTAAAGGATAGGATCATCGACAGGGAGGATGCGGCCAAGACCCGTCCTGAAAAACAAATAGCCTTTAAGTTTAACCCCGAAGAAGCGGTCACCAGGCTTCTGTCTGTCCAATGGAGCGAAACAGGGGCTTCGTACACTCCCATCGGAATTGTCGAGCCTGTTAGGCTGGCTGGCACCACAGTGCAGCGCGCTAATTTAAACAATCCCGGGATGATACGGAAAATGGGACTTAAAATCGGCTCTAGGGTAGTGATCACAAAACGGGGAGAAATAATACCGAAAATTGAAAGTCTTGTAGAAACTCCCCCGGATGCCCAGGAAATTTTTCAACCGAAAATTTGCGAATCCTGTGGGAGCAAGCTTGTGGACGAGAGTACGCGGCTTTACTGCCCCAATGAACTTTGTCCGAAAAAAGAATTGCACCGCCTGGAAAAATGGCTTGGGGTTTTAGATATCCGCGAATTCGGGCCAGCCCTTATAGCAAGACTACATGAATCGGGAAAGGTAAAAACGATTGGCGATCTCTATGTCCTCAAGCGCGATGAATTGCAGGGCGTTGAGAGAATGGGCCAGCTCTCAGCCCAAAAGGTGTTGAAAAACCTCCATGCTTCACGACAGATAAGCCTTCAAGAGTTTATCGCCGGATTCGACCTAGAAGGGGTGGGGCTGCTGGTGGCAGAAAAGATTGTTAACGCTGGTTATGACAGCCTTGATGCCCTATTGGCTATCGATAAAGCCGCCCTCGCTCAGATTCCCGGCATCGCCGAAATAATGGCCGAAAACATATGGAATTCCCTTAGGGCAGTAGAAGCGCAGATGAAAGCCCTGGTGAAAAGCGGCGCAATACAAATAAAACCCCCAACCCTTCGCTCGGGCGGAGAAGCCGGTCCAGTACGGGGTAAAAGCTTTTGCTTTACCGGCGAGCTCTCTAGCATGAAGCGCCAGGATGCGGAAAAACGTGTGCGAGAGCTGGGTGGAAGCGCGAAAAGCTCGGTGACAAAGGACCTAGATTATCTGGTGACCAATTCACCAGAATCGGGCTCGTCAAAAACCGTAAAAGCCCGGAGTCTCGGCATAGCGATAATCGACGAGGCTGTCTTTTTCGCCCTCGTGCAAAAGGAATCTGAAAACCTAGGAGCTTGAAGATCCTGGGCCTTGCGCTGTAGTATCCGTTAAACCAATGGGCAAGGAAAGGTTTATTTAGCCATGACAGACATAAAACTACTATGGAAAGAAGCTACGTATAGTGCGCTTAAAAGCCTTGCAGCTTCATCCGGATTGAACGAAAGCATCGGGGATATCGAGTCCTTGGTTGCCGAATACCCACCTAAACCCGAGCTGGGTGATATCGGCTTTCCCCTGTTTGGTTATGCAAAACTATTACGGAAAAGTCCGGTAGCCATCGCTATCGAAGTGGAAAAATTGCTTCTTGCAAGGGGCGAAGAGTTACTTCGATACGGAAGGCCAAAGGCTGTTGGTCCCTACTTGAACATCTTTCTCGATAGGGTCTCCATTGTGGGCGACATTCTTGCCCGGGGAGCTAAAAAGAATTGGAACGCCAGCCAGCCCTTCGAAAGCAGAAGGGTAATGGTGGAGTTTTCCTGCCCTAATACCAATAAACCCCTCCACCTTGGCCATCTGCGCAACAATGTTCTGGGCGAGTCCCTATCTAGAATACTCAAAGCCGCCGGTGCCCAGGTAAAAAAGGTAAACCTCATCAACGATCGGGGAATCCACATCTGCAAATCCATGCTTGCCTACCAGGTGTATGGAGGAGGTCGGAGCCCCGAAGATGAAGGCTTGAAAAGCGACCATTTTGTTGGGAAATACTACGTGCTTTTCAACCAGCTCAAAAAAGAAAATCCCAAAGCCGAGGAAAAAGCCCAGGAATTGCTCAGGCTTTGGGAATCTGGGGATCCCGAAACCTTAAGCCTGTGGAAAAAAATGAATCACTGGGCAGTGGAAGGCATCAAGACTACCTATGCCCGACAGGGCGTGGATTTCGATGACTATTATTTTGAAAGCCTTACCTACACCAGGGGCAAGCAGGAAGTGCTTGACGGCCTTGCAAGGGGGGTCTTTTACAGAGACTTAGACGGCTCTGTCTGGGTCGACCTGGAAGATGTAGGTCTGGACAAGAAGGTGCTGCTCCGAAAAGACGGCACAAGCATCTACATTACCCAGGACATAGGCACAGCCATTCAAAGAAGCAAGGACTGGCCTTTCGACGAGCTAGTCTATGTCGTGGCCAGTGAGCAGCATTACCATTTCCGAGCACTTTTTGAGATCCTCAACCGTCTGGGATACTCATGGTCTAAAAATCTTTTCCACCTAGCCTATGGCTTGGTCAATTTGCCTTCTGGACGGATGAAGACCAGGGAAGGTACGGTTGTCGACGCCGACGATCTCATCGATGAGTTGACTGCCTTGGCAAAAAAAGAGATTGAGGCCAAGGGCAGGGATTCTTTGGTAGGGGACCCCACGGTGGTAGCCGAAAGGGTAGCCTTGGGAGCGCTTCATTATTATCTGCTCCAGACTTCGCCCACCAAGGACATGCTCTACGACCCGGAGCAGTCGCTCTCCTTTACTGGAAATACTGGACCCTACATCCAATACATGGGTGCCAGGGCTTGTTCCATACTTAGAAAAGGCAAAGAAACCGGATTGTCCCAGGACTCGCTTGATGAGAGTTCGATAAGCGCCGCAGCGAAGGTACTCGACAACGGATCAGATTGGCCGTTAATACGCTGCCTTGCATCCTTCTCAAGCGCTCTGGAGGGAGCAGCCCGAGTGAAGGAACCTTCCATAATGGCTGCCTACGCCCATGAACTGGCAGCGGAATTTTCCGCCTGGTATAGGGATAACCCCGTGCTCTCCAACCCCGATCCCGCGCTCTCCGCCGGTAGGCTTCGGCTTGTTAATGCGGTCAAGTCCACCTTCGAGCAGGTCTGCGAACTGCTGTGCATCCCCTTCTTGGAAGTCATGTAAGAAGCTTTGACAGTGGGTACCGATTGACAGTCTATCGTATATCGGTGTATAAAAGCGCGCTACGTATGGTTAATTGACGAGGAAGCAAAGATGTATGCAATTGTAGAAATCAACGGAAAGCAATATCGGGCCGAAAAGGGCGCAAAACTCAAGGTGGACAGAATCGAGGAAGAACCCGGCACAAGCCTTTCCTTCGACAAGGTCGTGCTAGTTTCGGACGAGTCGGGCGTAAAAGTCGGGTCTCCGTATGTTCTGGGAGCCAATGTCAAGGCAACCGTGGAGGCCGAGCTTAAGGCTGACAAGGTTATCGTATTCAAGTACAAGCCCAAGAAGGATTATAGAAGAACCCAGGGACATAGGCAGCGCTATACCCTCGTCACCGTCCAAGAAATCGTCGGCGCCTAAGCCGTACCACGTAAGGGAGAAATACCATGCCACACAAGGGTGTTAACGGTCGAGATTCACAGCCCCAATATCTGGGCGTAAAGAAATATGCGAACGAAGCGGTCAGCGCCGGTTCAATCATAGTCAGGCAGCGGGGGTCTAAAATAAACCCCGGTGAAAACGTAGGGATTGGCAAGGACGACACTCTGTATGCCCTGGTGGATGGAGTGGTTTCCTTCAAGGAAGTCCGGGGCAAGAAATACGCCCAGGTTGAGCCCTTTCCAGCCGAACAGGCCTGAGAAAGATCCTTTGGCTGATTGATCTCAGGGTGTGAACCACAAAGCCGCTCGAAGCAAGAGCGGCTTTTTTTATGTCTTGCCTGAAAAGGGTGGGACTGCTATTTTTAATTAAAATGAGGAAAACCAGGTGATAAAATTTGCCGATGAAGCGACTATAACCGTCGCTTCTGGCTCCGGCGGCAAGGGCTGCATAGCCTTTCGACGAGAAAAGTATGTTCCCATGGGAGGCCCCGCCGGTGGTGATGGCGGCAAGGGTGGGGATGTAATCTTCTTAGTCAAGCATAATGTTAGGACCCTCTCTTTCCTGCGCTATCGCCAGACCTTCAGGGCACAAAACGGCCTTCCTGGAATGGGGCGAAATATGCATGGCAAGGATGGAGAAGACGTGATCATACCAGTCCCGCCTGGCACAATCGTTAAAGATGCCGATACCGGCGAGGTCTTGAAAGATTTCAGTCTGTCCAGGTCAGACAAGGCAAGTGGCTCTGCAGGCGCGTTGAGGGGCAAGGATGGGGAACAGTGGGTTTTCCTTAAAGGCGGGAAGGGAGGCTGGGGGAATACTCATTTTAAGAACTCGGTGAATCAAGCCCCACGCTTTGCCATGCCTGGACAGGCAGGCGAGGAGCGCAGACTCAAGATCGAACTCAGCCTCATCGCCGACGTAGGTCTCGTGGGCTTTCCAAACGCTGGAAAATCCAGTCTTTTGGACGCATTCACCAATGCCAGACCAAAGATCGCCAGCTATCCTTTTACAACAAAAATACCCAACTTGGGTGTTCTCACACTTCACGAGCGGGATATCATACTTGCGGATATCCCCGGAATTATCGAAGGAGCACACGAAGGAGTTGGCTTGGGCGTAAGGTTTTTAAAACACATTGCCAGGACTTCTATTCTTGTCTTTCTCATCGACCTCTCCGATGAGAATTGGAAGAATGCTTTTTCGGTCCTTCTAGAAGAACTGACGGCTTTTTCCCCACTGCTGGCGGCTAAAAAGAGAATTCTCCTGGCCACGAAGCTAGATCTGCCCGAAGCCATGGATCGCTATGAAGAATTTCGCGCCCTGCATTCTGGTGAGGAAGTTCTTGGGATATCGGTCTTCTCGGGACAGGGCTTGGCTGAATTGAAGGAAGCGATCTTCAAGCAGGTCACGGTGGAGGAAGAATCTCAGGCCGACGCCCAGGAATCTTCTTTTGAAGCGGAGTTCCCGATTGAAGAGGAACTCCAGACTATGAACGGCGAAAATCCTTTTGACACGCTCGACCAGGATTTGCCCCAGTGAGAACCGCGCTCTTCGGTGGAAGCTTTAACCCCATCCATATCGGGCACCTGATAATGGCGGAGGAAGTGCTGCTAGTCACGGGCTGCGAAAGAATCCTTTTTCTGCCTGCCAACATCCCTCCCCACAAGGATCTTGAAGATCCAGGGGCTGAAATCCGCGCCGCCATGGTAGAAGCGTCTATCGACGGTGATACGCGCTTTTCCCTCAGCCGATGTGAAATTGAGCGCGCTGGCGTTTCCTATACCATCGATTCCCTGCGTAGTCTCCAATCCCAGGGGCTTGTGGGGAAACATCCCTGCATAGTAATAGGTGACGATCTTATAGAAGGCTTTTCTTCATGGAAGGAGGCCGATCTGCTCGCCAGGGAGACAGAACTCGTCATTGTACACAGGCTCAGCCCCCAAAATCTTTCTTTTGATTACCCTCATCGATACCTGAACAATAGAATGCTCCCCATCTCGTCCACAGAAATTCGGCAGCTAATAGAGCAAAAAGGCGCTTGGCGCTACCTTGTGCCCGAGGGCGCTCGGAGGCTGATAGAAAAAAATAGACTCTATGGATATAGAGCGGACTGAGAAACGTATATGCGCCGAACTCGAAAGGCTCTGCAAGCCTTCTAGACAGGCGCATTGCTACTCGGTCGCCGAAACAGCAGAATACTTAGCTCGGCGATTTTCCGTCGAACCCTGGAAAGCCAGACTGGCCGGGCTCGGACACGATATGGTAAAAGACAGCGATATCGGCTTCCAGTGGGAACTCGCCCGCAGATCCTTCGCATATGCGGACATGGCGCAGATATCCGCGGTCGTAAACACCATGGAGTCGGAAAAATCCTTTGCAGATAAAATCATACATGGCCCGGCGGCAGCAGTATATATGAGAGAGAATCTTGGAATTGAAGAGCTGGGAATACTCAGGGCAGTAAGCCTTCATTCTTCGGCGGCGCCCAGCATGGACAGCTTGTCGGCAATCCTGTTCATAGCCGATAAAATGGAACCCACAAGGGTCTATGCCGGACCACTGGAAGCCGAAGCCCTGCGACAGGACAACCTTGAAACATTGCTCGTGAAATCACTTTCCCTCTCCCTGCATTGGCTTCGCTCCAAGGGCTACGCTATTGCCCAAAGCAGCATCGACTTATACAATGCCCTAACAATGGATAAAACCAAGGAATGAGAAAGCTACTATTCGATAAAAGCCATATTTTGCTGTGGCTAATCGCTATCCTTTTTTTAGCCGGCCTCGTGGTTGGTGTTACGGTGCTTCGGTCAGAAAGCCTGAGTTCACAGCTACGAACCGACCAGCCAATCAATGTTCTATTGATATTCCAGCAGAAAGAAAAACCCATATCGACCCAGCTTCTCACTTTTTATCCTTCCAAAGCCAAGGCGGCGCTCCTGGATATACCGGGCAACACGGCGGTAATACTCACCACCATCAACAGAATGGATCGAATCGACTACACCTATAAGGCTAACAACCCAAAAAGCTTCATCACAGAAGTCTCCCGGTACCTGGACATACCTTTAAACGGCTACCTCCTTTTCGACGAAAAAGGTTTGAGCAATTTTATTGACTACCTCGACGGCCTCCAGCTCTTTATCCCTTCCATGATAATTCAAGATGGCGAGGAAGGGGTGCGCTTGCCTGGAGGAGCCGTAACACTGGATGGGGAGAAGGTGCTTCAGTTTCTTCGTTACAAGGAAGAGCAGGAAAGCGAGAGCGACGCACTGGCTAGGCGGCAGAAAATGACTCTTGCGCTGATCAAGAAACTTGCGTATAACGCAGCCTATCTAGACGATAAAAAGAGCGCCGACGTACTCATAAAAACAGTGGACAGCAATTTTAGCAGCCAAGCCCAACGCCGCTTACTCCAGGAAATCGCAAGGCTCAACGCTGACTCAATTTTGATGCAGCGGATAACCGGCACCTACCGCGTGGTTGAGGGAGAGGAAAAATTCTTTCCCTTCTACGATGGAGAACTTGCCAGGGACATGTTAAAACAGACTCTCAACGCTATGAGCGTAGCAAGCGCTGCGACAAGTGCAGGAAGGATCTACACCGTGGAGATTCTCAATGGAACGAGCGAGCGAGGCTTGGCTGCTCGTACGGCTGAGATATTCGGGAGCTTTGGGTATGACGTCGTTGCCGTGGGAAATGCAGACAAATTCGAGTACTCTTCCACAAGGATTATCGATCGATATGGTGACAAAGAAGCCCTTGCTTCATTAGGTGCCGTTATAAAATGCGTCAACTTCGGGGATGCTTCCGAATACAAAGGGTCAATCAAGGCCGATTATACTATTATTCTGGGAAAGGATTTTAACGGGAGGGTCTGTGTCCAATAGTCAATCGCTAGCTTTCGCTATCGCTTCAATTCTCGCTGAGCATAAGGCGTTGGATGTCCAAGTGCTCGATCTGCGAGGTATCGCCGGCTGGACAGATTTTTTTGTGCTTGGCAGCTCAACTTCGATCACTCACATGAGAGGGCTTTCTCGCTTTATCGAGGAATACCTAGATTTGGAAAAGATTTCTGCCCTCAATCATCCAGTAGCCAATGAGGATGAGAGCTGGCTGCTTATGGATATCGGCGATGTGGTAGTCCATCTCATGGGCAAAGAGGCTCGGAGTTTTTATGAGTTGGAAAAACTTTGGTACAAGGCAAAGGCCTATAGCATCAATGCAGAAGGATCTGGCCAAACGCCAACGGGCCGCTAAAATTATTAGAAAAAAATAAAAGGCCGCCCTCGTAGACGGCCTTAATTATCAATTGGAAAAATACTTATTCGTCTAGGTCGTCGTACTCCACGTCATCGTCGTAGCTGAACTCGTCGTCATCGTCATCGTCGTCAAAATCTTCGTCATCGTCGTCGAAATCGTCATCGAAATCATCGTCGAAATCATCGTCGTCTTCGTCGTCGAAATCATCGTCGTCCATCTCGTCTTCATCCTCGTCAAAATCGTTGTAATCGTCGTCATATTCGTCGTCGAAATGAACAGGGGACCTGAGCACAAAACCGGAAGCCTGTGAGGGCTGAATTCCTGTCAGTGTAGCCAATTCACATTCCGAACCTTTTAATACGGAAGCACTGTTAATGGGGGTCATGGTCGCAATCCTCCCTTTGTCCTGCTTCAACACAGCAGCTTTTCGCGAACTATGCGAAGAAACTTCAGGAGCGTCAAGTCCTCTCAAGGCGTCCTGGCATCGAAAATCTAAAGAGCATATTGAAATCTGTCAACTATGTATCGTTATATTTTTGCGAAAAGTACACTATAAACCTAGTTTGGCGCTAAAGGCTTTGACAGCGAGGGGCACAAAGGTTAGATTTTTGCCGTTATGGAGACAGTCTTTAACGCCACAGCTTTTGCAAAAATTAACCTGGACCTCCGCATAGGTCCTAAGGCCGACAACGGCTATCATTCTATTTTAAGTATTTTTCAGAGTGTATCGCTGGGGGATGAAATATGCCTGAATGTATTATCGGATTTTAAAAACCAGGAAGCGGGATCGGGGATAGCGATTCAGAAAGATAGTGACATACTTGTCGAGGGCGAATTTGATTGCCCACCCGAGCGCACAACCTTATACAAGGCTGCATCGATATTTTTACGACGGCAGGGCATAAAGACAAGGCTCCATATAAAGGTTGTAAAGGGTATACCTGCAAAAGCAGGCCTTGGGGGAGGTTCCGCCGACGCCGCCGCGATCTTGATTTTACTTAATAAAGCTTTTAAAACTGGCCTTGATACAGAGGAACTATCAAGCATAGGCCTGTCCATCGGTTCCGATGTACCCTTTTTTTTAACCGGAGGAACGGCCTTTGTACATGGCAGGGGCGAGCGGATCGAACCTTTACCGCCGCTTGGGAAAATGGGCATTCTTCTGCTTTGTCCATCCTTTGGAGTTTCTACCGACTGGGCTTATACAGCCCTGGATAGCTATAGAGCTAAAGAGCCGCGAGGACGATACGACGCCCCATGGGATATGGAGAATATAGAAGCAAGAAAACTTCAAATCACAGAAGAATTAAAAAATTCTCCGCGGCTTTGGACGTTTCAAAATGATTTTGTCCCATTGCTATACAATGAATACCCGATATATCAAGCCATCGAGGCGCTTCTCCGATCCGAGGGAGCGGCTTTTATTTCTATCTCTGGATCAGGCTCCACCGTTTTTGCCATTTTTGACAGTTTGGGAAAAGCCGAAGAAGTTAAGAAAAGCCTCACTATAGCCCAGCAAGCAGATGTGTCGCAAAAGCTCTTGTACGGCATGGCATTGCATGCAATAAAACCGCTTGAAACAAGTCTTAGACTAAGCTAGAATCATTCTATGTAGCTGTGTACACAAAAGGAGCGTCCTTGCTATGGAAATTACGGACATCCGAATCCGCAAGGTTCCGCCTGAAGGAAAATTAAAGGCGTACGTTACGGTAACCTTTGATGACTGCTTCGTGGTGCACAATGTCAAGATCATCGAGGGGAAAAACGGCGTTTTTATCGCTATGCCTAGCAGAAGGACGAATACTGGGGAATACAAGGATATAGCGCATCCCATATGTCCCGATTTTAGGACGAGACTTCAGGAAAAGATTCTCGCAGCCTATACATCTGCTCCGGAAAACGATCAGACGGTCCCCGAATTCGACTGATCTGACAGCATCCAAGCTTGTGTTTGCACTCGTGTTCTTGGGACGTCGGCAAGCGGTAAGCCCCCGGGTTTTGGTCCCGGTATTCGCAGGTTCGAATCCTGCCGTCCCAGTACGGCACAGTCATGGCCGAATGTGGTAAGGAGATTCTAAATGGAACATTTTGTACTTCAGGCTTTTGATAGAAAGAAGTC
Organism: Spirochaetaceae bacterium UBA6076; assembly: GCA_002428725.1. Lineage (GTDB taxonomy): Bacteria > Spirochaetota > Spirochaetia > Treponematales > Rectinemataceae > UBA2256. Next base: position 149,592 of record DIXQ01000036.1, on the reverse strand, counting down.
CACCAAGGGCTATCTCAATGAAAACAGAAAAGCGGGAAAAATCCCCGCCGTAGTCTATGGGGCAGGCAAGGTGGCCAATAATCTGTTTGTGTATGCTATTGAATACGAAAGAGCCCTAAAAAGCATCACCGAGAGTACTATAATCACCCTCGACGTCGAGGGCAAGAAACTGAACGTCTTTGCCAAAGATCACCAGCGCCACGCGGTGGATAAGAACATTCTCCACATCGATTTTCTCGAGGTTGAGGAAGGAAAGAAACTCCATGCCCATGTCAGACTTGTGTTAAAGGGAACCCCCAAGGGTGTTTTGGAGGGTGGGGTACTCGAGAACCCGGCCCATGATATAGAGGTAGAGTGCGATCCATCGGTTCTGCCCGAGCGCATTGAGGTGGACGTTTCGAGCTTGGAAGCCAATCACGCTTTCCATGTCAAGGATTTGGCTCCTATAAAAGATGTCAAGATTCTCTCCAACCCAGATACGCTCATCGCCATAGTCAAATTCGCCCGGGAAGAAAAGGTTGAAGAAGCCGCGGAGGCAACGACCGAGGCTGGAACCGAAGCAGGCACAGAGATTAAGGCCGCGGAGACTGCGGAAACCGAGGCTAAGGCCTAAGCTAATTCGCGTATTTTTAAAACCGATAGGGCAGGTCTTCGGGAATCTCCCGTGGACCTGCTTTTTTTATTCAATAGCAAAGCGAGGTTTTTACGACAGTAAAACATGGAGCAGCTGTGTATGGGGCTTGATACTGCTGCGATACGCACCATACATCAGGCAGTTGCAGCGCAGATAAACGCCCTTGAGAATCGAGGCGGATTACTCGTCGCCTATTCGGGGGGCATCGATTCAACGGTGCTTCTTAGCGCGCTTGTGGAACTCGGAATCGGCCCCTTGCGGGTCTTGCATGTTGTTCATAACCTTAGACCAGAACAGGAACTGGCTCGTGAACGGCACGTGATACAGAGTTATTGTGCCGAACTCCATGTGCCGTTGAGAATAGCAGCCATCAAACCTGGATCGATTCAAAAAATGTCTGTCCAGAAGAGAATCGGCATTGAAGCCGCAGCCAGGAAGCTTCGCTATGGAATTCTTGTACGGGAAGCAAAGCGATTACACTGTGGAACTATATGCACCGCGCACAACGCCGATGACCAGCTAGAGACTTTGATAGGGCGCTTTATCGGCTCATCGAGCTTTGAGGGACTTCGCGGCATACCAGATCGTCGCAGAATAGATCAAAACATCCAGCTCATCCGCCCGCTTCTATCGATACCACGAAGCACTATTGAAGCCTACGCCCTGCAAAAAGCGCTCAAGATTTCCCAGGACTCTACGAATGATTCCACAGTGTATACTAGGAATAAAATACGTAAATATCTTGTTCCCGTGCTGGACAGAGAATTTAAGGGTTGGAGAAAAGGACTTAAATCCACCGCTGAAAGGTTGTCCTTGGACAGCGAGGCACTTTCCCGCCTTTTGCGCGAAAACTATACTAAAATACAATTTTCCCGAAAAGATAATACTGCTTCTCTACGGCTTAAAGACTTTCTGAATCTCTCCGAAAGTCTGCGCGTGCGTCTACTCACCCGCTGCCTGCAAAAACTCTCCGGAAAAAACAGAATTTCCCACAGAGCTGTGAGGGAATCAGTCCGTGCTGTCGCATCAGGAGCTAATGCCTGCGATCTTCTGGAATACCGAGTGATAATCAAACAAGAATTGTTACAAATCCTCCCTATACTTGATTTTCATGGAGAAGGCGGGTATTTTTTCAATGTCGACGCCGATGGCACCTATAGGGCCGGAAGCCTGCGTGTTAGCTGTTTCTGGGATGTGCCTGGCGGGGATGGGGACAGCTGTGAGTCTTCATTACAAACCATGCCAGGTCTTAAAGAAACCACTTTTAGCTTCCCTCTGGCAGTAAGAAGCAGAAAGCCCGGGGATAAAATACATTCTGGAGGCAAAGACTGTAGAGTCGATGAGCTTTTATCTTCCTGGGGGATAGAAGGCAGGCACAGGGATATGGTTCCCCTCGTTGAAGATCGAGACGGCGTTGTGGCTGTACTAGCCACTGCACTGGAGGGGCTGGGATACACCCAGTATAAATTTAGAGATTACTCCGGTCCCCTGACGGGAAGGAGTTTTGTTATACGTATTAAAGGAGCTTATTTTTAGATGTCCGACGACAACAAGCAAGATCGGAGCCCTAGGCGACCGGAGCTCCCCCAGGGAGTACCGCCCAAGGCTAATAAGGCAGCGTTAGCGGTTTTTCTTTCTTTATTAGTGCTTTTTGCCTCATTTTTCTTATTCAGCGAAAAGACTCAAGCCCGCCAGATACCCTACTCGGCATTTCTCTCCTATGTTGAGCTGGGAGAAGTGGACACGGTGCAGATAGTGGACCAAAAGGAGATCAAGGGATACCTCAAGGCGGTGGATGGTTCCTTGGTTGAGTTTTCAACATCAATCCCATACTTTGATCTTGAGCTGCTTTCTCAGCTCAGGGGAAAGAACGTAAAAGTCTCTGGTGCCGTGGGGGGAGCTACACCCTTACAAATTCTTTTTGAACTTGCACCATGGTTTTTTGGCTTTTTCCTTATCTGGATAATGATGCGGCAGATGCAAGGCAACAATAAGGCCTTCCAGTTCGGTAAAAGCAAGGCCAAGCGATATGTCGATCCGAATAAGAAAACAACCTTCGATGATGTTGCAGGCCAAAAAGAGGCTAAGTACGAGCTTATGGAGGTTGTGGATTACCTGAAAAATCCACAGAAATTCGCCAAGATGGGCGCAAAAATCCCCAAGGGCGTCCTGTTGGTGGGAATGCCAGGCACGGGCAAGACTCTCATTGCTAAGGCCACGGCGGGAGAGGCGAACGTACCCTTCTTTCACATGTCGGGATCTGACTTTGTCGAGATGTTCGTCGGAGTTGGGGCTAGCCGGGTCAGGGATTTATTCGAGCAGGGCAGAAAAAGCGCGCCCTGCATTCTTTTTATCGACGAACTAGACGCGGTGGGACGCACCAGGGGCGCAGGCTACGGCGGCGGCCATGACGAAAGAGAGCAGACGCTCAACCAGATGTTGGTTGAGATGGACGGCTTTGACACCAAGGATGGGGTTATCATTCTTGCGGCCACTAATAGGCCTGATGTCTTGGACCCGGCGCTGCTGCGCCCCGGTCGCTTCGACCGTCAGGTTGTCGTCGCCATGCCCGATGTTGCCGAACGCGAAGCTATCCTGAAGATTCACATGGGCAATATCCCTGTCAGCCCCACGGTTGATGTGACAAAGCTTGCTAGGGCTACCCCCGGCACTTCGGGAGCCGACCTGGCCAACCTCGTCAACGAAGCAGCCCTCTTCGCCATCCGCAAATCCAAGACCATGGTGGAGATGGATGATTTCGAAGACGCCAGGGACAAGGTACTCATGGGCGTGGCTAGGACCAGCCTTGTAATAACAGAAGAAGAAAAAAAGGCTACTGCGGTACATGAATCGGGACACGCGCTTCTGCATTACTTTCTTCCCAATGCCGATCACCTCCATAAGGTCACTATTGTGCCCAGGGGCAGGGCTCTCGGCCTGGCGCTTTCACTTCCCGATAAGGATTATTATTCCCGTTCTAAAGGATGGCTCTTTGACAGGCTCGTGATCACCTACGGTGGCTATGCAGCTGAAAAAATAGTCTATGGAGAAACCACCACAGGCACTGCCCAGGACCTGCGTCAGGCTACCGACATGGCGAGGAGCATGGTGTGCGAGTGGGGCATGGGCGAGGGCTTGAGCCCCATCGCCTACGGCCAAGAGGAAGAACCCATATTCATAGGCAAGGAGATCGCCCGGCACAAGGATTATTCCGAAGAGACCGCTAGAAAGATTGACGATGCTATAAAGTCACTTTTGGAAGGAGCCCTTGTCAAGGCTATGGAAATCCTGTCCAGGGAACGCCAAAAATTAGACCAATTAGCCGCCGAGCTCTTTCAGAAAGAGACTTTGGAAGATATGGATGTCCGAAAGCTTCTGGGCCTTGAGATCGCTCCGTCCATTACACCCAGCGAGGCTTGATCCTACCTCCCATGAAACTGGAGGCTAGAAATTTATTTTTATTGCTCGTCGCCTGTACTCTTATATACTCTTGCGCACATTCTGGCGCGAACATCGAGCCGGTACGAGATTTTCATTCCCTGAGTCTGGAACAGCTAGAGCTTTTAGCCCAGGACGACCCCGAGTCTTGTCTTGAGTCCATTTCAGCGCTTCGATCGGAACTCGGGGTTGAAGAAACCCCGCTGAATGCCTGGGCAGCCCTGGAGAACAAGGCCCTGGAGCGACTAGTAGATAGAGTTTTTATAGAAGAAGCCGAGGGCTCCTGGGATAGGGCAGAGTTGAGCATATCGACCTTGGAAGCAGCCCAGATAGCCCTTCCTGACAATGAAGTTGTACAAGCATTTTTTAAAAGCCAACCTGATCGCCTGGAAGAAACTCGGCGCAGGGTCCTCAAGGGAAAGAGTGAGGAGTATTATGCAAAAGGGCTTTACGCCCCCGGTGTAAATTATCTGTATCGCCTTCTTGATCGGTACACCCAACCCGAAAGCCTTCGTTTAAGCGACCAGGATGCCTCATTTTTTAAACGTTGGTTGGACCGTAGTCTTCAAAACGGCGATAGAATCACAGTAGAACGTTTGTCTTCGTTTTTAGGACAAACAACTATCGGCACGGCGGAACCGGCTACCATCGGCCAGGATAATTCGGTCGCTGCCAAGGCGAGCTTAGCCGAGCTAGCCGAAGCAGTGGTCACCGTCCATGTAGACAAAGGTCTAAAAATTCAACGTGGCTTAGCCTACCCTGACAGGGTGCTGGGAAGCGCCTTTCAAGTGGACGATCAGGGGTACTATTTAACCAATTATCATGTCATAGCTTCGGAAGTCGACCCAGAATACGAGGGGTATTCCAGCCTCACCATTCGCCCCTTCGATAAGCCCGAAGCTCGCATACCCGCCCAGGTTCTAGGCTGGAACGAGGAACTAGATCTAGCTCTCTTAAAGAGCGAGATCGCGGAAAGAACGCTCTATCTCCATGATCTTAAAGACCCAGACAAGGGCCAGAGGGTTTATTCAATCGGCAGCCCCGTAGGGCTGGAGAGCAGCGTATCTTCGGGCATTATCAGCGCCCCTGGGCGAAGAATCCTTGCCAGAGGCGATGCCTTGCAGATCGATGTGCCCGTCAACCCTGGAAGTTCCGGAGGCCCGCTCTTGGACGAAGAGGGCAGGGTAGTAGGTTTAATATTCGCAGGCTTGAGCGATTTTCAAGGACTCAACTTTGCCCTCCCTCCCTCCTGGATTTCGAGCCTACTGCCTTCCCTCTTCGAAGAGGGAAAAACTGAGCTTCCCTGGTTGGGCTTAGGTATAGCCAAGACCTTGGATGGCTTTCTTGAGATATCCTATGTGTTCCCCTGGAGACAGGCCGTGAAGCCCGGGGACCGAATCCTCTCAATTGACAATGTAGCGGTAAAGGAACTATCGCAAGCCCAATATCTGCTGACAGAAAAACCTCTTTCATCGCTTTGCGCCCTCCAATTACAAAGGGGCGAAAAAAAACTAAGCCTTCTGGTGAAGGCTCAGGCTATGCCCAAAAATCCTATGGCTGGGGCGGTGAGCAGCGAGTCTTCCGAAGCCTTGTTGCAGGGTGTCATGGGAATGCTTCTCGATCATGTGTCAGGCTCTCGAGGCCCCGGCGGGAGCTACAGAATCCAGAAACTCTGGCCTGGTTTAGCAGGCGACGAATCTGGCCTCCGGGAAGGGGATTTGATAAAATTCGTTCGATATCGGCCAAACAACGATGAGAGACTGGCAATGTTCGACCTAAGCGTCAAATCGCCCGCTTCTGGATACTTGGAAAAAACCATGCGCTTTGTCCTAAGTCTGGAAATGAATAATTTTATATAATACGATAGGGGGCGGACCGTGTTTGGATTTCTGAACATCTTCGGTCCCACGGAGAAAAAAAACGATAAAAGCGCGTATCGCCCTCTTAGAAACAAACCCGATCCTCGCTCTGGATATACAGAAAACTCTGGCAAGGGTAGGTTACGACGCTGAGTCTGTTTTTAGCAACGCCGAAGAATACCGCGCTGGGGCTTTTAATCAAGTTTTCGATCTTCTCATTTTAGAAAAAACCCTACGGAACGAATTTTTAGACGCGCAAAACGACCTACAACTCACTAAAGGCAATGAACCTATACCCTATATCTATCTGACCAACCTTTCGGATGAAACTCCTAATCTGGAAAAGAATGGAGATGGAGCCTTAGGCGTTCTGGTTAAACCCTTTTCAGCAAAGGACCTGCTCGGAACTTTGGAAATCGCCCTCTATAGGGCTAAAATGGAAAAAAGACTGAGCGCCGGAGAAAAACATTACCGAGATCTCTTCGATTTAAGTCTATCGCCCCGTTGTCTTTCCCTTCCCGATGGGAGCATCGTCGAGGCTAACGCGGCATTCAAAAAGCTTTTTTACCCTCGCACGGCTCTTTTCTCATTAAGGGATTTTTTGGGGTCCTCGTCCGACTGGAAAGCCTTAAGCGATAGCATAGGGCCAAATAGAAATATACAGGGCAAAGAATTGTCAATGAAGGATTCTAACGGAAAGGACTTAAAGATTCTTGCCTCTATTGCAGATTTTGACGATCCTCGGTATGGACGACTACTCTCCTGTGAGTTTTTCGACCTCACCGAATCGCAGCGCCTTAGAGAGGAGCTGATGCAGTCCCAAAAAATGGATGCCCTTGGCAAGCTCGCAGGCGGCATAGCCCATGATTTCAACAATATTCTGACCACTATAGTGGGACATGCTGAAATGCTACGTATGGATCTTAACGACAAGTACCCAGGAAACAAGGATATCGAAGGAATAAGCGCGGGAGCAAACAGGGCAAGCAAACTTACACGGCAACTTTTGGGGTTTTCGAGAAAACAGCCCTTAAAACCAAAGGCTGTTGATATTCGACAACTCTTGCGAGAATCCGAGACTATGCTAAAGAAACTAGCCGGTGAATCGGCCCTTGTTTCAATTCAAATTCCTCGAGAAGCCCTATGGGTGGTCATAGATCCAATCCAAATAGAGCAGGCACTGATAAATCTCGTGGTGAACGCCCGGGATTCCCTACAAGGCAATCCCAATGGCTCAATCGCAGTATTCGCTTCTCACAAAAAACTCACCACACGATTGGTGCTCGGTGGCCAGGAATTAAAAACCGGCGATTACGTTGTCATAAGCGTCGCCGATACGGGATGCGGCATCGCTCCTAAACTTCTCGATAAGATCTTCGATCCCTTCTTTACCACTAAGGGATTGCACAAAGGCACAGGATTAGGACTGGCTATTGTTAAATCGGTTATAGGTTCAGGCGGTGGCGCTGTGGACGTAATAAGCCAGGTGGGAGAAGGAAGCGAATTTCGGCTTTGGCTCCCCCTGGACGAGGCTGGGGGCTCAAACGCGACACGGGAGGCGGAAGAATTATTAGTACCAAGCCAGGATCCCTTGCTGGAATTGCCGAAAAATCTTTCCTTGCTTGTGGTGGACGACGATGAAGATCTTTTAGGTTTTTTAGCCTATGTGGCTACAAAGGCGCGTGCCAGAGTGCACACTGCACGAAATGGAGGCGAGGCACTCATTGTGGCTGAAAAAAAGGTTTTTGACGTATTTATCATCGATATAAACCTGCCTGGGTTAAACGGCTTTGAACTCTACGAGCGCCTTGCACAGAAAATTTATAGTTCAAGACCGGCCTGCGTTTTTATATCCGGGCGAATGGAGCAGAAAGAAGATAACGACGTTGAATTGCAGTCTGCGAAAGTGCAAAGTAGTACTAAAAATATGCCTGAAGGTTCTCTGTATCTGGAAAAACCCTTTACCCCTTATCAACTAATCGGCGCTATTAAGGCTGCTCTTGGCTCAGGAAAGAATCTGCCGGTATAGCAACTCCTCCAATTCGCTAAAATCCTTCGAACCGTAACGGCGAGCTTCCCTGGGCGAGTCGATGGTGTGTATATCTAAAAGCCTCGCAGGTTTTGAAGAAAATACAAGTATTCTGTCGGCTAGGTAGAGAGCGTCCTGCACATCGTGGGTTACAAAAATCGTCGTTCTCTTTTCTTCCCGCCAGAGCAGAGAAAACAGATTCATCAATTCGATACGCAATTTTAAATCTACTGAGGTAAATGCCTCGTCCAGCAGACACACATCCGAGGGATATGCGAATGCCCTTGCCAGCGAGAGCCTTCTTCTCATTCCTCCGGAAAGCTGGAGGGGCTTAAAGGCTGCGTAGGCATCGAGCCCTGCGGCTTTTATAAAGCGTAGCGCCCTTTCCATGGAGCTCTGTCTATCCGTCAAGCCAGATAGCGCGAATAGTATATTATCGAGACAAGAAAGCCAGGGAAGTAAGCGAGGATCCTGAAACGAGTAAGAAAAACTCACCTGAGGAAAACCTATAAGCTTGCCCGAATCGGCGGGCATCAAACCTGCCAGAATGTTTAAAAAACTTGTTTTTCCGCAGCCCGATGGACCGAGGATAGCGGTAACCGAAGAGCGGGGGAAGTCGGCGCTGATGCCTGATAGTACCTGCCGCTGCCCAAAGCTCTTTGTTATGGATTCGGCCCTAAAAAACGGATTCTCAGATAAGCTCATGCGGGAAGCTCCATTCTCCGCTTTTCAAGCCTTCTTGAAGCGATGCCAAGAGCAAATTCGCTCATTCCGCAGAGAAACACCGTAGCCCCAGCCCAGGCTAGGACCGAGGCCGTATCTAAGGAAAGCCGGGCGTCCTGCATACCTGTGCCCAGAGCAAAGGCCGGTTGGCTCAGAAGCTCACCGGCCACAACCACCTTCCAGCTAAGCCCCAGGGCACTCTTGGCTCCAGTCAAAAAAAACGGGCTTGCCGAGGGAAGCCGCAGTTTGAATAGGATAATCCTCGACGGCACTTTGAACACCATAGCCATTTGAAGCAATTCTGGATCCACAGCCTCGATGCCGGCGCAGACAGAACCGTGTATCAAGGGATAAGCCATTAGGAACGCGGAAAAAATTGGCACCCCAGAAGCGGGAAGCCAGAACATCGCGATAAGAATGAGCGCCAAGACTGGGGTGGCTCGAATAGTGGTAAGCAGCGGGGCTAAAAAGGATTTAAAGGGCTTGTTCATTGCCGCGAGCGTGCCAGTGATGCCGCCGACAAGCAACGAAAGGGAAAAAGCAAGCACAACCCTTCGGAGGCTGCCTAGTACAGAAACCCAAAAATCGGAATGTGCGGAAATCCGCATAAGAGAAAAGGCTACCTCGCCCGGTAGCGGCAGAATGAGAGAACTGCCGATGAAGCCAGCGGCGAGGCGCCATGTGAGGATTGCGGCGCCGACACCCAAAATCCCGAAACCTAATTTGACCGCGAGGTGGCCCTGCGCTTGATTTTGAACCACCTGGGTTAACGAGGTCTTAGAATCACTGGCGGATTGCATCCCCGCTAACCTTGCTCAATAATAAAACTTTTCGTCTGGGAGCCTACCCCCGACAGAGATCGGGTCGGCCTCGAGAAAGAGACGTAGCATCGCCTCAATGCTTCCCCGAACATCGGAAGCCCGCTGGTACACATACGCCGATTTGGGTATGGCTGCTTCGGCCACCGCCGCTTTCATTCCAAGATCTAAGGATTCAATAAGTTTTGCAGAAGTAGCGGGTTCTTGGACGGTTTTTTCAATCGAATCCCTATACGCTTTATCAATAGCGTCCACAATGCCCGTTTTAGAGGCAATCAGTTTTTCAGTTATCACAAAGACAGACATGGGATAGCTATCGAGGCCGCTAGCCTTCCGCCAAAGTTCGTCTAAATCGGCCACAGGTTTTAGTTCGGAGTTCAGCTTTAAAGCTTGGGTTGCAAAAGGCTCAGGAAGCACAGCCGCTTCGATTCGTCCCGCCGCCAACTGAGCCGCCATCTCCGGATAGGCAAGATTGTATTTGGGGAAAAAGTCTGTCCCTGCGTTCAAACCAGCCTTGGATGTGAGGTAACGGAAAAGATAATCCGGGGTTGCTTTCTGGCCGGCGACGTAGATCTCCCTTCCTCGTATGCTCTCCAAGGAGTTCATAGCCGGATCGGAGCTAAGGAATTTGACCATGCCATTTCCTACAACAGCCAGAGCGCGTAGGGAGATACCGGAATTGTAGAGCTTGACTGCAACATTGAGAGGAAGAACGCCTCCATGTATTTCGCCGGAAATTAATTTTGCGGTTACGATATCCGCGCCGCCTGCCACGGTAAATTGAATTGTAGCCTGGGCTGAAGAGGGTGGGTTCTCCATCATCCAAGCCGCAGCCATGCCTGATGGCCCCTTTAAAATTGACAGCGTGTACGTTTCTACAGGGTTGGCTCCTAAAGAGGCGAGGCTGAAGATGAGTGACAGCATCAGGAAAAGAGAAGCCTTCCAATGCCGATACATTAATTACCTCCTGAAGATATGGTTAAAATTTCTCGTAGCCGCTTTTCGTCAAGTCGGATAAATAGATTTTTTTCCATGCTCGGGCTCACAAGCCCCTTGGTTTCTCCCTTTATCCGCCGCAGATACTTTACCTGGGTATAGTATACATTAGCTTCCGAATTTTTTCTTGCCTTCGAGTAGTAGACGGCCAAGGTGCCTGCATCGAGAAGAATTTCCAAGGGTACGCTCTTGTCGCGCCGGGATTTGACAAATACATAGGAGCCAGAATAGTCCCGCACATGGAGCCAGAGATCAGAGCCTCGTGTGTGCTGCCGTAAAAGCTCGTCGTTTTCTTTAGCTGAGCGACCCACAAGGATGGTCCAGCCATTTCTTTCGATCCAAAGACAGGGGTAGGGCTTCTTGGGCTTTTCACGAACCGTACCACCCCGTTCCAGGGCTTTTGCTACAACAAAGGGATCTGTCTGGGTAAAAAGTCTATCTCTCCAGTCCTGCAATGCTTGGAGAGAAGATTCCAGTCTTTCACGTTCCCGTTTTAAATCGTCCAGGCTGGAATCGGCTTTTTTTGCCTTTTCATAGTAGTGTCTGGCGTTTTCTATATGGCCGAGGCTGGGATCTACTTGAATCGAGATTGTCTTGCCGGTGTAAAAGTCCTGGGCTTCCACAAAGAGCACAGCAATTTTGCTGGATTTGGCGCCCTGGCCGGTAAGAGGGCTGCCTGCCATCAGGATATCTCCAATCTGTCGCAACCGAGCGCCCTGGGAAGCCTCGGCAATGAGGGCATCCATTTCCTTAAATTTAGCCAGATGAAAAAGGCGTTGGGCTTGATACCGTTCTTCTACCTTCGAAAGAAGTTTTTCCATGGAAAGTGCGCCACCCTTGGCAGTGTAGTAGGCGGCTATTCTTTCGGAAAAAGAACCTTCGCCTTCTAAATCCCTGACCTGGAGCTTATCCAGCTTGTCGGCATTGCCGACTCTGACCGCCTTAGTGGATTGCCGTGGGCTTAAGGAGCTTTTCGGATTCGATTTGTCTGATATAAGACTTGACTGGGCATTTTCGTTTGTTATGGGTTCTTCTATCCTACAAGGCATTCCCGAGATTTCACCCTTTGCGGGTTTTCTGTACATCACATCGACAATTCGATTCTGGTCATCGGCGAGGATAATGTTGGCGGCTCCACTCCAAAGTCGAACGTAAAGGTTATAATGCACACCGTCGGAAAGAGAAAATTCCATTCGTAGGATTCTTTCTCTTCCCAGCTGTTGTATCGATGTAAGCGTAGCACCCCGTAAATGGGAACGAAGACATTCCATAAAGCGCAGGGGCCTGTCGTTTTTCGCAGGAAGCGAACGTATCAAGTGTATTCTGCATGATCCCGCTCCTAATCCGATAAACATGTCACGAAGACCCTGCTGGCCATAGAATTCTAAAATGAGGCTGTCGTAACTGGGTTGTATGACTTTTTGAAGCTTAGCCCCTTCGATACCCAGCTCCGAGAGAACCAGATCGATTTCCTTATAATTGAGAGACATGATTACTTGGAATCCGAGATGTAAGAATTTTTAACGCCCATGGCAGTGTTTATATTTCTTGCCCGATCCACAGGGGCAGGGGTCGTTCCGCCCTATCTTTTGTCCACTGCGCACCACGGTTACGTTTTCCGGTCGCGAAGCCGCTGAGATCTGGGAACCCCCAGGGCGCTGGGCTATGTCTTCCCCGATCCTTTCTGCGCTCGCGGATGTCTGGACTGGGCTGCTCGGAGCTATACCTGGAGTCTGGGAGAACTGGCCTGTGCTTTCGTGATGAAGGGTTACCGCTGCTTCCTTTGCGGGAATACGCCGTTCCTCATCGGATTTAATCCTGACTCGAAGCACCTTGGTGGCTATGTCTTTGCGTATTGTGGTAATGAGCTCCTCGAATATGTCAGATCCCTCGATCTTATACTCTAAAAGAGGATTTTTTTGAGCGTAGGAGCGTAGATATACGGCTTCCCGCAAAGCTTCCATCCTATCCAGGTGGCCTAGCCATTTATTGTCGATCTCCTGGAGATAGTTAAAGCGTATAAAGGTATTGAGGTTGCTGTCTCCCGCGGTCAGTCGCTTATGCTCCAGGTCTTTGTCGATTCGCTGCATCATTTCAGCGTAGAAGGGCGAGTCGGCGGGGGAGGCCGCAAAACTTGCAGAGGCGCTCAAGAGCGTGGAAGCCTCGGAGACGCTCAGCTCCAGGCCAAGGATGTCCCGCACGAGAAGGATCAGGTCCGAAACAGCTGTTTTGCTCTGAGCCTTAACCGCGGCCAGGGCGTCGGTGATTAGGTCCGCCAGAAGCTCGGAAGCTGAAGCCCTGACCCTATCCACGAGCCTGTCATCCTTGAGAATGCTATCCCGCTGCTCGTAGATAAATGCCCGCTGTTTGTTGAGCACATCATCATATTCCAACAGGTGCTTTCGAATTTCGAAGTTCCGCTCTTCCACCTTCTTCTGGGCATTTTCAATGGTTCGATTCAAGAGAGGGTGATAAATAGGCTCGCCGGGCTTCATGCCTACCTTGCTCATCATATTTTTAAAATTCTGTCCACCGAAAAGGCGCATAAGGTCGTCATCCAGGGAGAGGAAAAACGCAGAGCGCCCGGGATCACCTTGGCGGCCCGAACGTCCCCTAAGCTGATTATCGATACGCCTGGACTCATGGCGCTCGGTGCCGATAACGCAAAGACCGCCGAGTTCTCGTATCCTGTCAGAGTCTTTTTTCCAGGCTTCGTATTCCGCGGCAAGGGTTCGTTGGAATTCGGCGTCATCGGCGCTGCTGCCGCTCTTCCTCCTAGCCCTGAATTCGGGGTTACCCCCAAGCTTTATGTCTGTGCCTCGTCCGGCCATGTTCGTGGCAATGGTAACAGAGGCTTCGGCACCCGCCTCGGCGATGATAAGCGCCTCTCGGGCGTGGTTTTTTGCGTTCAATACTTCATGGGGAATGCCCTTGCGGGTAAGCAGCGAAGAAAGAAGCTCAGATTTTTCGATGGATACGGTACCTACCAGGATGGGTTGGCCTTTTTTATGGGTTTGGGAGATTTCTTCGCAGATAGCATCGAATTTTTCATTTTCGTTGAGAAAGACGAGATCATCTTCGTCATTTCGAACCACGGGACGATTAGAAGGAATAACAACCACGTCGAGATTGTATATTTTATTAAACTCTGGCGCTTCTGTATCTGCTGTTCCTGTCATTCCGGATATTTTTGAATACATTCTAAAGTAATTTTGAAAGGTTATTGTAGCGAGCGTTCGGTTGCGACGGGCAATTTTTATTCTTTCCTTTGCCTCTATTGCCTCGTGTAATCCGTCGGAATATCGTCTTCCGTGAAGGATTCTTCCGGTGAACTCATCGACGATTTGCACAAGTCCATCCTGGACCACATAATCCACATCCTTGCTGAAGAGTTGTTGCGCCTTTACTGCCTGGGTAAAGTAATGCACAAACTCGAAATTGCCCTCCTCAAAAAGGCTACCCTTGATCAGGCCACGCTTTTTAAGCAAATCCTCTATGTGGTTGAGACCGCCACTGGTAAACATGATGCGTTTAGATTTTTCGTCGGTTCTAAAATCCCCTTGTACTGATTCTGTATCGCCCTCTTCGGGATATTCTCCTGTTTCCGGATCTTTTTTTAACTCACTCAATGAGAGCGCGAGACGGTTCACCTCGTTTACCTTGTAGGTATCGTCCTCGGCCGGGCCTGAGATTATTAAGGGAGTCCTTGCCTCATCGATGAGAATAGAGTCTATCTCATCCACTATACAGTAATTATGGCCCCGCTGAACCCTGGATTCCGGAGTCCAGGTCATGTTATCCCGTAGATAGTCAAAACCAAATTCGTTGTTGGTACCGTAGGTAATGTCGCAGGCATAGGATTTTCGCCTGGATTCGTTGTCCATGTTTGAAAGAATACAGCCGACGCTGAGTCCTAAAAACGTATACACTCGGCCCATCCATTGGCTGTCCCGTTCGGCCAGGTAATCGTTGACGGTTACTATGTGGACACCCTTGCCATCCAGGGCGTTGAGGTAGGCAGCCGCCACCGAAGATAGGGTTTTCCCTTCTCCAGTTTTCATTTCAACTATTTTGCCCTGGTGGAGGACTATCCCGCCCATGGTTTGGACGTCGAAAGGCCGCTCTCCAAGTACGCGCCGGGCCGCTTCCCTGGCTAGGCTGAAGGCTTCGGGAAGAATATCGTCTAATGTTTCGCCCTGGGCCCGGCGCGTTATCAGCGCCTTGGTCTGAAGGGGAAAATCATCATCGGAAAGGGTTAGAGCCCAGGATTCTTTCTGGTTTATCGCATGCACCAAGGGTAACAATGCCCGGGCATCCTTATCACGTTTAGACCCGAGCAGGGCTGTGAGGATATTAATGGCCATGGACCTAGGATACTTCCGGGTTGTGCGAGGGTCAAGGAAGTTGACAGCCCAAGCACTAAAGGATAAGGATGAACCAGCGATGAAGCCATTTTGCGTGATAGTGCTCGCTCTCAGCATTCTCGGCCTTTCTGCCTGTGGCCCGGGTTTGCAAAGCTCCCAGAGCCTCCAAGCCAAGCTTTTATTCAGTCTCGACTATGGATTACAAGATCGGATGATCGGTTTGCCCGAGGGAATGGCCAGGGAAGTGGAGCTTTACATGAGGGAAGGAATCTTTCATGTCCTCGATCCGGTTTCAAAAAAAATTCTACGCACCTCGTCCTACGGTGATCTGCTCTCCATTATTTACGACGCTGAAGCCCTGTCATGGCCGGTATCTGGCCAATCGCAGCCGATCGCTACAGACAAAGCTGCTATCACTGTTGCGGAAAATGGAGGACGCTACACGGTATTTACCGATTTTATTCAACCATCCCGGCTCAGCGTCGATTCATCCCAACGGATTTACGTGGCCGATAGGCTCGCTAATCCGGACTTCGCCGTATTTGATCCAATGACAGAAAGCTACTATGATTGGATCATCCGTAGATTCGGCGAAAAGGGCTTGGAACTGCAATTTATTGGTAGGGAAGGGATTCTCGGTTCGGCATTTCCTAAAATTCTTGGCATTGATTGTCTTAGCGACGACAGTATTGTCGTAATGGCTACCACTGGATTGTTCTATTCGGTCTATCGCTTCTCCAATGATGGAATGCTTCTTTCCAGCTTAGGAATAGACAGCGCTTCGCTTCCGGTTCCCCTGGAGCTTCTGGGTACCAATGCTGATGAAGAGTCAATAGGTAAAATTCACGTGGATCTAGAGGGAATCATACCAATGCTAAGCACGTCGGGATTCGATGTGGTATTGAAGCTTAGTTACTATAGGGAGGTTTTTAGTTTCGACGCTTCGGTGCTCGTTGGGTTAGAAGACTCCGGTTCCTGGCTTTTTTCCATGGATGGCAGAACGGGGTCGCAGAAGTTCGGCTTCAAACTAGAGCCCACTGAGTCCGCAAACAAAGAATGGGAGTTGCTGGGCGTTTATAAAGAGGGATTTCTTCTTGTCTCTCAACAGCCTTACGCACCGGAAATCCTTGGTGATACCAACTCACAACAATTAGAATCGGAGGCGAGAGGAATGCTCCGTTTCGTGGATCACTCTGGGAAAACGCTCTACTCTGCCTCGCTACATTTTCCCGGGGCAGAGGGCTTTCTCAGATCCCTGAGGCTCTCATCCACTGGGCAGCTCTACGGAATCTTCTTGGAAAAGGATAAGGCGAAAATCCTTTGGTGGGAGATTCCTCTCTAAGCCAATCTTTTATTTGAGGCTTTTTCAAAACTCAGTTGAGTTTTGAAAAAGCTACCTTAAAATGCGTACGTTTCGTCTATTTTCATGCTTTTAGCATGAAAATAGACGAAACTACAAAGCAAATTTCAAAAGTTAACAGACTTTTGAAATTTGCTCATTTGACCACAAAATTGATTCTGCTATAATTAAACAAGTCTGGGTAAAAGGTGGTATTCCCCGTGAAACGACTTGTATCCTGTGCCGAGTCCCGGAAATTAGATATAGCAACCCAAAAATTATTCGAACTCGATGCGCTCTTTCTTATGGAAAAGGCATCGTTGCGTATGTGGGATTGCCTGTTGCGCCACATTGAAAGCTCCCCCTCTCTAAGCAGTAAAGGTAGGGATGTCAAAATTCTCGCCCTTTGTGGCAAGGGAAACAATGCCGGCGATACCTTAGCCATGCTGCGACATGCCCGTTCGGCGGGATTTACTACGCTCCAGGCTATCATATCATCCCAAACCTTAAGCCCCAGCGCCGAGGTGCAGAAAGGGTTTATCCAGACGGCAGGAATACCCTGCTTTACATGGGGCGATCTGAACGAAGAGGAAAGACTTTGTTTGTATGCCGAGGCGGATATCGTTCTGGATGGAATACTGGGTATCGGCATACAGGGAGCGGCTCGGGGTGAGGCGCTGGAAATGATTGAGCTCACAACAAAGCTTCGAAATAGCGAATCAGCGAAGTTTTCGAAAAACACAGCCACGCCAAAAACCTCGGCGGCATCGGATAAAAAAGATAGGGCCTTGGTAGTATCTGTCGATATCCCTTCTGGTTTGGGCGACACCTGGACTAAGCTGTTTCCAGCGGTCTACTCCGATCTTAGTCTCTGTCTGGAGCCGATCAAGGAAATTTGTTTTGCACCTTCAGCCCGCAGCCACTGCGGCAGTATTGTCAATGCCGGCGAGATTTTCCCCCGGGATTTGATAATGAACGCTGGAACGAATTCACTTTTGGAAGAATCTGATCTCGAAAGTTTACTCGATCCGATTTCTCCTGAGTCCTATAAGATGAGCCGAGGGAGGCTGGCAATCTTCGCAGGGTCCCTAGGCTCGGCTGGCGCCGCATTTCTCTGTGTCAAGGCGGCTTTCGCCGCAGGAGCTGGGTATATCTATCTTTATGTAGACAAGGATCTTTACCCTCTTCTAGCTTCTTCGGCCGAATCCATAATCTTGCGTCCCTGGGGTGCCGACACTGAGTTTCCCGACTGTGACATAGTTCTTGCCGGACCTGGCTGGGGGACAGGGGAGGAACGTATACGGGTATTGCAAACCCTTGGGGCTTGCGAAGACAGACCGATTATACTCGACGCCGACGCGATTAGGCTGTTCGCGAAGCAGCCAGGGCTCTGTAATTCATTCACAAGTCCCTGCGCACTGACTCCCCACCCTGGGGAGTATCGAGATTTGGGAAAATCCCTAGGCATTAGGGATGAAGAACCCTTCCCCTTATTTATTGACAAGTTGGCTAAAAGCGTGAATGCGCTTATGCTCGCCAAGAGCCATATAACATGGATCCAGGGCAAGAACGCACGCTTTGTTTGGGAAGGCATGACTCCCGAGCTAGGCGTAGCTGGTTCGGGAGATGTTCTGGCGGGTTTATTCGCCGGCCTTTTAGCCCGTAAAATCGCCAGACTGAGGGAAATAGGGAAAAAGAAGGCGCTTTCTCGGCAGGATATAGAGCGGTCCATGGAAGAGGCGGCCTGCGCTGCCGTGATCGCTCACGGCAGCGCAGGCCGCCGACTGGCGGAGCAAAGCGGTTGGTTTAACGCTTCGCAGCTTATAGAAGCCTGTGCCCTAGTACTCCACAATAACAACAACAGAAAAGGTATGGACAGATGAGGCGTTCCATCGCAGGTATCGTTATCGAAAATGGGAAAATCCTCGTGGCTAAACGGAAGGCAGGTGGCGCCATAGGCCTGCGCTGGGAGTTTCCTGGAGGCAAGGTGGAGGCGGGAGAAGGGGACGAAGAAGCCTTGCGCAGGGAATTTGAAGAAGAATTTGGGATTGAGGCGGAGCCGATTCATTTTCTCGGTACGGCATCGTTTTCAAGTCACTCAGGCGAAAGACTTTTAGCCGCATGGCTGGTGGAATTGCCCAAGGGCTGCATTCTTGAACTTCGGGAGCACAGTATGATTGCCTGGCTCAGCCCTCGCGATATTTATGCCCTTGATTTAGCGGAAAGCGACAGGTCCGTGCTTCCCTTGTTGGAGTCCACTACCTGGCCCAAAGCGCTTCAAAACAGATAACAGCCTTAACTTTCTTCGCCCAGGTCGAAGGGAAGGGTAGATACAGGTTCGTCGTCATCGGGGTCGTTTGTGAGAAGCTCGACCTTGGCTTGTATCTTCTCCAGTTCCTTTTTTAGCCCCCTGGCCAGCTTTACTCCATCTTCAAAAACCTTTACCGCTTCTTCCAGGGGGAGCTCGGGCTCGCGGATTTTTTCTGCCAAATCCTCAAGTCGTTCAAGTCGTGCTTCGAAATCTTTCATTCTTCCACCTCTTCAACTTCTACCTTAGCCGAGCCGGATGCGAAGATAATCTGCAGCGCTTCGGCCTTTCCCAGCTTGGAGGCATCACGCACGATGGGACCTTTGCCTACTAGACGCGATGAAGCCTTGTCTTTGGCTTTCAGCTGGCTTGTGTGTTCTCTATCCAGTTTTCTTGTAATTGAATAGCCTCGATTAAGCACCGCCAAGGGACTCGTTAGCTCGAGGGCGTTCTCAGCCAGCGCCCTGCGGTGTGATAGGTCTTTTATTCGGCTTCCAACACCCTGAACCAGTGCCTCCCGCGCATCGTCTAGTCTTCGTGCAATGGGCATGAAAAGCCGCATAAACCGGGCTTCCACGTCCTGAAGGGCGAAGGCTTCCAGGGCAGTCTCGGCACGCTCCAGCCTAGCCCTGATCGTGGATTCTAAAGCCAGCTCGAACTGGTTTATTTCGCTCAGTAAGGTCGCCCTGCTTTCGGCCACAAGCTCGGCCGCGGCGGAGGGTGTCGCTGCCCGCAGGTCAGCCGCATAGTCGCAGAGAGCCCAGTCGATTTCGTGGCCTACAGCGCTGATCACTGGAATTTCCGATTCTGCGACGGCACGCACAACAATTTCGTCGGAAAAGGCCAGGAGGTCTTCGAGGGATCCTCCGCCGCGGCCGACTATTAGAACGTCTGCTATGGAGAGCCTGTTGGCCTGTCTGATCCTTGCAGCGATTATCTCGGCAGCTTTTTCGCCCTGGACGGGGCAGGGCAAAATAATGAGATCTACCCCGGCATTACGTCTCCCTAGCACATGGATGATGTCCCGTACAGCGGCGCCCGAGGGGCTGGTGACCAGAGCCACCCGGGAAGGAAAGCGCGGAAGCGGCCTTTTTCTCTCCTCTTCGAAGAGCCCCTCGGCCGCCAGTCTCCTTTTCCGCTCTTCCAGCATTGCCAGAATGTCCCCAGTCCCCGCCAGCCGGGCGCTCTGGGCTATGAGCTGATACTGACCCCTGGCCGCATAGATCGAGACGCCGCCAGATACAATCAGTTTCATACCGTCCCGTATGTCAAAACCAAGCAGCGATAGCCTGTATTTGAACATTACCGCTTGAATGAGCGCTTCCTTGTCCTTAAGGGAAAAATAAAGATGGCCTGAGCTAGAAAGTTTGGCGTTGGACACCTCGCCCTGGACCGCCACTGAGGAATAAAACCCTTCCAGCGTTCCTTTTATGAGACTGGTAAGGGCGCTCACGCTTAAAGGTTCCGAGGGCTGAGACGAGCCAGTGGCGGCTTCTGGAATGTCCCATAAATAGGTTTTTTTCTCTGCCATTGTTTCCTCTACCGCCTAGTATACCTCAATTTCCCAGCGCTTGGAGCCAGAGACTTCCCGCCGCCACGGACGCCAGCGTGACAGGTAGACCTAGCTTAAGGTAATCCATAAATCCTATCCTCATGCCTTCTCTTTCCGCCTGGCCAGCAACAAAGAGGCCTGAGAAAAACACTAAAAGCTCGAAGTCCACGTGTGCAAAAACGCGCTCAGGTTTTATACGACGACTCACGAGGAGCACCGTTGAAGCCGACAGCGCCGCCACACTGGTTCGAAGCCCCGTGGCGAGCAAGACAAGAAGAACCGTGGCCGCAACCAGGCTTTTAATCATGAGTTTGCGGTCCTGCGCTTCGGGTGTAGGTCCAGGATTATTGATCGCCGACCGTGAATCCAGTTCAGGTCTGGCTATTCGGTGGGTTGAAAAATCTTGGTGAAATGTAATAAGACAGGCCGCATAGCATAAACCTAGGGCGAAGAGGGAAGGTGGACCGAGGAGAAGAACAAAGTCGAAAAATCTCAGGCCCGATTGGGAGGCGATGAGCATATTTTGAGGATTACCTATGGGGGTTGCGCAGGAGCCTGCGTTGGCAGACACGGCGAGGGCAATGAGATAGGGTCTGCCGTCAAACTTTTTTCGCCTGACAATTTCGATTACCAGGGGAGTGAGCATGAGGCAGATCGTGTCGTTGAGAAAAAGGGCCGAGAGAAATCCCGAGGAAACGATTACCAGCGCAAGAAATGAGCGTGGGTTTCCCGCCATGGATAATAGTCGGCTACCCGCTAAGCCGAAAAATCCAGAAATTCTCAGGTTGGCTACAATAAACATCATCGCCAGCAGAAGGGCTAGAGTCTCCACGTCTATGGCGGCAAAGGCTTCGTCATGGGATATGCCGCCCAGCAGGACAAGGATCAGGGCAGCTGCCAGTGCTATGCTAGCTCGGTTCATAGCTAGGCGGGGCAGTCGTCCTATTGCTATGCCGATAAAGGCAAGCACGATGACTACGTAGACGGATATGGTGAGTAGGTTCATCGGCGCAGAGTATAGCACGCTGACATCACGGCCATGAAGCAGAAGGAGGCTCGAACCTGATCCAATGGAACAGAACGCGCATTTCGTGTATAGTATTTTTATGCATCCCCACGAACTGCCTGTCTATCAGCAAAAAGAAAAAATATTGGCCGCCTTGGCGGAAAACCAGGTTGTCGTCGTCGAGAGCCCTACAGGCTCGGGCAAGACTACTCAGCTGCCCATCATCCTCCACGAAGCCGGCTACGCCGCCAAGGGCTTTATTGGCGTCACCCAGCCGCGACGAATAGCCACCCTTTCGGTCAGCGATTTTATAGCTCGCCAGCTGGGGGTTAAAGTCGGAGGCGTGGTGGGCTATAAAATGCGCTTCGAGGACAAGACCGGCGCCGATACGAAAATTAAAATTATGACCGACGGAATACTGCTCCAGGAGATGAAGCTCGATCCCTACATGTCCAAGTACCAGGTAATCATGGTGGACGAGGCGCACGAACGGAGCCTAAATATTGACTTTATCCTTGGCCTTTTAAAACAAGTCCTGGAGACAAGGCCCGAGTTCAAGGTTATCGTATCTTCAGCTACTATCAACGCCCAGGTTTTTTCCGAATATTTCGGAGAATGTCCCATCGTAAAGATCGAGACCCAGACCTATCCGGTGACTCTCATCTATGATCCAGTGATCGATGCCCCGGATCAGGATAAACTCAAAGAAAAAACCAAGGCGGAGAGCCGTAACGGAAATAGGAGCGCCGGGCGTAAGCCGGAATTTAGCTCTCCTTTGCGCTATAGCGACGAAGCCCTTTATGAAAAGATCCTCTCCATAATTCAACGAAGTCTTGCCTCGCGCACAGAGGACGAGGACGGAGACATTTTAGTCTTCCTGCCTGGGGAAAAAACAATAAAGGAGTGCACCCTACGCCTTTACCAAAGCTCCATGGCCGATGCCCTCCACATTGTGCCGCTCTACGCCAGACTGGGTAAGGACGAGCAGGAAAAGGTTTTTAACCCAGCACCGCCGGGCAAGTCAAAGGTTGTTATCGCAACAAATATTGCTGAGACCAGCGTCACCATAGACGGAATCACCGTCGTCATAGACTCAGGCCTCGCCAAGCTGAACTACTACAATCCGAGAAGCTTTACCGCAAGCTTGATTGAGACTCCAACTTCAAAGGCTTCCTGCAACCAGCGCAAGGGTAGGGCAGGCCGGACCAGACCTGGCACCTGCTACCGCCTCTATCCTCGCAAGGAATTCGAAAATCGGCCACTTTTTACCACCGAAGAAATCTACAGGACCGATCTTTCGGAAGTAGTACTTAGAATGGCCGAGCTTGGGATAAGCAACTTCGAGGAATTCGATTTTATCTCCAAGCCGCCCAAGAGTGGAATAGCGGGAGCCATCGATATCCTCAACCTTCTGGATGCCCTCACCGAGGACAGAATGTTGTCCAAGACCGGGGAACTCATGTGCGCCTTCCCCCTTTTGCCAAGGCTGTCCAGAATGATTGTCGAATCCATGCTGCGTTACCCCGAGGTAATCCACGAAACCTTAGTAGCAGCTTCTTTTTTGTCCACCATGAGCCCCTACGTTCTTCCTCCCGGGGAGGAACTAGAGGCACGGAAGGCCCACCATGCCTTCAGGGATCCCATGGGAGACTTTGTTTCCTATCTGAGAATTTACGAAGCCTTTGTCGCCGCGCCGGATAAAACCAGGTTCTGCGAGCATAATTACCTGGATGAGCGAACCATGCGGGAAATCCTCAGAATTCGGGAACAGCTAGAAATAATTGTTTCGGATATGGGGTTCCCTATATCCAGGGGTGGCCATCTGGCTGACTATCTCTGCGCGGTAAGCCGCGGGCTTATTCAGTTTGTCTGCGCGAGGCAAGACCGGGGGCTCTTTAGGTCTTTGACTGCGGAAAAAATACAGATTCACCCAGGATCGGTCATGTTTAGAGAGAACCCGGATTTTATCGTCGCTGGGGAAATCGTGCGCACCACAAGGATGTACGCTATGTCGGTTTCGCCCCTTTCAAGGGAAATTCTAAACCGCATATCACCACTTGTGGCAGAGCGTTTGTCGACTATTTCCGGTAAGGTTATCGGCAAGGCAGGTTCTGGCGCTGAACGCAAAACCAAGGCACGGGGCGTAGCGGGGGTAGAGGAAAGAGCCCTAGCGGGACACCAGGAACCCAGAAGCTTCACGGACACCATACAGCTGGGCGGGCAGATTTTCGACCTCGCCAAGGGTAGGGGTAGGAAAAAAATGGTCCTTCTGCCCTGGGAACGCTTCAAGACTGCAAGCGCCAATCTGGATCAGGGTTCAGGCGCAGCCTTTAAGGGGCTTTTAGCGGTGATTCAGCAAGGAGGATACAGCCTCCTGGAAGGCGACAAGTTGGAGACGGTCATCAGAATAAAGGATTGGCTCGATCTGGACCGGGATCTCCAGCGTGATTGGCCGCGGAGCAAGAATTTTGAAATTCTTGGCAAGGAGGGACAGGAAGGCTTAAATGCCCAGGTCTTTGGCGATTTGGTCGAAAACCTCTCTCATGTTTTCCAGGTGGCCAAGCCCAAAGGCAAGGACAAGAAGCTGGGCTTTGTCAGCCTCTACACCGACGGACAAGGTGTCTTCTGGTTCAGAATATCCAAGGGCTTTCATACAGCCCTGAACGAGAGTATCGCTAGCCTGGAAGCATTGATCGACGCGGCGGACGATGTACAACTTGCGGCGGAAGCCAAGGAAAGCATCGGCGACCTCTATAGAAAACTCAGCTCCTTTTTCGAGTGAGGCTTTCTCAAGCGAGAGGCTTACTCAAAAGAGTCTTTTTTAAGTAAGCCTTTCTCTCACAAGCTTTTTCGAGTTATAAGGGACCGCCTGAAAGAACTTTGCGTTCAAATTTTAATGAAGTACAGCTCAAAGGAAGGCCGGGACTCTACCATGGCCTTGCCCTCAAATTTTGTCTGAGGTCTCCACTCGATTCTCGGGGCGAATCCTTCATAGGCGTTTTTTAACGCGCCGCAGCGGTTCAATGTCTCGATGGTCTGGTTCGCGTAATCCTCTATATCCGTGACGAAATAGAGGTAGGCGCCTTTAGCAAGACGGGAAGCCATAATCTCGACCAGTTCCGGGCGCATGAGGCGCCGCTTATGATGCCGCTTCTTAGGCCAGGGGTCGGGATAAAAAATGTGTAACCCCGCCAGACTGTCCGGGGCTATCATGCTCTGGAGCACCTCGATGGCGTCGTGTTGGATGATTTTTAGATTAGAGATCTCCCTATCCTGAATTTCCATCAAGAGCCGCCCAACGCCGGGACTGTGAACCTCCACACCTAGATAATTGTATAGAGGCCTTCCTATGGCTATCTGCCAGGTAGCCAAGCCCATGCCGAAACCAATCTCAAGAACCAGAGGCTTGGAATCGGGGAACAATTGCGATGGCTTTAGTATCTTTTCGTCGAAGGGGATGAGGTACAGAGGGCTTAATTCCTCGATCGCCCGTTTTTGTGCCTGGGTCATTCTGCCAGCCCGGAGCACATAACTTCGAACAGCCTGTCGCTGAAGGGGGATGTGTTCGCCGGTTTTGTCGTCTTGGTTCGATGGAATCTGTGCGCTCAAGCCTTTGCTGCCTCTAGAAAGTTCACCAATTCGTCCAGGTTTGAGAATTCCCTGGTTGTTCGCTGCTCCAAGTCGCGCAGCGGTAAGACACGCCGTTCTAAGGCTGATCGATCCAGGAGCAACGCATAGGGTATGAACTTTTTCTGGGCTAAGGAGTACTGGGCTGCGATTTTTTTAGGTTCTGGGAATACCTCGGATGAGATCCCCCTGGAACGGAGCCCACTGGCTACGCGGTGTAGTTCGACTTCCCCAACATCGCCGATATTTGCTAATAGAACCTGGGGCAGGGATTCCCGGGCTAACGGGCGCTTCAATGCTTCCATTGCGCTCAAGAGGCGATCTAGCCCTACCGATGCGCCCACTCCTGGCAGGGATCGGGTGGTGTATAACCCGGCGAGCTCATTGTAACGCCCTCCTGAACAGACCGAGCCAATGGAGGGCAAATCGTTCAAGAATGTCTCGAAGACGACACCGGTGTAATAGTCCAAGCCCCTGGTGATACTGGGATCCAGGCTGAGATAGTCGGCTGAACCTGCGGCGAGTACGATATCGTATACATCCTGAATCCGTTTTCGTGCCGCGTCGGCTTCCTGATCGCCCCTGGCGCAGAACGATGCCATTTTCCCCAAGGTGGCTTCGAAATCCTTTTCGGGTTCGATAAAGCTTAGGATTTCATCAGCGATGCCTTTGCCCACTTCGGCGCCGATCAGTTCCTTTGTCTTTTCCATACCGATTTTTGCGATCTTGTCGACGCTGCGAAGTATCGATACCGACTTATCCAGACAGCCAACCCGGGAGAGAAAGCGGTTGAACAAGGCCCTATGGTTGATCCTGATTCTCGCCTCGCCAGCGTCCAGGGCTTTGATCGCCTCGGCAATCACCAAGACTATGTCTGCGTCCGCAGATGCGCTATCGGTCCCTACTATGTCAAAGTCGCACTGCATGAACTCCCTGTACCGGCCGCGCTGGGTATTCTCTCCCCGCCAGACCTTGGCCATATGGTAACGGCGAAAGGGGAGGTAGAGTTCCTCAACGTGCTCTGCCATAAAGCGAGCAAAGGGAACAGTGAGGTCAAAGCGCAGAGCTACCTCTCGACCACCGTTGTCGGTAAAGCGGTAAACCTGCTTGTCAGTCTCTCCCCCTCCCTTGCCTAAAAGGATTTCGGCATATTCCAGGGCGGGGGTATCTATGGGCACAAAGCCAAAGGATCGGAACACCGATTCTAGCCTGGTCAGCAGGCTATTTCTCGCCTTTTCGGCATCGGGTAGGTAGTCGCGGAATCCTTTGAGCACTCGAGGTTCGATAATTTCGGGCATTGTTCCTCCGATGTAGAATGACGGCAATTATGGGAAATCCCGGCCTTAATTGCAAGTATTGCATAAAAAGCCTTTACCGTGATATAAAAACGCTCCCTCTTTATTCAGGCGAGTTCCCCTCAGGACTTGCCCGAATCAATCGTCCCCCGTATGGGGGACTAGGTCCACGAGGAGGAAAAAATGAGACAATACGAGTTAGTCGTGGTCTTGCCTTCGGAGGAAGAAGCCTTCCACAAGGGCAAGGAAGCAGTGATATCGGATCTGGCGCAATTCGCCGCCGCTGATATTAAAGATGAGGATATGGGAGACCGTCCGTTTGCCTATCCGGTCAAGAAGCGTGAGCGGGGGCATTATATTCTGTATAAGTTTTCCCTGGATGGCCAAAACGTTACCCCCCTGGAAAGAGCCTTCAAGCTCAACACAAGCATTCTCAAGTATCTTGTGGTAAAGGCAGAGGCTTGAGCGAAAAGGGGGTGTCCAGATGCGCGATATAAACGTCGTCGTCCTGGTGGGAAGACTCACCCGGGACGCTGAGCTCAAATACACGAAATCGGGAACGGCCATAGCGAGGTTTTCCTTGGCCGTAAACCGTTCGAGAAAGCAGGACGATCAATGGATCGACGAGACTAGCTTTTTTGATATCGATTTTTGGGGTAAGGGCGCCGAGGCGGTTAATCGCTACCTGACCAAGGGACAGCAGGTCGCCGTAGAGGGCGAGCTGCGACAGGACCGCTGGGAGCAGGACGGGCAACCCCGAAGCAAGGTAATTGTCAACGCAACCAACGTACGGCTGATGGGGAACGCTTCCAGCAACCAGCAAGGCGGCGCTTCTACAAGAGGCCAGCCCTACGGGGCTCAGGACTCATCCTCCGGTCAAAAATCGAACGGTGGAGCCTCAGCCCAGAACACATCGCCGATCGACACCTTCGACGACGATATTCCGTTCTAACGCTATCGAAAGGATACAAGGAGAAATCTCATGGCTGACATGAAAGATATGAATGAGGGACGCTCGGGCCGTGCCGAGATGGATCAGGGCGACGGTCGCAGGGATCAGGACGATCGCGGCGGTCCCCGCAAAGGAAAGGGCTTTTTCAAAAAGAAGGTCTGCAAGTTCTGCACGCAGAAAGCCCATATCGACTATAAAGACTCGGACACACTCAGGCGCTATACCACCGAGAGGGGAAAAATCCTGCCTCGGCGCATTACCGGGACCTGCTCTAAGCACCAGCGCGAGCTGGCGGTCAACATAAAGCGCGCCCGATCCCTGGCGCTCTTGCCCTACGTCGTAAAATAATCCTGAGGCTGTGCAGGTGGACGAGCAGGAACGGCTCTTGAAAAAGAGAATAATCCTCGCCGATGCAACGGCGGGGATCTTGTCAGGCTTTCTCTATCTTTCGTATGTCCTCTCTTTCGCCTTTCTCGTTCCGGTGCAGCAGAGTTTTGCCGGCAGGGGTATGAAGGCCGGGCTGGTATCATCGCTGGCCGCCTTTTTAGTAATAACAGTCGGGACAGTGGTGAGGATGGTGCAGCTGAGGTTTTTCGATTTTTTATACTTAGCCTCCGCTTGTCTTCCTCCGCTATTGTTGCTTGCTGCCCTGTTCTGGATAAACGCTGAAAGTCCCCGACTATCGAAAATGATCCGCATATTCCTGGCCGTGCTTGTGCTGTCCCTGATCGCGCTGCCTTTCGTGCTTCGCATGAGCAAGGATTCGACCTTTACCGATCAGCTCTCTGCCTATGTCAAAGAAACAATAGACACGAGTGGACTGGCAATCGATGAACCCAGGCTGGCTGCGGAATTGGTGCAGCGGGCGATTGGGATCATCAGCGCAGGATTCAGTGCCTTTATTCTCTGGGTAGTTGCAGGCAGCTGGTGGTTGGGAAGCATGCTCGCTTCGAAAAGCAGAGCCGCGATGCTGGGCTTTGAACCAGTGAAAAAACCTCTCCGCCTGGCGGAGGTCAAGGTGCCTCACGCGGCGCTCTGGCCGAGCCTGCTGCTCTGGAGCCTTCTCTTTATTGCGCTCGCGCTTAAGGCAGAAGGGATCATTCGGCTGCTGGTCTGGAACCTAGCCCTCTGTGCTGCATCGATCTACGGATTGCAGGGCATAGGGGTGATCACATTCCTGCTGCAAAAGCCGGGGATCCCAGCCCTCTTGCGACGCCTTTTGCCTTTGGCGTTGACCGCGGCCTTGCTAAACCAGGCTACCAGCGCCGTAGTTTTGATTGGCTTGCCCGTTCTGGGCATTACCGAGGTATGGATTCCATACCGCAACTTAAAAGGAGCTTCCACATGAAAGTGATCCTGAATCAGGATGTCCCCAATTTGGGAGAGATCGGCGATGTAAAAGAAGTCGCCCCGGGCTATGCCCGCAATTTCTTGCTTCCCCGCGACCTGGCTATAGCCTACAACGCCAGGAGCATCCAGCTCTTCGAATACCGGAAAAACGAGATTCTCGCAATTAAGGAAGAGAAGCGCAAGGCTTCGTCTTCCCTCAAGGAACGCATCGAGGGCGAGGATCTGTCTGTTACCATGCCCGCCGGCGCCAACGGCAAGCTCTACGGCGCCGTGACTAACGCCACCATCGCCGACGAGCTTCTCAAGAGGGGGCTGGAGATTGACCGCAAGAAGATCGAAATACCCGGGCGCTCAATCAAGAGCGTCGGCAACTACAAGGTCGAGATTCATCTCTACGAGAAGGAAGAGGCTGTTCTCAAGCTTATAGTACTCGGCCAGAAAGTTAAGGCCGAGAAAACCGAAGAAAGCGATCAGCCTAAAAAGCAGCGCCAGAGAAAGCCCAGAGTTGAAGCTGCCGAACCTGTCACCGATGAGGAGCAGGCCGCAGCGTTCGAAGCCGCTATAAATGCCGGCCGATTGAACTAAACAGAACCTGGCCTTTACCCGAATCGCCGGTTCCTGGCAGCAGAGAATAACGCTGACTGTCTAGGACCGGCGCTTTCGTTTTTCAAACTTTTTTACACGTCTTTTTTTAAAACACTTTCTTTTGCCCGTCCTCTATGTATAATTCCCTTGAAGCCTAAAGGAAGGCCATGAACAGCGAAAGCCTGAAAGATAAAATACCTCCCCACAACCAAGAGGCTGAGCAAGCCTGTCTGGGTGCGTTGCTTTTAGATCCTGACAGTCTAGCTTCTGTGGTTCGCTTTATACGCCCCGATGATTTTTACCTTCCTGCCCACAATCAAATCTTTTCCGCAGTCATCGCACTCCATGAAAAAGGCCAAAAAGCCGACATCATCACCATAACCGAGGAAATGCGTTTGGCAGGCACCTTGGACAGGGCAGGGGGGCCTGGCTATATCGCATCCCTTACCTCCATGACCCCGTCGGCGGCCAATGTAGAGTACTACGCCCGGATTATCCAGGAGATGTCCACCCGGCGCAGTCTCATACGGCTTTCATCCGAGGTTAGCTTGCTCGCCTTCGACCAAACCACTGAAACCGGGCTCATCCTAGACCAGATACAAGCGAAGATTTTCGAGATAACCCAAAATCGCAGGACAGCATCCTATCATTCTATTAAAGAGCTTATCCCTGACACTATTACGGTTATTGAGCAACTCAGCAACAACCCCAACGCATTTACCGGAATTCCCTCGGGCTTGAGCGATCTTGACGCCATGACATCGGGTTTCCAGAACTCCGAGTTTATCGTCATCGGCGCCAGACCCTCGGTGGGAAAGACAGCCCTTGCCCTAAGCTTTACCTCTCATATCGCGATAAACTGTAAGATTCCGGCGGCCTTTTTCTCGCTGGAAATGTCAGAACGGGCGCTGATGAATAGAATAATCAGCGCCGAAGCCATGGTGCCCGGTGAGCGCATCCGCACCGGCCGCCTGCGCAGCTCCGATCTTAACGACTTGATGGATGCTGCGGGAAGGATCTACGAAGCGCCCCTCTATATCGTCGACATGCCCAACATGAAGCTGCTTGAGCTGCGCACGATGGCCCGAAGACTAGTTCTCGAGCGGGGAATCAAGATACTTTTTGTCGACTATATCACCCTGGTAACCCACGAAAACGCCGAGCTCCCTCGCTGGGAGCAGATCTCCGCTATCTCCCGGTCTCTCAAATCCTTGGCCAGAGAGCTGGATATTCCCATTGTAGCCCTCTCCCAGTTAAAGCGCGAAGCCGAGGGCAAACAGCCCAACCTGGCGGATGTCAGGGAGTCGGGCTCAATCGAGCAAGATGCCGACCTTATTCTATTTCTGCACAGGGATAGGGAGATAAATAAAACGCAGGATCAGCGCTCAGAACAGATCGAAACAGAGCTTATCGTGGCCAAGCAACGAAATGGTCCTATAGGCAAGACGAACGTCTGGTTTAAGCCGTCCTACGCGAAGTTTGTCAATATGGAGCGCTACGATCGCTAGCCAGTAGCGGTAGTACCCCTTCTCCCGCTTAATTCAGAGCCGTGTTGATAGACCCGAGTGAAACAGATCCCCTAAAACAGATTTCAGCGTCCTGAAAAGAAAAGAATGTCGCTAAAGGTCGCAATAAAGAATAGAAGCAGAATCATCGTTACTCCGACAGTCTGGAAGCGGTATATCGTTGTAGTGAGAAGGGGTTTTCGCTTAATTATTTCAGCCAGAGAGAGGATTATCTGACCTCCATCCAGAGCGGGGATGGGCAGTAGGTTCATGATAAATAGGCTCACAGACAGAAAGGCGAGGAAGCTAAGTATATAGCTGAATCCCCCTGATCCCGACGAGGAGATGCTGGCTTGGGTTGCACTTCCGATGAGGTAGGTGATCCGTGCGGGTCCCGAAATAGCCTTGAAAAGGTTGACTCCCCGGAAAAGCATGCCAAGTCCTTTTAGGCTGAGGCCAATCGTCTCGAAGCTCTCTGCCCATCCCTGAGCGAAGGCTGCTCCGATCGAAGGGCTTTTTTCTTCCTTTGTTATTGTGGCAAATGAGATCCCCAAGGGAGAGGTATCGGCTTCGTATGAGAGCACGAGACTGAGGTCGATGATTTCGTTATCCCTGCGCACTTTTATTGAAGCCCGTTCAGGTTTTTCGGCGAGAATCGCGGAAACATCGATAGAATGCTCCACAGGTTTGCCCAGAATTTCCAAAATATAGTCGCCACTTTTTATGCCCGCGATCGCCGCAGAGCTTCCAGGAGCTACCGAGGCTACCAAGGGATCTGCCCAGGCATAAACTCCTATCAAGCCCTGTCCACTTTCCTTGTCCAGCTTGGGGCGGATTAGGAGTGAAAGGCGGGTTCCCGAGCGCTCCACCTTGAAGACCATATCCTTTTGGGCGTTGACACTCACCATATCCTGCAGATCGGAATAATCCTCAACGGGCGTTTCGTCTATGGCGAGTATCCAGTCGCCGGTTTCAAGGCCTCCCACCTGGGCAGGGCTGGGCTCAGAGCCGCCCGCCTGACCAGAGAGAGACGGGTAGTCAGAGGCAAGCACAATCCGGTTGGGCAGTGTTTCTATGCGAAGGCCTACGAAGGCCACAATACCAAAAAGGATGGATGCTAAAATAAGATTGAAGGTAGGGCCGGCTAAAAGCACAATGATCCGTTTCCACGCAGCCTCCCCGTAAAAGGAGCCTTTTTCGGCGGGGATATGGGCTAGCTTGCGCTCCACCGCCTGTTTGAAACCTTCTTCACCCTTCATGCGGCAGTAGCCACCCAAGGGGAAGGCTGAAATTCTCCATTCAGTGCCGCCCCGGGTAAAGCCCAGAAGTTTGGGACCCATGCCTATGGAAAAGGCTTCTACTTCTATGCCCAGAGATCGGGCGGCTATAAAATGCCCAAGCTCGTGGATGAGTACGACGATGGAAAGACCGAGTAGTCCGTAGATAACAGTCAGCATTTGATCTCCGCAATAAATGCCCGGGCTTTTTCTCTTGCCCTGGCGTCATGGTAAAAGATACTGCCCAAATCGCCGGCGGGCAAAGACCAGTCGGCACTCAAACTCTCTTCGACAACCGTGGCAATGTCGGTAAAGCGTATTCTGCCTTCAACAAAAGCCTCCACGGCCACTTCGTTTGAAGCGTTGTAGGCAATGGTGCCCGCTTCGCCCTGACGAATGGCTTCCCGAGCGAGCCGAAGCATGGGAAATCGAAAGAGATCTGGTTCGAAAAAGCTCAGCGTCTTGCCAGCCAGGTCGAGTTTCCCAAAGGAGGATTCCACTTCATTCGGCCAGTTTAACGCAATGTCGATGGGCAGGCGCATATCGGGGCTGGACAGGTTGGCGTAGAGCGAGCCGTCAACAGTCCGCACTATGGCATGCACAAGGCTTTGAGGATGTATGAGCACCCGCACCCGTTGCTCCTGGAACCCAAAGAGCCTCACCGCCTCGATCAACTCCAAGCCTTTGTTGGCCAGGGTGGCCGAATCGATACTGATCTTCCTTCCCATCTTCCATACAGGATGGGAAGCGGCTTGATCAGGGCTTATGGCCATTAGTTCCTCTTTGGATTTATCCCTAAAAGGACCTCCGGAAGCGGTGATGCAGAGCTCCTGTATCGATTGGGCTCCGCAACGGTTCACAAGCTGGAAAAGCGCCGCGTGCTCGGAATCGACGGGAATTATGGAAAGATTGTTCTTTTCGGCCAACGATGCTAAAAGGCTGTATCCCATGACCACCGACTCTTTATTGGCAAGAGCAAGGTCCATCCCCTTTTTCAAGGCAAGATAGGAAGCCTTGAGGCCGGGCGACCCTGCTATGCCGTTTACAACCAGATCGGCTTCACAGCCTTCCAAAAGCCGATCAACAGCACCGCTTCCGGTAAACTGCAGGCTGCCAGCAAGCCCCGGCTGGCTGGAGGTCTCTGATCTTGCTTTTGTCCCTATCGCTGCCTGGGATGGTAAAAACTCGGTGTCGGAAAAGCTTGTGCTTCCCATGGCGAGTAAAGCCCTGGGAAATCGCTTCGAAAGCTCGAGCAATCCCCCTAGGTCGGTGTTAACCGAAAGCCCGGTCAGCTCAAAACTGCCCGGACGTCTGCGGTTAGCCTCTTCCACGCATTCGACCGTTTGCCTGCCAATAGAGCCTGTGGCGCCGAGTAAAATCAGTTTTTTAGTCATGGCGCTCCTAACCTATGGGAGGGAAGAAGCCCCAGATAGAGGCCAAGGCTATGAAAAGCGGAGCCGAGAATAGGAGACTGTCGAAGGAATCCAAAATGCCGCCCCTGCCAGGGATAAAAGAGCTTGAATCCTTTACGCCTACCGAACGTTTGAGGGCACTTTCCACCAAGTCGCCCACAATAACCGTGACGCCGACGCACAGTCCTACGAAGAGCACGTCAACCAGTGAGCTTATACCAGCCTGTGGAAAGAGGTAATAGGAGATTAACGCCGCAAGGACCGATCCGAGAAGCCCGCCGATAAATCCCGCCAGGCTCTTGTTCGGTGAAACGTCCACAACGCCACGCTTGCGCCCCAAACTGATGCCCACCAGCCAGGCCATGCTGTCGTTGCCAGAGGTCATGAGGAGGAATATGAAAAGGGGAGTGCTGTGCTGAGAAAAGCATGAGCCGATGTAGACCAGACAGGCGCCGAGCACGCCACAGTAGAAATATGTAAAAAGCGATGCTGCGATTTTCGGCAGGAGGGTATCGAACTGGTCTTTTGTGGAAAAGGCAAAGGGGGTTATGGCAGCGAGGCTGCCTAGAAACGAAACGATGAGAAGAAGCTCCAGTGGACTAGGATTTGAAGGAAGCAAGGGGGCGTAGAGGGGGGACAGGTACACCAGGGCTGAGCTAAGCACAGCCAGAACTACCAGGTATGGACGGTTTACCTTGATGCTTTTTTTTTCAAAGATCCCGGCTGTCTCATAAATGGATCCAAGCTGAATGCCAAATGCCACCAGAACAAGGAGAATATTCCTTCCGAAGGAAGCGTAAAGTTCAAATAGAATGAAGAGAGGAACACCGAGAAAGAATACCAAGAGGCGTTGTACGGTGTTCTTGGTCATCTACAGGCCTCCGAAACGGCGAATTCTGGAACGATAGTCGGCTAAGGCTTTATCTAGTTCATGCTCATCAAAATCAGGCCATAGACAGTCGGTAAAGTAGAGTTCCGAATAGGCGGATTGCCAGAGAAGGAAATTAGACAACCTCATCTCTCCCCCGGTACGAATGATGAGGTCGGGATCAGGCATTTCGGGGTAGTCCAAATTGGCTGCTATGTCCTTTTCGGTAAGATCGCCACGGGCGGCGCTGTCTCGAAAGGAGGATCGGCCAATAGCCCTGAGGATTTCATCCCTTCCTCCGTAATTGATTGCCAGGTTGACCACCATTCCGGGAAAATTCGCCGTATCCCGCACCACGTTGTCAATCTCCCGGAGGATATCGGAAGAAAGACCGTCGCGGTTTCCCGTATGAAGGAGCTTTATGCGGTTTTTTCGGTAAAAATCCAGTTCCGCCGCCAGGTGCGTCTTGATGAGCCCCATCAGAAAACCTACCTCTTCAGTGGTACGTTTCCAGTTTTCTGTGGAAAATGTATAGAGTGAAAGATAGGAGACTCCCCGTCCTGAGCAGGCCGCTACGATCCGCTTGGCGGCTTCGAGTCCCTGCCGATGTCCTTCGGTGCGCGGTAAGCCCCGCTTTGTAGCCCAACGTCCATTCCCGTCCATGATGATAGCGACATGGAGGGCAGGAGCTGTGGTTCCCATTAGGTTGCTAATCCTGGATTAGGCATTTAGACTTCCATGATCTCTTTTTCTTTTTCTTCAAGAACCTTGGCGATCTGGACTATAAAGGAATCGGTGAGCTTTTGCAGCTCCTCTTCTTCCTTTTTTACAAAATCTTCGGCGAGCTTCTCGCTGGCCGATTCTTTTTTCAGTTCTTCGAGACTATCCCGCCTGATGTTGCGTATCGCAATCCTTGACTGCTCGGCTATGGCCTTGGCTGACTTTACCAAGTCCTTTCTGCGCTGTTCGGTGAGGGGAGGGATAGCCAGCCGTATGACCTTGCCGTCATTGGATGGGTTTAAGCCAAGCTCGGATTTAAGAATTGCTTTTTCTATATCGCTGAAGAGGGCTCTGTCCCAGGGTTGAACGACGATAAGCCTGGCTTCGGGTACCGATATGGTCGCTACCTGGCTTAAGGGGGTTTTTTGCCCGTAATAATCCACCCTGATCTTGTCTAAAAGGGCTGGAGAGGCTCTTCCTGTCCTGATGCCGTTAAACTCATCCCGGAGCGCGGCTATGGTCTTTTTCATCCTTGATTCACAGGTTGTCTTTACGGATTCCATTGGCTTCCTCCCCACATAAGACGGCCGGATCCGAAAACGCTGTTCCGAATCCGACTCTTTCAATCGCTATGGTTGGCTCAGACTGCCTCGCCAACCTTGATGTAATAATAATCGAGTATAGAAAAATCCACACCCGATTCTTTCTTAACCGCAGCCAAGGCTGCGGCGACGCTCATTTTCTCGTCGCGAACGAAAGGCTGATCCATGAGGCAGACCTCGGCCATAAGTTTTTTGAGCTTGCCGACCAGGATACCTTCCACTACCTTTGCTGGCTTAGACTTCAGCTTTTCGTCCAGCTCTACCTGCTTGGCGAATATCTCTTTCTGCTCCTCGACCCAAGCAGCATTAGGTTTGCTCTGATCCAAGAACATGGGATTGAATGCGGCGATGTGCAATGCGGTATCGTGGATAAAAGTTTTAACAGCATCATTGACAAAGGCGTTGTTAGAGGCCGATGAAGCCTTTACCACGACGACAATTTTCCCATCGCCGTGGGTATAGCTGTGGAGGTATTCCCCGGTTCCAGCTGATATGTAGCGCACTCGCTTGAGGGCGATATTTTCCTTTATGACAACGGCTATGTCTTTGACCATGGCATCTAAGGTGTCGTTACTGGCGTCGGCCTTCATCTCAAAAGCCTTGGTTGCAATTTTACTTCCGGCGGCAATAAAATCGGCGTTCTTGGCGACAAAGTCCGTCTCGCACACAATTTCTACCAGCGAGATAGCCTTATCGGTCTCTACGACGAATATACGGCCTTCATTGGTAGCCCGGCCTGAGCGTTTTTCGACGCCTGCCATACCCCACTCTCGCAGCAGCTTCTCGGCGGCGGCGAAGTCTCCCTCGGCCTCCGTGAGAGCCTTTTTGCAATCCATCATGCCGGCGCCGGTTTTCTCCCTGAGGGTTTTAATGTCTGTCGCTTTTATATCCATCGTAGGGCTCCTTATTTTGTCTCGTACAGTTTATCTTCATCGATAATGGGCAGGGTAGCCTCGGCCTCCGCTTCTTCGGCGGCGGGAGCACTGGGCTCAGCCGACTCAACCTTGGCCGCGTATGTGTCGATATCCACCTCAACCTCTTCCTCTTCCTTGCGCACAGCATCGGTGTGGACCTCTTCGGTCTCATCGGTAGGCAGGCTCTCAATAATCTTGAGACCTTCGGAGGCGCCGGCTTCGACAACAGCGTTGGCGATAATTTGGGTAAAAAGGCTTATGGACCTGATAGCATCGTCGTTGCCAGGGATGGGGTAGGTGATGCCCTCGGGGTTACAGTTGGTATCGACCACTGCGGCAATGGGAATGCCTAGGCGCTGGGCTTCGGCCACGGCGATGGCTTCTTTTCTGGTGTCCACCACAAAGATGATGCCCGGAAGGTCCTTCATCTCCTTGATGCCGCCCAGGTTTTTCTCGAGCTTTACTTTTTCTTTCTGGAGGCTCGCAATTTCTTTCTTTGTGAGACTCTCAAAGGTGCCGTCTACTTCCATGCGCTCGATCTTCTTGAGTCGCTGGATAGATTTCTTGATGGTGCTAAAGTTGGTGAGCATGCCACCGAGCCAGCGGTTATTGATATAGAATTGTTCGCAGCGCTCGGCTTCTTTCTGGATGGCTGTCTGAGCTTGTTTTTTTGTTCCGACAAAGAGCACCGACTTTCCGGAGCTAACGGTTTTCTGGACCGCGTCGTAGGCGTCTTTGATAGCCTGGATAGTTTTTTGAAGGTCGATGATGTGAATACCGTTGCGCTCGGCGAAGATGAATTTCTTCATCCTGGGGTCCCAGCGCTTTACCTGATGACCAAAATGCACACCTGACTCAAGCAGGTTCTTCATGGTGACTACTGCCACGTGTTCCTCCCGTGATCGATGCGTACACCGATCCCCTTCTCTTGTTCTCGTCTCGCGAACTCTAGCGGTGATGCCAGGCGCGGGCGGAAGATATAGGCGTCTTCAGGCGCCTTATGCCGGTATAAAATCATATCCGGCACGGCCTAGAATGCCATAAAGCTCCCGTATTGGCAAGCCCATCACGCAGGACCAGGATCCTTCAATACTCTCTATAAAATACGATGCCTGCCCTTGGATTCTGTATGCTCCCGCTGCGTCCTGCCATTCTCCACTGGCAATATAGGTTTCTATCTCCCGGTCGGACATGGTGGCAAAACGCAGCTTAGTGCAAGAAACCATGCTGTCCCTGCTTCCTGTCTCCGAATTGAGAAGGCTGAGGCCGGAATACACCCTATGGGTTTTCCCCTCCAGGAGGGCGAGCATGCTACGGGCTTCATCCACTGTGGTGGGTTTTCCTATGCCTTTGCCTCAGCCAGTGCGCGAACCCTGAACTCCGGCTGAAGCGCATCGTAGATGCTCTCATCTAAATTCGGTGAGAATGAGATGTAGGGAATTGCCAGCGTGTCCAAAATTTCTTTTCTACGGGGTGACGATGAGGCGAGGATAATGCATTCCATGGTTTTATAATGAGCGCCCTAGACTCGATTAGTCTAGTCCTGAGGCTGGCCAGCTTCCAGCGATGCGTAGTAATTTAGCACCTATTGTATTCGCTCTTGTTCTGGGGCTGATTGACTGATTATCCAAGACCGTATTATCATGCCCAGGCTCGTTGCCCTTCTGCGCAGCAATAAAAAGGGTCATGAGCGATTAGCTCAGCTGGATAGAGCGTCGGCCTCCGGAGCCGAAGGTCGCGCGTTCGAATCGCGCATCGCTCATAGGTTATAGGTTCAGATTTTTTTAAAATTTCCCTTCTTTTCTGTTCATTCTGTAAGCTTCGTAGTCTATACTCAGTTCCATGACAACGAGTTGCGCTGTCGATACGATTCTCCACAGCGAATACCAACAAACCCTACGAAGGGTTACGCTTCTCAGACAAGAATGCCAACAAAGACCCAAGGGATCCTTATCGCGAAAGCAACGGGGAAACGCTATGTATGTCTACCTTGTTAAGCGGGAAGCGGGGAGGGTTGTAACCGAATACCTGGGAAAGGAAGGTTCCTGGAAGGTAAAGGGCGTAGCGGCAAAGATACAAGAGCGTCATCGTTATCAGAGCGAGCTCAAGGCAACGGAAAGCCAACTACTACGTCTGGAAAAAATGATAAAGGCTGGTAACGTTTTTTTGTTGAACCAAAACAAAAAATAAGATAAAATATAT
This sequence comes from Spirochaetaceae bacterium UBA6076, assembly GCA_002428725.1. Taxonomy (GTDB): domain Bacteria; phylum Spirochaetota; class Spirochaetia; order Treponematales; family Rectinemataceae; genus UBA2256. Next base: position 111,217 of record DIXQ01000036.1, on the reverse strand, counting down.
TGGTCGTACGTTTTTCCTAGCAAGACCGCAGGGGAGAACAGAGCCTCGCCCAAAAGAAGGATTGATGAGAGACATCACCGCGGTCCATCAGACCGAATACGAAACCCCGCCCCTCTGCGTTGCCTCCGCCCCCGCAGTAATCAAGCTGTTGGGCGAGCATACGGCGGATAGCGAGGGAATCGTTCTTGCGGCGGCTTCTTCCTTTGAGATGAAAGTTGCGATCTCCCAGCGAAAGGACGCGTCTATGCGTTTTTTTGCCGCGGATTTAGGCGAGCGCAAACGGGCATCCACCGGCACGTTAAAGTATAAACGGGAAGACCGCTGGTCTAATCACGTCAAATCCATTTTTGATTATTTTTCACGAAATTACGATGTCCAGGTACGCGGAGTGAATGTGACCATAATGGGCGACATCCCCCCGGGGCTGGGTTTGGGCATCTCGGCAGCGATAAACATGGCCACAGCCCTTGCCTTACGCACGATCTACGACATTTCCATAAAGAATGAGGATCTAGCCTTACTCGCGTGCAACGCCCAGTCATCATTCATGGAAAAACCAGCAGCCCTTTACGATTATTTGTCCTGTATCGCTCCGGGATCCAGGGCGCTTTCGATAATCGATCTACGCGTACCACGGCGAAGGGCAGTACAGTTTCTGGATGAGGGCTGGAGCTTGGTGCTCACCGATTCCCGGGTTCCCCGAATTTCCGCAGAACAGGAGCTCAAGCAGCGAGGCGAAGACTGCAAAAAATGTCTTAAGTATTTGTCGCCCCGGGGAGATCGGACGCTGCGGGATATACGTATGGCAGAATTGGATGACCTAATGGGTTTGCTGCCAGAAAGTGTCCGCCGGCGCTGCATCCATGTCATCGAAGAAACAGCCCGGGTTTTTGAAGCCGAGGAAGCCCTCTCACGGCAAGATGCCTTGTCATTTGGAAGAATTCTCAATAAATCCCACGCATCGCTGCGTAACCATTATGAAATTTCCTGCCCCGAGGTGGATTGGCTGGTCAAACGTTCCTTGGAAATCGATGGCATTCTCTGTTCCCGAATGACTGGCCCGGGGTTTGGCGGCTGCATATTCTCCGTGATGCGATCTGAGGCGCTGGATGAATATAAAAAAAGACTGGAAGAATACGAAAGAATATTCGGCTTCAAGGCACAGATTTATGAAACTGCTATAACTGGCGGTATGAAAATCTTATCTAACTGAATCGGAGTACTACGTGCACATTCTTGTCACCAATGATGACGGCATCGATGCCGAGGGTTTATCCATCCTTGTTCGCTACCTTTCTAATGAAAGCTTCGGCGGAAGGGATAGAGAGATTTTTGTCCTTGCTCCCGAGAGCGAACGCTCGGGCGTATCACATGCCATGACCCTTCGTCACCCTACGAAGGTACGAAAACTGAAGGAAGCCTATTACAGCTGCTCAGGCACCCCGGCTGACTGTGTGATCGTAGCTGGGCTCGGCGTCTTACCTTGGTTGCCCGACCTTGTCATCTCTGGCATCAATAGGGGTCCGAATATGGGAACAGACATTGTGTACTCGGGCACCTGCGGCGCCGCCCGACAAGCAGCCCTGACCGGAATCCCGGCTATTGCAGTTTCCTGCGCCCAGTACAGGGAACCATTGGATTATCGCTGCTGCGCTTCCTTTGTCGCCCTCAACCTTAAAGAGCTTGTAGCGTTTTGGAGAGAAGACAGTTTTATCAATATCAACTGTCCATCGGCCGACGAGACCGAACGGCCGGCCCGTTGGACCGTTCCGGGGATAAACAAATACCATGATGCCATAAGCTGCTTTGATGGCCTCGACGGGTACCGATATTGTTTCTTGGGCGAGGGGAAAAGCGAGCGCCTTTCCAATCCCATATCCGACCACCAAGCAATACTGGACGGCGAGATCGCCTTAAGCCTGATCCACATCCATCCCGAGGCCATCCAACCCGAATCCTGGAATGGAAAAAGCTTTTTCTTGAGGAAAAAAGAAACCGACCCCGACGCTCTTGACTCTGAATCGGGCTTTTCTGTATAGTCGCCTTTATCGCAGTGCCATCTTAGCTCAGTAGGCAGAGCACGTGACTTGTAATCTCGGGGTCCCCGGTTCGATTCCGGGAGATGGCTCGAGGATTCGATGGCGCCCTATTTTGGGGAGATTCCCGAGCGGCCAAAGGGGGCAGACTGTAAATCTGTTGGCTTACGCCTTCGAAGGTTCAAATCCTTCTCTCCCCATAACCTCCTCCTTATCGAGGAGGTTTTTTTTGTTCCAGCCCTTCGGAGGAACGATGAACGATCAAGACTCTCTTCCCGATTTCTGTTTTGAGTGTACTGCCTGTTCCTTTTGCTGCAGCGGAGCTCCTGGGTACGTCTGGCTCAGTCGGGAAGACCTCGACCGATTGCTTACATACCTTGAGCTAGAGCAGGCTGCCTTTATCCAGAATTACTGCCGATGGATTAAAACTGGAGAGGGAAAGGCTTTGAGCCTTCAGGAAAAAAAATCCGGAGAAGCCACCTACGATTGTATTTTTCTTAAACACGGCAAATGCTCGGTCTATCCAGCCCGCCCTCTACAATGTCGAACCTATCCGTTCTGGAGTGAAATCGTAACAACAAAAAAAGGCTGGGAAGAGGAATCACACTCCTGTCCGGGGATTGGCAGGGGTTCATCGGTTCCGAGAAAGCAAATCGAAGACTACCTGACAGCGAGACGCAATCATCGTAGACTATACTATCCTCTCTGAAGTCGGGAGATTATTATTTTGAAAAAGTACCTACTTCGACCTTTACCACTCATCATGCTTGCAATAGTCGGTCTTGGGTCCTCCTGTGGAGCGGAAAAACCCATCAACACCGAGGAAATCCGTTTTGTGGTGGAAAAAGGGAGCTCAGCCAACTCTGTCGCCGCGGACCTGTCGAGCGCAGGTCTTATTCGGAACAAGGGACTCTTTCTCGCAGTCATAAAACTTAAAGGGCTTGAAGATGAAATCAAGGCTGGTACCTATAGGATATCCATGGGTAACTCCCTATCTTCCCTCATTTCGATACTCACCGAAGGCAGAGTTTCCCAGCGCCGAGTGACTATTCCCGAAGGATCCACTTCGAGGATAGTGGCCGAGCTGCTGGAAGAAGCGATGATATGTGATCGCCAGGCTTTTCTGGATGTCGTCGGTAGCAGGGATCTGGCCGAGAGCTTGAGTTTGGCTGCCTCCGGACTTGAAGGATTTCTTTATCCCGACACGTATATTTTCCCCGAGGACAGTGAAGCCACTAGGGTTGCTGAGCGAATGGTAGCCCGTTTTTTTGCCAAATATGATGAACTCAACGGCCAGGTTAGACCCGAAGCCCGCGTGGTAATGGATCAAGTTATCCTCGCCTCCATCGTTGAACGAGAATACCGCCTGGCCTCTGAGGCGGGGCTTATCGCCTCGGTATTTAAAAACAGAATTTCCATCGACATGCCCCTCCAGTCCTGCGCCACCGTTGTCTATGTCATCACTGAAAAGCTTGGAAAAGAGCACCCTTCGGTTCTCAATTATTCCGATCTAGAAATTTCCGATCCCTATAACAGCTATATTTACAAAGGTTTGCCTCCCGGACCCATATCGAATCCTGGGGAGCAAGCACTCAAGGCGGTACTCAACACTCCGAAGAGTGAGTATCTTTATTTTAGGCTAATCAATGCGGAAGACGGTAGTCATAGGTTTTCAAAAAGCTTCGAAGAACATACCGGGGATGGTATCCCTGTAAAAGGATTTTAAGCAGGGCGATGGCAAGAATACCAGAATCTATTATCCAGGAAGTCCTGGACAAGACTAATTACATCGCCATATATCAGGAAAAAATCAGGCTGAACAAGAAGGGTGGGAAGTGGTGGGGATTATGTCCTTTCCATGCCGAAAAAACTCCTTCGTTTTCTGTAGATGCAGAGCGAGGTCTTTTTTACTGCTTCGGCTGCCATAAGGGCGGCTCTATCATCGATTTTCTCATGGAGACAGATAAGCTCAGTTTTGTTGAGGCTGTAGAGGAGTTGGCTGAAAAAGCTCACGTCCCCATTCCTAAAGAGGAGCTGCGTTCTGATAGCTCGGAAAACGAAAGGCTTCAGCTTTATTCTCTTTACGATAAGCTCGCCAAGGCTTTTCACTGGGTGCTGCGCAATCACAAGGACGCAGCCCAACCGAGAGAAATTCTACAGCGCCGTGGAATCGGTGATAATCTAGTCGATAAATTCATGATAGGCTACGCGCCGGCAGATAAAACTTGGCTTTACCGTTTTTTGCAAAGCAAGGGCTTTTCCAAGGAATTTCTAGCGAACTCTGGGCTGTTTTCAGGCAGAAATCCCGAATATCCTCTCTTCTCTGACCGTATTATATTTCCGATTGCAGATCAGCGGGGGAGGGTGATCGCCTTCGGCGGACGGCTGATCGAAGGGAATGGCCCTAAGTATATAAATAGCCCGGACACACTGATTTTCCATAAACAGGAAAATCTCTTCGCGCTGGATTCAGCCCTGCCGGCCATGAAAAGCCAAGATCGCGCCCTGATTTGCGAAGGTTATATGGACGCCCTTTCTTTCCACGCTGCAGGAATAGACTATGCTGTGGCACCTCTGGGAACGGCATTTACATCCCAGCAAGCTCGCCTTTTACGCAGAAGGGTTTCTTCGGTAATCCTTTGCTTCGATTCCGACGATGCCGGGCAACGGGCTTCCGAACGAGCTTGCTCCATCGCCACGGCTGCGGGGCTTGATGTAAGGGTTCTCTCGATGACAGAAGGAAAAGATGCTTCTGAAATTCTGGAGAAATCAGGCCCGGAAGCATTGAAAAAGCTTACAGAATACAGTATAAGTAGCGGGGATTTTTTGATTCGTCGCGCCGAGAGTCTATTCGACATTGCTTCGGTGAAGGGAAAATACCAGGCTTCTCAATTTTTCTTTCCCTATCTGGATGCTCTAGATTCGGATGTACGTAGGAATGCTTTTTCCGACCTCATAGGAATGCGAATGGGAATAAGCCCGGGGGGCTTGCTTGCGGATTATCTCAAGGCTAAGCGGATGCAGGGTCGTTCTCGCTGGCAAACAACAGACGCTGCAAGCAGCCCGAGTTCGCTGCGGCAAGGCTCCGAGGCTAGAACCGCAGATCTTTCTTTTATGACAGCCGTAGTCCTTTGTCCTGAAACCTTCGATAGGGTTCGACACTCTATTCGGCTTGAGGATCTGGAAGACCCCCGCGCTCGTGATCTGTACCTCGCTTTGGAGGAAGCATCCGCGCATGACGCAAAGGAGATAAGCTCCATTCTTACGTTGACAAATGATGATGCCGCTCGACGTTACGTTCTCTCCGTGGCAGCTTCTGGCGAACTCGGCCAGGAGCCAGAACGAATAGTGAACGATGGCATAAGGACAATACGAATCCGCGGCCTGGAAAGGGAGACCTTGAAGCTCGTCACCGAAATAGCGCAGCGCTCGGCGCGGGGATTGGAAGACTCAGGCTTCTTGTATGGGCAGAAAACCTTACAACCTGAAGCTCAGACTGCCATACACGATTTGTTACAGAAAAAAATGAAAATTGATGAAGAAATAGCACAATTAAAAGGTGAAGTCGATGAGTGATATTGAACTCGACCCCGCCATAGCCAAGCTTCTCGAATACGGAAAGGCAAAAAAGTCTATTAGTTTCGACGAGCTTTCGGACTTTTTGCCTGAATCGGTGCTCAATTCCGAAAAGATCGATGCTATCCTCGCTCTCCTGGAGAGTAACAATATCCAGCTCGAAGAAGAGGATATCCAGATAGAGGATGAGCAAACCCTTAAAAAAGAACTCGAGAATAAAAAGCTGGTAAACAATTCCAAGGAATCGGGCAGTGACGATCCTATCCGCCTCTATCTCTACGAAATAGGCAAAGAGCATCTTCTTACCGCCGAGCAAGAAGTGGAACTCTCCAAGATGATGGAAGATGGGGAAGAGATAATCAAGGCGATTCTCAGAACCTCAGGGATGCTTATACCAGAATTCTATCAGCTCACCACTAAGGCGCTACGCAAGGAATCCAAGGATTCCAGCGGCCAACACAAGGAAAACACCGAAAAAATCGCCGAGCGACGGCGATTGAACCAATTCTATCGTGACGTAATCAGGGACAATCTTGCCAGCCTCAGGGAATACGTGGAGATCAAGAAACGCATCATGGCCAAGGGTGGTGATATTTTCTCCGATATGGACCTGGTAGAAAAGCGAAAAACTCTTCTTGAGCAGATCAGCGTCGTGGAGATCCATCCCGAAGAGATCAGCAGTTTTTCGGAAAAATTCATTACCGCGGCGAAAAAAATCAATAAATTCCGGCGTGAACAGGACCGTATCCAGCGCATACTCCAGATTAACTCCATGAAGGATATCCGCATGCTGGGGCGGAATCTCACCATAAAGGAAAAACGAGAAACCATAGAGTTACAGCTTGGACTTCCTTCAGAGGAAATTAAAGAAAAAATCCGCCAGCTCCAAGTAACGGACAAAAAGCTCAAGGAACTCGAAGCCGCCTTCGAAGCCGACTGCGACAAGATCATTGTAATGGCCAGGGATATAAACCGAGGCCGAAAAATGATGAAGAGCGCCAAGGACAGGCTTATCAAGGCCAACCTCAGGCTGGTTGTATCGATCGCAAAAAAATACACCAATCGGGGCTTGCATTTCTTTGATCTTGTCCAGGAAGGCAACATCGGGCTCATTAAGGCGGTTGAAAAATTTGAATACCGCAAGGGCTACAAGTTTTCGACCTATGCTACCTGGTGGATCCGTCAGGCTATCACACGGTCCATATCAGACCAGGCTAGGACAATTCGCGTTCCCGTCCACATGATCGAGCAGATCAACAAGGTTGTGCGGGAATCTCGCCAGTTAATGCAAAAACTTGGCAGGGAGCCTAGCGACGACGAGATCGCTCAACAGCTTGGTTGGCCTGTTTCCAGAGTAAAAAGCGTAAAAAACGTAGCCAGGGAACCAATTTCCCTGGAAACACCCATCGGCGAGGACGAGGATTCGCTTTTGGGAGATTTTATTGAGGACAAAGAGATCGAGAACCCTTCTATTCAGACCGACTATAAACTGCTTCAGGAGCAGATTAAGATGGTGCTCTCCACCCTGCCGCCCAGGGAACAGGAGGTGCTGCGTATGCGATTCGGTCTGGACGATGGATATTCCCTCACGTTGGAGGAAGTCGGTCTTTATTTTAACGTAACCAGAGAGCGAATACGCCAGATAGAGGCCAAGGCGCTTAAAAAGCTGCGACACTTCAAGCGGAGCCAAAAGCTTCGAGACTATATGGATCATTGATAGGGGTATGTGAATGACAACCATGGAAATGTTGGAAAAACTGAAATCATATCAGGAAGTTTTAGGCGCCCGCGTCGCCCTCGAGGAAGAGATTGCGCTTCTTCCGAAGACGATAGAAGCCCAGAACGAAATGCTGTCCAGATTAAAGAAAAACTTTTCCGATAAGGAAGAGGCTTTTACGATCTTGGAAGAGAAAATCCGCGAGCTGCGGCAAGCTTTGCAAGATGCGGAGATGGCCAGAGAAAAGGCTGAGCAGCAGATGGACGGCATAACGACTCAGCGGGAATACGAGGCTATTAACAAAGAAATTCGAGACGCCACCGAAAAAGAGCAGAATCTCCGCAAGGATATTCAGCAACAAGAGCGCTCTTTTGCCGAGATTGAAGAAGAACTCCAGAAAACCCGTAGTGGTATTTCTATGTTGGAGCAGGAAATATCTGAAAAAAGCCAGGTTATCGAAAGCCAGCGCGAAACCAAGGCGGCTGAGGTGGAACGGCTCAAGGCGGAGGAACTCACCATCGCCGAAGGTATCGGCAGCGATATCCTTTTCAAGCTGGAACGGATTATTAGAAATAAAAAGGGCGTTGGCGTTGTACCTATCCATGGCGTTGTTTGCACTGGCTGCCATATGATTCTTCCCGCCAATTTCGTCAATGAGGTACGGGATGAAGAAGCAACCAAGGTTCACTTCTGTCCCTATTGCTCCCGTATTCTTTTCTTCGAGGAAACAGAGGAAGCCCCCGAATTCATCGGCGACATAGAGTCCGGCTCATTGGCCGACCTGGCCGATTATGCCGAGGAAGGCGAAGAAGACGGCGATGACGAAGAGGAAGAGCAGCGGGACCAGGAAGATCCGGAGAAGGATTTTCCGCCTGCAAGAAAGTCCTCCGCCCGAAAAGCCGCGGCGGTGCGGGAAGAATACACTGAAGATTCAGAAGACTAAAAGCTTTACTTTTTTAGACTATGCGTGTTGTAATGTAGTGGGAGCGGGCCGCGCTGTCGCGGCAAGGGAGCGATCCTTTGTCGAGGAAAGTCCGGGCTCAATAGGGCGCGATGCCGGATAACGTCCGGGACGGGTTTGGACTGGGGCGTATTGCCCCAAGGCTGAACTCGGACAGAAAGTGCCACAGAAAACATACCGCTACCTGTCTCGTTATGAGGCAGGCAGTAAGGGTGAAAAGGCGAGGTAAGAGCTCACCGCGTATCCGGCAACGGATACGGCAGGGCAAACCTCATCGTGAGCAAGGTCGAACAGCGGTGGACGGCCCGTCCATAGCCGCAAAACGGCAAAAACCGCGGGTAGACCGCTTGACGTCCGTCGGCAACGACGGATGCAGAGGGATGACAGCGGCGTAGGGATATCCTGCGTACAGAACCCGGCTTATAGACCCGCTCCTTTTTTTTATTTTTTTGCGGTTTCAAGCTCTATCCTGAAGAGTGCTGGGGCCGTATACTTTGGTTCAACCTGTGTTATTGTTCAGGCAAAATAAAGCTCAATCGGGGATTGGTGTGTATGAAAAGCGGGGTAAAGAGCCGGGCTAGAAACCTTTTTAAAGGGCGCGGAATACTACGAAACATCAGCCTTCTCACAGCCATCGTTATACTCCTTCTCGGCTTCGGTGCCGGATTTTACTTTTTTTGGGCAAAACAGCAACAGAGCCAATCATTACAAGACAATCCAAAACTCTCACGACAATATGTGCTCCAAACATGGAATTCCGGCGATAAAGCGTTAACCTTAGAATTATGTAAAGCGGCGCTTGAGCAGTCTCCCTTTGACTCTTTTTATTTGAGCATGTTTGGCATTGCTTCCTATTACCTGGCGGCGGACAGTTCTGAAGGAGATGAACGACAAGTCCTGATGGAGGGAGCCCTCTTCAGTCTACGCAAAGCCCTAGCCCAGCAAAAACGTCTTCCTGTTCAGGGACAAGTGGAATACCTGTTAGGCAAGATTTATTTTCAAAAAGGGGCTCCTTGGCTGGACCTCTCGGTCCAGTACCTCGAACGTTCCATCGAGGATGGCTATGAGGCAAAGGACTCAGAGCAGTTTCTCGCCTTGGGCTATGCCGGCATTGGGGATCATAGAGTGGCTATCCAGCATTTCGAAAAAGCGCTTGTCCAGGAACCGAGTGACATTTTAAGGCTTTCCGCAGCGATCAGCTACAAGGAATTGGGTGAGTTGGATAAAACCGTAGAGTATCTATCATCGAGTATCAACTCGGCATCGGACGGTCTCCTTGTTCAACGAGCCCGTTTTTTATTGGGTGAAATAGCCATGGAGAAGGGAAATATAACGGAAGCGGACAAACTCTATCGATCCATTGTTGAGACCGATCCCGGATCCGCAGAGGGTTGGTATCATGTGGGTCTTGTAGCAGAAGCATTGAAAGATCCCATTGCAGCGCGCGCCGCGTGGCGGAAAACCACAAATATTGACCCAAATCATATCGAAGCACGGAAGAAGTTGGCCGAAGGTCTATAGGGAGGAATGATGGCGAAAAACGGATTTTTAAGCAGGTTTTCTCAGGATATAGGCATCGATTTGGGAACATGCAATACCCTCATCTATATTCGTGGCAAGGGTATTGTACTCAACGAGCCTTCCGTCGTCGCCGTGGAGAAGGGTACCAACAAACTGGTAGCCGTGGGGACAGAAGCCAAGGGCATGTTATCCAGGACCCCCAGGGATATTATTGCCAAACGTCCGTTACGAGATGGTGTTATCGCTGATCCGGACCTCACGGAAAAGATGATTAAGTATTTTATTCAAAAGGTTGCTCCCAAGAACTGGTTTTTTAAACCGCGTATAGTCATCGGTGTGCCTTCTTGCATCACCAAAGTGGAGGAGAATGCTGTCATAGACTCAGCCTATAAGGCCGGTGCACGGATAGTGAAGGTTATTGCGGAATCCCTTGCAGCAGCTATCGGAGCTGGTATTCCCATAGTGGAGCCAGCTGGCCACATGATCTGCGATATCGGCGGAGGAACAACCGAGATTTCGGTAATTTCTTTAAAAGGCATGGTAGTCACCAGGGCTATACGAATCGGTGGGGACGAGTTCGACGAAGCCATAATGAAGCACATACGAAACGTCCACAATCTTATAATTGGAGACCAGACAGCCGAAAGGCTGAAAATCGAGATAGGAAACGCCAGCCCAGAACGAACCATTGAAAAGGTTGAGATCAAGGGCAACGACGCTATAACTGGCCTGCCGCGTCGCTTTGAAGTCGATTCGGTGGAGATACGCGAAGCTCTTATGCCCTCTATTTCACAAATAGTCGAGGAAGTAAAGAAAACCCTGAGTGAAACTCCACCTGAACTAGCCGCCGACATTGTTGAACGAGGCATTGTCATGTCCGGAGGAGGCGCTTTGCTGAAGGGCTTGCCCAAGCTCATAGCCAAAGAAACCGGAGTGCCGGTGATTCTTGCGGAAAAACCCTTGGAATGCGTTGCCATTGGTTCGGGGACTTATTTTGATACAATGATGAACAGCAGAGAATCCTCGGATAGTGTCTACGAGAGCCTCAATTTATAGCAGGTAGGAGTAGATGCCGCAGAAAAAGCGGGGGCAACGATTCATGGTCAATCAAGGAATCCCCCTGCTTCTCATGGTTCTTAGTATTATCCTTGTAGCAATCTCCACTAAAACAGTGCAAAGCCTTCCAAGGGCTATTGTGACTGGAGTCGGTGGGGGTGTGCAAAAGTTATTTTTTAGTGTTCAGAGCTTTATCCATAGGACAGCTTTTTCCATTCAGGAATTGAGTCAACTGAGAAAGGAATATGAAACCCTGGTGGGCAAATTAGAAAACTTCGAAAATCTGGAGCGAGACTATGTGAACACCGTGGCGGAGAATGAGCGTTTAAAGGAACAGCTGAGCTTTTTTGAAAGTGTTTCCTCAATTCAAGCTGCAGCCCGGATTATTGCCAAGGATCCAGGCAATATCTATTCCAGCTGTATTATAGACAAGGGAAGCGAAGCGGGAGTCAAAGCCGACATGGCCGTGGCGGCCTTTCAAAACGGCATAGAAGGGCTTGCTGGCAAGGTCCTGGAAACACGCCTCGGATCGAGCGTCGTTTTACCAGTTTACGATAAACGATTGTATGTTGCCGCCCGGCTATCCCGCACCAGAGTCGAAGGGCTCGTTAACGGCCAAGGCAGATCCGATGAGCCCCTTTTGATGAATTACGTATCGATTTTAAATGCCCAGGATATTCAAATCGGCGACATGGTTGTAACAAGCGGATTGGACTCGATCTATCCGGCTGATATCGCTATCGGAAGGGTTAAAGAGATTCGAACTCCTCAGCATGGGAGTTCTACGTTGATACTTTTAGAACCCGCCTTGGATTTTTCTAAAATCGAGTATCTTTTCGTTCTAGATAATAACAGTACCGTTAGCGAAGGAGTTTCAAGCGAAGCCGGAGCGCAAAAAGCAAGGGGCGGCCCATGACTGCCAGCGTAATAGCCGCTACCGGCTTTAGCTCCATTCTCCTTTTTATTCAAAGCACTTGGCTTAGAAATGGGCTTTTCTGGGGCGTAATTCCGGATTTGGCTTTTCTATTGCTTATCTGGTTTGCCTATAATAACAAGGGCTTAGAAGGAGTGACCGCAGCCTTCTTGAGCGGAATTGTTTGCGATCTGCTCTCATCAACACCCATCGGCTACACATCCTTTCTGTATATCCTACCCGTCTACGCGATTTCCTTTGTTAGAAAAATCGTCGATATGGATACTATTTTATTACCAACAATTCTAGGATTTACGAGCACTGTGCTCAAAGGTTTGTCGAGCATGATCCTTGCCCTTATCTTTAGCACCGATCTTGTAAATTCCTATTCTTTTTTAGACCTTAGGTTTTGGGTGGAGGCGGTATTAAACGGCGCCCTCGCGGTACCCTTCTTTTTTATGTTTAAACGGCTCAAGCATCTGCTTGTAACTAGGAAACCCAGCGAATGAAACAGCTTACGGGTAATTTGGGTGTGGCCTGCTGATGAGGAAGCGCGGATAATGGGGGTTTCTAAGGATAACAAAGCAAGAATTACGGTACTCAAGCTATTTATAATCGGACTAAGCCTTCTGTATGCCAGTCGTTTATTCAGTCTTCAGATTCTCCGCGGCGCCGAATTTGAAGCCAGGGCGAATCGATACGCGATTCAGTCGGTCAAGATCCCAGCAGCAAGGGGGGAAATATACGACAGGACTAATACTATACCGCTTGTTACCAATGATGAAGCTTTTTCGGTTGAGCTAGTTCCTGCTGAGCTTCCTGCGTTAAAACGAGAACAGGTATTTGAGGGCTTGGCGGAAATCCTGGGTATTAAAGTGACAGAAATCCACAGGAAAATTCCAGCATCCTACTACCACCTCTACCAGCGCATTACGCTCAGTAGCTCTGCAACCTACCAGGCAATAATAAAAATTGCAGAACAGAAGGAAGACTTCCCAGGAGTTTATTGGAACTCTAGACCCATTCGGCGCTACCTCGATAATAGTTCGCTTTCCCATATCATAGGGTATGTCGGGGAGATTGGAAGGGATGAATACAAGCTGCTCTACAATAAAGGCTATTCAGCGGATGACATCATTGGAAAGACTGGGATAGAAAAGTATTACGATAGCATCCTTAAGGGACAGGACGGCTACCTCCGCACAACCGTTGATGTAAAAGGTAAAAACCTTGCAGGGGAAGCCGAACGGCTTGAGGCCCCTGTACCAGGCCAAAAACTCATACTCACCATCGACACCCAAATACAAAAAACCGCTGAAAAAGCTTTAGGCAATCGAATGGGATCGGTAATTGTATTAAAGCCTGATACCGGAGAGATTTTAGCCATGGTTTCCTATCCCTGGTACAACCCATCGATTTTCTTGTCGACCAACGCTGGAGAAGAATACCTGAAACTCCTCAATGATCCGAATAAGCCGCTTCTCAATCGGGCTATCCAATCTTCATACCCGCCGGCTTCAACGTTCAAGACCGTCTTAACCACAGCGATTCTCGAGGAAAAGGCCATTTCCCCAAAAGCTACGATCACCTGCAACGGAGCTATGGAGTATGGAAGCCGTACCTGGAATTGCTGGGTTCACAGCCCAGGACACGGTCCGGTAAACCTTCAAGAAGCCCTAGCTAATTCCTGCGATATCTACTACTGGACAGTCGGGCGGGACAATCTAGGGGTGGAAAAGATAATTAGCTATGCGGGTGACTACGGTTATGGCAAGATTACGGGAATCGATATACCGGGAGAGAACGCAGGATTTATTCCAACTCCCCGCTGGAAGGAAGAAAGCTATCGAGAACGATGGAATCCCGGCGACACCATGAACCTTTCCATAGGCCAGGGCTATCTGCTGGCCACACCGATCCAGGTGGCCAATATGATGGCTATGGTGGTAAACGATGGAGTTGTGTATAAACCGCATTTTCTCAAGGAAATACGGGATGGGGATACCGGCGCGTTAATCCAGTCGGCCAGGCCCGAGATTCTCACCGATTCTTCTATCAGTACAGCAACGTTTAAAACACTGAGAGATGATTTACGAAGTGTAATTACCCATGGCTCAGCCAGCGTGCCGGTATCGACTAAAGCCGTGATGGTGGCGGGTAAAACTGGAACCGCGGAAATCGGGCTAAAGGATCGATGGCATTCCTGGTTTGCAGCTTTCGGGCCGTACGGGGCTAAGCCGGAGGACCAAATTGTCGTCGTTACAATGGTGGAGGCCAGCAATCCCTGGGAATGGTGGGCTCCCTACGCTTCCAACTTGATCTTTCAGTCTATCTTTGCCGGACAGGATGCCGAAACCGCAGCAAAGGCGATCAATGTGGATCTCGAGGGGCAACACCTGCGGGGGAGGGCGGAATGAGGCACATACAACTGCCCAAGTTTATATCAGGACTGGATTACGTTATCTTAATGGTTTGCCTTCTGCTCACCGGCATAGGAATAGCTTCGATCTATTCGGCGGGCATCGATTCAGAGGGAGTGCGTTTTTCAAACGAATATAGCAAACAAATACTATGGGCCGTCTCTGGGCTGGCGATCATGATAGCAGCCTTGATTCTGGATATTTCCAGACTCAAGGATTATACCCTGTTCGCCTACCTGGTCATACTTCTGATATTGATTTACACGAGATTCGCCGGCAGGGTTGTAAACGGTGCCAGGTCCTGGTTAGGTATAGGTGAATACGGAATTCAGCCTTCGGAATTCGCAAAGATCCTTACTATTCTGTTCTTAGCCCGTTATCTTGATTCATCCGAGCAATCCAGCAGTTTCAAGCGCCTTGTTATGAGTTCGATCATCATAGGAATTCCAGTGCTGCTCATTCTTTCTCAGCCGGATTTCGGTTCCGCGCTTGTGTTTTTCCCAATACTCATTGTAATGCTGCATGTGGCCGGCATCGATAAACGGTATATTCTCTTTATTCTGTTCTCCATTGTCTGCACCTTCCTTTTTCTTATGCTTCCCTTGGCTGGTAAATATTTCTTCTCTACCGGCAATATTTTGGATCTGTTTTTTCAGCGCCCTGGTTACGCAATAATGCTGAGCGGTTTGTTTTTGATCGCCTTAGTACTATCACTCTGGGGCTGGCTCGTGTTTAAAAAGCGCTATTATTTTTGGCTTAGCTATACGTTTTCCATCCTCGATCTCTCTATTGCCATAGCCTATGCCGGCCATAAGGTGTTAAAAGAGTACCAAATCATGCGTCTCATGGTATTTCTTAATCCCAACGTTGACCCCCAGGGCGCAGGATGGAATATTCTTCAATCGGTAACAGCCATTGGTTCCGGTGGATTAATTGGCAAGGGATTTCTCCAGGGAACCCAAAGCCATGCCCGTTTCATTCCTCAGCAAAGCACCGATTTTATTTTTTCTATAATCGCCGAAGAATGGGGCTTTATTGGAGGGCTTTTTCTTGTCGGCCTTTTTTGTTTTTTGCTTTATCGGATGCTCGTCGTCTTAAGCTCTACAAAAGACAAATACTCTATGCTTGTATGCGGCGGAATTTTCGGGATGTTTACCTTTCATTTTATGATAAATGTTGGTATGGCCATTGGCATTATGCCTATAACTGGGATACCACTCTATTTTATATCCTATGGAGGGTCCTCGCTCTGGGCAGCCTTTATGGCAATCGGATTTCTTCTTGGAATTTCATCACGAAGGTATAGAATGTGAACCGACTACGATTTATCGATCCGTTAAAAGACCTGGGCCACGAGCTCTTTGACATACAAAAACCCGCCCGCTATCTCGGGGGAGAATTGGGCTCCCACACACCGATTACAGAGGCGGACAACCGTTATAAATTTGCTCTGTGCTTTCCCGATCTCTATGAAATAGGCATGTCCAACAACGCAATTCGCATTATCTATAATGATGTTGCTCGATTCTGCAATGACGAAGTGATCTGCGAAAGGGTTTTCGCTCCTGCCCAGGATTTTGAAAAACTCCTGGCTGCCCAAAGGCTACCCCTTTACACGCTCGAGAGCGGCATTCCTCTCAAAGATTGCGACATGCTCGGTTTTTCCATTGGCTACGAGCTGCTGGCCACCAATATGCTTACCATTATAGAGCTTGGCCAGATTCCTCTGTCCGTAAAAGACAGGGGTAACGGGGACCCGCTAGTTATCGCCGGTGGCCCAGCGTCAACCAATCCCCATCCCTTCGGCGCCTTTTTGGATGCCGTCTATATTGGGGAATCGGAAGCGGGATTTTATACTCTTTTAAACGATCTAGCAGGAATAAAAAAAAACGGCGCAGACCGGGCCAACTTGCTGGAACGCCTGATCGGGTGCGAAAACATGTGGATTTCGCCTTTTCACCTTCGGTTCAGCAACTCTCCTAAAAGACAACGTAAAACTTTGCGAGCCGTATTCCCGGATTTTCCGCTATCGGGTGCAGAAACCTACTATCCGTTGCCCGTGCTTCAGCCAGTGCAAAACCACGGATCGGTGGAAATAATGCGAGGCTGCCCCAACGGCTGCCGTTTCTGCCATGCGGGCTATTACTATAGACCGCAACGAATTAAATCGCCTGAGATAATCAAAAAGGAAGTGCAAGAACTCGTTGAAAAAGCTGGGCACAGGGAGATTACTCTCGCATCCCTTTCTTCGGGCGATTATCCTGATATCGTAAAGCTGTTTACCCAACTCAACAGCGAGTGGAACTACCGCTCCGTGTCATTTCAACTACCCAGTCTCAAAGTAGATAGCTTTACGCTTCCTCTGCTCGCCGAAGTTTCGCAGCTTAGAAAATCGGGCCTTACCTTTGCTGTGGAAACGCCCATAGATTCATGGCAACGTTCGGTAAACAAAGTAGTCAGCTACGATAAAATTGTGGCCATTATCAATGAAGCCAAGCGATATGGGTTCAGGTCAGCCAAGTTTTATTTCATGATTGGCCTGCCACTGCCTGAGCGAGGCAGAGGGGAAGGGGAGGCTATCATCGACTTCCTTTCCAGACTCATGAGCGAAGCTCCTATCGCAATGAATGTAAACATCGGTACCTTTGTTCCCAAACCCCATACCGCGTATGAAAGGGTGGAACAAATCGGTGAGGATGAGGCGCTCAAGGTAATCTATATGATTAAGGACAGGCTTAAGCCCTTCCGATCAATCTCCATCTCCTACCATTCACCATTTAGTTCTGTGCTGGAAGGCATTATTAGCCGGGGAGACAAGGACGTCGGCGAGCTTCTTATTGAAGCTCATCACAGGGGAGCACGATTTGAAGCCTGGGACGATCAGGTGAATAAAGCCTTATGGCGTCATCTTTTTGAGGATATGAAAATACAAAAGGGGAAGGACCTTATCGCCGACACCCTTTCGAAACGAAATTCCGAAGCCTCCCTTCCCTGGGACGATATCAACCTCTTTATAAGTAAATCATTTCTTAAGGAAGAAATGACTAAGTCCGAAGCGTCGGTGTTAACTTCGGCGTGCGTAGATGAAGACTGCGACCATCCCTGTGGTTCATGTAATGATCGCTTTCAGGTAGTACAAAATTTCATACATGCTGATGCTGAATCTGAAGCGGGTTCGCTAAAGCCAGGGACAGATACCTCGGGCAGACCCTCAGGCGGAACCTCTGTTGGCGCGAATCAAAAAATATTCAGTTGGAGCTATCATTTAAGCAGCGATGCCGTGGACTCGGATACAAGTAGCGATAGAAGACTCGTGATTTCCTTTAAAAAGATAAAAGCTGGCACCCTATACCCATTACATTCAATTTCTGGCATATTCATGCGAGCTAGTACCATGCTCGATCTTCCCGTACGGCATTCTGAAGGTTTTAATCCATTGCCTAAGATGGAATTGAACCAACCTTTATCCCTGGGAATAGCATCCAATGACGAGATAGTGGCATTTTGGCTAAAAAAAGAACTCACTGAAAATGAATGCACAGAGCTCTTAAACGAGTTAAAAACCCGTTTGCCCACAGGGCTTCAGTTAAATAGGCTGCGGCAGGGTAAAAAACGCTCCGAAGGAAAGAACTCCATTGGATCGATCTATAAAGGTTCGATCTATTCTATTTCATTCTTTGATGAAAACGACAAATCCTGTTTTATAAATCACCTGAATAGCCTTGCTATAGAGTATAACGACTCTCAGGCTTCTGAAGTTTCTTTATACCTGGCGGATTCCCACGGCGCTGAACAAAATGTCGGTAGACTCATCTCTACAGCCTTGAATGAAGAAAAGCTGCTCAGCCGTTGCAGTATAACTAGAGAATGCTGTTTTGCCGAATACAAGCCTCAGAAAGATACTATACTTACCTTATTTGATGCATTATAGGAGAAACTAAACGTAAAAGCCTTTACTTTTGTCTATGGTTATTAGCTTACCTGAAGGTAGACAGAATATACATTATACGAAGTTACGGATATGAAGATTTTTAGAATTCCAGGATCGTTGTGGCGATTACTGGGTCGCTGTAGATGGCCCCTATCGTGTCCTGTCCATAGGATACAGCGAAGAGTACCATATGGAAGGTTCCTCCTCCGGTGGAATCATTCCCCATATAGTCCTGATCGTCGGCATCGAAGTTCTTTTCCAAAAAGTTGTTTTCATTAGGACGATGATTGATATTTCGTACGAGAATGTAATTGCTGTCATTGTCCAATTCCCACGTAGTTGTGCTGATCGTATGCAGGCTCTCGTTATTGGCCGCAATGATTACTGTGGGCTGCGCCGAACTCGTTGCTTTGCGCATATAGCAAAACCCCTGCGTTTCAGCGTAGTTCATGAAAGCGTCCGGATTGCCCTCGTAACCTTCTTTCAAAGTTAGTAAGTCGTTTTGTTTACCCTGTGCATTGGATTTGTCTTGAAAAATCCTGTAGTAGATATTTATTCCCTTAAATGTCTGATTGACACCTTCCGATGATTCATAATTCAAGCCGTTATTTCTTATAGTGATAGAAGATTTATCTACAGAAAAATCCAGCGGAGGATACAGGTATGCCGTGGTGCTGATCCCGCAGCCGCTCCATAAAAGAGCGAATTCGAGTGCGAGCATTATTTTTCCGTATAGCGAATTAACATCCTTCCCCCTCACTCCCGCACGCTCCTTTTGACAAAGAGGAATAGAGGACCGCTGGGCTTAAAAAAGGCGGATCGAAGACTGCTGTTTTCGATTCCGCCTTTTTAAATGACCGCAGCCGTATCTAGATCTAACTACTTATCATACCCCTGGGCTTTGAGGTACACAACCCGGTTTTTCGCCAAGAGCGCCCAATCGGTGCCGGAGAAATCTGCTAAGAGCGTGTTGTAATATCCCAGGGCTCCAGCATAGTCGGAAGCGCTTTCTTTCAAGCGTCCAAGGGAGAAGTATGCGTGAGCTATATTGGGATTATCCTCTTTGTGCTTTTCAACTATCCGCTGGTAAAATCCAACAGCCTCTTCGGTTTTGCCCTGCTCTTCCGCTGCTGAAGCTGCAATTTCTAAAGCCATAGGGGCAAGATAATTATTAGATTTGAGATCGGCGGACCGTACTGCGTACGTTTCAGCCTGAACCCAATCTTTTTTTACACTGTAAAGACTGGCTATTCCATAGAGCGCCTGTTGGGCAGCGAAGGAGCGAGGCCATTTTTGAGCCACAGCCTCGAGGGCTGGGATGATCTGTCCTTCCATCTCGGTTTTTTTAGCCTCGTCGCTTTCGTTATTCCAAGCCACGATCTGAGTCACTACCTCTTCCATCGCTCTGGAAGACTTCTCTGCGTAGCTGCTGGATGTGAATGTGTAAATTCCCACACCGACTAGCGCCAGGCAGAGAACCACCAGGATACTAAGAAAAACCTTTTTATTCTTAGTTATAAAGTCCGATAGCTTCTCAGCCACGGTTTTTTCCTCGACCTTGTCGGGCTTTATGAGTCGCGCCTTGCTTTCCACAATTACTCCTTCGGTTGTGCTATGCTTAGTTCTTTGATCAGTCTTGACAGATAGGTCCGTTGAATATCCAGGGATTTAGCTGTCTCGGTCTGGTTCCATCCATGCAGTTCAAGTGATTTGCGGATAAAGTGAGTTTTAAACACATTCACCGCGTCTTTCAGGTTTTTACCCCTGAATTCATCGATATCCTGGCCCTTGCCGCCTATCATAAGATCGCTGCTGCCGATAAGCTCCTGCCTCGCCATGACAGCAGCCCGTTCCACCGCGTTTTCCAGCTCCCGAACATTGCCAGGCCAGGCGTAGGAGAGCATATTCTCCATCGCCGAATCCGAAAATCCCCGCAGAGCTTTGTTGGTCTCCCTGGCAGCTTTCTTGAGAAAATGCTCGGCTAGAACAGGAATATCCTCCTTCCTCTCCCGTAATGGAGGAATGTAGAGCGGAAGGACGTTGAGTCGGTAATAGAGGTCGGAACGGAAGGCTCCTGCAGAAACCATAGACTCGAGATCCCTGTTGGTGGCGGTAACGATACGCACATCGACCGATACCGTCTCGGAAGAGCCTAGGCGTTCGAAGGTCTTCTGCTGGAGAACCCTCAAGAGCTTGGACTGAAGCTGCAGCGGCATTTCGGCTATTTCGTCTAAAAAAATCGTGCCGCCGTCGGCAACCTCGAAGCGGCCTTTTCTATCCTGGTAGGCGTCGGTAAAGGCGCCTCGCACATGGCCGAAAAGCTCGCTTTCCAGCAAAGGCTCAGGCAGATTGGCGCAATTTACCCTAATAAATGGCTTGGCAGCACGTTTTGAAGCCCTGTGCAATCGTTCGGCGAAGAGCTCCTTCCCTACCCCGCTTTCGCCTAGTATGAGAACCGAGGCTTCGCTAGGGGCTATTCTGTCCACCAAATCGACCTTTTCGGCCATTGCGGCTGAAGCGTAGATCAGGTTGTGCCAGCCTGAGTTAGCTTGGGCTTTATCACTAAGGTATGAGAGTTCAAGGGAGGTTTTTTCCAGATACCGGGCGTTTTCGACTGCGATGGCGGCCTGGAGCGCGAAGAGCTCTAACCAATATTGGTCTTCCTGTAGGAAGTACCTACCCTTTGTCTTGTTGATCGCTTCGATTACCCCGACAAGATTCCCCTTTACCTTCATGGGTACGGCCAGAATGGACTTGGTGGGAAAATCGACTTCCTTGGATATGGTGGGCGAGAACCGAGGATCGCTTTCGGGATTGTTGACAATGAGCGATTGCCCTTCACGGACAACCCAACCAACGATACCTTCGCCGGGATCGATGAGCCTGCCGGTGAGCTCCGCTTTCTTTGGTCCCAGGGCAATTTCAAAGCGTAGCTTGCCCGCCACGGGATCGTAAAGCAAAAGACTCGCCGCCTCAGCGCCGACGAGCCTGCTTGAAGATTCGATTATTTGGGAGACTAAGGCCTTGCCGTTGGCGTAGTTCGAATTGATGAGGGCACAGACCTCAACGAGCAAATCGAACTTTGCCTGATCAATATTCCCTACCATGGCCTTGTCTTTTCCCGCTCACACTCTTTTCTGCGGTGATCAGGAATTCTTTTTGGACGTATCGCGCTCTTTTAAGAGGTCGCCGATGGTATAGCCACTGCCGCCCTCTTCCTCGCTCTGCATGAACTTGGAGATTTCTTCCCGCTGTTGGCGCTGCACCAGATCGCGGATTGAAAGACCAAGCTTCTGGCGTTCGGGGCTCAGATCGATTACCACCGCTTTAACCGCCATGCCGACAGAGAATTTCTTAAGGGCATCGTCCCAGGATTCGTCCCTGTCAGAGCTAAGATCCTGCTTCTTGACCAGACCGTCTATATCGCCCTGAACACGCACGAAGACGCCAAAATCTGTTACGTTCGACACGGTGCCTTCCACGATGGAGCCCAGCCTGAATGCTTTGGCAAAGGACCTCCAGGGATCCTCCGAGAGCTGCTTGACGCCAAGGCGGATGTTCCGCTCTTCGGGGCTGCTCTCGATGACCACAACCTCGATCTCCTCGCCCTCATGAAGGACCGAAGCGGGATTCTTGATCCTATTGGTCCAGGAAAGATCGTCGGCGTGAAGGAAGCCGTCGATGCCTTCCTCAAGCTCGATAAAGCCGCCAGCGTTGGTGACTTTGACTATTTTACGAGTGAGCCTCATGCCCACGGGATAGCTTTCGTTGATGTTGTCCCAGGGATTAACCTGAACCTGCTTGAGCCCCAGGGACACCTTGCCCGCCTGGATGTCGTAGCCCAAGATCATGCAGTCCACGATATCGCCAGCTTTGAGCATGTCGTCTGGCTTGTGTACCTTGCGAACCCAGGAGAATTCGGAAATGTGGGCAAGACCCTCGATTCCCTCCTCCAGCTCGATAAAGGCACCGTAGTCGGTGAGCTTTGTCACCTTGCCCTTGACAATGTCGTTGACGTGATACTTTTCCTCGAAGGTGAACCAGGGGTCCTGGCTAAAATGCTTGAGGGAAAGGTTGATACGCTTTTCTTCGGGCTCAAGCCTGATAACCTTGAGCTCGATTTCTTCGCCCTTACGCACATAGTCCTTGGGCCGGGTTACATGTCCCCAGCTCATGTCGTTGATGTGCAGAAGCCCATCGAAGCCGCCTAAGTCAATAAAGGCGCCAAAGCTGGTGAAACTCTTTACCACGCCCTTGACGGTGTCACCGATCTGCACGGTCTGGAAAAAGGCTTCCCTGCGTTTGTCTATGTCTTCCTCCAGCCACCGGCGGCGGTTGAGGATAATGTTGATCTTTTTCTCGGAATAGAGCCTTTCGAGGTAGAAGCTGCTCTTGAGGCCGACATACTCGGCGCCGTTCTCGACACGCTGGATATCCGCCTTGGATGAGGGAAGGAAGCCCTTGAGCCCATGGCCTAGGTCGACCTCAAAGCCGCCCTTCACTTCCTTGTCAATTTTCCCCTCAACGGTCTGGTGCTCCTTAAAAGCGTTGGCGATGGCTTTCCAAAATACTTTTTCCTCCGCCCGCTTCTTGGATACGATCACTTCGCCCGAGTGGGTTTCTTTTTTGACCAATATAACCTTGACATCGTCGCCAACCTGGGGCGGCGTGTCTCCGAACTCGATTAAAGGAATCTTTCCTTCAGATTTGTACCCTACGTCGACGAAGACAAAATCACCAGCGATCTGTACGACTTTGCCGTCGATTAAATCGCCCTCCTCCAGCCCCTCGAAACTCTTGAGGTACTGCTCCTGCAATTGTGTCTGGAATTCGTCGCGGGAGGGTGCGGCGGCGTCCATTACCACTTCCTTATTCTCCATGTGCTTCCCTTAAATGTAGAATTTTGCTGTATACTTTCTCATAAACTGCTTCTATGGTCAAGTCGGATGTATCTAAATACAGGGCATCCGGAGCGATTTTAAGGGCGCCGATCTTTTTATTTCTGTCAATGGCATCCCTCATTTTGATATTAGCGAGTATTTCCTCGTAGGACATCAAAGAACTAGCCTGGGCGAAGCGCCGCCTCGCCCGCTCCTCCGTCGAGGCGTCGATAAAGAATTTGAGCTCCGCCTGGGGGAAGACCACGGTGGTCATGTCCCTGCCCTCCACCACTACGTCCTTGCCCCGGGCGAGGCGGCGCACTATCTCGTTGACGATCCTGCGTATCTCGGGGATGGCGGATACCTGGGCTACAATAGCCTCGACCTCCGCCGACCGAAGCTCTGTGCTGAGCCTGGTGCCGTCAAGTAGTATGGAGCCACCCTTGTCATAATCCACCGAAACCTCGGAGGCGGCAGAAATAAGGGCAGCCTCATCGTTCAAGCCCAAGCCTTTCTGCAGCGCCGCCCAGGTGAGAGCCCTATAGATGTTGCCCGAATTTACGTACAAAAACCCCATCCGCTCCGAAAGAAGCTTGGCTATTGTCGATTTTCCGCAGCCCGCCGGGCCGTCCATTGCGACTATCATTACGCTGTACCTTCCTTGCGGCCTGACATCGTAGCCTGCCTGGCATTGTTTGAGTACTTCTTGAGGGCTTCCACCTCGGTAGTGTCCAAGTCTCTGTATGAACCTTCGGCCAGGGTTCCCAGCTCGATGGGCCCTATCCGTTCCCGGCGCAAAAAGAGCGCCCGAAGACCGAAATGCCCAAGAACCTTGCGGATTTCCCTGTTTTTTCCCTCCACCAGTACAATTCTCATGGTTTTTTCATCCACAAGGTCGACTCGCGCCGCCTTGTAGAGTATGCCTTCGATCGACAGCCCTTTCGTGAAGCGCTCCGGAAATTCCTCCGGTATGGGAAGATCACAGCGCACGAGGTATTCCTTATCGATACAACTCCGGGGGTGTACTAAGAGGGAGGCGAATTCCCCATCGTTGGTGAAGAGAAGAAGGCCGGATGACCATTGGTCGAGCCGTCCGATATTATAGACCCGTTCCTCTACCGAAGATTTTATAAGCGAAGCTGCCACAGGTCGGTTTCGCTCGTCAGCCATGGAGCTGATATACCCCGGGGGTTTGTTGAGCGCTATGTATCGCAGACGGGACTGCGGCTCCACGAGACGATCGTCGAGAGTCACAGCATCCCCTTGCTCAACCCTGGTACCCAGGACGGCAAGGGATCCGTTCACCATCACCCTTCCCTCCTCGATAAAACGCTCACAAAAACGACGAGAACCTAGTCCGCAGGACGCGAGATAAGCCTGTAGCCTGATAGACTCTTTCATCCCTGTTCGCCCTCGGTTTTAGCAAAGCGATCCTTCTCTATCTCACTCAATGGAGGGAGCTCGGAAATCGAATTAAGCTTGAAGTATTTTAAAAACTCCTGGGTCGTACCGTACTGCATGGGCTTTCCCGGAACATCCTTCTTGCCCAGTTCCTTCACCAATTCCCGGGACAGGAGATAGCGGATCATGCCATCGGCCGATACGCCCCTAATCGCCTCGATCTCCGCCCGGGTTATGGGCTGGGAGTAAGCCACAATGGAAAGGGTCTCCATGGCTGCCCGGGAAAGCTTTGCCTCGTTTTTCTTTCCATAATGATCCTTGAGCTTTTCCCAGAGCTCCAATTTAGGAGCGAAAATCCAACCCCCGCCCGAGCGCATGGGCGCAAAACCGTGGACTTCGTTATCATATTCCACGGCAAGGCGGCTAATGGCTTCGGCCACCTCTTCATGGGAAAGCCCTGACAGTCTGGCTAACCCGGCCTCGTCGATTGGTTCGCTCTCTAAAAAAAGAATTGCGCTTATCAAAGCAGCGCGATCCTCGGTACTCAGGTCATCCATTGTATTCCTCGTTAAGTGTAGAGGGCGAAATTATAATATCCCCGAAAAGTCTGTGCTGCCTTATGCGGATAATTTTGTTCTTTACCGCGTCCAGCATGGCCAGGAAGGCACAGGCCAGATCGAGCGCAGATCTGGGCCTTGTGATCAACTGGACAAAGGAAAACTCACCATGTTTTTCTAAAAGCTCGTTCATGAGCGCCAGTTTCTCGTGGATTGAGATTTCCTCATAAAGATCTATAATCTTTTCGGGACTGAAATTATTGACAAGGGAAGAAAAAGTTTTTAATAGGTCCCATACATCGAGGTCTGTCCAGAGATCCTTATCGTCAACTTCCGAAAAGGGAAGGATTCTCTGCATGCAGGATCGCTCCAGTCTCCATTCGACCTCCATCTCACGCTGTTCCATGAGGCTAGAAAGTTTTTTGTATTTTTGATATTCGATGAGCTTTTCGATAAGTCCCTGTCTGGGATCATCAAAATCCTCGTCGTCCAGGGAGCCCAAGGGTAAAAGCATGCGGGACTTTATGAGCAGCAGTGTCGCGGCAAGGTTGTAAAATTCCGATAGCTCGTCCAGGTCTACCCCAGCCTCGTTTTTAAGACATTCCAGATATTGCTCTGTTATGGAAGCGATATGAATATCGTATATGTTCATATCGTTGCGCTTTATGAGAAATAGTAAAAGATCGAGGGGGCCTTCGAAATCCTTAAGATGAAACCTGCGGCCTTGGCTCTCCATGAGGCTGGAAGAGTCGGGTTGGTCGAACGTAGATTCTGGATTGCTATTCATCAGGGACAAAGAGCATCATATATGCCTTGTCCCAAGGGGTAAATACCCTGGGGTTGAAGCTCCGCCAGATACTCCAAAAATGGACGGCCGCTCACCGGGTCGACAAGCTCTGCATCCAATTCTACCAGGGGAAGCAAAACGAACTTTCGCTCCCTCATTCCGGGGTGAGGGATGATCAAATTTTCTTCGGTAATAATGCGCTCTCCATAGAGTAGAATATCTATATCGATTGTTCTAGCGCCCTTGGACGGAACGGAGGCTCTGTCCCTGCCAAGAGCAACTTCTATGTTGTGAATTAGATCTAGAAATTCCAGGGGCTTATGCTCGCAAAGGCCTGTGAGAACCGCGTTGAGAAAATCCGGCTGATCGGTGTTGTACCGAGGCTTAGAACGCCAAAGCCCGGAAATCCGTATTTCAGCCAGATGTTCTCCCAGAAGGCGCGCAGCCTTCCGGATAAACGCTTGGCTATCCCCTAGATTCGAGCCAAGCCCTAGCCAAATCCTTTCCATAGTTAGCCTTAAAAGAGATCTTCGGCGCTAATAACCTCTGGATCCTGGGAAGGTACCGCAGTCTTTGTAGTTTGAGACGTGGCTTGAATTTCGAGCGGTGAGTCTTGCACCTGGTTCTTCTGGGCCATCTTTTCCCGTACCGCTTGCTCGATCAGCACGGCCATGTCTGGGTTCTGCTCAAGGTAGAGCTTGGCGTTCTCCCGTCCCTGGCCTACCTTTTCCTCGCCCCAGGTGTACCAGGCACCCTTTTTATCGATGATTGAATATTTGACCGCCGCATCGAGAAGCGACGCCGAGGAGGAGATTCCCATGCCGAAAATTATCTCCAACTCGACCCGCCTGAAGGGGGGCGCTACCTTGTTCTTGACAACCTTGACCCTGACTCTATTACCCAGGGCATCCTCGTCGCCGCTTTTTTCGATTGTTTCGATTTTTCGCACCTCAAGCCTGACCGAGGCGTAAAATTTAAGGGCGTTGCCACCCGTGGTGGTCTCGGGGTTGCCGAACATTATGCCAATTTTCATACGGATTTGGTTGATGAAAACCAATAGTGTCTTGCTCTTGGAAAGGGTGCCGGCAAGCTTGCGCAAGGCCTGGCTCATGAGACGCGCTTGAAGGCCTACATGGGCGTCCCCCATCTCGCCTTCGATCTCGGCCTGGGGTGTAAGGGCTGCCACTGAGTCTATTACGATGACATCAACCGCTCCGGACCGAATGAGGGATTCGGTTATGTCCAAGGCTTGTTCACCGTTGTCAGGCTGGGAAACCCAGAGCTCATCGATATCGACTCCTAAATTCTTGGCGTAGATTGGGTCCAACGCGTGCTCAGCGTCGATAAATGCGGCGATTCCGCCTTTTTTCTGAGCTTCGGCGATGGCATGGAGGGCTAAGGTTGTTTTTCCTGAAGACTCGGGACCATAAATTTCAATAATTCTACCCCGTGGATAGCCACCGATGCCCAAGGCTTCATCCAACAGAATAGAGCCCGAAGGAATCACCTCTATGCCCTGGGCCATCTGATGAGTGCCCAGTTTCATTATCGAACCCTGTCCGAACTGTTTTTCTATTTGGAGCCTAGCGGCTTCAAGGGCTTTTAGTTTTTCTGAATCTTCCCCCGCGTTGCCGCGCGCGGCTTTGGCTTTGACCGAAGCCTGGGGGTTGAGCAGTGATGGCTCAAGTTTTTCCTGTACAAAATCGGCGCTGTGGGCGCCCGCTTTTCTTGCCATTATGTTCCTCCCTGGGATATACGGGTGCAATCATAGCATACGCTTCATAAAATTGATAGAAACCGGATTTTAAGCGCTTTTTCTTATAAGCTCCTGTACCGATACCCGCATAGCCTTTTTGGCCGGCAGCAGCGACACGAGGGCGCTGAGAATAATGCACAGTAGAACGATGCTACCAATCTGCTCAAAATCAATCGCTACCGGTATTACCTCAAGGTAATAGGCAGGATCCAGCAACTGGAGCGCCACAGCCCTCCGTCCCGTTAAAAAAGCGAAGAGCGAACCGCCGATATTGAGAAGCCACTCCAGGGCTCTGATAAGTGCATTCACGTTAAGCGAGACAAGAAGTCCCGCCGCCAGTCCGATCAGCGTCCCCAGGCTCCCTGTTAAAAGGCCTGCGCCCACGAAAATTCGCCGTATGGCTTTGTCGGTAGCGCCAAAGCTTCTGAGCACCGCTATATCCATTGAGTGTTCCACCACAAAGGTGGAGAGGCTGGAACCGAGATTTATGGCTGCCACCAAGAGCGCGATCCCCATGATAAAGAGAAGTGTGATCTTCGTGGTACCAAAAGATGCGTAGAGACTGCGTTCCACTTCCGGCCAGGTTCTTGCCAGGTAGGAGTCGAACCATGCGGGATAGAGGGAGTCAAGGCTTTCGGAGAGAGCAAGTCGTATTTCGCCCAGGGAATTGGAATAGGGGTCCTCTACCTTCAAGCCCATAAACGAATAGCAGGAAGAATATACAAGCAGCCGCTGGCCTGCGGCAGGGCTGATAAAAGCCCAGACTTCATCCAGATCCCTGTAGCCTGCGCTTACAATGCCAGTCACCCTAAAAAACGAAAGCCGTGGTCGGTATCCAGCGTAGCCATCCGATTCGCCGCCCTCTTCGGCTTCATGATTAGGCGTTATGATGGTAAGTTGGTCT
Organism: Spirochaetaceae bacterium UBA6076; assembly: GCA_002428725.1. Taxonomy (GTDB): domain Bacteria; phylum Spirochaetota; class Spirochaetia; order Treponematales; family Rectinemataceae; genus UBA2256. The sequence continues at coordinate 82,801 of DIXQ01000036.1, read as the reverse complement.
CCAACCGAAAGCTTTAATTTTTTCGCCAAGGCCGAGCCGAGCACTATATCCCTGGTGCCTCTTGGAATAAGACTGCCTTCCAGGATATTGAGATAGGATTTCGTGCCCCTTTCACTAAAAAACTCAGGATCCGCAGCCCTGAGCATGACCGAGCCGCTGGCGGATGCCGAAACCGCTACAGCGCTGCCATTGGTCTCCAGACTGGCTGTTATGACGCCGGGGATGGCTCGGGCCGCCACAAGTCCCGATGCTGCTTTGCTAGCGCTAAAGCCGTCGGGAACCGCGACCTGGATATGGTAGGTCTTTGTTTCAATATAGCGCCGAGTAATGCCTTCGATCATCCCATCCGATACGACGAGGACTAAAAGGAGCGGAACAAGGCTGATGCCGATTCCGAGAATAGCACCCACAAGCCCATGGGATGGTGAAAGCCTTTGTCCAGCCTTGTCCTTGGAATCTTTTCCGACCAAAGCAGCTTTTTTTCTGCCTAAAAGAGAACGGGCTGCAACAAAGAGCAAGGGGGAAATATTCATGAAGTTTGTAAGCTGCCCTGTATCAGGGCAAAGCGAACCGAGGCCTTTTGTGCCAATTCCCTGTCATGGGTAGCGAGCACAAGGCTGGTTCCGGTAAGAGCGGGCAGCTCGAAGAGCAGTTCGCTGACGGTGTCAGCGTTTTGTGCATCCAGGTTGCCCGTGGGCTCGTCCGCTAGAATCACCCGGGGATCGTTCACCAAGGCGCGAGCGATCGCCGCCCGCTGACGCTCGCCACCCGATAGTTCCGAGGGAAAATGATTAAGTCGCTCTTTCAAGCCGACCTTTATTAAAAGCTGCTCAGCCTTCTCCCAGGCTTTTTTCCTGCCGAGCCCCGCCATGTAGGCAGGAAGCGCAACATTTTCCAGGGCGGAAAAATCCTTAAGCAGATAATGGAATTGAAAAACGAAACCAATAACCTTGGTTCTAAAAACCGGGAGTTCCTTCTCGGAAAGCCTGTGGAGTTCGTACCCCCCTACCCTCAGCTCGCCCTTGTCCAAGCGCTCGATGCCGCCAAGTATGGACAAAAAGGTGCTCTTACCCGAGCCGCTTGCCCCAACTATGGAGCAGGAACTGCCCGTTGGAAGTTCCATATCTACGCCCTTGAGCACATCCAGGGTTTCGGCTTTGCTGGCAAAGCTTTTCCAAAGCCCTTTGCAGGAAATTGCCGCATCGGCTAAAATCGTAGCATTGGCGGAAATTACTGCGTCGCCCGATATTGCTCCATCGCCCGCAGCTTTGCGTATGTTTTTATTCATTCCTGAAAACCTCCGAAGGACTTGCCTCGGACACCCTTCGGGCAGCCGCGAATGCCGCGATGCCGGTGGATACTATCGCCAATAAGACGATAAAGGCCAATTCGCCGCCCGAAATCGCTACAGGTATACGGTCGATGTAGTAATGTGCCGGCGAAAAGAGCCTATACTCGCCGCCTGGGGCCGAAAGCCCAAGCTGATTTGCCAGCGAAACCAATGCCCTCGATAGAGCCGAAAATCCCTCGACTATGGGATTGATATTGTAGGCCGCCAAAAGGCCTAAGGCAGCCCCGGCGAGGGCGCCGGAAATACCTATCGAAAGGCCGTCCAGGACAAAGATGCTCCGAACATCGGCATCGCTTGCTCCAAAAGATTTTATCACCGCTATGTCAGCCATTTTGCCAGCGATGTTCCTGCGCATGGCATGGAATATATTGATGCCTACCACGACAAAGATTAGGCTAATCAGCAACAGCATCACAGCTTTTTCGGTTCTCAGGGCGCCGAAAAAGCTCCTGTTGTACTCCCTCCAGCTGACTATACTCCAATCGCCTTCTGGCAGGGCTGCCGCTACTGCGGATTCCATGGCCTGCACATCGAAGCGCCTGTTTAGTTTTATGCCCAGAATCCACTCCGAGGAATCAAAAAGTTGATTAAAGGCTTCCGTCTGCTCGAAGCTCAGAAATGCCATGCTTGCATCAAATTCGTAATAGCCTGAGGTAAAGATCGACTCCACACCAAGGTTGAGTGAAATAGGGACGACTCCTTCTTCCTCGGTCTGCTTCATGCCAAAAATCCTTATTTCCGAGCCTCGATCTGTCCCCAGTGCAGCGGCTGCCTCCTTGCCAAGGCTTAAGCCCTTGGGTTGCGGCAGCTTCTCACCCTGGACAAGGCCCAGGGCGGCTGCTAGCCCTGGATCGAAGCCCTCGCTGCCCGGTTCGAAAGCACGTAGTGCTAAGCTCATCGTGACTCCCGAAGGGCCTATGGCTAATACCTGGGTTTCCTTGAATCGCAGGGCCGAACTCACCCCCTTGATCGAGCGCAAAGCGCTCATGGTCGAACCGCTCACCGGTTTTGACGAACTTACCCTGATATGAAAGCTGGAAATCTCCAGAATCGATTCGATATAGCCTTTCTGGAGCCCACCCATGACACCTATCACGATAATGAGGGCGGCAACGCCCGCAGCTATTCCCGCGGCTGCCAGACCGGCTCGTCTCAGGGACATTCTCCGCTTGCTGGAAAAGCCCCAGCGGGCTGCGGCAAACAGGCGGGATTCCAGGGTCATCGTTACAGCCCTACAAAACCATCGAGAAAGTTGTCGGGATCGAAGGGCGCGAAGTCGCCGTAGCCCTCCCCCGTTCCCACAAAAAGCGTGGCCAGTCCGAACTGCTTGGCAAGGCTCAGTACCATGCCACCCTTCGCAGTTGAATCGTGCTTGCTCAGAATCACGCCGTCCAGCCTTACTGTTTGATGGAAGGTCTCGGCCTGCCGCATACCGTTCTGCCCCGTTGTCGAATCAAGGACGAGAATCTTGCGATAGCCTGCAGTGGGAGCCCGTTGGGCGATAACCTTATTCATCTTTTCCAGCTCTTTCAGCAGGTCAGCCCTGGTGTGCATCCTACCGGCGGTATCGGCAATGACCAGACCCGGTCCCTGGGTGCCGGCGGCCTCTATGGAATCCCAGAGCACGGCTGCGGCATCGGCGCCCTGGTGCTGGGCTACCACCCGGATATTGGTGCGCTGTCCATGGATCTTGAGCTGATCTACCGCTGCAGCCCTAAAAGTGTCCCCAGCGGCCAAAACAATGTTTTCGACACCCTGGTTGCGTTCCCATACGGCCAGCTTGGCACAGGACGTTGTCTTGCCTACGCCGTTCACGCCCAGAAGGAGGCAGATGTTCAGGGCTTTTTTGTCCAGGACAAGCTCAGCTTTTAGAGCGTAGGGCCGTAGAAGCTCCTTGAGCAGGCTCCGTGCCGCGTCTGGGTTGTCAACCTTGTTTTTCTTGCACAAAGCCTTCAGCGTATCAACAATCTCGAACGCAAAGGCCGCCCCAAGATCGCCCTCCACCAAGAGGTCACCTAAATCCTCAAAAACCTCATCGTCCAGTCTTTGTTTTCTGAACAGTGCTTTTATCCTATCTGCAAAACCCATGCTGTCTCCATTTGAAGAATTTATCTCGAAATCCGCAACAAATCCACGAGGGCGATGATAGTATCAACCGTAAAACCCAGGCTAAATGCCACTGAAACACCGGTGAAGGTAGCGCTTCCATAATAGGCCGATGCTGGTTTGGCGTATCGGATGTATGCCTCCTGAATGGACAGAAAATTGCCAACCGATAGCAGACTTACGGGAAGGCTTACCAGAAATCGTCCTAGACTGGCGCTGAAACGAGCTCGAGCCTTGTTGAAGGTAGCTTCTTCTTTCCATTCCAAGGCATCGCTTGCCTGGCTAAAATCCTGGGCTGGACTAGGTCCTGGTAGCCGTGTTAGCGGTGCTTGGATAGTCCTGAACAGAAACGGCCCGGGGTTGTCGATTTCAAGTTCCATATCCTGGTATCCCGGCGCGCTGAGCGTAAAAACTTGATATGTCGCATCGGCAACAAAAATCCTGGATCCTTTTATTGAATACCAGTAATCAGATCCAGACTTGCTCTTTATGGCGATCCTTCCAAAAACTCCCGTCGCGATATCGTAGACGCTCAAAGCTCTTCCCGATACCCAGGAGAATAGCCTTGGTAAAATGAATTCATGAAACGTATCTAGGTCGCCAATGCTCAAGGCTTGGATGCGGTAACCGAGGGGCAATGGTTTTTGCAATTCATAATAGAGCAAAAGTATATCAAGTCCTTCGGCCAGTTCTGAATAAAACCCTGTGACAAAGCCATCCAGGGCGATAATGGCATCCCGATCGTCTCTGGGATCAAAAAACCGTTCGTCTTGGTTTTTAAACCTAAACTCGCATTCTATCCCGGTGCTTTCGCCGCCCCCGGGCATTGTGGCGTTATACTGGGGTAGCGGTTCCATGATGGTTGCCAAAAGCCCCGGCAAGGTGGCCGAAAACTTACCCTCCCCCGCTTCACCGGCTAAGGCCGATAGTGCCTCGATAGTAAGCTCCTCAGGCTCAAGGCGCGCCAATACCTCACTGGCAAGAGGAAAGAAAAGTCCAATCCCAAGTTGCCAGACATCGGATCCAGCTTTGTTTTCTTGGCTACTGTCTTGGCTACTGTCTTGGCTCAATTCTTGGCTATCCGACTTAACAGCGTCCTGTTCCTGAGCGATCAAGGGTGAGGAGAGAACACAAAAAGACAAAAAAATCGATACAAGCGCAAAGACGGACCGAAAACCGCCTTTTCTAAACTTCCTCATCGTCACTGCCCACCGTGGCGACTCCGCCCTTCCATCGCCAGCGCAGATAATTTTCGATGAAAGGATCTATGTCGCCGTCCATTACCGCTTGCACATTGCCCAGGAAGAATTTAGTTCGATGATCTTTGACCAAGGTGTAGGGTTGAAAGACATAAGATCGTATTTGAGATCCCCAGGCTATTTCCTTTTTATCGCTCTGGAATTTTTCGTTTTCCTTTTCCTTTTCCTGGCGATAGTACTCGTACAATCTGGACTTTAGCACACTCATGGCCACGTCCTTATTCTTGTACTGACTACGCTCGTTCTGGCAGGTTACGACTATTCCCGTCTCCAGATGCGTGATCCTAACCGCTGAGTCGGTCTTATTGACCTTTTGCCCGCCAGCGCCCCCCGATCGGTAGGTATCGATACGGATATCTTCGGGTCGGATATCGATGGTGATGGAATCGTCCAGCACGGGCAGCACATAGAGCGAGGCGAAGGATGTATGACGGCGGGCGTTAGCATCGAAGGGAGAAATTCTCACCAGTCTATGCACACCACTCTCGCCCCGGAGGTACCCATAAGCGTAGGAACCGCTTATCTGCAACGTAGCCGATTTTATCCCCCCCTCGGCTTCGAGCAGATCGATCACCTCGGTGCTAAAACCTCTTCGCTCGGCCCAGCGGGTATACATGCGCAACAGCATGCTTGCCCAGTCGCAGGCCTCGGTGCCCCCAGAGCCTGCATGGATAGCCACGTAGGCGTCGGATGAATCAGCCTCGCCTGAAAGCAATTCCAGCACCACAGCCTCATCAAACCGCTTACGTATCCCTTCGAGGCTGGATACGATGTCGGCTTCCATATCGGCCTGTTCTTCTTCCAGAGCCATGGCAAAGAATTCTTGCAGGTTATTAATATCGGCAGCCAGGGACTTCCAGGTTTCCAATCGCTCCTTTGCCTGTTTGATCGAGGCAAAAATACGACCGGCTTTGGCTGAATCATTCCAAAAATCGGGCTGGGAGGAAAGGCTTTCTTTTTCCTTTATTGATTTTTCGAGGGAAGCAGCGTCAAAGACGCCCCCATATATCGAGAATTTCTTCCTTGAGGTTTTCGATGGGGGTGCTCAGTTCTTCCAGCATTCGTATCTCCTTCTTTCAAGGCCGAAGCCCAATGTCTACTCTACCCTGCATATCAGAATTTATAATAGAGTCTCAAAGCCTTCTCGTACAAATTCCAGGGCAGAAGGCGTTTTGCCCCGGGGACAAGCCGCTGGAAAACATTGCCGAAGCTATAGCGGAGCCTAGGATGCTTCTTAGAAAGAATTTTAAGCACCAAGGGGCCTAATAGCTCGGGCGGATAGCCCTTTTCCTCATCCTCCCAGGCTACCTTCATAACAGTACTAAAGGCCTTTACATATTCCGCGGGAGCTGGGCTTTCAGACCTGCAATCTTGATGGCGGATATCTCCGGGCTGGATGAGGACTACTTTTATACCGAAGCCGCGCAGCTCGGCTCTCATGGATTCGCTTAAGCCTTCCAAGGCGAACTTGGACGCGGAATACGCGCCTTGAAAGGGCAAGCCCAGGGCGCCGCCGACCGAGCTGATGTTGATGATATGGCCTTGGCCCTGCTCTTTCATTCGTGGGACCACGGCGCGGCTCACCAATAAAGCACCGAGGCAATTGGTCCTCCAGCACCGTTCGAACTCCTCTAAGGGCATGGTCTCCAGTACCCCCACTACATGTAATCCTGCGTTGTTCACCAGTAGATCGATCCGACCTTCCCTGTTTAAAAGCTGGGCAACGGCATTCTGCACCGATCCAGGATTGGTGATGTCCATCGACAGCATAGTCGGAGTCTTTTGGGAATATGGGTCAACAGGCTCAGGATTCCTGCTCGTTCCATAGACGATGAAGCCATCTTTATGAAGGTACTCAGCCAGTGCCGCACCGATGCCTTTTGACGCTCCAGTGACAAGGGCTACTCGTTTTTCTCGCTTACTCATCGATTCTAGCCTTTACTGCCAGTGTTTCGTAGCCTAAAAGCCTTTACAATCAAAGCGGCGATGGCCCTGGCATCCCAGAGCTCCGTATCGATCACCAGGTGGGCGCAGGAAATGTCCTCGGTGTCGATTCCGTATATCTCCTTGTATCTGCGCTGATCATCGATATCCCTGGCGGCGGTAAAACGGGCAATTTGCACCTTGTCACCGCCTTCTCGGGAGAAAATCCTGTCCACCCGCACCTCTTGGCTGGCCTTGAGATATACCCGGAGATCCGCGTCGCCCAGCAGCCACATGGCAAGCCGGGAACCAATGACGCAATCTTCTCTATGCGCCAATTCCACCTGACGAGAATCCAGTCTTCTGTCCCAGGAGGGGTCTTCATTGGCGAGGGCAAGAAGCTCTGCTAGGCTTAGCCCTTCTTCCTCGGCCATTTTTCTAAAGGTGTAGTTGATGAAGGTTCGATTCAGCAGCTCCGCTACGATACGTGAAACCGTCGTGTTGCCGCAGCCCGATTTGCCAGAGATCGCTATTATCGATGCCCTTGGGGTACTCATTCGATATTCCTCAATTGTTCCCTGATATTCTCCAGGGCATCTTTCATCTCCACCACGGCATGGGCCACGGGAATCAGCATGTTCTTAGAACCGATGGTATTCGTTTCCCGGTTCATCTCCTGGCAAAGAAAATCCAGCCTCTTGGAGGGAGCATCATCGAGGCGGATGGTCTTAAAGGCTTCGATATGAGCCTTGAGCCTAGAGACCTCCTCGCTGATGCTGAGCCTGACTAACTGTACCGCCAGCTCCTGGAGCATCCTTGTTTCGTCATAGCCTTTAGGCAGTATTTCGTCGAATCGTGCTTTAAGCTGAGTCTGAACAGTTGTATCGATCTCAGCCGCCTTAGTCTGGACCGTGGCCAGCCCGGCTTCGAAGCGCTCGAGCTCTGCATCGATAGTTCGACTCGTCGCTTCACCTTCCACGAGCCTCGATTTCTCAAAAGCCAGGAGAGCGGAAAGGCTTCTAGCCTCGACTAAGGACCAGAATTTCTCTGAATCCACTTCCTTGTCAAAACTTATCACTCCCTCAAAGGAGCTCAGGGTTGCCAAAGAAGGTTTTTCAGCCAAGCCGAGTTCGCCCGCTATCTGGCTGAGTGCGGCATAGAGCGCCTTGGCGGCATCTGAATCAGCTCGAACAGCCGCTGGTTTTTCGATTTTTTTAATTCTCAGGCTGTACTCGACCTTTCCCCGGCGAATTTTTGAAGCCAGTAGGGCCTGGAGTCTTGGCTCGAAGCCCGCTAACTGGGAGGGCAAGGAAATTGCCAAATCTAGGTAACGGTTGTTGTAGGACTTTATCTGAATTGTGCCTGCCAGGATTTCTTCGTCGAATTCTTCCCTGGCAAAACCGGTCATGCTTTTAAACATTCCGTGAATCCCCTTCCTGAAGCTTTTTCAGCGCCGCCGCGCCCAATTTCCAGTTATCCCCGGCACCCATGGTAATAAACAGATCCCCGGGACGCAGAAAGCTCATAAGATCATCCAGCGCATCCATTGGTTTTTCCGAATAATAGAGAAAATCCTGGAATTTTCCTTCCCCTACTACGAGTCCAGGTCTCCTAGCCCTTACCTTTTCAAAGAGACTCATGCCCGTGATTCCGCCAATCTGTTTTTCCCTGGCGGAGGAATAGATACCATGGAGGAGAAGGCAATCAGCACCGTCGAGGCTCTCGGCGAACTTGTCTAAGAGCGCTGCTGTGCGTGAGTAGGTATGGGACATGAAGTCTACTACCAGGCGGCGTGAAGGCCAGAATGCCTTTATGCCCTGTATTGTCGCTGCCAGGGCTGTGGGGTGATGGGCGTAATCATCCATGACGAGAACACCCTTCGCACTGCCGATTATCTCGGACCGGCGTTTCGACCCCGAGAAAGCTGCTAGGGCTTTTTTTAACTTCGACCATTCGTGTGTATCCGGCGCCCTACCTTTCCAATCCTTAATTATGTCTTCGGCGAGAGCCAAGGCTGCTACGGCGTCCAGTACTAAATGGGAACCCGGCACGTAAAGCTCCAGGCTTTCCTCTAAGGCGGAAATCTTGAAAATACTCCTTCCTTCCTCCTGCCTGATGCTCTCAATCTTCCACGGACCTTCTGCCTTGGTCCCATAGGGGATAAAACGCAGGTCAGGCCGCAGGCTACCCAGCCGCGAGGCCGCCGAAGCCGCCCCTGGGTCGTCGGCGCAATACACCAAAAGCCCTCCGGCGGGAAGACTATCCAGGTATTCGCCATAGGCGTCGAATATGGACTGATAGTCTGGGTAGTAGTCCTGGTGATCGCTTTCTATGCTGGTAAGAAGAATCCTTTTGGGAGAAAAGTGCAAAAAATGCCTTCTGTACTCATCGGTTTCGGCTACAAAGTACTTTGACCCGGCGCGCATCGTGCAGCTTCCCGCGAAGGCAGCTACCGCCGAACCCGCAAGAACAGTAGCAGGGCAGCCCAGGGAAGCCAAGAGGCTACCTACCATAGCGGTGGTGGTGGTTTTTCCGTGGACCCCAGCAATACCCGAGGAGTCGCTCAGCCTGGATAGGGCACCCAAGGCCTGGGCAAAGGAAAACATGGGCAAATTCAAGGATGCGGCTTTAGCCATTTCTGGATTGTTCGAAGCGTTGTACGCGTCGGAGTAGAGCACGAGGTCGATGTCGTTTCCGATATGCTCTTCGTTGAAGGACTGGTGGGGAATTAGCCCGATCGCCGCCAGGACCGCGTCGGTATAGAACGTGTCGGGGACATCGCTTCCGGCTAGAAGGGCTCCCCGGGATGCGAAAATCTCAGCCAAGGCAGCCATGCCTGTTCCCTTGGCTCCAATAAAATATACCTTCAATCCTTGGAAGGATTCAGGGAACGTGGATAAAACCATGGGCTATTGTACGAATAAAGCTACAAAAGTAGCAAGCTCCGAGGGCTGGCTCAGATATGCATCGAAAGAGAAAGACTCGTGGCTGAATCGGAGCTAAGCTCTATATCCCAACCAAAGAGAAGGCGCGAGCCTTGGTAGAGGTCTTCACCCGGAATCTGTACGGGAAGTCCCTGGTGGAAATCCCCTTGCTGGAGCCTTAAAATGTGGGGGTTGTCCAGTCTATCGATGGTATGTTCGATTCTCCCTGTAAAATTGCGGTCAGAACGAAATTCCAGTTTTTCCTTTGTCTGGGATCCTAAAAGGAACAAAGCCTCTGCGTTGAAATCTACACGTTTTGCGGTTTGGTCCAAGGGGCTCCGCTGGCGTTCTTTTTCGGCAACCAGTTCAAGTTCCGCCAGCGCAGCCAAAGGCAGAAGTGCAAGCTCCTGTGCATAGCGGAATGAAACCGAAGTCTGGGACTTGTTATAGAGTTCGATGTCCACACTGACGCAGTGTTTTTGAAAAAGAAAGGATTTTTTCAATGTCATCGCCAAGAGAGAATCTCCGCGAGAAAGGTAAAAATCCCTAAAGAATACGATTTTTTGCTGGCTTCTCTCCCGTTCCGAACTGCTGTAGATCTGCTTTTCTAAGCCAGCCTGCTCTTCGCCGAAGCTTCCGTATTCGAATATCCTATCGATAAAGCTTTTTAGAGAATTTTCGGTCTTGGAATCTGTAAATACCCCGCAGTAATTGTGCTTATGCTTAAAAGAATCCAGCTCGAACACCGAGGCGCCTCGGCAGTGTATATAGCAGTTTAAGTCGGCGGCTTGGTAGAGAAATTCCTTTTCGCCATCGCAATCGATGTCATCCATGATCAGACCGGGATTGAAGCTCCCCTGAATGCGGGTGGCTTTTTCCGCATCGATCAGAGCCCTGTATGCTCGTTTACGAACCTCGGGCCTTCGCAAGCCGCCTATACAGCCTTCCCAAAAGGCTTCCCCGTTCTGGGCCTTCCAGAGGTCCTCCTGGGCGCTCTTTTTACGCGCCTTGTCGCCACGTAAAAGAGACATAAGCGAATGAACGTGGTACATCTTGTCATAGAGTTGCTTGCTCGCCGGCTGCTGTAGAATTAGCTGTTTAGCTATGGAAGGATAGCAGAGCCCCTTTCCCCGCTCCACCGCCTGGTCAAGGCAGGAACCCAGGCGTTTGGAAGAACAGGAAGATAGATAAAAAAGCTTGGGATTCTTGATGAGTTTGGTATAATTCTGGGCTAATACCGTTTCAATAGACAGACAATTTTTTTGAAACCATGCAAAGGTTCTTTCGAACATGACATCGGGAGATTCCAAGCCCGAAGCTTCCCACATGCCTGGCACCGAATGACCGTTGGCCATGATTGTATAGAGACGGCAGTCCGGATACTGCGCCATAAGGCTCTCCAGCGCGTTCTCAAAGGCATGGGGAGAAGCAAATGTCTCGTCTATATCGAAAACCGGAAACACGCAGAGCAGTTTCCGTTGGTCTTCGGTTACCACAGGTTCGCAATGGCTCAGATCGACAATCCCCGCCGCGGCCAGCGTGCCGGCGGGTAGAAAGGAATATGAAAGCCCTGAATTTTTGAATACCAGGGGCAGTCCGGCATCCCAGGAGTACTCGTAGAGCCATCCGCCGGATGGTCTTTTGCCGAAAGTTTTGCGCAGGTAGGTCGTGAGCAGTTCGATCTGCCCGACCTTATCCGAGAGCTGGAGAATCGGAAAGAGCGGGCTGTAGTACCCTCCTCCGAGCAGCTCTATCTGTCTTCTCTCGGACATCTCCTCCAAAAGGAGCGTAAATTCCGGATGGTTTTCTTCTATCCATTGGAGCACTATCCCTGAGTAATACAAAACCGAGCAGATGGAAGGGAATTTATAAAGGCTGGACAGGTATGGTCGCCAAGAGCGCTGATAACTCAGCTCGAAGAGGGTGTCAGAAGCACCTTCCGGCATTGTGTTGTATGTCCCGAAAATTACCTTAGTGCCCTGCATACATATTATACCCTTGGAGATGATGGTTGAATTTTATACCACAAGCCTGTGGACGGGAAGGCGATACCCCGGGGAACTTTATAATATGCCCAGGATTTTTATATACCGGGGCTTTGCCTAACTTCTTGGTTGAATCCGATAAACGTATGGCAAGACCAATTATTTGTATCAAAATGGTTAAATACAAAAAATGATTGCAATTGCGATGCCCAATGCGGCGCCGACGAGGACTTCGGCTATGTTATGACCATGGACTTCCTTGACTGGTTCGTAGTCGAGGATCGATTTTTCTTCCAAGGACGAGCCCAACTTGTTGAGCGCCTGGGATTGGAGTCCAGAAGAGCGCCGTACGCCAAGGGCGTCGCGGATGACTATGAGGGCTAGAAATAACGATAGAATAAAGAGATTGGAATAACCTTCGGTGAGCAAGGTGGCTGTGGAAATAGCAAGGGCAGTGGCGGAGTGGCTCGAAGGCATGCCACCGGTCCTCCAGAAGAATATTATCATTGCCTCCCTGAAGTCTTCTTCTTTCCTCGCCTTAGTCAGCGCTATAAGAGCTTTTATGAGCTGAGCGCCTGCAAGACTGAAAAAGGCGGACAAAAAAATGGGGTTGGAAAAAAGTTTAGACGGAGAACCAATCAAGCTATTCATCGATCATGAAGTTTCCCTTTCGGGCCCTGTTCTGTCAATACTCCTTATTGTTGCAAAACCAGAATCCGCTCGCCTGCCTCTTCATTGACCATAAGGATCAGGGGGGCTATAATTTTATGATGAAGTGGAGCCTTACCATGGAGCTTGGCTCCGATGACGAAGGGCGAAGACTTGATAGAGTGCTCCGCAAAGCACTCAAAGAACTACCGCTTTCGGCCATTCACCGTGCCCTGAGAAAGGGTGACATCAGAGTTGACGGGAAAAAGAAAACCCCAGAATACCGCTGCAGGCAGGGTGAACATATTGAGAGCAGAATCCTTGGCTCACCAGACTCGAGCGATCACAGCCTTAGGCAACGAGAAACACCCAGTCAGACTGGCGCTGCCACTAAGCTTAAAATTATCCACGAAAATGATTCTCTTCTCTTTGTTAACAAGCCCCAAGGTCAACTCGTACATGGCTCGGCGAACAGCCTTGAACAGGCAGTAAGAAGCTATCTTGAGGGAAAGCTACCCCCTTCCCTCTCCTTTGTCCCTGGCCCTCTGCATCGTCTAGACAGAAACAGCTCGGGTCTTCTTTGTTTTTCTAAGAGCCTGGAGGGAGCTATTGCCTTTAGCTCAGCGCTCAGAAATGGCCAGGTAGGAAAAACCTATCTAGCCTTACTAGAAGGAAGACTTGAAGGGCGGCATCATTGGGAGGACAAGCTTCTCCGTATCCCCGGCATGCGCAGCCGGGTGCTGAATGTAGAAGCTTCGGAAGGGTCTACGACAAAGGCTAGAACCGCCTCGCTGGATATCATAGCCATGTCGTACTCGAAAGAACTCAGCCTTGCCTTAATACAGCTACATAGCGGCCGTACCCATCAGATTCGTGTTCAGTCGGCCTATCATGGCTTTCCTCTTGCTGGGGATGTAAAATATGGTGCCGGACGAAAAAATTTCCCCTACTTTCTCCATGCTTTTCGATTATCCTTTAATAAAGCATTTTGCCCAGACCTTCCGCGGAACTTGGAAGCCCCTTTGCCCGAAGTATTTTTAGAAATAATCGAAAAAACCTTTTCCCTCGCGTCTAAAGAAGTATATTCAATAGTGAGGAAATCCAATTTTCCAGGAGGCTGATTAATGCCCGAAACTGTAATATGGCCTAAAGTGAATTTCAAGTTACCGAAATTCAAGCTAAAGGCTCCCATCATTATCATAGTTGTGGTGGCAATCGCCGTCATCGCTATTCTGTCCACAAGCTTTATCATTGTGGATCAGACGGAGAACGCTGTCATAACCACCTTCGGTAAGTACTCCAAGACCGTGGGCGCAGGCCTCCACTACAAACTCCCCTTTGGAATCCAGAAGTCCTACATCGTGCCCACTAAGGTTATCCAGACCGAAACTTTCGGATTCCGTACCATCAAAGCCGGAATCCAAACCCAGTATTCGGAGCAGAAGTTTCCCGACGAGTCGACCATGCTCACCGGCGACCTCAACATCGTCGATGTCGAATGGATCATCCAGTATAGGATCGCAGATCCCCAGGCGTGGCTTTTTAATGTACAGGACAAGCAAAAGACGATACGGGACATTTCTCAGTCGGTCATGAATCGCCTTGTGGGCGACAGGCTCATTCTCGGCGTCATCGGCTCAGACCGGCAAACTATCCAGGATAACGCTGTAGTAATGATGAACGAAATATTCGACCAGTACAGGCTTGGCATCAAGATAACCCAGGTTCAGTTACAGAACATCGTTCCCCCCGCCGGAGTTCAGGATGCCTTCGAGGATGTTAACAAGGCCATCCAGGACATGAACCGCCTCATTAACGAAGGTAAGGAAGCATACAACGCTGAAATCCCCAAGGCCAAAGGTCAGGCTGACCAGCTTGTGGAGATAGCCCAGGGGTATTCCACTGAGCGGGTAAACAAGGCCATGGGCGATGTAGCCCGCTTCGACTCGGTGCTAGCCGAATATAGAAAATCTCCGGATATAACCCGTAAACGTATCTATTTCGAGATGATAGACGAGATTCTTGCTGGTAACACCGATGTGGAACTAATCGATAAAGCCCTCGAAAACGTAATACCGCTGAAAATGCTCGGCGGAGCCCAGGAGTAGCCCATATGAAAAAAACAATTATATTGCTTGCGATACTGGGCATCATCGTAGCGGCGGTCATCGTGGCAGGACCATTCTTTGTGCTGAACGAGGGCGAACAAGCCGTGGTTGTGCGCTTTGGTAAAATAGTAAAAACCCATACCGAAGCCGGGCTGAAATTCAGGACCCCCTTCGTGGATATCGTTAATAAGTATCCGAAGAAACTCATGTCCTGGGACGGGGAAAAGCAGCGGATCCCCACCAAGGAAAACCAATTTATCTGGGTGGATGCCACTGCTCGCTGGAGAATCGCCGATCTGACAAAATTCTATGAATCGGTGACAACCATAGACAGCGCCTACGGCCGCATGGACGATGTTATAGATTCCGCGGTGCGTACCGTCATTTCCTCCAACTATCTGCGCGAAGCGGTGAGGGATTCAGACGAAATCCTAAAAACCAAGATAGTGGAAACCTTCCAGACAGGGGATGTCATGGGGCCATCATCCCTGGAGGAGCTCACCGTATCCCAGGCACAATACGAAAAGATTGAGAAGGGACGGCGAGTTTTGTCCAACGAGATGATCGCCATCGTCTCTTCCATCGTGCCCGAGTTCGGCATCGAAATTATCGATATAATACCCAGGCAGATAAAATATTCCGACGAACTTACCGACAGCGTATATCAGCGTATGATCAAGGAACGAAACCAGATAGCCCAGGCGTTTCGTTCTTATGGTGAAGGCAAAAAAGCCGAATGGCTGGGCAAGCTTGAAAATGAGCGGCGTTCTGTTCTCTCCTCGGCCTATGCGAAGTCGGAAACCCTTAAAGGAACCGCTGATGCTGAGGCCACGAAAATTTACGCTGAAGCCTACGGCAAGGATGCTTCGTTCTTCGAGTTCTGGAAGGCTATGGAGTCCTACAAGGCTACTATCCCCGGGCTAAAAAAGACCCTGTCCACCGATATGGATTATTTCAAATATCTTTACAGTCCTACAGGGCGATAAGGCATGTCGCTGGAGTAAGAAAAATAGTGCGCTTGGGGATTGAAGAAGACGCTAAATCGACACGAGGGAGGCCTTGACCGTGGGAGCCAAGCCCTCCCCTTCCCATCTCAGCTCCAGGAGGGCATGGTAACCCAGGGCGCAGGGTCCAGGATTTATAACCAGGGTTTCATCCTCTAATGATACGCAGCGGGATTCGTGGATGTGGCCACAAATCCACACTTCCGGGTTGTACCTGCCCATGAGACGGGAAAAAGCCTTGCTGCCCACGTGCATGCCGGCGTGCAGATCCGCATTGGTTCCGTAAGGTGGAGAATGTGTAACGACGATTATCGGCTTCGATCTTGGGCGGGGTCCTGTTTTTTTGCTGGCTGCGTCGAGTGCTGGCCCCATGGCTGCCTCCAGCTCTTCTTCGTTTCGCTCGAAGCTGGTAATCCCTGCCCTGCGCAAGCCTCCGCCTGCTCCTATAACGAGTAATTCCTGGGTTTCGAAGCTTCCAGCTTCCAGATCCAGGCCTAAGGATGAAAAGTATCGTCTGGCAGAGAGGGTGTCGCAATTGCCCGATACCCCATGGATGCCTAGAACTCCCTTATTAGGCATTAAGGCCGCTAGCACAGTCTTGACCGATTCCGCCTTCCCGAAATTGGTAATATCCCCGGGTATGAGGATTCCATCGACGCCCTGATACCGAGACGCTAGGATTTTCGCCACTTCGGCATGGCCGTGGATGTCCGAAAGAATGAGCAGGCTGCGGGTACTTATGCCCATGCCTCTATCTAACTCGTAAAACGAATCGGTAGTCAATGTCGTCCCAAGCCTTAAATCTTTTTTACCCCCTTGCAATTAAGCCCGATTCTAGGGAGTATTCCATCCGTGATATCAGTACAAGACTTAGCGCTCGGCTTTGGCGAACGCAGCCTTTTCAAGGACGTCAACCTAAAATTTACCCCCGGCAACTGCTATGGCATTATTGGTGCCAATGGCGCGGGCAAAACTACATTTTTACGCGTACTATCCGGTGAAATCGGGCATGACCGCGGAGAGATCCACATAAGCAAGGGCGCTCGTATGGCGGTTCTTAAGCAGGATCACTTTGCATTTGAATATTTCCGCCTCCTGGATACGGTCATTATGGGGCACGAACAGCTCTATGCCCTCTCCAGAGAAAGGGAAGAAATCTACGCAAAAGAAGACTTCTCCGAAGCCGACGGCCTTCGGGCAAGCGAACTGGAAGCAGAGTTCGCCGAGCTTGGAGGTTGGAAAGCCGAAGCCCAAGCATCGATCCTTCTTTCGGGGCTGGGAGTGCCCGAGGATCAGCACGAAGCCCTCATGAAAAACGTAGGCGAGTCTCTGAAGGTCCGGGTACTCCTGGCCCAAGCTATCTTCGGAAACCCAGACATTCTTCTTCTGGACGAGCCCACTAACGGCCTTGACCTGGAATCCATTCGCTGGCTTGAGGAATTCCTCATCGAATTCCCCAACATTGTGATCGTCGTCTCACATGATAGGCATTTCCTCAATGCAGTCTGTACCCACATATGTGATATCGATTTTGGCCATATTCGCATGTACTCAGGCAACTATGATTTCTGGTACAGAATGAACAAGATCCTTGTCCAGCAACAAAAAGACGAAAAGCGGCGCAGGGAGGACAAGGTCAAGGACCTGAAAGAATTTATCCAGCGCTTTGCCTCCAACGCTTCAAAATCCCGACAAGCAACATCCAGAAAAAAAATACTCGATAAGCTCCAGCTCGACGATATTGTTCCCTCATCCCGTCGCTTTCCCTATGTCAGCTTCAAACCGAATCGGGATATAGGCAACAACGTACTAAAGCTTGTAAACCTTAGTATTGGCGATGAAAGCGGCTCTATAGTAAAAAATTTCTCTCTTTCGGTTAATCGCAACGATAAAATAGCCTTTGTAGGACGCGAGCATGTATCCAAATCCGCACTTTTCTCGGTGCTTGCGGGAGAAATGGAAGCCTTCCAGGGCGACGCGTACTGGGGCCAAACGGTTGAAAAAGCTTACTTTCCTAAGGATTCCACCGCTCTTTTCGACTCTAGCCTGAGCATAGTAGATTGGCTACGGCAGTACACTGAGTCAGAGGATGAGACCTACATCCGCTCTTTCCTGGGGAGAATGCTCTTCTCCGGCGACGAGGCGCTCAAGCCCGTGCGTGTTCTTTCGGGCGGCGAGCGGGTACGCTGCATGCTCTCCCGAATGATGCTCTCGGGCGCCAATTTTCTCATCATGGACGAACCTACCAACCATCTGGATTTAGAGGCGATCACAGCCCTCAATGATGGGCTTATCGAATTCCCAGGCGCCCTGCTCTTTGCCAGCCATGACCACGAGTTTGTCAATTCCATCGCCAATAGGATTATCGAACTCTGTCCGCAAGGAGTTATCGATCGATACATGAGCTTCGACGACTACCTCTCGGATCCCCAGGTCAAGGAATTACGCGATGAGTACTACCACGGACATGTGATCGCCGAAATCTAGCCTATCCGGCAGGCAACCCTCGCAGTCGGTGTTTACAAACGGCGCTCACAGGTAGCGTTCGCAGGCGGCCCTCGCAGACCATTCCGCCGTGTCCCTATATTTCCGCACTTCGTTGACTGATTCCCTAGCCCGACATATACTCAAACCCAGGCGCCGGTAGGCGCTATATCTTTACGGAGGCATACATGAAACGATTTTTTCGACTTATGATCCTAACCGGTTTGGTACTTGCCACTGTGGCCGGAGTTTCAGCCCAGCCCTCTTCGCGTCTCCTCACCGACGCCACAGGCATAGACGATAGATCCTTCAATCAGGCGGCATGGAAGGGAATCCTGGATTTTTACGGGGACAGCTGGACTAAAATGAGCAAGCGTGGGAAATTCTACGATGTCCTCACCGCCCAAACCCAGGATATGTACATCCCCAATCTCATGCAGGCATCAGATGAACAGTACGATCTGGTTATCGTCACCGGATTCACCTGGTCCGACGCCCTCATCGAAGTGGCGCCTAAATACCCCAAGCAGAAATACCTCATCGTCGATGTGGATTGGGTCGGTCAGCCTAATGTTATGGAAGCCGTCTACGCCGAGCACGAAGGCTCTTACCTTGTTGGCGTCGCTGCCGCCCTCAAGGCTGTGGAGGACAAGGTCGCCAATCCCAAATTTGGCTTTATCGGCGGCATACCCAGCCCGACCATCACCAAATTCGAAGTCGGCTTTATCCAGGGCGTGCGATCCATATTGCCCAAGGCCGAGTTCGTGGATTACTACGCTAACGACTGGGGCAAGCCCGAGCTGGCCAAGGCCCAGGCCAAGAATTGGTATGATTCCGGCGTCTACGCCATTTTCTCCGCCGCCGGCGGAACGGGCAACGGTACCATTGCCCAAGCCAAGGAATATAGGGTTCAGGGCAAGAACGTATGGGCTATCGGCGTCGATTCCGACCAGTATCAGGATGGAATTTACTCAGGCACCAAGTCCGCAGTCCTCACCTCTATGCTAAAGCGCGTCGAGACATCCACCCTTGTGGCCTTAAAGGCCGTCCAGGCAGGTAGCTTCTCCGGTGGCGTTGTCACCTTCGATACCAAGAACGAGGGCGTGGGTTTCTCCACCACCAATCCCGAGCTGAGCAAGGCGATCGTGAATAAGGTCGAAGCCGTGAAAAAGGACATCATCGCCGGCAAGGTGACGATAGCCCCCACCTATGCGGAAGCCAAGGCTAAGGGGCTGGTGCCCTCTAACCTCCAGGCCAGCGACAACTGATTCCGTTTCGTTTCTAAGCATACGTGGCCCTTCCTTTCCCCTGGGAAGGAAGGGCCTTTTTCAATTGAAGCAGACAAAAAAATGAAGCGCTAATTTTCAACCTACTCGAGTAAAAAGTAATAAGCCAGCGCTGCAATTTCGAGGAGCACAATGCCAGACTATGCGATAGAGATGCTCGATATAACCAAGGCCTTCCCTGGGGTTGTGGCGAATGACGGTGTGACCTTGCGGGTGTACAACAACGAGGTTCATGCCATTCTGGGGGAGAACGGCGCGGGAAAGTCCACCCTCATGTCTATTCTCTTCGGCCTCTACGACGCCGATTCTGGCAAGATCTTGGTCCGGGGCAAGGAAGTGCGGATTAGGGACCCCAACCAAGCCACGGAACTGGGCATTGGCATGGTACACCAACATTTCAAGCTTGTGCACAATTACACGGTTACGGAAAACATCATTCTCGGCAAGGAACCCAGAACAAAAACCGGGGATGTGGACCTTAAGTCCGCCGAAGCACGGGTTGCAGAGCTCTCTGCCCGCTATGGTCTGGACGTCGACCCCAAGGCAAAGGTCGAGTCTATTTCGGTAGGCATGCAGCAGCGGGTGGAAATACTCAAGATTCTCTACCGCAACGCAGAGATCCTCATATTCGACGAACCCACCGCTGTCCTCCGTCCCCAGGAGATCGATGAGCTGATGCAGATTTTCAAGCGGCTCAAGGCCGAGGGGAAAACCATTATCCTCATTACCCACAAGCTGAAGGAAATCAAGGAAGCCGCGGAGCGTTGCACAATACTACGCAGGGGGCACTGCATCGGCACCGTGGATGTCCAAAACAGCACCGAGGAAGAAATGGCCGAGATGATGGTTGGCAGATCGGTAAAATTCAAGACCGACAAGGCACCGGCAAGGCCAGGCAAGATCGTCCTGGAACTCAAGGATCTTTATATACGAAAAAGCAAAGATCTTTATGCCGTGCAGAATCTATCTTTGAGCGTCCGTTCCGGCGAAATCCTAGGCATAGCCGGCGTGGACGGCAACGGCCAGAGCGAGCTAGTGGCCGCCATAGCGGGGATGCTCCCGGTAGAAAAAGGCTCCATCCTTCTATCAGGCAAGGACATCACAAAGATGAGTATCCACGACCGCATTGCCGCCGGTATTGGCCATGTTCCCGAGGACAGGCAGCGCTTCGGAATAGTGCCCGATTTCAGACTGGATGAAAACCTTGTGCTCAAGAGCTACTCAACTCCGGCTTTTTCTAAAAGCGGCGGTATAATCAACGTTGCCGCCATCGCAGAATACGGGAAAAGACTCATCCAGGGCTATGATATTAGGGCAGGACAGGGACCTGCCACCAAGGTCGGCTCCATGTCCGGCGGAAACCAGCAAAAGGTCATCATAGCCAGGGAAATCGAACTTTCCCCCGCGCTCCTTCTGGTGGCCCAGCCAACCCGGGGCCTGGATGTGGGAGCCATCGAGACTATCCACTCCCGCCTCATCGCCGAGCGGGACAAGGGCAGAGCTGTGCTCCTGGTTTCTTTCGAGCTGGACGAAATCCTAAACCTCTGCGATAGGATCGCCGCTATATCCAAGGGTGAAATCGTGGGTATTGTCGACGCGAAAGACGCAAAGGAACGGGACATCGGTGCCATGATGGCGGGCTTCCGTTCTATCGCCCCGACGGAAAAGGTGGTGGGATGAATCAGCGCAGCCTTAACAAAAATCTTCTAGACCGCTTGCTTTCTTCAGACAAGGCTATATCCATAAGCGTCGTCCTTCTCGGCTTCCTCTGCGGCACCCTCCTGGTCGTCGCGGTGGGGCGTAATCCTTGGGGCATGTACAGTGCTATGCTCCAAACCCTCACGGGCTTGGACCTGACAAGGGGTACCTGGAACGTCCGCTATGTGGGAGAGTGGCTCAACGCCAGCCTCCCCCTGATCCTCTGCGGCCTATCCATGGCCTTTGCCGCCCGGACAGGACTCTTTAACATCGGCGCCGAGGGGCAGTATATCGTAGGGCTTACGGCAGCCCAGTTTGTTGCCCTCTTTGGACCTCAGATCTCAGTGCTACACTGGCTGCTAGCACTCCTGGCCGCCGCCATTGCCGGCGGCTTCTGGGGTGGTGTGGTAGGCTGGCTCAAGGCTAAATTCTCGGTATCCGAGGTAGTGGCCACAATAATGTTAAACTATGTCGCCTTTTTTGCCTCCCGCTGGCTCACCATGCTCATACCCGGCACCAACACCTACCGAACCCCCAGCTTCCCCGCTACCGCCAGGCTCAGCGATCCTCTCATAAACCAGCTCACCAATGGATCCCGACTTAATCTAGGTCTTTTTGTCGTAATTATCTCCTGCCTTGTCTTCTGGTTTATCATCGAAAAGACCAAGCTGGGTTTCGAACTCAGGGCGACGGGCCTTAACAAAGACGCGGCGCGCTACGCTGGCATCAACATCACCAAGGGCATTACTTCCTCAATGATCATCGCAGGGGCTTTCGCAGGACTCGCAGGCGCCGTGGTTGCCCTGGGGTCTTTCAGCTATGGACGAGTTTTGGGGGGAAACGACAATTACGGATTCAACGGCATAGCCGTGGCTCTCGTAGGCAACAGTACCGCCGGAGGCACGATGATCGCCGGGTTACTCTTTGGTATGCTGGCATCGGCCCAACCTCTCATGCAGTCCCGGCAGATACCCAAGGAAGTCACTTGGATAATCTCCGGCCTTGTGGTCATCTTTATCTCTCTCAGGGCAGCCTTCAGAATTGTGCTCGACAAGCGAGCCAAGAAAAGAGCGGCGGAGCTGAAGGAGCGCAGCGATGAATGACCTCATACGAATGATCCCCTCCATCCTAATGATCGTCTCGCCAATACTAATCTCGGCGATGGGAGGCATGATCTGCGAAAAGGCCGGTGTGGTGAATATAGCCTTAGAAGGGCTTATGGGCATAGGCGCCTTCACCGCGGCCACTGTCCATGTCCTTATCGAATCCTCCACCCCCGCCTCGGTATGGATCGCTATTCTCGCTGGAGCCGTCGCAGGCTTGGTGGTATCGATCATACACGCCTACGCATCCATCTCGCTCAACGCCAATCAGGTTATCTCGGGAACAGGAATAAACCTCCTGGCCACCGGCGGTACGACCTTCCTTGCCCAAGTGATCTTCAAGATGGAGCGGACCCAGCCCTTTAAACTGGGCATGATGCCCGGCTTGGCAGGGATCTACCCCACTGCCTGGATAGCCCTGGCAATTGTGTTACTCTCCTGGTACATACTTTACAGAAGACCCTTCGGCCTCAGGCTCCGCGCCTGCGGCGAGCATCCCCAGGCAGCGGCCTCCGCCGGCATCGATGTGCGCAGGATGCGCTATATCGCTGTTCTGGCCTCTGGATTCCTGGCTGGCGTGGCTGGCTCCTGTCTAGTCCTCACCCAGACGATCCAATATACGGTGAATACCATAAACGGTGCGGGCTTTATCGCCCTAGCCGCCGTATCCTTCGGTCGTTGGCTTCCCAAGGGAGTAGCTGGCGCCTCTTTGCTTTTCGGCACAGCAGTAGCCCTGGCCATCTACATGGTCAACATCGAAAGCCTGCGCTTTCTCCCCTCGGAGTTTTTCAGCATCCTCCCCTACATAATCACACTGGTCACACTGGTTCTGTTTTCGGGAAGGGATTACGCGCCCCGGGCTGCGGGACAGCCGTACGAGCGGGGCGGCAGTTGAAAACAACCTGTGCGGATCGCTTTTAAACCAAAGGTTCCCTGAGCTCTCAGCCGGGTAACTTTAAACAAGGAGATTCCTATGGACCATTCGATACAGAAAAAACGGCAGCTGGAACATTTTTCTTCGGGCACCCCCCATAACCAGGCTAAGAAGGGAGATCTCGCTCCCTTTGTCCTCATGCCCGGCGATCCCTTGCGGGCTAAGTATGTGGCGGAGACGAGACTGGACAATGTCCGCCAGGTCACCGGAGTACGCAATATGTTCGGCTATACAGGCAGCTGGCAGGGAAGGCAAGTGAGCGTCATGGCCTCGGGCATGGGAGCCCCCTCCATGGGTATTTATTCCTTCGAGCTCTTTGCCTTCTACGGCGTCGAGAGCATTGTCCGGATCGGCACCTGTGGAGGCATGATCGCCGACATCGACGTAGGCGACCTGGTCATCGCCATGACCGCATCCACAGATTCTAACTACGCCCACCAATACAGACTGAACGGCAGTTTTTCCCCCTGCGCCAACTATCCCCTCTTGGAAAAAGCTGTTTCTTCGGCCAAGGCCAGGAAGATAAAACATTGGGTGGGCGGCATCTTCTCCTCCGATGTTTTTTCCCTTTACTCGGCACTACCAGAGGAAGAAGGCTGGAAACGCTGGGCCGATATGGGCTGCGGCGCCACCGACATGGAGTGCTTCGCTCTCTACTGCAACGCAGCCCACCTGCGCAAGAAGGCCCTCACCCTCCTTACCTGCTCGGACTCGAACATTTCCCGCAAGGAAATGAGCCCCCAAGAGCGCCAAACATCACTCAACTCCATGTTCGACGTGGCCCTCGATCTAGTCTGAGGGGCAATAATGGACGATTCGACGAAGGCAAAGGCAAGAGATTTTCTTGGCCTTTTAGAGCGCAGATACGCATGCAAGCGCTTTTCTGCAGACTATAGGGCGGATAAAGATACTATTTCATACATCCTTGAGTGTGGCTGGCTCGCTCCCTCTTCTTTTGGCCTGGAGCCCCCTGATGCGCTTTCTTGGCAAGGATGAAACCCAGTGGCTTCCCGGAATTGTTATCGTATTCGGCAAGCGAGATGAGGAAATAAGGCCGAAAATCCGGGAACCGTTGGAAAACCTGGTCGACTGTATCTGAGCGCTAGAGCGCGACTACCCTGCAGAACCGCTTCTTACCAGCCCTGATGAAAAGTTCTGAATCCTTGTCGAGCCTGTCGCTTCCAACCAGGTAGGCAGGATCGCCGATAGCTTCCATATCTTCGCCGCTAGAACCTGAGAGGAAAGCCCCACCCTGCTGCACAAGGCGCCGAGCCTCGCTCTTGGTGGCCGCCAGTCCCGCGTCGACAAACAAATCCAAGATGCCATAGCCTGCCTCAAACTTGGCCAAGCTCAATTCCGCCGTGGGCATGGCGCTCTTGTCCCCGGCGCCACCAAAGGCAGCCTTAGCCCCCGCCAAGGCCTTGTCCGCCTCGTCTTTGCCGTGGATCATGGCGGTCACTTCCCAGGCAAGGCGCTCCTTGGCGGCGTTTATGGCCGCATCCTTACCTGCGCCCAGCTTTCGGCATTCCTCCACGGGGAGGAATGTGAACATGAGGAGGAAGCGCTCCACATCGGCATCGGACACGTTCCGCCAATACTGGAAGAATTCGTAGGGGCTGGTCATCGCTGGGTCAAGGAAAAGGGCGCCCTTTTCGGTCTTGCCCATCTTCTTTCCATCGCTGGTGGTGACCAGTGGGAAGGTGAGACCAAAGCACTCGGCCCCCTCTACCCTTCTGATAAGCTCGATGCCCGCCACAATATTGCCCCACTGGTCGTCACCGCCCACCTGGAGCCTGCAGCCGTGCCGTTTGAAAAGCTGCAGATAGTCGTAGCTCTGGAGGAGCTGGTAGTTGAATTCTATAAAGGAAAGGCCCGTCTCCAGCCTCATTCTGTACGACTCGAAGGAGAGCATGCGGTTGACCGAAAAGTGCCTGCCTATATCCCGCAGAAAATCGATATAGTTGAGTTCGGCCAGCCAGTCCTTGTTGTTAGCCGAGTAGAGGGTTTTGCCGTCGAACTTGAGAAATTTGTCCAACTGCCTTAAAAAGCGCTTGGCGTTGGCGTCGATCTCCTCGTAGCTGATAATCTGGCGCATGGAGGTTTTGCCCGAGGGGTCGCCTATACGGGCAGTGCCGCCTCCCATAAGGACGATGGCGTTGTGCCCCGCCTCGTGGAGATGGCGGATGGCAAAGTAGGGAACCATGTGTCCGATATGAAGGGATGGGCCTGTGGGATCGCAGCCCTCATAGAGGGTTATCGGCCCCTCATCCATTAGCCTTGATAAGCCTTCCAGGTCTGTGCACTGCTGTATAAAACCGCGGGTTTTCAGGGTTTCCAGGGCTTTGTTCATGGTTTTCCTCGCTTTCGCAAGCCAGTATAGCGGTAAAAGCGATTTTTTCTCAATATATCGAGGCTATTTTCATCTCCCAGCGCAAATAATATTTTATTTTTTTCCGTGCCTATGGTATTATTATTGCGGTTGAGGCGCTGGAGTTGATTTTTGCGAGCAATACCGCGAAAACCCTCTCCCGTTTGCCTCCCCAAGAGTCATTCCCAAGGAGAAGAACATGGCGACAAACGGAACCGCGATGACAAAAGCCCAGCTGGTCACCGCCCTTGCTGAGAAGACGAGCATGACAAAGAAGGATGTGAAGGCGTTTCTCGATTCTCTCGCAGAAGTGGCCTACAAAGAAGTTAAGAAAAACAAAAAGTTCACCCTCCCCGGGTTTGGCATTCTGAAGCTTGCCAAGCGCAAGGCCCGCACTGGAAGAAATCCCGCCACCGGCGAGGCTATCAAGATCCCGGCCAAGACGGCGGTCAAGTTCACCGTTTCTAAGCCCTGCAAGGAAGGGGTACTCGGAAAATAAGGTATTAGAAGGGCTGCGGGAAAACTCGCAGCTCTTTTTACATGCCTTTATTGATTATATCTTCACGAAGATGGTGTACTCTCGTTTTCGTGAGAACTGAGAGTATTTCTGATATTATTGACACCGCGATTTCCTCAGGTGTCTCTGCACCTATTTCTAGTCCCACGGGTGCGTGGATTGTACTCAAGAGCGCTTCAGAAAAGCCTTCAGCCTTTAAATCCTTAAAAAGCGTACTCACCTTTTTTCTTGACCCCAGGAGCCCCAAATATGCCCAGGACTTTTTTATAAGGGCCCGGAGCGCCTCGGCGTCCCTCGAATGGGTGGCCACAACGATGGCGCGGCTGGGGTCGTCCGGCAGACGTGAAAGCAAAGCTCCCAGATCTTGATCCATGTAAAATACCACTGTTCTGGGAAAGTCCTCGCGCTGGGCAGCCACATCCCTATCGTCGGCGACCTCGACTAAAAATCCTAGATAATCCGCCAGCCGCGCCAGCGCAAGACCGACATGTCCCGCTCCGACGATCAGTATCCTCCGTCGCGCGGGGATTACATCGATGTAGAGTTCTTGGGTTCCGCCGCAGTGCATGCTTATAGAATTTATATCCTGGGATTCGGTAAGTTCGTAGCGCAGCAGTTTGGGCTTAGATTCGGCGATGCAGGCCAGGGCTTCGGATATGACCTTTGTTTCCAGGCTTCCCCCGCCGATAGTTCCAAGCGTGCTTCCATCGGCCCGCACAAGGAGCCTGGCCCTCGTCCGAGGGGTAGATCCTGAGCTGGAGAGGATGCTTACCAGGGCGAAAGCCCTGCCCTGGGCGCTCAACGCAGCCGCTTCGGCTAGTATTTCAGCATCCCCTGCCATTTCGGTTACGCCCTTTTATAACTCTTGATCTTGGCTCGCAGGTAGTCGTGGAGCGCCGCGCGGGGGACCCTGTCTTGGAGCATGCTGTCCCTGTCCCGGACCGTGACGGTGCCATCTTCCTTGGACTGGTAGTCGATGGTGACGCAGTAAGGGGTGCCAATCTCGTCCTGGCGGCGGTAGCGCCTGCCGATAGCCCCGGACTGGTCATAATCGGTGGAATAGTCCTCTTTAAGCTCGGCCCTGATGTCCCTGGCCAGCTCAGCCAAGCCGTCCTTCTTCATGAGAGGCAGAACCGCCACCGTGACCGGAGCCAGAAGGGGATGGAAATGGAGAACGGTGCGCCAGTCGTCATCGTTGCCCTTGTCCGCCACCTTCTGATCTTCGTAGGCGTCGCAGAGGATCGCCAGAAGCTGCCTGGTGAGGCCTGCACTGGTCTCGATGATATAGGGGATATACCGGGCGTTCCCGTTGTCCTGGTCGATGTACTGCATGTCCTTACCGGAGAATTCCTGGTGCCGGGTGAGGTCGTAGTTGGTGCGGTTGTGTACCCCCTCCAACTCCTTGAAGCCCATGGGGAACTCATATTCGATATCGTAGGCGTCTTTGGCGTAATGGGCTAGCTCATCCGGTCCATGGCGGTGCCAACGAAGCTTGTCCATGCGGACACCCAGTTTTTTATAGTAAGCCCAGCGCTGCTCTCTCCAATAGTCGAAGAACTTGTCGTCATCCCCGGGTTTGACAAAATATTGCATCTCCATCTGCTCGAACTCGCAGGTGCGGAATATGAAGTTCTTGGTGACAATCTCGTTGCGGAACGCCTTGCCAACCTGGGCTATACCGAAGGGAATCTTCATGCGGTTGGACTGGACTATGTTCTTGTAGTTGACATAGATGCCTTGGGCTGTCTCGGGTCGCAGGTAGATAAGCCCAGTCCCATCGTCCACAGGGCCTATGTTTGTCTTGAACATGAGGTTGAACTTGCGGGTGTCCGTAAGCTCCCCACCACAATCGGGGCATTCCTTTTTGGCTAGCTTTTCCGGGTCGATCTGGTCGGCTCTGAAGCGAGCTTTGCATTTTTTACAGTCCACCAACGGATCGGTAAAGTTTTCCACATGGCCAGAGGCTTCCCAAACCCTGGGGTGCATGAGAATAGCCGCGTCCAGACCGACAATATCGTCATGGAGCTGGGTCATCTCCTTCCACCAAAATTGCGCTATCCGGTTCTTGAGCTCTACTCCCATGGGTCCGTAGTCCCAGGCCCCCGCCTGGCCTCCATAAATTTCAGAGGACTGAAAAACAAATCCTCTTCGCTTGGCCAGCGAGACGATTTTTTCCATGCTGAGGGACTCTTGGTTTTGGGGATTCTGTGCTGCCATTCTGCCTGCTCCTGTGCGCTGCTTCCGATGAGCGGAAAGTCCTAAAGTACCGGGGGATAGGTCAGCGGAGTGTGAGCTTCCGCCCGGCCGATGGCCTGGAGTATATACCGCGAAAGGCCGGCGCGGCGAGGGGTTGATATAAAGAAAGGGCTGTCCGGGATTCTTACTCCCGGACAGCCCTTTCGCAGTATGCGGCGGTGACCGCGATTCAGGGCTCGACGGTGGTGTTATAGACCTGTTGTCCGTCTTTCATTTCGATGATGACGACTGACTTGACCGGGTTTCGGTTCTCGTCATACCTGATCTGTCCGCCCACGCAGGCTAGGTCGGTAGTCTTAAGCGCGTCGCGGATGGCCTCGTTATTGGTCTTGCCCGCCCGCTTGATGGCGTCCAGAAGGATATTCATACCATCGTAAGCAAGGACCGCTAGGGCGTCGGGAGCGGCGCCGTATTTGGAGCTGTACTTCCTCACAACGTCCTGGACCACGGGCCGTGTATCGTCCTTGGAATAGTGATTGGTGAAGTAGCCGCCGTTGACCGCTTCGCCGCCGATGTTGACAAGCTCGGAGGAGTCCCAGCCGTCGCAGCCGACCAAGGTTCCCTGGTAACCAAGTTCCCTGATTTGCTTGGCGATTAGCCCCACATCGTTATAGTAGGCAGGAATATAGACCGTCTGGGGCTGAGCCTGAACAATCTTGGTAAGCTGAGCCTTAAAGTCTGTGGCGCCGGAGGGATAGCCTTCGCTGGCCAGGACCTGTCCGCCCAAGGAAGTCAGAGAAGCGCTGAAGGTCTCGGCCAGGCCCTTTGAATAGTCATTGCCCAGGTCGAAGATAACGCCCGCGGTCTGGAATCCTAAGTTTTCCACGGCGAACTTAGCCATGACAGAGCCCTGGAAGGGGTCGATAAAACAGCTTCTATAAATATAATCGCCGATCTGGGTTACTTTTTCGTTTGTAGCGGTGGGAGTCATCATGGGAACCTTTGCCGCCTGGGCAATGGGGGCGCCTGCCAGGGCTACCCTGGAGGTTATTCCGCCCACGATGGCGACTACCTTGTCCTGCTCGATGAGCTTGCTGAACACAGCAGCGCCTTCCGCGGGATCACCCTTGTCATCCTCGACAATGAGCTTGATCTGCTTGCCCAGCACTCCGCCGGCGGCATTCCACTCCTCAACAGCCAGTTCCATACCGTTCTTGGTAGATTGGCCGAAGGTGGCAGCCTCACCGGTGAGCGGCGAAATGCCGCCTATCTTAATCTCCGAGCTCTTGCCTCCGCCGCAGGATGCCAGCGCAAACGCTGCGACAACCATGACTGCGAGTACGATCATCGTTCCACGCGATTTCATGTCTACTCCTTGTTCCTCTTACTATATTTCACCGGTCACAAGCTGGCTTTTTTCGAGAATAAGGGAATAAATAGTTCCCGTTTTACATACTTTTCTTGGCGATTTTTGCCCAGCTGTCCCGCAACGAGACCGATCGGTTGAACACCAATGCCTGGGGTTTAGAATCGGTATCCACGCAAAAATATCCCAGGCGCTCGAACTGCACCGAAGTCCCTGGTTCGAGAGCCACCAGGGCTGGCTCGCCCTTGGCTCCTTGCAAATACTCCTGGGACTTGTCCGAAAGATTATCTAGGAACGAGCCACCCTTGGGAATATCCATGGGTCGCTCGGATTCGAAGAGATGATCATAGAGCCGCGCTTCCATAGAGCAGGCCTGATCGGCCGAAACCCAATGGATTGTGCCCTTGACCTTTCTGTTGTCCGGGGCATCCCCTCCCCTGGTCTCAGGATCGTAGCTGCAGTGCACCCTGACAACTTCCCCCGTGGCCGGATCCTTGTCGAAGCCCGTGCAGGTTACGATATAGGCGTACCGCAAACGCACCTGGTTGCCGGGGAATAATCTGAAGTACTTGGGCGCAGGCACTTCCTGAAAGTCATCTTTTTCGATCCAGAGCCTTCCTGAAAAAGGTATTTGCCTTGTTCCGTGCTTCGGATCCTCGGGATTGTTGACTGCTTCGAGCATTTCAACCTTGCCTGCAGGCCAGTTGTCTATGACAAGTTCCAGGGGGCGCAGAACCGCCATGTAGCGGGCCGCTCGTTTGTTGAGATCCTCCCTGAGGCAGTGTTCCAGAAGCTGTATGTCCACCATGGAGTCTGTCTTGGCTATGCCGATGCGGCCGAGGAAGTCCTTTATAGCTTCGGGCGTGTAACCCCTGCGGCGTAGGCCCGCCAGGGTGGGCATTCGCGGATCGTCCCAACCTGAAACCTTCTTTTCCTGCACGAGGCGAATGAGCCAGCGCTTTGAAAGCACGGTATGGGTCAGGTTAAGCCTGGCAAACTCTATCTGCCTGGAGGGAAAAACCTCGCAGTGCTTGATGAACCAGTCGTAGAGGGGCCGATGGATTTCGTACTCCAGAGAACACAGCGAGTGGGTAATCCCTTCGATAGCGTCTGAAAGGGGATGCTGGAAATCGTACATGGGATAGATGCACCAGGCAGTGCCGGTTCTGTAGTGGGGCTCCCTTCTAATCCGGTACATGACCGGGTCGCGCATAAGGAGGTTGGGATGCGCCATGTCAATTTTGGCCCTTAAGGTCTTGGAGCCGTCTGGGTACTCCCCGGCCTTCATGCGAGCGAAAAGATCGAGGTTTTCCCCGACGCTTCGGTCACGGTAGGGGCTGTTCTTGCCGGGTGGTGTATAGGTGATATTGTTCTTGTCCGGGACATTCGTGCCCCGGTATTCTTTGATCTGATCTTCGTCCAGATCGTCCACGTATGCTAGCCCTTTGCGAATCAGCAATTGAGCCAGCTCGTATAGTTTTTCATAGTAGTCTGAGGCGTAGAACTCCCGGTCTTCCCAGTCGTAGCCAAGCCAGCGAACATCCCGCTTTATCGCGTTGACGTAAGAGACATCTTCTTTCTCGGGATTGGTATCGTCGAACCGGAGATTGCAGCGGCCTGAAAAACTCTCTGCCACGCCGAAATCCACAAATATTGCCTTGGCGTGACCTATATGGAGCCAGCCGTTGGGCTCCGGTGGAAATCGCGTGCGTACTTCCCTGGTTTTGCCTTCGGTAAGATCCTGGGCTACCGCCTCGCGGATAAAATCCAGGTAACCCTCGTTTTTTTCTGGTGTATCGCTCATGGGAAGCTCCTTGCCGCGCTTCAGGGGCACGGTGAAGCTACTATGCTTACAAAGATCGTCATGGTCAATACCACCTAGTTCCGTAAACGGTTATAGACAGCGCGTTTTCCTATAGGCTTTCTCTCAAGCGCTGAACAGATTATTGCCTGCAAAATACGGATCGCTGGTAGCATTCAGGCCTAGCCTGCGCAATCCTCCCTCATCCCCCGTAGTAGGAATATGGGTCAGATGAAGCTCGCAGCCAGCCAATGCTTTTAAGGCTTCCATGCCAGCCTGGGCCGAGGGATTCATAGCCGCACTTACGGAGAGGGCAATAAGCGTTTCATCCAGGCTTAAGGAGAGCGATTTTCGCCCCAGCACATCCCGCTTCATGCTCGTAATGCTGGCGGTGACTATGGGTGGTAAAAGATGAATTTTCTTTGGAATACCGGCCAGTTTTTTTGCGGCGTTTAAGACCACTGCGCTGGCGGCGTGAAGGATTGGCGAGTTTTTCCCGGTGATAATCGTTTCGTCGGGTAGTTCAAGGGCTGCGCCGACACAGACCCCCTCATGGCCCTTCCCTTCTTTTAGGGCTTTTTCCGCTGCAGCTCTGGCGGGGAGCACCACCGCCCTGTCTTCGGGTTTTATTTCTAGCTCATCCATTATTGCCTGTATGCGCTGGATAGCCGGCTTTTCGCTCACTCCCAGGGCATATTCACAGGAGTGCCTAAAATACCGCCGCAATACCTCCTGGCATGCGGCACGGCGCAGCTCGGCGTCATCGATAATGCCTGCGGCGATCCTGTTGACCCCCATTTCGGTGGGCGATATATAGCCGAAACTGCCGCCCGAAATCTTGTCGAGAATGCGCCTGAGCACGGGAAATACTTCCACATCCCTGTTATAGTTGATTGCCGTCTCTCCCCTGGCCTCCAGGTGAAAGGGATCGACGCAGTTAAAATCCGCCAGATCTACCGTAGCGGCTTCATAGGCGATATTCACCGGATGTTTGAGCGGCAGGTTCCAAACCGGAAAGGTTTCGAACTTGGCATAATCGGCCTTTCTGCCCGCGCAATGATCGGCATAGACCAGGGACAGGGCAGTCGCTAGCTTGCCTGAGCCCGGGCCGGGACCCGTGATCACCACGATGGGTTTTGAAGTGGGTATGTATTCGTTCGTCCCATAGCCTTCGGGACTGACAATGCGTTCGACGTCGGAGGGATAGCCCTTGGTAGGCCTGTGTCGGAAAACCTTGACACCCCGTCGCTCAAGGAGAGCAGCAAACTGATTGGCCGCGCTCTGGTCCTCGTAGCGGGTGATCACTACCCCTGCCACCGAGACCCCCCAATCGCCCAGCTGATCGAAAATCTGCAGGGCGCTGGCGTCGTAGGTTATGCCAAAGTCGCCCCGGATGCGTTTTCGCTCTATATCCCCGGCGTAGATGCAGAGTATCACCTCTGCCTTGTCCTTTAGCATGGAAAGAAGACGGATTTTAACATTGGGATCGTAACCCGGTAAAACCCGGGCTGCGTGCCAGTCCCAGAGAAGCTTACCCCCGAACTCCAGGTAGAGCTTTTCCGTCTTTTCGGCCCTTTCTCGAATGTGGGCAGATTGTTCTAAAAGGTATTTTTCGTTGTCGAAGGCTATGCGCCGCATCGTTCTACGCCTCGCTTTTCTCTAGGTGAGCAATAGCGGCGCTGACCCGCTCTTTAATTTCCGCCACTCCCAGCAACCTCATGGATTCGAAAAGCGGAGGACTCACCCTCGATCCGGTCACCGCCACCCTGAGGGGCATGAGCAGATCGCCCAGCTTTGCGGGAATCTGCGCTGCCCTGGCTCTAAATGCTTCCTCAGCTTCCTCCAGCCGATCCAGATCGGTGCTGGCAAGAAGCCTAAAGTTTTCTTCGAGCATACGGATCGTAGCGGCTTTATCCAATTTTTTAGGGATAAACTCCGCCACCGCTGGCAGATCGGGTTTATGGTACAAATAACCCATAAGCGACGCCGCTTCGGTGAGAAACTTCATTCGCTCTTTAACCAGAGGCATGGCCTGTAAATCCAGGGCATCGGCGACGCTGTCGTCCTGGCGTCGCAGTCCTGCTTCGACGAGGTACGGTTTGACCATGGCGGCGAGCTGCTGATCGGTTTTTAGCCGTATGTGCTGCCCATTAAACCACTCAAGTTTCTGGTAATCGAAAACCGCCGGCGACTTGTTAAGCTTTTCGATTTTAAACAAGCTTTCCATCTCGCCTAAGCTGTACAGATCCCTGCCTTCTTGGAAGGAGCAACCAAGGTGGGCGATATAATTAAGTAATGCCTCGGGAAGATAACCAGCCTTTCTGAACTCGTTGACCGCCGTGGCGCCGTGCCGCTTGGAAAGCTTATGCCCATCCTGCCCCAGGACCATGGGCAAATGGCAGAGTTCGGGCTGCTCCCAGCCAAAGGCGTCGTACATGATCTTGTGCAAAGGTGCCGAGGGTATCCATTCCTGGGCTCGCATGACATGGGTTATGCCCATGAGGTGGTCGTCCACCACGTTAGCCAGGTGATAGGTGGGGAAGCCATCGGATTTGATAAGCACAGGGTCGGGGCTGATATCAGAGTTTTTCCACTCGATTCTGCCTAAAAGCCTGTCATGAAAGACTGTTGTGCCGTCCAGGGGGATCTTGAGACGGATAACCCTGCTTTTGCCCGCGGCCAGATTGTTCTCGATTTCCTCGGGGCTGAGGTTTCTGCAATGCCGATCGTACCCGAAGGATTCTGCCTTGGCTTTGGACTGCTCTTCCCTGAGCCGCTCCAACCGCTCGGCATCACAAAAACAGTAATACGCTCTATCCATGGCCACTAGCTTTTCGGCGTACTCCCGGTACAGATCGAAGCGTTCGGACTGGATATAAGGCCCCGCGGGGCCGCCTACATCCGGGCCCTCGTCCCAATAGAAGCCCAGCCAGCGAAATGTATCGTAGAGATTTTTTACATATTCTTCCGAATACCTAGTTCTGTCCGTATCCTCGAGCCTGAGTATGAACGTTCCTCCGGTAGAGCGGGCGAAAAGATAGTTTATGAGGGCTGTCCTCACCCCTCCGATATGCTGGTTTCCCGTCGGTGAGGGAGCGTATCGTACTCTCGTGCTCATGGGTATTCTCCTTGCGCTAGCCTGTTAAAAAGGATTCTGGGCGACGGGCGAGTATATCCTTCGCCCCTCTAAGGGGTCAAGGTAAAGCTATTTTACTATGCCTGAAACCCCTGCATAATCCGCAGCACAACCCAGGTCAAACCCAAAGGAATAAGGGTTAAAGCCCATAGAAAAAGCCGCCCGGCTAAACGCAAAAGACGGGGTTTTTCCAGCTTAAAGAACATGCTGAAGAGGTCGAAAAAACCGGCTTTTTCTCAAATCTTCAGCATCTTCGGTACGGCTTGCGCCTGTTTGATCAAAACCCATTATAGTATATCCTAGCATCGAGACGTGTAAAATCAAGGAGTCTGGAATGGAGTACTTTTTTAATTTTAACAAACTAGGCTACCTGAAAGAAAAAAAATCTAAACGTTGTATTCTCTGCGCTATCGTTGAAGGCTCCAATGATGTGGATCGACTCATTGTATACGAAAGTGAACATATTATAGTATCACTCAACCTCTATCCCTATAATCCCGGTCATCTTTTACTGATTCCCCGCCGACATTTGACGGATATCAGGCAGATGAGCGTGGAAGAACGCGCTTCGATGGATGAGCTGACCAGACAATGTCTTGATCATCTGGACAAGGTTTTTAAACCTTCAGGCTATAATATCGGATATAACCAAGGCTTGGCGGCGGGTGGCAGCATAGAGCATCTGCATTTACACATAATCCCCCGGTATCAAAACGAAATAGGAATAGCGGAGCTTATAGGCGGTAAAAAGGTACTGGTTCAGAACCCCCTTGAAACCTTACGGTTATTGCGTCAGGAGTTTGCAGCCCAGGGGGAACATGACAAGAAGGGGCGTTGATCCAGCACTAATCTTCATAATAGAGCCAAGGCTTTTGTTGCTGATACCATAATATCCCCTTTCCCAGACTAGCCCCTTAAGCTGCCATTGAAGCCCCTGAGATTCCATTCCCTGGCACGGTCCATCGCCCAGGGGAAAAACCGAAACCAAAGAACCGGGACTTGTTGAAAAGCTGGCAGTTTCGCCCGCCGCCAGGGAAAAGGAAGATTCCCTTCGGGTATGCCATTCTCTGGGTGGTTGCGTTCGTTCGAATAAGCGCAGAATACCCACTAAATGATCTAGGCGCCCTCCACCCCCGCCGGCTAAAACCAGGTAAGCCGCTCCCCTCTTTCTCGCGAAATCGATGGCAATTTCAGTATCCGTATCATCTTTATCCCGAGGATAGCTTAAAACTTTGCCAGCAGGAATTGTGTATAGAAGCTCCCTGTCCGAGAGGCTGTCGAAATCTCCGACCACAAGGTCGGGATCTATGTCCGCGGCCAAGGCCGTGTCATAGCCCGAATCGGCTGCGATGACAATATCAGAAGAAACAGCGAGGTGTTTTAAAAACTCGGCGGGGGGCGATTCGCCCCCGGTGATTATGAGAGCTTTTATTGTCTTTTCCATTGTCTTGTAGAATCGTCGCAAGGCCTAAGCCTTGTCAACACGCCATGGTGCATGACAACTTTCAGAACCCAGGCTTCGCGTGGACATCCGTCGCCTAGGAAGTGTACACTCGTGCCGAGATCGCATTCACGATCCGCGGTTTTTTTACCGCGACACCGACGCCGAGAACTTCGGCTCATACCACGATAAGGATCTTCTGGAATGAACATAGTTCCATACCGCCCGCCCAGGGCGGTTAAGGACATAGCACGCACGCTGGCGAAACACGGACGCATAGCCTATATCGTGGGGGGCAGTCTGCGCGATCATTTGCTAGGCCGGGATGATGTATCCGATATTGACATGGCCAGCGACGCAAGCCCCGAGGAGATACTAAGGTTTTTCCGCCGCGTTGTCCCAACAGGAATAAAACACGGTACCGTAACCATCCTCGTCCCGGGCATGTCCATAGAAATGACAACCTTCAGAGCCGAGAAATCCTACCAGGATGGCAGACGCCCTGGGGCAGTGGAATTTTTACAGGACATACAAGCAGACCTTTCCAGACGGGATTTTACCATGAACGCCATGGCCTTGGACCCCTTGAACGGGAATTTTTTCGATCCCTTCGACGGCCGGGGCGATATAGCAAGAAAACTCATCCGGAGTGTCGGAGATCCCTGCGAGCGCTTTTTAGAAGATGGCTTGCGCCCGATGAGGGCGGTGCGTTTTGCCGCCCAGCTTGGGTTTGTTATAGAAAAATCGACCCTCGATTGCATACCCAAAACCCTGGAAACCTTTAAAAAAGTATCCCTCGAGCGCCTCAGGGACGAGCTCGGAAAGATTCTGCTAAGCGATCGCCCCTCCTGGGGCCTCTCGCTTCTTGAACAAACAGGCCTCTTAGCCTTGCTTTTACCCGAGCTTTTAGCCGGTCGAGGCTGCGGTCAAAAGGGAGACCACCGTTTCGACGTGCTGGACCACCTCTACCACTCGGTGGACGCGGCGCCTAAAAACCTGACACTTCGCCTGGCTGCCCTTTTTCACGACATCGGTAAACCCCAGGTTAAGGTGGAATCCGGGCAGGGGGAGATTAACTTTCATAGGCACGAGCTAGTCTCCGCCTCGATGGCCTCGAAAATTATGAAGCGACTCAAGTATCCGAACAATACGATCGCGGAAGTCAGCCACCTGGTGAGGCATCACATGTTTAACTACAGCGAAGAATGGAGCGACGCGGCGGTGCGCCGCTTCGTGGCCGCCGTGGGCAGGGAAAACCTAGAACCTCTCTTTCTCCTCCGCTGCGCCGACACCGCAGGAACTAAAGGGACCTCTCCTGACCCAAGAACGCTCGACCCATTCCGACGCAGAATTGAACAACTACTTGCCCAGGACTCGGCACTGGGGCTCAAGGACCTGAAGATAAACGGCGATGACCTGGCGCAGGTTGGAATTCCCCGGGGTCCTATCATGGGCAGGATACTAGCAGAGCTTTTAGAGACCGTATTGGACGACCCTGGGCAAAATGACAGAGAAATACTTCTGAGGATAGCTAAAGGCATAAAGGGAAAGTACGGTATCGTTGATTAGGGGAGAGCCTAGCTGAGGGCAGGACCAGTAATGGAGCGCAATCGATTGGCTATTTCTGGAGAAGAAGCCTCTAGTGCTAAAAGAACAGCTTCTGCCGCCTTCTGCTCGGCTTGTTTCTTGGTCTTGCCCGGGAAAGGACCGTAGCTTTTGCCATCGAGCTTGCAGAACACCCAAAAAAGCTTTTCGTGTTGCGGACCCTCGGCTCTCCCTATACTGTAGATGGGCAGAGTCTTTATATGCTTCTGGGCGTATTCCTGAAGTATTGACTTGTAATCCATGTTGGGTGCCACCATGGAATGTTCTATCTGAAGCCCGAGCAGTTGCTGGACAAGATCTAAAGCTTTTTCCGCACCTTGATCCACATACCAGGCTCCAATAAGGGCTTCCAGCGCGTCGGCGAGCAGGGCTTTCTTAGACCTGCCCCCCGAGAGCTCCTCTCCCCTCCCCATACGCAGGACATCTTGGAGCCCGATAGACAGCGCCGTCGATGCCAGCACAGGCTCCGACACAATCTGGCTCTTAATCCGCGCCATGTCGCCCTCGGTGCCTTCGGGCATGCGGTTATAGAGAATAGTAGCCACCGCCTGGCCGAGGACCGCGTCGCCGAGGAATTCCAGCCGCTCGTTGTGGACAGCTTTTTCGCTTCGTTTAGCTTCGTTTATGTAGGATCGATGCGTAAGCGCCCTGTCGAGGAGTTCCCATGCGGAGAAATGGAGATTCAGTGATTCTTGAAAACGAAGGAGGGTTTCGAGGCGCTGAGAATCGTCTTCCGATTCCAATTTATGGAACTTACTGGACAAATCCTCAGCACCCCCTACAAAGAAAGTTATTTTACCTGGGTTTTGATGAATTCGTAGGCGTCTCTGACGGTCTCGAATTCGTTCGCTTTTTCGTCGGGGATCTGGATGCCCAGTTCCTCTTCGATGCCATACACAAGTTCGTAGGTATCCAGGGAATCGGCGCCAAGATCCTGCCTGAACGAGGCGTCCAGCGTGATCTTGCTGTCCTCGACCTCGAGCTTGTCGGCAATGATCTTCTTCACTTTCTCGAAGAGCTCGTCCATCTATAGTCTCCTTATTTCGATTCTGGAGTGAAAACCTGCCTGCCCCGGTAGAAACCGCATTTTGGGCAGACTCGGTGCAGAAGAACCGGGTTTCCGCAGTTGCTGCACTGCACAATCGTAGGCGCGGTGAGCTTCATGTTAACGGCACGGCGTCTGCGCGTCCTCGCTTTAGAAGTTCTAAATTTAGGTACAGCCATGATATAACCTCATTCTCGCTAAGTTTCACAGCCAGAACAACTGGCGACGATATACAAAATTCAATATTTTGTCAAGACTTCCTGTCTGAATATGGGTCCTGAAATCGCAGGCTACAATATCCTATAATTCAATCTTGTAAAAGAGGTCCATAGCGCTTTTCGAGTTCTTTTTCTACTAAAGGCGGCACAATGCCATGGGGCAGTCGCTTCCAGGAAACAACAAGCTCCCGGACCGCGCTGGAGCTGATATCTGAAAGCTCTGGGCTGGAGAACATAATCATTGTCTCCAGAGGATCTCCCAGTCGACTATTCATGGCTGCCATCATCTGCTCATAGGGCACGTCAGCCATGCTCCGGACGCTCCGCAACAGCACGCCGCATTCGTTTTTGCGCGCATATTCCGATATTAGGCCTTCCCAGGAATCCAGAACCACATTGGAAACCTGTTCGTCAGCTAAAAGCCGCTGCAGCATCTGCATGCGCTCCTCGAGGCTGAACAGGGTTTTCTTTAGTAGATTAAGCCCTACCACCACGCGGAGTTCCTGGAAAACGGGAGAAGCCCTGCGTATGATATCCACATGCCCCCAGGTAGGGGGGTCGAAGGTACCTGCAAAGACGGCTTTCATGCATTGGACTGTATAACTGGCGTTCCGAGAGGTCAATACTGTTCGATCGGGGTTTTATCTGACATAATGCCTTTCTGAGGTTATAATGGCTCATTCTATAGCACTTTCTATAGCTCTTTCCCTGGCTTCCGCGCTGCTTGGCGCCCTTGCCTTACCCAACGAGCTCTTTTTATACGGCTTTTGGCCTTTGGGCTTTGTGTCCCTCGCACCCCTGTATATCGCAATCAAATCCTGCCATAAGCCCAGACAGGCAGCCCTTGTGGGAGCACTCTACGGTGGCATTCATCATGCACTGAGCTCTTATTGGCTCTATTTTTATCGGGGTTTCGCCTTCTGGACCCTTGGGTCCACAACCATTGCCTACGCGATGATCTACGCTGTCGCCGCCATCTATGCCCATTTCCTTTTATCGGGGAAAAATAAAGACTATCGCCCCTTTATATTCGCCCTTGGGTGGACAGTGCTGGAATACCTCAAGTCTATAGGCTTTCTTGGCTATCCCTGGGGGTTGATCCCCTACGCTCTCAGCGCCCTCCCCCTTTTGCTCCAGACCGCGGATATCGCAGGTGTCTACGGGCTCTCCTTTCTTCTGGCTCTGTCTTCGGCGCTCGTTGCCGATTGGCTTGGTAGGCCTCGTTTAAACCCGGAGAGACTACGCGCCAGCGCTTTTTTTCTTGTCCTCTTAGCCCTCTATATTGGGTACGGTGTCTATTCGTTGAACAGGACAATACCGGTTAAAAATAAATTTAACGCGCTCTTGGTTCAGCAAAACACAGATCCCTGGCTCGCCGGAGAACTGGCAGCCCTCAGGGCTAATGTAGAACTGACAAAAAAAGCATTGAGCGCAGAACCTTCGGATACCAGCGCGCCCCGACCGGACCTGATCATTTTCAGCGAAAACAGTCTGCGCCGACCTTTAGACGACTTTCGTCAATGGTATTCACGCAATCCGTCCGAAGAACCCCTATTGCCTTTTCTCGCCACTACGGGGATTCCGCTTCTCACCGGTTCGCCCATCGTTCTGGACTGGGAAAGCTACGAGGCCACCAATTCGGTGATCCTCGTCTCTCCCCAGGGTCAGACCCTGGATTCCTACGCCAAGATCCATCCCGTACCCTTCGCTGAGGCAATTCCCTTCTGGGAATACAAATGGTTCAGGGATTTTATGCAGAATGTGGTAGGGCTTGAAAGCGGCTGGGTCATGGGCGATGACTACAGGGTATTTGAATTGCCGCTTGAGAACTCCCCTGAAGCGAGCATTCGCTTTTCAACTCCGATATGCTTTGAGGATGCCTTTGCCGGGCTGTGCCGCAGGTATTTTTTGGAAGGAGCTGACCTGCTCATAAATTTGACGAACGATTCCTGGTCCCGGACCCAAAGCGCCCAGCTCCAGCACTGGGCGATCGCTCGCTTCAGGGCTATAGAAAATCGCAGGACCTTGGTGAGGAGTACTAACTCAGGCCTCAGTTCCGTGATCGATCCCTGGGGCCGATCCATAGCCGAATTGCCCCAATTTGAAGCCGGAACCCTCTTAGTCACCGTCCCTGTATACGGTACTGACACGCTGAGCATCTATGGTCGATTTGGGGATTGGTTTGCCCTGCTCTGCCTGTTACTATTGGTTGTAGTCGCAGTTTGTATATATAGTGAGAAAACCAGGTTTCACGACTGGTTGCCAGTCATCCCCACAGCAGAGCCCTAAGCGCAGCCCTGCAGCATAAGGAGGAAGCAGTGAGCATTACCGAATACATCGAGTCCGCCCCTCTTTTCGATGTTGTGCGCTATAAAGATCACGCGGCGATGGATGCTGTGGCCTTTGTAGGCACCCTTCGAAAACACCCCTACGACGCTGAAAAATGCCTTTTGCTCACCGCTACCAAGGAAGCTCCTCGGTGGATCACCGAGGGCTCGATTATAGAATTCAGGATTGTCGACGTTCTTGCCGCCGACGAGTTACCGCTGCCGGTGGACGAGGAAGGATCGGCGCGATCCCTGGTGAGGATATGGGTTAAACGGGGAGCGCTAGCCCTCCGCTACGAACCTTTCGAGGTGGGCGATACCATGCTTGGTCCCCGGGAATCAGCTACTTTGCGCATGCGCTTTTCGGGCTTTGTAGCGTCCGAGACCTAAGACCCAGACCTAAAACCGCTGAACTGGCTATACACGGTTAAGGGAGTCACCATGCGGCGAGATGCCGAATACTGGAAACCCCTGGACAATGGGAAAATTCAATGTCTCCTCTGTCCGCATTATTGTGTACTCTCGGAAGGAAGTTCAGGGATCTGCAAAGCCCGGAGCAACAAAGACAGCATAATGGCGATACCTTTTTATGGACGTATCTCCGCCATAGCGATAGACCCGGTAGAAAAAAAACCCTTACGCCATTTTCTTCCCGGCAGTTATACATACTCAGTAGGCTTCTGGCATTGTAACATGCACTGCCCCTTTTGCCAGAACTGGGAAATCGCCCACCCCGACTATCTGAGCCTTGGGAAAGGCTTCGATCCGAAAGGTATCAGGCT
Organism: Spirochaetaceae bacterium UBA6076; assembly: GCA_002428725.1. Lineage (GTDB taxonomy): Bacteria > Spirochaetota > Spirochaetia > Treponematales > Rectinemataceae > UBA2256. Next base: position 41,186 of record DIXQ01000036.1, on the reverse strand, counting down.
CGAACCTCAGCAGCTCATCGAAAAAGCCCTGGATTCGGGCTGCCCCTCTATAAGTTTTACCTATTCCGAGCCCAGCCTCCATGTGGAATACCTTATCGATGCTATGGAGCTGGCAAGAAAGAAAGGCTTAAAGACAATCCTGGTCACCAACGGCTGTCTCAATGACGAGCCGGCGCGCCGACTTCTGGAACTCTGCGATGCGACGAATGTGGATCTTAAAACCGATTCGGCGGAAATCTACAGAAAAATCCTGGGAGGGGACTTGGAGACTGTAAAGAATTTTATACGTGTAGCAGCCAGCCTTTGTCATCTCGAAGTCACCTCCCTCCTGGTGCCGGGGATTCTGGACAAACCCGAGCAAATAGACGCCATCGCGAGGTTCCTCGCCTCGGTATCCAAAGCCATTCCCTTGCATATTACCAGCTATTATCCGGCTTATCGTTGGCATGAACCGAGCCTCACGCGAAGCCAGACCGAGGCTGTGGCAAAACCAGCCTTTGGGCTCTTGGACACGATTCACCTGGTCCTTCCATTTCCCTATTGACATAATTTTCCGTTTTCGGCATTGTAGTCCCTGCCAATTGCACGGTGGGTGTAGCTCAGGTGGTAGAGTGCCAGACTGTGGATCTGGTTGTCGTGGGTTCAAACCCCATCACCCACCCGAGCCCGAATCCTGCACCAAAACTGGGGAGTTGGGTCTGTACCGAATGGGCGTTCGTAGCTCAGCTGGATAGAGCGACGGACTTCGAATCCGTAGGTCGCAGGTTCGATTCCTGTCGGACGCACTTGTTTTACTTGGGCCGCTAGCTCAGCTGGCAGAGCAGCAGACTCTTAATCTGCGGGTCGCAGGTTCGAAACCTGCGCGGCTCACGATCTTGACAGCGTGAACGGCGTTCCGCTACCATGCGACGCGTGCGCGAGAGTGGTGGAATGGCAGACACGCTAGACTTAGGATCTAGTGCCTTGCGGCGTGAGGGTTCAAGTCCCTTCTCTCGCAGGTTTCCCTAGGGAAGACTGCTTAGCGGAGGTGGTTTACAGCGCGGGAATAGCTCAGTGGTAGAGCGCGACCTTGCCAAGGTCGATGTCGCGGGTCCGACTCCCGTTTCCCGCTCGTACAACGTGGCGATTCGGAACCAAGCCGAATCGCCTTTTTTTTGCGCCTGACGGGTGTATATTATATAGTGTTATCCGCCACGCGTACGATGCCTGCCATGAGGCATGGCAATCCGCCATTCCGAGAGGAACATATGGTTATCTCCGAAAAAAAACTGGAAAAGCTGGAACACTCCAAGGTAAGGATGACGGCCACCGTCCCTATGGCCGAGGTAAAGACCGTCTATAATGAAATGATGGCCGAATATGTAAAATCCGTACGCATGGATGGATTTAGGAAGGGGCATGTCCCTGTCTCTGTGCTAGAGCTAAAATTCGGCGATAGCCTCAGGCTGGAATCCATGAGCAGGGTTTTAGAAAAGGCGGTTGACGCTGCCCTTGCGGATGCTGAAGAAAAACCCCTAGCCTACGAAGCCCCGGCTCTCGAAGGCGAGCCCGAGTTTGCTCTGGACAAGGATTTTACCTTCAGCGTGACCTATGATGTCTTCCCCAGTTTTGAGCTGCCCTCCACCGAAGGTATCGAGATGGAGCTGCCCACGGTAGAGGTTTCCGAAGACGACCTAGCCCAGGAGCTGGAACGAATACGGGAACGCAACGCCATTGTGGTGGAGAAGACCGGGGAAGCAGTCCTTGGCGACATTGTAACAGTAGCCTATGCAGAAATGGCCGAGGACGGCCAAGAAGTCGCGGGTAGCAAACGCGAGGACTTTACTTTCGAGCTGGGCAAGGGCTTAAACCTCTACAAGTTCGACGACGAAGTAGTCGGTATGAAAGCGGGTGATTCGAAAACCTTTTCCAAGACCTATCCTGAAAACTTTGAATACAAGGACCTGGCGGGCAAGACTGTCAATCTCTCGGTGAGCGTTTCCAAGGTTAAGCAAAAGGACGTGCCCGCCCTGGACGACGACTTAGCCCAGGACGTGTCGGAAAAATATAAGACCCTGGACGACCTGAAAAAGGCTGTCAGGGAACAATTACAGACAACCCTTGACCATCACATAAGGGAGCTCAAGGAAAAGAAGCTAGTGGATGCCTTTCTGGAGCGCACCAGCGTCGATGTGCCTGAATCCATGATCTTGGCAGAACTGTCTATGCGCTGGGAATCGCTGAAGCGCGATATGGGCATCGACTCGGACGAGAAAATGGAAAGCATAGCCCAGTATTCCGGCAAGAGTCGCCAGCAGCTCTACGATGAGTGGAAGCCCGCGGTGAGCAAGGCAATCGCCGCTCGGCTGGTGCTGGACAAGCTTGTTGAGAAAAACGGCCAGGATATCAGTGATGAGGAGCTCAACGCCGAGTACGCCAAGCAGGCAGAGGGTTCGGCCATGTCTGCCGAGGAAGTCAAGGCCGAGTATGAAAAACGGCAATCCGTGGAATACCTAAAGGATAAAATGAAGGAAACCCGCTTCTTCGACGCCGTGCTGGCTATTGCCACTTTGCGTCAGGGCGAGAAAAAAAGCTTTGTGGACTTCATGGGCGCGGCTGAGTAACTTATAACGAAGGTACTTTATCGGCAGGTTTTTCAATTCGCTTCCGATCGCTTCCGATGTTTGAAAAATCATTGCCTTGAAAAAAGTTTATTAGAGGTGGGCATAAATGCAGGAACAAATGAACAGCCTTGTACCGATTGTTATTGAGCAGACTGGAATAGGTGAACGTTCATACGATATTTACTCCCGCCTTTTAAAGGACAGGGTTATCTTTCTGGACGGGGAGATCAACGATCTCACCGCTGATTTAATTGTAGCCCAACTTTTGTTCCTGGAATCTCAGGATCCGGGCAGGGATATTTCTCTGTACATCAACTGCCCCGGCGGCTCGGTGACCGCTGGGCTATCCATTTACGACACGATCCAGTATATCAGGCCCGATATCCAGACTATCTGCCTGGGTCAAGCCTCTTCGATGGCAGCGCTGATCCTCGCCTGTGGAGCTAAGGGTAAGCGTTTTGTCCTTCCCTCCTCCCGCATCCTCATTCACCAACCTTGGGGAAGGACATCGGGCCAGGCTAGTGACATAAGCCTGCAGGCCAGGGAAATCTTGAGGCTAAAAAAATTGACTATCGATTATTTTGCCAGGCATACAGGCAAGACAATCGAACAGCTGGGCGTCGACATGGAGCGGGATTTCTACATGGGCGCCGCCGAGGCTTTGGAATATGGCCTCGCCGATACAATCATGGAGTCGAGAAAACATGGCCAAGACGCGAAAGCCTGAAGACGTAGAACCCGAAGCATTTTGCTCTTTCTGTGGCAGAAGCAGCGCCTTTGCCAAGAAGATGATCGCCGGTCCGGGAGTGAATATCTGCGACGAATGCGTGAGGGTATGCGAGCAGATTCTCTTGGAGGAAGAGCAAAAAATCTCAGCCTCCTTCCTGCAGGAAGTCCCCAAGCCCCAGGCGATCAAGGACTATTTGGATTCCTACGTTATCGGCCAAGAGCACGCCAAAAAGGTACTCTCGGTGGCCGTTTACAACCATTACAAACGCATTCAGCACAGGAACAGCCAGAACAAGGACGTGGAAATAGAAAAGGCCAACGTGTTGCTCATTGGTCCCACGGGAACTGGCAAGACCCTTCTTGCCAAGACCCTAGCCAAAAAACTCAAAGTTCCCTTCGCCATAGCCGATGCCACGACGCTCACCGAAGCCGGCTATGTGGGCGAGGATGTGGAAAATATCCTTCTTAAGCTTATCCAGGCGGCAGGGGGCAATATTGAAGCCGCGGAGCGGGGCATTGTCTACATCGACGAGATCGACAAGATCGCCCGGAAAAGCGAAAATCCATCCATAACCCGGGATGTATCCGGCGAAGGGGTACAGCAGGCATTACTCAAAATAATAGAAGGCACGGTGGCTAACGTTCCTCCTCAGGGAGGGAGGAAGCACCCCAATCAAGAATACCTCAAAATCGACACGACAAATATTCTCTTTATCTGTGGTGGCGCCTTTGTGGGTCTGGACAGGATAATCGAATCCAGGGTTTCCAACCATGCCCTGGGTTTTGGGGCCGATATCCGGCAGCGGAGCGAGAAAAAGCTCTCGGAGTTGTTTTCCCAGCTTCATCCCGACGATCTGATAAAATTCGGGATGATCCCGGAATTTATTGGACGGCTGCCTATTCACGTTTCCTTGGACGATCTGAGCAGGGAAGAGCTCAAACGAATCATAACCGAACCTAAAAACGCAGTGCTCAAGCAATATCAGGCATCGCTTGAGCTTGACAAGGTTGAACTCGTATTCGAAAACGACGCCGTAGACGCTATCGCCGATAAGGCTATAGCACAAAAGACCGGCGCCAGGGGGCTTCGCTCCATTGTAGAAGCCATGATGACTGACATCATGTTCGAGCTACCGGGCCAGGATAAGGCCTCCCGGGTTTTAATAAGCAAGGAAGTGGTTGAGGGGAAGATCCCCTGTATAGTAGAATACGGAAAGAAGACAGCCTGATAAGCAGCTTTAACTAGTAAACACCGGGGTGTTGCTGGATCTTTCGTTGAAGGATCCAGCATCTGAGAAAATACCCGATGAACCTGATCCGGTTAATACCGGCGGAGGGAGTATATGAATACCCTACCTAAAGCCACAGCCAGACGACGTGGCGGCATTGTGTCCATTGTTCTTTTCTCGTTAGCCCTTTTCTGTGGGGGAATGCTTGCGGTTTCTTGCGGCCCTAAAGCGCCGACGACACTGCAGGTATGGACCTATGATTCCTTTGTCTCCGAATGGGGTCCAGGTGCCCAGCTGGCTAAGCTTTTTGAAGAAAAAACCGGTATCAAGGTGAGCTTTGTCTCTAAGGGTGACGGCGGAGCCCTCCTGGCTGCCCTGGTTTCGGCAGGCAAGGAGGCAGAGGCTGATCTTGTGGTGGGCCTGGACAATAATTCCATGGCCAAGGCACTTAATACAGGATTGTTTACCGCCGCGGAGTTATCAAATAAGGACAAACTGCGATCTGATCTCCTCATCGATCCCAGTGGGAAGCTTATACCCTACGATTTTGGGGACTTTGCGATAATCTGGGATTCGGAATCCGGGGTAAGGGCTCCCACGAGTCTGGAGGATCTGACTGACCCCTATTACGCCAAGCGTCTGATTATCATGGATCCCCGCAGTTCGACTCCAGGGCTGGGCCTGCTTGCCTGGACACAGGCGGTGTATGGCCAGGAATGGCAGGATTTCTGGGGAAGACTTAAACCCTCGGTGCTGACGATGACGCCGGGCTGGGATACTGGGTATGGGATTTTTACTAAGGGGGAAGCGCCGCTGGTGCTGAGCTATAGTACCAGCCCGGCCTACCACAAGGCCTATGAGGAGAGCGAGCGTTACAAGGCTCTGGTCTTCCCCGAAGGGCACGCTGCCCAGATAGAGCTGGTGGGGGTTCTGGCATCCTCAAAACGAAAAAAGGACTCAGGCAAATTCCTCGATTTCCTTATTTCCGCCGAAGCCCAGTCCCTCTTGCCCGAAACCCAGTGGATGTACCCTGCTAATGTGGAGGCGAAGCTCCCTGATTCTTTTGACGTTGTTCCCGAGGGCATTCGAACGATTCAAGCGGAAATCGCCGATCCTGACAAGGATCCGGAAGTCGCTGCCGAGATACTTACAAGTACTGCGGGATGATCAAGGAGCTACAGCGTACGCCTAAAAGTGGCCTGCCCCGCCCGCCCCGCCTCGCAGGCGGGGCCCGCCTGAAGGGCCCCGGATCGCGCAGGCCCCTTGCCGCCTACCTTGTCGTCGCCCTCACCCTTTATCCCAGCCTCGCTTTTGCGGCTTCGGTATTGCTAGGCGGGGCGGGCGGCGCTGCCGAAGCCTGGCACGAACTCATCCTCGCGCTCAAAGCCCCCTCTACCCTCGCATCCCTGCGATTCAGCCTCCTCCAGGCCGCAATCAGCACAATCCTAGCCCTGATCGTGGGCTTTCCTGGCGCTTACTTTGTGGCTAAGTATAAATTCAAGGCACGACGTTTTTTTCTCTCCCTGGCAGCAGTGCCTTTTTGCCTTCCCCCCATCCTCGTCATCCTTTCATTTATTCTGTATTACGGAAAAAACGGCTGGTTCAGTGCCGCTCTGTCGACCATTGGTCTTGTAAGAGGTCCCGGTGGATTTCTCTACTCCTTCGGTGGCCTAGTATTTATCCACGCCTTTTATAACTTCCCCATCGTCATCCAAAACCTAGGCTCGGTCTGGAGCCGCATGCCCGCCAGCAGGGAGGAAGCAGCTCGTACATTAGGAGCCGGCCCCTTCACCGCTTTTCTCCATGGCACCTTACCCTACCTAATGCCTGCCCTGCTTCAAGCTGCCAGCCTAATATTTCTTTTCTGTTTTTTCAGCTTTACGATCGTTCTTGTTTTCGGTGGCATGTCCGGCTCCACCCTTGAAGTAGGCATCTACCGCGCCCTTCGATTTACTCAGGACCCAGCCAAGGCGCTCGCTCTCGCGCTTCTGCAAACCCTTACCGCCCTCGGGGCAGTATGGGCATTTTCCCATTTCGACGGTAGGGCAACCCAAAGCAAGGGATTCGGGGTAGTTCCAGAACGCAAGAAACCAAACCTCACCGCAGGTATTTTTATTTTCCTCTACACAACCACCATCGTCATTTTCTTTCTCGGCCCCCTGGCATCCCTGGTGATTGAAGCCTTTACCGTCCGCTCTTCAATGGCCGGCAAAGCCGTATTTGGCCTGGATAATTTTAAACGTCTTATTGTCGGCACAGGATCTTCAGCCCTGGGTTCACCACTTTTAGTAGCTTTGACCCAAAGTCTGCTACTAAGCGGTACCGCCGCACTGTTCGCCAGCCTTCTTGGTCTCATTGTAGCCGCTGGACGTCCCAGAGCCTGGATCAGCGCCCTCCCCCTCGCCCTCTCACCCGCCATCATTTCAGCCGGCTGGGGCGGCGCATTCAGACTTAGGCCAGAAATTATCATTTTGATAGGGCAAACAGCTATCGCTTGGCCATTCGTGGCCCGGTCTCTTGAAGCTGCCATGCACTCCCTGGACAAAAGTAAAAACGAGGCTGCCAGAACCCTTGGGGCGAGTCCCAGGCAGGCACTTCTTAGGGTAGACCTCCCGGCCATGGCTCCTTCGGTTGCCAGTGCTTCGGCCTTTTCATTTTCGCTGACCATGGGTGATGCCAACATACCACTCATCGTCGGGGGGAGTCGCGAAACCCTGCCTCTTCTGCTCTATAGGCTAACTTCTTCGTATCGTTTCAGCGAGGCCTGTGCGGTGGGCATCATACTAGCGGCCTTTACCAGCATCGCTTTTTTTCTCAAAGAGGGACGCGGTGAAATATCTTGATATAGAAGCGCTGCGTCTTTCCCGGGGTGATTTCGACTTGCGCCTATCCCTTTCGCTCGACCGAGGCCAGACAGGAGTGATCGTAGGTCCTTCGGGCTGCGGCAAGACCAGCCTTTTACGCTGCATCGCAGGATTGGAGCATCCCCAGGAAGGCAGGATCTCGGTGAATGGCATCGACATTTCAAACCTTGCGCCTGAAAAGCGAAACCTGGGCTTTGTATTCCAGGATTTAGCCCTCTTTGACCATTTGGACGGAAGAGGAAACCTGGAATTCGGACTTAAGCTGGCGGGTGTGGATAAGGCTCGGCGGCGAAAAGTGTGCGAAACCCTCGCTAAAACCCTGCGGATAACTCCATTGCTGGATAGAAAACCCGCCACCATGTCGGGAGGAGAAAAACAACGACTTGCCTTTGCCAGAGCCCTCGCGACCAAGCCCGGCATCCTGCTTCTGGATGAGCCCCTCTCTTCCCTGGACGCGCCACTGCGCAAGGAGCTCAGGCGTTACCTGCGTACTATGCTCCAGCAGGAAAGCATTACAGCCCTTCATGTTACCCATGATGTGGATGAAGCCCTCGACCTGGGAGATCGCTTGTTTATCATGAACAAGGGAAGGCTCGTTGCCGAAGGTAGTCCCTCCGAGATCCTTGCAAATCCACCAGATGCCTGGTGCGTCAACTTTCTTAGCCTTGGGCTTCTTCTTCCCCTGGATAGGCAGCCTTCATTTAAACCCCAGCCTATCTATAATAGTACTCCCTATGGAAAATTCTCCTCACCAGGGAAAGTCTCCTTGCCCAAGGACGATAACGCGCTCGAGAATGTATTTTATTTCATACCTCCTCGAGCTATTATCGATTCCTCGACACAAAAATTCGCGAGCGTACAAGCCGATGGAGAAAGGGATTTTCTAGCAGGAAAAGTGGAGAGCATCACCGAACGAAATGGACTTTGCCATATTCGCCTAAGCCTGACTCGGAACGCTAAAGAAAATGAAGCTGAGAAGGTGCTTGAGCCGAATGCCGCTGCTGGCATAAGCATGAGCGCCCTCGTTGGAGAAGCTCCGTTTATCGAATTTGATACCCAAGCGCGGCCTAATCTCGTGGAAGGAGCTCCTGGATATTTAAAAATAGCTCCAGAAGCTTGTGCTCTCCTTCCCGGGTTGGCGCCGCCTACGAGCGCAATTTAATCATTTCTACTATATTGGCTGTCGATTCGGAAGCATTTTCTCCTTGTTTCCACACATAGCGAAATCGTGCCGCGGCTTTATACAATTTCTGCCTTTCGGCAAGCAATATAGCCGCTTTGCTCCTGTAATCCTCGTCAGCAAGCAGCGGCCGTTTAGCCCGCTGCAGTTCCAGGCGATGCAGGAGCTCGCCCAGAGGCACATCGATCCATACCGAAATAAAATCCTTCATCAGCAAAGCTCTATTTTTCGGGGAGAGGACTATCCCACCACCGCAGGACACAACGAAAGCCTCGGGTTTTCTAGCCACTTTGCCCAACATTATTTCTTCTAATTCCCGAAAGTTCGCTTCTCCTCTGTGCTGGAAAATCTCTCTTATAGTGATCTTTTCCTGGAGCTCTATCAGTTTATCCAGATCGATATACGAAATGCCTAAGCGCTTGGCCAGCAATGGTCCTATGCTGCTTTTACCGCAGCCCATGAAGCCTAAAAGGGCAATCTTCAGCGACCTTGGGCCGGAGCCTAGATCCTCACCTGAGTATTTCACGGATCAGCCTCTCCCAGTTGCCTGAAAGTATCTTGGATACCGCAACTTCCCCATATCCTCGCTTTTCCAAGCCTTGGGCCAGCAGCGGAAATTCCGATGCATCGGCAAGCACATGAAAGCCCTTGTCCGTATAGCCATCGAAATCCGAACCTATGCCCACCACATCAACACCCCCCACCCGAACCATGTGGTCGATATGGTCAAGAAATGCTTCAAAACAGCCTGATGGAGGATCGGTGGTAACAAAATCGGGCACAAAGACTGCGCCTACCACGCCCCCGCCATCGGCGATGCGCCGTATCTGTTCATCCTTGAGATTTCTCGGATGGGGAGTAAGCTTTCTGGCGTTGGAATGGGATGCGATAAAAGGTCGCTTCGAAATAGCAGCCAGGTCATCGAAAGCCTTGTCCGAAAGGTGTGAGGCATCGACGATCATGCCTAGGTTTTCCATGGTTTTGACCAATTCCAGACCCAGTGGGCTAAGCCCGTCTTCGCCCTCGGCCCTCACTCCCCGGCCGAATGGATTTCTCCTGTTCCAGGTGAGGCCTATGGCGCGGACGCCCCGTGTGTAGAAGTATTCAAGGTTGTCCAGGTTGCCTTCCAGCGCTTCGGCTCCCTCTATGGAGAGTAGGCCCGCTACGCTGCTGCCTCGAACTGTCCTGTCCAATTCTGAAGCCGTGTGAAGAGGGAAAAGCCTTCCTTGAGAGCCTTCACAGAGCGCGTCGAACTCATCCAAAAGCCGGACCGCCTGCTTCTTAGCCTGGTGCAACTCCGAATCTTCGATGAAAAGGGCGAAGAATTGGCAGCGCACTCCCCCTTCCAGGAGCTTAGGTAGATCGATATTAGACTTTTCGTTTCGCTTGAAAAAATCCAATCGGCCTTCGGTCCCCGCTATCCCGTTGGCACCGATTACGCTCAAGAGGGTGTCGCAATGCGCGTCGATAACCGAATACTCTTTATGCATCTCCACCTTCCTTTATGCGTGCGATCTCGTCCCGTAGGGTCGCCGCTTCCTCGAATTCCAAATTTTTAGCATGTTCGAGCATGCGTTCTTCCAGGGCTTTGACCAAAGACTTCCTTTGCTCCGGCACCAGGAGGTTGTGGCTCTTTTTAAGCATTTTGAGCTCATCTAAGGTGGCGTCGACCCGTTCTTCCTTATGCCGTTCCAGGATGTCCTGAACCGATTTTTTGATCGTCATTGGCGTAATGCCATGTTCTTCATTATAGGCAAGCTGAACCGCTCTTCTCCGGTTGGTCTCTCCAATAGCGGTTTTCATCGCATCGCTTTCCCTGTCGGCATACATGACAACCAGACCGGCGGCATTTCGCGCAGCCCTGCCGATTATCTGAATGAGGCTCGTGGCGGAACGCAAAAACCCAATTTTATCCGCGTCCAGAATGGCGATAAAGGAAACCTCGGGCAGGTCAATGCCCTCCCTCAAAAGGTTTATGCCCACTAAAACATCGAATTGGCCGGACCGCAGCTGGGTGAGGATTTCAACCCGCTCTATGGTTTCCACCTCTGAATGTATGTACCGTACCTTTAAGCCCAAACTGGCTAGGTATTCGCTTAATTCCTCGGCCATTTTCTTGGTTAACGTGATTATGAGGCTTCGTTCTCCCCGCTGGACCCGTTCGCGCACCCTGGCGTAGATATCCTCCATTTGTCCTTCGGTAGGTCGTACCAGAATTTCGGGATCCACTAAGCCTGTCGGCCTGATCAGCTGCTCGGCCACCACCGACGAACGGCCTAGCTCAACCTTACCTGGGGTGGCCGAAACATAGATTGTTGTTCCCACCATAGACTCGAATTCCTCTATGGTCAGTGGACGGTTGTCTAGGGCGCAGGGCAAGCGAAAGCCGTAGTCTACCAACGATGTCTTTCGGCTGCGATCCCCGGCGTACATGGCGCCTATCTGGGAGAGGGTTACGTGGGACTCGTCGATAAAGGTGACGAAATCCTTGGGAAAGTAGTCGATCAGGACTCCAGGCCTTTCGCCGGGCTTTCTGCCCGCCAGGGGGGATGAATAATTTTCGATGCCCGAGCAATAGCCCATTTCCTGGAGCATTTCTATGTCGTACTCGGTCCTAGACTTGATCCGCTGGGCTTCCAGCAGCTTGTTCTGGGAGACAAAACGCTCGTACTGTTCCTGGAGTTCCGCCTTGATCCTATCTACGGCCCGATGGACCATATCCTCGGGCATGACAAAGTGCTTGGCGGGGTATACAACTGCCTCTTCCAGATCATCTCCAGCCTCGCCTGTGAGGGGGTTGAACTTCCGAATCCGCTCCACCGTATCGAAGTCCAGTTCTATTCTGTATGCCTCTTCGGCGTAGGCGGGGTATATCTCAATAATGTCACCCCTAACCCTGAAACGGCCCCGCTCGAGGACAGCGTCATTCCGCTCGTACTGGAGGGCAATGAGGTTTCGTTTAAGCGTATCCAGGTCGGCGGGATTCCCCTTGTCCAAATAGACCCGCATATCTCTGTACAGGTCCGGCGAACCCAGGCCGTAGATGCAGGATACCGTGGCTACGATAACCACGTCCCGGCGCTCCATGAGGGCTGCTGTGGCCGAAAGCCGCATCCTATCGATTTCATCGTTGATGCTCGAATCTTTTTCGATGTAAAGATCCTTGGAAGGGACATAGGCCTCGGGTTGATAGTAATCGTAATATGAAACAAAGTACCCCACAGCGTTCTCTGGGAAAAATCCCTTAAATTCCCGGTAGAGCTGGGCTGAAAGTGTCTTGTTGTGGGAGATTATGAGGGCTGGCTTTTGAAGCCCCTCGATCGTCTTGGCCATGGTGAAGGTTTTCCCCGAACCGGTAACCCCTTTGAGGGTCAAGAATTTCTCGCCTGCCTCGGCCCCTTTTACCAGGCTCTCCACAGCCCTGCCCTGATCCCCCGACAGATTAAAAGGGGCTATTACTTTGAATGCTTTCATACCAACCTTATGCGCCTTTCAGCGAGATCGGAGGAGCTCGAACCACCCGACGCCAACGGTTTACAGGCGCAGCTCAACGTTCCTGGCTCTGTTCCGAAAGCCCTATCAAGGCTTTCATTTTTTTCGATCCACGATAGAACTCCACTTCCACTTTCTCTCCGGGCTTATTGTCCTCCAAAGCTGTGTAAAGATCCGCTATGCTGCCCACAGCCTGTCCGTCCACACTGATGATAATGTCTCCACCCACTCTAAAGGTGGATTGTCCGTAGCGCACGGCCTGTGAGCCACCCTGCAGCCCCGCTTTAGCGGCATTGCTGTCTTCACTAAGCACGGATATAAGGAGTCCCTTATCGATGGGAGAGGCTTGTCCACTCTGGGATAGATAGGTGACCAGGGCAGGGAAAAGCTGTATGGCTTCCATGTCGATCCATCCCCTGCGCACTCTCCCCTCTTTGATAAGCTCGGGGACTATGCGGACCGCAGTATCCACCGGAATCGCGAAGCCTATGCCCACAGAACCGCCAGATGTGGAATAAATCATTGTATTTATCCCGATCATCTGTCCAATGGCGTTAAAAAGGGGGCCGCCGGAATTGCCAGGGTTTATGGACGCATCGGTCTGTATCATATTTTGGAGCACTGTTCTGCTGTCTTTCTGGATCGGTCGCCCCAGTCCTGAGATAATGCCTTGGGTGAGCGTCCGCTCCAATCCAAAGGGATTCCCGATAGCCAGCACCTTTTGCCCCACTTTTAAACCCTTGGACGATCCGAGGGTAATAGGTTTAAGCTCCAGTCCCTTTTTAGGCTCGAATTTGATAACCGCCAGATCGTTTTGTGGATCCGTGCCCACCACGGTGGCTTCGTATTGGCTGCCGTCGGCAAGGTTGACAAAAAGCTTGTAGGCTCCTTCGATAACATGGTAATTAGTGAGTACGTAGCCCCTTGCGTCGATGATCGAACCTGAGCCCGATCCGCCGCTCTCGGGAACCGGCTCAAGGAACCAGTTGATATTGACCACCTCGGTGGTGATATTGACCACCGATTCGTTGTAACGTTCGTAGACGCTGATACTCTCCCGCTCATCGAGACTGTAATTCTGTCCAGAGGCCGCAGGTAGTCCTAGCTGAAGGCTCTGGGTAGCCGAAGTACCGTCATTTATGGTACCGGCTACCGCTCCATCGACAGGCGCCGGCATGGATTCGGCAGTCACTGCGGACTGGACAGAGCCTTGGTCGCCAAGCCAAGCGCTGGCTGAGTCCTGGCTGGCCTGAGGCCTGAATGCGATATACCCGAAACCGAAGGCGGCAGCGGCCGCGAGAAGGGATACTGTTACGATAGCGCCAGTAAGCTGGCGGCGAGAATACAGCTTCATGCTTCACCTCCGAAGCTTAATCTTAGGAAAAACGCAGAACCCCGGCCGCTTTTTCCTCAGCCCGGGCTAGCATAAAGACATAATCAGAAAGCCTGTTCACCAGACGCAAGAGATCCGCAGAAACCGGTTCTTTGCGGGACAGGGCAACGATTCGGCGCTCTGCCCGGCGCAGGACCGTCCTGGCAACATCCAAGGCCGCGGAGCCTTGGGTCATGCCTGGGAGGACAAAGCCAGTGAGTAGGATACGTTCCTCCAGGGATTCTATCTTGGCTGCTATAGCCTCCTCGTCGGAGGCCTTTACCGGCCTGTCAAAAGGCTTGCCTTTGGAAGCGAGCTCGCCGGCGATACGGAAGCAAAGTCGCTGGAGATCCTCTATTGCATAGAGCACTTCGTCCTGCAGGCAGAGATGTCTGGCGATACCGAGATTCGAGGAAAACTCATCGATGGTCCCATAGGCCTCGACCCGCAGGTCGTCCTTGCCGACCCGCTCCTCAGACCACAGGCCTGTCTCTCCCTGATCTCCGGTTCTTGTGACTATGCTCATGTAAATAAATGTACTGTCCAGCCTATCAAGTATCAAGGACAGTATCGCTTTTTATGGTCTGTTCCGACAAAGCCCGACGTTGACACTCCAGGCCTATCGTGCTACCGTAGCTCCCGATACTATCCTGTGTTTTACCATAAAAGGAAGACTATGGCATCGTTACGCAATACCCCCGATACCGGAGCCACAAACAAGGCCGAGAAGAAAAACACGCCGAAACGTGGAATAAAAAATCCCTTTATCTATGCCGGTACAATAGTAATTCTCATCATCACAATCATAGCATTCGTATTTATTCCTTCCATTGGAGGCATAGGATCCTCTAGCTCCAAGCTCAGCTTTGGTAGCTGGGATGGAAAGCCCATCAGCTATGAAGCTGGTTCTTACTTTGCCACCCAGGTAGCCCAGATCAATGATTACCTCCGCCAGCAGGGTTTAACCGAAGAAAACTTTCAGCTTTACGCCTATCAAGTATGGAACCTGGCTTTTCAGAGCGCCGCGGTCAGGACAGCGATTCTCGATACGGTAAAATCCTCTGGTTTTAAAGTTACCGAGGCGGGAATTGATGAAGCTATCGCAGCGGATACTCAATTCCAGGAAAATGGTGTCTTCTCCATAGAAAAATATAATACCCTGGCAAAAGCCGAACAGCTCAGCCTTAGAAAGAGCACCGAAGAGGACCTCTATATTCGCCGTTTCTACGAGGATCTTTATAGCTCGGCGCCCAGCACCGCCGAGATTGAATTTGTCTCCTCAATGATTAAACCCCAGCGTTCAATCGCCTATGCAAGTCTCTCGCTGGAAGACTATCCGAAAGAGGACATTATCGCATGGGGCAAGGAACACGCAAACCTATTCAAAACTTTAAGTCTTTCTCGGATTACTCTCACAAGCTCTGAGTCTGATGCCAAGAAAGTGCTTCAGCAGGTTGCCGAGAATAAATTGTCCTTCGAAGACGCGGCCAAGAGTCACTCCCAGGACGCTTATGCCGACAAAGGCGGTGACGCGGGCAGCATTTTCTATTATTCCTTCGAAGAAGGCTTTATCAATGCTGCAGATGCTTCAGAAGTCCTTGCTCTGGCTAAGGGCGAACTTTCCAAGGTATACAAGGTTGCGGACAATGCCTGGGCATTTTTTAAGATGAATGAAGTGGCCAGCGATCCCGATTTTAGCGATGCAACTACCCTCGACGAGGTTAAAGCCTATCTATTCGAAAAAGAGCGGGGCACCCTTGAGACCTGGGCGATTGCCAAGGCAACAAACCTTTTAAACTCCGCCGCATCGGAGGGCTTTGAAACCAGCGCTAAAAAAGCCGGCCTTGCGGTCAATCAAGCCGGCCCCTTTATCCTCAACCTGGGCAACCCCACCTTCTACGCCTACAATCAGCAGGTGCCTCTGCTGCAGTCCCCCTTCAGCAGCCAAGATTTTGTTATTCAGTCGGCTGAAAAGGATGAAGGCTTCATGAGCGAACTTTTCACCCGCAAGAAGGGAGAGTTCTCTCGTCCATTGGTCGTTGGCGACGCTGTGGTAGTATTCAAGGTTACCGACGATACCGAAGCATCCGACGATGATAGCAGCATGGTTCAGTTCATGTATCCTTACTTTTATCAGGAATCGCTGGATACCAATGCCCGAACAGCCTTCTTGAAGAGCTCTAAATTCAAGGATGATTTTTCTTCCACCTTCTTCAAGGTTTTCCAGACCACCGAGACTGCGAGCGCAAAGGACTGACTTAGAGGACTGAGCTGCTATAGAAGTTTTTAATCTACGGTAGATAAAAGCAATAGGCCGCCCGGCGATTCCGGGCGGCCTTTTTTTAATCCCAGCCCTGAGGTTGCTGCCGTGAGCTTCTACCTATCCTCGTCGTCATCGGTGCGCAGTACTGCTAAAAAGGCATCCTGACCGAGCTCGATATTGCCCACCATCTTCATGCGCTTCTTGCCTTCCTTCTGCTTTTCCAGGAGTTTTCGCTTCCTGCTTATATCGCCTCCGTAGCATTTGGCCAGCACGTCCTTGCGCACGGGATTCACCGTCTCCCGGGCTATGATCTGTCCGCCGATGGCTCCCTGTATGGCCACCTTGTACTGCTGCCGCGGTATATTGCGCTGCAGACGCTCGCATACCCTTCTAGCCCTGTCATAGGCTCCCTGACGATAAACGAGCATGGAGAGGGCGTCCACAGGATCGCCGTTGATGAGGAAGTCGAGCTTGGACAGCTCTGTAGGCCGATAATCGATCACGTCGTAGTCGAAGCTGGCGTAGCCCCGGCTGGTGGATTTGAGCTTGTCGTAGAAATCGAAGAGCACCTCGGCCAAAGGCATCTCGAAGATTAGCTCCACGCGCTTCTCGTCCAAATGGATAAAGGATTTCTGCTCCCCCCGCTTGCCCACGCAGAGGGTTATGAGATTACCGATATAGGTAGTCGGAGTGATGATCTCTGCCCTGATATAGGGCTCCTTTGCTGACTGGATGCGCGAGGGATCGGGGTACTGGCTCGGGTTGTCCACGAATATAGTCTCACCGTTCTGCAGGACGAGCTTATAGCGCACCGATGGCGCGGTCATAATGATTGACTGGTCGAATTCCCTCTCCAAACGCTCTTGGATTATCTCCAGATGGAGCAGGCCTAAAAAACCGCAGCGGAAACCAAATCCCAAGGCTAGGGAGCTGTCCTTTTCTGTAACCAGAGACGCGTCGTTGAGCATTAAACGTTCAATACTATCCTTGAGGTCTTCGTACTCCGCTGAGTCCATGGGGTAGATGGAGCTGAAGACCACGGGCTTGATTTCCTTGAATCCCGGCAGAGGCTTTTCGCAGGGATTTTCCACCTCGGTGATCGTATCGCCCACCCTGACGTCCCTCACCGCTTTTATGCCAGCGGTGCAATAGCCCACTTCACCGGCGGAGAGCATATCCGTGTCGGAAGAGCGGTCGATCTTGAAAAGACTCACTTCTTCTATCTCATGGATAGCCCCGCTGGACATGAAACGTATCTGCATGCCCTTTTTCATGGTTCCATTGATAACCCTCACATGGACAATGGCGCCTTTGTACGCATCGTAGTGAGAATCGAAGATGAGGGCTTGCAGGGGCGCCGAAGAAGAGCCCTTGGGCGAAGGAAAACGTTTGACGATAGCCTCGAACAGCTCGTCTATGCCGATGCCCATCTTGGCCGAGACCGCCAGGGCTTCCTCGCCGTCCAGGCCTAGGTCCTTGTCTATCTGCTTCCGCACCGATTCAACGTCGGCGGCGGGCATGTCGATCTTGTTGATCACCGGAAGGATTTCCAAGTCATGTTCTAGGGCCATATACATATTGGACAGAGTCTGGGCCTGAACACCCTGGGTGGCGTCGATCACCAGGATGGCGCCTTCGCAGGAGGAGATAGCCCTGGAAACCTCGTAGGAAAAGTCCACATGGCCAGGGGTGTCCACCAGGTTGAGGGTATAGGTTTTCCCGTCCGAAGCGGTATAGGGCAGGGTTATCGCTTGGCTCTTTATGGTGATGCCCCGTTCCCGCTCGATGTCCATATTGTCCAGCATCTGGCTTTGCATCTTCCGGGCGTCCACCAGCTGGGCCTTTTCGATAAAGCGATCGGCCAGTGTTGACTTACCATGGTCTATATGGGCGATGATGCAAAAGTTCCTGACGAGGTCCTTGTCGTGCATTGAAGTATTCTACAGGAAAGCCTTTTTTAGCGCAATTGCGCGAGCTTGCCCAGGCAGGTATAGTAGCCCCATGTTCGAAGGTTTCAAGAGTCTTCCACGCAACGCCAAGGCATGCATAGCCACTGAACCGCTCTGGGCACTTGTCGCCCCGGCGACAATATATTTTATGCCCCTATTCCAAAAGCAGCTGGGCCTTTCAGAGCTCCAGATGGGTAGCCTTAATTCTATCAACATGGCCGCAGGACTCATCTTTTACCTTTTCGCCGCACCCCTCACCAATAAGCTGGGCCGCAGGAGGACCAGCTTTTTGTTCGACTTCGCGGCCTGGACCATTCCAATGCTCCTTTGGGCTATGGCCCGATCCTACACATGGTTTCTCCTCGCAACTATATCCAACGCCGTGGTAAGGATAATATACGTCTCCTGGAATCTCTTGCTCTCCGAGGACGCGCACGAGACTCAGCGACCGGCAATCTTCGGCTACATCAACGCCATTGGTTCCCTAGGCGGCATCACAACCCTCGCAGGAGGCATCCTCATACAGAAGTACGGCGTCGTGCCGGCCATGCGCGGTTTGTTTTGGGCTGGCGCTACATCAATAAGCTTTCTTTTCATCATCCGCTACATATACAGCAGGGAAACCAAGGTGGGCGAGTATATGATGGCCAAGACCAGGGGCGAAAACCTTTTGCTCCTCGTAGGGCGGCAACTTCCCGGCGCCCTACAAGCCCTGAGAGAGCCTTTTTTCAGAAGGATGACGGGCATCTATTTTATCGGCAACGCCATTCTCTCCATCGATTTTTTCAGGGTGCTCTACCTCAAGGATGTAAAGGCACTCAACCCCCTAACAGTATCCCTACTCCCCGCGCTGGGCGCCCTTTTCTCTTTCATCGTGTTCTTCATAATCCTGCCCCGCCGAAAGGAACAAAAGGACAAAAAGAGCCTGGCCTTCGCCTTTTTGGCTTGTTTTCTAGCTCAATTCCTTTTCATCATCATGCCCTCAGGCTCGATAGCGGCATCTATCGTGGTATTTCCCGCCCTTCAAGCCTCGGTGGCGCTTTTTCAAACCTTCAGGGACACGGTCTTTATGAACGGCACCGATGCGGAATATAAGAGCGATCGGTTTAGTCTGATTCAAATCCTAATGATGCTTTTTAGCATCCCAATAGGCTGGTTGGCCGGCCTGCTCTACTCCATGGATCCGCGCCTGCCCTTTATCCTGGCATCGACCTTTTACCTGGCTGGATTTTTCCTCGCAAGGGACATACAAAGGCTTGGAGGCAAGCATGAAAGACATTGAGCAGCTTTTATCCACCGCCCCTGTCCACGCTTCCAGGTTGCGCCTGCTCAGTGCCGAAAGAGATGCCCGGGGCAATGACTATGTCCTGTACTGGATGCAAAAGGCCCAGCGTAGTCTGGACAATCCTGCCCTGGATCTGGCTATGCACCTGGCCAACGCATTGGATCTTCCCCGGAATGAAAAAAAGCCCAATCACTGCCGAAAAGCTTTCGCGGGTCCCTTTACGGATGACTCGCTTTTTTCGTTTCCCGATATAGCGCGCACGGAAGAGGCCATAGGCGCTGGAAAAGTACCTAAGAAAGAAGGACAAAAACCCTTTGGCGACTTGCTCTACCTTCAACGCATTCAACTACAACCGGGACAAAATGCAGCCCTTGAGCGCTTCGAAGGCTTTTTAGCCTCCGGCGGCTTAGAACGTTATGGCACGGAACGCAACGACCCCAACGCCAAGGCAGGTAGCGGTATGAGCGCCTACCTGCACTTCGGTCAAGTCTCCCCAGCGCGGCTGGCCCAAAAAGCCTTGGACTATTCTCCCTCCGCCGCCCAAGCCTATGTTGAACAACTGGTCGTTCGGAGAGAGCTCGCTCTCAATTATGTCCTTTATAATCCCGCTTACCTCGACTACCGTTCCGCTGTGCCAAATTGGGCGCAGCAAAGCCTTGCTACGCGCAAAATCCCCACAAACGCGTACAGCTACAGGGAGCTCGAAGAAGGGCGCACCGACGATCCCTATTGGAACGCCGCTCAAAAAAAGCTCATCCTCAACGGGGCGATTCATAACTATATGAGAATGTACTGGGGCAAGCAGCTGTTGCGCTGGTTTTCCAATCCAGCCAAGGCCTTTTCAGTCGCTCTGAAACTCAACGATTGCTACTCCTTGGACGGGAGAGACCCTAACGGCTATGCCGGCATAGCCTGGTGTTTTGGTCGACATGATCGCCCCTGGCCCGAGCGGCAGGGCTTTGGCAAGGTGAGAGCCATGATGGCATCGGGATTAAAAAAGAAATTCGACGCAGACCGCTATGCCCAAGAAATGAATTTTTTATATACTTTACGAATAAAGGAGACTCAATGAACCTCAACCAACTGGACTATGAACTAGTCGAAGGAACCCGCCGTGACCACGATATAGTTGTTTACGCCCTTTCCACCTGCGGATTCTGCAAGCGTGCCATCTCCTTTCTCAAGGACAATGATTACGCTTTCCGCTATATTCATCTCGACCTGATTCCCATTGAAACAAAAAATGAGGTTAAACAGGTGCTTCGGGAGAAATTCAAAGAAAATCCAGCTTTTCCGTTTGTGGTGATCGACGACTCCAAGCACTTGATCGGCTTTATCCAGCGGGACTGGGAAAGAACCTTAGGGCTCTAGGCGGCGATATGAACGAAAAGACAAAGGAGCAAACCAGACTTTTCACCCAAATGGTGGCGAAAAAGCAGGGGTGGAAACTCAATCCAGACGAATCGTTTTATGAAGATCTCGTGGATGGTTTAACCAACAATTATAATCGACATGGTTATTATCTCTGCCCCTGCAGAGATAGCGATGGGTCCAGGGAAACCGACAAGGATTTTATTTGCCCCTGCGTTTGGTCCTGGCAAGATATAAGCGAATTCGGAAATTGCTATTGCGCTCTCTTTATTTCTGAAAGCCTGGCGGCTTCGGGCGAGCAACCCGCCTCCATACCCGACCGACGTTACGAAACGTGAGCCCTCAAGGACCTCTCTACCTAGATTGGGCAGCCACAAGCCCGCCGGATACACAGATTCTCGAGGAATGCCTAAATCTTTCCTTTCATTCTTTCGGCAACCCCTCCAGCGCCCATAGTGAGGGCAAAAAAGCACGTTCGCTCCTGGAAGAATCACGAGCCTTGCTCGCTACAGCCATAGAGGCTTCAGGAAAAGCCGGACTAAGACGGCAAGGCACAAAGCCTAGCGGTAAGATAATTTTCACAGGCTCTGGCACCGAGGCAGACCAGATACCCCTACTCGCTGTGCTAAGAACAGCCCTTTCCAAGCCTGCGGTCCTCAAGGATTGCCATATCGTCGTCTCCGCCATCGAACATCCCGCTGTCTTCGCCCAGGCAAAACTTCTGGAGCAGCTTGGGATCAGGCTTACCCTGGTTAAACCGGAAGCCGATGGACGAGTATCGCCTGAAAAGATCCAGGCAGCCCTCTGTCCCCAAACCAGGTTGGTGGCGGTAATGGCGGTCAACAATGAGACCGGCGCTGTACAGGATATCGAAGAAATAGGGCGGGCTGTCCAAAAAACCAAGCACAGCCTAGGCTCCAGGGATATTCTTTTTCATGTGGACTGCGTTCAAGCCCTGGGCAAGCTGCGGTTTTCGCTAGATCCAGCCTTTGTGGGAAGCGCAGCGTTTTCTGCCCATAAAGTAGGTGGGCCCAGGGGGGTAGGCGCGCTCTGGCTTTCCAAAAGCATGGAAGCCCTGGGCATTGGGGGCGGCCAGGAAGATGGGCTTCGCTCGGGCACCGAAAATCTCTTTGGCGCCCTGGCTTTTGCCCGCTGCGCCGCAAAAGCCACGGAAAACCTTGATGAAAGGCTCGACAGGGCGAGAAGTCTCGAAACCACGCTCATCGAAGGAATCAGGCAGATCCCCGGCGCTCAGATCCTGCCAGAAAACCGGAAGCCCGGAGACCAGGGATTTAGTCCCTGGATACTCAGCGCAGCTTTTCCTGGTTTGGGCGGAGAGGTGCTCGCCAGGGCTCTTTCAGACGCTGGTATAGCCGTATCCACAGGTTCAGCCTGTTCCCATCTGGAGCGCAAAAAAGGCCACCGCGTCCTCGACGCGATGGGCAGCCCCCAAGAATATTCCTTTTCCTCTATTCGAATATCCACCGGTGACACGACCTGTCCAGAGGATATCGACTATTTCCTCTCCACCTGCGCCGACTTGTATCGGCGGCTCAAAACCTGATACAACGAGCCATGGACATTCTCTATCTCATAAAGCCCGGCGAGATTCTTCTAAAAAAAGAAAATCAACGGGAATTCACCCGAAGACTGGTAAAAGAATTGCGAACAAGGTTGGGCGACATTCAGGTTCGGATCGAAGAATTTCCGGGCCGATTTTTTCTTTTTGCAGACCAGTCCAAGGCAGAACGCGTTGAATTTGTCTTATCCCACTGTCCAGGACTCAACGGTTTTGCCCGCAGCAGACTTTGTCATAAAAGCTATGAACCTATTCTGGAAGCAGCCCTCGCCGAAGCCGCCGAGCGCGTTGCGGAAGGAAATCGAAGTTTTAAGGTTGAAGTACGACGATCGGACAAGAGCTTCCCCTTAGGCTCGTACGAGCTGGCGGCCAAACTGGGAGAAGAAATACTAAACCACCAGCCGACCTTGCACGTAAATGTTCACAAGCCTGATTTCGTGGTCAACATCGAAATTCGTGAGCGCGCCTATGTCTATAGCCAGAACATCCCCGGCCCCAGGGGTCTGCCCACAGGCTCAAGCGCCAAACTCCTCTTGCTGCTCTCCGGCGGCATAGATTCTCCTGTGGCGGGCTATATGATGGCCTTACGCGGCGCTCCCATCGAGTGCGTGCATTTCCATACCTATCCATATACGTCCAAGGAAGCCCAAGAAAAAGTTGGACAACTAGCCCAAGCCCTCACTGCATGGTGCGGCCATACCCGGCTCTGGATGCTGCCCTTCACCGAGGTTCAGATGGCCATTAAACGCTTAGCCCCCGAGGAAACTTCGACTCTCATGTTTCGTTCGGCAATGATGGAGGCAGCAGGCCTTTTGGCGGAGAGAATCGGAGCCAAGGCTCTGGTAACAGGGGAAAGTCTGGGCCAAGTAGCCAGCCAGACCGCTGAGGCCATGGCCCTCACCCAGGCTCCCTTGGGCCTTCCAGTTTTCCGGCCTTTGGTAGGCATGGACAAGGAACAGACAATAGGCCTGGCTACTAAGATAGGAACCTTCGAGCTCTCCACCCTTCCCTATGAGGACTGTTGTGTGCTCTTCTCCCCTCCTCATCCCCTGCTCAAGCCCGATTTAAAAGAAGGCAAGAGCCTCTACGAGTCCCTGGGGCTCAGACCCCTTATCGAGGCAAGTCTGGGCAGAGCGGAAAAATTGAAATTCAATTACAGGGATATCATGAGAAAAATCAAAAGCCGGTGAAGATTCGCTGACTTGCGGTATTGTCCGGTGGAGGTATCATACAAAGAAACGGAATCGACGGATAAAAGATGAAGGCTGGGTGTATGACTGGGATACGCGCAAGCGCAAGCTCGTTCGGGGATTAGCCAGCCTTCACCGGACGATCTAATGGGGCTGTGCTTTTAGGCACGGAAACCCGAATAGAGGACTGGGAATTCGCCCGATCCATTTCTGTCGAAACCACCACCTTTACGGAAGGAGGACCGATGGACAAGGAATATATCGGTATCGATCTCCATTCCACGCAAGTCACGGTGCACCGGATCATTATCGGCGAGAAAGGGGAGATAGAGCGAAGAAAAAGCCAGTACCCGATGGAGCGGATGGAAACCCACTTCATCGCGTCGCTGCACCCAGGATGCGCCGTGTGCGTGGAGGCTGGCTCTGGGTCGCATACACTGGCGCGCATGATAGTCGCGGCAGGAGCTCGCGCCTTTGTCGTGAACCCCTTGAGCATGCCGCAGATCTTCATGACGGCGAAGAAAACGGACGTAATCGACGCAAAGAAGCTGGCAGATTGTCTGAAGCAACATCTTGAGAACAAGGATCCCAACGACGGCTTTCCTGAAGTCACGGTAGCCGACGAGGACACGCAGCGACTCAGGATGCTCATCAGCCAATATCAGCGCGTGAACGCCGAAATGACAGCGCTCAAGAACAATCTCTACTCATTGTTCCGACAGTGGCTTGTGCAGGTAGACAAGGGCTTCATCATTGATCGTTTGGACAACTACCTGGAACACCCACGCTTACCACCTGAAGTCGGGATAATCGCCCGCCAGGAAAAGCATCGGTATGAGGAACTGGAAGCGTTCAAGGCCGAGTTGCGCTCGATGATCGAATCGATAGGAGTCATCCGCTACCGTGAACAAGTAGGCCTGCTGATAGGGGGGTAAGTGGAATCAGCGTGTTTGGTGCCGTCTGCATCATGGCGGATATCATAACCATCGACCGTTTCCGTACGAGCAAGAACCTGGTGAGCTATCTCCGGGCGGCTCCGCGTGTCGATGCGTCAAACAACACGATCCATATCGGCAGGCTTAACAAGGCTGGACGTAAGATGGCCTTCGAGATTCTTTTGCAGAGCGTCACCCATCTGGTCGACGGAAACCCAAACCTGCTCCGTTACACGAAGCATGCCGTGGGAAAGTCCAAGAATAAAATCAGGGCGGCCGTGGTAGGCCGGACGATCAGGCAGATATTCTACATCCTGAAGAATAAGGAGCCGAATTGGTTTCTTCAGGAAGGAACGTTCGCAATTAAGAAGCGGCAATTTGAGAGAATTCTAGTTTCTCAAAAAATCGCTTGACGAGGATTCTCATAGAGGACATACACTAAGTTTGCACCTGCTTTGGAAGACGCTTAGTGTCAGAATTCTTTAAATGTGTCTGAATTCTTTAAACGCCCCTACAGTCCAAAGAGGATACCCTATGAGTTAGGCTGCCCGGGTGCACCAAATAGGGAACATTTTTAGTCGCCAAAAAAAAGACCCTCAGCGGTAAGGCCGAAGGTCTTTGCTAGCTATCCCCAAGGGGAATCGAACCCCTGTTGGCGGGATGAAAACCCGCTGTCCTGACCGCTAGACGATGGGGACAAGAAATCCGCAGGACAAGCCTGGATCAGGGATGAAACCTAACAAATAATCCTTGGCTTGTCAAGAACCCGGAGGTTGCAAGTCCTTGCTGTCGGCCTTGTGGCGAGTGGGTCAGCCACCTGGCTGTAGGAATTTTCGCTTGGCTAAAAATCCTCTAGGGCTAGTTTTTCCTTGATCTTCGAAAAGAGATGCTGGGCTAGCCGATTCTTGGGTTCTATTCGCAGGGCTATTTCGCAGTCGGCATGGGCTGAGGCCAAATCGCCCATTTTAAAGTATGATTCCGCCCTTCTATACCGGGAATAGAAATGGTAGGGATGCAGCGCCAGGGCGCCTGAAAAATCCTCCACCGCCCCGAGTGTGTCCTGGAGAACACCTCTGACAACACCGCGGTAATAGAGGGCTTTGTAGCATTCAGGATCGATAGCTATGCAGGCAGTAAAATCTTCCTGGGCTTCCTTGTACTTGGATTGGGCAAAATGAGCCATTCCTCGGTGTTTATAAACAACGGATGAAATCTCTTTCTCGGGATGGTTTTTTAGAATTTCGCTGTAAATGCGGATAGCCTGTTCGAAATCAGCCTTATTGTGCGCCTCAAGCGCGGCTAACAACAAACCATCCATGCCAAAACTTTGGTAACTCTCCAGCTCAGGACCCGACGGCATTCCCAGACCGGGCTTACCGGCCCAGCCTAGATTGCCAGCGCTATCAACGGGTTTCGAGTCAGGTAGCTCAGGTTTCCCCAGGGAATTCTTCTCATCGTCCCCATCGCCGAGAGGCAGCTCCCCGGAAACCTCCTCGATTTTCTGATAGAAGGCTTCCCGTCTATGACCCAATTCAGCGTTGAGACGCTTTTCAAACTCGAGAATCTCCTGGAAAATAATGTCCGAAAGAGTCAGGTTAGCGTTCAAGGCCGCAAGCTTGCGCCGCATGGGTTCGTCAAAGGGCGTAAATTCGGCTTTATAGACCAGCTCGTGCTCTACCTCGGCCCAGGCTTCCTGAAGTATTGTCCGTAGCTGGACTTCCACCACATTACGCTCCAGATTTGGGCAGAGTTTGAGCAGATCCTGGGGCAGATGAATCAAAACGTGGATCGATTCGTATCCGAACTCCCTAAACGAGTGCTGCGCCCCTTTTCGTTCCACTTCTTCGATGGAAAAGTGCTCAGCCAGCAATTTTTCAGCCTGCTCTATGTCTCCCAAAAAGGGACAGACCACCCTGAGGGCTAAAACGTCGTTCACCGGATAGGGCCCTGACTTTTCGGTCCATGCCTTTTTTAAGAGCCTGAGTTTCTTGCTGTAGAACGATTCAAATTCTTTAACCCTACTTTTAACTGTCGGTTTCAGTCCATGTTGGGTAAGCACAGCGCTGACTCTGCTTAAAAAGATAGATAAAGCTTCTTCATATCCCTTTCTGGATTTTTCATAGTGGAGAGCGAGCTTTGCCTTGTCGGGAATGAGAAGAACGGATTCTTCGGTGATCATACTACAATAATACTGCTAAAATACAAATTCATTAACCTTGGTAAAAGAAATTTCTGGAATTACCTTTTTTTCTTTTTTCCGGTTTCAGGATTCAAAATGCTCAATAAAATCAATGATACCATTATAAATCGCATCACCAATTTTTCTTAGATACGAGGAATTGGCCAGCAGCTTGCCCTCTTCCGGATGGGTAATAAAGCCCATTTCAATGAGGATCGATGGCATCTTCGCATTTCGCACCACAAACCACTCCTCGGCCCGTATACCCCTGCCGGGGCTCGAGGCGCCAATAGCTAAGCCTAATCTATCGTATACCTTTCTGGCCAGAATGATGCTTTCTGTGGTGAATTCCTCCTCCAACATCGCGTTGAGAATGGGAGCAATCTCGCTTCCCTTTTCTCTGACCGTTTCGGCGTCCACCACCGTACGCCGGTATTCCGGATTGAGGTACCAGACCTCGTAACCCTTGGCATTTTTGTTGAATGAGGCATTGGCATGGATAGAGACATAGATAACCGTTTCCTTCATGCCCAGCCCCGCCGAGTTTGCCATAGCGACACGGTCGTCCAGGCTGGGGAAACTGTCATTGTCCCGGGTGGTAATTATCTTCCGCTCCGGATAGCGGCTGCGCAACAGGTCAGCTACCCTTTTGGAAACCTCCAATGTGAGGTTTTTTTCCATCAGCTGTTTGCCGTTTACCGTAGCCACGGCTCCGCTGTCCTTTCCTCCATGGCCAGCATCTATGAGAATGGTAGCTACCGAATATGCTTCTTTTTTGGGCGCGTTTCTCTCGGAAAAGTACGTGCTCGCCTCGACAACAAATCCTGCGGGCAGCATAAGGGTTCCCTTGTCCCAAAAGGGTGCCTCCACTTTTCGCAGATTCTGCCAGTCCAGGACTATAAAGGGCGTACCAGGAGCAAAGGAGACAAAGACCCCTCGTTGCTCCATCTGCCCACAGGCAGTGACCGGATCGTAACTAATTTGGACCTTGTACTTTGACCCAAACTCCAAGAGGCTGAGCGCTTCGGAGGCAAATACCTGGGCGGACCAGGCATAAAGCAAAGTGAGAAGTAAGAATATTCGCAGTGCCCGAATCCGCATACCCTTCCCTATCGGAATAAATGAGGAAAAGGATGAATTTTTACCCGATTTGCTCTTGCATTAGCCACTGTATTGGATTATACCATTGGTCGGTAAATGGGGGACACCACTACATATTGTAGTGGTGTCCTTGTATGCCGTTATAGATTGTATCCATAGATAATTATTTCAAATCGGTACAAAAAATCGCTTTTAGCGTTGGAGGAAATGGGATGAAGTTTGAGCGAAAATTTACGGCGGAGGGCAAAGGACCCTACGAGGGGATCCATTGGGAACGCCGTTCGAGTGAAATCCGCAATCCCAATGGGAAGATCGTCTTTCACATGGACAACGTGATTGTACCTTCTTTTTGGAGCCAGATCGCTACCGACATAATCGCCCAAAAATATTTCAGAAAGGCAGGGGTCAGCGCCCAAACCGAGATGGCTTGGACAAAATTCCTTCCCGATTCCCAGACCAGCCTTGCGGCACCCAGCAGCATACCAGGCTCCGAGCACGACGCTCGTCAGGTCTTTCACCGCCTAGCCTATACCTGGTGCCTATGGGGAAGAGAAGCCGGTTACTTCGATAGTCCTGAGGATGAAACAATATTCTATGAAGAGCATCTCTACATGCTCGTCCACCAGATAGCGGCTCCCAATAGTCCCCAGTGGTTCAACACGGGCTTGCACGCCGTCTATGGCATAGAAGGACCAGCCCAGGGTCATTACTACGTGGATCCCTCCACCAACGAGGTAGTAAAGTCGGAATCAGCCTACGCCCGCCCCCAGCCCCATGCCTGTTTTATTCTGGATATTCAGGACGATCTGGTGAACGAAGGTGGCATTATGGACCTTATCACCAGGGAGGCAAGGCTTTTTAAATACGGCTCAGGCACAGGGTCAAACTTCTCGAAAATACGCGCCTCCAACGAAAATCTTTCAGGCGGCGGTGTCTCCTCAGGTTTGCTCTCCTTTTTAAAGATCGCCGATCGTTCGGCTGCGGCGGTTAAATCCGGCGGGACAACCCGCAGGGCAGCCAAGATGGTCATCCTCGATTCGGATCACCCCGATATAGAAGCCTATGTCAATTGGAAGTCCGAAGAGGAGTACAAGGTAGCCTGCCTGGCGGCGGGAAGCGCGGTGCTCAAGCGCTATGCCGAGACCATGCTCAAGGCTATCGAGGAATCGGGACTCACCGGCGACGCAGCACTCTCAATAGGCGAAAATAGAACGCTGCGCAAGGCTATCAAGGAAGCCTTGGGTGCCGGGATTCCTTCAGCCTGGATACACCAGCTTCTCTCCCACTACCGGCAATCGGGCAAGCTGCTCACCTTGCCCCAGTACGACACCGCCTGGGAATCCGAAGCCTACAACACCGTCTCGGGCCAATCCTCGAACAATTCGGTGCGGGTGGACAACATATTCATGAAGGCTGTGGTGGAGGACAGTGACTGGCGGCTTAAGGCTAGAACCTCCGGAGCAACGGTAAAAACCATCAAGGCTCGCTCCCTGTGGGACAAAATATCCCTAGCAGCCTGGCAGTGCGCCGATCCAGGGATTCAGTTTCATAGCACTATAAATGACTGGCATACCTGCCTCAAGGATGGAGAGATCAGGGCATCCAACCCATGTTCCGAATACATGTTCCTGGACGACACGGCATGCAACCTTGCCTCCTTGAATCTCCTAAGCTTCTGCGATCTCGAGTCCTGCACCTTCGACGATGAAGCCTATCGCCACGCCATCAGGCTCTGGACAACGGTACTGGAAATATCCGTGGTCATGGCTCAATTCCCTAGCAAGGAGATAGCCCGCCGAAGCTACGATTACCGGACCCTCGGTCTGGGATTCGCCAACCTGGGAAGCCTCCTCATGGTCATGGGCGTGGCTTACGATTCCGACGAAGGCAGGGCTGTAGCCGCCGCTCTTTCGGCCATACTGACCGGCGAGTCCTACGCCCAATCGGCCCGAATGGCCGCCGAATGGGGCCCCTTTGCACGCTATGCGGACAACTCAGAAACCATGCTCAAGGTAATTCGCAATCATCGCCGGGCTGCCTACGATGCCAAGAGCGACGAATACGAAGACCTAGGGATCGCGCCCATAGGGCTCAAGGAATGGGCTTGCCCCGGCAATCTTATCGCCGCCGCTCGGGAGACCTGGGATCAGGCGCTCGAACTCGGTCTAAAGCATGGCTATAGGAATGCCCAGGTCAGCGCCGTGGCGCCGACCGGAACCATCGGACTCCTCATGG
The DNA here is from genome assembly GCA_002428725.1 of Spirochaetaceae bacterium UBA6076. Classification (GTDB taxonomy): domain Bacteria; phylum Spirochaetota; class Spirochaetia; order Treponematales; family Rectinemataceae; genus UBA2256. The sequence goes on along the minus strand of DIXQ01000036.1, from coordinate 11,630 downwards.
ACTGCGATACTACGGGAGTCGAACCAGACTTTGCCCTTGTTAAGTTTAAAAAACTCGCCGGAGGGGGTTATTTCAAGATAATCAACTCCAGCGTCCCCCCTGCCCTCAAATCGCTGGGCTACGACGAGAATGCCAGTAAGGAAATCCTCCGTTACGCACTAGGAACCGGAAGCCTTGAAAAAGCGCCGGGTATCAACCTTTCGATTCTGCGCCAAAAAGGCTTTAGTGAGCTAAGCATTTCTAAAATAGAATCCGCTTTGAAAAGTGCCTTCTCGCTGGAGGGCTGTTTCTCACCCCATATTCTCGGTTCTGAGCAGATGGAAGTCCTGGATTTACTACCCGAGGAATACGAAAACCCCTCCTTTAACCTTTTAACCCGTCTGGGCTTCAGCCCCAGCGAGATAGAGGAGGCCGAGCTCTATGCCTGCGGTACCATGGGGCTTGAGGGAGCCCCTGGACTCAAGGACGAGGATTTGCCGGTCTTCGATACCGCAACGCCCTCGGGGAAAAAAGGCACCAGGAGCATCGATTGGAAAGCACACATCGCTATGATGGCGGCAACGCAGCCCTTTATTTCAGGGGCGATCTCCAAGACCATCAATATGCCCAACACCGTAACCACGGAAGATGTCAAGGGCGCCTACATGCTGGCATGGAAATCCATGCTCAAGTCCATAGCCCTGTACAGGGACGGATCCAAGCTCTCCCAGCCCCTTTCCGCCCTTTCACCGGGTGTCGACATGATCGCAGACTCGATCGTCGCCCTCCAGACCGGCGAGTTGGATGAGTTCGATGCAGACAAAATGGAGCTTCCCTTCGACCTGATCCGCGCTCCCAAGGAGCCTGAATTGCCAGGGCTGCCCGCCTCGCCCAGGGGAATACGAAAATCCCTGCCCAATAGGAGAAAGGGTTACACCCAGAAGGCAAAGATAGCCGGCCACTCGGTATTCCTCAGGACCGGCGAGTATGACGATGGAGGCCTGGGCGAGATATTCTTGGATATGCACAAGGAGGGAGCTGCCTTCCGAAGCATCCTCAACTCCTTCGCAATCGCAGTGTCCCTCGGCCTTCAGTACGGAGTACCCCTGGAAGAGTACATCGACGCCTTTACCTTTACCAGGTTTGAACCCAACGGCGTTGTGCAAGGCCACGACTACATAAAGATGGCCACCAGCGTTCTAGACTATATCTTCAGGGACCTGGCTATTTCCTACTTGGACAGACACGAGCTTGGCCAGATCAAACCCGAGGATCTCGTTTCCACCTCCCTACAGACCAAGACAAGCGGAGGAGCTCCTAAATCCGCCTTTGACAATGGAAGATCATCCCATCCCTCCAAGCCAGTCCAAACCAGGGTTAGCCTTGATGTTCAAGCTATCTCAGCTTCTGCAAGCCCGAAACCCTCCAAGCAGGATGCCCCTGTGGCGATCGAATCGCCATCCCAGACAACTGCCGCACTAGCTCCGGCCAGCGCCTCGCTCAGTCCATCGATCAAGTCCATGCGCGCAGCGCGGCAAAAGGGATACGAAGGCGACCCTTGCCCCGTCTGCGGCAACCTGACGCTGGTGCGCAACGGCACCTGCCTCAAATGCGAGACCTGCGGATCGACGACAGGCTGCAGCTAAGAAGCTTTAAGTTATATTATATATAATACAGCCGCGGGGTATGAAACCCGCTTGCGGATCAAGCCTTGCCTGCAAACGGTGAGGCTTGTTTTGTATACTTGATTCAACTGGATGAAGAATCGCTAAGAAAAATTGTGTCGAGGGATTTCGATACGCGCCCCTTTGCAAAGAGGATCGTTAAAGCGCCTCTCTCTCTACCGGCAGGGTCATGCAGCGGGCTCCTCCACCTCCTCTGGCAAGCTCGATGCCATCGAAGGTAACTGCCAGCCTGCCATAGGACTCAACCTTATCCTTAGCCTTTATAAAACGATCCGAGGAAACAATGGCGAAACCTTCCTTTGCCAAGGTTTCTGCCGTGGCGGTGTTGCAGGAATACATGAGGATCTTTCCAGGAGCGAAGGCGAAGGAATTAGCCCCCGAGAGCCACTGCTCCCGTTGCTGTTGAATCCTGTTACCCCCTCCGCAGAGAATGGGCGTAAAGTCCCAGCCCGATTCTCGCAAGCCCTCGAGAAGCGAAGGCACTTCGGAAAATTTGAGCTTTCCCCTTCTTCCTGCCTCAATTCGGTAGACGGTGCTTCTGTGCGAGCCTGTGATTACAGGCTCGTAGACAAGCGCGGCGTCCCTGTCGATAACGGTGAACACCATGTCCAAGTGTATTGTTGCCCTGGATTTTGGTAAATCCACAGCAAAGATCGTCAAATCCCTGCCAAAGGTTTTGGCAGCGTTTCTGGCTATGCGCTCCACAGCATAGGGGGTTGTCCGTTCCGATAAGCCAAGGGCAAGAATATCGGGAGAAATAACGATGATATCGCCCCCCTCGATTGTTAAGTAGCGGTTGCGCTCGGCGGGTCCGTCGAAGAGCAGTGCCTGGGCTGCAAAATCAGGATGGTGGGTGAAAATGAACTTTGTAATCAACGCCTCAGCCATGCGTACGTCAAAGGCCGTGGCGGCCGATACGGCGCAATCGCCTATTACAGCCGCGCTATCCCGCATAAAGTAGGTGTTGGGCAGGGGTCGGGAGAGGAAACTGTGCTCATCCAGTCTTCCAGCCAGGGAGTCCGCCGGCGCGGCCAGGCCTTGAACGAGGGCAGAGGCCAAGGCCTTGGGCGGCATGGCCATCAGGCTCTTCATAGAGCCCTGGATAGGGAAGCAGTGGGTAAGGGAACTCAGAAATTCGAATTTATCCCCCACATCCTCGAGGCAGGTAACTAGAAGATCTAAAAGCTCATGAACCTCGGCTACCAGCTTGAGAAATTTTTTCAGCTGTAGGTACTCGCCCAAAACGGCGCTTAAGGGGATAATGTCATTATAGAGGTCTTTTTCAGCCTCATTGGGTGTCATCGCCTCAATCTCCGGTCCCGGGGTATGGAGTATCACTCTACGCAGCTTACCAATTTCACTGTCTATCGCTAATCGTGCCATAGAACGGATTATGCCGTAGTGCCTAAAAAAAATCTTCCCTTCTCCCCATAACACCGATTTTGCATATTGATAGGACTGCTTAGCCTATTCCTGTATGATCTTCCCGACTCCTCGGTTTGATCTTGCATTTATATGCAAAACATAGGGTTTTCCTCCATTTGGTATTTTTTTTCGCATTCTTGACAGGTTGAAAAAGCCGTTTGATCATGGAACAAGGCTTGATCGCATTCGTAAACTAGGAGGCTTTTCATGGATCGCAGAAGGTTGATCATCATCGGGGCGGCGGGCAGGGATTTTCACAATTTCAACGTCAGGTACCGGCAGGATGCATCGGTCGAGGTTGTAGCCTTTACCGCTGCACAGATCCCCGATATCGACGGGCGGAATTATCCGGCCGAACTCGCCGGGCCTCTCTATCCTCAGGGCATACCTATTTACGCCGAATCAGAGCTTCCTCGGCTTATCCGCGACCTAAACGTACTAGAATGTGTCTTTTCCTATTCCGACGTCACCTACGCCCATGTGATGGCCTTATCGGCCATTGTAAATGCCGCCGGAGCCAGCTTTAGCCTCCTGGGTCCGCGAGAAACCCAGATAAAGTCCACAAAGCCTCTTATTGCTGTCTGCGCCGTCCGCACTGGCTCAGGAAAAAGCCAGACTTCCCGAAAAATAGTCCAAATGCTCATGGCCAAAGGCTACAAGGTTGTCGCAATCCGACATCCCATGCCCTACGGGGACTTGAGAAAACAAAAAATCCAGCGATTCGCCACGGTGGAAGATCTGGCGCGCCACCATTGCACTATCGAGGAGATGGAGGAGTACGAGCCCCATATCGTACGAGGCAACGTGATCTATTCCGGCGTGGATTACGAGGCTATCCTGCGCCAGGCCGAGCAGGAGGCCGATGTTATTCTCTGGGACGGGGGCAATAACGACTTTTCTTTCTATGTCCCCGATCTTCTTATCACCATCGCCGACCCCTTACGGGCTGGCCACGAACTGTCCTATTACCCCGGCGAAGCAAGCTTGCGCATGGCGGACGCCATCGTCATCAACAAGATAGACAGCGCCGGACCCGAGGAAATTCAAAAACTCAGGGAGAATATCGAAAGACTGAACCCTAAGGCTATGGTAATCGACGCGGCCAGCCCGCTACGGGTGGACAAGCCGGAATTGATCCGGGGCAAGCGCGTGCTCTGCATCGAAGACGGCCCTACCCTCACCCATGGGATGATGCGCCTGGGCGCCGGCGTTGTCGCCGCCCGAAAGTACCAGGCTTCGGAGATTGTCGACCCACGCCCCTATGTAGTGGGCAAGCTTGCAGAAACCTTCAGGATATATCCCGGAATCGGCCCCCTACTACCCGCCATGGGCTACGGTGCGGAACAAATCTCAGACTTGGAAAAAACCATCGATGCCACGGATTGCGACAGCGTCGTCATCGCCACGCCCATCGACCTGTCAAGGGTTGTGAAGATTAAAAAACCTACGGCGAGAGTCGAATACGAACTCCAAGAAATCGGCAAGCCCGACCTGGAAGATCTTCTAGCAGGGTTTATAGCCCAGCACTTATAAATGAAAGAGGGCCGCCCGGAACTCCGGGGCAGCCCTCTATTTTTTTAGGAAACGCCGTACTTGGGCTGAAAAATTAAATGCTACACCCCGAACGTCGCGGCGTCGTCAACCGGCGATAATGGCTTCAGTGGGGCAGACCGCCACACAGGCTCCGCAATCAATGCATTTGTCCGGATCGATCCAGCGAGCGTCATTCTTCTCGCTGATAGCGTCGACGGGGCACTCGCTCTCGCAGGCTCCACAGTTCACGCAGGCGTCGGTAATCCTGTATGCCATAGTGTTCTCCTTGTGTACTGTAAATATGGAGACATTTTATCACCGCTCTCAGGTCGTGTGAAGGGAGGGGGTCAAATTCTAACCCAACAGCACCTACTCCTGGGTGAGTTCGAATATTTCCGTATTGCCAATGGGGTTGGTTAGTTCAAGTCGATGACACTCAAGATAAAGCCTAGCCGCGCTTTCCGATCGCTCGTGAACCGCTTTCATCGGTTGAGTCGAAATCTCTGGACAGGGCTGGGTTTCCAACGATACAAAGTCCGCCCTTACCTCTGAACTATCGCATGGCCCAGCATTTGACGCGTCATTTGATCGTCCGTAAAGCTGGTCCCCAGCTATAGGATGCCCGCACCAGGCCATGTGGGCGCGGATCTGATGCCTAAACCCAGCGTTTAGGGATGCTTCCCAGGCAAGGCAGCGGGGTACTGCAGGCCAATCACCGCTCTGGCGCCTTTCAGCTCCTTGTATGGGGCGAAACATTGTACGATACATAATTACGCTGATTTTTTTATGTTTTCCGCCTTCATAGTCTGGTGCTATACAAGCAACCCTCTTCCCCCGCGGTCCGTAGGAACGAAAATAGCTTTCAACCTTGAACTCTAACCCTGCAAGTACTGGATCACCATCGCTCCTGGGAAAACATCGAGGCCTGGAGCCCTCCAGCCCTTCTTCGTGAAAAGCCTGTACGGCTAAAAGCCAATACAGTTTCCTGCTTTGGCCCGAAGCTTGCCCTTCCAAGGCATGGAAAAAAATCTCAGGTCTACGGGCGAAAGCCACAAGGCCGGAAGTTTCTTTGTCCAATCGGGAGAGCATGCCCAGCTCGCTCCAAGCTCTCAAGCTTGCCAAGTCGGAGCGCATCATACCAGCGCCAGCCTGGTTGGCACCCCTTATGACAGAGCCCAGCGGGCCTAAAGAATTATACGCTGACTCCAGGGCTGGATAGCTGACCCTTACCCAGGATAAAAGGCTGTCCCCCGAATCGCCAGGAGAATCGCTGGATGAAGCGGGTACCGAATGCATGCCCGGGGGCTTGAAAAAAACGCTATAGGAATCCGTCTCGAAGGCTAGAAAGGGATCTGCGCAGGAGAAAAAAGGAGGGAGTGCTGCTCCGGATAGCTGCACCGCGTTCACACTCATCGCTCCACGCCTCGCAGAAAACTGCTTCGCATTATACCAGCCCGCTGTTCTGAAGCCTGTAGAGGTTCCAATAGAGGCCTCTTCGCTTTATCAGCTCTTCATGCTTGCCCATCTCGGCGATCCTGCCCTTGGCCAGGACGATGATTTTATCGGCGTGCCGGATTGTGGAGAGCCTGTGGGCTATGACAATGCTAGTCCTGCCCGCCAAGAGTCCCTCGATGCCCCGCTGGATGAGTTTTTCTGTCTCTGTGTCTACCGAGCTGGTAGCCTCGTCCAGGATGATGATAGAGGGATCGTGGGCTAGTACCCGGGCAAAGGATAAAAGTTGCCGCTGCCCCTGGGAAATGTTGCTCCCACCCTCTGAGAGCTGGGTGTCGTACTTATCCGGGAGCGCCTCGATGAACCCGTTGGCATGAACAGCCTGGGCTGCTAGCTTCATGCGCTCCAGGCTCACATCTTCTCCCAGGCGAATGTTTTCAGCTATGGTTCCTGAAAAGAGGAAAACCTCCTGTGGTACAGGCTGAATTCTCGTCCTCAAGTCTTGAAGGGGGAGCTCCTTTACCGGAAGCCCGTCTATACGTATCTCGCCTTTTTGGATATCCCAGAATCGGGTGACCAGGTTGGCGATTGTCGTTTTTCCAGCGCCGGTGTAGCCAACAATGGCCACCATCTGCCCGGGGTCCATTGTAAAACTCAAATCCTTCAAGACCCATTCCTCCTCCTTATAAGCGAACCAAACCGAATCGAACTCGATATGGCCCCTGATCCTGCTTGGCATGGGAAGGCTGGGCTTATTGGGAATCGTTTCATCGGTATCCAGGAGGGTGAAAATCCTCTCCCCTCCCGCCATGGCGCTCTGGAGAAGGATATACTTTTCTGAAAGGTCCTTAATGGGCGAGTAAAACATGTTAATCAAGTTGACAAAGGCTATCAGCGTACCCAGGGAAATGGAATGGGAAAGGTACAGCCATGCGCCCGCACAGAGGCTCAAAGCTGTGGTCAGCGTCGCCATGAAGTCCACCGCAGGCCTAAATGCCGCAAACACATACATTTCGCCCAGGTTGGCTTTTTTCAGGTTTTCGTTGTGCTCGGCAAATTTGGCCTTGGATTTTTTCTCCCGCCTGAAGAGCTTCACTACCTCCACGCCGGATATGTGCTCCGAGATGTAGGAATTAACCTTGCTGGTCCAACGCCGCTGATTGCGGAAGGCGTCCCGGGCTTTTTTTCGCGCCACGTTGGCCACAATGATAATTACCGGCAGCGAAGCGGTAACCACCAAGGCTAGTCGCAAGTCGAAGACATAAAGAACAACCAGGGCACCAGCCATTATAGACGCATCCTTGATAAAGGCTGAAAGCACATCGGTAAAGAACTGGTTGATAGTCTCCACGTCGCTGGTCATGCGGGTCACCAGACGGCCGACAGGCTGCTTGTTGAGGAAGGCGAAGGATCGGCTTAGGACATGGCCGAAGAGTTGCATTCGTATGTCCTTCATCACCCGTAATCCAAGCAGGTTGCTGAAATAGACCATGACAAAAGTGGCGGCCAATACCGACAGAAGAATCAAGCCCAAGACTAGGACATAGCGCAGAACCAGGGCGCTGTCTGCCAGGCGCAGGGTGCGGGCTTCGGCGGAGGGCAGGTTGCGCAGATCCTCAACGGTAATGACACCGTGGTCGATTCCTAGGGTAAAAAGTTCAGGATGGGCCGAGAGCAGAGCTGTCTGATCTTCCCGCTCAGGTTCCACTGGGAAAACATAGACTTCCCTGGTATCCAAGACAGCGGTGGCGGCCAGCGATTCCCTATCCTTGGCGCTCAACGCCGAGAACCTGGAACTTCTCAGGTAAATTCGGTCGCCGATCCGAGGGTCAGACTCGGAGATTTCCAAGGCTTCGGCTTCCCGGCTGCCTTCGAGGGTGGCAGAAACGGAATACCAGCTTTTCATAAGGGCATCGTCGATAGCCTTGCGGATAAGCACGGGGCTTAAAAGCTCTCCAGCGGTGCTCACGATCAAGGCAAGGAGGGCCGCGATGGCTATGGCCTTGTGGGGCTTCATATAGGAGAGTATGCGGGAGGCTATGGTGGAATCGTAGCCCTTGGTTACATCGTCGGTTTCGAAGAAGTCGGCCATGGTTACCGCCCCCCTTCCACGCAAGCGGCGGATTCCGCTGACTCGGCGCACAACTCGGTCTCCAACTCCTGAAGTCGGGCGATCTCGGCGTAAAAGCCTTTCTTGTCTTTCATCAATTCCTCGTGACTTCCGTACTGCCCCATTTTCCCTCCGTCCAGCACGAGAATCCTATCAGCGTGACGCAGGGTGGAAACCCGGTGAGAAACCAGGACATTGGTTCTGCCCTTGCGCTCTAAAAGTAGGTTTTTAAGAATCCTTTCCTCCGTCTCGGCGTCCACCGCCGAAAGCGCGTCATCCAAGACCAGAATTTTAGGATCCAGTGCAAGGGCTCGGGCTATGGCGATCCGCTGTTTTTGCCCCCCCGAGAGAGTGAGGCCTCGTTCGCCCACTACCGTGTCCCAGCCTGCGGGAAAGAGGCTTAAGTCCCTGTCCAGGGAGGCGATCTGCGCAAGTGCCTGGAAGCGCTCGTCCGAACAATCGTCCACCCCGAAGAGGATATTTTCCCTCACCGAGGATGAGAACAGAAAAGATTCCTGGGGCACGAAGCCGAAGATGCTCCGCAGCGCCGAAAGCGTAAAAGAGCAGCTGTCTTTGCCTCCTAAAAACACCTTTCCAGGACCTGGGTCGAGCAGCCTTGGCAGAAGCTTGATGAGGGTCGACTTACCGCTGCCCACTCTGCCGAGAATGCCTAAGGTTTCACCCTCACCCACTCTAAATTCGATTCCCTGAAGGACCTTGACCCCATCCTGGGTATAGGAATACTCCAGGTCTCTCACTTCCAGGTCGCCCGTCGGCTGTACATCCAACGCGTCCTTAGCCTCGAGGATAGAACTCTTACGGTCCAGCACCTCGTTGATTCGCTTTAGGCTCGCTGAGCCCCGCTGAATAAGGTTTACCGTAAAGCCTGCGCCCATCATCGGCCAGATGAGCATTTCCAGATAGGCGATCATGGCGATTATATCGCCGGGGCTCATCGTGTTGCCGATCACCGCTCCGCCGCCGGCGAGCACAAGGATTGTCGTGCTCAAACCGGCAAGGAAGGAAATAAGTGGGAAAAAGAGGCCGAAGGTTTTTACCAAGTCCATGGTGACATCCCGGTAGCTGTCGTTTGTCTCGGAAAAACGGGCGGAAAAATATCGCTCCTTTACGAAGGCCTTTACCACCCGCATGCCCGAAATAGTCTCCTGGGCTATGTCCGAGAGCTTGGAATAGACTTCCTGTACCCTTTTAAATTGTTTACCCACCATTTTTCCGAAGAAGAGGATCAATACCGTTACCAGGGGCAAAGGGATCACCGTATACAACGCTACCGATGCGTTATCGGAGATCATGGCGATCAAGATGAGGGAGGACATGAATATGCCATCCACGAAGGACACAAAACCCATGCCGATGGACTGGCGGACGGCGTTCATGTCGTTGGTAGCCCTGGCCATCAGATCTCCGGTCTTGTTGTCCTGGAAGAAATCCGAAGACATCTCCATGAGATGTCCAAAAAGCTTGTTCCTCAGCTCAGCCTCGATGCGTCGTGAGGCGCCGATAATAAAGAAGCGCCAAAAATAGCGGCCTATGCCGACAAATGCCATGAGTCCAACCATGAGCAAGGCAGGTCGAATAACATCACCCATAGCAAAGCCGCCATCAGCGATGATATCCACAGCCTGCTTTATGAGCCGGGGTATGAAAATCTGTACAACATCAACTGCCACGAGGAAGAAGATGCCCAGCCCGTAGAAAAAGCGATATTTTTTAAGGTAAGGAAGAATTGTTCTGTATTCTTTTAGCATGACAGCGCAGTGTATCCCTCGGCGACATATTATACAATACCGACGGGCTTATTCGACGATTAGGCCTATGTCGGCGTCGGTCCAAACGCAGTACCGTTTTCCAAGGTCGGGACGATGGATGCTCGAATACTGCATCGATTGTCGAGGTCCACGCTTTCTGTCATCATGGAGAATGATGAGCAAAATAATTGTGCACACCGACGGAGGCTGCTCCGGTAACCCCGGCCCTGGCGCCTGGGCTTATGTAATGCGCTACGACTCCCGACTCAGGGAAGCATCGGGCTTCCAGGCCGCTACCACGAATAACCGTATGGAACTCCAGGCCGTCATAGAAGCCCTTGGCTACCTTGCCTCCAGGCGCCGCCGGGTAGCCGCCAAGCGGTCTGCTTCGTCCCCGGATGCGGTAAAACGGGAAAAGGCCGATCCTGAATGGATTTCCGCCCACATTGCTGTATTTACCGACTCCACCTACGTAAAAAACGGCATCACCGTATGGCTCCCCTCCTGGAAAGCCCGGGGCTGGAAGACCACAAACAAAAAGCCGGTTAAAAACCAAGAACTTTGGGAACAGCTTGACGCCCTTGTCCAGGAACTCAAACCTTCCTTTCATTGGGTGGAAGGCCATGCCGGCGAGCCCGACAACGAGCGCTGCGATAGCTTGGCGCGGGCTGAAATGGATAAAGGAATAATGACACGATAACTAGAGCAGAGGCGGACTTTTTCCATTCAAGCGTTCCTGCTACAGATGCCCTCTTTTTCCGTTCAGGAGTTCCTGCCCCGCAGCGGGACAAAGCTGACATAGCCGTAAGTTCGCTCTTCGATATTCTTTCCGTTTTTAATAAGCTTGTAGAGGCGCCCGCGCGCTTCCGGGTATATCAGAATCCCAGGCGAGGCGAGTTGGGAGAGCAGAATTTCTCTGTCAAAGTTGGATGAGTCGACGCCGGCCGAGAGGAGTATCCGATCGAAGGGCGCGAGCTTTGGAAAGCCGGCGGAACCATCGCCTTCTATAATTTCCACATTGGGGAACCTGTCTCCGACATTGCTGCGCATCGTGCCTACGAGCTCAGGGATTATTTCGCAAGCGTATACTTTTCCCTCCTTGCCGCAGAGGAGCGAGGCTATGGCAGCTACATACCCGCACCCCGAGCCTATTTCCAGTATTATATCGCCGGAGCGTATGGATAATTCCGCTAGCATAAAGGCGACCAGGCTGGGCTGGGAACAGGTCTGGCTGTAGCCGATGCTCACAGGTTCATCGTAATAAGCAAGATGCCTGGCACCTAAGGGCAGGAAATTCCTCCTGTCCACCTTTCCCATAGCATCGATGATCCGATTAGAACCAGGAAGCGTGCCGAAAGAGAATTTGCTCTTGATGTACTCGATAAAGTCGCGATTGCTTTTCATCGTTTTCAAAAGTGAATCGCCCCGGGTTTGTCGGAGCCTGTTTTATGTGAGTCCCACAATTCTTGATGGACTCATGTGATTAGTATACTACAGTTTTTCATACTCCGCTGGTGGTATATTGCCTAGAGGTTCCAGCAGGCGTTTGCTGTTAAACCAAGATACCCAATCCAGCGTTGCATACTCAACCGCATCGAAGTTCTTCCACGGGCTCTTTTTATAGATCACCTCAGTCTTAAAAAGACCGATGATGGTTTCCGCAAGCGCATTATCGTA
>DIXQ01000013.1:51408-52138 GCA_002428725.1 Spirochaetaceae bacterium UBA6076 | reverse complement strand
GTCTGTTGCTCAAGCACGGTCGGTGTTTTATCCAGGGGCTTTTCTTCTTTTTGTGGTCGTCCACGTTTCCGTTTTTCTTTTTTAGGAGGGCGCACTTCGGATTTCTTGTTGCACGGTGTCTCGCGTGCCGCAATCGCCGTGGAATCCCTCAGGATATTACCTGTAATCCGCTCACCCAGGTATTCCTTGACGATTTTACCCAAGGCCTCCGAAAACGCGGTGTTGCCAGCAAGCTCGCTCAACCTTCTGGAAAACGTGGAAAGGCTCGGCACAAAATTGAAACCGCAGATCTTTCGTAGATTAGGATTAGCGCGGAGTTGCTTCCTTAGGTCTTCCATTGTCGGAATCCTGAAACAGGACTGGGCGAGGAATGACCTTACAAAAGGTAGCATATAATACGCAGGTCGACCAGTTCGTGCTCTTGGGTAATATGCTTCGGAAGGCAGTGTGTCTTCGATCACTCGAAGAGTTGCGAGAAAGGTCCTCTGTTCTTTTGTAAGATATTCTTCAAAAACGTTCTTAGGATTAAAATCTATGTCGAGAAGCGTTTGAATTCCACCCAGAATATCGGTTATACTTTTCATCGCGGGGGGCTCCTTCCTGGTGTTGGCTGTTTGGTCACTTCCATCATACAGGATCTGTCCCCGCTTTTCATCTAAATTCGGTCATCTTAATAGTTTTGAAAGAGGCTCACTTGGTTATTATTAAAAAAGATTTTCGAGTAGCCATA
>DIXQ01000013.1:0-51344 GCA_002428725.1 Spirochaetaceae bacterium UBA6076 | reverse complement strand
CCTTCGTAGAACCTAGAGTAAAATACTCATTAGAAACAATATTTTTAGGTATTTGTGCCGATGCAATCTTGGTAAAAGAAACTACTTTTTCTTTTCCTTCATCAATATAGATAGACAGCTCATCATTTTCGCTGGATGGGTATTTTATTTCCAATTTATAGTACCCAACTTCAAGATCTGTCAGTTGCAGAAATCCTCCTTTTTGCAAGTTACCCTTCCATACACCATCCAGATAAAGAACTCCAGCGCTTTCGGTATTAACGAGAAGACTGCCCCTAAGAATAGGCGCCTGGTATATAGTTGTAATAGTCGTTGAAGAGGTCGTTGTTGTTGTAGGTGTCGCAAAGGTCTTCCAGAGAAACTCCACCTCCGTTTCCTTGTCATCGGAAACTACTACGATTTTAGATTCGCGCTCCCCAGTGGAATAGAGTATTTCAAGATCATAATATCCAATATCAAGATCCGAAAGACGCTTTGCTCCACCCTTGCGTATCTCGCCTACGGACGATCCATCCAGGTATATGGTTCCAGCACTTTCAGCACGGACGAGCATGCTGCCGATCAACCTTGGTGTATACATCGTTGTATTAGGTGATGCATCGGCAGCCGCGCCAGCCAGGTAAGCCCTGCCGAAGAACTGGTTGTACACGGCAGGGGTCTGCTTGCCGGTCGTTGCATCTAGAACGCCTGCCCCTGTACGGTGGAACACCTCATTGATTTCCAGTCCGGGGACAGCGATGTTTTTAAGAAGTTCTGCCGTGAAGACACCATTCTTGCCCACCCCATCCTGGGCAACGCTGCCAGCGCCAGTGGCGTATACTACAATGCTCCCCGGAGGCTGGGTGCCGACCACTGAGAGACCCCGTGAGCCTGAGCGCGCCCAGCCGAAGGGATTGTCGCGGCAAGCGTCAAGCACTACAACGTTTAAGCTATTGTTAGCTCTCTGGAGCACATCTAACACCGACTGGGCTGCTCAAGACTTGGTTCGCAAGTACGCTTCATCCTGTATCTTCGCATCCGCGGGAATCAGATAATTGACTCCATTGGACTGCACTCCATGGCCGGCGTAATAGAAAAAGCCTATGGCACTAGGCGAACCCGATAGCCGGCTGCCCAATCTCGATACCGCCTCTTCCATCTGCACAAGGTCGGCGTCCAATAGAAGGCTTACATCGAAATCCAGGCCGCGAAGTGCGTTGGCCATATCGACAGCATCATTGCCAGGGTTCTTGAGGCTGCCCAAGTCAGTATAGTGTGCGTTACCGACAACAACGGCATAGCGTCCAACTTGGCGTGATTCCTGGGCATAAACAGCACCGATGCTTGCAACAAAAAATAACAGCGATGCGATTATCCCGATTCGTTTTAAAGAAATTTGCATGCTGTCGCTCCATTAATGCTTACTTTCCTTAGTATTTTGCAACAAATTGTCGCGCAGATACGCTGAGATTTCAAGCGATCAAAGCGTCATGCCTAGACGCCAGAGGAGACTCCGGGCGCTGCCTTTTTAGTTGCCTTAATATGACCAATCCGCACTCTATTGCGGTTTAGTCTTGACTATTCCGCAATACGCTGCATAATAGTCAGCATGAAGCGAAGCCAGAGCGAAAAAATCCTTACAGATCTAAAACGCAAGATGGTCTTCCTGTCTGGGCCACGTCAGGTAGGAAAATCCTGGCTGGCCATGGAATTGGCTAAAAACTTCAGTAAGCCCCTCTATCTCAACTGGGATAATGGACAGGATAAGGAGATTGTTCTGCGCCAGGCTTGGCCTAGCGATTCAGACCTCGTCATTTTCGACGAGATCCATAAGATGCCTTCATGGAAGAACTATTTAAAAGGCGTATACGATACCAAGCGAAACGAAACAGCTATACTCGTGACGGGAAGCGCCAGGCTTGAAACGTTCAGGCAGTCGGGAGACAGTCTCGCGGGAAGGTATTTCCGGCATCGCCTGCTTCCGTTCAGCCCGGCGGAAACAAAAGAAGCGGGCGAAGCAGCCAGCCTCTCTCATTTCTTGGAGCGAGGAGGTTTTCCTGAGCCCTTCCTCGCAAAGGATGAAACCGATGCGGGGCGGTGGCGCAAATTCTACCTCGATGGACTGATCCGAGAAGATATCCTGAATTTCGAAAATATTAGGGAACTCAAGGCCATGAATCTTCTAGTAAACCTCCTGCGCAACCGAGTGGCCTCGCCCTTGAGCTACACGAGTCTTTCGGAAGACATCGGCGTGTCGCCCAACACGATAAAACGCTTTATCGAAATACTCGAGGCGCTCTATATAGTCTTTCGAGTGTACCCCCACCACCGGTCCATAGCCCGATCAATCGCTCAGCAGCCTAAGCTCTATTTTTTCGACACAGCCCTTGTGGAAGACCCAGGTGCCCGACTGGAAAACCATGTAGCTCTTTCAATTCTCAAGGAACTTTATATAAGAGAGGACGCCGATGGTCTGGGCAGAGAGCTCCGCTATTTAAGAACAAAGGAAGGCAAAGAGACTGATTTTCTAATTTCTGTGGAAGACTCGCCTCGACTAGCAGTAGAAGTAAAGACAGGCGAACGAGCGATAAGCCCCAATCTTAAATATTTTTGCACGCGGTATGGGATGGATGGCCTTCAACTCGTGGGGGATCTGCGGCTGGAATATGACGAAAACGGCATCCATGTGCGCCAGGCTCAGCGCTGGTTGGAAGCGATCAGAGCTTACAAGAATTTCTAGGGTGAATCTAATTGCGGTTTATGAGTGTGACTTACTCTTCCCTTAAGGCAAAATCTCGTACACCACTAAGGCCTCTGCTCGATTAGCCGCGTTGGTCGATTCAATGTTCAGCCCCCGGGTTATAGCCACCGGCGCTGAACCTTCAAGATCTAAAAAATCGGGTTCCATTGTCTTGAATGGCACAAGCGATGCGATCGCCTTGATATACTCGGTTCCATAGGGAGCTCCTAATTTATAGGTAAATCGATCGCCTTCGGCGGGGAATCGCATGGCCTCGCCTTGGGCGATCCTCCCCGATCCTCCGAAACGATTCGGCCATATAAGTTGCGCGACTCCATTTACATCCACATGATAAATTTTTAAGTAGGAATCTTTGCTGCAGGTTATAAGCAGATTTAAATTTTCTCCGTCACGGTAGGTGGCACCCAAGCCCCTTTCGGTGGACAGCGAAAGCTTAAAGTTGGAATCTGCCTGTGCAAGCCCAGTTGCTAGGGACGCCAAGCTTGTGGCGGTCTGCAAGGTCTGCATAGTGGGCGCCACCCTCAATCCCTGGGGCAATTGGGAAGCGGCATAAACCAGGTTTTGCTCGGCGATAAGTTGACCAGTTGCCAAATCGGTGATGGAAAGTGTCACAAGGACCGATCCAGAATCGGCGGAATACTTACCATAGATAAGCGAATCCACGATCTCCGCGCCGAAAAAGGCCTGGTATTTTTCCCGTATCGAGGGATCCATGGCCGCGGCCACCTGCTTGTCGAAAAACTTGATCTTAGAAGTTTTAGTGAGAGCCTGCCTCAGTTCGTCCTCGAACCAGCGCGAAAACGGCGTGGGTAACTGGGTATCCGCGTAGGTAAAACTTCCCAACGCGGCAGTCATAGACGGCTTGTAATAATCGGCGGTCATCGAATCTAAAAAGGCGGGCAGTACGAGCGTATTCTGCGAGATCTGTGATGTAGCTGGAACTATGAACAGGAGCGAAATAAGTACAGCAATTAGAAACCAAACACTAAAAATCTTTCGCATAACGCCCTCCGACAATTTTCTATAAGTATTTCAAAATGATTATACTGCCTGGTTTCCTGAAGCTGCAAGAGAATACTAATATGCAATTTTCCAAAGAATTAATGCCTCATTCTTCCGATATCAAATATCTGGGTGACTCATTATAATGGTAGTCTAATCCATTGTTCTGCCTAGGTTGTAGTCAAAATATGCCTGTGCATTAAGTGACATTGGGGAGTAGGTTCAAGCGATCACCAATTTTTACTAAAGCAATGTTGCTTAAAAGTTGCACAAGACTTCTCTCAATGTCGTCACACCAGTCATCGAGAGAATACCTTTAGCCAAATCTCCGCTTTCATAAATCTCCAGCCACCCTAAACTGTAGCCCCAAGCTCAAGGGCGGCGAAGAACCCGGAAACCCAAATCAGTATATTTAGCGCCTGGACCATTGCTATTATAACTTCGATAGGACGGCCGTAGAAGGGATGCAGCACTGTTCCAACTCCCACCACGAATTACTCGGTAGCTACTCGTTGATGTACCTGTCGGATCATTTTGAGCAGCGCTTCCATAGCTACTATACCAATCCCAGCACCACTCAAAGACATTTCCGCTCATGTCATAGATCCCCAGTTCATTCGCAGCCTTGGTTCCGACTTTGTGCGAAGTACTAGCTGAATTATCTGTGCACCACCCTATTAGGTTAGCATCATTCGATCCTGCATATGTATACCCATTGCTCGCTGTACCTCCCTTGGCCACGAATTCCCACTCCGCCTCTGTCGGGAGCCTATACCCATTTCTATTCATATCCATAGTTACAATAGCGTTAGTGATTGGATACCCCGATGAAGGAGTCCTATTTGTTATTGTATACACCCTGGAATACCCCTCAAAATCAGATAACTTGTTGCAGAACTCAACCGCATCATACCAGCTCACACATTCAACTGGTTGCTTTGCTGCGTCCGAACCAGTCGAAAAGTATGATGGATTCATTCCGATAAGTTGTTGGAAAAGTTCTTGGGTAACTTCGTGTTTTCCCATTAGCATCGTAGATAAAGTTACCTGATGGATTGGGGTTTCATTAGTATATCCCGAAGTCGAACCCATAGAAAAAGTACCGCCAGAGACATACTCCAAATCCAGTAATCCAACGGCGAAACTCCAGGAGTCGGACCAATCGCCAAAGAATCCGTCCAAGTTTTTTGGCCTTATTCGCCAGTACCATGTACCAAAACTTAAATTGCTCGCCACCTGATATTCAGAAGAATTCACAGAAACTGCTGCTACTGTACTTAATCCTTCTTTTGTTTTGGATATTTGAATCTCGTAGGATACAGCCGCAACGATATCATCCCAATTAAGAAGAGGGGCTTTTTCGGCAATACCACTGCGGCTGGTAGGTTTAGGTTGGGTCGAATAGATCCACGCAACATTGAAATGCCAAACATTTGACCATGCTCCAAAAGTACCATCCGCCCTTTTAGCTCTCAGCCGCCAGTACCAATCTCCAAAACTCAGAGCAGTACCCGTCTGATACTGCGATATAGTCACTGGAATCGATTTTACAGAGCTCAGCCCTTCGCTCGTTTTCGATAACTGTATCTCGTACGAATCTGCGTTTGAAATATCCACCCAATTCAATAGGGGTGTCGAGTCTTCGACCGCTTCGCCGTCGTAGGGAGAAGGAATGATATATTTAATGGCTTCAGGATCTACTGGATTATCCCACTTTCCCCATATCTCCGTACACGAAAATAATAAGCAAGCCAGGATAGCGATACCGAGTGCAATAAGCCCACCAGCTCTTATGCTTCGGTAAACCCGAAAAATAAACGACCTCTCTTTGTATTCCTCACTTCGCATAGGTCGTCCTATCTAGCCCAGGTTGCGAAAACACTATCTCCTGGGATCGGCTGGAGCGCAGCTTTCGAAGCGATTCTTCCATATCGGTTAACGAAACCTTTAGATCCTGCTTATTCGGTTTTGCGTTCGAGATGATTGGCCATAGACCGAAGCCTGCCCCTCCTATCACGGCCGAAATTGGCAGTACAGTGCCCCAAAACTCTCCTTGGGATTTGGCTTCAATGGCTGCCTCTGCTGTTGTCACGCTCTGGTATGTATTCCACGCATCGGCGCCAAGATAATATGCCGCCACACTAAGGCATGTTCCGGCTATACCCGCTAAAAGCGATGTAGTAGTTGCTTTTGATTTTGATCTAATCTTATTTTGTACCACCTCGATGTTGGATTGCAGAGCATTGATCACCGCCACTCGGAACCCGGGCGGTTCGATTTCTACGCCATCCTTGATCGAAACGGGAATCGCGAACTGAAAAGGCTTCTGAATACCAATCGTATATTCTCCGGCGGCGAGAAGAGGAGAGACATAACGGTCCCCTTTACGAGTAAAAGGTATTTCCATGCCCGAACCAATATAAGCGTCCAACCCTTTAGGTAGAAAATACAATTCAAGATCTATCGGCAGTACAGGGATACTAAAATAACCTGAGGGGAAATAGATAGAAGTATTTGTTCCTGGGGACAAGGAAATTAGTCTGTTATATGATTGATGTAGCTTATTTGCTATAATACTCTCACTTTTTATTTCAATTTTTTTCCCTGTAGGTAAGTTGTTTATAGTAAGAGGTCCAGTGGACTCCTGGAGCACGGCCATGTAGGGTCCGACATTCACTGTGACCCAATAGGGAACCTTTGGAAAAGTCAACGAGGCTTTGGGCAATTCCTCAAGTCGTATCTCCAAGCGCGTGATCGTGCCCGGTTCGATAAAAATATCTGTCTTTTTATCGATATAGCCTGAAGAATTTACGGTAAGTGTATGACTACCCAGTGATAAATCCGAGTCATATTCTCCATATTGTTGAGGCAGTATTTTACCATCGATCGAAACGCTGGCAGCGGCCGGAGTCACTTCTAGTAGCACTCGACCGGTATCATAAGGATTCCAGCGCGTTGTCTCACCTTTTAAAACATTTAACCTTGCGTTTTTTGAAAGATAGTTGTCGCCTGATACTGCGAGGAAATATACTCCTTCGGTCAAGTCATCCAAAACAAAGCTACCATTAAAATCCTTAAAATATGTTCCCGGTCCCGAAATACGAGTGATCGCGCCTTGAGGAACATTCACTGCTAAGCTCCCTACTGGGATCATCGTTACATTCGCTCTAAAAGTCTCATCTCCTTGGATCATGAAATCACCTGAATAGTAAACGCCGTCACCTCGCAATTCCATACTGTGTTTACCCGCTTGAATATCCCTAACCAAGCCCGAACCAAGAGGTCCAATTTTCACTCCGTCCAAAAAAACATCCACTTCTTTTATATCTGCATCGATAAAGAGGTTCCCCTTCATGGGCTCCAGGAATATAACTACTTCCTTCAATTCTTTGGGCTTAAGTGTTAAATCCACTTTCCCTTTTAAAAATCCTGATCGAGCTTCTATTGAGATATCCTGATCAACTGGTAAATTCTGGATCAAGCCAGGTGCTCTACCTGCGCTTTTTCCATTGACGAAAATTTCAGCATTTTCTGCTCCCGAAAGCGCAATAACCAATTCGGCCGTAGATTGCTGGGTTATACTGACTTTTTCTTGGATAGGAGATAAGATTTTTTCTTCACTTTTTAGAAAAAGAACAAGGCTGCCTCCTTGTTCGTGGCCTGGTACTGTACCAAATAGCGGGAGGGATTTGGTTACACCGCGCCGAACTCTATCGTAAATTGAATAGGGATCGATGTAGGGTTCGGTGTTGTTCTCGAGGAAGTTTCTTAATTGGCGCGAAAATTCACTCTCGTCGGGTACAGCTTCCGAAGCCCCAGAGGTTAAGACTTGCCGCGAAGTATACCGAAGCGCATTTCGATAATAACTGGAGTCCTGCGTGGGCGGGGTACCTCTGCTAACATTAAGCAAGTCTCCTGAAAAACATGCGTCTACGAACATTGCCACCGATCTCGCCTTCATTTGTGAGATGAAATTGCGTATCTGCTGATTGGGTATCCATCGGTCTTGGCTTTGGACATCCTTGCCTCCATCGGAAGGAATCCAAAAACCCGTGTTAAATCGATCGGTAAAACCATGCCCTGCATAATAGATAAGAACGGAGTCGTCGCTTTGGACCGTATCTATCAGCTTACCGAAAAGCTGTCGAATCCCCGATGCAGAGGCTTCCTCATCGTACAGCTCCACAATTTCGTCAATGTAATATCGGCTTTCTAAAATTGTTTTGATTGCTTTCGCATCGGCGACAGGAGCCCTTAATGAGGTCCATTCCTTGTAACGGTCCACGGCAATTAGGACAGCATATTGTTTCCCTATTTGGAAATCATCCCCGCCTAATGACTTCGCCACGACATCGAGACCTCTGGATTGTGCATCGATATTAAAGCCGATACAAATTGAAAAAAAAATAACCCATGCTAAAGCAGGAATTCGCTTTTTTCGATATTTCATGAATCTCTCCATGCACATCGCATAGCTACTTATCTATGATTTTTAATGTATTACTAACCGCTGCTCATTTAAGCAATTAGTTTAGTGTACCACCTCGAAAACGATTGTCAAGGTTATATTTCATAATGAGTGCTGTTGTTTCGGACGTAGCTAATTTCTTAATAATAGCAGCATGAAATAGTCATTAGTTTTATTCTCGAACATATTCCTCGAAGGGATTGACCACCCGGATGCCCCGCAGGTTTATTTTTATTTTCAGATCCTCTGAAAGAATCAACTCGCACTTTGCCTTTTCCGCTGCCGCGACAATGAGGGAGTCCCAAAAACCTAGCCCCGAAACAAGGCCGATATCAATCGCCTGCTCTACTAACTCCATGTCGTTGTTAACTACTTCCATGTTACCGAAGCTGTGGACGAGGGCTTTTACTTTGATCGGATCTGCCTTCAGTTTAGTAGTCGCAACAACATAGAATTCTTGCAAAACCTGGACAGAAACTACAGGTAGGTCTTCAGCCAGGATCTTCCTGAGAACGGCACGCGACTGCTTTTGTTTCTCCCCATCCTTGTTATCTAAGGTATAGACCAGGATATTTGTATCCAAAAAAATTTTAGACACGATACAGCTCCTCTCTCGTCCAGGACACTCCCTCACTCGATACATTGAGCGTGTCCATTAGAGCGAATGTGTCTTCAAGCCAAAGATTCTTGGCAGGTAGCACTGTCTGCTCAACCAATTTCCTCACCAAATCATTGAAGGAAAGGCTATGCCTTTGTGCGTATTCCCGCCCTGCTTTGAGGGTCTCTTCTTCCATGGAAAGTGTGATGTTTTTCATACTTACCTCGTCACGCAGTATATGTGTGCACATAGAAATATTCAAGATCGTTACCCCCTTTCGTTAACTTTTGTTTTACGCGAATAAAATAGTCTATGCTTTTAGTTACGCAGGAACCGATGACAGTTTGTTTTTATATTAAAATTTTTATATATTTGATAAACAGCACATAAAGGAGAAATCATGAGTGAATGGAACAAATTGCCAAATAAAGAAATAGTGGAAAAAACCGCGGCTTCCCTTAGGGAAAACGGGTTTGACGTAACCGTAGTTTCGGGCGCTATAGAAGCCAAAGAAGCGGCATTAAAACTGATTCCCGAAAAGTCGGAAGTTTTTGTTATGACATCGGTTACCGTGGAATCCATAGGTCTGGGCGATGAGATCGACAAGTCAGGCCGCTACGAATCGGTGCGCGGAAAGCTTAATTCCATGGACGGTAAAACCCAGGGCCGCGAGATGCGCAAGCTCGGCGCCGGCCCCGATATAGCCGTCGGTTCTGTCCATGCGGTAACCCAGAGCGGCAAACTTTTAGTCGCATCCCTTACCGGAAGCCAGTTGCCCGCCTATACCTATGGCGCCGGGACGGTGATATTCGTCGTCAGCACCAAGAAGATAGTGCCCGGACTGGATGAGGCATGGGATCGCCTGGTTCAGCACGTGGTCCCCCAGGAGAGCACCCGGGCCCGCGCCGCCTATGGACTGCCTGAAAGCTTTACCACCTACCCCTCTAAGGTTCTCATTCTCAACAAGGAAGTTCAGCCCGGCAGGGTCAAGGTTATTCTGATGAATGAGGATGTCGGTTTCTAATGTAGCGTTTAAGAGAAAGGAGGCGGCTCAACGGCCGCCTTTCTCATTCTAAGCATGCTCTTAACTGTGTGTAACTAAAGCTCAATAATCACCGGCTCTTCGAATAAAAGTGGCTGGGTATCCAAATTCAGCGGTTCGCCGCTTAAAAGTTCCCTGCCAACCAGCGGTTCGGGTAAGCTGACTGGTTTATTCCAGCCCTCGAGATTTATCAGGGCGATATACCGTGGATGCGCGTCGCCGGGCTTGATCCGGCGCTCAAGGATGAATACGCCCCGGGCAAGCTCACGGTAGCTGAAATAGGGAGCGCGCCGCTTGATCCCTTCCGAGTTTTCCTTGCCCCGCATAGCTTTCATCAAGGCGCCGAACCAAAGCCTGTGCTCCCGGTCGCCCGCAGACCAGTTCAGGCTATCCTTATCAAAGAGCGAGGGCTTGCGCTCCAGGGCGAACTCCTGCCCCATGTAGGCCATGGGAACACCGGGAATAAAAAATATGGCTAAAGTCCAAGCCCTCAAGCGGGAGGGGGTTACAAAGCGCGAAGCGGATCGCTCAAGATCGTGGTTTTCTAAAAAGCGCAGTTTCATTGCGCCTGCGGGGTAGAGGGTCTCTTGCGTGTAGAGATAATCCAGGTAGGCCGAGGCTGGCAGCGAGCCTGCCCATACCTTTTCCAGCCTTTCCCAACCGTCGTAGTCATAACTCACATCGAACACCGAATGCAGCTCCGGCTCCGACCAAGCCCCAAAGCCCCTTTGCCTCAAGCTTTGCAAAAAGGCAGGGTGCACCGATTCCGCAAGCCAAACCAGGGGATACCGCTCGCGCCGCAAGCCTGGATCGTACTGATTGAGCTTCTGCCGGGCATGCTTCCAAAAATCGACCGGAACCAGGGACGCCACGTCGCAGCGAAAGCCGTCTATTCCCTTGTCGCGCCAAAACTGAAGCACCGATTCCAGCTCCATCCATAAGGCTGGCGATGAGCTGAAATCGAAATCCACCACATCGGACCAATCCTGACATTTTCGCCCCAATCGCGCCCCTGGAGGGGGCGTTTCCAGCTCGCCCCGCCGGACAGCCGGTGCCTGGCCTTCCAGCATAAAGTATTCCGGGTGTTCCCTGGCCAGACCTGAGTCGGGGGCGCAGTGGTTGAACACCACGTCCATCAGCACCTTCAAGCCCAGGGCATGAGCTTCGGCCAAAAAATCCTCAAAGTCTTCGATACTTCCCAGCTCCGGATTGATCGCTTTATAATCCGCTATAGCGTAGGGCGAGCCCAAGCTGCCTTTGCGAGCCACGCGGCCTATGGGGTGAATGGGCGTGAGGAGTATCCATTGGAACCCCAAACCTGCTATCTCAGGCAAGTGGGGAATAGCAGCGGCAAAGCTGCCTTGTTCGGTGAAGTTTCGCAGATAGATTTGATAGATAGCCTCATCTTCAGACATTGTAGATTTCATAAGATTTTCAGTATATGCGTTATAGCTCTACCTGGGGTAGTATAGCCCCATGGCGACTACCCTAATTATTTTCGCTGGTGGAGGGCTGGGTGCCTTGGCGCGTTTTACGCTTTCAAGGGCGATCAACGGCCCGCTGCCGGTCCAATTTCCCTGGGGCACGTTTACCGTCAATGTCATTGGTTCATTTTTGATGGGTCTGGTGCTCGTTCTGGTGGATTCCGCCCTCCTCCACCCGTCCTGGCGGAATTTCGCCGCGGTAGGCTTTATAGGTGCCTTTACCACATTCTCAACCTATGCCTTCGAAACCATAACCTTGATGCAAAAAAGGGCTTATGGACCTGCGTTCTGGAATTTTTTACTCAACAACGCGGCCTCCTTGACTGCCATAGGCCTAGGCATGGCTCTCGCGTCGTTCATACTCGTCATTGTCAAAGGTCAGCGCGTATAACTTTAAGTATTGAAAAATCATGCCCAAGCGACAGCCTGGATAAGGAGTCACAGCACCGAATAGTTAAACTCAACGCAAGGGAAGCATGTGGGCTGCTCGCTGGGAAAAAGAAAAAGAAACCTCGTCCCCATCCTTAAAAAATTCGCCGTTTACCGGATCGTAAGAAATCGCCATGAGGGGCTTGTCGTAGCCCGCATCCAGCTCGTATTCGATCACCGATCCTAGATAGACAGACTTGATCACCCTGCCCGAGCCCCATTCTACCGAATTTTTTTGATCCACCGATCCGGCTTTGGAAAGCACAAGCGATTCAGGCCGCACCATAAGGAGGGCATCGTCTCCGGGCTTCAACGCCGGATCGGCGCTGCCCGCCGAAACTTCGACGCCGCGCCTGTCCTGTGCCCTCGCATCCTCGCCGACGCTTAAGGTTTTAACCGGGAATAGATTCACCTTGCCGATAAAATCGGCCACAAATTTGCAGGAGGGCCGCGAGTAAATTTCGAATGGACTTCCTACCTGCATTACCAAGCCTTTTTCCATTACCACAATACGATCAGAGACTGTCATCGCCTCGTCTTGATCGTGGGTAACGTACACGCTGGTTATACCGAAACTCTGTTGGATCCGCCGTATCTCCACCCTCATGGTTTCGCGCAACTTAGCATCCAAATTGGAAAGCGGCTCGTCGAATAAAAGGACCCTGGGCTTATTGACGATGGCCCTCGCCAAGGCCACGCGCTGCTGCTGCCCACCGGAAAGCTGGTCCGGTCTTCGCTTGCCCAGTTCGGTGATGCCCATCACTTCCATCACCTTGGCTACTTCGGTATTTATTTCACTCTTCGGCCTGCCCTTCAACTCCAAGCCGAAACCTACGTTCTGCTCCACCGACATATGAGGGAAAATCGCATAACTTTGAAACACCATGGTCGTATCGCGCTTGTTGGGCGGCTGGTCGTTCACCATTTCGTCGTTGATCCAAATCTGGCCAGTCGAGGGAATTTCGAAACCCGCGATCATCCGCAGCGTCGTAGTTTTTCCGCAGCCCGAAGGCCCCAAAAGGGTTATGAACTCCCCTTCCCGTATCTCGAGGTTCATGTCCTTAACGGCAACCATGATACCCCCGGATTTTTCCGGGTCGGGAAATTCCTTGCGCACATCGACAAGCCTAACGCTCATGAAAACTCCTCAAAAATGAAGCATGGCTCCGCCGAAACGCCCATACCGGGCTTTCAGTAAAAGCCTAATGAGCCCTATCGCCAGTGCCACGATGACTACTAAAATGACCGAGTACGCCGCCGCAGCGCCCAGGTTGCCCGATTCCACCTGGGACATGATATGGACAGTCATCAGATTCCAGCGGGAAGAAACGAGGAATATCGCGGCGCTCACCGCCGTCATGGCCCTTACAAAGGCGAAGACCAGCCCCGAGAAAAATGCCGGCACGATCATTGGCAGTGTTATCTTAGAAAAAGTACGCCTTGCGTCGGCGCCCAAATCCACGGCAGCCTCCTCTATGGAGGGGTCTATTTGCTGAAGTATGGCTGTGCCCGACTCAATGCCCACGGGTATATAGCGAAAAACGAAGTTCAATAAAAGAATCGCCAGGGTACCCGTCAAGGCCAAGGGTCTGTGATTGAAGGCGAGGATATAGCCGATGCCGATGACAGTGCCCGGCACAGCGAAGGAAAGAATGCTCATGGCGCCGATGAGTTTTTTGCCTGGGACCTTGGTCCGCACAACGAGAAAGGCGATTATCATGCCGAAAACGCCGGCTATTGGTGTCGCGATGCCTGCTATCATCAAGGTGTCGCGCACCGCTTTGAATCCCACGCCGAACACGAACTTAAAATGCTCCAGCGTGAGGCTGTGGTCATAGCCCCATACCTTGGCCAAGGCGCCCAGAAGTATGGAGAAATATATTACTGCGATGAGTAGGGAAACGAGGAGACAGGCAATAAAAAGAAATGTCCTTGCTCCGGGGCTCACTATCTTGCCCGTCGATGTCTGGGGCTTGCCCGTAACGGTGGTGTACTTTTTCCTACCCACGATTCTTCGCTGCAGAAAGAAGGCTATCAGCGATGGGGCAAGAAGGAAGACCGAGATTGCCGCGCCCTTGGGCAGGTCGTACATTCCTACGATCTGCAGATAGGCCTGCACGGAAAGAATGGGAAATTTAGAACCCGCAAGAATCAAGGGATTGCCGAAATCGGCCAGAGTTTCAACGAAGAGGAGCAAGATCGAGCTAGCTATGCCGGGCATAGCCAAGGGGAGGGTTACTTTTAAGAAAACCTTTATTCTCGATCCTCCCAGGTTTAGCGCCGCATCCTCCAGAACAGGGTTCATCGACTCCAGAACCCCTTTGAGGGTCATGTAGGCCACAGGGAAAAAGGTAACCACCTGGGCGAGAAATAGCCCATTGAATCCGTAAATGGGAAAATTTTGAATCTTGAGCAAGTTCCAGGTTATTAGCCCGTTGTTGCCGAAGAGCATGATAATGGCCAGGGCGCCGATAAAGGGTGGGCTCACGATGGGGATGATTGCGATACCGTTGAAGAATTTTCCCAGAGGAACCTTAGCCCTCACGACCGCGAAGGCGAAGAGAAAGCCCAGGAAAGTGCCGACTAAAGCGGTAAGCGCGCTCATCATCAGGCTGTTGTAAAATGCTCTGCGAAGATAAGCCGATTTTAAGGTTTCGGCATAAGCGGCAAGGGAATATGTATCGCCAGGCTTAAGGCTTTGCAGGACCACACTGGCTATGGGATAGACGACGAAGAGCAAAAGCGAGGCCAAGGTAAGCACCGAGACGAATAAAAGAAGGGGATCGCGGGCGACCCGCCTGAATTGGCCGATCGTCCGCGTAAGATTAGTAGGCGTCACGTTTTAAATGCCTGCCGCCTGGATCACTTGACGGTCAGGACTTCCTGCACCCAGCGTTCCACCAGCCGCTTTTTCTGGGCTCCTGCCCATAAGGGATCCACTCCAATTGTCTTGAGCGACTCGAAAGCGGGCATTCCCATCCCCAGCTTGGCTCCCGCCAGGACTGGGTAGAAGTAGGTTTGCTTGTCCGTGTAAACGTTCTGACCTCCCACGGTCTCCAGCCAGTCCACAAGGCTTTTCGCCGCTTCCAGATTCTTCGCTCCCTTTATGATTGAGATAGCCGGGGCTTCG
This sequence comes from Spirochaetaceae bacterium UBA6076, assembly GCA_002428725.1. Classification (GTDB taxonomy): domain Bacteria; phylum Spirochaetota; class Spirochaetia; order Treponematales; family Rectinemataceae; genus UBA2256. The sequence continues at coordinate 36,451 of DIXQ01000013.1, read as the reverse complement.
AACCAAACGCCTTCCTTCGGGAAGACTACTTCCACAGGAAAGCCTTTGACGATCGCTTCGAAAAAAGCGGGGGTAAACTGGAGCGCTATCGCGCACTGGCCAACCTGGACAGCCTTGGAAGGAGCAGTGCCCGAGGAAGTGTAGGTCTGGACATTGGGAGCGAGTTTCTTAAGATACTCGAAGGCCTTATCTTCGCCCATTAACACCACCAGCGAGGCGATGACGTTATACGCAGTTCCCGACGATTGGGGTGAGGGCATCTGGATTTGTCCCTTATACGCGGGGTTGAGAAGATCGGCCCAGCTCTGGGGCTTGGGGGCTCCCAGGCGAGAAAGAACCTGGGTATTCACCGCAAAGGCCATGGGGTTCATGTAGAAGGACCGCCAGTATCCGTCGGGATCCTTGAAATCCTTGCCCAGCTTGTCGAAGCCCGGACCCTTATAGGATTGGGTGAGTTTTTCATCCTTCGCGATGATGTGGTTTTCGCTGGGAGCGCCGAACCATACATCGGCCTGGGGATTAGAGGACTCTGCCTTTATTCGGGTGTAGGCCGGGCCCGAGGAGAGCTGGACGAACTGGACTGTAATGCCCGTATCGGCAGTAAAGGCGTCCAGAATTTTTTTCGCGTTGACCTCATCCACGCTGGAATAGACGACTACCGTCTGTCCCGGCTTAGCAGAGACAGGGAATAACGCAGTAATCAACAAAAGAGACGCGATCAGAAAGCTGATTTTCTTCATAGTTCCCTCCAGAAAAGATTTAGGACATTTACATAAATGATGGTAGAAGTGTGTCTTTAATCTGTCAATGAGAATCGGGAAAAGAACTCTATGCCGGGTGCAACGGGATAGTCCATGCTGTATAAACACGCTGAGATTTCTTGTCTATCTTGTCTATATATTATTTTTCTAATATTATGAAATCATGAAGTCATCTTTTCAGCGAAAACCACGGAACGCCGCCTTCGAGATCGCAGCCACTGTTTTTGTCTTTTTTATCGCCATCGGAGGCATATTCGTCCCAGAACTGGGCCTCGCCCTGGCGGGTCTCATGGCAGCGGCCATAGTCATGACTCTTAGAAAGCCTCGATCGTTCTGCTCAACGCTCTGCCCCAGGGGAAAAGCCTTGGGATATATCATGCGGGGAACCACCAAACGCAGGACGCTGCCTAAATTTACGCTTTCAGTGAAGTTTCGCAGGCTTCTCTGCGGCTCCATGATGTTTTGCGTGATCGGCAATCTGGCACGCAGCGGTGGGGCGCTGCCTGCCGTCGGATTGGTATTCTGGGTGCTCTGCGTGCTTTCCCTCTCCGCAGGGCTGATACTGGGCTTCTTTTACAAGCCCCGCGCCTGGTGCGCTATCTGTCCCATGGATACACTGCAGGATACTATTTCGAGGCGTTAATCCTGTAATTCCTGAGGCTCCTGGTACCCTGTCCTTGTTTCACCCTGTTCTAAAGGCTAATTCAACCTCGGCACATCTACCCAGCGGCGCTTTTTCCAGCTCTCAAGGCCCAGCTCGGCAAGCTGTACACCCTTGGCGCCCTCTAGCAGCCCCCAACAGAAGGGATCGTCCTGGGCTACATGGAGAAGAAACTTTTCCCACTGCACCTTGAACGCGTTGTCGGCAATATCCCGGGTGGGCATCTTAGCCCAGTTATCGTAATAATCGATAGGGCTGGCTATATCGGGATTCCAGACCGGCTTGGGAGTCATGGCTTCGTCCTGGATATAGCACTCCCTGAGGCCCGCCACCGCAGAGCCTTCGGTACCGTCCACCTGCATGACAAAGAGGTCGTCCCGGCGGACTCGCACAGCCCAGGATGAGTTAAAGTGGCAGATAATGCCATTTTCCAGCTCGAAGGTGCCGTAGGCTGCGTCCTCGGCGGTGCAAGCGTATTCCTTGCCCCGCTCGTCCAATCGCTTGTCGATGTGGGTGGCTCCAATGGCGGATAGCGCCTTTATGTCGCCGAAGAGATTGTCGATCACGTAGCGCCAGTGACAGAACATGTCGATCATGATGCCACCGCCGTCTTCGGAGCGATAATTCCAAGATGGCCGCTGGCAAGCCTGGGAATAGCCATCGAATACCCAGTAACCGAACTCGCCCCGCACCGAGAGAATGCGGCCGAAAAAGCCGGTGTCGATAAGGTATTTGAGCTTAAGCAGCCCGGGCAGCCAGAGCTTGTCCTGGACGACGCCATGCTTTACCCCGGCTGCTTCGGCCAGCTTGTAGAGGCGGAGGGCTTCGGCGGTGGTGGTAGCCGTGGGCTTTTCGCAATAGATGGCCTTTCCTGCCTCCACCGCCCTGGCTATGCCGATTGAGCGCTGCAGGGTCGTCTGGGAGTCGAAATAGATCTCATTCGCGGAATCGGCCAGGGCGGCGTCCAAATCGGTAGTATAGGAATCCACCGAATAGGTCTTTGCCAGAGAGGCTAGCTTGCGCTCGTCCCGACCCACCAGCACGGGCTCGGGCACTAGTCTGCTGCCGTCATTCAGCCTCACTCCCCCCTGGTCGCGGATAGCGAGCACTGAACGCACTAAATGCTGATTAGTCCCCATGCGGCCTGTAACGCCGTTCATTATTATCCCGATGGTTCTATCGCTCATACCTTTTCCTCCCAGGCTTTTTTTATCATGTCCAGATAGATGTCCTGATCCATGGCCCAGTATCGTTTAGAGAATATCTCCACTTCAACGAAACCGTGGAACCCTGTCTTCTCCACCCAACTTCGGATGAGGGGGATATCGATACAGCCTTCTCCCATGAGCCCACGATCGTTTAAAAAATCCTCCGGCGGTGTTTTCCAGTCGCAGACATGGAAGGCGAAAAGCCTACCTAACCTGCCGCAGCGCTCAATTTCACCTTCGAGCTTGGGATCCCACCAGACATGGTAGACATCGACAGCCACGCCCAGGTTCTGATGATCTATTGCCTCGCATAGGTCGTTGGCCTGTTCCATGGTGTTCACCACCGAGCGAAGATCTGCGTACATGGGGTGGAGGGGCTCGATCGCAAGTTTTATGCCCAGGCGTTCAGCCTCAGGCAGGATAGCCTCAATGCCTGCCCTTACCTGATCCCTAGCCTGGGCGAGCCCAACCTTTGGATCGGCGCCGCATACCAGGACGATAAGGGGAGCTCCCAGCTCAGCGCTGTCTCGGATAAGCCTGAGGTTATCCTCAATTTTTTGCTGCCGTTCCTCTGCGCTCGGGGCGGGGAAAAACCCTCCCCGCACCATGGAAACGACCTTGAGCCCCGCGCTTTTAATCATGGCCGCAGCCTGGGCCGGTTTCATGCCTTCGATCGTTTCTTTCCAGACCGAAATACCCGAGACCCCGGCCTTGGCATAACGCTCCACCATGGTGGCCAGTGGCCAGGGTTTGTTCGTATAGCTATGAATCGCAAAACGTGAAAAATCCTTCATCCTGCCTCCCTACACCGTATCGAATCGTTGGGGTTCCTGACCCCGGGAGACGCGCCAGAGGTAGAGCGCCAATTCCAAGAGATGGTAGTCGCCCCACATGCAGGACTCACCCCTGGGCAGGCCGCTGCCGTCGCTGGAATTGTCCCAACCGTTGGGCAGATGGTAGACCGCGTGTAAAAGCAGGCCTTCGTGGCTCGTGTCGCTTGAAAGGTAGGGCTCCTTCATGAGGGCGGCGGCGATCGCCCGGCCGGCGCGCTCATAGCTTATGGCCGCGGCCTTGCGCGCCGGGTTGGAATCCTTGGCGGCGTTCAAATGCCGCGCCAGGCGTAAAAATCCCTGAGCGGCGATCGCCGCCGCCGAGGAGTCCACCGACTCATGGGGATTGAATGGATCCGCCGGCCGCTCCTGATAGCGTTCTATCTTGTATAGATTGGGCGCCCCGGTATCCCAGTAGGGAATGCCGTCCGGTGGAGTATGTTCGATAAAGAAGTCGCAGGTCGCCCGAGCCACTTCCTCGAAGCGTTCAAGCGCCGTCGCCTTATCGGGAAAATAAGGAAGCCTCAAATCCGTGAACTCAGGCTCTGGAAGGTCCGCTAAGAACTCAAGCTGCTCGGCGAAGCCCAAAATTATCCAGGCAAGGCCTCGGGTCCAAGTTGTAAAGGGCGAATAGCCCTGCTGACTGGAAGGACAGCGGTATGCTCCGCTGGCGAGGTTGAAGATGGATTCGTGAGCTACCCTGCCCCGGATGTCCCAACGGTCCCTGCCCTTGCCCAGGTAGACATTCCAGCGGGCCGTGGCTTCGGCGTGCTGCAACAGACGCCGTAAAAGGCTGATCTTCGCGTCCTGCTCACCCATCAGTACATGGCCCAATTTATGGGATACCGCCAGCACCCTCAGCGAGCGGATGGTGTCCGCGAAAAGCGAATGCGCGCCGTTGAAAGAGGGGATATAGCCTAACTCCCCGGGCAAGTTAGTCCAACGGGAAGCCTGGACCGCCCCAGAAACCTTGAGCGCGAGCTTGTAGAATTCGGTTTCCCAAGGACCGGCGTTAATCCTTCCCTCGGTGATCATGCGTAAAAGGTTCCCGTAGGTGCTGATATTATTGAATCCATGATCGTGGACGCCCGTATGGGATAAGTGGGGAGCCATGGCCTGCAGGGTCTTGCGTCTTCCATAATCCAAAAACCACGGCTCGTCCAGAACTTCATAGATCAAGAGCGCGTTTCCAAACTGAAATCCCTGGGTCCATTCTGTCCAGCCCCGCTGGGTATACTGGCCATTCACCGTAAAAACAGGAGAGCCTGTTTGTCGCTCCCAACGCTCCGCTAAGCCTTTGGTTTTAGCCGCTGCCACGGTGAATGCACGTTCCACCGGAACGGATAGGGATTCATAATCCGGCGCGTTCGTAAGATTGATCATCGCTTTCGGCCTCGCTATTTCTATATATTAACGACTTTTAGACTTAATGCTTTTACAGTCTGGAAATATGGAATCCGCCGTCTATGTCTATTACCGATCCAGTGGAATAGGCAAAATCCCCCGCAAGAAGGGATCGAACCGCCCGGCCCACATCCTCGGGGTATCCCCAGCGCCCTTGAGGCACTATCCCCTGGGCTATCAGGGCGTCGTACTTAGCCTTTACGCCGGATGTCATATCCGTTTCCATGATCCCCGGCCTTAGCTCGTAGACTAGGATCCCTTCCCCCGCCAACCTGCTTGCCCAGAGCTTAACAGCCATGGACAGCCCGGCCTTGGAAACGCAGTACTCGCCCCTGCCTATGGACGCCGTATCGGCGGAGATCGAGGTTATGAATACTATTGTCCTTCCATGGTAAAGCGGCGTCGGTGCTTTTTCGGCCAACCAGCGTTTTGCTACCGCCTGGGTAAGAAAATAAGGCCCCTGAAGATTCGTCCTTACCAACTCCTCAAAAGGCTCCTCGCTCGCCTCTAGAATGTCCGCCCTCACCCTAGGACCCATGCCAGCGTTGTTCACCAGGGCATCCAGGCGGCCGAAGTGGTCGAAGACCTCCTCTACTAAGGTGGCCCGCTGAGCTGAATTTCCTATATCACAATGAAAAGCGGCGAATCGCTGCCCCTCTGAAACCGCATTATTCCGGCAATGGACGAGTGTTTTCTCCGCCGCAGCCTGGTTGGAGGAGTAATGAACCGCCACCGAATAGCCCTTGGAGGCCAGTTCCAGCGCGATTCCTCTGCCTAATCCCCGGCTCGACCCGGTAACGAGCACTACCGGGGTGATGCCCGACATCGTTGAAGCGTCTGGAGCACCTTCATGTTCATTCACTGCCATGGTCAAAGAATCCCGTGCACGAGCTTTTTTGTCAAGGCGAATATAATCCAGCCTTTTTTAGATGTGGTCTCCAGTCCCTTGTAGCGTATAAAAAGAGGATATATTTCTTGACATCAGCCTCGAAGCATTCCATACTTCCTAGATCCCAAAGATCTCCAATAGGAGGAGTATATTGATGAAACGATTCATTATTAGTGCTTTAGCACTCTTGATGCTCTTCGCTCTTGTGGCGGGCGTGTCTGCCCAAGCCACATGGAAACCCAACAAGCCGATCAACGTTATCGTTCCCTGGGGAGCCGGCGGCTCCACCGACCAGATCACCCGGCTTGCAGCTGGCGAACTCGAAGCCGCACTCGGCACTAAGCTCGTCATAGTCAACCAGCCCGGCGCCTCGGGCTCGGTGGGCACCAAGTCAGTTCTCGATGCCCCCCGTGACGGTTATACTTGGGCATCCGGCGCCGCCGCTGACCTGGCCACCTATGGTGTACAGGGCATGCTCGACACCGACATCAGAAAGGATTGGCATGTCTACCTTTCTGTTGCAAACGTTATGGTGATCAGCGTCAACGCTTCCACCCCCTACAAGACCTTCGACGAGCTCTTGGCCGCCTTCAAGAAAAACCCCGGCAAGATCTCCATTGCCACCGCAGGCATGAGCTCTGCAGGCCATATCGGTGCAGAACTTTTAAAGCGCTACACCGGCATCGACTACAAGCACGTCACCTATGACGGCGGCAACCCCGCGGTTATCGGCACCATCTCCGGCGAAGCCCAGGTCACGACCCAGCTCGCGGTTGAGCAGGCCGATATGATCCGCGGCAAGAAGCTGCGCCCCCTGGCCGTCCTCTCGGACAAACCCCTTACCCTCCAGGGCTATGGAACCATTCCTCCCGTCACCAAGTGGATACCCGAGTTCGAGTCAGGCCCCAACTACTTTGGCATCTTTATTCCTAAGGGAGTACCCCAGGAAGTCATAGACACAGTGGATAAAGCCTGGGCTGAGGTAATCGGCAAATCCAAGAAAATCCAGGAGTATGCGGTAGCACGTGGCGCGGTCTTCGCTCCCTCCTTCGGACAGGATGCCCAGGATAAGGCATTCTCCTACTATCAACCGGTCGCTTGGCTGTACTGGGAGGCTGGAAAGGCTAAGGTTTCGCCCGATACCCTCGGCATTCCCAAGCCCTAAGTTTCCAATTTAAAACTAGATTGGAGGCCACCCGAAACTCGGCGTGGCCTCCTGCCTTTCATTTCGTTCCACGGAGAATCCGATGACTGAAAAATCGATGGTCAAAGCGGACTTTGTCACATCGGTGGTGCTCATGGTTATGGGCATTGCTATTCTAATCATGTCCATTCAGATGCCGACGATGGCCGACAGAAACCAAAGCGTCTACTCAGCACCCGGTGTCGTTCCGGGGTTTATTGGAGCAATGATCAGCATCCTCAGCTTTGCCATGCTGGTACGTGCCTTAAAAAATAAAGCACTGGTCGAGTTTCGTGCAGGAGCCATACCTAAGGGCAGCCTGAGCACGGAATCTACAAAACGAATCCTCATCACCATCGTTTTGTGCCTTCTATATGCTTTTCTGCTGGGCAAGATCTGGTTTGGCATACCTACATTCGCCTTCATATTTGTTTTTATTCTTGTGTTTGAATACGACCATAAAAAGCCAATTTCTGCCCAGGCAAGGAAGCTGCTCGTTGCGGCGCTAATCGCTGTTCTTACTACCGCAATTGTAATGCTAGTCTTCCAGAAACTGTTCCTCGTCAATCTACCATGAGGAGACCTCGATGTTCCAAGGACTAGAACTTTTCGGAGGGGCACTCCTCTCCTTTTTAAATTTTAAATCCCTCTTCAATGTCATTTGGGCAACCGAATTGGGAATCATTATCGGAATGCTGCCAGGACTGACTGCGACCATGGGCGTCGCGCTGCTCACCACCCTCACCTATACGATGCAGGCAAATGATGCCATTCTCATCCTCATTTGCATGTACATAGGCTCGATCTACGGGGGCAGTCGAAGCGCCATTCTGCTTAACATACCTGGCACCCCAGCATCTGCATCCACTACTTTGGATGGTTTCCCTCTGGCCAAGATGGGACAGGCTGGCAAAGCCATCGGTATCGCGACAACTGGATCATTCCTGGGTTCCGTCATAGCCATGGTCGCGATGGCCATCTTCACTCCCATGATCGGCAACGTGGCATTGTCCTTTCAATCTTTCGAATTCGTATGGTTCGCAATTTTTGGTATTATTATCTGTGGCAATCTGACAGCTCCAAAAGACCCCCTAAAAGGCTGGATCGCAGGATTCCTCGGCCTTTTCGTGGCGATGATCGGCATGGAAGGGATTCACGCTTATATTCGCTTCTCCTTTGGCAGCCACAATCTTTCAGGCGGAATCTCTCTTTTACCCGCCATGGTGGGAGCCTTTGGGTTCGCAGAGATAATATCGGTAATGCGTCACACCAAAGTTGAAGTTATCAACACCAAGATCGAGCGAATACTTCCAAAGCTGAAAGAAATAACAAAATACTGGAAGACCATCATCCGTTCTGGGATAATCGGCACTATTATCGGTGCCGTGCCTGGCGTAGGCGAGGATATAGCGGCCTGGGTTTCCTATGACATGGCTAAACGCAGAGCCAAGCCAGAAGAACGGGAGAAATTCGGCAAGGGTTCCATTGAAGGCCTCATAGCCTCAGAAACGGGCAACAACGCATGTGTACCCGGCGCTATCATTCCTGTTCTCACGCTGGCTATTCCCGGATCTGCACCCGCGGCGGTACTTCTGGGCGCCATGCTCATCCATGGGGTACGGCCTGGGCCTCTTATCACCATAGAATCGCCTTCTTTTATCTACGAAGTAATCGCAATGGTTTTCTACGCCACCATAGCCATGTTCATTTTGGGCCTCACCATGGTCCGCCCTATGGTTAAAATACTTCAGGTACCTCGGCAAAAACTCATGCCCATAGTCTTCGTCCTCTGCGTGGTTGGGGCATTCGCGTTGCAATCAAGGCTCTTTGACGTTGGGATTATGATGTTCTTTGGCGTTATGGGATTTATACTGCGCGAAATGGACTATCCCATGGCTCCCCTTGTGCTGGGCATTATCCTTGGCGACATGCTGGATAAAAACCTGCGCCGCGCACTGATTCTCTCCGACGGCAATATCGCTCCCTTCTTTACACGACCAATCTGCCTGGTGCTTTTTATTGTCACAATGCTCGTCGTGCTCTCCAGGTCTAAGTGGATAAAATCCATGCTAGGCAAAGTCTTTAAAAAGAAGGCCGCCGCGTAACCCTACCGGCATCAGCCAACGCTGACGCGTTGCGCGATATTTAATCCCATGAATCGAAATAAAAAGACGCCTTGGGGGGCGCCTTTTTATTTACCATGCTCAAGCAAAAAATATTAGGTACTGCTTAGTCATATTAAAATTCCATGTTACCCTGGAGAATTACTTGTATAGCTGCGAATGTTTGCTGCTTTTATTCCTAGGAGTCGTTTTTACCTTCTCTTACAGTCACAAGACATTCATTTATTACAAGCCAGTCACAGGTTGTACTGGGAATCAGGGAAGGCTAAGGTTTCGCCCGATACGCTCGGAATTCCTAAGCCATAAGTCTTTTTTTTAAATAGATAGGAGGCTACCCAAACGTTGGTGTGGCCTCCTGCCTTTATTATCATTTTTAAATATGGCCCAAAAATTATTATCGGAGATTTGTCCGCCCAGGCGGAGCCCTGCTAACGTTTCGATTTAGAGGGAATGGGAGAGGCTGTTTTAATCATTTATGCCAGCCAGCCCTCCAAATTCTCCCTAACAAAAGAGTCGTCGGTGAGGAAGGGGTAGGAGCGGCAGACCCGGTCAATTTCCTCGGCTTGTCCAGGAGAAAGCACTTCGTGGGGATCGAGACACCAGGTGCCCTCCAAAAGACCTTGGCGACGCAAAACTTCGTGGATGCCTGGTATAACGCCAGCAAAGCCGTTAGCACCGTCGAATACGGCGGCATTGGCGTCGGTGAGTTCTTCCGCATAGGTTAATAGGGATTGGGGTATGTCCTTGCCGCACTTGGCATAGCCGCGCAGGGCGTTATGAAGCTCCACGGCTTTTTTTGTCCAGAGGCACCATTGGCCTAAAAGTCCACCTACGATTCGTACCCGCTTCTCGGTTCCTTGGGACGTCACCACGCGATACTCAGTGAGCAGATCCACGACGATATGATCGTCGTTTCCTGTGTAGAGGGCGATTTTGTCTTCCTTGCCGGCGTCGCATATAGCGCGCACAACGTCGAGGGTGCGATAGCGGTTGAATGGGGCCATTTTTATTGCCAAAACATTGTCTATCTGGGCAAATGCCTTCCAGTATTCGTAGGGCAGAATGCGCCCGCCCACATCTGGCTGAAGGTAGAATCCCACCAGGGGTATCACCTCGGCGACTGCGCGGCAATGATCAATCATGGCTTCGATGGAATTTTCCTTGAGCGCCGGATCGCCCTTGAAGGCGGCCATGCTCATGAGGCCGGCATGATAGCCTTGGCTGACGAGGAATTTAGCCTCGGCAAGGGCTTGCGTTGTGCGGCCGCAGATGCCGCCGATCTTGATCATGGGTTGGGATCGTTCTGCCGAGTACTCGTCCATCATCGCTGAGACGGTGGAGAGGACCTTCTCGAAAAGATTTATATTGGGATCCCGAATTTCGAATTGAGTGGAGTGAACGCCCACCGCGATGCCTCCAGCGCCTGCATCGATGTAGTACCGCACCAAAGCTCGCTGTCGGCGTTCATTGAATTTTCGATCCGCATTGAGTGCTAGGGGCATGGCGGGGATCACGGTTCCTTCTCTCATTCGTTTGCGCACGAATTCAGGCAGCTGTGCTATGGTCATTCCATCCTTCCTTTTTCCAATGCTTTATTCATCAGTATTTTCCATCTGTCACTTCAAAATGAGTGGGCTTGCCTAGGGACGAGCCGCCTGCGGCTATCCATTCCGCTGTCATGTCGATCATCTCCAGAAGGCTTACAGAAGGATAGCCGAAAAGCTTGAACGATTGGGCAGCGTTACTGAGATAGGTTCTCGCCTCAGGTTTCTCCTCGCCCTTGAAAAGCGCAGACTTTCCGAAACGTAGGGCGAATTCCTCGGCTGTCCAACGTACCGACGCTGTTTCGGGTCCTGATATGTTGATAATAGCAGGCGGTGAATCGCATAACCCCAAGGACAATATTGTGCGCTCAAGGACGTCGCCCTGCCAGATACAATTGTAGCTAGGCGAAGAAAGATCGACTGGAAGGCCTGCATAGACCTTGTCTGCGATATCGCGCAAAACCCCGTAGCGCAGGTCGATGGCATAGTTGAGTCTGAATTGGCAGACCTTGGTGCCGAAGGCCCGGGAGTAGTACTCGAATACTCGCTCCCTACCTAGAGTCGACTGGGCGTATTCGCCGGTGGCTTCGGGCGGATCGCGTTCCACAGAACCCCCGGAGACTGCATTCCTAAAATCATAGACGCAGCCCGTGGAGTATGCGACGATCCTGCTCTTGGAGTATCGCCGCGCAACGTAAGCCGGGGCTAATGTATTAGTCGCCCAGGTGAGGTCTTGGGCTCCCTGGGTGCCGAACTTACGCCCCGCCAGAAAGAGCACGTTAGCCGCTTCCGGTAATTTGGCAACTGCGTCCTGATCCAATAGGTCACAGGCGATCGCAGCCACCCCTTCTTTTTCGATCCGTTTCCTGGCTGAAGGATCGGAAAAACGGGATATGGCATAGACCTTCTTCGCGGTCTTGGATGCCTTTACCGCCCGAGAAGCCATCATAGCCAGGGTTACGCCGATCTTGCCGGCTGCGCCCACAATGGCGATGTCTCCTTCCAGACCCGCTACATAATCCACGAGCCGGTCTGAGGGGCAGGACATAAATTCATCGAGTTCTGACTCATTTTTCAGCGATACTTGCATACTTCCACGCTCCCCCTGGCGACAACGGCCTTTACGCTGAATTTTTCATCAAAGCAGACGATGTCAGCATCCTTGCCTGCGGCGATCGAGCCCTTACGCTTGAAGACGCCCATTACCTTGGCCGGCGAGGCGCTGGCCATTTCCACCGCCCTTTCCACCGAAACCCCGGCCAGCTGGACCATGGTGCGTACCAGGCGCTCGGCGGTGGCCACGCTTCCTGCAAAGGCGCTTGCGTCGGCTGTCCAGGCAACGCCGTCACGGACTATAGCCTTTTGACCGTCTTCCTTGCCCCCCAGGAGATACTCGCCCTCGGGAAGCCCCGCGGCGCGCATCGCGTCGGTGACCAGGCAGATTTTTTCTGGCTTCTTAATCTTGCAGATGAGCCGCAAGAGGCTTTCCGGCAGATGACAGCCGTCGGCGATAACCTCCACAGCCATATCGTCGATGAGATAAGCGCTTTCAACAACGCCGGCATGGCGCCAGCCATGGATGCGATGCACGATCGACATACCTGAGTAAAGGTGGGTTACCAGGGAAAAGCCGTTCTTCCAACCCTCTAGCACTTGCTCGTAGTCCGCATCACTGTGACCGATGGCGGGCAAAATGCCGTGGGCCTTGAGCTCCCTGGCCATCTGTATGGCTCCGGGCAGCTCCGGCGCCAGGGTCCAGCGGGCAATATCCTTGGCATACTTTAAAAAAGGCCTGTATTCGGCGGGATCGGGGTTGCGTATGTGCTTGGCATCCTGGGCGCCCCGCTGGGCCATGGAGAAATAGGGGCCTTCCAGGTGGAGGCCGGGGAATTCCGGCAGGCCTTGGTCCATGTGCTTGGCTGCCTGGAAACTTTTAATAGCCCGCTCCAGGGATTCGGTGGTGCTGGCCAGGGTGGTCGGAAAGAGGCATGTGGTGCCGTGGGAAAGATGCATTTTGCCCGCGCCGACGATTGCCTCTACCGTGCCGTCCATGAAGTCGTAACCCCCGCCGCCGTGGCAGTGAATATCCACGAAACCCGGCGCAATATAGTCACCACCAGCGTCTATGATTCGCATTTCTTCGCGTTTGCCGACTTCAGATTCTTTCAAGGTAGTTCTAAATCGCGCAACTTCGTCTTCATTCTTGAATACCTTAACGATACGTCCATCTCTGGCGAAGAGACCGCCACCAGGATACTTGCGGCCAGAAGTGACGAGATTTCCGTTGTGCACAAGCAGGGCCGATGCTTTTTGCGTACTCATGCCGTACCTCCATTCGCCCAACAAGTAGCGGCAACTCCATCGGCCACTTTGGCGCCGAGTCCTTCGAGCATCGACTCGACCCGGCGGCCATACTCGATGAATACTGCTTTTCGACGCTCCGCGGGTGAGTGCACCGAGGCATCATGGAAGACCACCGCCATGTGAGGTTCAATAGTGAGCCAACCCGAATACCCCATTACAAGGCAGTCGGCCAGGATATCGGAGACCCTGGAAGGTCCTTCGCCGGGATATACGTAGGTTTCCTCGCCGTTTTCCGGATTGCGCCAGCCATCTTTGACATGGAGGTGGACTACCTTGGATTTGAGCCTTTCCCAGGTTTCCCAGGAATCCTGGTTGGGATAGGGATAGGGCTTGGAAAAATCGGGGGTGAGACCGGGGTTTCCGGTATCGAATACCAAGCGCAAGTCGGGCACAGCATCCATGAGCTCCAAGGTATGGCCCCAGCTCATGCCACCGTAGTTAAGGCAGTTTTCGTGCACTGGAGTAATGCCCTCGGCGGCGAAACGTCCGCAAATTTCGTTTAGCCTGGATACCCGCTCGGAAAAACGCTGGTCAGCCAGGGGGCGTCCCTGCTCGTCCAGATCGATGGCATAGCTCATGATGCGGATCATCTTCGTTCCCAGGGCCTTCATGCGAGTAATAGCCCGTTCGACCGTGGCTAGGGTGGCTGCCCTATCCTCGTCCACCTTCTTGCCCCAGTTGGCAATGGTGGAGCCCAGGCAATTCACTTCGATAGCAGCCTTGTCTAGGGCGCGTCGCACTGCCTCGAAGTCCTTGTCGGGCAGGTCGTGGGCATTGATCCCGTCCACGCTTCGCAGTTCGATGCCCTTCCAGCCCAGGACCTTGATAACCTCAATCTGGCCGATTATATCGTCGGCCGCTTCGTCGGCGAAACCGCTTAAATACATCACAAGTAGTTCACCTTTACCGGTTTTTTTGTTTCAGCGCTCTCATAGATCGCCTCGATAAGACAGACAGATCTGGCCGCTTCCACGCCGTCCACCAGGGGCGTCGTGCCCGTCTGGATGGAGTGGATTATGCTCTCAAGCTGAAGCTTGTGCCCTAGGTGCCCTATAGCCGCGGGATCCGACGCGCCTCCTGCATGGGAATTCGTCCGGGCGTAACGCTCCCTCACCTGTGCGTCCTCGGGGGTTTCCTTTTTGAACTGCCAAAAGAGGATGTTGTCCTCTTCCATGATCGCGCTCCCCTCCAGCCCAGAGACCTCAAGCCTCTTGGCGAACCCAGGCCAGATCGCGGTGGAGCCCTGCACTATCCCCAGCGCTCCATTGTCAAAATGCAGCGAGGCGACAGCGTTGTCCTCCACTTCGATGCCTTCATGGCCGATAGTGCCCGTGAGCGCGCAGACCTCATCGGCCCTGCCCATAAACCAGAGTAAGAGGTCCACCGCGTGAATGGACTGGTTCATCAGGGCGCCGCCCCCATCCAAGGCCTTTGTGCCCTTCCAGCCCCCCTTGGCGTAGTATTCCGGGTCCCTCCACCATTTTACATAGGCAGAGCCCATGGTGAGCTTTCCAAAACGATTCGCGTCGATCGCGTTTTTTAGCGTTGTGGCGGCATCAAAAAAGCGTGATGGGAAGATTCCCGACAAGCCGACACCAGCCTTCTGGCAGGCGTCAATAATAGCTGCGCAGCGTTCACGGGTAGTCTCCAAAGGTTTTTCCACCACCAAATGCTTACCCGCGGCGGCTGCAGGCAGTGCTGCGTCCAGATGGAGCCCTGAAGGAGTGCAGATATTCACTACCTCCAGGTCTTTGTGGGCAAGAAATGCCTCAAGATCGCCGTAGGCTTGGCAGCCGTGTTTCTGTGCAAAGGCCTGGGCTCGATCGGGAAATTTATCTAAACAGGCGACGAGCTTTGCGCCTGGTATTTCCTCTAACGCCTTGGCGTGAAATTCAGCGATAAGTCCTGTTCCTACTATACCAAAATTCATATTAGCCTCCTAATCTCAAACGTAACCCCAGCAATCTATGCATCCATATCCCCATCGAGCCGACTGAAGAGCTCCCGCGACTGCTCTAGCATAGTCTTGGGATCCTTCGGTATTTCGAATATCTCTATGCTGCCCCAACCGGAGTAACCCGAATCCTTAAGGGCTTTCCAGGCCGGCGCGTAATCCGAAACTCCCGTTCCCGGCGCCTTTCCGTCTACCTCGTTGAGGTGCACATGGCGAATGTAGGAAGCATAGCGCCGAATAAGTTCGTCCCATGCCTGGGGAAGTCCCGCCGAATTGTGGAAATCGAACATGCTCGACACCGCAGGCGCGCCTATGCGGTCAACCATTGCCGCGGCTTCCTCAAAGGTAGTGACCACGTCGGTCTGGTCGGTGGAAAGCTGTTCGATTAGGAGGAATGAGTTGCATTCCGAAAGCGTAGTAGCTACCGACTCAAGACCCTCCTCCAGGTACTGAAGCGCATCCTGGTTGCTCCGTCCCGGAAAGCTGCTCCGCTGCCGGGGGGATCCCAGAATTAGGTTGCCCCCGCCCAGCTTACCCGAGGCTTCGATCAAGCGCTTGAGGTGATCCAGTGACTTTGCGCGCACCGCCGGATCAAGTGCCGCGAAATGCAGACCCTCAGGCTTGGCCATCAGCCAGTGAAAGCCCGCGTAGGCCAGACCCTCGCCATCTAGCACCCGCTTCACTTCGGCAACCCCCTTGCGTATCTCGCCGGAAGAAAGATCGCCGAAGACCGTGTAGGGGGCGAACTCCACTCCTTCGAAGCCTGCCTGGCGGATGATCGCGCAGGCCTGGGCCAAGGGCAACTCGCCGAATAGTTCATTGCAAACCGAGTATTTCATTGCTTTCCTTTGTACGTTCCATCCTTGGCTCTGTCAAGGAACGAGAGATTTTCAGCTTCCCCACAGTCTGACGCTCCTTCGTAAGCACCCCGCAGAGGCGCCACGCTTTTACTTGGCCTTTAGATTCTGAGCCCAGGCCTGCTCCTGGGCCTTTATAGCCAGCTCAATGGCATTGAATACAACTTCCTGGCTCATCGAGGTCTCGGTCCTGTCCAGGCAGTCTCGCACCAGGCGGCCGAAGAAGGGGAAGCCGATAGTACCCGCCACCTTGTAGTGGTACTCGCCCTTGTTATTGACCAGGATCACATGGTCGCCCTCGGGGTCGGCAGCCACATCGATGTACTTCCGCAGCTCCAGGTAGCCTTCGGTGCCCTGAATGAAGGTGCGGCCGTCGCCCCAGGCGCCCAGGCCATCGGGGGTGAACCAGTGAACGGTCATGTAGGCCGAGACCCCGTTATCGGTGACGAATGAGGCGTCGCCGAAGTCCTCGAAATTGGGGTATTGGGTGTACTTGTAGCTTGTCACCCTGGATGAGGTTATTCGGGCGTTCTTCGCCCCGGCGAAAAAGAGAATCTGCTCGATATGGTGGCAACCTAAATCCACCAAGATGCCGCCGTACTTCTTCCGGTCGAAAAACCAGTCTGGCCTGGTGGGCAAGCTGATTCTATGCGGCCCAGTGCCGATAATCTGGATCACCTTGCCGATGGCGCCCTCGGAAACCAGCTTTTCAGCATAGACCGCCGCCTCCACGTGGAGCCTTTCGCTGTAGTAGACGGCGAACTTGCGCCCGGTCGCGGCCACGGCCTTGCGGCAGGCGGCAACATCGTCCAGGGTAGTCAGCGGCGGCTTGTCGCAGAAATAATCCTTCCCATGGGCTATAACCTTCAAGCCCAGCGCTCCACGCTCGCAAGGGATAGGAGCTCCGGCGATCATCTGCAGATCTTTTGATTCCAGTCCTTCTGCTTCCGATGAAGCTGCTCGAGCTTGCGGAAAAGCCTTGAGAAAACCCTGCACCTTAGCAGGGTCAGGATCCCAGATTGGCCCGATTTCAGCCCCTGCCTCTGAAAGCCCGTTGCACATGCCGTAGATATGGCCATGCTCCAGCCCTATGACACCCACTTTGAATTCGCCCTTGGCGCAGACCGGGGCCGCCTTGCCCTTGGGTGCGTAAAACTGTCCGTTGGCTTTTTCCTGCATACTCCCTCCCCTACTTAGTGCTGTTCTTAAAGCTCTTTCGCCCAGTTCTCAAGCCTCAGCCCAGGTATTCTACCAAACTCATGTATAGTGTTGGTTACCAGGATTCCATCATTATACCTCACAATCGCCGCAATGAAAAAATCATTTAACGCAGCGGATTGCGCATTCCCGAGCGTTTTACCGTCTCTGTACAGCGATACCTGGGCAAATAGCTACATCCTATAGATACAAGCATTTCCATAACTTTGAATAACTAGTATGTTTTAAGCATACTTGCTATACGACGCGCAAGAATAATTTTAGAAATAAATGTCTTCACATTACGAGAGACCTACTATTTAAGATCAACGTTGACCCAGACTCCAGCCCCGGGGTACCTTAGCAGCATGGAACGCCACAATATACCCCTCGCTCGATTCAAGTTTGACCCGATGATCATCAAAAACCGCTGGCTCTTGCTGGGAACTGGAGATTTCAGTCAGGACTCAACACCCGAGGAGTGTCAGCCCAAGCCCTATAACGGGATGACAATTTCCTGGGCTTCGGTGGGACAAATCTGGAACAAGCTCTTTTTCCAGGTGGTGGTGCGGCCTTCGCGGTATACCTATGAACTCATGGAAAAGCATGATGGTTTTACCCTAAGCGTGTTTCCCCAGTCGCAAAAACCGGCTTTAAAGCTTTTGGGCTCTCAATCGGGCAGGAATGAGGACAAGATCGCCACCGCAGGACTTCATCCTGTAGCTTCGATGCATGTTTTGGCCCCCTCGTTCGAGGAGGCTGAACTCGTGGTGGAGTGCGAGAAGATCTACTGGCAAGATATCGACCCTGGGCACTTTCTCGATCCAGACATCGAGAAGCAATACGCCAAAGGCGATTACCATCGGGCTTACTTTGGCAAGATTATCGCGGTTCATGGCATCGACTCTTACCGGGCATGAACTTATCCTGGGCCGCGGACAACGATGGTCCTGGCTTTATTAAGACTCAGAATGAGGGGTCTATTATGAATGAGTGGCGATAGACGAGGATTGGTCGGCTCTGCGTTTTGCTCTATCGAGGCCGGTTTGAATATAACAGGTCAGAGGCGAAGCAATTTTAGGGGCGAAATAAAATTGAAGGCGAGGAAACGATGCGCACATTAATCACCGGAGGCGTTAAATCAGGCAAGTCGAGCTTTGCGCTCCACATAGCCGAAGAATTTATTGAGCCTCGGTTTTTTCTTGCCACCGCCGAGGCCTTCGATGATGAAATGAAGGCGCGCATCGCGAAGCATAGGGAAGAGCGGGCTGAACGATTTACCACGATAGAGGAGCCTCTCGAAATCGCCCAAAATCTTAAAGAGAACATGATCCTCGACTGCCTTCCACTCTGGCTCAACAACATGTTTCATTATCGCCAGGAATCATCACTGGAGAAGGCGATAGATGCGCTCATCGAAAAGCTTCCAAAAAACATTGTACTGGTAACCAATGAAATCGGCATGGGCTTTATTCCTACCGATCCATTGTCACGACGTTATGGCGACACGCTCGGCAGGCTGAACGCACGCATTGCAGGGGTTTGCGACAGGGTGATCCTCATGGTAGCCGGCCAGCCCCTGGTGATAAAAGGAGAATTGCAGAAAACGCTGGGTTCTGTGGAGCTTGAGCCTGCGTTGCGCGATACTGCTTTACCGAGAGAAGCTGCCGACCGCTCCGGGGCGGCTGCTCCGTGAAACTCTGCCTGCCTTCCTGGCAGCAGCCTGGTTCATGGTTGCAAAATTGCCTGGCGTTAAAACCATATTCTTGGGTACAGGGCATAGAGCTTTTATTTTTTACCTGGGACGCTAAGGTCAAAGCCGAATTTTCCGCTGAACTTGAAGGCATCAAGCGCCTAACGCGCCGTTTTTCTTTTAGTCTCCACTTGCCTGAAATAATGAGCCCTGAGACTGAAGAGCTTCTTTCGCTCACCCATTCCTTTGTCCAGCTTTATGTCTTTCATCCCTGGGAAGAGGGAAAAGGCGATAGCTCCTTAGATGACTGGGGGAGGCTGGTGGATTCTTTTCGTAGTGTTTATGGGAAAAATCGATTCGCCATAGAGTATACTGGAGAAATACCATTCAAGCGGGCAATCGAACTGCTTCCCGACTCGCAGATCTGCGCCGACACGGGTTGTCTGCTGCGAAACCTGTGCCCCCCTGCTGCATGGATACAAGAGCGAGCAGGCGCTATTCGGGAGATTCATCTTCATGCAGCCCGAAATGGCAAAGACCACTTCGCCCTGGGTTCCGAGGACGCATGGCTTTCAGAGTTAGCTAAAGCGGCCAACACTTCGGACTGGCGCATCGTGCTGGAAACATTTAACCTTGAGGAGAGCTTGGCTTCTTACAAGGCCTTAAAAGAGGCTCTTGAATGAAAAAAGCCTCTTGGTTCGCCCGCTTTTTAACCATATTCAGCCTTTTATCCAGAATACCCATTAAACGTTCTTTCGAAATCGACTTCAGCCAGGCTGATTTTTGGATTCCCGCCGTTTCGCCCATAGTATCACTCGCAGCCATAGGTGGCTTCGCCGCCGGAATGGCTTTAACCCGGCATTTGGGATTAGCCATCACCGCATCGATTGCGCTGCAGTATTTTTTATTCAATTTATTCCATTTCGATGGGCTTATCGATTCAGCCGATGCCCTTTTACCTGCGGCAACACGAGAACGTCGGTTGGAGATTTTGAAGGACCCCCGGATCGGAAGCTACGGGTTTTTCTGCGGGCTACTAGCACTGGCACTACGCGCAGGTGCCATGGCCTTGCTGGCCGAGCGGGGCTTGCTTTTTTCCGCACTAGCCGGAGGCCTTATGGCGGCCCCCGCTGCAGGGCGTACCGCGGCAGCCCTGGTAGCCAGGTGGCTGAAACCAGCCCGTCCCGACGGGCTAGGATCCCTTATGAAGGGCTTTTCGCTGCGGCGCATTATTGAGGGTTCATTGATCGGCCTTGTACCTCTTATCGTATTTTGTCTGCTTACGAAAAGTTGGCCGCTTTTAATCACAACTCTATCGGCTTTTATTGCGGGAACAACGATAACCGCTTTTTTAGTAGGCAAAGCCTATAAGCGCGCAATCGGCGGCTTTACCGGCGACAGCCTGGGCGCCGCGATTGAATGGGGAGAGATAGCGACCTTGTTGATCTTAGGCATAGTGCTGCGGTTTTACGGAACAATTATTGTCTAATTATGGTTATGAATTCGCTCAACCACTATAAAGCCTGCATAACCAAAGGGAAGTAGATGAGAGCGATACTGATCCAGCCCCCCTTCACCCAGCTCAATGCCCCCTACCCGGCGGTGTATAACCTCGAGGCTTTCCTGCGCAGCGGGAACATCCAGGCAACTGCCTTCGATCATTCCATTGGGCTGTATAGAAGAATTTTCTCGAGGGAAGGGCTGACAAAGGTGTTTGCCGACGCCTGCAGGGCTTTGGAAAATGGTGTCCGGGCGGCCCGCCCTGATGAAGTTGCAGAAGCTAACATAGCGGGGATCCAGGTCGACCGCTATCTGTCCTATGAGCCGCTCTATATCGAGTGGATCGACGGCATTGCGGATTTTCTTGCGGGAAGAGACCCCGCCATGGCGCACCGGCTCGCCTCGGCTGTCGAACTGCCGCGGGGTGCTCGCGCTGAGGCTTTTCTTGCTGTGCGGAACGGACGGATTGGTCCTGACGAGGCCAGAGCCCTGGCAACACAGATCCTGAACGACTTAGGCGACTTCATCTCCTATACCCTCGACTCCGCTTTTGGGACAGTGCGCTATGCCGAACGCCTGGCCTCAAGCCGCGCCGACTTCGGCGAGCTTCGTTCAGCCCTCGACTCTTCCTGGCTTATAAATGAGTTCTATGTGCCCATACTGGAGGAATTCTGGCCGGCGCAAATGGCGGGACTAGGCGCGGCAATCAGCCTTGTCCTCATCACTATACCCTTCCCAGGATGCCTTCTGGGAGCCCTCGCCTGCGCCCGAGCCGTGCGCACAGCCTTTAGCGAGGCCAGCAGGCCACGCATCGTCTTCGGTGGCGGCTACGTTTCCACCGAGCTCCGCGGCCTCCGCGATGCTGGCATCTTCGACTTCTGCGACTATCTTTCCTTCGACGCTGGGTATGGAAGCCTCGCTTCCATCATTGAGCGCGAAAAAGCGCCAACGAAATCGATGGCGCCCCAACTCTACAGGACAATGTTCCGCCAGGGCGATGGGACTCTTGTCGTGGCGGGATTTCCCGAGGGCGATTCAGCGCGCTTCGAAGAAGGGCCTGGCCGTATCCTCGTAGACTGCGCGGAGGAAAAGCGCTTCGAAGCCCTGGAGCGCGCGGCGGTGAAGGAGGTGTTCCCCGATTACCGAAGCGTCGAATTCGGCGATTATCTGCGGATTGTGGACTCAAGTAACCCCATGCACCGGCTTTGGTCGGACACGCCCTGGCTGAAATACAGCCTCGCGCATGGCTGCTACTGGCACCGCTGTTCCTTCTGCGATACCGAGCTCGAATATGTGGCGGATTTTGCGCCGACAAAAATCGAGGGCCTCCTCGAAGTGGCCGATAAAGCCAGCGCTCGGACAGGGCTTTACGGTATCCACTTTGTTGACGAGGCCATGCCTATGGCATCCCTGCTTGCCTTCGCCCGCTCCAACCGCGAGCGGGCAGCGAAAGGCAACAGGCCATTCTCGTTCTGGGGCAATGTCCGCTTTGACGCCTCGTGGACCCAAGGACGATGCGAGTTTCTCGCCGCCTCTGGCCTCGTCGCCGTTTCCGGGGGGATCGAAATCGCTACCGAACGTGGCCTCGCGATGACGGACAAGGGCTTCGACCTCGCAAGTCTCGTTCGCACCCTCGTGGCGATACGAAGGGCTGGTATTCTCGTGCACGCCTACCTCATCTACGGTTTCCCTGGGCAGCCTGTCGCCGACATCATAGACTCGGCGGAATTTTGCCGTCAGCTCTTCGCTTCGGACCTCGTCGATTCGGCCTTCTGGCATCGCTTTGTTCTCACGCGGCATTCGCGGATGTACAGGGAATGGAGGGAGGGCAAGCGTCCCGAGCTCAAGCCCCTGGACAGAGCATGGAGCTTCGCGAACAACGATCTCTCCTTCGAGAACGAGAAGGCTTTCGAGCGTTTTGATGCACCCCTCTCGGCTGCCCTGTCCGCCTGGATGGAGGGCGCCGAGTTGGAGAAACCGGCTTCGGCCTGGTTCGGCCGCGGTACGCCCAGAGCGTCAATCGCAGCCAACCTTGTGGAATCCCTCATCGCCAAGGCAGAAGAGGCGCTTGACGCCGAGGTCCCGGCGCCAAAGGGGCAGGCACACTGGATCGCTGGCCGACCGATAGCGAAGGAGGTCAACAATTTTGTCACCAGCCTCGTCTGGGTGTACCGGGGGGAGCGCTGCTCGATCGAACTGTCGTCAGCAGCTGCGGTCGAGGATGCTGCCACTCTCCTTTCGTCCCCAGAACTTTCTCTCTCGGGCATGCCCTATAAGGAACTCGAGGCAAGGCTCAGCATGCCGGCCTCCGTCATGAATGAACTCCTTGCCTCTGGCCTTATCGTGGTATGATGGCGCGACGGTAGATAAAATACCGGAACCGTAGGAGGTCTGGGCTGGTGAAACAAGAATTGCAGTTCGAAGCCGAAATAAAGGCAAATCCGGGAACTTCAGGCGGTACCTTCATAGAATTCCCCTTCGACACGGAAAAGGTCTTTGGCCGCGGGGGGCGAATCAAGGTGCTGTGCAGCTTTGATGGGATCGAATACCGGGGCTCCCTGGTGAGGATGGGTACCCTGTGCCATATTATAGGACTTCGGAAGGACATTATGGCTGCCCTCGGCAAGAAGCCCGGCGAAAGAGTGCAGGTTCGGATTTCCGAGGATGTGGAAGAACGTGTCGTGGCAGTACCGACAGCACTGCGCGAGGCTCTTGAAAAGACAGGGCTTCTGGACGCCTTCAAGGCGCTCTCGTACACGAGACAAAAAGAATACGCTATGCTCATCAGCAGCGCCAAGAAAGAGGAAACAAGGCATAACAGGCTTACCCGCATTGTTGAGGAGGAACTCGGATCTAAAGCGCCCAGCGAATCCCCTATCGAAGCATACATCCAGGGCTTTGAAGGAATAAAAAGGGTGAAGCTGGAGGAAATTCACGCTCTGATAAGGGAAGAAGCATCTGGCGCTACGGAAAAAATGTCCTATGGCATGCCGACCTTCTATTTATATGAAAACCTGGTGCATTTTGCCACTCAAGCCAAGCATATGGGTTTTTATCCCACTCCTAGCGGCATTACGGCTTTCGAGGCGGAGCTGGGATCCTACCGCTATTCAAAGGGCGCAATTCAATTTCCCTATGATGAACCCTTGCCAAAAGCCCTGATTCGGAAGGTTGTTCGATTCAGGTTGAGCGAGGCGGGAATAGCCGGCTTTTCTTCGGAGGAAGATGTTGTTGCCTATATCAAGAAACTCCGTACTCAAGACGGGGAAAATAATTGAGAGTATTTATTGATTCAAATACCATACTTTCAGCCGTACTCTTTCCTGATGGAGAGGTCTCAAAAGTATTATTTCATCTTTTAAAAACGCATTTGGCATCTGCAATACTTTCTGATGCAGATATCTTGCTTACGGGCGATAAAGACTTCAGTGTGGTTAAGGTTAAAAAGCCGCTCATCTTCTGCTCAGGCAAGTATTTACAATTAATCAATAAGGCAAAGTAGATAGCCTACAGCGCTGTTGGCACGGGCTGTGCAATTCATTTTATATGCTGATACTTGCTCAAATATAAAGAAGTCAGTATTCTATTATTGTAAACCCTCCCCTCTAGGGGTGGGACAAGTAACCAGATTGAATTCAGGAGACAGCCATGGACCATTGTTCTGTCGAAAGCCAAAAAGCCCTCGCCCTGCTTAAGAACGCCAGAGGCCAGGCTGAGGCGGCGATTCGCATGATAGAGGAAGACCGCTATTGCATCGACGTGTCCAAGCAGATTCTGGCGGCTGCGGCGATGCTAAAGAAAGCCAATCTTCTCGTGCTCCGCCAGCATATAGACACCTGCGTGAGGGACGCGATCGAAAAGGGCCAGGGCAAGGAAAAAGTCGATGAAATAGCCATGGTGCTGGAGCGCTACGTGGGCGGGCCGGACTGAAGCTGAGCTAAGATTGAGGTGCAATTATGGAAATTGAGACTATGACGACTTTAGAAGCGAAAAGCGATGAGCTGCGGCAGATTGCCATTCCCGTGGGGGGAATGACCTGCGCATCCTGCTCAGCGGCGGTGGAACGGGCGCTGAAAAAGCTGCCTGGCATAAAAGTAGCGACTGTGAATCTGGCTACCGAGAAGGCCACCGTGAGCTACAATCCAGCGGGGGTGAGGATCTCGGAGATCAAGGGAGCTATAAAAAAGGCTGGCTACGAGCCCTTGGCGCTGGAAGAGGATTCGGGGACAAAGGCCGACGCGCATCGAAAGGAGAAGGAACGGAGGCTACGACGGATGTGGCAGCAGTTCGCCGTTTCGGCTGCCTTTTCGATTCCCCTCTTCTATATCGCCATGGGGCACATGGCGGGCCTTCCCCTGCCCTCCTGGCTCCACCCCGAGCATTCCCCTCTGCGCTTCGCCCTGGTTCAGATCGCCTTGGTAATTCCTTCGATAATAGCCGGAAGAAGGTTCTACAGCGTGGGCACTAAAGCCTTGCTCCATGGCGCGCCTAACATGGACAGCCTGATCGCCATGGGGACCAGCGCTGCCATACTCTACAGTCTTTATTCGGTGTACAGGATTCTAGCGGGCGATGGGAGCGCTGCTATGGAGCTTTACTTCGAGACGGCGGGAATCATCATCAGCTTGATTCTTTTGGGCAAGGCGCTGGAGGAACGGAGCAAGGGCAGGACTTCAGAATCAATCAAAAAGCTTATGGGTCTCCAGCCCAAGACGGCGACGGTGCTCCATCAGGGCAAGGAGATCGAACTGCCCATCGAAGAAGTGGAGCCGGGGGACATGATTCTGGTGCGGCCGGGCGAGCGCATCCCGGTGGACGGGGTTGTAGTCTCGGGCGCCAGCGCCGTGGACGAGTCCATGCTGACTGGGGAATCGATGCCGGTGGACAAGGGCTCAGGCGATCAGGTTGCGAGCGGGACGATCAACAAGAACGGGGCCCTTACCTTTAAGGCTGAGAAGGTAGGCGCGGACACGGCGCTGGCGCGGATCATCAAGCTGGTGGAGGACGCCCAGGGATCGAAGGCTCCCATTGCCAGGATGGCTGACATGATCTCCGGCGTTTTCGTGCCCGTAGTCTTTGGCATTGCTGTTCTGGCAGCGGTAGCATGGCTCATAACGGGGCATACGGCCGTGTTCGCCCTTACAATCTTCGTTGCAGTGCTTACTATCGCCTGCCCCTGCGCCCTGGGTTTAGCTACGCCCACGGCCATCATGGTGGGCACGGGCAAGGGTGCCGAGCTTGGAATTTTAATAAAGTCCGGCGAGGCTTTGGAAACCGCGGGGGCAATCCAGACTGTGGTCTTCGACAAGACGGGGACTATTACCGAAGGCAGGCCAGTGCTCACCGATATTCTGCCCTCAGTGGGCGTGAAAGAGGAGCGGCTACTTGGACTGGCCGCCGCCGCGGAAGCAGCGTCGGAGCACCCTTTGGGTGAAGCCATTGTCGCCGCGGCGGCGGCTCGGGGCCTTCCCCTTCCCGAAGTTGCCTCTTTCCAGGCCAAACCCGGCCGCGGTATCGAAGCCCAAATCGCTGGCAAAGTCCTTCTGCTTGGCAATGCCCGCCTGATGGCCGAATCCGACATCGATACCGCAGCCCTCGTCACTCTGGCTGAAACTAAGGCCGCCGAGGGCAAGACTCCCATGTATGTGGCGTACAACAGACAACCCCTGGGCATAATCGCGGTGGCCGATGTGGTCAAACCCCATAGCGCAACAGCGATCGCAAAGCTTCATGACATTGGTATTCGGACCGTGATGATTACCGGCGACGCAAAACCCACGGCAGAAGCTATCGCCCGCCAGGTGGGCATAGACAGGGTTCTGGCCGAGGTCCTGCCCGGTGACAAGGCTGAAGAAGTGGCCAGGCTGCAGTCCGGCGGACACAAGGTGGCCATGGTGGGCGATGGGATCAACGATGCCCCAGCCCTCGCGCGGGCTGATGTGGGCATCGCCATTGGCACCGGCACCGATGTAGCCATGGAGAGCGCCGATATCGTGCTTATGCGGGGTGACCTCAATGGAGTGGCTTCTGCCTTTGAGCTATCCCGCAAGGTGATGCGGAACATCAGGCAAAACCTCTTCTGGGCATTCGGGTACAACGTCCTAGGCATACCCGTGGCCGCCGGCCTCCTCTATGCCTTCGGCGGCCCCCTGCTCTCGCCGGTGCTCGCCGCGGCCGCCATGTCCATGAGTTCGGTTTCGGTATTGACCAACGCCCTGCGGTTGAGACGCTTCAGAGCTTAGTTTATCCACGTTTTGCTGGGAATGTCTTATACTATTACTAAAGAGGGTAAAACCACCCTCGGGAAGGAGGTTAAGATGAGAAAACTACTGAAGATCGAAGGCATGACCTGTGGCCACTGCGTCATGCACGTGCAGTCCGCCCTGGAGGAGGTTCCGGGGGTCAGGTCCGCCAAGGTGGATCTTTTGGAGCGTACGGCCATGGTGGACGGAGAGAACTTGAACGACCAGGCTTTACGTGCCGCAGTGACTGAAGTGGGATATAAGATAGTTTCGATCATGCCGTGAGTGCTACTTCAGAGAGACCCATGAGTTTCTTTCCAAGGTCTACTGAAAAATTGCGACTGCCTTAGTATCGGCATTCACAATAATCGTAGGTTCAATTTCCGTGGAATCTCCTGTTTTTAAGAAAACTCCGTCCACATTCTTAGTATAAAAATCCCATCTCACAAATTGATATCCTGATTTAGGATTACAGCTTAATTTAATTGTTGTACCGGTAGAAAATGTATAAGGGGAATCAGCGTAGCAGGTGACATCTCCTCCTCCAGAAGGAGCATTCAATCCGTTCTGATCGTAATCTGTCTTTGTGACTGCTAGAAGCTCTAATTTAGCCGTTCCAGTAACAACTGTGGTAGTTGTTGTCGTTGTAGTAGTGCTTGTAGTGGTAGTTGAGGGATCCGGGATTTTTTCAAAATAAACTTCATACTCAGAGTAATGCTCGGTTTCAAGTAAAGTTGGCTTTCCATAGAATGTTGCACTTGATGGATCAGAAAAAGGCTGTGAATAAGCTTTATTCTCATGGGCTTCGAAAGAGTCTTTACCATAATAAAAAAGGACTTTTTGGATTCTCCAGCCTTCAGCAGGTATTGCTGTAAAAGAATATTCTGATTCATCAAGATCTAGTTCATAGTTTCCTGGAGCAGGATTCGTAGTGCCTTCCCCAGCAGCTATTTTTATTACCAGAATAAAATAGTTTTCTGTGCAGTTGGAACATGTAAAAGAAAATAACAGTGGACTGAAGACGAAAAACAAAGTCAATAGCAAAGAAGAAGAACACTTTTTCTCATTTACCCCCCAGCGGGAAAGAAAAATTATTCCCCGATGTGGATACTCTATTTTTAGTATATTGAATCGGTAAAAAAGTTCAAGTCTTATTATGAAAATTTTATATTTTAGAGGCTCTTTCAAAACTATCTGAATGACCAAATGGAACTTATCCGATTTAGTGGAGACTAGGTTAAGCCTCTCCGAGAATAAGAGGAGGAGAGGATATGGGAACAAAGAAAAGAACCTACACTGACCCGCCTGCAGCGAGAGAACAAAGACCTAAAAGAGGCGAATGAAATACTAAAAAAAGCCGTCGCCATCTTCTCCCGGGGAGCAAAGTAGCCACAGTGTTCCAGTTTATCGATGATAATCGGAACGCGTGGCCGGTGCAGAGGATGGCGAAAGTCTTGGAAGTCAGCGTCTCTGGATACTATTCGTGGAGATATCGTGAAGAGCGTCCGCATAGTCGTATGGATAAAGAGCTTATAGGGCACATACGCGAGATACAGAAGCACCATAGGCGCCGCTATGGAAGCCCACGGATGCTCGATGAGCTAAAAGATCGCGGGTATCAGGTCAGCTCAAAACGTGTTGCCCGCCTTATGAGAGAGGCACATTTAGGCTGTGTGCCTAAAAAGAAATATCGCAGTACGACGAATTCTAAGCATACTGAGCCGGTGGCAGAGAATATCCTGGATCGGCAGTTTTTCGCATCAGCACCAGGGAAGGTGTGGGTATCCGACATTACCTATTGTGCAACCAAGGAAGGGTAATTGCTGGGATAATGCCTGTGCTGAATCTTTTTTCAAGACCTTGAAACGCGAATTAGAGTGCCTTGACGGGCGCTCCTCTCGTGCGGTAGTACGAAGTGAGCTGTTTGAATACATTGAGGTCTACTATAATCGGCTTCGAAGGCACTCTGCTAATGGCATGTGGGCGCTGGTAGAAAAGTATACGAGAGTGGCTTAATTACCCCTCCACTAAAGGAGATGAGGTCCACATTCTTAATAAGCCGCTTTCATCGCAGGGGGGTCCCAAAAGCCGGCGACAAAACCGATATTTTTTCGTCCAAGATTTATGAGGTACTTGGCAGCGACATAGCCTGTCTTGCGATTATCGGTATATACATGCGTCCGGTCTTTAAATACCCCTCGCCTGCCGACAACGACCAAGGGCAGTTCTCGAAATCGCTCGATTTCGGGCAGGGGAGCCCCGCTGGCGACTGGACAATAGATGAGCCCGTCCAAGAGGGAGCGGGAAAGCTGATCGATGATTATGTTCTCCGTGTTCCTGTCGCCCTGGGAAGAGGCGACGATAATCACTTGATCGTAGGTGCGGGCCGAACGAATGGCTCCTTCAGCCAAATCCCCAAAAAATGACAATGAAACATCGGGAACTATGAGTCCAAGAATTCCCGTACGCTGTCCCTTCATAAAGCGGGCAGCGGGTGATGGCCTAAAATCGTGACGTTCAGCAACGGCTAAAACTTTTTCGGTGATGCCTTTATCGACATTTCTCGTATTATTGAGAACCCGGGACACCGTAGCCAGGGAAACTCCCGCCTCCTTGGCAATTTCTTTCATGGTGATTGATGGAATGCCTTGTCCTTTCCTTGTAGCTCCGCTCATGGCTAGGAACTGGCCACATCCGACAGCTTTACTGTCTGGGGTTCGGTGGTTTCGCTATCGAGGAGGCGGTACTCTTCTAGAAGTTCTTTACCGCGACGAGAGATGCGGGTCGGCACATGGACTAAGACTTTGATATAGAGGTCGCCCATGCGTCCGCTGGATGAGGGTACTCCTTCTTCCCTGACGCGGAGGAGCTTGCCGTGCTGTGTTCCGGCGGGGATTGAGAGTTTAATTTTTTTGCCGTCCAGAGTGTTGATGACCACTTCGCCGCCTAAGGCCGCGGTGCTCATGTCGATGCGAACCGCACAGTAGAGGTCTTGCTCATGGCGCTCGAAGTATTCATGGGGGCGAACATGGATAAAAACATAGAGATCACCAGGAGGTCCTGCGTTGGGGCCTATATCGCCTTGACCGGGGATGGTGACCCGCTTGCCGTCTTCCACCCCTGGTGGAATGGTGACCTTGATTTTCTGCTTTTTCTTGACAATGCCCGTGCCGCCGCATTCTCGACAGGGTTTATCGATCACCGAGCCTTCGCCACCGCAGGTAGGACAGGGCTGAGAAATAGAAAAGAAGCCCGAACTCCTACGAATCTGACCCGTGCCCTTACAGGTGTTGCACACCTTGCGCCCCGAGCCATCGGCTGATCCCGATCCGCCACAAGCCTTACAGGTGTCGTCTTTGGTATATGTTATTTCAACGCTCGTTCCGTAAACAGCTTTTTCAAAAGGTAGCTCAATGTCGTAACGAAGATTGGAGCCACGACGGGTTCTGTCGGAGCGCCGGTCCTGGCCAAAGCCGCTGGAATTGCCGAATATGGAACCAAAAATTGAAGAAAAATCGCCGAAGCCCCCGAAAATATCTTCGAAGTCCCTGAACACGGTGGAATATTGCTGACCACCGCCGGACATTCCTTCGACGCCGGCAAAGCCAAACTGATCGTATGCCTGACGCTTTTGGTCGTCACCCAGGACCTCGTAAGCTTCGGTGGCTTCTTTGAACTTCTCCTCGGCGCTCTTGTCGCCGGGATTTTTATCGGGATGGTACTGAATGGCTAGCTTTCTGTACGCCCTTTTGATGTCGTCCTTGCTCACATCTTTCTGGAGACCCAGGACTTCGTAATAATCTCGCTTTGCCACGTTGATCCGTCCTCGACTCAATCCGTGGGGCCGGCATTTGCCGACCCCACGGCACTGAAGTTATTTCTTTTCCTCGTCGTCGACAACCTTATAATCTACATCGTCGGCGTTTTTTGTATTAGGATCGGAGCTGGAGGCATCCTGGTCTTGCTGACCGGTAAATCCGCCTTCCGAACCGGGCTGGGCACCGAATCCGCCGGGGCCTTTTTGGGCTTGACCATCGCCGCCTGCGGCTCCTTGAGCATGCTTGTACAGTTCCTCGGAGAGCTTATACGAGGCTTGCTTGAGGGTTTCGGTCTTCTGTTTGATAGCCTCTAGATCCGAGCCTTCCATGGCCTTTTTAAGATCCTTGACGGCAGCCTCGATAGCTTCTTTCTCACCCGCGCCCGCCTTGTCGCCCAGCTCTTTTAGGGTTTTCTCAGTCTGGTAGATGAGGGCGTCGGCCTCGTTGCGAGCTTCTATGCGTTCCCGTTCGCGCTTATCTTCCTCGGCATGGGCTTCGGCTTCCTGTACCATCTTGTCGATGTCCGACTCGTTGAGACCGCTGGAGGCTTCGATACGGATCTTTTGCTCTTTACCGGTGCCCAGATCTTTGGCTGAGACGTGCACGATGCCGTTGGCGTCGATGTCGAAGGTGACTTCTATCTGGGGAACGCCCCGGGGCGCCGGCGGAATGCCCACCAGGTCGAAACGACCCAGGGTGCGGTTCTGGCCGGCCATTTCCCGCTCACCCTGGAGCACGTGAATGGAGACGGCAGTCTGTCCGTCGGCTGCGGTGGAGAATATCTGGCTCTTGCGGCAGGGGATAGTGGTGTTGCGGGTTATGAGCCTGGTAAAAACCCCGCCTAAGGTTTCGATACCCAGGGAGAGGGGGGTTACGTCTAGCAGGAGCACGTCTTTAACGTCGCCGCCCAGGATACCGCCCTGAATGGCCGCGCCGATGGCCACGGCCTCGTCGGGGTTTACTCCCTTGGAGGGTTCCTTGCCGAAAATCTCCCTTACTACCTGTTGGACCTTGGGGGTGCGGGTGGAGCCGCCCACAAGGATAACTTCGTCAATTTTGTCCACCGTGAGACCTGCGTCGGCTATGGCCTTGCGGCAGGGCTCTTTGGTGCGCTCGAAGAGGTCGGCGCACATCTGCTCGAAACGAGATCTTGTAAGGCTCTTGGTAAGATGCTTGGGACCGCTCTGGTCGGCGGTGATAAAGGGCAGGTTGATTTCGGCCTGCTGGACGTTGGAGAGCTCAATCTTGGCCTTTTCCGCGGCTTCGCGCACCCGCTGGAGCGCCATGCGGTCCTTGGATAGGTCGATGCCAGAATCCTTCTTGAACTCGTCCACCAGCCACTGGGTGATCCTGAGATCGAAGTCGTCGCCGCCCAAGTGGGTGTCGCCGTTGGTGGACTTGACCTCGAAGACGCCTTCGCCCAGCTCGAGGATGGAGATATCAAAGGTGCCTCCGCCCAAGTCATAGACGGCGATGGTGCGTTCCTTTTTCTGATCCTTGTTGAAGCCGTAGGCCAGGGAGGCTGCGGTGGGCTCGTTGATAATGCGCTTAACCTCGAGGCCGGCTATCTTGCCCGCGTCTTTGGTGGCCTGGCGCTGGGCGTCGTTAAAATACGCCGGCACGGTGATGACGGCTTCGGTGACCGGCTCGCCCAGGTAATCCTCGGCGGTTTTCTTCATCTTCTGGAGGATGAATGCGCTGATTTCCTGGGGGCTGTACATCTTGCCAGCGATGTCGACACGGACGTCATTGCCGTTGTCCACCACCTTGTAGGGAACCATCTTGATTTCTGATTGGAGCTCCGCAAAGCGGCGACCCATGAAGCGCTTGATGGAATACACGGTGTTCTCGGCGTTGGTGATCATCTGATTCTTGCCTGGCTGACCGACCACCCGCTCTCCCTTGGAGGTAAATCCAACGATGGAGGGGGTTGTCCGCTGCCCTTCGGAATTAGCGATGACGATGGGCTCACCGCCCTCCATGACAGAGACGCAAGAGTTGGTCGTACCGAGGTCGATGCCTATGATTCTGCCCATATTAATTTCTCCTTACTAAGACTTTCTCTTTCAGTTCTGGCCGGCGCCATTTTCGGCGCGCTGGCCTGCCTCGGGACTAGTCCCGGGCTCGGTGCTGGGCGCGGCATCCTGAGTCGCGGCCTTTTTTACTCCACTGGGAACCTTAACCCTCACCTTGGCTGATCTAACTACCCGATCATGATGCATATAGCCGGGGAGGTATTCCTCGGAAACTATAGCCTCTTCAACATCAGCCGGCTCGGCAAAGAGCGCCTCATGCCTCGCGGGGTCGAAGGGGCTTCCTATGGAATCGAACCTCTTTAAAGCATACTTATTTTCGAGCATTTGCGACAACTGCCTTTGAACAAGAACCATGCCTTCGTTGAGTATTTCAAAGCTGTGGGCTGCAGCCGCAGCCTTCATGCCTCTATCGAAATCGTCGAGCACAGGAATGAGGTCTGCCAAAATTGAAGAAAGGGCATACTTTTGCCCATCCTCTTTTTCCCTGAGCATGCGCTTGCGAAAGTTGACTTCCTCAGCAAGCTTGCGCAAGTACTTGGCGTTGAGCTCTTCGACTTCGGATTTAAGATCAGCGTTCTCCTTTCGGAAGGCTTCCAGCTCGTTGGCTAAGCTTGGTTGGGTCGAGGATCCTGCGGGCTTTTCGGCTGAATCGGCTGGGCCGGCGTTTCCTGTAGCCTGGACCTGGGAAGCCGCAGGCTGTACAGTGGCATTAGCCTGAGAATCTGCTGCGGCCTGCGACTCGGGGGCTTGCCGTGACTCAGGGGCTTCAGTCTGATCCTGAACAGAGGCTGGATTTACATTCTTATCCTTGAAGGACTCTGAATCGTGTCTATGCTTGGACATGTTCCTACCTTAACGATGTGATAGATTGAGCGACAAAAGTACCCTAGTTAACATAATAATGCGGGCACCAAACGTCAATATTGCCATTGACTTTACTGGATTCTACCTTACCATTGCAGATGAAGGAGCTTTCATTGCAGGCACAAAGAACAGCCCTCGTGGCCGAACAACGACAAAAGCTCAACCCCAGAATGCTGCAATCCATTAAGATTCTCGCCATGCCCGTGGTGGAGTTGACCGAAGAAATCCGCAGGGAGCTAGAGGCTAATCCAGCACTCGAGGTGCTGGACGACAGATCAGAATTATCGCTGGAATCCTATGCTGAAGCCAAGATTGACGATTCTGGCGAAGACTGGAGCGATGGAACAGAGGATTACTCCTACCGCCAGACCGAAGCGGACGAGGATGCCAAGCATAAATTTATGGAAGGGGCTATAGCCCTGCCAGAAAGCCTACAGGATCACCTGCTGGCCCAGCTGCGGATGCTTTCACTAAATCCCACGATTCGTGCGATCGGAGAACGGCTAATTCAAAACTTGAACCAGGACGGTTTTCACCGGACGCCGCCTGAGGAGCTCTGCCCTAGCTGCTCTTTAGAGGACCTGGAACAGGCTATGGAGATAGTGCGCGGCCTGGACCCGAATGGGGCCTGCACCAAGGACTATAAGGAAAGTCTCCTGGTCCAGGCCGCGCTGGATCCCGAGGCCCCCGAAGGCGTTATCGAAATAATGACAGCCCACCTGGACAAGCTCGAAAAGGGCAAACACGCTGAAATTCGGCGCAGCCTCAAGATAAAGGATCCGCAGATCGAGGAAATCCTCGCGTATATAAAAACCCTTTCCCCCTTTCCCGGGCGGGCATTTTCCACCGAAAAGACCCGTTATGTCGTTCCGGATTTGGCGATTCGGGTAGAAAATGACGAATTTGTAATTGAGCTCAACGATGAAGTAATTCCGCTTTTGGGCATAAATCCCTTTTTCTCGGAACTTTCGTCAAAAAAGAGCGGTTCCCGGGACAAAGACACGGTATCTTTTGTAAAGGAGAACATAGAGCGGGCAAAGTTTTTTATAGGCTCCCTCCAGCAGCGCAGCCAAACTCTGTTGAAGGTTGCCAAGGTAATCGCCAAGTTTCAGGCTCGTTTCTTTGTTGAAGGCCCTCAGGCGATGCAGCCGCTTACGCTCAGGGACGTGGCCGATGAGGTGGGAGTGCACGAGACGACGGTCTCCAGGATAGCCAACGGCAAATACGTTCAGACCGACTGGGGTATTCTGGAGCTTCGCCGCTTTTTTACTAATCCAGTTCCCTCCACCGCGTCAGGGACGGAGCAGCACTCCAAGGAGAGCGTCAAGGCGACGCTCAAGGAGATTCTTGAAGGGGAAGACGGGGACAAACCTGCCTACTCCGACAGAGAACTTGTGGATATTCTCGCCGAACGGGGCATTAAGATTGCACGCCGTACGGTGGCCAAATATCGCGGCGAGCTGGATATGGATTCGTCCTTCAGTCGCCGAAAATTTTGATTGGCGCAGGTTCTTGCCTGCGTTATAGCTTAAGGAGGCGCACATGAATATCGACGTTCGTTCCGTACATTTCGACCTCAGCGAGGAAAGCAAGCAGTATCTAGCTACCAAAATTGAGAGGATCGGGTACGCGAAGGACATGATCGTCGATCTTCTGTTCGTTTTTACCAAGGATTCGAAGAATTACAAATTGGAGGTTACTACCAATTTCCGCTGGGGCTTGCAAGCGCACCTGCAGGAAAAAGCCTTCGAGATCAATCCGGGAATAGACGCCCTGATTGAAAAACTGGATCAAAAAATCGCTAAGGAAAAGCAAAAGATCCAGAGCAAAAAGTAGAAAACTGGACCCTGGCTTCGCCGATTTACCAGGGCGCTCTTTCATAGTACACTGCCCACTGTGATTGGAAACGAACCTAAGGGTTTTAGCGTACTCGACCTGCTCTCTTTAGAACTAAAGGAGCAGAATGCTCTCGATCTGCGCTGTGTTGCAGGGCGTGCGGGCTTGGGCAGGCAGATCACGGTTCCCGACATTAACCGCCCAGGTCTAGCCCTTGCGGGTTTTTACGAGTCTTTTGCCTGGAACAGACTTCAGGTCTTTGGGCGCGGTGAACATGCGTACCTGGCTAAATTGGGCTCCGCAGGCTCCCACGATTCGGTGGAAACTTTGTTTTCCTACGATGTTCCCTGTTGCATCTTTACAAGCTCGCTTTTACCCTCCGCTAGCTTTGCCGAAGTAGCAGAAAAAACCGGCTGTCCAGTCCTGGTGACCAGCCTTAACTCTAATGAGTTCTCCGGCAGGGTGTTGCGTATTCTCTCGGATATTTTCGCACCCAGGACGACAATGCACGGTGTGTTGGTGGAGGTTTTCGGCATTGGGATCCTTTTGGTGGGCGATTCGGGGGTTGGCAAGAGCGAGACTGCCCTGGAGCTGATCGAGCGAGGCCATCGCTTGGTAGCCGACGATGTGGTGGATGTCCGCTGTGTCAATGGCACGATTCTTATGGGCCAGGGTGCAAACAAAGTCATTGGTCACCATATGGAGATCCGCGGCCTTGGTATCATCAATATCACGCATCTATACGGGGTGGGCGCCATTCGGGACAAAAAGCAGATTCAGTTGGTCTGTCAGCTGGAGGACTGGGATCCAGACAAGGTCTACGACAGGATCGGCATGGACGAGCTGAGTACCGATATCCTGGGGGTCAAGGTTCCCAAGCTGGAGATCCCGGTAAAGCCAGGGCGCAATATACCAATTATCATCGAAACCGCATCCATGAATGAAAGGCTTAAAAAAATGGGGTATCATTCCGCGAAGGAATTTAACCAGAACATAATGCGCTGGCTCGAGAGCGAGAATGCCCGCACTCTTTACTTTTCCAGGGACGATTACTGATTCTTAGCGGAGTGGACAATGGTAGAGCTTGAAACGACTATTCGTAACAGGGCAGGCATACACGCCAGGCCTTCGGCCATGATCGCCCAGTCGGCGATAAAATTTTCTTCGAGAATTTTCTTGGAAAAAAACGGCAATAAGATCAACGCCAAATCAATCATGGGCATTATCACCCTTGCGGCTAGTTTTGGCTCAAAAATTAAGATCACCGCCGAGGGTTCCGACGAGGTTGCGGCGGCGGAAGCGATCAAAGCCCTTTTCGAAAGTGGTTTTAACGAAGAATTAGGCTGATTTTCTTTATTTATACGAAAATTTACATTCTTCCCCTTGCACCGAACCCCATTTGGTGAAATATCCTGACTTCCGCAGTTAAAATCAAGGGCTGAGGCTATTAATTGCTAATTAGATATATAATTAATAGTAGTCATGGT
>DIXQ01000033.1 GCA_002428725.1 Spirochaetaceae bacterium UBA6076 | reverse complement strand
CTTAACTTTTCTGACGTGCACCCTAAATTATGGTAAAATAATACAAAAGCAGTTGACGGCCTTCGGGCAATACTCATATACTCGGAAATGAGGCCGTGTATGCGGCTTCATGTACTTTCGGAGGGTTCAGGAATACTGCCCCCGTTTTTAAGGTAGAAACTGGCTTTTCATGCATCGTCATTCCTTTGTGTACGGTTTTGGGGGTTCGGCGGTCGAAATCTCCAGAGCCCCCGCCCCACTCGCTTCTTCCTTCGGAAAGACCCCAGCATCGCTAATCAAGCCTCGTAACCCTGCCATAAATGCGGTAAAGCTGTATCCTTAGGCTTCTCTGAGAGTATCGTACGCCCGCCCTAGGCGGACGGATCCGTGCTGTTGTCCTGCGATAACAGCCCAATCGAGGTTTTTCCGAATGTCCAAGAAGGTTTATGTCGGCAACATGAATTATGGCACCGCCGAGAATCAGCTTCGTGACCTTTTCGCCCAGTATGGCGAGGTCTCATCTGTCAACATCATCATCGATCGCTACACCGGCAAGGCGAAGGGATTCGGCTTTGTCGAGATGGCGAACGACGATGAAGCCCAGAAGGCGATCGATGCCCTTAACGGCTTCGAATTCATGGGAAGGCAGCTCCGCGTCAACGAGGCGGAGGACAAGCCCCGCCGTGACGGTGGATCCTTCCATCCCCGCCGCTACTAATCGTTACCAATAGCGTAGTGAGACCAAGGTTTTTAAGACCTTAGGGCACTCGTGCCCAACTTCTTAAAATCCTGAAGAGCCCCCTGCAGACCGCCCGGGGGGCTCTTTTTTTTCAGAAGGCTTCGGGAAGTCAGAGTTTAATAGCGTCTTTTTTTAACACTGAAGCCATGACCGCAAAGCGTTGCGGCATGGGCGCCTGAAAAATCGATATTGAGTCCTGTCCGGGCAGTCGAATTTTGAGCCTTCTAGCATGGAGCATGAGTGTTGCCTCGGGAAAGCAGGGATCTTTTTTACCATAGAGTGGGTCTCCGACTATAGGACATCCCAGACTCGCCATGTGCACCCTTAGCTGATGTGTTCTCCCCGTTCTGGGATACAGCCCTACCAGAGAGTATTGACAACCGTTTTTCATGCTCCAACGGGTTAACACCCTAAACTCCGTTATTGCCTTTTTACCCCCCAATTCAGTCAGGGCAAATTTTTTTCTGTTCCGTGGATCCCTAGCAAGGTGATTTTCAATCCGCCCAGAGTCTTGACCAGGGAAGCCCCGCACAAAAGCTATATATTCCTTTCTGGTTGAGTGGTTTTTAAACTGAGAAGCCAAAAACCCATGGGTAAGGAGGTTTCTAGCAACGATTATCACCCCCGAGGTGTCCTTATCTAATCGATGGACAATTCCACCCCGTGGCACAGCTCCCCCACCCTTTTGTTCAGCGTCCAACCAGACTGCGGCATTGGCCAGGGTTCCTTTCCAGTTGCCCGCCGCTGGATGCGTCACCATGCCCTGGGCTTTATCGAACACGAATACGTTTTCGTCCGAAAAAATTAAGGAAACATCCAATTTTTCAGGGACTAAATCATGGGCAACTTCTTCAGTCCAACTGAGTGCGATACGATCCCCTCTGGTCAGTTTTCGTGAAAACTTTGCAGCCTTGCCATTGACCACGAGACTAGCGTTTCTGGCCTTAAGCTGAGATCGTCCTAATATCCCTGCCACCTCTGCTATGTATTTATCAGCCCTCATGCAGTCGTTGGAATCTACCACGCCCATCCACGTTCTCTGTTCCGATGGCGAACTTCGCAAACCATCGCCTGGAGGACTCAAGACAGGCGTACCGCGACCAGTATCCTGTGATAGTAAGCTTTTTGGGTTTTTGCCTTTTGGCACTATTCCTTTCTCCCTATTTTTCATCCTATAGTTGCCCTATGAGCACGGGACAAAAACTCCTCGATTCTATAGCCGGTTGGTTTCACGACATTGTCTCCACCGCTTCGGTAAAGACGGCAATTTCGGTTTTTCTCATCCTCGTTATCGGCGCAGCTTTGGTACGCATAGTATTCATCATGACCAGGAGATTTTCAAGAAAGGTGCTGCCCAAGCGGAGTGCCTCAACCCTGGATAGATTAATAAAGTATGGAGGTTACACTTTGGTCGTCCTCATGGCGACCAAAAAAGCCGGCTTCGATGTCTCGGCGCTGCTGGGCGCTGCGGGAATCGCGGGAATCGCCATAGGTTTTGCGGCTCAGACATCGGTAGCCAATATAATTTCCGGACTATTTCTCTTTTCCGAAAAACTCTTTTCTGAAGGAGATATTCTTCAGGTGGACAATATCACAGGAGAGGTAAAAACCGTCGATCTTATGTGCATCCGCCTTAAGACCTTTGATGGAAGACTAGTGAGGGTGCCTAACGAAACCTTGATAAAGTCTAATATTATCAATATTAGTTATTTTCCCCAACGTAGATTCGATCTCTGGCTGAGTCTTTCCAACGACTCAGACCTAAGGCTTGCCATGAGCATAATTCAGCACGTTGTGGATGCTGAACCTCTGGCATTAAAGGAGCCTGCCCCGATTTTACTTTTAGATGCGATCACCCCCGACGGCACGAACCTTCTGGTCGGGGTATGGTTTTTGCAGAAAAACTTCACAGCTATCAAAAATAGTCTCATTCCGACTATTCTGGACTCGCTGGCTAAACAAGGAATCAAGCCGCAAGCAAGAAAAGTCGAAATTCAAGAAGCGTTAAAGTCAGGGTCCACCGGTCCATCGAATGCGGGCGAAATCGCAACGTCATCGGCAATATCCAAAAAACCCTGATCTAGCGGTGAAGCAGTTTCAGCCGCTTTTATCTGTTCCTTTCTGCGGGGATGTCCATGGATCCGGGTTTTGTACTCAACGTTCCATAAAAAAAGCCCTTGGGGGGGGGCTGTAGGACCGGCTTTTTTTCTGTCCCCTGCCTCAAGAATTCCTCGCATCAAGGCGGATGCCTCAGCCAGGCTCTCGGTTTTTGATTCGAAAAAAATCATTGTCCCTACCAGAGAGCGCACCATTCTCCAGAGAAAGGCGTTTGCGGCTACTTGATAGACAAGCCGTTGACCTTCATACCAGAAACAGGATTCCTGAATGAACCTAGACCGGCTTACGCTCGAATCGCCGGCGGAGGCAAAAGCGGAAAAATCATGCTCCCCAAGGATAACCGCCGCCATTGCGTTGAGCCGAAGCAGTGAAGGACGGCTGGGAATGCACCAGGTGTAACGGCTGTAAAAAGGGTCCTGGCGGGACTCCCAGAGCATAAAATAACGATAGCGCCGCAAAGATGCGTCGAACCGGGCATGAAAATCATCCGGCGCGGAGCTCGAACTCATGACCCTAATATCTCTGGGTAAAAGGCTGTTGAGTGCCGGCTTGAACCGCTCAACCGGCATTGTGAGAATATCGGTAGAAAAACCGGCGACCTGGCCGAGGGCATGAACTCCGGCATCGGTCCGACCTGCTCCGGTAAGCCTTACCGGGTGGCCGTGAATACGCTGAAGCGCCTTTTCTAGCTCTTCCTGCACAGAGCGGGCATTTTTCTGGCGCTGCCAGCCTCCGAAATCGGTTCCGTCGTAGGCCAGCACCAATTGGACGGCCTTCTTGCTCATGAAACCTTATCATCCTCGATGAGAACAATCGCGACGGCATTGTCCCCCTCGTGAGTGAGGGAACAATGCAGTATTCCTCCGCCGAGTTCAATAAACCGTCGTTTTGCCGTGCCTTCCAATATGATGACAGGTCTTCCGTTGCGTTCATTTTTTACATAAATATCCCTGAGTTTCATGTTCCGTAAACCCGTACCACAGGCCTTGCCGAAGGCTTCCTTCGTGGCGAAGCGAGCTGCTAGCGACAAATCCCTGCTTGCTCCTCTCGAGGTCGCCGCTTCGATCTCATCGGAATGAAAGAACCTCTCTATAAGACCTGGCACCTTAGACCAGTGTCGAATCCTGTTTACATGGACAATATCGATGCCAATTCCACGGATCATTGCATTTCCTTCTTAATTGGTTAGCTACTACCTACAGCCAAGCCAGAGACATCTTATGAGCTATAGCCTTAGCGTACTCTTTCAGCCTCATCAAAGTCCCGCCCCAGGCTCGGCGGGCTGATCGGTAGCCTGAAGCTTGATCGTCAGCGTCTGTGGCTCATAGGTCTCCACAACCGCTTCCTCGGGCACCGATACTTTCACATCAACGGTATAGGTTCCAGCCTTGGTGTAGCCGCTTAAATCAGCCGAAAGCATTTCGCTGGTCTTGAGATTCTCAACTAATTCTTCTGCAATATACATTCGCAGATTTCCCGTGGGGAGAATTTCCGCCAGGGTTAAATCGGGGTCGAGACCTCGTATATAAATGGGAAGATTGATGAAATTTTTGACGTCCCTCGATCTATTAACTGTGGCGGAAAAAACTACTAAGTCCCTCCCTTCGAGGGTCAAAAGCGAGTCTTTTTTTAATAGCCGCACACTGGCTGAAAAATCGGCCTTTTTACCACTCAGCTCTATCGTATCGGTGGAAATCTCTGTTGTCTTGGCGATAAGCCCTGCCGGTCCTGAGATTGTAACCTCCGGCGGTACTATGTCAAAGTTGGCCAGCTCGAAACCCGATTCTAAAAAACCCTTGAACGAAGGTGTTACAGGCACGCTCTTGGCGACTCTTTTTTCCAAACCGATGGCGATATCGCTGGGCTCGGGATGTATTTCCAAAGGATCCGCGATGAGTGCGTTGCCCCGCTTTTGCAGCCTGATGGGCGCACGATACACACCTTCATTTTTATACTCCGAGAGATCCAGAGAGGCTGAGATTTCGTCCTCCCGGATGCTGTAAATCAAATCCCGCTCTCCCCTGAGCACTACCTTGACCATGGTTGGGTACTGGCTGGAGGGGGTTAACTCCTCGTTAAGGGAAACAGTAAGGGGAATATTGATTGTTCGCTGCTCCAGCCTTGTGAGATTGAAAAAGAGCGTAAGCAACAGGGCGATGGATAGAGAAAGAACTTTTGCCGGCCAATCTGAGAAGAGGACTTTGAAAATTCGCTTAAGCTTCATAGTGCTTGCCCTCTTCCGATTCCTGAGCTTCCACTGCTTCGTCGGAGAGTCCCTCCAGCAGACTTGCCAGCCTGGAGCGGAGCTGGTCGCCGTCAAGACCGTAGTAGAGCTTGGAATCATAGGCAAGCGACAGGGCTCCCGTTTCTTCCGATACCACAATAACGACCGCGTCGGACTCTTCGGTTATTCCTAAGGCTGCTCTGTGTCGGCTCCCAAAGCTCTTTTTTATATCCTGTTGATCCGAGAGTGGCAGAAAACAAGCGGCGGCGGCGATTTTTCCTTCCTGTATCACCGCTGCT
This sequence comes from Spirochaetaceae bacterium UBA6076, assembly GCA_002428725.1. Lineage (GTDB taxonomy): Bacteria > Spirochaetota > Spirochaetia > Treponematales > Rectinemataceae > UBA2256. The sequence continues at coordinate 9,121 of DIXQ01000033.1, read as the reverse complement.
CCGTCATGCAAGGGATTGTCATGGGCAAAGATTGTTACCAGAAGGCTGGGCGAGAGAATGGCGTCCAGCCGTATTCCCTTGTCGATTATCTCCTTAAGACCCACATTGCGGCTGAAGACAATCAGAGCTCCCCGCTTCATGTGCGAGAGGATTTCGCAGGCCGTAACCGAGGCTTCAATCTGACTCGCTCTGGGCTGCCGATTGTTCCTGAACAGCCGGCCTTGGCCGAGATGCATGAAGATTTTCCTTAATTCCGGCTGAAATATTATCGCGAGGCCTATCACCAAACCGGGGGCAACAATGCCGAGCACCCAGGTTACGGTGGAAAGTTGGAGGAAAAAAGCTACTGCGTAGATACCGGCTAAAAGAAGAATGCCTTTGATCAGCTGAACAGCCTTGGTCTTAACCAGAATTTGATAGGTGTTGTAGATGAGATATGCCAGCAAGAGAACATCCAGCACAGGCCGGATATAGGTGGAGAAAAAAGAAGTTACCCCGTTAAAATCCATCCTTACATCCTCATCGCCCGATCTGGATACGCTTGAACCGGTGCGCAAGCCCTGAATAGCGCAAGCGCGTCCTTAGTCTCTTCCACATCGTGTACCCGTATAATATCAGCGCCGCCCAGCCAGGCTGCGCACGCCGCGCCTAAGCTACCCGCGAGCCTTTGCTCAACAGGCTTGCCGCTAATCTCGCCTATAAAGCGCTTGCGCGAAAGACCTACCAGCACAGGATAGCCGCATTCGGCTACGAGATAAAGCCTTTTTATCAGATCGAGATTGTGTTCAAGCGTTTTTCCGAATCCTATTCCTGGGTCGAGGATAATCGAATCTTTCGAAACACCCGCATCCAAGGCTTTGGCTGCCGCCGCGCAAAGATACGCGGCTACCTCGACGGCGCAATCGCCGTAAACAGGATTCTCCTGCATGGTCTGAGGCTCACCGAGCATATGCATGAGCACCAGTCCAGCACCGCTTCGGGCGACCAGGGTTGCCATTCCGGGATCCGAAAGGGCTGCTATGTCGTTCACAATGTCGGCGCCCTCGTCCAGGGCAGCTTTGGCTACCTCTGCCCTTCGTGTATCCACCGACACCACCGCGCCCGACCGGGCTCGGAAGGCCCTGAGTGCAGGGATAAGCCTTTTTATCTCTTCCTCCGGGCCTACTGCCGCCGAGCCCGGTCGGGTGGATTCGGCGCCGAAATCCAGGATATTGGCGCCTTCTTCCAGGAGTTTCAGAGCCCGCTCCACTGCCAAAGCTGGGCCAGGCACCCGGGAGTCAGGGAAAAACGAGTCTGGGGTCAGGTTGACGATACCCATTACCAGGGGGCGATCGCCCAGAATTAGGTTCCTCTTACCTGGCAAGGACAGGATGCGCTTCATCCACTCTCCCCGCCGCCACATCTTCGGCAAAAAAGTTAAAGGTGGTAAACAAGCCTTCTTCATCCAAGCCCGCATTAGCTAGCAACTCTTCCCGTGAAGCCTGGGAAGGCAGTTCCTGGCCGAATCCCAGTGTTAAAATTTTTACGTTTACAGCCCTGCGAGCGAGAATTGAGGCAATTGTCTCCCCGACGCCTCCTGCGGTGCTACCCTCTTCGACGATTGCTACAGCCCTGTACCGGGAACAAATTCCCGCGATTTCCTGCTCGTCCAGCGGACTGGCAAAGCGCAGGGAATAGAGGTCAATTGGATACCCTGAATGGTTGAGCCTGTCCGTAGCTCTAGCTGCGATATGGGCTATAGGTCCCAGGGCGCAAACCAGGATGAAGGCCTTGTCTCTTTTTCGCAGGAAGATTCCTTCTCCCATCACAAGTTCAGCTTCGCAGCCCGGTTCGTCGCATTCCACTCTTGCCTTGGGAAAGCGAAGGAAGACCGGACCTTTCCATTCGATGGCGAAGCGAAGAAAAGTCTCCATTTCCGCAGCACAGGAAGGGGCGAGAATAATGCTGTTAGGAATACTTTTAAAAAGAGGAATATCAAAAAACCCTTGGTGAGTCTCGCCATCCTCCCCAACGGCTCCAGAGCGATCCATGGCAAAAACCACGTGATGATTAGGAAGAGCGACATCGTGGATCACTTGATCAACGGCGCGCTGCATAAAGGTGGAATAGATAGACACCACGGGCACAAGGCCGCCGGCGGCGAGGCCCGCGGCGAAGGTGACCGCATGCTGTTCCGCGATACCTACATCATATACCCTTGTGGGAAATAGCTTGGCCATCTTGCCTAAGCCCGTGCCCTTGCACATCGCGGCGGTGATCGCCACCAGGTTCGGTTTTTCTTGAGCCAAGTCAGCCATAAGCTGGCCAAAAACTTCTGTGAACGAAGGCCTGGCTTGAAGTGGCATATCCGAACAGGAAGGAGCCAGTCCATGAAAGGCTTCCGGATCCTCCTCAGCCTTTGGAAAACCATTACCCTTTTTTGTCATTACATGGACTACCACAGGACGTTCGAGGCGCTTTACCTGAGCCAAGACGCTGAGAAGCACAGGAATATTGTGCCCGTCTATGGGGCCGACATACTCAAAGCCCAGATCGGAAAAAAGATTTTCTTTATAAAATATCGCCTTCACTGCACGCTTGCCCCGCACTATAAGCTCCAACAAGCCGCGGCCTATGCGGGGAATGGATACAACAATAGCGTCGAAGTTTCTTCTAAAAGCTTGGTAATGCTCGGTGGCAGTGAGCCGTGACAAGTAACGTGAAAGGGCTCCCACATTCCTGGAGATAGACATCTTGTTGTCATTTAAAATGACAATAAGCGGAAGCCCTATCTGGGAAACATTTACCAGGGCTTCGAATGCCATGCCGGCGGTTAGGGCACCGTCCCCTATCACCGCCACAACCCTGCCTTCCCTGCCCTGCCGTTTCCTGGATTCAAGCAATCCCAAAGCCGAGGAGAGTGAAGTTGAAGAATGTCCGGTATCGAAAATATCGTGCACGCTTTCAGATCGTTTAGGAAAACCTGAGAGCCCTCCCTTTTTCCGTATTTTTTCGAAATCCCTTGCCCTGCCGGTTATGAGTTTGTGGGCATAGCTTTGATGGCCTACATCCCATATGATCGCGTCCTTAGGCGAGTCGAATACCCGGTGGAGGGCTATAGTCAGCTCCACAACGCCGAGATTGGAAGCCAGGTGACCCCCATTCGTCGTCACGATCTCGAGAATCTTTTTTCTAATTTCCTTAGCCAGGACGCGAAGCTCCGATTCCTTGAGCTTTTTGACATCCTCGGGCGATTCTATCGAATCCAGCAAACCCATGAAAAATCACCGTATCACCAATTGAAAGCTTTTTCCAGATCTTCCCAATGCAGGGAAGTCGCCTTGCCTACGCAAAGCCAGGGGCAGGCAAAAAACCTTACCTGTGCTTGCGAAAAAACGCGCTTAAGCCTAAAGTCGAGCCATGGAAGAGACGAGAATTCTGACACTTCACCTACTCGCGCCGCTCGTCGGAGAGTCATTGATACCCGGTTTGTCATGGTCCGATGCAATTCCAACCATGGGATCCCTCTTTTGGACCTTTACGGTGGATCAAATCCTTTTGGACAACAAGGAAAACGGACCCAGTCTTGTAAAGCCCCTGCGGCAGCCTAATACTCTTCCCAGCCTCGCTCCAGGGTCATATTTCCTTTCCCAGTGGAAGGAAGGAAGCTCCAAGACTATCGATGATGGAATAGAAGATTTCTTAAGGCAACTCTGGTGGGAAGGCAAGGCCTGTAAAGGCCCCCTCGTCCTCAGGGTGTTGAACGAAGGTGGCCGCAGGACATTCCAAGCTATACGAGCGTTGGCATAGCGCTATTCTAGAATTCCGTAAATGCGCCGCACCCCGGCGCTGGAAGATTGCTCTTTCTGTATCCTGAATTTGCCCAAACTTCCCGTGTGCTCCACGTGAGGTCCTCCGCAGACTTCCTTAGAAAAATCACCCATGGAATACACCTTGACCACTGCTTCGTACTTTTCACCAAACAGGGCTATGGCTCCTGAAGCTTTGGCATCCTCCAGGCTCATCATCTCCATGGTTACGGAAAGATTCCGGCGAATCTGCTCGTTTACAATTTCTTCTACCTTCGCGATTTCTTCCTTGGTCATGGGAGCGGGGTGGGAAAAATCGAACCGTACCCGCTCGGGATTTATGTTGCTTCCCTTCTGAGCAACGTGGTCGCCCAGAACGATGCGAAGCGCCTTGTGCAGAAGATGGGTGACCGAATGATACTTGGTGGAAACTTCCGAATGATCGGCTAGGCCTCCCTTGAACATCTGCTCGCTCCCTGCCCGGGACAGCTCCTGATGCTTTTTATAGGCTTCGTCGAACTCCTGGCGGTTTACCTTGAGACCATTTTCGGCGGCTAGTTCCTCGGTGAGTTCAATAGGAAAGCCGTAGGTGTCGTATAGCTTAAAGGCCAGGCGTCCGGACATGATGCGCTGGGGATTCTTAAGCAGATTGGGCAACATCTTATCGAACTCGTGCTCGCCTTTCTGAAGGGTCTCCAGGAATTTTTCCTCTTCCCGTTTCAGCTCCGAGAGAATCCGTTCCCGATTCTCCGCCAGTTCGGGATATGGACCAGAATAATTGTCCACTATGCCCGCGGCCGGTCCAGAGAGAAAGGCACCTTCGATGCCCAGTTTACGGCCATGCCGCACTGCTCGTCTGATGATCCTCCGCAGTACGTATCCGGCGCCCACATTGGAAGGCAGCACGGCCTTGGGATCGCCCAGGATGAAGGTAGCCGTCCTGGTATGGTCGGCGATGATCCTAAAGCTGCGGTCCAGTTCGGTATCATTGCCTAAAGCCCCATAGGTCTTGCTGGAGAGCTTTTCCAAATCGCCGATAATTGGAGTGAAGGCCTCGGTCTCATAGACCGATTTTCTACCCTGCAGCATGGCTACGGTGCGCTCCAGGCCCATGCCGGTATCCACATTCTGAGCGGGCAGGCGGACAAGGGTTTTTTCATCTACCCTGTTGAATTCCATGAATACGTTGTTCCAGATCTCCATCCAATTCTTAGGATCGCTGCCCTTGTTGGACCCCGCCGGGGGCAAGCCTTGGCCTGTCCAGTAGAATATCTCGGTGTCAGGACCGCAGGGGCCTGTTGACCCGGTGGCCCACCAATTATCCGATACTGGAAGATAGGCGATCCTATCCTCAGGCAGGCCCAGTTTTCTCCAGGCTTGGGCCGAAACCTCATCCCTGGGGGCGTTTTCGTCCCCGGCAAAGACGGTTACGGAAATCTTGGCAGGATCCAGGGCTAACCACTGGGGAGAGATGAGGAATTCCCAAGAATAGGCTATGGATTCTTCCTTAAAGTAATCACCCAGAGACCAGTTGCCCAGCATTTCGAAGAAGGTAAGGTGGCTCTCGTCGCCCACGTCTTCGATATCGCCTGTGCGTATGCACTTTTGGTAATCCACAAGTCGCTTACCCGCTGGGTGAGGCTCGCCAAGAAGGTAGGGAACCAAAGGGTGCATTCCCGCGGTGGTGAACAATACGGAGGGATCGTTCTCAGGTATCAACGACTTTCCGCTTATTTCTATGTGCGCCTTCGTTTTGAAGTATTCGATGAATTTACTGCGCAATTCATGGATGGTGATCATGCGCGGAAGTGTACGGCAGGTCTGTGATTATGGTCAATTAGAGGCCTAGGTAGAAAAAGATGAAACGGTAATCTTGAATGATTGTTCATTTATAGTATACTTAAGGAGTGACGGGACTCGGGAGGCTGGTATGGAGATACTGATAACCGGCGGATTTGGCAATGTTGGACGAAGCACGGTCAAGGCTTGCATTGCCGCTGGGCATAGGGTAACAATTTTGGAAAGGCCGCAGGCTTTAACCAAAGCCGACGCCGGGCTCCCCCTCGCCGCGGGCAGGATCCTCAACATCGGCGGCGGCTGGTACGCCGACTCGGACCAAGCGGAAGAGCTTTTACATTTCAGGCAAAAAACCTTGGAGGACTACTACGAAGAAGTGCGCTGGGAAACCAGACTCATAGCACCTTTTGCGACCTTGGCAGCCCCGGCTATCCGACGGTGGTTAATTCAAAAAAGCCCTTATCTCAAAGGTAAGATTAAATCTTCGGCAAGGCGCGTCCAAGGGTTGCTTCGACTGTCGAAACAAGAAAAGCGATAATTTCATCCGCCCCAATCCCTATAGCTATCCGTCGACTGAGGCGAAGCGATTCCAGGCTACCTAAAAGCATCACCAGAAGGCCCGCTTCCAGTTCAGGAATTGTCGTACGTGGATTCTTTCCATACGTTTCAATGCATTCGCCAGTAATAGAGGCAATGAGGGAGGCAAGGTAGTCCAGTTTTTCCTTAAATTTTGTCGCGCTCCCTGCCTGACCCAAGAGGATGGCAATGAGATCCATGTCTTTAAATAAAGCAGGCAAGGCCTTTCGAATAAGAAAGGCGAGCTTTGCCAAGCCTGCATCGGCTCGCTTTAAAGAGCCGGGGCTCGCCCGGAGGCCTTCTTCCAGATAGAAAACAAAATCGTTCCACCCTTCCTCGATAATGATCCCTAAAAGCTCCTCCTTGGAGGAGAAATAGGTATATAGGCTGCCCACAGGAATTCCAATCAGCGCTGCTAGGGAACTCATGGAGCTGCGCTCATACCCCTTCTGGGCAAACATTCGCTTGGCCTCGGCTAGAATGAGTTGGCGCTTATCCGCGTCTTTCGGTCTTGCCATCAGCTAGGCTCCAATGTTTCGAAAACTCCTAGATCTTTGTTCTTCCTCACCTTGTCCCAGGGAAAAATCTTTCCATTCATAGCGATATAGACTCCCGGCGGTAGCAGCTGCACTGCCGAAAAAGCAGTGCCAAAATTGAACAAGGCATCTGAGTCTTGAATCTTATAGGGCACCATGGCCCCGGTGAGTACGATAGTCTTGTCGAGCTTGGCTGAACCTAAAAGAGAGGCGGTGGCTGTCATTGTATCGGTGCCGTGGGTGATAACAATCCGTTTTTCCGGCGCGCCTTTACAAGAGACAAGGACGGCCATGCGATTCTCGTCCTGCATCTGGAGGCTATCGATCAGTTGGTTCATCTCTAGGACTACAGGGACTCTGACCCTCGCCTTGGCGAGGATCTCTGGCATATGACTCTCCCGGAAGGTAAGCTCGCCCCGTATCTCGTCGTAATGCTTGTCAAAGGTCCCACCGGTAACGATTACCCTGATACTATCATCGCTCATAGCATTCGATTATGCCCGATTCACAGTCATTTGTTAAGGGCGACCACTATCTGTCACAAGGACTTAAGCCCTACTTTTTTACCCCTTGACCATTTTTTACCATTCCTTGAAAATGGGCGTCAACTCGAAAGTTCGCGGTAGTTCGCGGTTTTCGAGAAGGAGCTGTTATTGCAAAAATCGATGTATAGACCACTCAGAGCCAAGGGTGCGGTGTTTTTAGCCTTGGCTGCGATGCTCAGCCTCGCAGCCTGCTCAGCCCCCACCACCACCGACCTTGAGCTTGAGAGCGAAATATTATCGCTGGTAACGAATACAGAAAAAGTACCGGTCAGTATAGAAGACAAAAACGATATCGATCCTATAGCCATTTACTTTCAACATCCAGATACCAAGTCGAGCGTCATCGATTTTTTCACATCCATGACCAAATCGCGAGTAATTGCCGTGGCGATTCTCGAAAATTCGGTAAAACAAGAAGTATCTGCCAGTCTCGCCTTTGCCATAGCCTTTGGTGAAAGTCGATTCAACCCTAAGGCTTTTAATCAAAATCCCGGTAGCGTAGACCGGGGGCTATTCCAACTCAACTCACTCACATTCCCTCACTTGAGCGATGAAGAAGCCTATAATCCATCTTTGAATGCAAAGGAAGCCATTGCATACTTCCGCCAAGTTCTCGATATTTCGGGTAACGAAGTCTCGGCTTTAGCCATGTATAACGCCGGCCGAACTCGAGTGACCAAGCAAGGAGCCCCAGCTGTTACCCTCGATTATGTTGCCAAAATATTGAACTACAAGAAGAATATTGAAAGCCTCTTTACCGCCAAGGTAGTGGCCAAGGCTTCAATGATCGCTAAATTGAGAATGGGAATGGTGGAACAGCAGACTAAAGCCTTTCAGTAAAACGGCGCTTTCCCAGCGCCTAATCCTACGACTGGGTTTTTGGTGGCTCGATACTTATGCTGGAGGCTAAAATGCGTAGCGATTCCTGAAGGTTAGATACATCCTTTTTCCCCAAAACGGTTATTCTAAAAATCGCTGCCTCAATCAGGGCGTAGAATAATTCGCTCATAGCCTTTCCGGACACCCTGGGAGAAAACTCTCCCCTTTTTTTACCTTCTATGATAATGAGGGCGAGAATATGGCGCATGCGGATAGTTCTACGACGAACCCGCTCGTCCGGATCGCCTCCCGCTAGCTTGAGCCTGAGTAGATAGTCGAGTATCACCGATAATAGTTTTGACTCTGTAACACACTCGCCTACTACCATTTCGCCAATGGCGATAAGCTTGTCCACGCTCGAAAGCTCTTCGCTGCTGGCAATTTCCCGCACCCTACTTTCCATTCTTCCCATGAGTCGCTTGATGCTGGCCGAAAATATCTCCCGTTTATTGGAAAAATACAGATAGAGTATTGTTCGCGTTATTCCGCAGCGTTCGGCTATTTTCTGAAAAGTGGTATCCTTGTAGCCTTCTGCCACGAATACATCCAAGGCCTTATCCAAAATTTCTTCTCGGCGTTTATCGTGCTCTACAAAAACCGACAATTTTACCTCCATTGTTTCTTTGTAATTATAGCAGCAAACAAGGCTTTTGGGATAGCAAAAAACAAAGGCAGACGGCTGGTTCTATCAAGGTGCGAGCTTTTCCCAATGGCGATTCCTCTTCGGTTTCACCTTGTCTCCGCCCGCCCGAGGAGCTATAGTGATTTAATGATCGACATGAGCGCTACGGTTCTCCATGATTCCGCAGTAACCTTTTATTGGCCTGCTCAATAAGTCTTTATACCAGGTGAAATACCTGGGTTTTTTTAATTCTTTTTTGGAATATTATATTGTGCCTAGTTGTATATAGTTTACCCCCGTGCTATACTGCCCCCACGAGGTGCCCCATGTACGTTCAGCCACTCTTCGAAAAGAAAACCGGCAGAACCTTGCTTTTTT
>DIXQ01000024.1 GCA_002428725.1 Spirochaetaceae bacterium UBA6076 | reverse complement strand
CTGCGACTGCGGAAAAAGGGATATAGTCTTAGGACGTTATTAGTCAATCCCTTCTAGGCTTTGCCTTGGGATTTGCGGATATCGAAGAGTTCGAGCTGGGGCCTTTCCTCTCCGTTCCAGCGGTTGACTCCGAGCTTAAAGAGCAGATCGATCTTGTCCCTTGTCTTGAAGGAAAAATCTCGCTCCAGCCGCTCAGCGCCGTCCCAGAGAAGAGCAGGCCACTTGTAGGCTCCAAAATCCAGGGTTAGCTTGAGATGGCTCTTTGCCGAACGGCCTACTATCTGGGCATCTACCATGGAAACATCCCGGGCGGAAAAGACCAAGGGTGGGTTGCCTTCGCCGAAGGGTTCGAATTGGGCGCAGGTTTTTTGCAGCTCTGGACGCAGGAAAGGATGAGGCAGTTCGGCATCGATATAGAGACTCTCTTCTGTTTCTGCGGTGTTGCCTTTTTTGAGTTCCTGTTCGGCCAAGGCTACAAACTTTTCCCAGTTTTCTTTGAGCATGGAAAAGCCTGCGGCGTCGTCGTGTCCGCCGTAATCGAGAAACAGCTGGGCGCAGGTTTCCAACAACCCGGAGATTCTAAAGCCGTTGGCGCTGCGAACCGAGCCTACGACTGTTCCATCCTCTCTGAAGGCCGCAATGATCGAGGGAACCTTAAAAGTGCCCGCCATCCGGGATGCTAGTAATCCTGTTATGCCGCTTTTTACCAGGGGAGAGCCAACAAGGACAAACCGGCGGCCATTTTTTTCAAAACTTTCTCCCGCCAAGGGGTAAAGAGCTTCCCAAATTTCGGTTCCCATTTTTTTGCGTTCGTTGTTAGCCTGAACAATTGCTTCTCCGGCTTCCATTCTTTCGGTGGACTCTTTACCCAATAGCAGCCCGAGGGCTATCTCGGGCTTGCCGATTCTGCCCGCTGCGTTCAATAAGGGTGTTATCTGCCAGGCGATCTCCGTGGCTTTGAGATTGCGGCTCAATCCCTGGATCTGGAAAAGCTCCCTAAGGCCGTTTCGTGGCATCTGGGCAATGGAAGCCAGGCCCCGTCGCACGATTATTCGGTTTTCATCTTGCAGGGGCATAATGTCGGCTATTGTGCCCAGGGTAGCGAGTTGGAGAATAGAGTCAGCCCCTCCCAGGGGGGCAAAGGCTCTTTCCCAAGCCAGGGCTTCGAATATTGCCTTTAGTGCATCTATATCGCCGGCGGGCTTTTCCGCATACGTATCTACCTTGAGCAGGCGGCGCAGGTCGGAAAGGCTTTTACCTGCCCAATGGGGAAAGATAAGGGCTCCCTCGTCGGCTAGGTCGAAACTTTCGATATCGATGGAAGATCCGAAGAGGGCGCGAACCTTGCTGTTAAGATCTTTCTTTCCCCAGACAAAGATCGAGCGGTCGTTTAAAAAACGGGCGAGCTTTTCCAGTACAGCCTGGGCTTTTTTTTGGTCTAGAATTTCGGAAAAACGGCTAGTCTCCACCAGGTTGTGCAGTTTTATCGCCTCGATTTTCCAGCAAGCTTCCTGACCTTCTTCTTTATTTTCGCTGATGCTCAAAAGTGCGGAGGGTTGCTTATAGAGCGAAGTCTTGCCCAGGGCGCAGGCTGCGGCCAGTTTAAAAGCCACCCCGGCCCCCGCGAGTTCCCGGAAGGGATACCCGCAGCCATCGATTTTTGGGTCGATCACCGCCAAGGCCTCGGGCGGTTCGGGTGCCTGGAGGCGATGGTGGTCGCTGAGTATTACATCGATTCCCATCTGCGCCGCCTTTAGCACCTCGGCATGATTGGATATGCCACAGTCCACGGTGATGATGAGGCTGCCGCCCGCGGCGGCGAAACTTTCTATAACCTGAGATGAAAGCCCATAGGATTCTTCTCCCTGAGGGACGCGGTACTCGGCCTCGATGCCCAGTGAGGCGAGGGATTCCACCAGCAGGGTTGTGGCTGTTACCCCGTCGGTATCGCTGTCGCCGAAAACGAGAACCTTCTCTTGCTCGTCGGCGGCCAGGAATATCCTATCCACCGCGTCTTCCATGGCGTTGAAGAGAAAGGGATTGTGGAGGTGGTACAGATCATTCTCGAGATAATAAAGAACTTGGGAAGGCTGGCTTTGCTTCCGGCGGGCAAGGATCGCGGCGCTTAGGCTGTCTATGCCGAAGCGGTGCATCATGGTTTTGACCGATTTTTGATCTATTTCATTTTTGAGCCATTTCATGAGTTGGAAAGCTCCTCCAGAACGAGGGGGCTTTCCCCCGGGACTTGGGTGGTAATTTTTAATGCTCTGGTGGCCATATCCAGGGCGGGGCCGAGACAGGCTTGATCTTTGCCGAAGATGCTCGCTATCAGATCGCCTTGCTGAACTGCGTCGCCTTTCTTGCGGTTGAATATAAAGCCTACATCCGGCCGCACAGTGTCGGCGGTAGTGTTTCTGCCCACGCCGAGGATCACGCTGGCCAGTCCCACCGCATAGGCATCGATCGAGGCGATATAGCCAGAAGAGGGAGCCCTGAGTTCGGTGCTGTGGGCGGAACGGTAGGTTCCGCGAAGCTTGGCCAAACGTTGTAGATCGCCGCCCTGGCGGTTTACGTTTTTGTAAAAAAGATCCAGCGCTTTTCCGGAGGACAGGGCTTTGCGGCACAGGATTTCTCCCTGTTCAGGGTCAGGGGTCTTGCCCGCTGCGACGAGCATCCAGGCGCCCAGGCGCAGAGTAAGGGCCATGACATCCGCAGGTCCTCTGCCTTCAAGGCAGTCCAGAGTCTCTTCAATTTCAAAAAAATTGCCGACGCTGCGACCCAGTGGCTCGGTCATGTCGGTTATAAGGGCGACGACCTTTTTGCCCATCGACCCTCCGGTTTTCACCAGACTCTCCGCTAAAGCCCGTGCCTGGGCTTTAGTTTTCATAAAGGCTCCGGGGCCGCATTTTACATCGAAGACCAGGGAATCGGCGCCTTCAGCTACCTTTTTTGAAAGAATCGATGCGGTGATGAGGGGCACCGATTCAACCGTGGCTGTAACGTCCCGAAGGGCGTAAAGCTTTTTATCCGCGGGCACAACCCTGGCGCTCTGCCCCGTCATGGCGAAGCCTTCGGCAGAAAGCCCTTCGCGGAAGGCTATTTGGTCCAGATCGGTTCTATAACCAGGAATGGACTCCAGCTTGTCCAGGGTTCCGCCGGTGTGCCCGAGGGCTCTTCCCGACATCATTGGTACCATAACGCCGCAGGCAGCCACGAGGGGAGCCAGGGGAAGGGAGATTTTATCGCCCACGCCTCCGGTGGAGTGCTTATCCACAAAGGGACCGGTCAGGCCGGAGAGATCCATTCTTTCGCCCGAATCAAGCATGGCCGTGGTGAGACTGGCTGTCTCGGAAGCTTCCATGCCGTTGAAATAGATGGCCATGAGCAGGGCTGAAGCCTGGTAATCGGGAATGGACCCCCCAACGTAGCCTTGGATAAAAAATTCGATCTCCGCCTTGGAAAGACTCAAGCCAGAGCGCTTTTTCAAGATGATATCGACTGCTCTCATAGACTCTCCTTTCCCTGATTATACGGCGATCGTCGCATACTATACTTCATTATTAGCCGTGGGTTAATGCCAGATCTGTCTCGAGGCTCAAGAGAATGCCCTCGGCAGCTTTTTGCGAAAGGTAATAAAGAAGGGATCGAAGCGCGTCGAGGCTTACGCTGCTTCCGTCGCTGTGGCTGCAATCCTGGATTTTCTTTGTTCCCAGTTTTTCGAGGAGGCTACTATCTTCGAAGCTTAATTGAAGCCCCTCGGCTTCACAGCCTGAGCAGGCAAAGCCGTCGAGCCTGGGGGAATAAATTATCGCATTGGACGATATAGCCCTGTCCTGGCCAGCTAAAAGAGGCTTTCCGCACACAACGCAGTGGGTCAAATCGGGCTGGAGTCCCATGATCCCCAGGGACTTCCAGAGAAAGGCCAACAGCTTGATTTCCACATCTTCCTCTGTTGTAGTGTCGAGGGCGCGGAGCAGGGAAAGGCAAAGTGCGAGCAGACTCTGGTACTCTCCGCCGCAGCCCTGGGTTTTGAGCGCGATCTCGGCCATCACCGATGCCGACCAGAGCTTAGCATAGCTTTCCCTGAGTCCCTGGAAGGATTCAAGGATGGTGAGGTCGTTCAGTTTTCGATATTGCTTAACAGGATCTGAATAGATAAACACCTGAGCGGTTACAAAGGGAGCGGCGGAAGAGCGCAGGGAGCTTTTTGCCCCTCCGAATAGGAATACGTCGATGATTCCAGCTTCGGCGGTGAGGAGACTCAGTATCCGATGCCCCGCGGGGCTGTCCTTAACCCGGAGTATCAGCGCTTGGAATTGCTCAAGTCTATCGGGCATATAGTTTCCTACGGCTCACGTTACTCATCGTCATCGACGATCCACCAGCGCACACCCCCCGATTCCCCTTTCTTATAGCGCTCTTGTTTTTCCTTTTCAATGCGAGCCTGTTCTTTTCGCTTGTACGAACGGGACCAGAGCCAAGAGACGCCAAAGCCGCCCAGGTGGGCAAGATAGGCTGTGCCCCCGGCGCTCAAACCGGACAGACCCCCCAGGACCTGTAGCAGAAACCAGAAACCGATCACTAACCAGGCGGAGAGGGCTGTGGGTATAAAATTAAAGAGAAGGACGATAACCTTGTTACCGGGAAAAAGTACGAGGTACGAAGCAAGAATTGCGGATATAGCAGCCGAGGCGCCCACCAGGGGCACTTCCGCCGCCGCACCTCCGGCTATGGCGGCCGCCGCGACATGGGCAAGGACGCCGAGGCTTCCTGCAATGAGGTAGAGGGCGATGTAGCGACGCCTTCCGAGACGACACTCGACATTGTCGCCGAATATACCTAGAAAGAGCATGTTGCCGAAAAGATGGGCCAGTCCACCATGGGCGAACTGACTGCTGAGTATGCTAAATAGCCCCCTGCCCTGTATGATTTCCGAAGGGATGGCGGCAATCGCAAGGGTGGCGGCCACGTTGGTTCCAAAGCGCTGGATAAAAATAAAAACAACCACATTGATTATGATGAGAAGCCAGGTAATAAGGGCTGGATCTCGCTTGCAGCTATTCTGATCACCTATGGGTAACACGCGTTTCTCCTACTGGAATTAATATAGTGTAATCATTTGTTTAAGGCTACATTCAAGAATAGCAGTTCAGCGTCGAAGGATGACGTCCTTAGGCGCAAATTTTGCATGAGGGGCATTTTATCTAAAGAGTATTTTGTCCGAGTTGAAGCCGGCATCGGATTCATGGTACAAAACTGCGATGACCAAAGCGCTTATTTTCGATCTGGATAACACCCTGTATTCCGAAGCCACTGGCCTCGAGCTAAGAGTGCTGGAACGAATCAATGAATACGTCTGTGCATACATGGGCTGGCCGATGGAGGAAACGCATCAGAGGCGAAGGGAAAGAGCCCGCCGGTTTGGCACGACCCTTGAGTGGCTTGTGTTGGAAGAGGGCTTGAAAGACGTGGATGGATACTTCGACTATATTCATCCCGAAGGGGAAGAGCGTTGTTTTACTCCCGATCCGGTACTCAAGTCTTTTCTGGATGCTCTGGACTATCCAAAGATCATCCTTACCAACGCTCCCATGGAACATGCTCGACGGGTACTCAAGGCGTTGGCCATAGAAAGCTGCTTTTCGAGTATTTTTGACATCCGCTACAATGGGCTCGTGGGCAAACCCCACCCCAAATCCTACCTTCGCGCGCTACAAGAATCGGGATTTTCTCTGGATTCCGCGGTTTTTATCGACGACAGTCCAAAATACATACGGGGATATAAAGCCTTGGGCGGAAGGGCGATTCTCAAGGATGAGATGAATCGTTTCTCCGATCTTGAGTTTGAACGAATCCGTTCTCTTTACGAATTGTCAGCGATTCTTTAAAAAAGTTATTTACAGGAAATATTAGACTCTCTTGGCCGATGTGCCTAAGGAAAGGGCGATAAGTGTCGCGGCAAAGGGAATGGCAAGTATGAATTCGCTGGGAATCCCGAACTGTCCCTGGGCAAAGTTGGAAAAACTTTCTGCCAAAGCAAAGATAAAACAAGCCAGCGCTGTTCTACCAGGCCGCCGATTTCCCAGATATATAGCCACCAGAGCAATCCAGCCTCTTCCGGAGCTCATGGCCGGCACGTATGCGCCCAGGGGGAGGGAGAGGGAGGCTCCGGCTATGCCGCAAAAAAACCCCGAGAGGATGATTGCCGCCAATTTATAGGAATCAGGTTTAAAACCCGCCGCGGCCACTGCCTCAGCCCTTGCCCCCGTGGCTCTGATCCTAGTGCCTAAAATCGAGCGATTGCTTAAAAGAGCCGCCCCGGCGGCGAGGACCCAGGAAAGGTAGACCAGGCTGTGGTGTGAAAAGAATATCCTGCCCAAGATGGAAGTACTTCCAAAAAAAGCTTGGAGGGGGCGGGCGGGTTCGGGTATATCCAGCGCGACGACACTTCTGGTGCCGAACCAAACGGCGGAAAGTATGGCTGTGATGCTGGGTGCGAAGATGTTGGCGGCCAGGCCGGTTATAAATGCATTAGCCTTGAGCCTCAAGGTGGCGCTGCCATATGCCCAGGCCACAGCACTGGAGGCCAGGGCGCCGGCGAGGACGCCCAGAATAAGGCTCCCCGAGGCTGCGGCGGCGGCAAAGCCAAAAAAAGCTCCGGTGAGCATGAGTCCTTCCAAGGCTATGTTGAGCATTCCTGCCAACTCGGTAAAAAGCCCCCCTGCCGCTGCCAGCAGCAGGGGAGTCATGGCTTCCAGGGCGCTTGCAAGGATGTCGCCTGCGGTGTCGAGCCAGGTCATTGGCTTCTCCATCGGCTTTTTTTAGTGCCGGTTTTGCTCTTAAGCATAGTCCGGAGGAATGAGGTCTGTGCCTTAAAAAATGGAAGCCGCGTTGCCGTGATGAACAAAAAAATTACCGCTTGGATGCTACCTACAATTTCCTGGCTCGCCCCGGCTCCCATCATGACGCTTTTAGAGCCCGCATCAAGGTAGGCGTAAAATGCGGCGGCGGGTAAAAGCGCCAGGGGATTGTTCCGGGCTATGAGGGCTACGGCTATGGCACTCCATCCTACCCCGGATGAAAAACCACGTAGCAGCCTGCCGTAGGAGCCGAAAATCATAAGGGCTCCGGCAACCCCGTGGAGGGCCCCAGATATTAACATTGGCACAAGCGCGTAAAGGCCTTCGTCGATGCCGGCGTAGCGGGCAAAGTCTTTGTTAGCACCGCAGAGCCTTAGCTCAAAACCAAAACGGGTTCTGGCAAGAATGAATTTTCCCAAGACCATGGCCAGGAGGGCGGCGAATATTCCTGTGCTCAGCGAAGAAGGGGGAAGGATTTTAGGTAAGGCCGCAGCGGGCGGGATTGCCCGGGTTGCCTGGAAATTGCTTAAAGGATCCTGAAACGGACCGGTGATGCAAAAATCTACCACGAGCACAACGATGGACGAAACTAAAAACGATGAGATGAGTTCGTCCACCGCCAGCCTTCGTTTTAAAAAACCCGAGAGGGCGCCGAGGGCGCCGCCCGCCGCGGCCGCCGCAGTAAAGGAAGCCAGCCAAATGAGCGCAGCAGATTGTTCTTTCATGGCTATCGCAACAAGCACGGCTGCCAACGAGCCTGCATAAATTTGGCCTTCGCCGCCGAGATTGAAGTTGTGCGATTCGAACGCGAAGGAAATTCCTAATCCTGCCACAATGAGCGGCGCCATAAAAGCGATCATGTTTCCCAGGTAATAGCGATTTGCTAGGGGGTTGATGAAAAACAGAACAAAAGAATCAAAAAATGATTCGGAAAAGAACAAGAGAAGAAGACAGGAAGAAATGAGCGCTGCAAGCAGCGTGAATATCAGACTCTTTCCTTTATCGCCCGACTCTTTTTTAATCATTCAGCTTCTCCGGCTGCGCACAGGGTTCTCCATCACTGCGTCCCAAGCCCATCATCATAGCCCCTAATTTGGCTTTGGTGATTCCTGGGCCGTTCGTTACAATACCGGCAATCATGCCTTCATGCAGTACAACGATCCGATCGGACAGTTCCAAAATTTCGTCAATATCGGATGATAGCAAAAGGATGGCGCTCCCCTTGTTTCTTACTTCAAGGATTCTTTTATAGGTACGTCTAAGCGATGCATAATCCAAACCCCATCCAGGCTCGCAAAGCAGGCAGAAATTGGCCGGTGGTTCTGACAGCTCTCTACCTAAGATCATTTTTTGAATATTACCCCCAGAGAGTTGCCTGATTTTGCTCTCTGGCCTGGCTTTGACACCCAGTACCTGAATGGCTTTGAGAGTGCGCGCTTGAGCCTTGGCCGAATCTAATAAGCCATGGGGGAAAAAAGAATCCCTGTCCAAGGCTACAATGTTTTCAGCCACGGACCTATCGGTGCAGGAGCCGCGCCCAATACGATCCGATGGGACATAGGCGATGCCGCCTGGGAGCCAGGGAGCTTTTCGCAATTTAGGATAAGGGTTTCCTAGGTAGGCAACACTGCCTTTATCGGGCTTTAGTCTTCCTGCAAGCAGATCTTCAAGTTCTTTAAGGCCATTGTTGGCAAGGGCGCATACTCCGATAATTTCTTTCTCATTCACCGAGAGCGTGATATCGCGCAACGTGTTAGATTTTCTTTTTTGCCGATGAATGCTTACGTTCTTTATTTCCAGGATAGGGTAGCTTTGGCGGGGAAATGTAGTTTTTATTTTTTTGCGGGGCGATTCGTAGTCCCCCATTATAAGATCGGAAAGGGCATGGCTGCTTATGTCGCTTGCTCTGAATTCCCCCAAGCACCTGCCGTCCTTCATAACGCTAAGTCTGTCGGCGATTTTTTTTATTTCCCCAACTTTATGGGAGATTATGACAATAGTCTTTCCTGATGCTTTAAGTTGCCTTAGAACCGAAAAAAGGGAATGAATTTCCTGATCAGTAAGCACCGAAGTGGGCTCGTCAAGGATCAGGATGTCACAATTTTTATATAGAAGCCTGAGAATCTCAACCTGCTGCTGTTCTCCTACAGAGAGGCTTTCAGCCTTTTTTGTCACATCGATGGAAAAGCCATAGCGGGCGGCGCAATCTGCCGCCGTGCACAGTATCCCCTTTTTGTCTAGAAAGCCGAAGGCAGTCCTGGGCTCAGATCCGAAGAGAATGTTCTGGGCGGCGCTCAGGCCAGGTATTGTCATAAAGTGCTGATGCACCATGCCAATGCCCAGTCGCGCAGCGTCAGCCGGGCTATTGAATTTTACGGCATTGCCCTGCACCAAGATACGACCCGAGTCTGGGCGTTCGTGCCCTGCCAGGATCTTCATGAGTGTTGTCTTGCCTGCGCCGTTCTCTCCCACCACGGCGTGGATCTGGCCGGGGATAAGTACCAGACGGGCCTGGATCAAGGCCCAGGTCCCGCTGGAGGGGAAGTATTTGTCTATGTCTTCGAGCTCGACGCTCTTCATTGCTCTATTTAAAGCTTGGGAGCGGGAAAACTCAAAGTCCCGGAAGAAATTCTGGCTATGAGTTCGGACATCCGGTCGCGAATGGATGCGGGGAGGCTTTGGATATAACTAGGATGCTTGTCTAAAAGCTCAATGTAGCCTTCCTTGACACCTACGACCTGGGCGCTTCCCCAGGGGGTGGTTTTTAGCGCGAATTCATTGAGTTTGGCGTATCCAAGTTCTTTTTGCTTCAGCGCTACACAACCAAGGATGGTTCCAGGGGCTCGTGAGTATTCATCGCTATCGAAAAACACAAGGTAATGGTTTGAGTCTTTCGCCGCCTTGACGACGCCCTGACTGGCTGATCCGCAGATGGGGAGAATTACATCCACGCCCGAGGTAATCATGCTTTTTGCTAGCTCAGATGCCTTGGTGGCATCATACCAGTTACCAAGCACCCGTATGTCGAGGCTAAAGGAGGGATCCACCGCCTTGAGTCCTTGCTCGAATCCCGGGGCGATCAGAGTATCCATGACTGGATAGTGCTGCCCTATGACCATGCCTGCCTTCTTCTGCGCATTGGCTCCGGGGAGGTCGCTGGACGATATAAGACCCGCGAGGTAGCCTGCGATATACCCCTGTTCGGTTTGGTTGTAGAGCACCGTGTGAAGGTTGGGGATTCCAGCTTTGAACCCATCAAGGCAGATGAATTTTTGGGTAGGGAAGAGAGGGGCGATTGCCTCGATGAGGTCGGGGATGGAAGGATTAGAGGTGAGAACTACGTCAAAACGGCCTGAACTCACAAAGCTAGTGAGCTTTTCCTGCCATTCAGCCTGGTTGAATCCCGCTTCGAACAACCGTAGTGAGGAGCCAGGATTTTCGGCGACAAACTGCTCGGCTCCAGCGGCCAGGGAATCGTAGATCGGGCTACCTTCGCGCTGGCCGGGGATGAATACTCCAATTTTCAAAGGAGCGGCTATAAGGGGAAGGGCGATAAATAGTGCGGAAAAGAATGCCATAAAACGGCGCAACATGGAAACCTCCAGCGCTGAAGAGAAATTGCGCTTAAGTAAAACTTACGTAATATAAAATCTTACGTAAAGTTAATAATAGCATATTTTCAAAATTATTCAAGTAGGCTATGATGGTGAGAGATGAAAACCAGAGAAGACAGCCTCAAGATTGGCGAACTATCGTCGATGTTCGGGCTTACGGCGAGGACCATACGCTATTACGAGGAATTGGGTCTCCTCAAATCCAACGACAGGACCGAAGGCATTCACCGCCGGTATCCAGGGGTCAATATTGTATATCTCAAGAGGATTCAGCAGTTAAAGGGCTATGGCTTGAGTCTGGGGGAGATCAAAGAGTTTTTTGATTTGGTAGAGAAGGATCCCAGCGGTGAAAGTTGCAGAGCGCTTCTTTTACAGACATATAAAGAGCGCATGACTCTGGAGGAAGAAAAAATTTTAGAATCCCAAAAGCGCCTTGTCGAACTCCAAGATCAGGCGGCAATAGTGGAAGCTATGGAGACTTTTTTTTCTTGTCCCGGCTCTGATTGCCAAGGCTGTGGCGCCGGGGAGTTGTGCGATAAATCTAAAGAAATCGAACCTGCAGAGGACGGGGTATGATTCTCGCTATCGATATAGGCACCACCAGCGCCAAGGCGGCGCTTTTCCATTCCGATGGACGTTGTATCGCGCTTGAGCGGCGAAGTATCCAAAGCTACCTAGGAAACAGCCCCTTGGAACAAGAAATTGACCCTGGAGAGTGGAGCCGAGCTTTGGAAGAACTCCTGGCTAGGCTTTCCCAGGGCAGGGTTGATGGTCTAAAGAACCTGCAGTGCATTGCGATAAGCGGAAATGGTCCAACTCTTTTTCCGGTGGATGCGAATGGGAACGCGCTTCATAAAGCACTGACCTGGATGGACAGAAGGGCGTACAAAGAATCCCAGGAGCTCCTTGCAAGACTTGGCAGAAAACTGGATCCGGCATACAACCTGCCCAAGGCGCTTTGGTTTAAAAAAAACAGGGAAGAGATATATAAAAAAACCAGATACTTCATGTCTTGTCCCGAGTATATCTGTTCACTGCTCACCGATCGGTGGGTGAGTTTCTTGCCCGCGCCGGGCTACGAGGAAATTATCTGGGACAATGCAAGCCTGGATCTTTTGGGATTGGACAGGGATAAATTCCCACCCTTTGTCCGTCTAGGCGCTATTGTGGGCGGTGTTAACAGCAGAGCGGCCGCAGCGTTGGGCTTGCCAGCGGGCACGCCGGTGGTGGCTGGGGGGCCAGATTTTATTGTTTCGCTGATCGGTACGGCGACTACCAAGCCGCGGCGGGCATGCAACCGCTCGGGAACTTCGGAAGGGATAAACCTGTGTTGGGAGAAGGGCAGTCCGCGGCATAAGGGGCTTCTCTATATGCCCCACGTCGTGGAGCCCTATGAAAATATATCCGGGGTGATTTCCTCGTCCGGAAGAGCCCTGGCCTGGTACATGGATACCATGAATGGGACACCGATCGACCAAGGGGAATTTTTCGCTCTAGCGGCTAAGGCTCCCTCGGGGGCTGACTCGTTGATTTTTCTTCCTTACCTGATAGGGGAACGAGCTCCAATCTGGAACCCAAAGGCGAGGGCATGTTTTATAGGACTTTCGCTTAGCCACGGCAGGGCTGAGATGGCTAGGGCTGTGGTTGAGTCCATTGGCTTTGCCATGAGGGATGTCATAGAGGCTATGGTTTCCACGGGAGCCAGGGTCGATGAACTAAGGGTGACTGGCCGGCCTTCTGGCAATGCTATGTTGAACAGGATCAAGGCCGACATCACTCAGGTGCCGATCCGAGTGCCAGCGTTTGGGGATGCCGAGCTTCTAGGCGATCTCTGTGTAGCACTCACAACCCTTGGGCAGTTCCCCGACCTAGCCTCGGCGGCGGAAAATTTAGTAGGCTTTGGCAAGTGCTACGAGCCGGATGTATCTAAAAAGACCCTCTACGATGACCTTTTTGCGCTTTATCGTAACAGCTATCGAAGCCTCGAAACTGTTTTTGTCGGTTTGTCAGAGCTGTCTCGAAAGTCGTCTGAACCTTAAAATTGGAAAAGTAATGAATCGAAAAGCTTATTCCGGCTTGACCGAAAGCCGTTTGGGGATTTAAGGTTGGCCGGAGATACATACGCATTCACATACAAAGAAGTCTGAAAGAAGACAGTTCAGGAGGAAGAAATGCCCGAGACTAAGGTACTGATCAATTTATCCAACCGCCATGTGCATGTGAGCAAGGAAGACCTGGAAATCTTGTTTGGGAAGGGTCATCAGCTCACCAAGACCAAGGACCTTATGCAGCCTGGGCAGTTCGCCTGCGCTGAGACTGTTACCATAAAAGGCCCAAAGGGAGTCCTTGAAAATTTGAGGATCCTCGGGCCGGAGCGCAAGGAAACCCAGTGTGAAATTTTAGCCAGCGACCAATTCAAGCTGGGCATGCCCGGTTGTCCCGTACGGGAATCGGGTCAGCTAGATGGCAGCGCGGGCTTCGAGATTATCGGTCCCGCAGGTTCCATCAAGAAAGCCAGGGGGCTTATAATCGCCGTGCGCCATATCCATTTTAGCCCCGCAGACGCTGAACGCTTTGGAGTGAAGGACAAGGAAATGGTGAGCCTCAAGGCGGGGGACCAAAGAGGAGCGATATTCCTCAATGTAGTCTGCCGTGTGAATCCTTCCTACGTCCTTGAATGCCATTTGGACTTTGACGAAGGCAATGCGGTGGGTATCGGTAACGGGAGCATGGGCGAGATAATCAAAGCCTAGGCCAGCGATGAGCAAAATTATACTCAAGGCCAAGGATCTAGACGGGTATTTAACCGCTTCTGACAACGACTATCTTGCCAGAATGGACAGCCTGTACCGACAGGCTATGGTTTCCTTCAACATATTAAGCACCTCTCGGTCTGATTTTGAGCTTAAAAGAGAAGAAGACTCCCTCATTGACCTCTACAACACCATGGGCGCCCTGATGCAAGAGCTCTGCGCGGCAGAACCTAGGATCCAGGTGTACTCTTTCACGACTCCCCAGGAGAATCACGGCGAGGCTTCGAGGCTTATCGCCAAGCTGAGAGACCTGGATACGGGGCGACAGGAATTTGTCTACTATACACAGCGGGCGTTCGAATTGCTCTTCAACCTCACCTTCGCAGGCGTGGGAAGGCCGAAGAAGAATTACCTCATAGTTAAAACTCCGGTGGGTATTCCAGTACAGAACTATGCAGTGCACAAGATTCCCGACATAGATGATCAGCTAACCGATACCGTAATGTGTGTTATGCTTCGGGGAGCCCTTTTGCCCTCGATGATCATATCCAAGGAAATCCAGGAATACTCGTCATCAGGCTACCTGACACCCTTCGCGCTCTTCAAGATAAAGAGGGACGACGCGAAAAGCGAGAACACCATGGAGTATATCCTGGATCTGGATCGCTCGTACTTTAAGCTGGAAGAGCTGGATGGGAAAAACCTGGTGTTTGCCGATCCAATGAACGCTACCGGAGGCTCGCTGGTGACCATCGTCAAATACCTTCTGGAGCAGGGAGTAAAACCCAAGTCGGTAAAATTCCTCAACGTGATATCAGCTTTAAAAGGAAGCCTCCGGATAGTCAGGGCTATAGAAAACGTAACGGTTTATACCTTATGGATGGATCCGGTACTTAATGAGCGGGCATATATTATGCCCGGCCTGGGAGATGCCGGCGATAGGATAAACGGGATGGATGAAGAAAACGACCCCAGGGATATGCTGCGGCTCGTGTCGGACTACGGGACTAATATCACCGGTCTGTATCGATCCCAGCTGAGGGTTATCGAACAGACGGTGCTTCAGCATTAGGACGCAAGGATCATGAGTTTATCGAGTGCCGCCAGAGCCTGCGCCCTGTTCTCAGGGCTGGATATTTTAGTTCCAAATAAAAAATACTTTGCTGAGGAGGAATTGCCGCTCTTCTCGCTTAATCCCGAGCACAGCGTTGAGTTTCCGGGAGGCTTGGAGCGGGAAGAACTCAATACAGACTTGAGGATCGCCAGCTTCGATTTTGAGGGGACTATCTACGCCAGTGCCGAATTAGAAGAGGAGCGGACTGGGAAGTGTAACCTGTGCGACCGCTACCCACTGCGGCAATTTGTGGGCTCCGTGTCCCAGCGCGCCGCCGCCTTCGTGCTCAAAGCCAAGGCTTTCTCTTACTGGGCGTATCAGACAAGGCATTGTTCGTTTTGTGGCACCGCCCTCACTCTGGGCAGGAGCCTGGAGGATGCCCGGGCGAGGGTGTGCCCTGCCTGCTCCCGGGTGTTCTTTCCCCGGATATCTCCTGCGGTGATAGTCCTGGTGAACAATGGCAAAAAAATACTTCTAGCCCACAATGCCAAGATGCCTACAGGAAGACACGGGCTTATCGCAGGGTTTGTCGATCCCGGTGAAACCCTGGAAGAGGCCGTGCGACGGGAGGTTATGGAGGAGGCGGGCATTGAAATCCACAATCCCCGGTACATTCGTTCCCAGCCCTGGCCTTTCCCGGATTCTTTGATGCTTGCCTTCGAAGCCGAATACAAGTCCGGCGAGGCACAACCCGATGGGATGGAGATAGACCGCCTGGGCTGGTATGGCATTGACGAGCTGCCCGAGATACCTCCCCCGGGCTCGGTTGCCCGATCACTGATCGAGCGATTCATCGTCAAACGTCCGGGACAGGGCAAAAACTGAGATGCAGGCCTTGTAGGGGCGGCCGTCCCCTGCCTCCGGCCCCCCTTGCTGCAACCGAATTCTCCGCCTACCATTCCGTAGAAAGAAGCAGAATATGGACTTTTCTTGGAAGATGTTTATAGACGCTGGTTTGATATCGTCAGCCTTGGTTTTAGCCACCTTTATTCGCTCCAAAGTTAGGTTTTTTCAGCGCTTTTTGATTCCCAACGCGCTTACCGCGGGATTTATCCTGCTTCCTGTCTATAATTATCTGCTCCCGGCCATGGGGTACAGCAGCAATGGTTTGGGTGATCTCGTTTACCATTTGCTGAATATTTCCTTCATAAGCATGTCTCTGCGCTCCTCCCCTCCCAAGGTGAAGGGGCACAAGGGTGGCGGTGTCCTCGGCATGTCCACTGGCATTCTCATGGGCTATGCCACGCAAGCCCTTCTCGGTTTAGCCCTGACGTTTTTATTCCTTCCCAAGGTACATCCAGCGCTTGGGCTTCACCTGCCTTTGGGTTTTGCTCTGGGGCCGGGGCAGGCCTACGCTATCGGCAAGGGCTGGGAAGCTATGGGCTTTACCGGCGGAGCTTCGGTGGGGCTGACCTTTGCAGCATTGGGCTATATTTGGGCTTGCTTCGGCGGCGTTGTGCTTATCAACATGGGAATTCGAAAGGGATGGGTAAGCCCGGAGATGCTTAGCTTTATGAAGGATAAGGATCTCTTGAGTGGCGTTGTAGGTAGGGACAGGCAGAAGGCTTCAGGAGGTCATATGACCACTGATTCTGAAGCCATCGACTCCTTGAGCTTCCACGTGGCCATTGTCTGTGTTGTCTACTTCCTCTCCTTCCTCCTGCTTAAGGGGCTGAGTTTCTTCCTTGGATTTGCTGGCTCGATAGGCACAGAATTGGCTACCAATCTCTGGGGCATCAATTTTATTTTCTCGGCTATCTGCGCCATTGTGGCCCGCAGGATTATCGATTTGCTCAAGCTGGGCTATGTTCTGGACGACGACACCCTTACAAGGGTATCGGGTTTCTCGGTGGATTTTATGGTGGCTGGAGCCTTGGCGGCGATTTCCTTAATTTTTGTCGGTCAGTACTGGCTGCCCATTCTTGTGATCTCAACGATCGGCGGTTTGCTGGTGTGCATCACCGTTCCATGGATGAGTTCCCGCATGTTCAACGACTACCACTTCGAGCGGATGCTCATGCTCTACGGGGTCTCCACGGGTACCCTCTCGACGGGTTTGGCGCTGCTCAGGGTGATGGATCCGGAATTCAGGACCAAGGTGTCCTCCGATTACATGCTCTCTGCGGGGCTTACCTTTCTTCTGGCTATTCCATTTATCTTAGCCATCAATCTGCCCGCCAAGGCCTATACTTCGGGCGATATGTTCTACTTCTGGCTTATGATGGGCATAGCTGCCATTTATCTACTCTACGTGCTGGTGACCTACGTCATACTCGCGAAAAAGCGCAGCTTTGCCAAACCGAGCAAGATTTGGTACAAAGAAGGCAATTGAGAGGCTTTTGAGTACTCGTTAGGTCGAGATAAGGCCGAGTGTAGCGACCGAGCCTAGGGCTGGAACCTAGGCCTAGGACCTACGCCTAGGGCTGAAGTTTTTCTAGCCGTTCTGGGCGGCTTTTCGCAGTGCCGCGAGAGCTTCGAGTGCCATGGCATACTTGTATCCCGAGGCTGTCTTGTCATAGAAACGAGCCCTGTAGGCTGTTTTCCCCACATAAAACTCTAAGAAATTCCATTTCAGCACGCCGGTACCGTCGATGTCGGCGACTTCGATTTTTACCTCCTTGCCGTCAGGCTGCTGGAGCAGTAAAAAGCGCGAACTTAATGAAAGTCGACCTTTTCCTTCGCTAATCATCGTGTCCATTCGTTTTCCCCGCAGCAGGGTCACTTTTTCATCGCTGAAAATAGGCCGCTCGGGGTCTGTCAGAAAATCCCGGAGGATTATTTGTTTCAAGTAGGATTTCTGCCAAAGATCCCAGGTTTTTACCGACTCGAAGAGCAGCTCCCCTGAGGCCGGTTTTACTCCGAAATCGAAAGGCGTAGAACTATCACCGCTCTCTAGCAGCTTGAGGCTTCCTTCCTCCCCGTATTCGGCGGAAAATCCGCAACGCTTGCAGAAAACTTTTTCGTCCTTGGATGCGATGCTATGCAGGGTGCCACAGGCTGGGCAGGCAAAAATAGCGAGCTCCAGGCTTTCGGCGCGCCGAGGATGTTTGAAGACTATTTTCGCAGATTGAGCCCAGGCAGGATCCTCATGATTGATGGCTGTCTTAAGCGTTTCATCGATGTCTTTGATACCCATTTCTTTAAGTGCTTCGGGGGAAAAGAGTTCTGAAAACTCGATCTCCATTCTCCCTTCACGCCTAAAATGGGACCAGCGTGGTTTGGTCATATATGCGCCTCTGGACTGGGCGAGAATCACTGGAACTTTTAATAAACGAATAAGCTTGGCGGTGGAACCTAATACGGGTAGAGTCTCGCCATTCCAGGAAGACTGGCCTTCGGGGTAAAAACCAACTACCCCCTTGCGTTTGCGTATAAATTCGACCATCCAATTGACGGTTTCGATATCGGGTATCGCCTTGGATTTAGGTATCGATCCGACTAGCTTGATTAAAAGAAATCGCATGATGGGCGATCTCATGTTGCCGTCGCTGCTCACCCAGTGGATTGGGTGGGGCACGAAGAAATTGGTTAAAAAAGGATCCAGCAGCGTACTGTGGTTGCCCACAAGAATAAAGGGCGGTTTTACCCTATCGAAAACCTCTAGTCCAATACCCTCGGCCTTATACCGCTTGCGCATAAGAGCGCCATAGCTGTGACGGAGAATCCATGTGAAAAAGTAGCTGTTTGTCGGGCTGTAACGCCTGGCACTTATCATACTGTCGTGGCTCCCGGTCTTTAGTATCGGAGATAAGGCGAAATTCGGCAAGGCGGAGCGTAGGGATGGCCTTTGACCATCCCCTTGCTTTTGACTATTCTTGAGCCAGGATCATATCAATGGATTTTGGAAAAATATTAGATGAATGGGATAGACAGCGCACAATAAAACCCCCGGTAAAAAATCCCGGAAAAGCTGTAAAAAGCCAGGCTACGGCCGACAGAACTGAGTTAGAGGGTTTCAGCGCCGACAAGGCAAAGCCGTTAACAGAGCCTAAAAAAGAGCCTAAAAAGGAGCCCGACGGACAGGAATACCTAAAACGCTGGTTGCTAAGGAACGCCGTACCGGATCCCAAACAAAGGGAGACTGATGCCAAACAAGCCGATGCGGTGATCAGAGGGCAGGCAATGGCGGAGCGCATACGGCGAATGCGTCTTCAGGCTGTGCTGGATCTCCACGGCAAGACCAAGGTGGAGGCTGAACTTGCAATCAACACCTTTATCACGACTGCCGTAAGGCAGGGCTTGGAGAAGGTACTAATAATCCATGGGAAGGGCATCCACTCCGAGTCGGAGCCTGTTTTAGCTTCGTGGGTGCAAAAGAGCTTGGAAGAAAATCCAATGGTTGGGGCGTTCGGCTCGGCAGATAAAAACTCTGGAGGGCGGGGAGCCACCTGGGCGAGAATACGGAGTTCAGATTACTTTTCGCGATAGATGATCCTGCCGCGGGAGAGATCGTAGGGTGAAAGACCGACGCGCACCTTATCGCCGGGTACTATGCGGATATAGTGCTTGCGCATTTTGCCCGAAAGATGGGCTAGGATTATATGGCCATTCTGCAGCTCAACCCTGAACATGGTGTTAGGCAGGGCTTCACGAACGACCCCCTCCACCTCTATGGCTTCTTCTTTCGCCACGGCTTCTCCTTGTATGTCGGATAAGAACTTTCGCATAGCGTAAAAATTATGGCTGCGCGGCTCTTGCACCCGTCAAATATCTGAAATAGTATGTACCGCCGAGGGTAATGTCAACAAGGCCGGCTGGTCAATCCGCCTGGCTTGCTAGGCTTAGGGGATTGCCAAGGGGCGCGCCGCTTGAGGAACGCTGCCAAGGTCCTGCTCGAGGCTTGACATTTTAGTGCTTATGATGCATTGTGCGCATCCAAAATTATAGAACCGGCGTTGTAATAATGCCTTGTTCGGGGGAACCTAATGGAGAAGACCTTTACCGAACAGATGCAGGAATTACTCTATGCGCAAAAGCGGGAGATCCTTGAAGGGCTTGCCGCAACCAATGAGGAGTTCCGGGCTATCGTTGCTGAGATGGATCCTAAAGATGTCGCCGATGTTGCTTCGGATGATATCGACCGCAAAATGATAGAAGCTCTTGGATCCCAGGAAATCAAGCGTCTAAAGGCCATCGATGCCGCCCTTACCAGGATAAGCCAGGGACGCTACGGCTTATGCATGGCCTGCGGTAAAAAGATTCCTCAGGAGCGGCTTGCGGCTATTCCCTATGCAGTGCTCTGCATACAGTGCCAGAAAAATGAAGAGCGGCGGAATCGTTAGACCAACCTGTCGACTATAATGCCTGGCAGGACGGCTCGATCGTCCTGCCATTTATTTTATCGCTTCATCGAGACCAATTTCTTTCCAGGTGAGCTTTTCGTCCATATACCAAAGACTGCTATACCCCGCCGCCCTAGCTGCCTCCACCGCGTCTTTTCTGTAGTTTCCCAGGTGCTCTGGGCTATGGGCGTCGTCACCAATCGTAAGCCGTAGCCCGGTTTCGTGCATTCTCTTTAAAATCGAAATGGAAGGATAGGGGCTGTCGGTACTGCCCCTGGCCAGTCCGCCGGTATTGATCTCGGCCACAATATTCAGCTCCGCCGCCCTGTCTACCACCGCAAAGGCGGCATCCAGGTAGGCCGGGGATGTCTCATCGAACCAGCGGTCTTTGGTGTTGTTTTTCTTGACCAGGTCGAAATGGCACAGAATATCGAAGCCTCCAGCCTCAACCAAGCCCATCATGCTATCGTAATACTGCTTCCAGATTATAGAAGCGTCACCCTTGACCGCTTCGCTCATGTGGCGTTCGAAGAGATCGGCTGGCTCATCCACAGTAAACTCGTCTTCGCTCAAGCCCTGCAAAAAGTGGACCGAGCCTAAGCGGAAATCTGGGTGAATAGTCTGGTAGACGGGATCGCCGGGGGAAACAATGTTCTTTATATAATCTATTTCAAGGCCCAAAAAAATTTTTAGTCCCCTGTCTGCCCAGGTGCTTTGCAGGGCTCGGATAGTATAGGCGTAGGGCTTAAGCTCATCCCAGGACATTAACCAGCTCGAAGCCAGGGGTATGGGGGCATGGGAGGAAAAACCGAGGATTTTGTAACCTTTCCGATAGGCTTCCTCGGCAAGCACAGCGGCAGAAACCTTGGCGTCGCAGTATTCGCTGTGAGTGTGATAGTTAAAAAGCATTGTCATACTATATACAAACTTCCCGCTTACGCCCAGATCCACCTCTAGCTATGCCGGAGCCTTGCCTTGACTAAGAACTTGGCCCCTCCTACTATCCAGGCATGGAGAACAACGAGCAAGGTGGGCTACTTAATAGCCAGGGCGCCAACCCAGGAACCGAAGATCGAATCAAGTCTCCTGGAGCAGGTTTTACCACCCTTATCGCAACGCTACCGGTTATTGTCTATGTCCTGGATTCCTCCGGTGCTTTTATTTTTTTGAACGATGCCGTGCGGGAGATTGGGTACGAACCGGCGAGTTTGCTGGGACGTCACTTTACCGAGCTCATTCATGAGGATGACCGATTGGCTGTCTCCCGGGACGCTGTTCTGGCTAAAATCCGCAAGACCGAAGCTCTCCCCGCTGTAGCCCCAAAATTATTTGACGAACGCCGTTCCGGGGGCAGAATGACAAGGGAGCTCAAGGTGCGGCTCATCCATGGCAAAACCGGGCAGACTATC
This sequence comes from Spirochaetaceae bacterium UBA6076, assembly GCA_002428725.1. Lineage (GTDB taxonomy): Bacteria > Spirochaetota > Spirochaetia > Treponematales > Rectinemataceae > UBA2256. The sequence goes on along the minus strand of DIXQ01000024.1, from coordinate 101,698 downwards.
TATGCTTCGGTAAACGCCTATGGCGAGCCGGTGGATGACCCTGCCTTGAAAACAATGTTCAAAGCCTCTGGGCCTGTCACTATGGGAGTGATTCACGATACAACCGCGGCAGTGCTTTTTCAAAAAAGCCTCGAGGAGAACCTGGCAATAAAAGAGCTTTTACTAAAAGAAGCACACCAGAGAGTCAGGGATAATTTACAGATCGTAGCGAGTCTGGCGCATTTGAGAGGAATCGATGGAAGCTCGGATGATTCGGTTAAGAATCTCGAAGCGCTGATTACCCAGATCAAATCCATCGCTCTTGTCCACGAGGTGCTTTACGAAACCGAACACAGCGCCGGCGTTTCTTCCATGGAATACTTTCAGCGTTTTTCCAAGCTAATAACCGATTCCTACGGCTCTCTGGGTAGTTTTCTACCAATCGAAGTCGATGTCCAGGATTGCGTCCTCGATGCCGAGCGGATTTCTTATTTAGGCATCGTGGCGAGTCAGTGGATTTCGGAGCTTTTCCGTAGAGCCGCTTCGACAGAGACTCAAGCCCGTATACGTCTGACCTATCGATTTTCCGACCGAGCCGAGGAACTCACCGTGTGTGGCGGATCAGCCCTCTCTGGAATCGAGCTTCAAGACGCTCAAGGCCAGGAGATGGAGATAGCCCAAGCGCTGGCCCGGCATTTGGGAGGAGAGGTGGAATTAGCTCAAGGCCAGGGCTTTTGTCTTTGTCTCAGGCTTCCCCGGGTTTCCCAGAAGTGATAAGTCGAGCAACTGCTTTCGAGTGCACAGACTCATGGGCATATGCCAGAACAGTAGCCATTTTATCTTAATTTCTTTATAGTATATCTATGAAATCACAGTATGAACTTTTGATCATCGGTGGAGGGGCTGCAGGACTTTCCGCGGCTCAATATGGAGCCAGGGCTAACCTTTCGACCCTGGTGATAGAGGAAATGGCCCCGGGAGGTCAGGCGCTTCTCATCGATAAATTGGAAAATTATCCCGGTATAATCAACCCCATCGCTGGGTTCGATTTAGCGGAGATAATGAAAACCCAGGCGGAACGTTTTGGGGCGGAATTTATCACTAGTTCTGTGGAAAAGCTGGAGAAAATCGGAGATTTATTCCAAATAACGACCTCCGATGGGATGATCAAAGCCGAAGCGGTCATCCTTGCGACGGGAGCCAAGCATCGTCATCTGGGGATTCCGGGTGAGGAGACTTTTATCGGCCGGGGTGTTTCTTACTGTGCAACCTGCGACGGACCTTTTTTCAAGGGCAAGAAGATTCTTGTCGTAGGTGGTGGCGACGCAGCCTGCGATGAGGCTATGTATTTGGCCAAGCTTTCGGACAAAATTGTCCAGATTCATCGAAGAGATCGATTTAGAGCGCAGAAAGCCCTGGCCGAAAGAGCTCTATCCAATCCTGTTATCGATATCCGCTTCAATACCATTGCGTTGGAGATAAAGGGAAAGCAGAAAGTCGAGTCGGTAGTCTTAAAAAATCTGGAGACTGGGAAAAGCGAAGAAGAAGCCTTCGATGCAGTATTTGTCTTTATAGGTTCCGATCCAAACGTATCCCTTGTGCCGGATGCTGCAAAGGACGAGTCCAACTCGATTATCACCGACGAAAAGATGGCTACGAATATTCCCGGGCTTTACGCCGCTGGCGATGTACGGGTAACTCCCTTCAGGCAGATTGTGACAGCCTGCTCCGATGGGGCTGTCGCCGCCCACGCCGCCTCCCAGTATATCGATGAGATCAGAGGCATGGCCTATCGCTAAGATTACCGGGTTTCGTTTTTACTCACTGATTGCGATTATTCTCATAACCTTTGCAGCGCTTCCCTCCTTGGCGCAGGGAGCAGTGGATGAACAATCAGACCTATTCTGGGACAAGGCAGAACCCACCTATATTCCCGACTACCTTACGCACAGCTGGGCAGAGGCTCAGGCGCAGAAAATTGTGGCATACATGAACGATGAGGAACTGCTCTCCCAGATTCTCATGCTGGGATATCCTGGAAAAGAAGCGCCTGCTGAACTTTTGGAGTGGATTGCACGAAGAGGGCTGGGGGGCGTGAAGATATTCGGAAGAAACGCCGAGGAAAGCGACGTACTCGCCAGAGCCGTGGCGGAATTTCAAAAAGCCGCCTTCAGTCAGGAATTATCAATCCCTCTTTTAGTAGCCACTGATCAGGAGGGGGGCTGGATACGCCATGTCAAGGGAAAGAGTTCCGAATCGCCGGGCAACATGGCCATTGGGGCTACTGGCTCCAGCAAGGATGCCTACCTTTCGGGTTTTTATTTAGGACGTGAGCTTCGGACCCTGGGCATAACCATGAATTTCGCGCCGGTTTTAGACCTGGCAACGGTTCCCGAAAGCTCGATTATCGGACCTCGGGCATTTTCGGACGATCCGGCGCAGACCGCTCGGCTCGGAATAGCCTGGGCTAGGGGGTCGATGGCAGCGGGGGTTATTCCTACGGCCAAACACTTTCCAGGCCATGGGGCTACTTCCTTGGATTCCCATGGCATTCTCCCTAAAATTGAGATTGAAAAGAGTGTTTTCCTTCGTAGGGAGCTCTATCCCTTCGAACAGGCAGTAAGGTCTGGGCTTCCCGCCGTTATGAGCGGTCACCTCGCCTTTCCGCAGATTAGTGGTGATGAACCCGCCTCTCTGACCCAAGAAATGATACAAGGTATGTTGCGGGATCGGCTGGGTTTTGAGGGGCTGGTTATAACCGACGACCTGTATATGGAAGGCGCCCTGGACGGTGCCGGCATCCTGGAAACCTGTCTCAAGGCGATACGGGCGGGCAACGATATGCTCTTGCTCTCAACCGCACCATCCCAAGAAGGCGCGCTCTGGAAAGGTCTTTTACGCTCGCTGCGGGAGGATGAAGCTTTGAGGGCAATGGTGGAAGCATCGGTGCGGCGTATTCTTGCGCTCAAGATGAGCTATCTGCGCGGGGGTGGAAAGGATTCGCTTATTCCAGACCCGGCAATGGTGGAAATGTCTCTGCCTAACGCCAAGGCTCAGCGCTTTTTCGCAGATCTAGCCAGGCGAAGTGTTTCGGTTATCGGCCGCCAAGCCGAGCTTCCTTTTGCTCCTCAAGGTCGGGTACTCATCGCGGCTCCCTTCAGCGAGTTTATTTCTTTGGGCAAGAAAGGGTATCCCGATTCCCGGGGATTCGCGTTTTCCTATAGACCCGAGCGTGACGCAAAGCCCGAGGAATTAAAGGCCTTTGAAAAAGCCCTTTCAGGCTGCGCTGGAGTAATTGTCTGCGTGGCTAACAGGGCTGGAATGCAATTTGCCACACTAGCCCACGAGCGAGGTGTCGAGGTGGCAATTGTATCGGTGCTCTCGCCCATTCATGCGGCTCATAGCTCGTGGAGCAAGGCTGTGATCGCGGTGTATCACTACGCTCCAGTCTGCCTTGAAGCCGGGTTCGAAGTTCTGACTGGAAAGCTTAAGCCCTCAGGCCGGGTTCCGCTGGCCGACTATCACCTGCGTTGAGGGCCTTTCGGAGTTTCGATGAATAAAATACTGAGGAAAGAGGATTTTTTTGCCTTACCGTCACTTCCGCTCGCTTCTATCTGCGGCATCGATGAGGCGGGGAGGGGACCGCTTGCGGGGTCGGTCTGCGCCGCCGCTGTCATTCTCACCGAAGATTTTCCCGTGGAAATTTTAGACGATTCTAAAGCCCTTAGTAAAAAGAAACGAGAAAGAGCTTATCGATATATTACCGAAAAAGCCCTGGATTGGGCGGTGGGATGGGCGAGTTGGGAAGAGATAGGGGCTTTGAATATATTACAAGCCAGTCTCTTGGCTATGAAACGCGCCTATGAAGCGCTCAGCATGGTGCCTGAGACCGTGCTCGTGGACGGTAATCGCTTACCTGATCTGGGTTGCCCCTGCTCGGCGCTTATAGGCGGTGATGCGTTGCAGCCTTCGATAATGGCTGCTTCGATTTTAGCCAAGGTTGCAAGGGACAGGATGATGCTACGGTTGGATGCGGTTCAGCCCGAATACGGATTTAGCCGTCATAAAGGCTATCCCACCCTGGAACACCGACAGGCAATCAAAAAATTTGGTCCTTCGCTCTGGGAGAGACCAGGCTTTGCCCTACGCTGAGCCGGCGGAAGCGCAGGGGGAAACCTTGCTTTACGCTGCGCGACCTGGGTGAGAACCGAATAGTGCCGTCGTTTAGTTGGAGGACTCGGAAGAATCTGGACGGTCGGCTTTTTTTGCCCTTTTGACTACAATGCGTTTAAGGGGCTTAGGATCGCCCTGGTCTTGGCGTGGAGCGGCGTCGCTTCTACGGACCGGATTTCTCGGCCGGGCGAAAGCTTCTCCCCGGGACCTATCGGAGGCTGGCCGCACTACGACGCGCTTGGCCTTGCCTTCCCTGGATGCGAAGGTTTCCCTGTTCCCCGAGGAGCGCTCGTATCGTGGGTGCTCTTCGCCCCTGGCCGATGCTGCAGTCCCCCTGTATCCAGAAGTACGTTCGTGCCGAGGGCGCTCCTCGTCCCGGGGCTGTGCCGGGGTTTCGGGGCTGAATTTTATCCCTGTTTTATCGATGTATTTCAATGCTGACTGAAAGGACTTGAGAAACCCCTCCATATGTTCGCCAAAAACTACGATGGAGCGCCGGTCGAAGCTTTCGCCTTCCGAAGGCTTGCTTTCCACGATACTCAAGAAAACATCGCCGTTTCTATTCTGCTTGACATTAAAAAAATATGTTCTGCCATCGCAGGCGAAACGAGTGGAAAAAAGCTCTCCGCGAATACCCATCCTGACTCCTTACTATTTCAGCGCCATCCTACACGAAGCACTCCGCTTTGAACAAGCACCGTGCCTCTGGCTGTGCCTAGGGGGGTAGTTAGTGGCCTAGACTGAGGAATCGGCCGCCTTGACCATCTGGCTGTGCCAGGAGAGAAGGTATTCCTCATCCTCGGGCTTGCCGCCCTCTATATCCACCATGATGCGGAACACAGCTTCCGTACCCGAGCCTCTCATCCAGAGAAAGGCCTTGAGCTCCGCCCGGGAATTGAGCAGAAGAATTCTGAGACCGCCGGAGCCTGAAGATGCGAAATCCTTGCCCACTTCGAACTCTGCGCTTCCTATGGTGGCCATGGCTTTCCAGGTGCTAATGCCAAAACGCTCTTCTAATTCCCTTTTACGGGCTTCTAACTCGATTTGGAATATCCGGGCGTAACGGGCTTTAAGCGCTGCCTTGTCGGTACTGCGTATGCTGAGCGCCGCCCTTGGCTCAAAAACACTTGTGCTTATCCAGCGAGGAAGTGTGGCGATGACATCGGCTAGATCGAAATCCTCTTTATACATATTTTCCTGGCCCGAAACCTTGAGCCACTGCCGGAACAATCCAGGGCTTTCGGCCGTATCTGGTCCCCGCAACAGGCGAATCATGGCGCCCAGGGTCGAAAGGGGATCTCGCACCTTGGAGGGATGGGTGATAGTGCCGCCGTTGGATCCTTCGCCGAGGATACGGACAATCCAGCCCTCCTGGCGAAGCTTTTCCGCCAAGTTCACCACGTTGGCCTCGCCCGTCTCAGCCCTGAAAACCTTGGCGCCGAAATATCCGGCGATGCGTTCAACGCGGGCGCTGGTTGCATCGTTCACCACGACGGCGACCGGGGCTGTGGGCGCGAGGCCTGAGAGTCCTGCGAGTTCGGCCAGGCAGGAGAGGGAGAAGACTTCTTGGGCTTTGAGTATTCTGGCTTTTCCCAGGGTTTTGTCGTAGAAGACGAGGTTGCCCCGGTCGCCGTCGCAGTCCGGGACATACCCCAGCTGAAAACTGGGATCATTTTTATGGGCTTTTTCGAGGAGTTCCATGCACGATTCAAGGCTTATGCCCTCGGGAACAATACGGTGTGAAAATTGCCCTGGTCTGTCGTTGTGGAATTCACTTCGTACCGAAAGCCCTTGGAAGAAATCCTTGTCGATGGATACCGAGCGGGCAGAACCGTTGAGTTCCGCCAGTATTCCCAGGGGGTTTACCAGACACGCTCCAGCCAGCTCGTCGAGGATGACTGCTTGCTCGCCCAATTCTTTTTTGCCTGTGATTACTTCATGGTTGAAAAGGGTGTAGGCGGATTGGCAGTGCCGCTTCCATTCGCTGCAGCGCTCGTAGCAGATGGCCAGGGCTTCCTTGTCAGCAGCCTGAATGAGGGCCAGGGCATGTGAAGCCGAATCGTCGGATGCTATGGAATCCTTAAGCTGGGCAATAAGGGGGGCGATTTCCTGAGCACTCAAGACGCCCCCGCTATGAAGGCCGAACTTGACGCCGTTATGGCCTGGCGGGTTGTGACTGGCGGAAATATAGGCAAAACCCTCGGCTCGGTCTGGATGCCCAGGAGATAATGCTGCCGCCTTGCCAGCGTAAGCCATGATTTCGGGTGCGGCTACGATAAAGCAGTACCTCACCTCTATGCCAAGTCCAGTCAAGACCCTGGCAAAAACATCGGCTAGGGCAGGTCCCGTAGGCCGGGTATCAATGCCCAGAAGCACTGCCGGCTTCGCGTCATCTGGCTTCTGCTCAAGAACAAACCTGCCGAAACTCTCGGCCATGAGGGCTGCTAAGAGAAGCTTGGGCGAAGCCACGGTTTCGGAGAGCGAATCCTCGGAGCTGGGCTCTGAAACCCAGGGAGCATAGGGCTCCTTGTCATCGGCGAAAACCTTTCTCCAACCCGAGGCAGAGAGTATGAGGTTTTCGGCCTCGGCTCTTAATTGCCCAGGAAGGGGAGATTGTGCCGGGTCAACAGGAAGCATATCGGGATCGCCGATATTCAACCCAGTACCAGGATGATAGATCATCGACATGGATCTGTACCTCTGGGCTAAAGTATACGATAAGCAAAGCAGGATGATCTATGCTCGAACGTGATTGCCGCAGCAGGAAAGCCGCCCTTTACGAATCCATTGCTCTCCCTATATAGTGTCCCTTACCCATGATACGTTTTTTCAAGGTTCTCTTCTGGTTTTTCCGGGGAGTCAGGGTCTATGCCCTCGTAGGCTCCACTGGGACCGGCAAGAGCTTCCGGGCTAAGCTGGTAGCCCAAAAGTACGGAATCGAAATGATCATCGACGACGGTCTGCTGATCCGTGGCGACCAGCTCATCGCAGGCAAGTCAGCTAAAAAGGAAGCCCTCTATCTCGGTGCGGTAAAGACCGCCCTCTTTCATGACAAAGCCCACCGCGACGAGGTGGCAAAGGCTCTCCAACGGGAACGTTTTAGGAAAATCCTTGTCATCGGCACCAGTGAAAAAATGGTGCATAGAATTTGTGAAAGGCTTCAAATTCCCCAACCTAATAAAACTATAAAAATTGAAGATATTGCCACCAAGGCGGAAATAGAAAAGGCGATGCAATCCAGGCAGATAGAAGGAAAGCACGTTATTCCAGTTCCCGCCCTGGAGATTCGTCGAAATTATCCTTCTATTTTCTACGATAGCGTGCGGGTATTTTTGCGCCGTAGTTTCGGCACCGGAGTTTCGCTGCCCAAAATCTACGAAAAAGCTGTTGTACGGCCGGAGTACACAAAACGGGGAAGGGTGGCGATTTCTGAAGCTGCTCTTTCCCAAATGGTGGTCCATTGCGTGGACGAGTACGACCCAGCGATAAAGGTTAAGCGTCTCGCCATACGTGACGATTCTAAGGGTTACCGGATCACCGTTGTGCTGGAGGTTCCATTCGGCACCAGGCTAGCCTCCAACGCCTACGCCCTGCAGGAATTCATCGTCGACAATATCGAGCGTTTTACTGGTATTCTTGTGGCTGAAGTCAATATCGTCATAGACCGACTCACCTCCCGTAGAACAAGCGCTAAAAACCGGTCAAGGAGGCGTTTATAAGTGTATTGACGATCCCGAACTATCCGTGTACTATTGCTGCTGTTGCGCGTGAAAGAGGCTCATCTCGCACCAAACGTAATCAAGGAGAATCGTCGTGCCCTGTGGTAGAAAACGAAAGCTCAAGAAAATAGCGACACACAAAAGAAAGAAGAAGAGAAGACTCAACCGGCACAAGACCAGAGTCTCCTAACCACCGCTGTTTTCGCAGGAAGAGGACCGTCTACATAGACGGTCTTTTTTTTGGTTTTTCAAACGTTTCAAAATTTGAAATACACTTTCATTTTATGTGAAATTCCTACTTGCCAATTATCGAAGAGGTGCTATACTGAGGACATATACTTAAAAGGAAGGAATCGATGAGCCCTTGCGTCCTAGTCATAAATCCAGGGTCCACTTCGACCAAGGTGGCAGTTTTTTCCACCGATTCACGTCTCTTCGAAAAAAGTTTAAGCCATTCATCCCAGGAGCTTTCTCCCTATAAAACCGTGGCTTCCCAGTATGAATTCCGCAGGGACGCTATCATGCGGGAACTGAGGGCGGCGAATTTCGATATCGCAAGCTTACATGCGGTTGTAGGCCGCGGCGGCTTGCTTCATCCAATACCCGGGGGGGTGTACAAAGTCAACGAGGCAATGAAGAACGACCTGGCCGCCGCGGCCTACGGGGAACACGCCTCCAATCTAGGAGCCCTCATCGCCGACGATATAGCCAAGCCTCTGGGCATTCCCGCTTTTATAGCTGACCCAGTGGTTGTCGATGAGCTTTCAGACCTGGCCAGGGTGTCGGGCAATAAACTCTTTAAAAGAATTTCCATATTTCACGCGCTCAACCAAAAGGCAGTCGCCCGTCGCTACGCTTCCGAGCGTGGCAGGCGCTACGAGGATCTTTCGCTGATAATTGCCCACCTCGGAGGTGGGGTCTCTGTGGGACTCCACCAGTCAGGAAGGGTTGTGGATGTAAACAATGCGCTAAATGGCGAGGGGCCTTTCAGTCCCGAACGATCCGGGACCCTTCCCACCGGTGCTTTGGTCAAACTATGCTTTTCAGGTCAGTACAGTGAAAAGCAGATTGGACGACTTATCGCTGGTGCCGGCGGCATGGTGAGTTTTTTGGGTACCAACGACATGAGGGAAGTGGAAAAGCGACATAATGAGGGGGACCCAGAAGCTAGCCTTTATTTTGATGCTTTTATTTACCAGGTGAGCAAGGCAATCGGCGCGCTGGCCACCGCTGCCTCGGGCAGGGTGGACGCAATTATCATCACCGGAGGCATAGCCTATGGAAAGGATATTGTCGACGGACTTTCCCGTCGCTGCGCCTTTATAGCGCCTATAGTCGCATACCCCGGAGAAGGCGAATTGGAAGCCCTGGCCCAAGCCGGCTTCGGCGCCCTTTCGGGAAGCCAAACACTCAGGGAGTATCTTCCATGAAAACAATCGATGACATTATTAAGGCGGCGGCCGCCGCCGGAGCCACTACTCTAGCCGTCGCCGCCGCCCAAGAACCTTCGGTAATAGAAGCCGCCCACGCAGCCTATACCAAAGGCATCGCCCGCCCTATTATCGTGGGAGACCTCGCCGCAGTGGCGGCGGCCGCCGCCAAGGCCAACGAGGGAAAGGGAGTAGATATTTCGGCCTTCGAACTTATCCCTGCCAAGGATATTTATCAGGCGGCTGCCATAGCCGTCGGTCTTGTTCGGGACGGTAAGGCTGACATTATTATGAAGGGGATCATCGATACAGCCCCCTTACTCAAGGCAGTGCTCAATAAAGAAACGGGTATCAACGTAGGAAGGTTGGCCTGCCATGTGGCGGTTATCCAGGTGCCTACCTATCACAAGCTCTTCGTCCTGAGCGATGGTGGCCTCAATATAGCCCCTGATCTATCCTGCTTTGTGGATATCATCAATTCAGCCGTTTCGGTGTCCAAAGTCTTGGGGGTAAAGGTTCCCAAGGTCGCCTTGCTTGCAGCGGTCGAGAAAGTCTATCCCGACAAGATGCCCTGTACAGCCACGGCTGCACTCCTGACCCAGATGAACCGCAGAGGACAGATCAAGGGCTGCATAGTCGATGGCCCATTTGGTTTGGACAACTCCATAAGCGCCGAGAGTGCCAGGATCAAGGGAATAGTTTCGGAAGTTGCCGGCGACGCCGATGTACTCATAGCCCCGGACATCGAAGCCGGAAATATTCTTTACAAGTGTCTGCTCGATCTGGCCCAGGCCAAAGGAGCGGGTATCGTGATGGGCGCGGCGAAACCCGTCGTGCTTCCCAGCCGCGCCGACACCGCGGAAACCAAATTAGCCTCGATAGCCTTAGCCGCCCTAGTTGGGCGAAACATAGGCTAGCGAGAGCACAAGGAGTTTGCCATGGCAATTAAGGGGAAACCCGTCATCGACAGGGAGCGGTGCAAGGGCTGTCTGCTCTGCGTCCGCGCCTGTCCCACCAAGACCCTCGGTCAGGACACGAAACCTAATTCCTGGGGCTATTATCCCTCATTGGTTATAGCTCCAGAAAAATGCATCGCCTGCGGCAACTGCTACCAAGTGTGTCCCGATGTGGCGATCACAGTCTATAAACTTTAAAGGAGGCGATAATGAGTAACGAAAGACGCCTCATGAAAGGCAACGAAGCAATCGGAGAGGCAGCGATCAGAGCGGGTTGCGCGTCCTATTTTGGCTATCCCATCACACCACAAAATGAGCTGACAGCTTACATGGCAGCCAATATGATCGCCGCTGGAAGAATATTTATCCAGGCAGAAAGCGAAGTTGCGGCTATCAACATGGTCTATGGCGCCGCAGCTACTGGCGTCCGCGCTATGACCAGCTCTTCCAGCCCTGGCATTTCCCTCAAGCAGGAAGGCATTTCCTACCTTTGTGGAGCCGACCTTCCCGCGGTTATTGTCAACGTCGCCCGCTCGGGCCCCGGTCTTGGAGGCATTACACCAGCCCAGGGCGACTATTTCCAGTCTACCCGAGGCGGCGGTCATGGCGACTATCACACCATAGTGCTGGCACCCAAGGGCGTACAAGAAGCCGCAGACCTCACCTTTGAGGCATTCGATATTTCCGATAAGTATAGAATTCCTGTCCTTGTGCTTCTAGATGGGCTAATCGGCCAGATGATGGAGCCGGTTGCATTCCCCGACCCTGTTGATATGGCAGGTCTGCCCAAAAAAACCTGGGCTGTGGGACATAAGGCCAGGGATAAAAGACCAAACAATCACGTGAGCAGTATGAACCTGGACCCTGAAACCCTAGAAAAAGCAAATATCAAGCGTGAAGCCCACTACGATATGGTCAAGAAAGAACTGTGCCGCTACGAGGAAATGCAGGTGGAGGACGCAGATCTTGTCTTGGTGGCCTATGGGACCTCGGCGAGGGTGTCCATGAGCGCGGTTCAAATGGCCAGAGCCAAGGGATTGAAGGTTGGCCTTTTCCGCCCCATTACCCTGTGGCCCTTCCCCTATGACAGGCTCTCTGCCTTGGCTGACACCAAGGGGCGCAAATTCCTTTCCGTAGAGATGAGCATGGGACAGATGGTAGAGGATGTGCGGCTTGCGGTGAACGGCAAGGCAGCGGTAGCCCACTATGGCAGATCTGGCGGCGTTATCCATAACGATGAGGAAGTCCTCGCCGCAGTCGAGCGGATGCTTGGCGCCTGAGGCCGGGCCGATAAGCGAAGGAGAAAACTATGGAACTAGTATATGGGCATCCTAAAAGCCTAGTATCGATTCAAACCAAGTATTGCCCCGGCTGCGGCCACGGTGTTATTCATAGAATTATCACTGAAATTATTGATGAGATGGGTCTGCAGGACCGTGCTATCATTACCAACCCCGTCGGCTGTTCGATCTGGGCCGAGTACTATTTCGACTTCGATTCGGTACAGCCCGCCCACGGCAGAACCCCCGCGGCCGCAACCGGCATAAAACGCAATCTTCCCGATCACCTGGTTATCTGCTATCAGGGCGACGGCGACCTGGCCGCCATCGGAACCGCGGAAATTATCCATGCCGCCAACAGGGGCGAAAAATTCACGACAATATTTGTCAACAACGCAATCTACGGCATGACAGGCGGCCAGATGGCGCCCACGACCCTCGTAGGCCAGTATGCTACAACCTCCCCCCTGGGGCGCGACCCAATAGACGCCGGCATGGGCTATCCTATTAAGGTCTGTGAGCTATTATCGTCTCTTGGAGGGACTCGCTACCTGGCGCGGGGAGCGGTCAACAACGCGGTAAATGTTAAAAAAACCAAGAAGATGATCCGTACCGCTTTTGAAGCCCAGATGCGTGGCGAGGGTTTTACCATGGTGGAAATACTCTCCCAGTGCCCCACCAACTGGAAATTGACCCCTCCGGATTCGATCGATTGGCTAGAAAAAAACATGATTCCCTACTATCCCCTGGGTGAGATTAAAAACACCCTGTCGACGGTCGCGGCCCCCGCGGGCGCGGGCAACTGAAAAAGGAGCGCGCAGATGACAGAGAAAACATTTATCGCTGGTTTTGGAGGCCAGGGGGTAATTTCCCTAGGCCAGATGTGGGTGTACTGTGCCATGAAGGAAGGACGCGAGGTAAGTTTCTTTCCCTTTTATGGAGCTGAAAAACGTGGTGGTATCGCCAGGGCCTCGGTGATAGTCAGCGATGATGAAATCGCCAGTCCGATTGTGGCCAGGGCGGACACCGTGGTTATCATGAGCCAGGACTCGGTGGAGATAGCCGAGGAGAAATGCGCCCAGGGCGGGACAATACTGCTCAATTCCAGCCTGGTTAAAACCGATCCCAACAGGCCTGACGCCAAGATACTCCATATTCCCTGCAATGAGATTGCCGAAAAAATCGGCGACGGCAGGATCGCTAATATGGTAATGATGGGTGCATTGAGCCAGGCAACCGGAGCGGTCAAGCTGGATCATGCGGACCAAATTCTCGAAACCTTTTTTCCCCCTTCCAAGCATGGTTTTATCCCTATGAATATCCAGGCAATCGAAGCCGGAAAGCAGGCTTGCCTTAGCTGCGAATAGACTGGGGTACAACGCTGGATCAACGGAACTGAGGCCATGCGGCCTTGCCTGGAGGCAAGGCCGCATGGTTGTTTACGCTTACTATCTTGTAGGGACCCCGTACCTGTACGGGGTTCATTTTTTTTAGGTATACTAGCGGCGAAATGAAACGCTCGCTGTCTGTAACCCTTGGGCTAAGCAAGGGTGAAAGAGAAGCCCGGCAAGGGAAAAGGGCAGGGATGCCCTGGCCTAAGAGGCTTTTCTTTTTTATTATCAAATTCTTCTTCGCTATTCATATAGCCTATATTGTTCTGACATCGCTATTTATTTCTGTTTATAAATATTCAGATCCAAAATTTACCCTGATTATGCCCTACCGCTCCATCGGGTATGGATGGGAATTGCAGAAGCCTCAGCCTATAAAGCTTGAAAACATACCGACGTTTATTAAATCCATGCTCGTAGCCGTAGAGGACGGCAAGTTCTACGAACATCACGGCATCGATATGGAAGCATTCAAGCGAGCCAGGGAGGTTAACGCGAGGCTTGGAAAGCCAATGTACGGCGGGTCCACCCTCACCATGCAGGTGGCCCGAACCCTCTTTCTTGTGCCGGAAAAAAGTTATATACGCAAGTATTTCGAGATCATAGCAGCCCTCGAGCTGGAATTGTTGCTTTCAAAAGAAAGAATTCTTGAATTGTATTTCGGCTATGCCGAATGGGGAAAGGGTATTTTCGGCATTGAGGCGGCAGCGATGCAGTATTTCGGCCTGCCAACCCGCGCCCTGAGCCGGGACCAGGCGGCGAGGCTTATAGCGCTGCTTTCTTCGCCCATCAAGTACAGTCCCTCGACCTTGAGCAAGTCAGCCATTTTAAGGGAGCGCTATGCCTACCTTACTCGGCGCTTTGTCAGCCCCTACGCCGTATCGCCCGATCAGAGCAGTCTGCCGGCAAGCCTGCCAGGAGGAACTCCCGAGCCAGGTTTTGAAGAAGCCTTTATAGAGAGCGAAGACTCAGGATCTGTCGGGGAAGAATCTATAATTTCGCCGGAGGAGTCAATTTCCGTCGAGCCTGAGTCTGTGCCTGAAGGAACGATCGAAGCGCAGCCGGCTGCAGAGCCGGAAGAAATCCAGGCTGAAACGCTCGAAGAAACGTTTGAGGGAGCACTTGCCGAAACGGCAGCTCAAGACTTAGACGAAACAGCCATAGATACCACGTTAAATCAAACCCTAGTTCCAGAAGAGTGATAAAAGTGAAAATACTCGTAACAGGTGGATTCGGGAATATTGGCTTGTTGGTAGTGGAAGAATGCCTAAAACGTGGCTATACGACTACTGTTTTCGATGTTCCGAGCAAAAGAAACGCGAGGTTTTTTAAAAAATATTCCGCCAAAGGCCTTAGAGTCGTGACCGGCGACATTAGAAAATATGAGGAAATTGAAAAGGCTGGGTTGGATCAAGACGCGGTGATCCATATGGCGGTGATCCTCCCTCCGCTTCTGATGTTTACTCAAGCACGAAAATCCAAGCTGAGTCCTTGCTAAAAGACTCAAGACATCCCTTTTGTATTCTTAGACTTTCAGCCGTTATACCAACGGTAATAAATAATGTAGCAAAATCCAAAGAGATGCTGGGCTTGGAAGGCTTTATTGCGGGGGGAATGGAAAAGGGCTGTCAGATCATCCCCTTGATAAAAAGACTATTAGAAAAATGGCTGGAGCGCAAATCTCCAAGACTAAAAGTTTGAAAAAGCGCATTGATGAAGTGGTTTAATGGTTTAGGCACTAATCATTTTTCTTGCGCAATGTCGCCAGCGCCCTATCCAAGCCGTCGGCGAAGCGCTTAGTCTCTTTTGCGGTTCGCTGGGAGCCCTTGGGGGAGGCTGGTGCCAGGCCTTGAAAACGAAGCTCAGCAGCGGTGTCGCGCAACGATCGACGCTCGGTTATTTTTTCTTTTGTAAAAAGTTCTCCTCTGTCGTTGATTACTGCTATGCCTGATTTAACCAGGCGTTCGGCAAAAAGAATGTCTCTGGTGACAACAAGATCGCCTAACGCTGCTTTTTTTTCTATTAAGAGATCGGCAGAATCCTGTCCCTCCGGCACCAGGGTGAGCATTGATTCGGGTAAATCGGAGAGCTTGCGCGAAGCAATAAAATGGACGGCTATGCTTTTACCACAGCGCAGAAGAATAGGGCGGATATCCCGCGGGGCGCTGTCGCCGTCCACCCATATTGTCATTGTGCGGCACCTTTATTTTTAGGAATGTTGAGATCTCTTCCCACCCTTGCCCGATATACGACACCGGGACCACGCAGCACGCAAGCTCGGCATTCATCGTTTATAAAAACCGATTCGCCGCGATAAAGGGCCATGTGTTGTTCCGCGGCAGAATTGCTGTCGATTGTTGTCTGGCCTTTGGTGCATAGAAGTATTTCAGGGCCTAATACTCTTATATAAAATCGCTCAGATTCGGAAAGTATAATGCGAGAGAGGAGAAACTCCTGGGCCGGAGTCTGCCAGTGCCATTCCTGCGCAATGCCTGCCTCGGTCGGAATATCTGCCGCGGCCGGCTCAATGAGAATCGGCTTTGCAGAAAAATCGATGGTTTTTAAAAGCTCGTCGGCATCGATATGTTTATGAGTGAGCCCCCCACGAATCACATTGTCTGAGCTGGCCATGATCTCAAGAATAGTACCTTCTAGATAGGCGTGCATAACTCCCGCCGGAATGTAGATGCCCTGCCCGGGCTCAAGGAAAAGGACATTCATGAAAAATGGAGCTATAGCGCCTGGGTCTTGAGGATATTGCTTAACGCACATAAGGGTGATTTTTCCGGCGATTTTAGACTTTTCATCCGTGCATGCAACAAGTTCCTCTGCCTGCGCGATCGCTATTTCTTCCAGCAATCTTTTTTTCGTATCGTCCAGGCTGAGGATCTTTTTTAGAAGGCGGCGCAGTGAGGATTCGGCATCGAGAGGCGAAAAGCCGAAATATCGGCAGAGTCGTGGGCCAAGCAATGCGGCGGTTTCGACAGGGTTCCTAAAACCGCAGAGCGCCGAAAAGGACGATAACGCGACCGCTAGCTCGGGCTTGTGGTTTTTGTCCTTGTACGTGCGTTCGGGAGCAGAACGAGGAATCCCCTGCTTTTCCTCACGCTCAAAGCCGGTCTCGGCGTGCTTCTTGTCCGGGTGCACCTGTATGGAGAGGGGCATAGCAGCCGAGAGCACCTTGAAGAGAAAGGGCAGGTCGCCATACTGGGCGAAGACTTTTTCACCGAGACTTTCATTGGGGTAGTCCCGGATGTACTTCGACAGCGAAATGCTGCCGCCGTCGGGCAAAAGCAGAAAGGATGGCGCTGCCGGGTGGGAGCCCATCCAATATTCCCCAGCGGGCTTATCACCGTCGGTTTTTATTCCAGCCCAGAGGCTTAGTCCATCCTTGCTGCCCCAGGTATAGTCGCGGATTGGATTTCGCAGCTTAAGAATGGTGCCGGCTTTTGTGCGCACTCTTTAGTCCTTTCATAATTAGGATTGTACTGGCTGAGAATTGTACCAGTCCGGCAGGCATTGGGCAACAATAAAGCCGTCCAGGTCTTTCTCGAGTCAATCGTCAAGAAATCGAGATATTTCCTTTTCCAGGGTTTCTCTATTGCCGGATATGAGTTTGCATCGCGGAAGGCTTTCGATAAAGAGTGACCCATAGCGAGATGTGGCAAGACGCTGGTCCAGCACCACTGCCACTCCCCTGTCCTGGGAATGCCTTATAAGCCTTCCAAAGCCCTGCTTGAATTTGATGATAGCTTCTGGCACGCTAATTTCCATAAACGCGTTGCCCCCCGATTTTTCCACCGCCTCAGCCCTGGCTTGCAAAACCGGTTCGTCGGGCACCTTGAAGGGCAGCTTTGTGATCACAACCATGGACAAGGTTTCGCCCGGGGCGTCCACCCCCTCCCAGAAAGAGTCGGTTGCAAAGAGGACCGAGGAGATATCGTTGCGGAACATGGCTAAAAGCCTGGAGCGCTCATCCATTCCCTGGCGCAGGCAACTTATTCCTTCGCTTTCCAGCACCGGCTTAGCCTTTTCAAAGCTAGCCCCGAGCATTTCGTAGCTGGTAAAAAGCACCAGAGCCCGCCCGCGGGAAGCCAGGAGCAGCCTTAGCACGGCTTCGGGAATGTATTCCTTGTACGCCGTCTTTTGCCGTTGCGGATGAGGCGCCTGGGGATCCACCGCCAGAACCGCATTGCTTCCAAAGGGGAAGGGAGAAGGATATATTTTAGCTTCCAGGTCCTGTCGTTCTTTGGCTATGCCTACTCTTTTCATCCAGAAGTCAAAACTCCCCCCTACAGCCAGGGTGGCGGAGCTGCAGACCACTGAACGCAGTTTTTCGAAGACCGATTTTTCCAATAGGGTCGCCACTTCAAGAGGGGTCGCATTGAAGGCGATAAAAACTTCCTTTTGAAGGCTCTTCAGTTTTTCGACCCAGAAAACCGTATCGGGGTTGGCATCGAAATCCTTTATCCTAGCCAATAGGTCAGCCGACTCGTTAAGGCTTCTGGCTACCATACGGGTTTCGTAGGCCGCAGGCTCCTGGGCAATCGATTCGGGCAGAGTTTCCAAAATATCGGCTATTTCCTTGCTTAACGACAAAATCGAACGCTCAAGCCGCCCCGCTGGCTCGCAGAGCGACGCTACGATGGCAGGCGTTTTATCCCGCAGTCGCAGGCTCGCCGTTTCTCCCATAATCCCCAAGGTTGAGGCTTCCAGGCTCGACATCAAGCCTTGGACCTCCTGTATTCTTGCTTCGAAGCCCCGTACTCGCTGGGAGCCCACCGAAGGGGAAGCGGCAAGACTGGCCATGCTGCCAAAAAAACTTCGTCCCTTTTTTCGCCATAGCTGGGACAGTTTTTTCAAGAGGGAAAACCGGGAAAGGCTCTCGGTAAAGAGGCTCGTGGCGCTGTCTTCTATAGCGTGAGCCTCGTCCAGCACCAGCACATTGTAGGAGGGCAAAATGGATGTTTGCTCCATGCCCGCGTTTCGTCTCCGGGAGGCTATGTCGGCAAAGAGCAGGTGATGGTTCACCACGATGATCTGGGCATCTGCGGCATTTTTGCGCACCGCTATGACATGGCACTTTTCCCTGTAGGGGCAACGCAGGGACACGCAGGCCTCAGCCTCGGAGCAGACCTTGCTCCAGGTCTGGTCATCCACCCTGAAGGGTAGGGCAGCCCTGTCCCCATTCCCGCCGGCATTGTCCCAGGCGGCGATCCGTTTTAATGGGCTTTGCTCATCCAGCATAAGCCCTTCCTCGTCGATGGCTTCCTGGAGTCTCCGCTTGCAGAGATAGTTAGCCCTGCCCTTGACCAGAACTGTTTTGGGCTTTTTGCGGAAAATCGACGAGACCACCGGAATGTCCTTTGTAAAAAGTTGATCCTGGAGATTGATCGTCGCCGTCGAGATGACCACCCGCTCCTCGTTGCCCTGGGCCCAGCCTATGGCGGGCAAAAGGTAAGCGAAGGACTTGCCCACTCCAGTGCCCGCTTCTGCCGCCAGTATGCCCCCATGGTTGAAAACCGAGGCGACGTCGGCGGTCATCTGAACTTGGGAAGGCCTAGGCTCGAAATCCGGCATTGTCTTCGCCAGCTTGCCCCCATTGTCCAGAGCCTTGGCTAAGCCATCCTCGTCCAGCATCCGTAGGGATCTGCGTCGGGCAGGTTCGGCGACGATAAAAAGCAGGCTCGCCTCGTTATCGATAATGTAGGAGCCTACGCCGAAACTGCCTGCTTCCGCTGCGATGGCCACGTCAGGCTCCGAGGGTTGGAGCCTTCCGGATGGATGGTTGTGTAGTAGCACCGAGCCTTTTTCAAAATATGAACCCAAGGCGGGGACGGCGTCGGAGCTTCCCCTCGCCACTACCTCTATCGCGTTTACCCTACCACCGCTGTCTAGGCTTCCAACGGCAAAGATCTCACCGCCTCCAGCCGATAGGATTGCTTCCTTAAGTTCGGTGCATACCGTTGGTGAGAGTCTACTCTGGGCATCCACCACGGCGCTGTGCTGCCGCTCGCTCATGTTTGTAGATCCAGGGCTAGGCCCAGATGGAAACGATCGCCACCTGAAAGAAGCTTGTCGAAAGCCCATGCCGCTTCTAGATCAAAAACCAAGCGTCCTTCGGCTGCTAGCCCGGCTAGAACCGCCAGTTGAATTTCCAGGGATAAAAATGCTGAACTTGGAAAGGCCAGGCTTGAGCCGGCGTTGAGCGCCGCTGCTCGAAGCCCTCCTAGAAGGCTAAAGTTTCCAATGGTCCAGGCAGGCAGCCAGGGCATTTTGACGACCCCCAGGCTCTTCCAGGGGCTGATTGAGAAAAAACGCACTGAAAGCACTCCAAATCCATACCAGCCTGACCGGGAGTCAAGAGTGGCGTATTCGGTATAATAGGGATACGGAGCTGCGAGGGCTGAGGGATACAGTGTGCCGTCATGGTGGAAAAACCGCCCCGCCGGGGCAAAGACCAACTCGTCATTCATGCTGTAAACGCCATAGAGCGCAAACGTAAGTCCCGGGTGGGGCAGGGCGAAGCTGAACCTGCCCGAAAGAGAAAGGCCGTCAGCGAGCCCTAAAAGCGATTCGTAGTCCGTAGACAGAGAGGCTTGCGCCCCCCTTGGGTCGAAGGGGGAAAAGGGCGTTCTGTATTGGTCCGAGTACCCAAGCCTGAAGCTCGCTCCCATAGAGAGAAGATCCAAAGCGGGAGTGAAATATCGAGCTAAGGAAGGGGTGGCATCCATACCCGCGACTGTGCCTGAAAGACCTGTCCAGAGCAATCGCTGCAAGGGCAGAAAACGATGGTAATATTCGTAATCCAGGCCAAGCCCCAGGACTCTGTAAAAGCCGTTTCCCGGGGATCCCGCGCTATAGTTGTCCGTGGCGCTCAGCTCGATACCCTGGGTATTTGGACTTAAGCTGAACGAAAGCGAAGTTTCGGGCATGGAAGCACCAAAATGCCAGCCTGCGGAAGCAACCCAGGCCAGGCGCTCGGTGAGGTCCATGCCGTTGAATTGAACTCCCAGGGAATTCGAGTCTGCGTAGGGGATACGGCTTGTCTCCAGCACCAGAGGGAAGCAACTTTCTTCCATGGAAAGAAAGACAGGTTGCTGGGTACCCTCGGGCATTTTTTCCGCTTTAGCCTCAGTGCTTAGTCTTTCGCGATAGGTTTGCAGTGGTATCCAGGAAATAGCCTTGCTTTGACCTTGGCTTTCCATGAACGCCCCATCCAGATCGAGAATGCTCACGCTCTGCCGGCCTTCCAGATCGGAGGACTTGAAAATTAAGCGGCCTGGGTCGATCAGGAAAGGATCTTCGAACCCGCCGGGAAAGACAGAGTCCTGTGTCCACAAAGTCCATGTAGTCCCATCCTCGACAAGTAAAGCCAAGCCCTGGGGTCTGCCTTCTCGGGGCATTTCCAGCGCGATTATGGTTGTTTTTTCCCCAGCACCGCTTTCCTGCGCCAACGACAGCGAAGAGACCGATTCCATGGGGCTCTCCAGGATCTCCATAGAGCCTTCGCTGTCCAGCCTGGCCGGGAGTGTTAGGGCTCCGAGTCGTATTAGGCCGTAGGTGGAGCCCCGGGACTCGTCTACCTGTGGGCGGTATAGAAAGGGGTTTTCATTGTCCCCGCGGAGATTCAGTGCAGCTTCGGCATAGGGAGGCTCCTCTCTCTGTCCTACATAATCTAGTCGACTATTGGCTAGATCAAAGCTGTACAGGGCGGGCAACAGCTCGCCTTTGCCGTCGCTTTTAACCCAGTCCAGCAGGAGTGCGTCTTTCTTGGGGGAAGCTCGAATGTATTCAATATAGGGGTCTGCGGCGAATAGCCGTTTCGCAGTGGTTTCTCTGCCAAGGGGAAACTGATAGACGCCCCAGCGCTCCAGATCGAGGTAGTAAAGGCTGCCGTCCACGACGCAGTATGGCCCGATTTTCTCGCTTGGAAGGGCTAGGTCCCCAGAGGCTTGGGCATAGGCATTTTGATCTTTTCCCTTTGTCCCCAGCTCGACACTCTCCAAGCTCTCAAGAAACTCCTGCCAAAGAGCTTCTAGCTTTGCGCCTGTTATCGTTTCGAACACCCCCTTGGATACAAGGGTGCCATCGAATCCGTTAGGGATGCTACCCTTGCCCGACTCTCTCCAGAGTGCGCCGATCACGTCTGGGCCGAAACGTGCCGCAAGGTAATCGACAAACAGGGCGCCGTAGAGATAGGGAAGGCTGCCGGAGCCTGGGAACTCCTCCAGGCCTGAGACTTCCCAGGGGCTCCTGGTTGCGCCCTGGGCTAAATCCCTGTACACGGGTGCCAGCGCTGCTGGGTCATTGAGCCTCCCCGGCAGCCCTGCCACTTCCGGGGCGTCTTTTTCGGCAGCCTCAGGCCATTTCATGCTTTCCATCCATACGGCGGTGCCCTCGGAGAACATATTTGGGACAATCCAGCCGGCGGGAACAAAAAAATCACCCATGAGCCAGGAGAGGGTAGCCCAAAAAGGCGACCGGGCGTTCATGGTGATCGCGTGAGTCAATTCATGAACAAAGATTGTCTGTAACTCATCGGCCAGGGAGGAAAGCTCATTGGATATTTTTGCCTTAGCCAGCTGTATCGAAATTCTGTTGGAAGGAAAGGCGGTGAAATACCCATTCAGATAGTATTCCCGGTCGGAGAGTAAAACCGGAAGCCGTTTCCACGTGGCTTTTATATTCAGGATCTGTTCTTGGCGGGCGAGCACATCATCGGCAAAACCGGCTAGGCGTTCGGCTTCCTGGACTAGCGAGGGGGCGTAGAAGATATCGAATCGCTGGGTGCGTAGATGTCCTGCCTTCTCCCAGGAACTAAGACTTTGGCCATATCCTGGGGAGCCAGAAAGAACCATCGTTACAATGAATAGCTTGATCAGGATGCGAGGTTTCACGCTGGGAGTATAGCATCCCCGACATAGTCGCGATACTAAGCAGCCTCTGGCGTGAGCCATGGTTTTGCGATATTCTAAAAGTACACCATGAGACTAGACCATCTGGGCGCCGGCACCCATTTTTATCTGGGGCCTCGTCGATACAAAGCCTCCTCGTTTCGCGAGTCCAAGGCTATCGCTTTTCTGGGCGCCCCTGACTCGCTTAAAACGCAAAGTCTAGGAAAGGCAATACGCGAGCTCTCGGCGGAGGATGAAGAGATTCCCCTTCCCGACGAGCATGGCCCCATTGTTTTTAAGGACGGTGTTTTCCAGATTGACGTATCGGAATCGGAAGGCCCTGCCAGGATCGATCCGGCGCTCAAGGGCCTCATAGACTCTATTCTTGGATCATAATCAAGCAAGGATGACGAATGAAGACACTGCTTTCCTGGAACGTTAACGGCTTGAGGGCTTGCGCGGGCAAGGGCTTTTCCGATTGGCTCTCGGCCCAGGACGCCGATTTTGTCTGCCTGCAGGAGACCAAGGCTAATCCCGATCAGCTCGCCGCCGAGCTGCTCAATCCCGTGGACGGCAAGGGCAAACCATATAAGGTGTATTGGTCCAGCGCCAAGCGAAAGGGCTACTCCGGCACCGCGATATTTGCCCGAAGGGAAGCCAGCTGGGTGGGCAGTCTGGGATTGCCTGATTTCGACGATGAAGGGCGCACGGTGATAGCCGATTTTGACGACTTTGTTCTGATTTCGGCCTATTTCCCTAACAGCCAGGACAAGGGAGCCAGGCTGGACTATAAGCTTCGCTTTTGCGCCGCCATGATGGAGTATTGTGATTCTCTGCGCGCCAAGGGCAGACATCTTGTTCTGGCGGGGGACTATAATATAGCCCACAAGCCCATAGACCTGGCCAGGCCCGAGCAGAATGAGGGCAATCCGGGTTACTTGCCCGAGGAAAGGGCATGGATGGAAAGCTTTACCGGCGCAGGCTATGTGGACAGCTTCCGCCACTTTTGCTCCGAACCGGGGAAGTATACCTGGTGGACCTACCGTGTTCCCTCAGCCCGGGCAAACAACATAGGTTGGCGCCTGGACTATCACTGCGTCGATCCCGAGTTTCTACCGGCCTTGGTTAAATCCGGTATTCAACAGGAGGTGACCGGCTCCGATCATTGCCCTGTGTCCTTGGCAATCGATGTATGATTGAGGTTTTTTTAAATTAAGACGAGTTGTAAAAGTCTTTCCATATATAACGAAATCGCCGGGCATGACTCGGCGGGGAGGATAGCCTATGAAGATCCGCTATAACGCTCCGGTCACCCTGACCTTCGCATTTGCCTCAGCGCTGGTCCTCATCCTTTCTATAACGATTATGCCTTCTCTCACGGCTCTGTGGTTTTCAACCCCGGCACCCTTCCGGGCGAATGTATTTCAGGACTATATAAAGCTTTTCACGTATATTTTTGGCCATGCCTCGGTTCAGCACTACATGGCCAACTTTACCATGATCCTTCTATTGGGCCCCCTGCTGGAGGCAGCCTATGGATCGGGCTTTCTTTTGCTCAGCATCGCGGTCACCGCGGCTATCACGGGACTCATGAATGTACTGCTCTTTCCCGGCACCGTGCTTCTGGGCGCTTCCGGTATCGTTTTTATGATGATAATTCTATCTTCTATAACTAATTATAAAAAAGGAGAGATACCCCTCAGCTTTATACTCGTGATGATTGTATATCTGGGGGGCCAAATCTGGGATGCCCTGGCAAAGCAGGACAACATTTCCCAGTTCGCGCATATAGTCGGAGGCTTGGCGGGCAGTATAATGGGCTTTTTCCGCGGCCGACCGCGCGCCTAAGCGCTTCTGTGCAGGGAGGAGAGCGTGTACGGTTCTATTCGATCCGAACTCAGCGAGAAACTTGCGTCGATCAGGTCCGAAGGACTCTACAAGGACGAGCGGGTGCTCTCGGGACCCCAAGGCAGCCTGATTCGAGTTTCTGACGGCAAGGAAGTGCTCAATTTCTGCGCGAACAACTACTTGGGGCTGGCGAATAACGCCGACGTACGTGATGCAGCCATCAAGGCGCTAAAAACATGGGGCTACGGTTTAGCCTCGGTGCGGTTTATCTGTGGAACCCAGGAGCCCCATAAGGAATTGGAGCAGAAGGCGGCGGAGTTTTTAGGCATGGAGGATTCTATTCTTTTTTCTTCGTGCTTCGATGCCAACGGCGCCGTGTTTGAGCCGCTCTTGGACGAGGAGTGCGCAATCATATCCGATAGCCTTAACCACGCGTCCCTCATTGATGGAGTAAGGCTGTGCAAGGCCAAGCGCTGGGTCTATGCCCACGGTGTCATGGACGACAGTCAGGAACGGGACCCCGAGACAGGCCGGGAGTCCAAGGGCTTAGAGCGCTGCTTAAAGGAAGCCGCCGGAGCCAGACTGCGCCTCGTGGCCACCGACGGGGTTTTCTCTATGGATGGGGACATCGCCGACCTGAAATCCATCTGCGACCTGGCCGAGCGCTACGATGCTTTGGTCTTAGTGGACGATTCCCATGCCACAGGCTTCGTGGGCGCCCATGGTCGGGGAACCTGGGAGCACTGCGGCGTCGCCGGCAGGGTAGACATTATCACCACCACCTTCGGCAAAGCCTTAGGCGGCGGCTCGGGCGGAGTCATTGCCTCCAGAAAAGAAATCGTGGAATACCTGCGTCAAAAGGCCAGGCCTTACCTCTTCTCCAATACCCTCGCCCCCTCCATTGTCGGCGGAACACTCAAAGTCTTGGAGATGCTCGGATCATCCACCGCATTGAGAGATAGGCTACAAGCTAATACCCAGCGCTTCAGGACGGCCATGACCAATGCCGGTTTCGACATACGGCCTGGCGTCCATCCCATCTGCCCGGTGATGCTGTACGATGAAAAGCTCGCTCACAAGATGGCCGATGAGCTCTTGGAAGAAGGGATCTATGTGATTGGCTTTTCCTTTCCCGTTGTGCCCAGGGGCAAGGCCCGTATCAGAGTTCAGATATCTGCGGCCCACGACGCGTCACAAATTGACTTTGCCGTGGCTGCTTTTACCAATGTGGGCAGGCGTCTGAGAATCCTTCGGTAAAGCCCTCCATAGCGCCCCCACTTTACCTATTCCAAGCTTTTTTATTATATTGACCTGCGAACGAACCATCGCAATTTTCTACATAAACCGAGGTAGCAACAATGCCTACATATGAATATGAATGCCGGGACTGCCATTACCACTTTGAAAAGTTTCAGGCCATGTCCGAGGAACCGGTAAAGGTTTGCCCCCAATGCGGCGGCCGAGTTCGCCGAATGATAGGGGGAGGCAGCGGTATCATTTTCAAAGGCAGTGGTTTTTATATCAATGATTCTAAAAAATCCTCCACTGGCGCTACCGGAGTAGCCAAATCAACCTCGAAGCCCAAGGGCGAATCGGAAACCCCCAAGACTGAAAAAACTTCCACCGCTTCGAGCCCTGCTGCAACAGCCTCCACAAGAGCGGCGACTGGGTCGTCAACGGCTTCGAATGTCAAGGCTGTATCCTAAGCAATCTTAAGTCGCATAAAAAATTTTCATTAATTTTTCTCAATATACTGCCACGTGGTCTGAATACGTGGTATTTTCTATTTTACGGTACGATACTCAGTAGAAGGAGAGGTGGGAGGGATCAATAGAGATACGCCTATGGCAAGGAGGTGCAAACTTGTTCAAAGTTAACAGAGGCGAAGTGTTCGGCTTGCTCCATCCTGCGATAGATGTACATACCCTCGGCATAATTTCCTTTTCCCAGGTTTTAGAGCAGTGCGCTATCCGTTCTTGGATAGCCGACGAGGAGCTGAGCCACGAATTAGAGGCACTGAGTCGTGGTGGAGGGGGTAGGCTTCTCCGCGCCTGGATTCACAATAAAGGCATAAATCTCTTAGGCCTCAGTTATAGGCTGGATCCCCAGGATGCGCTTCGAACCTATGCAGCCCTTAGGGAATTCCTTGCACGAGAAAAACTTATGGTCAAGGACGGCGGAAAGCTGCGGGCAGTTTTCTTTGCCGGTTTGCCCGAAGCCTGCGAGGCTGTGTTAAAGCGTTTTCCCGATACGGCCGAGGTCTTTGTCGGAGATGAAACTCCCCACGAGACCATGAAAAAGCTTGGAATCCCCGAAGAACTCATGCCCAGCTCCATGTCCGAGGGGCTCAAGTACGACAGCGCGCGCATGGCATTCGGAGAAAACCTGGTCAAGAGCGGCAAATATCGCAGCTTCAAGCCGATAGACCGATCGGGTTACAAAAATTTTGGAACCCGGGGCGATCGGCTCACCGATAGGGTTTCCCACAGCATAGCCCTTGGTCAGCCTCCGCTCACCCGGGTGCATGCCGGACCTTACCTGAACGATCGACGCGAAGCGGTAAAGCTATTCCTTGACTGGACCAAGCGCCTGGCCTCCGGCGGCTACCTGGACGTGCTCTCCATAGGAAGCTCCCAGCTGACCCAGTCTAATTTCGGCGAGAATTGGGAGGGCATGAGCAATGGCGGCGGGGTTCCCATAGCCACAGCGGAGGAATTCTCGGCGGTGTGGGAGGCTGCCCGGCCGATGCTGGTCAGGACCTACGCCGGAACGAAAGATGTGCTAGCCCTTGCCCGGATCAACGAGAACAGCCTGGATATCGCCTGGCATGCCCTTTCTCTCTGGTGGTTCTGCCAGTTAGACGGACGGGGCCCCAATTCTGTGCTTCAAAACCTCGAGGAGCATTTTACCGCACTGCGGTATATAGCCTCCACAGGCAAGCCCTTCGAACCCAATGTTCCCCATCACTTTGCTTTCCGGGGCACCGATGATCTAGGCTACGTGGTTTCAGGTTATGTGGCAGCCAAGGCGGCCAAGCGCCAGGGAATAGGTAATCTAGTCTTGCAGATCATGTTAAACACCCCCAAATACCTCTGGGGCATCCAGGATCTGGCTAAGGCAAAGGCTTTAGTTCGCCTAGTCAGGGAGCTGGAAGGGCCTGGATTTAAAGTCTATCTCCAACCCCGGGGAGGTTTGGACTACTTCTCTCCCGACGCTGAAAAGGCCAAGGCTCAGTTGGCCGCTGTGACCGCCATGATGGACGATATCGAACCAAGGGATACAACCAGCCCGCAGATCATCCATGTGGTGAGCTATTCCGAGGCTTTCAGGCTTGCCGACCCCGACGTAATGGAGGAGAGCATTAAGATCACCCTGTATGCGCTACAGGAGTACCGCCGTCTGCGCGCTTTGAATGCTGTGGAGGATATGGGGCGCAACGAGGAATTGGCGGTGCGGGAAGAGGAGCTATACCGCCAGGCCAAGGCGATGATAGGTGCACTGGAATCACTGATACCCGAAACCTACTCACCCCAGGGTTTGTACTCAATGCTTAAATTTGGCGTTTTCCCCCTTCCCTGGATCACGAATCTGAAAGAGGAATTTTCCAATGCCGATATCCCCACAGGCCTTATCCAGGGAGGGGTCAAGGCTCTTGATGAGAAAGGGAATCCCCTTTCGATTGAGCGGAGGATAGAAATGATTAAAGAGAATATCGATCTGGCCACCCATTCTGGAGGTTTGCATGGCAAACCCTAAGGACTGGAATGAAGTGAGGGAAATCCTCAAGCAAGTGCGGGCTAAGGGTAACAAAGCCGTATGGTGTGTAGCAGGCGCCGGCAACGGAGGTCTGTCTATGGCTGGGCACCTGGGGTACATGGGGTTCGAGGTTCATCTTTACAACAGGACCGATGAACACCTCAATGCCGTGCGCTGGTATGGGGGTGTCGATCTGGAAGGGGCGGTGGAGGGCTTCGGTCCGGTCCATACCGCCACCTCGTCGATAAAGACAGCCTTGGACGGGGCTGATGTAATCATGATCGTCACGCCCTCCACCGCCCATCTTTCCCTGGGGGAATTGATGGCTCCTTTTTTAAAGGACGGACAGATTGTCGTTCTTAATCCAGGGAGAACAGGTGGAGCCTTGGAGTTCAAGGAAGCCCTAAGACGGTCCGGCACCGATAAACGACCTGTTGTTGTCGAAGCCCAGACCTTTATCTACGCATCACGAATGCTCAACCGACACAGGGGGCATATATTCCGGGTCAAGAACGGAGTTCCGGTAAGCGCTTTGCCTTCCCACATGACTCCCGATGTGCTAGGAGTGCTTAATAATGCTTTTCCCCAGTTCAGCGCCGGAACCAATGTTCTGGCAACGAGTCTGGAAAATATCGGCGCTGTATTTCATCCAGCTCTAACCTTACTCAACGCTGGGTGGATAGAATCCACCCAGGGCAATTTTGAGTATTACATCCAAGGTGTATCGCCGGCGGTGGCCAGGGTACTCCAGAGGGTGGATGACGAAAGGCTGGCGCTAGCCCAGGCTCTGGGAGTGCGTACTGTTTCAGCCAGGGAATGGCTGTATCTCAGCTACGATTCCCCAGGCAATACGCTCTGCGAGGCGATCAAGGCTACCTCGGGCTACGCGGGAATCAAGGCTCCCTCTACTATCCAGCACCGGTACATCTGGGAAGACGTGCCCATGAGTCTGGTACCTATGGCATCCATGGGACGCATGCTTAATGTACCCACACCTGGCATAGATTTAGTGATAGATCTAGCGCAGGTGATGAACAATCAGGATTACCGAAGCATAGGGCGCACTGTACAGAGTCTGGGAATCGATGGAATGAGTGTCGAACAGATTCACAGGCTCGTGACGGATGGAGAGATCTAAGACTTGGGAGTATTTATTTAAATAAGGAGGCTTCGATGGATTTTACCAATTTTATAGATTCGATCCGATCTTTTTCCCATGATCTGCCGCCCATAGCAGGAGCGCTCCTCACCTTCCTGGTGGGCTGGCTGATGGCGGTGCTCGTTCGTTTACTCATTCCCAAATTATTGGGCTTATTACGCTTTGATCGTCTAAGCGAGAAAACAGGCATTGCGAGTTTTTTAAGAAAAGGCAACGTTCACCAATCTCCGTCCCGATTGTTTGGATACCTGCTTTACTGGTTTTTGATGATCATAGTCCTTTCTAATATCGTAGCACGACTGGATAAGGGAGCTGCCAATTCCCTATCGGCATGGGTTCGCTCAGCCCTGCCCAACCTTCTGGCGACGCTTATAACAGTTATAATAGGCTTTGTCGTGGTGACATTCCTTTCCAATTTTATCGTAACAATAGCGCGCAACGCGGCGGTTCACAGTCCAGACCTAATTGGAAGATTTATAAAGTATCTCGGGTATTTTATCGTAGCCACGATGGCCATGGAACAGCTAGGCTTGGGACAGACAATCATCAGCACAATCTTTACGATCCTTTTTGCGGCGATAGCGCTTGGCATTGGCTTAGCCTTTGGATTGGGCTGCAAGGACATGGCCAAGAAGGCATTCGAGGATTTTTTAAAGAACCTGAGAGAAAAACAACGAGTAGGGCAGGGGACCGATCTGGAAGGCTAGCCGCTTAGCCCTGTCGGGCTTGGCCAACCAATACGGTGGCGAGCATGTGCATCGGGTCCAAAAGGGGAACACTGATATCACGCTGGGAGAGAGCGAGCGGCACCTCGGTGCAGCCGGCTACTATCGCCTGCGCTCCCCTTTCAATGAGCAATTCCGCCGCTTGCTTTAACAGGGCTTTGGGAATCTCGCCACGGTTTCCCGCCTTTATTCCATTTCTGCCATAGATGGCTTCCATAACTAATTTTTTTTGCTCTTCTTCTTCAGGCCATAAAATCGCATACCGCGGCAACGCCGATTCATAAAGCCTGGCCGCCTTGGTGCCCGCTGTGGCGAGTATTCCAAGGCTGCGCACTTCCGTATACGTATCCCGCAATGTTCTATCCATCGTCTCGAGGGCGGAAACGAATCGAAGCGGGGAGTTTTTCCTGATTTCGGGGAGAAAGTGATGCGCGGTCATGCAGGGTATTCCGACGAGCTCAGCCCCGGCAATTCGCAGACGCTCTGCCGATGCGAGCATGGCTGGCAATGGGTTTTCGCCTTTGCCGAGAATAAAGGCGGTTCTGTCCGGTATTGCGGGATTGTTCTCTATGATTATGTGAAGATGGTCCTGATCCCGCTCCGCCTTATCATAGCTTAAGAGTGTTTTGAAAAACTCAAGCGTAGCCTCGGGGCCCATGCCGCCCAGAATGCCAATGGTTTTCATGGGTCAATCCTGCATCTTCTGCATGGGCCTGTAAAGGGCGGAGACAAATAGATCTGGCCGAGTGATAAAAATATTTGTGTTTGCCAACTTTTAGGAGTATAATCGCTTTTGGTCATCGCCCGCTCGGCCGCGATGTCGCCTTGCGAGGCGGGATTTTCGAGCATATTCCTAAGGAGGAATGAAGATGGCTGAAAATCAAGAAAAGCGTGGAGTCCTTAGTTGGTATTTCAAGACCAATCTCCTCGCGCGAATACTCATCGGTCTCGTCTTAGGCGCGATCGTGGGTATCATCCTCGGGTTCTTTCCGGATGCTGTAAAACCCTTTGTGGATAACTCTAGATTCTTTGGGGATCTTTTTATCAGGCTTCTGAAGATGATTGTCGTACCAGTTATCCTGTTCTCCCTGATCGCAGGGGCAGCCAGCATTGCACCTGGGCGCCTTGGCAAGGTAGGCGTCAAGATCATGGTCTACTACCTTCTTACCAGCGCTTTCGCAGTGCTTATCGGACTTATCTTCGCCAACATCCTTCAGCCTGGCGCGGGTTTCAACATCGTGGGATCGGCGGGCGTGCAGGGCAAGGCGGCGGCGGCACCTACTATCGCCACTATCCTGCTCAACATAGTACCCACTAACCCCATCGATTCTCTGGCCAAGGGCGACGTGCTGCCTATCATCTTCTTTGCGGTGGTATTCGGAATAGCGCTTTCCTACATAAAAGACGCCGACAACAAGGGACTTGCCAAGGCGGGGGCCACCCTCGTCGATGTGGTGAATGCAGGCGCAGAATCCATGTACAAATTGGTTGGCGGCATTATGCAGTATGCGCCGATAGGTGTGTTTGTCCTTATCGCCCAGGTCTTTGCCCAGCAGGGACCCAAGGCTATCGGCCCCCTGCTCATCGTTACCCTTACTGTATACATTGGCTTGATCGTTCATCTCGTGGGCGTATATGGCGGACTGCTGTCTGTCTATAAGCTGGGATTCGTCAAATTCCTGAAAGGGGCCAATGAGGCGATGATCACCGCCTTTGTTACCCGTTCTTCCGGCGGCACCCTGCCCATCACAATGCGCTGCGCCGAAGAGAATCTGGGAGCTCCACGATCTATTGCATCCTTCACCCTGCCCCTGGGCGCCACCATCAACATGGATGGCACGGCAATCTATCTGGGCGTTTGCGCCATGTTTATCGGCAATGCCATAGGCCAGCCCCTGACCTTTAACCAGCAGCTCACGGTCATCATCACCGCCACCCTGGCTTCCATCGGCACCGCGGGCGTGCCCGGCGCCGGAGCCATCATGCTCCTCATGGTACTGGAGTCCATCGGCCTTAAGGTAACCGAAGGCTCGGCGGTGGCGGCGGCATACGCTATGATCCTGGGCATCGACGCCCTGCTGGACATGGGCCGCACCTGCATCAATGTCACTGGCGACATGGCCGGAACAGCGATTGTTGCCAAGACAGAAAAGGAATTGGACCTGGCTAAGTGGAAGTAATGTTTCTTTTTCTCATTGCTTGAAATAAGTCGGCTGGCCGGGGATACCCGGCCGGCCGCTTTGTAAAAGGCCTCATACATGCAAAAACTCAAGGGATTTTTATTCGTAGCCCTCTCAGCCTTCTGTTTTGGCCTCATGCCGATACTAGCTAAGTTTGCCTTCAGTTCGGGAGCCGGGACCACTACGATGCTCTTTCTAAGGTTTATATTCGGGGCGGTATTTATGTTCATTCTCATGCGTGTTAAGCGGCTAAAACTCCCGGACTTAAAAACCGTACTTCTCTATGCGGGGATGGGCGCCCTGGGATATGCCGGGCAGTCCTTCTGCTATTTCAGCGCCCTAAATTACGCCTCGGCCAGTTTGGTAGCCTTGATTTTATATGTGTATCCCGCCCTTGTAGCCTTTATCTCCTTAGTCTTTCTAAAGGAAAAATTGAACGCATGGAAGCTCGTCGCCATCTTGCTAGCGCTCGCCGGTTGCGCTCTTATAGTAGGTTTTAGTGGGTCTGGCAGCGTGAAAGGTATAATTTTAGCCCTTACTGCGGCTCTGATTTATTCGGTCTATATCGTGAGCGGATCTAAAATCATTAAAAAGGGGATGGCGATTCAGTCGTCATTTGTGATCATGCTGTCGGCTTCCCTGGTCTTTGGTGCCTCTGTGGCGGTCGGGGGATTCGAGCCTCCGCGGGATCTCATGGGTCTTATTGCAATACTCGCCATCGTGGTGGTTTCCACAGTGCTCGCTGTGTGGGCATTTTTTTCTGGTCTCGAACACATAGGGCCCACCAACACATCTCTGGTTTCTACCTTGGAGCCAGTGGTTACCGTAGTGGCATCGATGTTTATTTTGGGAGAAAGGCTCACACCCATGAACCTGGTTGGAGCGGCACTTGTAATACTGGCGCTGTTAATTCTGCCATTATCGCATAAATATGCAGTAAAATCCAACTAACCCCTTGAAATATTCGAATAATATGCATAAAATCCCGGCCATGAAGAAGAAGATTGTATTAGCCTACTCAGGAGGCCTGGATACGACGGTGATCGTGCCCTGGCTTAAAGAGAACTATGAATGCGAAGTTGTGGCGGTATGTGGCGACGTGGGACAGGAAGCTGACTGGGCAGCCATGGAAAAGCGAGCACTATCATCGGGAGCCCAGAAGTTTATCCGCCTGGATCAGAAGGAAGAATTCGTATCCGACTATTTATGGGCTCTGGTAAAGGCCGGCAGTCCGTATGAGAAGAAATACCTTTTAGGCACATCGGCGGCTCGTCCACTGCTGGCCAAGGGACTCGCTGAGGTAGCCCTGGCCGAGGGCGCCAACGCGGTAGCCCATGGCTGCACGGGCAAGGGCAACGACCAGGTGCGTTTTGAACTGGGTGTAAAGGCTTTTGCCCCTGAAATGGAAGTGATAGCCCCCTGGAGGACCTGGGATATCCAGAGCCGGGAAGAAGAAATCGAATACCTAGAAAAACGCAACATTCCTGTACCGATGAAAAAATCCGATTCTTATTCCAGGGATGACAATCTTTGGCACATCAGTCATGAGGGGCTGGATCTCGAGGACCCTGCCAATGAGCCTAAGCTGGAGGGTATGCTCAAGATGTCCGTGCCACCGGAAAAGGCGCCGGACAAGGCGGAATACATAACTCTCGGCTTCGAAAAGGGCGTGCCGGTTACCGTGAATGGCAAGCGGCTGAATCCCGTAGCCTTGGTCAAGGCTTTGAACAAAGTCGGCGGTGCCCATGGCGTGGGCATTGTGGACATGGTGGAAAACAGGGTTATCGGCATGAAGTCCAGGGGCGTGTACGAAACCCCGGGTGGAGCCATCATCATGGAAGCCCACGACAAGCTGGAGCAGCTTTGTCTGGACAAGAAAACCCTCTCCTTCAAGCTCACCGTGGCCCAGCGCTTTGCCGAAATTCTCTATGAAGGCGAGTGGTTTTCCCCGCTTTGTAAGGCCCTTAACGCCTTCGTGGACTCGACGCAGGAGGTGGTGACGGGCACAGTAACTTTAAAACTCTTCAAGGGGTCCATCATCCACGCAGGCGCCAGCTCCCCATATTCGCTCTACGACGCAAGCCTTGCCAGTTTCACTACCGGCCCACTTTTCTCCCACAAGGATTCCACGGGCTTTATCAATCTTTTTGGTCTTCCGACCAAGGTGAGAGCCAGGCTGGAAGCCCGGGTCGCCAGAAACGGGAGCGCAGCGGGACCGGATGTGGTAAAGCCCGGATCCTCGGGATACACGGCTCCGGCGGGGGATTGACCGGAGGATCGCTTTGTAAGACGGGTCTTTCTACAACATAAGGCGCCGCAGCCCTGGACGGGCTGCGGCGCCTCTCTTTATCATGCAAACAGAGGTATTACGATGGCTAAACTATGGCAGGCCGGGACTACCGTCGGGGGGCTGGATCCCGGGGTCGAAGCCTTTCTCTCTTCCTTATCGATAGACTCGAAATTGCTGGACGAGGATATTCAGGGCTCTATTGCCCACGCCTCCATGCTAGGAGAAACGGGAATTCTCTCTGCGGATGATGCCAGAGCGATAGTGGACTGCCTTGCGGCGATAAGGGCCGAAGCGGCCGATGGCAGACTTATCGTTGATCCGGAGAGCGAGGATGTACACAGCTTTATAGAAGCCGAGCTTACTCGGCGCCTGGGCGAGGTGGGAAAGGCCGTTCACGCAGGCAGGAGTCGGAATGACCAGGTTGCGACAGCCTTTAGGCTCTATGTCCTCAAAGCCTTTGACCGCACCGAGGCTGCTGTCTACTCGGCCATCGAGGCGATTATTCATCTGGCGGCGGAGAACAGAACCAGCCTTATGCCTGGTTATACTCACCTGCAGCGGGCTCAGCCCATCAGTCTTGCCCACCACCTTCTGGCCTGGGCTGCAGCCCTTGAGCGCGATGCGGCCAGGTTGCGCGACGGGCGCGCCCGGGCTGACGAATGCCCCCTTGGCTCCGGGGCCTTAGCAGGTTCGGGGCTGCCGGTGGACCGGAATATGACGGCTGCGGCGCTGGGCTTCGCGCGCCCGTCGCGCAACACCATGGATGCGGTGGCCGACCGGGATGCCTGCGTCGAATACGCCGCGGCTTGCGCGAGTCTTATGGTCCACCTTTCCAGGGCCTGCGAGGATATTGCGCTCTGGGCATCCAGCGAATACGGTTTTGTCCGGGTAAAAGATTCGGCCAGCACCGGCTCTTCCATTATGCCGCAAAAGCGCAACCCCGATCCTGCCGAGCTTATCCGCGGCAAGAGCGCCAGGGTTCTTGGCAACCTGCAAGCCCTTCTGGTGCTTCAAAAGGGGCTTTCCTACGCCTATAACCGCGATCTACAAGAGGACAAGGAATTGTTGTTCGATCTAGAGAGTACAACGTTGTCTTCGTTGAAAACCTTCGCCGTCCTAGTCTCTGCCCTTGAACCACGGAAGGATAGGATGAGAAAGGCGCTGGATGAGGGATTTTTAGAGGCCACAGATGTAGCCGAGTATCTGGTTCTAAAGGGAATTCCCTTTAGAACAGCCTATCTGGCGGCCAAGGCCTTGGTCCAGCGCTGTCTGGGGTCGGGCAAGCGTCTTTCGGACCTTTCCGCTGAGGAAGCGGCGACGGTCGACAAGCTATTCGCCCTTCCAGAAGTCTCCTGGCAAGAACTCCGCGCCTATATTGAACCGGAAGCCTGTGTCACCCGGAGGGGGCAGCCCGGCGGGCCCGCGCCCGAGAGGACCTTGGAGGAGATTGATCGCTTGAAGCTCGTGGTGCTGCAAGGGCTAAAGGAGCTTGGAGCCCGCCGGGTCGGCTTGCTGAACATGGGGACCCCTGTTTCGGCTAAGTCCTGAGCCCGGGACTTTTATGGAACGTAGCCCTGGAGTTACTCCCTATCCCTGCATCCTCCTAGCGGCGGGTTCGGGCTCGCGGATGGGCGGCAGTTCCAAGCTACTTCTACCCTTGGGCGATGAAACCATGCTGTCCAAAGCCGCCTGGGCAGCCCTTGAATACTGCGATCCGGTCATCGTCGTAACGGGTAAAGACGAGTCCCTTGTGCAAAGAGGCCTCGAAAGAGAAAGTCTCGGACAGGCGAGCCCCGGGCAAAACCTTGACGGGGAAGACCTCTGGCGCAACAACCCGCTTAGGGAGAGACGGTTTGTTTTCGTGCATAATCCATTCTGGGCCCAGGGTCGCCTTAGTTCCCTTAGGGCGGGGATTAAAGTCTTGAAAAATAATCCGGAGGGTTTTTTTCTCGCCCATGCCGACATGCCCTTTGTCGATCCGGGGGTTTACCGAACGCTCAGCGAAACGGCGAGGGCGCGGAAGGCCGCAGGCATTGCCCCGGCACTGATCTTCCCTTCAATGGGGGGCAAAAAGGGACATCCTGTATTCTTCCCGCTCGCCTTTGCTCCAGCCATAATGGCAGCCAGCGAACCCGAGAGCCTCAAGGAGGCTGTGAGCAGTCTTGAACAGATCAGCGTAGAGATACCCTGTGAAGGAATATTCGAGGATATCGACTCCCCTGAGGACTACGAAAGACTTTGCCACAAATATGGGCTTGCCGGCGGTGGCCTGAGAAAGGAAATAGAACCATGAGCAAGCACCAGGAAAAAACCAATGCCCTTAGGCTTGCGGAGAGCCAGGGTGTTCACTTTACCCTGCTTAGCTATGCAGTTGACGAGGATCTTTCGGCGACCCACGCGGCGGAAAAGCTCGGGCTCGATCCGGATCGCATATTCAAAACCATTATCGTTGTGGGCGAACGGAAGGGAGCCTTCGTGTGTATCATCCCCGGTTCCTGCGAGATCGATTTTAAAAAGGCAGCCGCGGCGATAGGCGATAAATCCTGCGCCCTCTTGCCGCTTAAAGAGTTAGAACCCTTGACCGGCTATCAGCGAGGCGGCTGTTCGCCCCTGGGCATGAAGAAAAAACTGCCGACATTTCTGGATGAAACTTCCTCGCTTTTCGATTGGATATCAGTCAGCGCCGGGCGCCGGGGGCTGCAAATGCGCTTGTCGCCCAAGGATCTTCTTTCGCTCTGTGATGCAAGCCTGGCCGATCTCACAAGGTAATGTTTGGTGTTCTGCATAAAACCGCTTTAAAAAACGATAACAATGAGGTTTTTTAAATCATTATGAATAAATATGCATAAAATATGTAAAAATTGCTAAAAACCCTCATCTTCCCCTTGAATAATCCCCTCTGGAACGTTACTTTATTCAAAATTCGTCATATAGCCATACGACGCCTTTACTACCGGGAATCAGGTGGCGTAGCCTAGCCTAGGTCGCGACCTCGTTTGGGGCGTAGGATGCGGACTCGAGGTTCTATGACGATAGAGCCCTGAGTTAAGGAGATTTCATGGGATCCATAAAGCGTGAGGCCTTTCTGCTTCTTGAAGACGGCAGCGAGTTTAGAGGCCAGGCCTTTGGCGCCCTTCGTTCTTCTTCGGGGGAAGTCGTCTTTTCCACCGGCATGGTAGGATATCCTCAATCCCTTACAGACCCTTCCTATAGAGGACAAATACTCGTTCTCACCTATCCCCTGGTTGGCAACTATGGGGTTCCCGCGATGAAATTCGATCGATACGGAATACCCCTCGATTTTGAATCGGAAAAAATACAAGTCTCAGGACTCGTCATAGCCCAGCTCAGCGAGGAGCCCAGCCATTACAGCGCCAAGCGCAGTCTTTCTTCCTGGATGGAGGAGGAGGGCATACCGGGAATCGCTGGAATCGATACCAGAGCTCTCACCCAAATCCTCAGGGAACGGGGGGTAATGAAGGGCAAGATTGTCGTAGCCAGTTCGTCAGCCGCCGGAGGACAGAAAGCGGAACAAAGCTTAGGAGAAATCCAGGATTTAGATGAGACAAACCCCGTCGCGGAGGTCTCCTGCGAAGTGCCAAAGCTGTACCGAACAAATCCCAAGGCTCCGACAATCGCGCTGATCGATTGCGGGGTCAAGGCCAATATCCTCAGGATCATGCTGGATCGCGGCGCGAATGTCCTTCGCCTTCCCTGGGATAGCGACCTCAAAGGCATAGACTGCGACGGTATTTTTATCTCCAACGGACCTGGAGATCCCAAAACATGCACAAAAACCATCGCTTCGGTGCGTCGCGCCCTCCAAGGCGATACCCCCATCTTCGGCATCTGCCTGGGAAATCAGATATTAGCCCTTGCCGCCGGCGCGGATACCTATAAGCTGCCCTACGGCCATAGGGGGCAGAACCAACCTGCCCTGGAGGTGGGGAGCCAGCGTTGTTTCATGACTAGTCAAAACCACGGTTACGCCGTCAGGGAAGAGAGCATTCCCCATGGCTGGGAGCCCTGGTTTGTCAACGCCAATGATGGAACTATCGAAGGCCTTCGCTCCCGGCGCAGAGCTTTCAGCGCAGTGCAATTCCACCCCGAGGGCTGCCCGGGACCCAGGGACACCCAGTTCCTCCTGGAAGACTTTATTGACGAGGCCGCCCGGCAGTCCAGCAATCGGAGAAAAGCATGAAAAAACCGGAAAAAGTCCTCGTCCTCGGTTCGGGCGGCTTGAAAATAGGCCAGGCGGGGGAGTTCGACTACTCAGGTTCCCAGGCGCTTAAAGCCCTGCGGGAAGAGGGAGTCAAGACGATTCTCATCAATCCCAATATTGCAACGATTCAAACCAGCGAGGGGATGGCCGACTCGACATATTTCCTTCCCCTGACCCCGGAATTCGTTAGAAAGGTGATCGAAAAGGAGCGTCCCGACGGGATTCTCCTGGCTTTTGGGGGACAAACAGCCCTCAACTGTGGCATCCAGCTATATGACGAAGGGATTCTCTACAAGTATGGAGTGGAGGTGTTGGGAACCTCCGTGGATGCGATCAGGCTGACCGAGGACAGGGAGCTTTTTGCCGAGAAACTGCATAGCATTGGAGCCAAGACACCTCGAAGCGTCGCCGCGGTATCGGTGGAAGAGGCTAAAAACGCCGCCGTCGAGATTGGCTATCCGGTGATGGTGCGAGCGGCCTTTGCCTTGGGAGGCGCCGGTTCGGGGCTCTGCAAAAACGAAAAACAGCTTGCATCACGCTGCGAAAAAGCTTTTTCCCTTTCGCCCCAGGTCCTGGTGGAAGAATGGCTGGGGGGCTGGAAGGAAGTTGAATACGAAGTGGTACGGGACAGATTTGACAACTGCATCACCGTCTGCAATATGGAGAATTTCGATCCCCTGGGCATCCATACCGGCGAGAGCATTGTCGTGGCCCCTTCCCAGACCCTCACCGACAGGGAATACCACATGCTGCGCCAGGTGGCGCTCCAGGTTATCCGCAGCATCGGGATTGTGGGAGAATGCAACATACAATACGCCCTGGATCCTGCCTCGGAGGAGTACAGGATAATCGAGGTGAACGCCCGGCTGTCCCGCTCCTCTGCCCTGGCCTCCAAGGCGACAGGCTATCCTCTAGCCTATGTGGCGGCCAAGCTCGCCCTTGGGGCTTCCCTGGTCGAGATTCCCAATAAGATCACCGTGGCCACCAAATCCTGTTTCGAGCCGGCGCTGGACTACTGCGTGGTAAAGATTCCCCGCTGGGACCTCTCCAAGTTCAAGGAAGTGGACACCCGTCTGGGCAGCGAAATGAAATCGGTGGGCGAGGTGATGTCCATAGGCAGAACCTTCGAGGAAGCCCTGCAGAAAGCCATTCGCATGACAGGCATGGGCGCCCGGGGCTTGTCGGACGAGGCCAGGCTCCTAGGTCCCGACTTTGAGTCCCTGAAAACAGCCCTACGGCAGCCCACGGACCGCAGGCTCTTCGCCGTATATAGGGCCTTCGCCGAAGGATGGAGCGTAGAAGCCGTACATAAGGCCACGAAAATAGATCCCTGGTTCTTGGGCCGTATTGCCGCGGTGCGAAAAATCGAGGAAAAACTCATCGAGGTGGGAAAAGGGAAAAAACCCCGGGGCCAAGCCTATGTGGAGCTGATCCGCTCGGCCAAGCGCTCGGGCTTTTCCGACGAAGGCCTTGCCTCTATCCTGGGGCAAAAAGAGCAGGATATCCGGGCGTTCAGGGAGGCCAAGGGCATCCTGCCCTCGGTCAAGCAGATCGACACCCTGGCGGCGGAGTTCCCCGCCGAGACCAACTACCTCTACCTCACCTACTCAGGCACAAAGGACGATGTCAGCCCCTCAGGCGCCGGCGTCATGGTGCCCGGATCGGGACCCTACCGGATCGGCTCAAGTGTGGAGTTCGACTGGTGCTGCGTCAACGCGATCCAGACCGCGCGAAAGCTGGGTAGGCGCACCATCATGGTCAACTGCAATCCCGAGACCGTGAGCACCGATTACGATGTCTGCGACAGACTCTACTTTGAGGAGCTCAGCCTGGAGCGGGTGTTGGACATCTACGAGTTTGAGCGCCCCGAGGGGATCATCCTTTCGATGGGAGGGCAGATCCCCAACAACCTGGCCATGAAACTCTACGACTCGGGCGCCGTGGTTCTAGGCACATCCTCCTCTAACATAGACAGGGCCGAGGACAGGAACAAATTCTCTGCCCTCCTGGACGAACTCGGGGTGGATCAACCCGAATGGAAAGACCTGACCACCGCCGACGAGGCAGCCCAGTTCGCCAAGTCTGTGGGTTATCCGGTTTTGGTCAGGCCCAGCTATGTGCTCTCTGGCGCGGCCATGAACGTGGCCTGGGACGAGATTAGATTGAGGAAGTTTCTCAGTCTGGCCACAGAACTCTCCCCCGAGCATCCGGTTGTGGTCTCAAAATTCATTGAAAACTCTAAAGAAATTGAGATCGACGCCGTCGCATCCCGGGGAAAGATTCTATTCCACGCCATTACCGAGCATATCGAAAACGCCGGGGTTCACTCGGGCGACGCGACGGTAGTTCTACCCGCCCAGCGCCTCTATATCGAAACAATTCGCCAGATCAGGCGGATTACCGAAAAGATCGCCGCCGAGCTTGAGATTACCGGTCCCTTCAATATTCAGTTCATAGCCCAGCGCAATAAGATAAAGGTTATCGAGTGCAACTTAAGGGCTTCCCGGAGCTTCCCATTCTGTTCCAAGGTTTCCAGGGTGAACATGATAGACCTGGCCACCCGAGCTATTCTCAACGCCGAGCTCCCCAAGACGAGTTCTTCGGCCTTGGACCTGCCCTGGGTGGGGGTAAAAGCAGCCCAATTCTCTTTCTCCCGCCTCCATGGGGCTGACCCCATTCTGGGCGTGGAAATGGCGTCCACCGGCGAGGTGGGCTGCATCGGCACGGACCTGGACGATGCCTTTATGAAGGCCATGCTCTCGGTGGGCTATCGGATTCCCAAAAAGAATGTACTTTTATCCACCGGGCCCTTACAGGACAAGATCGAATTCTTGGACAGTGCGAAAAAACTCACCTCCATGGGATACGAGCTCTTCGCCTCCGGCGGCACAGCCCGCTTCCTTAATTCCAACGGCCTTGCCTGCACCCGCCTGGCCTGGCCTTTGGAGAAGGCCGAGCCCAACATTGCCACGATGCTTAAAGCCCGGGAATTCGATCTAGTTATCAACATCCCAAAGAACAATGAGGAAAAGGAATTGAAGAATGATTACCTGATACGCAGAGCTGCGGTGGATTTCAACATCCCCTTGTTCACTAACATCAAGGTGGCCAAGCAGTTCATCGACGCGCTGGAGAGCCACAAGGCGAAAGGCTTTGAGATTAAGGCCTGGGAGGAGTATCGCTAAAGGTTTTAGCCAGGGTATAGTGACCCACTATACCCGCATGAAACTGCATAACATTACGTATACCGCTACGATTTTTTCCTACGCGATCTCCCAAAAACGATACGCTGTGACAGGACTATTGACCCTCCTGGCCATCGCCGCGGGAAGAGTAATCCAGCCCTTGCTTCTCATGGCTATCATCGACCGCGCAGTCCCCGCCGGCGACACCGAGCTTTTACTATATTACGCCTGTCTTTACCTCCTTTTGGTGCTATCTTCCGGATTATTGAGCTATGTCGGCACCATGCAGATGGTAAAGCTTGGCCTCGCCGTAGTCACAAAAGTAAAACAGGATCTTTTTTCCCGTTTTCTGCGACTGCCAGTGGCGTACTTTGACGCCCATCCGGTGGGCGAACTCATGGCCAGGACCGAGAATGACACCGAGAAGCTTAGAAAGCTGTTCTCATCCCTGGGACTTACCTTTATCGTCAGCATACTCATGATGGGCGGAATGTTTGTCGTAACCTCCCTGATCGCTCCGGTATT
Organism: Spirochaetaceae bacterium UBA6076; assembly: GCA_002428725.1. Lineage (GTDB taxonomy): Bacteria > Spirochaetota > Spirochaetia > Treponematales > Rectinemataceae > UBA2256. Next base: position 59,983 of record DIXQ01000024.1, on the reverse strand, counting down.
GTCCCTGGCGATGCTGGGGACAGCGGCGGGTTTCTTGACGATTCTGCTGATTTTCTACAAGCACATTATTGGGCTCTACGAATCCTCCCGCTCCCTGTATTCCTCAATCGTGGCCAAACTGACCGAGTTCGTCCAGGGAATGGAAATCCTCTACGGCGAGAAGGTAGCCGCCGACTCCATGAGCCTGGGTACTCTCTTGCTCTTTATCGAGTATGGCGCATCCTTGATGCGTCCAGTTCTCGATATCGCAGAAAGCCTTAGGAGAATTCAGCAGGCGAAAGCCTCCATGAAAAGAATTGCCTCGGTCATGGCTCTGGAACCCGAATTCAGCGGATGGGGAAAGAAACCTGCCCAGCTTCGCCATGAAATCCGCTTCGAATCGGTATGGTTTTCCTATCGGGGGGAGGATTGGATTCTCAAGGATATTTCCTTCAGCATTCCCAAGGGCAGCACGACGGCGATTGTGGGCTCGTCGGGTTCGGGCAAGTCCACCACGGTAAACCTTCTCTGCGGTTTTACTAAACCCCAGAGAGGTAGGCTGAGCGTGGACGATACAACCTTGGACGAACTGGATTTAGCATCCTGGCGCCGCAAGATAGGTTTGGTGCTCCAGGGAAAAAATACGGGTCAGCCTGGCTTCCCTCCTCAAGGGCCGGACTTCGGTAATCGTAGCCCACAGACTTTCCACGGTCATCCACGCCGACCAGATACTCTTCTTTTCCCAGGGGCGGATTGCCGCCCGGGGAACCCACAGCCAGCTCTACAGCGATTTTCCTGAATATAAAGAGCTGGTGGACAGGCAGTTTATTGCCAGGACGAGCCTATGAAGCGCTCTACGCTCCTAGCCTGGATATGGGGCGTCTGGAAGCAGAAAAAGGGGCTCATCCTTCTTTTGCTTTGTTTGAGCCTACTCTCCAGCCTCGTGGCTGTCTCCTTTCCTCTGTTGACTAAATCGCTTCTGGATCTTCTGGAGCATGCCGCTTCCTCCAACTCACAGGAGGGCTTAGGCGGCGCCCTTTCCATGGCAATACTGTTTTTTTCCGCCTTCAGCTCCCCGGACATCGTTACCAGACTGAGTTCTGACATCAACGATTTTCCCAAGCTAGCCTGGTTCCTCTGCTCGGGTATATTCAGAGCCGTGGAATCGGGATCGAAGATACTCTTCTGCGCCGTCGCCATGCTGCTTCTGGATTGGCGGTTGGCCCTTTTTTCCTTTCTCTCCCTTCCCCTCATGCTCGTTATCTTTTCGAGGGTCCAGTCCAGCATCTACGATAGGGTAAAGAAAAACGAACAGGCGATCTCCTCGGTGAACGAGCAGCTGGAGCTGAGCTTTTCCGGCGTTCGCATACTGAAGTCTTTTGCCTCCGAAGCCAAGTACGACCGTTTTTTTGCCGATGTGCTCAAACGGCGCTACGAAACCGAAATGGGGGTGGCCAGGCTTGATACCTTGCTCAACATGTTCTATCAGAACATAAACTACGCAGCCCAGATCGCCCTCATCTTCGCCGGCGGTCTCATGGTTGTCCGGGGAAGGACGAGCATTGGCACCTTTTACGCCTTTTACAATTACCTAAACCTTCTCATCTATCCCATACTGGATATTCCCCAACTTTTTATCTTCGGTAAACGGGCCTTTGTGAACATTGACCGCCTGAAGGAGATGGAGGATTTTCCCTCTAAAAGCACTAGTGTGAGCCCCGTTGCATCTAATGCCCCTGAAAAAGCTATTTTCGGATTCGAGACAATTTTGGTATCTGGGATTTCTTTCCGGTTCCCTGGCAGGGAAAATCTCGCCCTGGACCAAGTATCGCTTAAGGTCCAAAGGGGTGAGAAACTCCTGATCGTTGGAGGTATCGGCAGCGGCAAGTCTACCTTGCTCAAGGCAATAGTAGGCCTTTTACCGCCCGAGGAAGGCAGCGTGTATATCGATGGTCTTCCCCTGAAGGACATTTCGTCGCCTTCATGGGCTGCTTTGCTTGGCTATGTTCCACAAGAGCCCCTGCTTTTCTCCGGTTCGGTCAGGGAAATTGGACGATATGACTGCAAGCCTGGACACGAAGAACGAGGCAGCGCTGTGGAAGAGCCTGGAGCCACGGGGGATGACAATTCTCGCGGTCTCCCACCGACTCTCGTCGGTTCGCTACGTGGACAAGGTCCTCTTCCTCAAGGCGGGCAAGGTTCTGGGCTTTGGCACCCATGAAAACCTACTAGAGGGCTGCGGAGAATACCGCGATTTCATTGACTTTGCAACTTCAGGGGATATAGGCTGTACGCCATGAGAAAAATAGCATGGATATTTTTATTAGTTATTTCTTTGTGTTCAGTCGGCGAGCTGGCGGCCCAGCACCGTCTCGTCCTGGGGGGCAGGGCGGTGATCATGGTAGCCGACGCGGTATATCTCTTTCCCGACGCGGGTGATCGGGTGCTGGCTATAGCAGGAGCCGATCAGGGACTGGGCAATTTTCTTTCAACCATCGAACCTGGGTACGGAAAGAAGCCTGTTCTGGACAGGAACGCGGGCGTCGAAACCTATGCATCCCTTAAACCCGATATTGTCGTATTAAAAACCGCCATGAAGAAAAGCCTGGGAGCTGGACTCGACGCTTTGGGTATTTCCCAACTGTATTTAAACCTGGAGACGCCGGAGGACTTTTTTACGGATATTCGCCGATTAGGGCGCTTGTTCGGCATGAGCGAGCGGGCTGAAGCCCTGGTGGGGTTTTACCAAAAAAAGCTAGACTGGCTCGGAGCGCTTCCAAGAGAAAAAAAGGCGCCGAGGGTCCTTTTAGTCCAGGCTTCCTCCGCACAAGAGGGCACCTGGGATGTTCCACCCGCTTCCTGGATGCAGACCAGGCTTGTGGAAATGGCCGGGGCTGAGGCGATTTGGAAAGATGCCAATCCCGGTTCGGGCTGGGCAGCTGTAAACGCCGAGCAGATCGCCGCTTGGAATCCCGAAGTGATCTTCGTGGTGGATTATCGGAAAGATTCCCGGATCGCGGCAAAAGCCCTGGCTTCCCTGCCAGCCCTGGCTTCTACCCAGGCGGTCAAGGATAGCCGGGTGTTCGGCTTTGCCCAGGACTTCTATTCCTGGGACCAACCCGATGTCCGCTGGATTCTGGGCCTAGAGTGGATCTATCGCGCGCTCTGGCCCCAAGTCCATTTTTCAGGCTCAATGCTGGACTCGGCCAGGGAATTTTTCGACTTCATGTACTCCATTGGTCCTGAGCTTTTCTCGACGACGATCCAGAGCCACCTTTTGGGCGATTTCGATACATGAAATCTAAGAGGTTGAAAGCGAACCTTCGCTTCTCCTTGTTGACGGGCGGAGCCCTCGCCGCCGTGCTCGTTTTCTACCTCCTGGCGGGCCGCTACCCGCGCCCAGGGCTCTTAAATCCCTTTACCCTCGGCCAGGACCCCATCGCCGTCAGAGTCCTTCTATCCCTGCGCCTCCCAAGAGCCCTGGGCGCCATACTCTTAGGCGCAGTCCTGGGCGGCTCGGGCGCCGTCTTCCAGAGCATTTTCGGCAATCCCCTGGTGGACTCGGGCTTTTTAGGTGTATCCCAGGGAGCGGCATTCGGTGCCGCCCTTTCGTTACTTGCAGGCGCCACAGGCTTTTACGCCGTGGCGGGGCTCTCCTTCGTCTTCGCCCTGGCCGCCCTCTGGATCAGCCTATGGCTTTCCAAAACCTTTACCTTCGGCGGCCAGGTCCTGCGCCTTCTCTTAGCGGGGCTGGCGGTCTCGGCGTTTTTCTCAGCCCTCCTCGGGGCGGTCAAATACGCCGCTGATCCCTTGTCCCAGCTCCCGGATATTGTATTCTGGACTATGGGATCCCTTTCGCCCATGGGCTGGCAAAGACTCAGCTTTATACTTCCCCCATCCCTTGTAAGCTTGATCCTACTTCTACTTCTGCGCTGGAGGGCCACCCTTCTTTCCCTGGACGATTCGGTGAGCCATGCCCTCGGCCTACGACCAGAGACCGAACGGGCCTTCCTGGCTTCCGCTGCGGCGCTGGGCGTGGCAACGGTTACCGCTGTCTGCGGCGTGGTGTCCTGGGTAGGCCTGGTGGTGCCCCAGGTGGTGCGCCTGCGCTCCGGGGCCGACGGCAGGTCGGTAATACCCCTGTCCATGGCTGGAGGAGCGCTATTTGTCCTAATCTCCGATGGCATAGCCAGGGTTCTCTTTCCCGGAGAATTGCCCCTGGGGATCGTCACCTCGATTCTCGGTGCCCTGGCCTTTGCCCTCCTTCTCTCCCGGAGAAAGATGGAGCTGCTCCGATGAGCCGCCTTGAGGCCGAAGCCCTCTGTTTTTCCCGACCCGGGATTAAGAACCTGCTCACCGATGTTTCGCTCTCCCTGGAAGCGGGGCGAATAATCGCCGTGCTGGGTGCGAACGGAGCAGGTAAGACGAGCCTTTTGTCCTTGCTAGCCGGTAAGCTCAAGCCCGGCAGAGGAAGGGTGCTCTTGGAGGGAACAGAGCTCTCATCGCTCTCGCCCAGAGAAATAGCATTGAAAATCGCCTTCCTTCCCCAGATCGAGAGGCTGCCCTTCAACTATCCCGTCCTGGATTTCGTGCTCCTCGGCAGGGCTCCCCACATTTCGCCCCTTTCGCTGCCCGGGCAAGGGGATTATCGAGCGGCGAGAAAGGCCTTGGAGGAGGCTGGGGTAGCCAGCCTGGAGGCACGGGGGGCTGCGACCCTCTCGGGCGGGGAATTCCAATTGGTCCGCATAGCCCGCTGCCTTGCCCAGGAGTCGGGGATTTTATTGCTGGATGAGCCGAGCTCACTTTTAGACCCGGCTCATGCCGCGGCGGTAGCCCAGAAGCTTTCCGACCTGGCTAAAAGCGGCATGGCGATACTCTTCACCACCCATGATATCGGCTTGGCCTATTCGGTGGCGGATACGGCAATTCTTCTGCACCAGGGAAGATTGATCAATCCAGGATCGGCGAAACGCCTTTTTGATATGGATACCTTAAAAAAAGCCTTTGGCGCCGAGTTTACCGAACTTTCCCTACCCAGCGCCTACTCGCCCAGAGCCTGAAGGTCAGTGCTGGATACTCAGGGCTTCACCAGCCACGCCAGGGCTATGTCGTAGTTTTTACCGTCTTCCGAGAGGCCGAGCATCAGTTCTGGAACCGCAGGAATTTTAAGATTGAGCTCGAAAACCCCTTCGCCGTTTTTCTCAAGAGCATAGAATTCCTTGCCCGCGATAAGCGCGGCTTCCCTGCTCTCGGAACTTTTATACAAGAAATTGACCTCGTTGCCCGCCTTTAGGCTTCCCGAGAGTGGGGATACAAGGGTATCCCCGGTGGAATTTTGGTACCGGGCGTAGACAGTGGGATAGCCTGACAGTTGGGTTGGGACTTGATTGACCAGTTTCAAGGCAAGGACCTTTTTCAAAGGCCCTAACGAGTAGCCGGCCTTGGCTAACAACTCTATGACCCTGCGCTTCTGGTCCTGGTCGAAAGGGTCCTCCACAAAGAGGTAGGCTTTAGGCGCGGTGATTTTCTTGAAATGTGAGAGAATTTCCACCCTTTCGGCTTGGCTCAGGGGGCTAAGCACTTTTTGTTCGAACCTCGCGGCCTCGATCATGTAATCGACGCGCTCTTCGTCGGGTTTTTTCGCATATAGCTCGAAACTATAATCCCCTTTCGAGGGGAGCGAAACTAAAAGTCTTTGCCGTTCAGGTTCAGGGCGCTGGGTAAAGACAGCCCCGGGAAGTTCTCTGCCCGCGGCGTCGAATAGGACTCCCTCCAGGACTGTGTCCTGGGTGCCAGTGACAATATCCAGCTCATAGGCGCCCCGGGTTTGGGTTTCCCAGGCCGGGGCGGGGGCGGCAAACATAAGCCCATAGGTGAAAAAGTCGCTTTCCAGGTCGGGAAGGCTCAGGAATTCCTGGCCGGAGAGAGGCAGGGCCAGGAGTTGCTGCCAGGATTCCTTGGGAAAGCGGGAATAGATGCTCCTGGCCGGATCGATGAAGAGATTGTCGGTGGAGTATTTCTTGATGAAAACCCAGTCTTTTACGTAGCCTGCGTCGAAGGTTGTATCGACGATATACCAGCGCCCCAGAATCTGCACCAGGTTCCATGCGTGGGAATTATCCTGGCTTAGGCCCCGGGAGCCCCGCTGGTTTTTAACATAGCCTGATACCGTAACACAGGGAATGCCCGCAGTATCAGCCATTGCCTGAAAAACCCTGGAATAGCCCGAGCATACTGCCTTTCCGCTGGCCAGTACGGTTTGGATATCCTGGTTCACCGCATTGCCACTTTTTAGCATGGCCGCGTCGTAGGCTATGGTCGCGCAGATCCAGTCGTGAATGAGTTTCACTCTCGTAAAGGGATCGTTTTCGCCTTTAAGCAGGCTTTGGGTCAGGAGACCCAAGCCCTCCTGGGCCGAGCTGCGGTATGCCGCATTGATGGCCGGGCTGGTCTGAACTCTCGCCCTCGGATCTATCCTCCCCGTTCGGTAAAGCTCTAACGAAACCGGGGGCCGCGGCATCGCGGTTGAAGAGGCCGCCGCGCCGGAGATCACTGCTCCGGAGACAGCCGCTCCGGTGGCTGCGGTTCCAGAAATCGCCGATCCAGCAGCCACGGTTGTTGTCGTGCTCGGGCCTGGAGGGAGAGGTTTAGGGGGGCGAAGTTTTTCTAGGAGGCTGCAGGATCCAAGGCCAAGCGTCGCGAAAAGCAAGAATGGAACCAGGATGATTCGCGTCGCTTGGTATCGCTTCATGTTATGTCTACGGACCTTAGCCTTCGAGGATTCTGGGAGCATTCCTCATCAAGGCTGCCTTGAGCACCGTCGCCGGGTTCTTGAATTTGCCCAGGAGGATCATCGCCGCGATGATATAGGGCTTATAACTGGCTTCCAGGTAGGTGTCGTCCCGGTAGCGGTCAAAGACCGAGGCAGCTACCTCGCCCGCGTCGCAGGAGACATCGGTGATATCAGCGGGCAGACAGTGCATGTACAGACCCTGACCATACTTGGGATCGCTCTTTTTCGTGAGCTTCATCTTCTCTTCCGTGCATTCCCAGGCCTTGTGTTTGGCGTTGTTGGCCAGGCAGGATTTTTCCAGATCCTTGAGCCCCGCCTGGTCGCCCTTGTGGAGAAGGGGCACGCGCTTCAGCATGACATCGTAGGGAGCCCAGCTCTTGGGATAGACGATGTCGGCGTCCTTGAAGGCTTCGTCCATGGAATGGCTGACGCTGAAGGAGCCCCCTGACTGGCCAGCCTGGCGTCTCGATGTCTCGATCACCTCGGGCAGCAAATCATAGCCCTCGGGATAGGCAAGGGATACTTCCATGCCGAAGCGACTGGCCAGACCGATAACGCCTTGGGGCACCGAGAGCGGCTTGCCGTAGGAAGGTGAATAGGCCCAGGTCACGGCGATTTTCTTGCCCTTCAGCTTGTCCAGTCCGCCGTAATAGTGAGAAAGATGGAGAAAATCGGCCATGGACTGGGTGGGATGGTCGATATCGGACTGAAGGTTGACAATGGTGGGCCTGGAGGGCAGGACCCCCGAAGCCACGCCCTCGTCCAGGGCCTTGGCTATTTCTCTCTGGTATTTGTCGCCCTCACCCAAATAGATATCGTCCCGAATGCCGATGGCCTCCGTGAGGAAGCTGATCATGGTGGCAGTCTCGCGAACCGTCTCGCCGTGGGCCAGCTGGCTCTTGCCCTCGTCCAGGTCCTGGACATAGAGGCCTAAGAGGTCGCAGGCCGAGGCAAAGGAAAAGCGGGTGCGGGTGGAGTTGTCCCTGAAATTGGAAACCGCGATGCCCGAATCCCAAATGCGCGGGCTTATATTGTTCGTCCTCATGGCCTGCAGAATCTCGGCCACAAGGAAGGTCGCGTCGATCTCGTCCCTGGTTTTTTCCCAGGTGAGGAAGAAGTCCTTGCCCGCCATTTCGATTTTTTTTGTTGCGAGGTCGGCGATGAGTTTTTGGATTCCGTTTTTGTCCATGATTCCTCCGGATACTTATTTTCCCTAAGCGGAGGCTGATTCGCAAGCCCTGCCGCTAGGAATGGGCTCAGGCAAAGCCGAGCAGTCTTGGGATAAAAAGCGAAATTTCCGGTATATACGCCACGATGAAGAGGGCAAGCATTTCCATGATGATAAAGGGGAAAATCGCCTTCGACAATCGAGCGAGGCTGATTTTCGAAATCGAGCAAGCCACGAAAAGACAGGCACCTACGGGTGGCGTCATCAGCGCGATATTGAGCGACAAGACCATGATGATGCCGAAATGAATCGGCGCTATGCCTACGCCAACGGCGATGGGATGAAGAATCGGGCCGAGTATGATAAGCGCCGCGGCGATATCCATGAACATGCCCACGATAAGCATAAGTATCAGGATCATCAGGAGTATAAGTTTGGGATTGCCGGTCGTCGCGAGAAGGAAGGCCGCAATAGCCTGGGGCACCTGGTTGATCGCGAGAACCCAGCTGAGAATTGAAGCCGCCCCGATGATCAAGAAGACCGAGCCAGTAATTTTGGCTGTCTTGAGAAGCATCGGCAGCAAATCCTTGAATGTTATCGATTTGAGGACGAAGAATCCAATGATCAAGGCGTAGAGCACAGCGATGGAAGCAGCTTCTGTCGGTGTAAAAAGACCGGAAAGGATGCCGCCAAGAATGATGATCGGCATGAGCAGTGGAATGATGGCGTCCTTCGTGCCGACGAGCTTCTGCTTGAAAGTCGTCTTAGGTCCCTTCGGGTAGCCGCGCTTGTAGGAAAGATAGGCCGACATGATCATGAGAAGGATGGCCAGGACGATGCCCGGCAAAAATCCCGCGGCGAATAGCCCCGCGATCGAGACATTCATGAGGGAACCATAGATGACCATCATGTTCGAAGGGGGAATCGTCGGTCCGATGATCGAGGAGGCGGCGGTGATCGAGGCGGAAAACTCGACATCGTAACCGTCGTCGACCATCGCGGGAATCAACATCGTGCCGAGCGCGGCGGTATCGGACACCGCGGCGCCTGTCATCCCCGCGAAAAAAACCGAGGCTATGATGTTGGCGTGGGCGAGCCCGCCCCGCCAGTGCCCTACGAGGACGTTGGCGAAATTAACGAGGCGCTTCGTGATGCCGGCCTTGTTCATCAGCTCGCCAGCCAAGATGAAAAAAGGCATAGCCATGAGCGTGAACATGTCGAGGCCGGAAAAGTACTGGAGAGGGGCCATGGAAAGTAGCCCTACGCCCGAGCCCATAAGGAGAAGCCCGACGACGCCGGCGATTCCCAGGGTGAACCCGATCGGGATGCCGAGTATGAGGAGGGCGAAAAAGACCACTGCTACCGATGCGAACATTTTCCGCCTCCTTAGATGTCGATATAGCCGGCGGCCTGTGGCCGAATCCCGTCCGGGCTATGGAGCACCATGATGGAAACAAGGACCACTTGAACCGCCGACAACGCCATGGCGACAGGCACCGCGAGTCGAGGAATGAACATCGAAATGCCGAGAGCTTGGGTCATTTGGGTTTTGGCTTCCACCGTCGCGCTCAGCGAATAAACAAACATGAAAAGGAGGAAAGCCAAGACAAGGGCGTTGACGAATAGGGTGAGGATTTTTCGCGGCAGAGGTTTCTTGAGCGAGTCGAGGATGATGGTAAGTCCCACATGTTCCCCGGCGCTCACTCCCAAGCTGATGGCGACGGAGGCGCCCCAGATCATCAGATAGCGGGAGGTTTCCTCCACCCAGTTGAGCGGGGCGTTCAAGACATACCTGAAGAAAACGCCGATGATGACAATGGCTGTCATCGTGCCGAATAGAATCGCGCAGGCGAGACCAGCAACCTTGTCGATCGCCGCCGATATCAGCGCGGCTTGATTTTTTCCTTGTCCTTGGGTTGCCATGAAAACTCCTCTTGCGTGCGGGGCGCCATGGGAGGGCTTAAGCCCTCCCATGGCGCCCCGCGAGAATCGAGAGTGGAAGCGATCTCAGTAACCAAGTTCCTTTTCAGCCTTGTCGATGGCCGCGAAGAATTTGTCAACCCAGAGTTCGCCGTCTTTCTTGTATTGGGCGATCATGAATTCTTTGGCCGCGGGAATCGCGACATCGCGGAACTGCTTCATTTCAGCCTTGGAAGGAACGTACACTTGCATCTTCTCGGCGAGGGCGGGAAGTCCCTTGTCCGAACTGTCGATGATCCTGGAGAGTCCGCGTCCAGCCAGTATCGCCGTCCTCGCGGCGTCGTCCACAACGTTCTGGAGATCAGGGGAAAGGCCGGCATAGAACTTGGGATTCATGACCCAGACATAGGGAGCGTAGAGGTGATTGGTGAGCGTGATATATTTTTGAACTTCCTGGAACTTGGCCATGGCGGTGATGGAGATGGGGTTCATCTGACCATCGACGACGCCAGTCTGAAGGCTGGTGTACACCTCTGCCCAGGCAACCGTGGTCGGGGACGCTCCCAGGGCCTTTACGATGGCCTGGTGCAGGGGAAGCGCCATAGTGCGCAGCTTGATGCCCTTCATGTCGGCGGGGGATTTGATCGGCCGCTTGGTGTTCGTGATGGCGAAGAATCCGCCGGATTCTCCGAATCCGAGCACCTTGAATCCCGCTTTCTTTTCGATATCGGCGGCCAGTTCCTTTCCGAATTCGCCGTCGTAGACTTTATAGCCGACGTTGTAGCTCGAGAAGGCAAAGGGCATGTTCGTGACATCGATGAGGGGGTAGAACTGCGCTATGCCGCCCGAAGAGGATATGAAGGATTGGACGACGCCCGATTTCACCTGAACCATGGTCTCGGCTTCCTTGCCGAGGACGCCGTTCGGGAAGATATCGACCTTGATCAGGCCATTAGAATTGGCTTCGACTTCGCTTTTGAACACCGCCGCCATGGCTGCCGACGCGACATCGAAGGGCTGCTGGGGGTTGAGATGGGCGAGCTTGAGGACAGTCTGTCCGAAGACCGCGGCGGGCATCAGTGCCGCTATGACGAGAACGATCGCGAGAATCCTGCTTTTCATTGGATACCTCCATGCGCCGGGCGGGCCGGGTGCCTAAAGGGCACTCGCCTTTGTCCGCCTCGAGAGGTTAAGGATAGCCGATGAAAGTCATATTCGTCAACGAAGATTATATATGCAGTAAATCGCGGATTATTATATCAGGCGTAGAGCCTTTGGGCGGCTTTTTCCGCATTGATCCGAATTTCTTCCTCGTCCACCATGGCGAGCCGCCCGGAGCGCAGCACTAGTTTTCCGTTTACGATAAGATGGTCGACCTTATGGTCGCAACCTGCGAAGAGTAGGGCGGCCACCGGGTCCGACTGAGCCCCCGTGTATTCCAGCTTCATGACATCGAAGAGGGCCAGGTCGGCTAGAGCTCCCGGTTCAATCCTTCCGGCTTCATCGAATCCGAGCATAGAAGCTCCGCCCCGGGTGGCCAAATCTAGGACCTCCCGTGCGCTTATGCCCCCCGCCCCGTAGTGGATACGCTGCAAAAGCAAGGCTTGCCGCGCTTCTCCCAGCATGTCAGATGCGTCATTGGACGCCGAGCCGTCCACCGCTAGGCTTACTCTGACGCCACGATCCAGCATTTCCCTCACCCGGCAAATGCCTGATCCCAGCCTCATGTTCGAGGAGGGACAGTGAGCGACTCCAGTCCCTGTTTTTGCCAGCAGATTCAGCTCCTGGTCGTTAAAGAAAATGCCGTGGGCGTACCAGACATCGGGACCGATAAAGTCACAATCCTCCATGACCTTGAGGGGTCTTCGCCCATACATCCGTAGGCAATACTCGTCCTCGTCGGCTGTCTCGGCCAAATGGGTATGGAGCCGCACCCCATAGCGCCGGGCCAGCGCGGCCGAACGGCGCATCAGGTCCTCCGAGACCGAGAAGGGTGAGCAGGGGGCTAGGACCACCTTGCGCATCGAATCGGGCGCCGGATCGTGGAAACGCTTGATGGTCTCCTCGCTGTGCTCCAGAATCAGTTCTTCGTCTTGGACAGTCGAGTCGGGAGGAAGGCCGCCGTCCTTCTTGGATCGGCTCATGGAGCCCCTGGTGGGGGAGAAGCGAAGACCGACCCGGGCAGCCGCCTCGAACTGGAGCGAAGGGATGTCAGCGCCAAAGCCCTTAGGATAGAGGTAGTGATGATCGCTTGTCAGGCTGCAGCCCGTCTTGGCCAGCTCGGCCAGGGCCAGCATGGAAGACCAATAGACGGCCTCGGGATCAAGGCCTTTCCAGATTTCGTAGAGGTAGACCAGCCAGCGGAAAAGCTTGGCGTCCTGAACAGCGGGAATGTTCCTGGTCAATGTCTGGTAAAAATGATGGTGGGTGTTCACAAGCCCGGGCAGGACGACATGACGGGACGCGTCGATTATCTGGGTGCCTTCGGGGGCTTCAAGATCCTTGCCGATTGCGGCGATTTTATTGCCATCGATAAGGATATCCAATCCGGCTAGGTCTGCCGTAGCGGCCTTGGTTTCAGGCGGCATGCCGATTTTATGCTTTTCCGTCGCGGCGGCAAAAATCCTGTAACAGCGCCGCAATAAAATCATGACAACACTTCTCTATTGAATTCTTCAATCATGGTGTCCATCTCCTCCACCTGTTCGTAAAGGGAACCCCAGTAGTTTCGGTAATCGTCCCACTGGGCTCTAAGCTCCTCCAGCGGCTTTCCTAACTGCTCGATCCAGGTAAAGTATTTGAGGTTATGTGCCCTACGACGGTCCACATGGCTCATCTCGAGCACATGGTCCACCCCCAGGCTTCCTATGCTCTCCATGTCCCTGTCTGCCTGGCGCTGGTCATATTCACCCCGCTCAACCCTCAATTCCCTGATCCTTGAACCATAGAGTTCCATTGAGTCGGTGAACATGGTGAAGACGATATCCTCTTCGCCCAATTCGTAATACTTAGCCATCTTGATGGCGCCAATGAGGTTGCCCACCCCAGAAATGCCCAGCCAGTCGAGCTTGGCCACTATCTCTGGATCAGCTCCAGCCTCCAGAAGGTTCTTTCTGCCCACTTCTTCGTTGAAAAGCCTGATATAGCGGATGGCCAGCTCGTCATCCACGTCTATTACCATATCGGTTTCCCTAAAATTGTGGATCCAGGGAATATGCTTGTCGCCGATCCCTTCGATGCGGTGTCCGCCGAATCCATTTTCCAGGATTGTGGGGCACTGGAGGGCTTCGCCCACCCCCAGCTTAACTTCGGGGAATTTTCGTTTGATATAGGAGCCTGAACCGAGAGTTCCCGCCGAGCCTGAGGAAAGGAGCAGTGCGGCCAGATGATCCTTTGGTCCCTTCACTTTTTGGAAAACTTCCTCAATCGCCGGGCCTGTTATTTCGTAGTGCCAAAGGTGGTTGGGCAACTGGTCGAACTGGTTGAAAATAACAGCGTCGTGCCTGGTGTTTTCCAGCTCCACGCATTTGTCGAAAATTTCTTTGACATTGGACTCGCAGCCTGGGGTGGCGATCACCTCCTCGGCCATGGTAGCCAGCCACTCAAAGCGCTCCCTGCTCATCTCGGCGGGCAAGATGGCTATGCTTGGACAGGCCAGGAGCCGGGAGATGTAGGCTCCTCCCCGGCAATAGTTGCCTGTAGATGGCCAGACCGCTTTTTTGCTGGTTGGATCGAAGCGGCCGGTCACCAGTTCGGGAGCCAGGCAGGCATAGGCCGCCCCCACCTTGTGGGCTCCCGTGGGGAACCATTTGCCTGCCAAGCCGATAATTCGAGCCTTTGTGCCCGTTATTGCCCGGGGGATTTCCAGATAATTCACCCCATCAAAGCCGCCGCCCTTTTCCACTGCCTCGTTGTGCCAGGTAACCCTGAAGAGGTTTCTAGGGTGGACGTCCCACAGCCCAATGTGGGATAGTTCCTCTTTTACCGAAGAAGGGATCGTTTCAGGATCGCGCATCTGGGCAAAGGTGGGAAGCAGAATTCCCTTTTCCCTGCAGCGTTGTATATTCTTTTTTCTTTGCTCACCGTTAATTCTTAGATCGATCATCGTCCACTCCTTGGAAGTACCTGTTCGCAGATGCTGCCGCATTTAAGCGTTTAAAGCGTTTTCGCGCTATCGTTATATAAAATTATACGATGCTTTCAGGTTTTTTCACAGACCAATTCTACGGCGTAGTTTTTGTTCATGGCTCTTGTCCTTGACAGCTTTTGGCATAAAGGCCATTATGGGCTAATGACTATAACAACCCGTAAAGGAGTTAATGAATGGATATGGTTCCCGAGAAAAAGTCAAATCCGAGCATAAAAAGAGTAATAGGGGTAGCAAGCGGCAAGGGCGGCGTGGGTAAATCCACTGTTGCTGTATTGTTGGCCCAGTCTTTGGCCGCCAGGGGTATGAGCGTCGGCATGCTGGACGCCGACATTACAGGCCCAAGCCTTCCTCGCTTGCTGGGTGTGGATTCCTTCAGGGCTGAATCGGATGGAAATAAACTCATCCCGATCGTGAACGAAGAAGGGATCAAGGTTCTTTCCATCAATCTTTTCAATGAACGGGAGGATGAACCGGTTATCTGGAGAGGACCTCTTCTGGGCAAGGCGATAGAGCAGTTCTGGAACGATTCGGATTGGGGAGAGCTGGATTATTTGATTATAGACTTCCCTCCGGGAACTTCTGATATCGCGCTCACTGCCCTTCAGACCATCGCTTTTTCTGGTATCGTCGTTGTTGGCACGCCCCAGGACTACGTATCCATGATCGTCAACAAATCGGTGAGAATGGCTACCATGCTCAAGACTCCGGTGCTGGGCATCGTGGAAAACATGAGAACGATAGTCTGCCCCCACTGCGGAAAAGAAACCAAGCTTTTCGACGATGGCAGTGAGGGAGGAAGAGCGCGAATAGGGTTGCCAGTGTTGGCGGAGTTGCCCTGGCGGAGCGAGGTGGCGCAGGCAAAAAGCCTTCGCTGGTCAAAGCTCTCGGCAGAGGCGAAAAAAGATGCCGACACAATCACATCCGAGATGGAACTTGCCTTGGCAAGCCTGAAACCTGCTTCATCGAGTTGAGCCAATGCCCCGTCCAGTCATAGAGCGTAGGCTTGGTATCGTACCGCAGCGAAGGGTGATGAAACCCCAAGGTGTGCCTGCCAGCAGCCTAGGTGAGGTTGTCCTTGGTTTTGATGAAGCCGAAGCCTTGCGGCTGGCTGATTTGGAAGGCCTTTATCATGAGGCGGCTGCCCGCTCAATGGGAGTTTCCCGTCAAACCTTTGGAAGAATCATAGAAATTGCCCGTAGAAAGGTTGCCGACGCCATTTTAAATGGAAGAGCCCTCCGAATTGAGGGTGGCGAGATTAACTTAGAAAACCAAGGAGATCGTATAATGAAAATTGCTGTTCCCTCCCACGATGGTTTGGTAGACGAACACTTCGGCCATTGCAAGGAGTTTTTAGTTTTTAGGGTTGAAAAGGATAAGCTTGTGGAAGAACAGGCTATTCCTTCGCCTCCGGACTGCGGTTGCAAGTCGGGAATAGGCGCGGTGCTCGCTCGCTCGGGCATTACCCACCTTGTGGGCGGAAACATGGGGGAGGGTGCCTTCAGAGTTCTGCAATCCCAGGGTATTAGGGTGGTGCGTGGCGCTTCGGGTTTAGCCAGGGCAGCCGTCGAAGCCTTTGTTGCAGGTGCTGTTTCGGATAGCGGCGAAGGCTGCGCAGGACATGGCGATGCGGGACACGACTGTGCCCATTAAATAAAAACTCGCGGCCTTCTGTGCTCGGCTAGATTGTCGTGCCAAAAGCCGCCGCGGCGTTTTTGATATCCTTGAGCCCCGTGCCGGTGAGCATTATGACGACTCGCTGGTTCGGGCCGATGTCTGCTTTTACCTTTAGGTAGCAAGCGAAGGCGCAGGCGCTGGAAGGCTCGGCAAAGAGCCCTGAGCCTGAAGCGAGGCTGCGCTGGGCTGCCAGCATCTGAGCATCATTGACGGTAACCGCTTTTCCGCCGAAGGCACGCATTTTTTTCAATAAAAAACTTCCGTTCCGCGGCACGTCCACCGAGATGGAATCTGCCAACGTCTCCGAGGGAATCGCGACAAACCTGCCTGTCTCCAGCGCCCTGGCTACGGCGCTGGAACCTTCAGCCTGGCAGGCCCAAAAAACAGGCATACTCCGCACTAGCTTGAGCCTTACCATGTCCTCGAAACCTTTTATCAAGCCGGATAAAATTACTCCGTCGCCGGTGGGCACAAAAATATGATCCGGAGCCAAGAAATTCGCCGTGCCGTTGTTGTGCGACAAAATGTCGTTTTTCACGTCTTTGAAAACGCGCAACGTGGACGAAGCGTTGACCGATACGGCAAGATCCTTGGCAATCTCAAACGCCGCGGTCTTCTTGCCTTCGATTGTCAACGGATTGTACGCCGTATTCCGGGATAGAACCCCTGTGGCCTTTGAGTACTCAAGGGAATCGTCGAAAGCCTTGTCGTAGGTGCCCTGTACCTCTACCAGCTCGCCGCCGTACTGCAGGACTTGTATGCGCTTTGCCGCCGGAGCCGTGGAGGGAACAAATACCTTTATCTTTATTCCCGCCGCCGCACCCACACAGGCCATGCTGGAAGCCGCGTTCCCTGTTGAAGCCAGGGTGATTTCTTTTATTCCGTGCTGTACCGCGAAGGCCCCCACTAGCCAGCTCGCCCTGTCTTTAAAAGAGCCAGAAGGATTGCAGGTATCGTCCTTTAGGTAGAGCCCCGGGGCATTCAGCTTTTCTCGGAGACGCAAGGGCTCCCAGAGCGGAGTATTGCCGACCGGCAGGGGAGGGAAGAACCTTTTTTCTACAGGAAGAGGGATATGATTCCCTGCCTTCGCGGCTCTAAGCTCCGCATCATCGTCATCGGCTTCCCACAGGCATTCTAAAACCCCCTCCAAAGGCTGCCCTGGCAGCGCCTTGCCGGCGCAATTGTCGCAGAGATAGCGCCCAGGCTCGATGTCGTAGGTTCTTCCGCAGGAAGGACAGGAGTAAAACCATCTCATACGCGTTTTTCCAGGGCATAGGGTAGGGCTGCGTAAAAGGCTGAAGCGATTTCCAGATCAGCTATTCGATTAACCTCGTTGGGTGCGTGGGCTTGGTTTTCGTCGCCGGGGCCAAAGCCTATGCAGGGTATGTTATGGCGACCGCAGATGGCGACGCAGTTGGTGGAAAATGTCCATTTGTCAACGAAAGGAGGCTTGTTATAGAGTTCTCCATAGGCATCGACGCCTGCTCGCACCAGGGGATGATCAGCCTTTATCTTCCATGTGGGGAAGTACAGCTCCTGGACATAGACTTTGCCCGTATAAGCAGGATTCCGGTATTCGGGCATGGCGACACTGAAGCTGTCCACACCAGCCTCGCGCAGTGCTTTTTCAACATGTGCAATGGCAATGCGGTCGTTTTCGCCCCAGGTAAGGCGCCTGTCGCAGTAGAGCATAGCCTGATCGGGCACTGCGCATTGACTGGGACCCTGTACCTTTATTTGGGACACGGTGATCGTGCCTTTGCCTAAGAATCCATCCTCGTCGGGCTTGAGTTCGCTGTTCAGTTTTTCTATGGCTAGGGCTGCGCGGGCAGCCTTGTATGCCGCCGAGTCCCCCCGTTCGGGCGCCGAGCCGTGGCACGAGCGGCCTCGAATATCGATTTGTATTTCCATCCTGCCCCTGTGTCCCCTGTATAGATTGAGGGACGTGGGTTCTGTGGAGACCGCGAAATCGGGCATAAAGCCTTCTTCTTCTATGAGATGCTTCCAGCAAAGACCGTCGCAGTCTTCTTCCAGAACGGTAAAAGAAAACCATACCGAAAAGTCTCCATCGTACGACAGCTCTCTTAGAATCCGGGCCGCGCTTATCATGGCTGCTGCTCCGCCCAGCTGGTCGGTGGAACCTCTGCCGTACACCAGCCCGTCGGCTATTTTTCCTGAAAAAGCGGGGCTTTCCCATTGAGACTCGTCCCCGACGCCTACGGTGTCGATATGGGCATCGAATACAAGCTTTTTTGAGCCCTTGCCAACTCTGCCGATAAGGGAGCCGAGGCCGTCTATTCTAAGGTCTTCCATGCCGGCTTCCAGGCAGAGCCGCTTTAAAAGCTGGATCCGTTCTTTTTCAGTGCCGCTGAATGCTGGAACCTTGATCATGGCGCTCAGGTTATTCGCGCTGTAGTCTCTGTAGCCTTCGGCTTTTTCCAGAATTTTTTTCGCTATGTTCATTTAATTCCTTCCATGGTTTTCCACAGGCGAGCTGCCTGGGTTCTTGCTTCTGCCTCGATCGCTTCACTATCGAAGAGGGGTTTTTTATCTTTTACCTTAAGCTGTCCATTTACCGCGACGCTCCGCATCGATCGGGAGCTCAGGCCGAAGGCCAGATGTCCGGCGATATTGCCCGCTTCCAGGGGGGTGGGGGGATCGTAGTCCCAGTGTACCAGATCGGCCGCAGACCCCGACTGGAGCCTGCCGAAAGAACCCCCGAAATAGGCTTCCAGCAGACGGTTGCCCCTGTCAAGACAGGCTAAAAAATCCCCGGGCCACCAGGGGCCTTGGGATTCTCTGTGGCGGAATACAGCGAATTTAAACTCCTCCAGCATGTCGCACCCTATTCCGTCAGTGCCCAGGACCACCTTGCGGTGAGTGTGAAGAAGCCTGTTGTAACCCACGGCGTTGTTCATATTGGACCGGGCGTTGTGGGCGAGATATGCGCCCCGTTCGTTCATCAGCGCCACTTCCTCGGGTGAGAGCCAAAGCCCGTGGGCGATGATGGTCTTTTCGTTCAGCGCTCTTACCTCTTCCAGCCTAGTCAACAGATCCTTGCCATGGCTGCTGTGGGACTCGGTGGGGTCAAATCGATCCTCGGCCAGATGGATATGGATGCCCCTTTTGGTGGAGCGTACAGCGTCGCCTAGAAGCTCCATGCTCTCCTGCCCCAGGGTAAAGCCCGCGTGGGCTCCAATGGCGGCTTCCACCAATATCGCTTGGCTGGATGAGCGTGATCGATCGACCTCGGCGGCAAACCTTAGGTTTTCGCTGATTCCAGCCTTCATGCCCTCGCGGCCGTTTCTGTCGGTGGTCTCATAGCAGAGAATCCCGCGCAAGCCTAGTTCCTCGAATGCGTTTTTTAACACCGACAGACTGCCGTCGATGGCCGAAGGACTGGCGTGATGATCCACTACCGAGGTCACTCCTGCGCAGAGCGCTTCGGCGCCGCCAGCCAGGGCGCTCGCTCTGAGAATAGGCAGATCGATAGCCCTGTCCAGCCTCCACCAGAGATGCTGCAACACCTGGACAAAGTCTTTAGAGGGCTCTATGGGAGTGGTGATGCCCCGTGCGAGGGCTGAATAGAGATGGTTATGGGCGCAGACGAGGCCGGGTGACAGGTAGCCTCCATAGCCGACCCTTGTTGCCTGGGGGAATCGCTTTCCCAGCTCCTTGCCGATGGCGGCGATCCGGCCACCCTGACCGTCGGCTTCCCCGGGTTCCCAAGCGGCAAGATCCAGTGGTTCAGACACCGCTGGCGGATTGAAAGAAAGAAGTCTTGTGTTTTCGAATAAGATCATTAGTCTGTCTCCAGCAGATAGGCGTGATTCCTGTATAGCTCCCGCGCGAGGGCAACCATGGCGGCAGCCCCAGCCGGTGAGCTGGTTCCATTCCAGCTTAAATAGTCGAGGCGGAATGGCTTTTCTCCCGTGCTTGTGCGCAGCACCAGGGAAGGAAGACCGTCAAAGACAAAGGCGAAACCGGGATTGGTCGAAGCGTCTAATTCCTCTGGTGTATCGAAGAGTGTGGCTTTGTCCTTGTAGGGCTTGCCCTCGTAGGGGCAGAAAAAGCCACAGTTGCCACATTCATTGCAGTACCGGTCTATGTGGACTATCTGGGACCATTGCTTGAAAGGACCAGGAGTTTTTATAAAAATATTTGCCCTGTTAGGGCAGACTTCAACGCAGCGAAGGCAAGCGGAATCGCAGGCCAAGCAACGCTCGGCTTCCCGGGCTGCAAAACCTGGATCCTTCGGGTCCAAGGAAAAGAGTAATTCTCCACGGCGCAAAAGCGATGCCTCGTTTGGCGCCGGGGCAGAGTAGTCTTCTTTGGGCAAGGTTTTGCCAAGCTTTGCGAGGATAGACTGGGCCGCGATCCGCCCATCAGCCTCTGCCGCGATGATGGACGAGGAGCCTCTGCGGGCATCGCCACCTATGTAGACATTGGCAAGCTCGGTGCCCATGGTGGAGGGATCGACAACGGGCAGTCCCTCTTTTTCTACCTCGAAGCCCAGGGTTTTGAAAAAACTTGGGTCCGGAGACTCTCCGATCGCCGCTACCAAAAGGTCGCAGGGAATATCCCGGCTCGCTCCGGTGGGTACCGGAGCGCGCCGGCCCGAAGCATCCTTTTCTCCGAGGCGCATCTTTCGTAGCCGTAGCCTTCCCCGGCTCGCGCCTTCGGGCAGGCTGAGCTCGATGAGGCTGGGCGTTCCCCGGAGTTCTGCCGCTTTGGAGACCGGCTTTTCTGGGGAATTGCCGACCCCTCTTCCGTTGAGTTCATCGGCTTCAGCCAGGGCGTTTTCCAGTTCTTCCAGATCGGCGGGCATTTCTTTTTTAGTTCTCCGATACGAGAGAAAAACCTGCTCCACACCCTCGATTCGAGTTGCCGCCCTGACCGCATCGCAGGCAGTATTACCCCCTCCCGCCACCACGACTCGCCGCACCGATTTCATAAAGCGCAGCTGGCCTGCATGGAAATTACCGAGAAACTCCAGGGCGCCCATTACCTTAAGGCCGTTGCCCTCCAGCGGAATAGTTTTTTCCTTGTGGGCTCCTGTCGCGATAAAATAGATAGAGAAGCCTTGGGCTTTTAGCGAATCCAGCGATTCGATCCTTGTGCCAAACTCAAACTCGACTCCCAGTGCCGCTATACGGTCCATGTCTCGTTGGATCGTTTCTTTGGGAATGCGGAAGGGGGGAATGAGGAGAGCGGGTACGCCGCCGGGGGCCGGACCCGCCTCGAATATTTTTACCTTAACGCCGGCCAAGGCCAGGTGGTAGGCGCAGGCGAGGCCGGCGGGTCCGGCCCCTACCACGGCCACAGCCTGGGGTTTTTCGGCAAAGCCAATCACTGCATCTGGCTGGCTTCTCGCTGCCTGGCCGCTGGCACTCAATGCGAGTTCAGCTTGTTCGTTAGAGCCAGGCTGGAACGCCTGCGGATCGAGTAGCTGGACAGCTATGCAAGAGGCGGCTTCGGCGATCTTTTTTATATCCCGGATAAGCACAGGTCCCTCATAATCGTTCCGCGAACAATGTTGCTGACAGACATGATCGCAGAGGGTCCCTGTTATGCCGGGCAGGGGATTGTCCGAGAGCAGCGTGGCCAGGGCTTGGTCTGCCTTGCCCTTGCCCATTGCCTCGATGTAAGAAGGAACCTTCTGTCCCACAGGGCAGGCGGCGATGCAGGGAGCGGCGTAACAATCGAAAAGCGGTAGTTTTTTATCGATGGACACATGGCCTTTTTTCCAGTCTCCCCTGTATTCAGGGCTGGAAAGCGTTTCTTCGGCCAAGTGTTCTAAGGCTTTTGGGTCCCTTTCGCCTTGCTCCAGGGGCAAAGGCAGGGCATCTGCGGCGATTTTTGCTATCTGGGCTAAACGAAGGTACCCACCGGGCTTAAGAATGTCGGTGACCAGGGTGAGTGGGCCAAGCCCCGCTTTGATGAGTTTCCCAGCATTAATGGCGGAGACACCTCCACAGTAGGAGAAACGGGGTAGCCCCTCGCCCAGGGCAGAGGAAAGGGAAGCGGCTAGGTTTACGGTGAGGGGCAGTAGGGCGCGGCCGGACATGTAGCGTTCGGCTCCAGGCAATCGTTCGCCGTCATTTTGGTTGGCCAGGGTATTTGAGAGCTTTATGCCGAATCGCCTGCCCTTGGCGGCGGCCACATCCGACAGTCTTCGGCAGAGATGGATCGCCTGATCCATCTGGAGGTCATGCTCGAAGCTCTCGGGCTTTACAACAATACTTTCCCACCCCAGGGTATCGAGAATGGAGCGAGCCCGCTGGTAGCCAATAAGGGTGGGGTTAAGCTTTATATAGGTGTCGAAGCCTTTTTCCTGAATCAGGTAAAGGCCGATTTTTTCGATTTCTTCGGGCGGGCAACCATGCATGGTCGATAAGGTGACTGAATGCACGGGTCGTACCGGCATGTGAGCCGCTATATGGCGGGCTTTTTCTGCCGCCGCCTCGCCAAAGGAGGCGATAAAGCTGGGGCTTCTAATAAAGGCATCCAGCTCTTCCATGGCCTGTGACCAGTAGGGATAGATCTCGGGTCTTCGCATTCCTTCTATAAAACTGTCCATCCTCTGGCTTTGTATGCCCTCGAATGTGTAGCCCACCGACAGGTTGAAGAAAAAATCGCTGGGCTTCCGGGACCAGAGAAAAGCGAAAAGATGCAGAGTTATCCATGCGTTTAAGTACTCTTTTCGGGCTTCATCCAGGCTAAGTTCAGTGGACCATTCCACATTCTGGCCTTCATCCAGGGCGTCGATGCAGGGCTTGTCCAATTCAAGGCGGTCTTTTATCTGGACGGTTTTTAATTCAAAAACCCTGGCGCCAGCAAGATAGGCGGAGAGTATGTTAGGGGCGATCTGGGTGTGCGGTCCAGCCGCTGGACCAACAGGAAGGCTCGCCCTGCCCGACATCACGTTCAATCCAGGGCTTTCGGCCTCAATTTCGAAGATCGATTCGAAGAGGGCGGCGGGGATCTCGAAAATTGAAGCTTTAGCCTTGTACTCTCCCGCCGCCCGTCTGAGAATGCCGCTGAGCGAACTCGATTTCATCACTTTTATCATTATCTATAACCCCATCGTATAAATCTGCCGCTGCCCGGAATAGCGACTATGCCTGTTCTTGGGTCTTGCGCATCGGGCAGCGATTTGAAATTTTCAGGTTTATGAGCAAGTCTTGGACCACGGTACACGCAGTTCCCCCGCACGAAGGTTCCGGCCACAACCCCGGCCAGTCGCATCCCCGCGTAGGGGGTGATCTTATTTTTGCACAGCATAGTAGAGGCTTCCACCAGGGTGGTTGCCTCGGGATCTACCAGTACGAAATCAGCGTCTTTGCCAGGGCTCAATGATCCTTTTCCCCCAGAAATGCCGTAGCGTTCGGCCGCGGCGCCGGCTGTGGCCTGTAAAAAACGTTCGAGGCTTAAACGTTTGGCGAAAAGACCCTCGGAGAGTAGGTAGGGGAAGAGCATGCCTGTTCCAGGAATGCCTCCGTAAGCGCTTAAAGGGTCGCCGGTAAATTTTTCGTACTCCGGTGCCCCAGCGTGGTCCGAGGTAACAAAGTCGATCTTTCCCGACGCTAAAAGCCGCCAGAGAAGGGCTTTCTGCCCCGGCTCCTTAACAGGCGGCGCAGTCTTTAACGCTGGGCCTAAATGTTCGAAATCCTCCTCGTCAAAGGCCAGGTAATGGGCGCAGGTTTCACAGGATGCGCCGGCGGCATCGATCATCTGGGCCGCCTGGGCCGTGCCGACATGCACAATGTGGAGGGTCGAAGCCTTGCCGCCGGCAAGCCTCAGTGCTAAAGCGCAGGCTGCTATCTCTGCCTCCATGGGCCTGGATGCGTAGTAGTCCTTCCAGTCTGGGATATCACGTTGCGCTGGTCCTCCCATATAATGAAATCTCGGGGTTGCCCTGAGTCTGGATAGTTGGAGTTCCGCCGGTTTTGTGGCTTCCTTTCGTTCCTTGGTTAGTCGAGCCTGAGCCTGGGCTATGACCTCAGGATCCTCGGCGTGTAAAAGAAGGGGTCGACCGGTGTTGGCGCTGGTTTCCACCGCTAAAGAAAACTGAGCCTGGGAAACCGCGGAAAAGCTGTCCATGCCCGAAATAAAGTAACATTTAAAACCCAAGACCTCCGGGCTAAGGGTTAGGATTGTGTCGATTATCGCCGCATTGTCGCTTTTACCGTTTATCCCGCCGAAAAAACCGAAATCCACCACTGACGAGGCCGAGACTACCTCTAATTTATGCTTGAGGTTTTCAATGTTTGTCACCGGAGGTATGGAAGTGCAGGGCATGTCAATGACCGTGGTAACACCGCCCCGAGCAGCCTCGGAGCTCCCGTGTAGAAAGTCCTCGCGATGTGTAAAGCCGGGTTCGTCAAAGTGGACATGGGGATCGATTGCTCCAGGAAAGAGCATAAGACCCCGGGCATCGATTATTTCCTCCTCTGTCGACGAGGGTTCTGGGGCGCTTGTGGGCTTTGAAACCGTAATCTTAATGATTTTTCCCTGGCTAACTCGTATGTCTACCCGTTTAAAATCCGGTTCCCCCGGCAGGGCGGCCAGGGCTTCTTTAATTATCATAAGGCCCTCCCTTTTAGAAAAGCCTCTATCTTTTCGGGAATAAAAGGAATGTCGTACCGAGTTTCTCCCTCAGGCTTGGCCGCCCTGAGGGCTTGGAGCAAGGCGAAATACGCGGCTATGCCATACTGAAGCGGAGGTTCCCCCACAGCTTTAGAGTTAAAGGGAGCTACAGGGTTGTCTCTTCCCGGCAGAATATCCACCACGAGCTTTTCGGGCATAAAGGAAATATCCGGGAGTTTATAGGTGGAGAGGCTGTCCGAGAGCAGTCGTCCATCGGCTCCGAATCGAAGATCTTCGAGAAGGGTCCATCCCAGCCCCTGGGCAAAGGCGCCTTCGATCTGGCCCAGGTCCACCTTTTGGTCGAGGCTATTGCCCGAATCGTGGACGATGTAGGCGGCTTCGAGCTTGCATCGAGCCCTGAGGACATCGAGCCTCACCACAATGCAGGCTGTTCCGTAAACATGGTAGGCAAAGGGTGTGCCCCGCTCGGTTTTCATGTCGTAGAAAAGCCCAGGAGTGGCGTAAAAGCCGTGGGCGGACAGGTCGATACGGGCAGTGTGCGCCTCTTCCACCAGCTCCTTCCATTCCAAGGCTGTAGTCCTTCCATTTTTGACTACCTTGCCTTGGTCAATGGTAATTGCTTCAGCCTTGCAGGAGAGTGATTCCGCAGCCTTCGCTTTAAGCCTTCCCAGGATTTCTTCGCACGCTGCCTTGGCAGCCATGCCGTTGAGGTCGCTGCCCGTACTGGCTGCTGTGGGCACGGTGTTAGCTACAGTCAGCGTGCTGGTCCTCTCCACCCTGATCCACTCCAGAGGGATCCCCAGGATCCTGGCAACGATCACTCCGATCTTGCGGGATACCTGTTGCCCCATCTCGATTGCACCGGTGGAAACCAGCACCGACCCGTCTTGGTATACGTGGATCAAGGCTCCCGCCTGATTCATGGGCAGCTTTGTGAAGGAAATGCCAAAGGAGACGGGGAGCAGGGCGGCTCCCTTTTTCTCGAGCCTGTGGCTGGTGTTGAAGTCATCGATTTCCGCTTTAAGCTTATCCCACCCTACTAGGTCCATAACCCGGTCAAAGGATTCTTCTGCCCTCACCGACTTCATGGGCATGCCATAGTAGCTTGGGTCTCCTTCTCTGTAGAGGTTTTTTCGCTGGAGTTTTTCACGGGGAAGATCCATAGCCTGGGCTAGTGCGTCCAGGGCTGCTTCGAAGACAAAAAAGGCTTGAGGTGCGCCAAAACCCCTGAAGGCGGTGAAAGAGGGAAGATTCGTCCTGCACATATGACCGACTACTTTTCCGTTCGGCACTCGATATGCGCCTGTGGCATGGAGAAGGGTTCTGGCGAGGATGGCGGGGGAGAGATCGCAGCTGAAGCCCGAGTTTTGGAAGTACTCGGCCTTAAAGGCGAGAATATGTCCTTCCTTGTCGGCGCCGATTTTAAAATCGCTGGAGTAGGGATGCCGTTTTCCTGTAGCCCTAAGGTCGGTCTTTCGGTCCAAGTATAGCTTGACCGGTCTTTTACTCACCCGGGCTCCCAAGGCGGCCAGGCTAGCCCAGAGTGCGGCCTGGTCTTCCTTACCGCCAAAGGCTCCGCCCAGCCTGTGGGCTTCCACCTCCACCTTGTTCATGGGCAATCCCTGACTTTGGGCAACCGCCCGTTGAATGCCCGTTGGACTCTGGGTGCTGGAGATTACGAAAAGCGTCCCGTTGTCCCGCAGTTCCGCATAGGCTCCCTGGGTTTCCAGGTACACGTGCTCTTGTCCGCCAGAATCAGCCCTCCCAGAAACGACAAAGGCACAGTCTTCGAATGCTTTTTCTGCGTCGCCCCAGACTATGGTCCTGGAAGGAAGTATAAAGTCGCCGGCCGCCGCCGCCGCCCTGGGGTCGGTGCGGGCCGGCAGCTCTTCCCAATCGATAACCAGGGCGGCGGCGGCCTTCCGGGCCAGCTGCCTTGTCTCGGCAAGTACAAGGGCAATGGGTTGCCCCCAGTACTCCCACTCCTTCTCGGGCAGTACTGGTTCGTCGGCTTTTGTAAAGCCTATCTGGTTTTCGCCTGGGACGTCGCCAGCCTTGAGGACTATCACCGAAGACCCTAGAGCCAAGGCGGAGCTGGTGTCGATTGAGCGGATTCTTCCCCGGGCGCTTTCTGAAAGGCGAACAGCGGCGTGAAGGCAGTCTTTGGGCTCTGGAAGGTCGTCGATATACCTTGTCTCGCCCCGAAGATGTCCTAGTGATTCATCGATAGTCTTCATGGCTCAAGCTCCTCGGCTATGCCCTCCCGGGCAAAGAAACGGAGAAAATGGGCTTGCACGAGCCGGCCGATCATGGATCGGCGATACGCTGCAGAACCCCGCACATCGTCGATGGGGCGTACTTCTTCTTCGGCAAGATTTTTAACGGTTTGGCAGAGTTTAGCCAGGTCTTTGGGCTTGGCTCCCTTGATTTGGCTTCCCTCCATTGCCATAGCCGCCTTGCTAAGAAGAAGCGGAATCTCCGCCACCCCGCCGGCGCTTATGCGCACCGAGCGGGCAAACGCATCATCCATTCTGAAGGACATGGCCGTATTGACCGCGGCGATATCCAATTTATCCCTTTTAGCGGCCTTTTCAAATGAAAAGAAAAGTTTGCCTCCCCGGGCTCCAAAACCTATACCTCCCTCGAAATGCCCGGAGAGGGATACTCCGCCCTGCTCACCGTCATAAGCACCAGAACCGGAAAAGTCAGAGCCCTCGTTACTGGCGGGGAGCAAGATCGCTGCTACAAATTCATCGGATTTTAATGCGGTTTGTTTATAGCCAATGAAGAATGAATCCAGGCTCTGGCGACGGAACCCACGCTCTGTTTCCGAAAGACTTCTAAGTTCGACCCAGGCTCCCAGTCCAAGCAGCATGGCGGTCATGTCGGCCACAGGAGAGGCGTTGACAATATTGCCCCCCAGGGTTGCCAGATTTCGTACAAGGGTACTGGCGAATTGGGTTTCGAATTTTTCTATTCCAGGGACATTTTCCCGCACTGCCTGGGAGGCGAAAAAATCGGTAATTCTAAGTCCAGCGCCAAGGCGTAACCAAGATCTTCCCTCGGCATCCACCCTTGTGATACCTGAATAAGCCCCAACAGTACTGAGCAACAGGGGCGAAAACCCCTCCTCCGGCTCGGGGTTCCTTACATAAAAATCTGTGCCGCCCCCCAAGATAGCTTTTGTTGCCGTCAAGCTTTCATGAGCGGGTTTTTTCTCTTCTTTGAACTGCGTCCCTGCGTAATCAAGGTACGAGAGGACCGATGCCGGCAAGACAGCTCGTTCAACCAGCCTCTGAAGCCTTGTCATTCTGTCATGGGGCAGATCCGCAAACTCTTTAACCAGTCGTTCCGCGGCTCTGCGTATCGCTCCATACCCCGTACAGCGACACAGATTACCGTCCACGGCTTTCAGTGCGCCTGCCATATCTAAGTTGTCCGATTCGGCCAGCCAAGCACTTAGGCTTATGATAAATCCGGGGCTGCAAAAACCGCACTGGCTGGCATTTTCCTCTAAAAACGCCTTCATTACGGGGCTTAAGCCTCCAGGAACAGAGGCCAAGCCTTCGATGGTTATTAAATGCTTCCCTGCCAAATCGCCCAGAGCCAGAAGGCAGGAAGGTACAGCCCTATACCGGGGCACCAATTCACCTCGGCCCTTGTCAACAACTGTGGCATCGCTGTTTCTTCGCCTATCCCGCTCATCTATCTGTGCCCAGCTTCCAGAACTTGCCGGAACAAGTTCACCGAGCAACACGGCGCAGGCACCGCAGTCCCCTTCGCGACAACCCTCCTTGGTTCCCTTAAGTCCTAGCTCTAGTCGGATAAAATCCAATGCAGGCATGCCGTTTGAACTTTTGGGGCTCACCCATGCATTGTTTACCAACACCTTCATTGTGGTACCTCTTTTAGTGCTCATTTTTATTCGGTTCTTCTACATACAGGCTCACTGGAACAAAGCGGTCGACGTCTATCAACCCGGCTACGGTGATTTTGAGGCTTGGAATAACCGGCAAGGCCATGAACGAGAGGGTCATGAGCGGCGAAGGATTGCTTATTCCTTCTTTGGCGAAAAGCTCCTCAAAACTTCTCATTCTTTCGATGACAAAGTCGGCGTCCCTGTCGCTCATGAGGCCCGCCACTGGAAGCGGGAGGTCCAGCAGTATCTCATCGCCCACCGCGTAGACAAGACCTCCTTTGAGTTTATTTAAGTGTCTTGTGGCCTTGAAAATAGACCTGTCGTCCACCCCTGCCACGATCATGTTGTGCGAATCGTGGCTGATCGTTCCGCCGATCGCTCCCCTGCGCAGTCCCATCCCCCTAATAAAGCCTTTGCCGATACGCCCCGAGCCCGAATGCCGCTCTATTACGAAGATCTTAATCAGATCCAGTTCGGTATCGGCGACACAGAGTCCGTTTTCAACCTTGGGGTACTCCTGGCCGCTGCCGGTGATGATCGATCCTGCTTTGGCTTCGATGACCCGGACTGGGCAAGCCTTGTCGGGGATGGAAAAATCCTCGTCCGAGAGCCACTTGAGGTTGACTGAATCCCGTATGGGCATGGGCTTTGTCGCGAAGTCCTGCAGAAGTCTTCCATTCTCCGCGATGAGCCTGCCAGCCTTGAACACCTTTTCAGCTTTGAAATCATCAAAAGAGGTAAATATGATAAAGTCAGCCTTGCGCCCCGGGGCGACAGCTCCTACTTCTCTCATATCGAACCAAAGGGATGCGTTGAGGGAGGAAATTTTAAAGGCATCCACTGGATCGATCCCTCCAGCGAGCAGCAGCCGCAGGGCATGGTCCATGTGTCCTTCGTCCCGAAGATCGTTGGAATGCCTATCGTCGGAGCAGATCATAAAACGGGACACAGCCTGGGGAGTCACGGCGGGCAGAAGGTTTTTAAGGTCTTTGGCGGTGGAGCCTTCCCGCAGCATGATGTACATACCCTTGGAAAGTTTTTCCCTGGCTTCTTCCGCGTTGGTGCATTCATGATCCGAGCCGATGCCCGCCATGATGTATGCCGACAGAGCAGAGCCCGAAAGCCCCGGAGCGTGCCCGTCTATGGGTCTGCGGGCGCTGGAAAAAAATGCTATCTTGTCCATCAGGCTTCTTTCTTTGGCCAGTACTCCGGGGTAGTTCATCACTTCACCTAAGCCGAGCACCCGCTCGTCATGGAGGAAGGGATACATATCCGAGGCATAGAGAGCCGCGCCTGAAGTGTCAAACTCGGTGGCTGGCACGCAGGAGGGGACCATGTAGAAAATGTCCAGAGGAAGCCCCTCGGATGAGCTGAGCATAAAACGCATACCGTCGTATCCCAGCACATTTACGATTTCGTGGGGATCAGCCACCACCGTCGTGGTACCCCGGGGTAGTACAACCTTGGCGTACTCGGCGGGCGTGAGGAGCGAGGATTCGATATGCACATGAGCGTCGACGAGTCCTGGTGCTAGGTATTTGCCCTTTAGATCCAGACTTTCCCGGGCTTCGTGATTGTCGTTAAGCCCGACCACAAATCCATTTTTAATGGAGACGCAGGCGTTTTCAATGATGCGGCCACCCAGGACATCCACAAGCCTGCAGCCTGTTAGTTTAAGGTCGCAGAGCAATCGGCCGGCCGCTGAGTCGATAAGCTCTTTGTCCATTGCTTCCTCCTAAAAGAATGTCTACAACGTTTTATGATAGCCGCAAACAGGCCAGGAAGCAACGTTTTGTTACTGCATCGAAGAATGTGGTTTTAACGAGATGGAACGATGAACACGGAATATCTATTTTGAATAAACTTTGAATCGCAAGGTATTATCGGAACCGTTGTCATTGCATGACAACTTTTATTCCCTTCTGTCCCAATGCAAGCTGTATTCACCATAGAGTCCCAGAGGGCACCTATACCGCCTATAGTTTTCTGGGCTATTACTGCACAAAAGCGCATGGCAAGATTCCCCGATTCATCTGTTCATCCTGTGGCAGAACCTTCTCAGCGCAAACCTTCTCGCTCTCATATTATCTAAAGAAAGCAGAGGTTTTCGCTGCAATCGATGGCAGGCTTTGTAATGGGGAAGGGATCCGTGCCATAGGCAGAGAGCTTGGTCAGTCCTGCGCTTCAATCTCTAACCGTATCGGGAGGATGGCCAGAAACTGCACTGCCATGCATGAGCAACTGACAAAGACAGCCCACTGCACAGAATCCCTTGCTGCAGATGGCTTTGAATCTTTCTGCTGTTCTCAGTACTTCCCTAACAACATCCATTTACTAGCGGGAAGGGATTCTCAGTTTGTCTTTTGCTATGACCATGTAACCATGCGGCGAAAAGGGAGAATGACTGAAACACAAAAACAGAAACGGGCTGATATCGACAGGAAACAGCAATTACCGGTTAGGGGGATTGAGAAGAGCTTTCGCCGAGTCTTGGATGAGGGGATCAGGATCAGCCATTGCCGAGACTACCGAAAACCGGTCGAACTATGGACGGATGAGAAACAGGAGTATCGTCGGGTGTTGCTTCGTGGTGAGGGGATTGCGGCACAGGCATATTTGGAGCGGCGACTCATTCATAGGACAATCAGTTCGAAGGCAGCTCGGACAAGGGACAATCCTTTGTGGGCGGTCAACTATCTAGACAGGGAGCTGCGAAAAGACCTGAAGGAACATGTACGTCAAACGGTGTGCTGGGGTAGGAATGTAAACAATCAAATGGAACGGCTTAGTGTTTATCTGTGGCATCATAATTATCAGAAACCATTTCGGATTGGAGAGAGGGGTGAAGAGGGAACTCACAGTCATGCTCAGCAGGCAGGATACGATAAAACTTTTATCCAAGAGTGGTGTCAAAAGATTTGGACGAGACGAGTAGTATTCACCAGGAGTGAGTACGGAGAATTGGCGACGATGACATGGAAGCGCTTACGCATGACCCCGCTGAAAAAATCACCGGAGTATCTGCCCTTGAGGGTCGCATCATGAGCGTTACCACAATCTTCGGTGCAGTTACTACTTGTCCTCTCTCATGTAGGCTTGACTGAGGGCCGCAGGGGCACCCACCTTTTTCGAGAGCGCCTCCCACCAGGTCATCAGCACCAGTACCGCTATAGTTCCCAGATAGGGGAGCATGTTCAAAAAGGCTGCCGGTATGTTTGTGCCGGAAGCTTGCAGCCTGAACTGCACAGCGTTGATTCCTCCAAAGAGTAGTGCGCCCCAGAGGGAGCGGGCGGGATTCCACATGGAAAAAATCACCAGAGCTACCACGATCCAGCCGCGACCACCGGTGATGTTTTCTGCCCACCCGGGGGTGTAGGAAAGCGAAAGATGGGCACCACCCAGGGCTATAAAGACGCCGCCAAGGATGGTGTAGAAATACTTGGCCTTAATGACATCGATACCCATGGCATCGGCAGTCTGGGGGTCCTCGCCGATGGAACGGAGCCACAGGCCGGGCCTCGTTTTGTAGAGAAAAAACCAGCTTAAAGGGATGAGGATATAAACAAGGTAGGTGAGGAGGTCCTGGTTCAAGAAGGCCGATAGAATGGGGACCTCGGAAATGCCTTCCAGAGATGCCGGCATGAAGCGGGCGCCCTTGAGACCGACCAGCCTGAAGTTGTTTGAGGCTGGCCCGAGGCGCTGGCCTAAAAAGCTGGCGAAACCGCTGCCGAAGAGGGTGATGGAAAGACCTGATACTACCTGATTAGCCCGCATAGTGACGGTGAGGAATGCGTGGAGGGCGGCCATGGCTGCGCCTACAGCCACGGCGACCAGAACGGCTATGAAAATGTTTTGGGTGTAGAAGGATGCGGCGAAGCCGGTAACCGCGCTCATGAGCATGATGCCCTCGATGCCTAGGTTAAGAATACCCGCTCGTTCGGTGAAAATTTCACCGATGGTGGCGAAAACTAGGCTTGTGCCAGCCCGTATGGTTATCGCTAAAATCGATGTAATCATGTCCATCAGGCCTCTCCTTCAACGCAGGCAACCTTGCTTTTCTTAGCTTTTCCGCTCAGGACCCGTATCCTGTACTCGGTGAAAAGCGAGCCTGCAAGCATGGGAAAGAGAATGAGCCCTTGCATCACCGTGCCCATAGCCGAGGGCAGGCCCATCATCATCTGGACTTGGTCGCCGCCGACGAGGATACCGCCCATAAGGAGAGCTACAAAGGGAATCGCCAAGGGGTTGAGCTGTGACATCCAGGCTATGATTATGGCAGTAAAACCGTAGCCCAGGTTTAAGCC
Organism: Spirochaetaceae bacterium UBA6076; assembly: GCA_002428725.1. Taxonomy (GTDB): domain Bacteria; phylum Spirochaetota; class Spirochaetia; order Treponematales; family Rectinemataceae; genus UBA2256. Next base: position 27,466 of record DIXQ01000024.1, on the reverse strand, counting down.
CTGCTGAAGGCGGTGAGAGATGCCGGTTACCTCGCAGGCGCCAGCTAAGCCTGCGATCGCGCCGGAGAGCAGGACAGCCAGAAGGATGTTTCGCTGCACGGCGATTCCCTGGTACCGGGCTGCTCTTGGACTTGCGCCGATGATGGAGAGTTCGAAACCCCAACGGGTGCGCCGTAATAATACCCAGAAAAGCAGGGCGATCACGGGTATAAACCAGATCCCTGCGTGGGCTCGGCCAAAGATCCTGGGGAGCCATGCCGCCTCGATAAAGGGGGCGGAACCAGGAAAGCCGTACCCCTTAGGATCCCGCCACGGACCGTAGTACAGGTATTCGGCAAAGAGAATGGCCACATAGTTGAGCATAAGGGTGACCAGGGTCTCGTCCACCGAAAGCCTGGTCTTAAGCAAGCCCGGAATGCCCGCCCAGAGCGCCCCCGCGGCAAATCCTGCTGCGATGCACAGTGGCAGCACCAGGGGCTCAGGAAGCGAAGGGCCTAAGAATAGGGCAACCCAAGATGAGGCGATTCCACCAAGCACCAGCTGCCCCTCGGCGCCGATATTCCAGAACCTGAGTTTAAAAGCCAAGGCTACGGCAAGCCCGGTTAGGGCGAGGGGGATAGTCTTGACCAGGGTTTCCGAAAAACCGTTGGAGGAGCCAAAGGCGCCAGAAGCCATGGACGCGAAGGTCTCGAAGGGGTTTGCGCCGGCGATAAGAAGCACAATGCCGCTAAGGAGCATGGAGATCATGAAGGAAAGGGCAGGGACTGCGAAGAGAATGCCCCGAGCCCTGGATTTTCGCTTTTCAAAAACGATTCTCATGCTCCGACCCCCGCCATTAAAAGCCCGAGCCGTTCAGGCGCCGCTTCTTTGGAAGGCATGACAGCCATGACCCTCCCTTCAAAGAGCACTGCGATGGTATCGGCAACCTGGATAAGTTCGTCGATATCCTCGGATACAAAGAGAACGCCAAAGCCCTGGTCCCGTTGGTCCACCAACTGGCGGCGCACCGATTCCGTAGCTCCGATATCCAGACCCCTTGAAGGATAGACTGCCACGAGCAGGCTCTTGCAGGCTCCGATCTCCCTGGCGAGTATGGTCTTTTGTATATTGCCGCCCGAGAGAAATTTCAGATGAGTGTCCGGACCAGGGGTCATTATCTTGAAGCGCTCGATGAGCTTTTTCGCCAGGGATGTTATGCGTTGGGGAATAATAAAAATGCCTGTGGAAAGCGGAGGTTTGCGGTATTCCTTCATGGCGAGGTTGGAAGCCACACTGAGATCGCCTACAGATCCAGCCGAAGACCTGTCTTGGGGGATATGCGCCACCCCCGCCTTGATCATGGCTATGGGAGAACTCTGGCTCATGTCCTCCTTGTCTAGGCGAAGGCTTCCGGACTTCAGCTTTCTCAAGCCCGTAATCACCTCGGCCAGTTCCTTCTGGCCGTTTCCCGCTACCCCAGCTATGCCCAGGATCTCCCCGGAGCGAATGTTTAGGCTCACTTCTTTGAGGGCGTCCAAGCCCCGGTCATCCTTGGCGCATACCCTGTCCAGACTTAGGATAGTCTTTCCCGGGGAAAAGGGTTTTTTATCAATAGAGAAGAGTAGTTCCCTGCCAACCATGAGACGGGCGAGCTGGGAAGGGCTTGTCGAGGTGGTAGAAAGCCCGGCGACAAGCCTTCCCTTGCGCAAAACCATAACTCGGTCGGAGAAATTCATCACCTCTTCCATCTTGTGGGTGATAAAGATCGCGGATTTTCCCTCGGTCTTCATGAGCCTGATCACTTTGGCCAGCTCATCAGATTCCTGGGGAGTCAGCACCGCGGTGGGCTCGTCCAGAATGAGAATTTCAGCCTTTCGGTAGAGAAGCTTGAGAATCTCCACCCGCTGCTGCTCCCCAACCGATAGTTGCCAGATGGAAGCGTCGGGTTCAACCTTGAGATTATAGCGCTTTGAAAGCTGCAGTACCTCGGCGCGCACCTTTTTCATATCCAGCACTAAAGGCTGATTCTTCATGCCGAGAATTATATTCTCCAACACGGTCATGGAATCCACCAGCTTGAAATTCTGGTGCACCATGCCTATACCCAGGGCTTGCGAATCCTTGGGTCCCTCGATGGAAACCTTTCGACCTCGGAGTTCGATCTCCCCGGCATCAGGCCTGTAGAGACCACAGAGAATGTTCATAAGGGTACTCTTGCCCGCACCGTTTTCGCCCAGGAGGGCTAACACCTCGCCGGGATGCAGCTCGAGATCGACACAGTCGTTTGCCTGGACTCCCGGGAATGCCTTGGATATCCCGCTCATGCGCACCAACGGCTGGGAGTTGTTTTTCTCTATCACGTTTAATCCGTTCTCCGGGTAATCAGGTAGGATGCGAGCCCGTAAGGGGGCTTTTTATTGTAAGCCGTCCGGCGCTGGATCCAGATTGTCGGTTGTGAGGGCCGAAAAAGGCTTTCAGCCTTTTTCGGCCCGATCCATGTGCCGGACGGTTATCGATGAAATGTGCTTACTGAACCTTGCCGACCACGCCTTCCACGAACCAGTCCATGGAAAGCTGCTTGTCGTCGGGAACCACCTGGCCGGCTGCATAGACGACCTTGCCGCTCTGATCCTTGATGGGGCCAGAGAAAATTGACCAGCCGTCCAGAATCTTTTTCTTGGCAGCTTCGACCTCGGCCACCACCGAAGCGGGGACCTTGGGGCTTAAGGAAGAGAGCTTGACCACGTTGTCCTTTAGCCCACCCCAATACTCATGGGTCTTCCAGGTGCCGTCCAGGGCTTTTTGGATGGTGTCGATGTAGTAGGTGCTCCATTCCCAGACCGCCGAGGCCAGGACAGAGTCGCCCACGAACTTGCCCATGTCGGAATCGTAGCCGATAGAGTATTTGCCCCTCTCCTGAGCGGCTTTCTGGGGCTCCGTGGTGTCCTGGTGCTGGGCGATAATGTCGGCGCCTGAGTCCAGCAGGGCTACGGCAGCCTCGCGTTCCTTGACAGGATCGTACCAGGTGTTGGTCCAGACTACGCGTACCTGGGCCTTTGGATTGACCGATTTGACTCCCAGGGTAAAGCCGTTGATGCCCCTGACGACTTCAGGGATGGGGAATGCGGCGGCGTAGCCGATGATATTGGACTTGGTCATGCGGCCAGCGATGATTCCCGTTAAATAGCGGGCTTCCTCGATGCGGCCGAAATAGGTGGCCATATTGGGAGCGGTCTTATAACCCGAGCAGTGCTCGAAGATAACCTTGGGGAAATCCTTGGCAACGGCTAGGGTGGGGTCCATGTAGCCGAAGCTGGTGGTAAAAATCATGTCGAAGCCCGCCGCGGCGTACTGGCGGATGACCCGTTCGGCGTCGGGGCCTTCGGGGACGTTTTCGATGTACTTGGTTTCGATCTTGTTGCCGAAGTGCTGCACTGCGGCGAGGCGGCCCCGGTCCTGCTCATAGGTCCAGCCCATATCGCCCGGGGGGCCGATATAGACAAAGGCGATCTTTAAGGGTTTCTTGGCCTGGGCCGCCAGGGGAGCGGCCAAAGAGAAGGCAATCGCGAGTACTAAGACTCCTAGAACCAGCTTTTTCATCGACATCTCCTTAAGCGTCTGTGGATGGTCTGGGCTTTTAATCCCTGTAGGCGAGGGAAGCCGCCCATGGGCCATACTACCTTTATGCGAAAGGCGATGTCAATTTAGTTTTACTGGGTGATCCAGGATTGTTCGGCCCCTTTTACTGATTTTGCCGCCGAAAGCCACTTGGAAGCCTCGGCTCTGCTGGGGTAAGGACCTACTCTAACGTTGTATCTGCTCTTTCCGTCCACTTCCTTGACTTGAACGGCAACAGGAAGATCCTTTTGCTCGAACAAGGCTTTCAAGGCGTCGGCATTGCTCTTGACCGAAAAACTGCCGGCTTGGATCCAATAGTCCCCCGAAGCGGGTGCGCTCTTAGCAGCGGTGGTTGTGGCAGGGGCCGCCACCGCAGGTTTGGTAACGGCGGGCTTCGCGACGGTTGTGGTTGTGGGTTTAGGCAGCGTTGTTGTGGTAGCTGGGGTGGCTGGTTTTGCCGTAGGCGCTGGAGTCGTGGACACAGGACTCGTGCTCTTGGTCGAGGGGCTTACAACGATGGTGGTAGGGCTCGAACTTGAGGCTTTGTCATCCTCCGGGCTGGGAGGCTCGTTGCCATAGACGATGATTATGTCCCCGGCACTGGTGGTCTGGGTGGTTAGGTTGTCCTGGGGAGCATCGGCCAGATAATCCGAGGGATTCTCCTGACGTGGCTCTACCTTGTTGCTGATGGAGAAGGGTGCGTTAGCATCGCTCTTTCCCGGGGAGAAAAGAAAAAATGCCGCTAAAACAACGATAAGAGCGAAAAAGCTGATCCCCAAGGCCAGCCAGAGTACTTTCCTGGATTGTTCGGACATGCGAAGGATCCTCCATACAAGAGTATCGGCGCGTGTGGAACCTTGGTATAGGGGTTTTTACGTTTCCTTGCTTACACCAGCTAGTATTTTGACGATCGCGAGCTTGAGCGCCTGCCGATCATTCGCATTCTGTATGAATACGACCGGCGGCTTGTCCTGGGGGCGGAGCTTCCAGAGCGGCCGTTGACTGTAAATCCTTCGCAAAAAGGCCGCCAGCCTCAATCCATCCCGCTGCCGTGATCGTTGGTACCGTATCCACAAAGGAGCCTTTATCTCTATCACTACATCACAGCGTTCAAGCTGGGGGAAGCGATAGAGAAGTGCCGCGTTGATGCAGGCCATGGGCGAGAGCCTTAGTTCCTCGTCTAGGAGTTCCAGCATGGCTGGGTGAACAATTGCCTCGTGACGGCGCAGTGCTTCGGGATCGGCAAATACTATTGCCCCAAGTGTCTTTCGATCGATCTTGCCTTGGGGATCAAGAATTCCTTCGCCAAAGGCTTGGACGAGAGCTTGGATTTTTAATTCCAAAGCCCTGTGGCCCAGTTTGTCTACATCGATAACCTTGAATCCCAGCTGTTGGATGCAGAGCGCGGCTTCATTCTTGCCGGCGCAATATCCACCGGTCAGTCCGATGATCGCGGCCATTAGTGCATGTCGCCCCAGGAATAGGATACTTCCAGGCTTACCTTGAGGGGGACGGCGAGCTTCGCCGCGCCTTCCATCTCCTCCCTGATCAGCGCCGAGGCTTTTTCAACGCTGGATTCTGGCACTTCGAAGAGCAGCTCGTCGTGGACCTGGAGAAGCATAGCCACCTCCGGAGCTTCCCTGCGAAGCCTTTTGTCCACCCGTAGCATGGCCAGTTTGACAATATCCGCCGCAGTGCCCTGGATAGGGGTGTTAACCGCCACCCGCTGGGCTGCTTGCCGCTCGTTCTTGTTGCGAGAGTTTATGGCCGGTATGCGCCGCCTGCGCCCGAACAAGGTTGTCGTGTATCCGGTTTTTTCCGTTTCGGCGATAGTCTTTTGAATAAAGGCGGCTACTCCCGCATAGGTACCGAAATAGGTTTCGATAAAGCTTTGAGCCCTAGCGTTGGGTATTCCCAGATCCCTGGCCAGCCGGAAGGCGCTCATCCCGTAGATAACCCCGAAGTTGATCGTCTTGGCCACCCTGCGCTGCTCTGCGCTCACGTCCTTTTCGTCCACGGCGAAAATAAAGGACGCCGTCCGGCGGTGCACATCTACCCCTTCTTTGAAGGCTGCCAAAAGGTTCGCGTCCTGGGATAGGTGGGCCATTACCATCAGCTCGATCTGGGAATAATCGGCAGAGACAAGCAGCTTGCCCGGAGCGGCGGTGAAGGCCGAGCGAATGCGTCGACCCTCTTCATCCCGGATGGGAATGTTCTGGAGGTTGGGATCCTTGCTGGAGAGCCTTCCTGTGGCCGCACCGGTCTGGATGTACGTGGTATGCACCCTGCTTGCGGGGGAGTGCTCTGCCAGATCGGCCAGGGTATCAACATAGGTATTTTTAAGCTTAGCTAGAAGGCGCTGTCGCAGAATAAGCTGGGGCACTGGGTCGAGGGGAGCTAGTTCCTCCAGCACCGAGGTGTCGGTGGAATACCCGGTTTTGGTCTTTTTTTGAGGTGGAAGCTTTCGTTCGGCAAAGAGCACTTCCTGTAGTTGCTTGGTCGAGGCTAAGTTGAACTCGTGGCCGACCATTTCCCAGGCTTGTCGCTCTATCTGCCCGAGTTCCTTTTCCAATTCCAGTCCATAGGATCGGAGCTGCTGTGAGTTGACCACAATTCCCCGGCCTTCCATCTCGGTGAGAATGGGAACGAGGGGCATTTCCATGGTGTAGAAAATTTCTTCCAGACCCTGATCGGCCATTTCTTTTTTAAACCGGCGGTAGAGGCGGAATGTGAAGTCGGCATCCTCGCAGGCGTATCGCGTTGCGCGATCTATTGGAACAGAGTCGAAGCGCAGGCCTTTTTCTACCACTTCGTTATATGACAATCCGCTCAATCCCAAGATCCTGTATGCCACGCTCTCCAGAGAAAAGGACATGGATTCGGCGTCGAGAATCCACGCAGCGACCATAGTATCGAATATTTCATTGTTGACCAAGAGGCCTAAATTCTTGAGTATATGCAGGTCGTATTTTATATTGTGGCCTACGATGCGCGACTTTGAATTGAATAGTCTGTCAAGTTGACGTTGGGCGACTTCTATTTTGATGGTTGTCGAGTCTGGAGATCGCAATGGAATATAATACGCTTGGCCGGGTACAAGGGAAATGGAAAACCCGACGATCTTTGCGGTTAATGCGTCCAGGTCGTCCGTTTCGGTGTCCAGGGCGAAAGCCTCGGCTTTTATGCAGCGATCGACCAAATCTGCCAAATCCGCTTCTTCCGTGATAGTCCGATACTCGGACTCGACAGCAATAGCTTCGAAAACTGCTCCACCAGACTTCTCTTCGCTGTTTGTCAGGCTGGCAGTATCATTTTCCTGGGGTAGGGGAGAATCGAAAAGCGAGCCAATCGAGGTCTCTTGTTCATGCGGAGATTCAGAGGGAATCGGCGAAGGCCCCGATTCTTTTACTACATCCGAATTGATCGCACCGCTCCGGGAAATCGGTTCCTTTTTTGAAGGTGCTGATTCAGAAAGAAGGCTCCTCATTCCTTCGCGCTGGAAGAGCGGGGAAGCTGCTTCTCTGTCGGGCGCTTCAAGACGAAGCTCATCAAGTGTTTGAAGACCCAAATCGATTTTTGTGGATAGGCGTATGAGCCTTTTCGATAGGTCCGCGTCAGCCTTGCCGGCTTCCAACTTGGCTCGCAGTGAATCGGGCTTAATTTCATCCAGGTGGGAGTAGATATCTTCTATATCCCTGTAGCTGGAGAGAAGCTTGAGGGCTGTTTTGTCCCCTATGCCCCTAACGCCGGGCACATTGTCAGAGGAATCCCCGGTGAGGGAAAGAAAATCCAATATTCGCTCCGGTCCTACGCCCCATTCTTGCTCCACCGCGCTGCTGTCCAGCTCTTTGAAACCGAAGCCTTCCTGTGGGCGCAGGGCTTTGACGCTTCCACCCACGAGCTGCAATAAATCTTTGTCGCCGGATATGACGTAACACTCACGGCCTGCTTCCCGGCAGCTTGTGGCCAAGGTGGCGATGATGTCATCAGCCTCGTAGCCTTCCTGGCGAAGACTGGGGATTTTTAAGGCTTGCAAAATTTCTTCCACCAGGGGAACCTGTTCGATCAGGTCATCCGGGGTCTTCTGACGGGTAGCCTTGTAGGCTTCGTACATCTGGTGCCTAAAAGTTTTGCCCTTGGGATCGAAGACGGCGGCGAAGGCCTTTGGCTTGCGCTGCTCGAATAGGGAGAAAAGAAAGCGGAAAAAGCCAAATGCTGCGGAGACGTTCTTACCTTCGGGGTTTCGTAAAGGGCGGGATAGAAAGGCGAAATAGGAACGATAGATGATGGCGTAGACATCCAAGAGATACAGGGCAGGCGCTTTTTGATCTTCCATCAGCGGCCTTTCCTCGATTCTTCATATGCTTCGATTATCTGGAAGGCGGCGTTGATCCTGGTGCTGGTCTCGGTAGCTTTTTTAAGAGCCTCGGGCGTTGAGGAGTTGCGGTCAGGGTGGTAGGTGAAGAGAAGTTTTTTGTACGCCGCCTTAGCCTCTGCAAAGGGGGCGTAGGGCTTTAGTCCGAGATAACGGTAAGCCTGCTCGATTACCGTCGCGGTTTGTTCCCCGCCGGTTTGAGCCCCGTACCGGTGGCGCTGTTCTTCCCTGGCCCTCTGTTCCCGCTGAGCCTGGGCTCTCTGGGCTTGCGCCTCCTGCCGCTCGGTCTCGGTTTTGCTTGTGTCCAGAAAATCGTCCAGCTCGGCCATTGCGGCGTCCAGATCTGGATCGCCGTAGCTTTTAAACGAAGAGGCTCGTCCACCGGGAGCCGAGGTCGATGTCCCAGAGTTAACCCAGGCCTTAACAAGGCGTTCGAGGCGTTCGAAAATCTGATCCACTAAAGAACTCCTTGCGATGCTGATACTTTGATCCGCAAGCGGGTTTCATACTCCCCAGCTCGCTGTGTGATTGTAGATTACTCTATCCTGAGAGGCTTAGATCCGCAACACCTGGGGCTGATTCGTGCACGGACGTAGAATAAATCGCACAATAGTCGTACCTATAGACCGCGGTGGATGCGAGCAGAGCCTACAAAGTATTTTATCGTATACAATATTGCGGAACGATGTATAGTATGGATTCTAAAGCTATGGCAGCAGCAAATACCTTGAGTCCACCGGTGGTCGTAATCGGCGGGGCTAACGTCGATATCCAAGGCAAATCCTCGGCCCAGTTTCGGATAGGCGATTCTAATCCAGGGACAATCGGCACAGCCTTCGGCGGCGTGGGCAGGAATGTGGCCGAGGCCTGTGTCCGCCTGGGCTTGAAGGTTAGTCTGATCACGGTCTTCGGCGGTGATCCAGAGGGAAAGCTGATGGAGGAAGACTGCAGGGCTAAGGGCATGGACACTGACTTGAGCCTGCGCTGGGAGGGACCGAACGCCCGATACCTCTGCGCCCTGGATGCGGATGGTTCCCTGGTGGGGGCTGTGGCGGACATGGAAGCTATGGACGCCCTTTCTCCCAGCCATTTACAGGCCTCGGCCACGGTATTGGACAGGGCTACCTGCATTGTCGTGGATACGAATATCCCACATGAAAGCATCGCCTGGCTTTGCCGCCGTTACGGTAGAAAAAGTGGCATTGTACGAGATGCCGGAAGACCGATGCTCTTTCTGGATACGGTTTCCGAGACCAAGGCGGTCAAAGCCCTTGGCCTTTTCGGCGAGTTCGACTGCATCAAACCGAACATGGCGGAAGCCAGGGTTATGGCGGACGCCAGGGAGACAGGGGAAAGCCGATTTATGGCTTCGACTGGGTATAGCAAGGGGCTTCCATCTGTGCCCTCGCAGGCGGTGTCCGAAGGCGATCCGGAGCTGGTAAAGCGGCGCATTGAAAGCCTGGGTCAGCTTCCTGGGGAGCTCTATATATCCCTTGGACCTAGGGGTATGTACTATGGTGCAAAAGGGGAGGCGGGTGTCGTTCCCCTTCCGCCCGAGGAGCTGCGGCCTTTAGTACGTAATCGTTCGGGAGCCGGGGACTGCGCCTTGGCGGGCCTTGTCTGGGCGAGCATCGAGGGCTACCGGCCGAGGGAGAAAGTCTATTACGCCCTGGCGGCAGCCCTCTTGGCGGCGGCATCGCCGTTGCCGGTGCCCGAAGATATGGACGAAAAAAAATTGCAGGATCTTGCCGCGCTGATCGCGGAAAGGGGGCAGAAATCATGAATAAATATTTGTCTGTCAGCGATGAGGTGAGCGCAGCGCTTAAGGCGAAAAAGTCGGTGGTAGCCCTGGAATCGACGATAATTAGCCATGGGATGCCCTGGCCGAAGAATCTTGAGACCGCTTTGGCGGTGGAAGAACTGATACGGGACTGTGGTGCAGTGCCCGCCACGGTGGCGCTGATGGACGGCAGGCTCTGCGCCGGGCTTTCCCAAGCCCAGCTGGAAGCCCTGGCCAAGGCAGGCCCATCGGTGACCAAGGCTTCGCGCCGAGATTTTCCCAGGCTCCTGGCCTCCGGCGGCACCGGTGCCACCACCGTGGCGGGCACTATGATCGTGGCCTCTCTCGCCGGAATCCGCATTTTCGCCACAGGCGGCATGGGAGGGGTGCACCGCGGCGCCGAATCCAGCTGGGACGTTTCCGCCGATCTGGAGGAACTCGCCAAGACCAGCGTCTGCGTGGTATGCGCCGGCGCTAAGTCGATTTTGGACCTGCCCAAGACTATGGAGTATCTGGAGACAAAGGGTGTCCCTGTGATAGGGTATAGAACCAAGGAGTTGCCTGCATTTTACACTAGCCGTTCGGGTCTCGAGCTGGAAGAGTCCGTAGAGAGTCCCGATGAGGCTGCCGCTTTGCTCTATGCCAAGTGGGCGGCAGGCCTGGATGGCGGGGTGGTTATCGCCAATCCTATTCCCGAAGAATATGAGATGGAACCGGAGGTTATCGAACCGGTTATTCAGCGGGCTATAGCCGAAGCCCAGAGCCGGGGAATAGCCGGGAAACGCTTGACCCCCTTCTTATTGGAAAAAATTGTGGAGATTAGCGAGGGCGACAGTTTGGAATCTAACATAGCCCTGGTCAAGAACAATGCCAGACTGGCGGTGGCGGTGGCTTCCGCCTATTCGATAATCGAGCGAAAAGCCGATACTTTGCTTTAGGTAGAGCCACTTTCAAAAGTCTGTTAACTTTTGAAAGTGGCTTTGTAGTTTTGTCTATTTTCATGCTAAAAGCATGAAAATAGACGAAACGTACGCATCTTTAAGGTAGCTTTTTCAAAACTCGTCTGAGTTTTGAAAAAGCCTCGGTATACAATAGATTTTGCACTTCGAGGAGGAACCTGTGAAACTAGTGCGTGTGCTGTTTAACGGAAAAGAACGCTATGGTCGCGTTGAAAATGGGGAGATCCAGCTTCTGGATGGTAGTCCCTTTACAAGCCTCAAAGTAGGGGAAACAAGGCTTGAGCTTTCGAAAACCCAGGTTTTAGCCCCAGTGCTCCCCAGCAAGGCACTCTGTATAGGTTTGAACTATAGGGATCATGCCAAGGAATTCGACCTGCCCATACCCACGAGCCCTGTGGTTTTTATCAAACCTCCCAGCGCCCTCTTAGCTCCCGGCGCTGAGATCATTCGACCGGCCATATCACGACGGGTAGATTTCGAAGCCGAACTAGTCGTCGTCATAGGCAAGAAGGCCAGGCATGTGCCTGCGGCAAAGGCATCTGATTACATACTGGGCTACACCTGCGGTAACGATGTCACCGCTAGGGATCTTCAGCCAAAAGACGGCCAGTGGACGGTAGCCAAGTCTTTTGATACGTTTATGCCCTTAGGCCCCTGGATCGAAACCGAGCTTGATCCCTCCAATCTGTCTGTGGCTGCCTATCTGAACAGCGAAAAAAAACAGTACTCCAGCACGGCTAATCTCATCTTCGGGGTGCCGGAACTGGTGGAATTCCTGTCCTCCGTTATGACCCTGGAACCAGGGGATGTGATCATGACAGGTACTCCTTCCGGTGTAGGACCGATGAATTCCCGGGATGAAATCGCTATTGAGATCGAAGGGATCGGACGGCTGGTGAACAAGGTTCGATGAATTCCCTTCCACTAATATCCCGGGTAATGGCGATTTTTCTTCTCCTTGCCATAGGGTACATAGCTAGAAAAACCAGGGTGCTCAATCAGGAACTCGTCCGGGGTTTTTCTGGCTTTATTCTGAACATCGCCATACCCTTCACCGTTATAGCCGGCTTTGACCGGAGTATACCTAAGACCGCCTTACCGGATCTGTTGAAGACAGGAGGCTGGGCAATACTCCTGCATAGCATCGCGATCATTTTCTCCACCCTGGCGTATAGAAAGATGCCCGATGCGGAAAGAAAGGTAATTTCCTACGGTACTGTCTTTTCCAACTGTGGGTTCATGGGTTTTCCAGTCGTGGCCAGCATATATGGCAAGATCGGTGTCATGTACGCTTCCATCTACGTGGTGGTCTTTCAGACCTTTATCTGGACTTACGGAGTAGCCTTGTTCTCGGGAGGCAAGGTTTGGAGCAAACTTACCAAGGCCTTGATAAACCCGGGCATTATCTCGGTACTTATCGGCGCCGTACTTTGGTTTCTTCCCTTCGATCTTCCAGTTTTTATGTCCGATGCTATTGGCTTCATGTCCGATCTGACAACTCCGCTTTCCATGGTTGTGGTAGGGGCGAGTATTGCAGAGGTTCCTCTCAAAGGCTTAGCTAAGGGCTGGGAACTATGGCTGGGAACTGCGGTGCGTATTGGCCTCATACCCCTTATTTCACTGGGGATCATAAAGACTGTAGGAATAAGCGACCTGCCGGCTAAGGTTGCTGTTTTTCTGACTGCCATGCCTGTAGCCGCCCAGAGTGTAATGTTTGCCGAGCGTTACGATGCCGATGTGGGGCTAGCTTCGCGCCTCGTATTCACTACAACAGTGCTTTCGGCCTTTACCATACCCCTTTTCGCCCTGGCCTTAGGCTAAACTGCCCCCTACTGGGCAGAAGGGGCGGCAGCCTTATCGGCGGCCACGGCTTCCTCTATAAGTTTGGCCAGTCTAAGCAAGGTATCGTTGGAGAGCGTGTCGACTTTCGCAACCAAGGATTGAATCGTCGATCGTGCTTCCTCCAGGTCTTTAGCGGTGGCCTTGATAGTTTCTATATCAGTCTGCATGGTTGTGACGGTGCTCTTCATCGCCTCGACCTCTTTTACCGCAGTCTCGGTACCTTCCCAGGCGGCGCTGATCTTGGTAAGCCGCTCGTCCATGGACGCTTCAAGGGCAGTGAGCTCAGCCTTTGAAACTCCTCCCATGGATTTGAGCATTGAAGCGCAGCTCCCGAGAGAGAAAAGAATAACTACGATGAAGGCGGTGCAAAGAAAACGTTTCATGGCATCCTCCTTTCCGAATTGTAGTGCAGGAAATAGATTCCTACAAATTCATATCGTCATTATTTACTTTTTTTCTCCAAAGTCTGAATAAGATCATATAAAGCCTGTCCACCCACGACTCCGGGAGGAGCTCCATGGCAGCCAGCGCCCAGCCTGTGCCCAGGCTGTAGTAGGGTTTGGGTCTGGGGGATTCTAGTACTTTTAAAAGAAGTTTTGAAAAACGATCGAGGGCGTTTTTACGCTCCAGTTCCCACACCATGAGGGGGCGCAGGCGACGTAAAACTTCGCCATAGAGTTTCGTATCCGCCAGCATAGTGTCGAAGCTGCTGAAAATAGAGCGAGTCATGCCCGTATCAAAGGATCCAGGCCGCAGGAGTATGACGGGAATCCCCAGGAACATGAGCTCCCTTCGCAAGCTGTCGTTGTATGTTTCCAACGCATGCTTGGATAGATAGTAAGGACCAACGAAAGGCTGAGCCTTCATCCACCCAGCCTCGGATGAACAATTTACAATCTTGCCATTACCGGCACGAATCAGGTCGAAAAAAGCGCGGTTGACCCGTGCCGTTCCCAGGACATTGACTTCCATGAGCCGTGCTATCTCACCCGGACCATCCCCTTCTACCAACGACACCAGGCCTGCAAGACCAGCCAGGTTGACGATGGCGTCCAGTCCATGAGTTTGCGCTGCTATAGAACGCTTGCAGGCTTCCACGCTTTCATCAGATCGTAAGTCCATGGATAGAGGCTCCACGCCGGGTAAAGTCCCCAGCAACTCAAGCCTTTCTTTATTGGTACCCGTGGCGAAAACTTTCCACCTGCCACTGCGGGAAAGCTCTCGCACACAGGACAAGCCAGCCCTCACGTGGCTCCTGTGAACAGAATGGTTTTTATACTTGGCACTTCCGCCTCCAACTAGCTCTTTTCCGTATTTTAATTTTACACCTTCTGGTAATGTGGATGAAACCTGTACTTAGAGGTCGCCCATAGACTTGCATTCCTTGTATATCCATAGTTTTAATTCCGAAACAAATCATTCCTAAGACAAGTTGCTCTTCCATGAGCGGCTGGATATAGTGGGATATTCGACTCATACGGAGCGTACCTCATGAGGGAAAAAGTAAAGACAGGGACCTTGAGCAAAGCGACAAAACTTGGTTTTGGTGCGGCTGATCTGGGAGGCAACCTTTTTTTCACGGCCATGGGTTTTTGGACCCTCAATTTCCTCACCGATACCGTGGGGCTGGGAGCGGCGGCCGCTGGGGCGGCGGTGATGGTGGGCAAGCTCTGGGACGCGGTGACTGATCCCATGATGGGCTTTGTCTCGGACCGGACCAGGAGCCGCTGGGGGCGCAGGAGGCCTTACTTGCTTTTCGGTGCCATTCCCTTAGCCCTTACCATGTGGTTCTTCTTCACCAATCCTGGCATAAAGGACCAGCTCTGGCTGTGAATTTGGGCGGCGGTAGCCCTCTGTCTGCTCAATACTGCTTATACGGTGGTGAACATTCCCTATTCTTCCCTCACCCCGGAGCTTACCAGCGATTACCATGAACGCTCCTCCCTTAACGGCTACCGCTTTGGTTTCGCGGTGATCGGCACCATTCTGGGCGCTGGAGCTGTCCTCCCTTTGGTGGGGGTATTCGGCGACAACAGATCGGCGGGGTTTTCCTTCATGGGCGCAGTGTTGGGCGTGCTTATGGCGGTCAGCACCCTTGTCACCTTTCTGTCTGTCAGGGAGCCTGACCACAGTCATGAACCCAGACCCACCGAGAAATTTTTCCCCACCTTCCTGGCTGTGTTCCGTAATAAACCCTACGTCATCGTCCTGGCTACCTACGCACTGAATCTGACAGCCCTCAACTTTGTCCAGGGCATATTAGTCTACTACTTCAAGTATATTTACCGTAACGAGGCGCTCACGACCCTGGCTATGATCCTCCTTTTGGTTACCGCTATGATCTGCATACCTATTTCGGTGCTGGTGTCCAAGCACATCGGCAAGAAGCGCTGCTACCAGATCTGTTTCGCCGTTCTGGCTTCAGCCTGCCTGATCATCTACTTTTTGGGACATAGGCTAGGCTCGGGTTTTTTCCTGGCCATGATGGTCTACGCTGGCATCGGCGTAGGTTTCGGTTATGTGGCACCCTGGGCTATGGTGCCCGACGCGATCGAAGTGGACGCGGTGCGCACTGGTAATCGCAAGGAGGGCGCATTCTATGGCATGTGGACTTTCACCTCCAAGGTGGGTACCTCCCTTGCCATAGCCCTCACCGGACTTATCCTGGGCGCAGCAGGCTATGCCGCCAACTTGGCCGAGCAGAGCGAGAGCGCCTTAGGGGCTATACGCCTGATTATCGGCCCAATACCAGCGGTCATTTTTATCGCCGCCATGATTCTCATCGACCGCTATCCCATAGACGAGGCAACCTACAACGCGATAGTTGGCAAGAAGGCTTCGAACTAGGGCGGGGGTTTCTATGGGTTTCCCTGAATATTTGCATTGGTATTTTCGATCCACCCTGGGGGCGGTCAATCTCCTGGCGACAGGCCTGGGCTTTACCGGGGCTTTGGTTTTAGAGCTGTCGTTGCCTGCTGCGGCGGCCGCCGCGGCGGGTTTGGGGGTTGTTCTGGGGGCCGGGGCTTTGACTAGTGGGCTGGGTACCAAGGCGGCGGCCGCCGCCCGCCAAGCCAGCATTGACAGAGCCAATGCCCAGCGCGTCGCCTTCACTAAAGCCTTGCGCGACAAACTTGCTCGTGTGCGCTTGGCTCCGGGTCCCGTGGCCGACGCCCTCCAGCTTGTCCTTTTTGCCTCGGGCGAGTACCTGGAAGCCTGTGTCCGGGAGAAAAGACATGATCCCTTGGCTGCCGATGCCTTGAGCGAGGCTATCGAGCTGCTGGACATCTATCTCAAGGAGAAGGACGAGGAGGCAACCGAGCGCCGGTTTAGACTCAAGGATGCCGATTCCTTCGCCGACGCTGAATCCAGGATTGTCGCTGCCCTCTCGGAAAAGGCTGCCCTCTTGCGGGAGCGCAGGATTCAGATCGACGGGGGACTCTCCGCCGCCGATCGCATGGCGGTCAAGGAGGATTTGCGATGAGGCGATTCGCCGGAATAGGGTTTGTACTTGTTATCCTTCTTCTCCCCGCCCTGGGCGCCTGGGCTTTGGACGCTTCCCTTGAATCGGCGGACATTACCGTTGTGCTGCGCACCGACGGCAAGGCCGACATCTATTACAGTCTTGAGTGGAAAGCCTCGGGCGGTCAGATGCATGGCTTCTATTTTCAGGGAGAGGCCTTCACACCGGTGTGGAATCCCGATGGCTGCTTTGCCGATATCAATGGTACTAAGCGCCTTCCCTTATCCATCAAGGATCTAGGTTCGGGCAAATATGACATTGTGCTGGCAAAGGGAGAGGGATTCTCGGGCAAGGCATTCTATTATCTCAATTACGCGGGAGATTTCGCTTCCGCAGGTCTCATAGGTGTCACCACGAGCTCAGAACTGGGCGAGCTTCTGTATTTCGACTGGGCGCCGGTGGAATGGGATCAGGGTCTGCAGTTCCGGACTGTTCGCCTGGTGCTGCCGATCAAGGTGGGAGGCGAGACGCTCACAGCATCCGAGCATGATGCCGTTCCCCTTACAACCGAACCCTGGGTGAACGAAGAGAACAAGATAGATTATTATGGCTCACCAGGTTCGGATGGGAATTTTTACCTTACGCTGCGGTTTTTTCAGCAAAATCCCAAGGCTGGCGAATCCCAGCGAATTGCCCTCTATTTTCCTGCGGGCTATTTGCCACTCACCGTGGCTCTGCCTCGGAGCGGCGGCCCGAGCCCCACCAATTTCGCCAGCCCAGGAACTCCCGGCAGCCCCGACGATTCGCAAGCCGACTTCTGGCTCACTACGCCCCTAGCCTTGGCCATAGGAGCTGTTCTCATCGCATTGGCCATGGCGCTGTATTATGCAAACCTACGCCGCTATGGGGCTCGGGCCGCCCTGATCAAGGGGATAGCCTGGGCTGGAGATTCTTGGCTTCCGCCCAAGCTTTTCGCAGGAACCTATCAGGTTCCGGGCAAGGTGATTAAAGACCTGCATCCCGCCGAGGTTGCCCTGCTGCTTGAGCTGCCCCTTTCCAGGGTTGTGGCGCTAATGGTCGAAGGATTGCAGGCCAAGGGCATCGTTAGCCTGGTAAGTGAAGACCCCTTGCGTATCTCCATCACCAGTTCCAAGCCCGGCGAGGGACTGGAGGAGGCTTTCCTAGCCTGCTTCGACTCTGAAGGCCGTCCCCTTTCCGGACTTCTGGCGGATTTTTTCGAATCCCTTATCAAAGACCTGCAAGAAAAGCTCTGGGATTGCGATATGGAGGCCAGCAAAACTTACTACCGCGAGCTGCTCTCAGAGGCGGAGCGGATGGATGCCGAGGCCACAATTCAAGACAATGAGGCCGAAGCTCAAAGGATGGCATGGAGAGCCGCTCACCCTCACTGGATTTACTGGCACTCTTACTGTTATATACACGCCTATCCTGCCAGGTATGGGCGCATGGGGCTTCAGGAAGTCTTTTCCGCCAACTATGGGGAATTTATGCGCTCGGCTTCCTGCTTTTCTGGCTGCTTCAGACCTACCCAGGGAGCGGCGGGCACCTGTGTCACCGCTTGCCATAACGCCTGCCACGACGCCTGCCATTCCGCATGCCACTCGGCTTGTCATTCTGCCTGCCATTCAGCATGTCACTCCGCCTGCGTCTCGGGAGGCGCGCATTGAAACTGCAGTGGTTGTCCAAAGGAAAGCCCGTAAAGGGTTATGACCTCTCCTGGGTGCCAGATTTCTGGAAATCCGTGAAACCCTATCTTATCGCCAGGGGCGAGGATGAGGTACTTATCCTCCCGCCCAACCTGGTATACAAGACTAACAAGACTGGACTTGCCTTGTTGGATGCCCTGGACAAGGGTTTGAAACTGGAGCGCTTGCCGGGGATGGACGATTCAAGGCTTAAGGATGTGGAGCGATTTTTCCTGGACATCAAGGCGCTCTGCGAGGGCAGACAAGTGCCCGTTGAAACGGTAGCCTTCGACTTTAACTTCAACCGTCTGCCCATTTTGGGCGAAATAGCCCTAACCTATCGCTGCAACAACGCATGCCAGTTCTGTTACGCTGGCTGTGGTTCTTCAGGCTCTTGTAAAACCGGCTCTGCCGCTAAAGCCAGCAACCAAAGCGAGATGTCGACCCACGATGTTAAGCGGATCATCGACATCTTCGCCTCAAAGGCAAAAATACCCTTCTTCTCCTTCACGGGTGGAGAGCCCCTTTTGCGCGATGATCTAGAACAGCTCATCCAGTACGCGGGGGAAAAGCGTTTGCGGGTTAATCTGATCAGTAACGGCACGCTCATAAGTCCGGAACGGGCTAAGGCTCTGCGCAGCGCAGGGCTTACCACGGCCCAGATAAGCCTGGAGAGCCCCGACGAGGAGATCCATGATATGCTCTGCGGCGCGCGGGGCGCCTACAAGAGAACACTCGCGGGCATAAAGGCGCTCCAGGATGCGGGAATCCGAGTCCAGACCAATTCTACCCTCACGGCACTGAATAAAGAGAGCCTCTTTCGCATGCCGACCTTCTTGGCTTCGATCTCCGTGGAGCAGTTTTCCATGAATCTCTATATTCCTGCCGCGAGAATCGAAAGGGCTGCCCAGCTCCTGGTGCCCTATGCGGAGGCCGGGGCTTTCGTAGACTCAATACGCAAAGCGGCGACAGCCGCCAATAGGATTTTTTACTGGTACTCTCCCACGCCGCTCTGTATTTATAACCCCATCGCCAGAGGCTTAGGGAATAAGAGCTGCGCAGCGGCGGACGGCCTCATCCATGTGAATCCATCGGGCGATGTGCTGCCCTGTTCATCCTATGCCGAAAGTCTGGGCAACCTTTTAGTCCAGGACTTCGAGGAAGTGTGGTTTTCAGCCCGGGCGCAGCATTTCAAGCAAAAGTGCTACGCCCCCGAAGCCTGCCGGAGTTGTCCTTCCTTTGTTGCCTGCCAGGCGGCTTGTCCCCTGTACTGGGACTACGCGGGATATGGCGAACTAGAGCGTGCAGGCTGGGCTGGCCGGACAAGGGACCAGCAAGGCTTAAACCAGGGTGTCAAAAGCCCATGTGAGGTGCGGGATGGACTATGAATTTAAGCGTTTTTCCTTAGACGCCGGACCGAGGATCGTGCTTAGTGCGGGGCTGTACGCTGCAGCTGTCCTGCTGCAATTTCTCCTTCCCTGGGGAATTTTTCCAGGCTTTCTCCTCATCCTGGCCGGCTGGCTGCCCCTAGGCTTAAAACCCATCAGCAACAAACCGTCAGACAAGGGTCTTGAGGAATGGAGGCCCGTTTCCATGACCGAGGTGGATCGCCTGGCCGATACCCTGAGGCAATCAAAGAAACTATTGGCCTCCACCTCCCTTGGTATCGCCGGCAGAGTGCTGTTTCCCATTGCCGCGACATCGGTGATCTTCATGCTTATGTTCATTCAGCCTTCCGCGGCTATTCTGGTAGCCGACGCCGCCCTCTTTCTCGTGCCCGCCTTCTATTTCGGCAAGATCAAAGCTTTTGTACCCAAGCTGCTATCCCTCAAAATGCCCTGTTTCCAAGCCCTTTTAACACAGGACCTGCCTAAGGGCTTAATTCTCACCCCCTATCTCCGATTCGACAAGGACGCAGGCGGCAAGGACGTACCCGAAGACATTCGGCTACTATTGGAGCATTCTCGGAAAAACGACGATTTTGTCGGGGTCCAGTTCCAAGCAGCGGTGAACAAGGGACCTTCGGGCGAGGTACCCTACATGTACGCCGTGTTTCTCACAAGGGGCAAAGGCGACTCCTTCTCGAGGCTCGAGCGGATCAGCCTGCGCGGCTACGAAGTTGAGTCAGGCGGGGAAGGAGATTACGGCAGCATAGTTCTCAGGCAGAAGACCTCAGGTACCGGCTACGCCACAAAGCCTTCGGATTGCGCAGCGCTTTGGAATCATGTTCTTGATGTTCTGAACAGCAATCTTTCTCTTTTTTAAACAGCCAAGCTCCAGGGGTCCAGAGCTCCAGGGCTCCAGAGTCCCACGGCTAAGAGCGATCGGAAACCGAAAAACTGCCGATACTCTAACGGTATAAGGAGTTCGGCAATGGATCGCGAAAATGAAGGCTATTCTACAATTTCCGTAAAAGACGCATACAGCCTCCAGAACGCCGGAGGCCTGGTGTTCGTCTGCACCAAGGGCGCCGATGGTCGCTACGACCTGGCGCCTGTGGCCTGGTGCTGCCCCCTGGACTATGAACCAGTATCCAAGTTCATCGCCGTTCTGGATACTGGCCACAAGACCTGGCAAGACATTCTGGAAACCCGTCGCTTCGCCCTTGCCTTCCCATCTATTGGCCAGAAGGAGCTGGTGGAGCGCTGCGGTTCGGTTTCGGGTTTCACGGTAGACAAATACGAATCATTTTCGATCCCATTTATGCCGGGGAAAGCCTTTGACTTGAGGATTCCCCAAGGCGTGGCAGGTTGGGTGGAATGCTCGCTCATCAAGACGGAAATTCTGGGTACGTCGGGAATTGTCTTTGGCGAGACGCTCGAGGCCAGGGCTCTGGATGATTGGTGGAAAGAGCGCCTGCATTATGTGGGCAATGCCATTTATTTCAGGCCGGGCGACAGAGTCTAGCCTTTATGTTAGGATAGCGCCGTGGCAAAATCCCAACGTTCAGTCAAATCAATCTACGATGAATCAAAGATAAAAACCCTCTCCTCCCTGGAACATATCCGCCTTAGAACGGGCATGTATATCGGGCGGCTGGGGGACGGTTCCAACCCCGACGACGGCATCTACATTCTAGTAAAGGAAGTAATTGACAATTCGGTGGACGAGTTCATCATGGGCTCGGGCAATAGAATAATGGTTACCGTTAAGGACGGCTCGGTCAGGATCAGGGACTATGGCCGGGGGATACCCCTGGGTAAGGTTATCGACTGTGTATCCACCATCAACACCGGCGCCAAGTACAACGATGAGGTATTCCAGTTCTCCGTGGGCTTGAACGGCGTGGGTACCAAGGCGGTAAACGCCCTTTCTTCCAGTTTTAGGGTCGTTTCATACCGGGATGGCAGGCTTTTCGAAGCCTATTTCGAGCGGGGCAAGCTTAAAAATTCCAGGGAGGATTCGGCGGGCAGGGAGAAAAACGGTCTTTTGGTGGAATTCACCCCCGACCCTGAGATTTTTCCCGAATATGAATACACCATGGAGTTCCTGGAAAAGCGGATGTGGGCCTACGCCTGCCTCAATTCGGGGCTAACCCTGGTACTTAACGGCACCGAATACAAGGCGGATAAGGGGCTCATGGACCTTCTTTCGTCGGAGGTGGGGGAGGTAGCCCTCTACGACCTGGGCTGGTACAAGGGCGATCGTATCGAATTCGCCTTTACCCATACCAACAATTACGGGGAAGAACACTTTTCTTTTGTGAACGGCCAGTTCACCTCCGATGGTGGCACCCATCTTTCGGCCTTCCGGGAAGGTTTTTACAAAGCCGTCAACGAATATTTCCAGGCATCCTGGAAGAGTGAGGATGTGCGGGAGGGGGTGGCAGCGGCGGTAGCCATCAAGTTACAGAATCCGCTTTTTGAAAGCCAGACCAAGAACAAGCTGGGCAACGCCGAGATCCGCCCTTGGATTCTCCAGGAGGTGAAGCGGGGAGTGGACGAATTCCTGCGCAAGAATCCCACGGAGGCCAAGAAGCTTCAGGAAAAAATCGTCGCCAGCGAAAAGCTGCGCACCGAGCTCAACGTGGTAAAAAAGGAAGCCAAAGAAGCTGCCCGCAAGATCGAACTGAAGATCCCCAATCTACGGGACTGCAAGTTTCACTTAGGCGACGGCCCTAAGGGCGAGCTTTCAATGGTCTTCCTCACCGAGGGTCAGTCAGCCGCCGGCTCCATGGTTTCCTCCCGGGATGTGAACACCCAGGCGATTTTTTCACTCCGGGGCAAGGTGGAGAACATGTACGGCAAGCGCCAGAGCGCCATCTACAAGAACGAGGAGTTGTACAACCTCATGATGGCCCTGGGGATAGAGAACGAGGTGGAGAACCTACGCTACGCGAAAATCATCATCGCCACCGACGCCGACTACGACGGCTTTCATATACGCAATCTCCTTCTGACCTTCTTTCTCACCTATTTTGAAGAGTTGGTAACACAGGGGAGGGTGTTCATTCTGGAAACACCCCTATTCAGGGTGAGGACGAAAAAAGAGACCCGGTACTGCTACAACGTCCGGGAGAGGGACGAAGCGGTGAAAGCCCTGGGCGCTTCTTCGGAAGTGACCCGCTTCAAGGGCTTGGGCGAGATAAGCCCTCAGGAATTCGGCCGCTTTATCGGTCAGGACATGAGGATCGTAAAAGTAGATATACAGACCCTTTCGGGTATCCCAGAGCTTTTAGGCTTCTTTATGGGCAAGAACACGCCGGAGCGCCGGGAATTTATAATGCAAAACCTGGTGGCGGAGCTCTAGGAGAGAACCATGGCTTACGTAAAAAAGATTTTCAACGACAACTTTCTCTACTACGCTTCCTACGTCATCAAGGACAGGGCGATTCCCGACCTGGAAGACGGCCTTAAGCCGGTTCAGCGACGCATCCTGCACTCTCTTTTCGAAATGGACGATGGCAAGTTCCATAAGGTCGCCAACATCATCGGCAACACCATGAAGTACCACCCCCACGGCGACCAGTCTATCGGCTCAGCCCTGGTGGTTCTGGCCAATAAAGAACTCTTCGTGGACAAGCAGGGCAACTTCGGCAATATTTTTACAGGCGACGAGGCTTCCGCAGCCCGCTATATCGAATGCAAGGCTTCGGCCCTCGCCAAAGAGGTCTTTTATAATCCCAAGATAACCGACTTCGTCGATTCCTACGACGGGCGCAACAAGGAACCCCTGTTGTTTCCGGCCAAGTTGCCGGTGATCCTCCTCACTGGCACTGAAGGCATCGCTGTGGGCATGAGCACAAAGATTCTGCCCCACAATCCCGTGGAAGTGGTTAAAGCCGAGATAGCCTGCCTCCAGGGCAAGAAGTTTGAAGTCCTGCCCGATTTTCTCACCGGGGGCTTGGTGGATCTATCGGATTACCAGGACGGCAACGGAAAGGTGAGGGTAAGGGCTAGCCTGGATACTTCCGATCCGAAGAAGATCGTAATAAGGGAAATCCCCTTTTCCACCACCACCGAAAGTCTTATCGCCAGCGTGGAGAACGCCGCCCGCTCGGGGCAGCTCAAGATAGCCTCGATTTCCGATTACACCACCGAGAAGGTAGAAATCGAAATCCGCCTCCAGCGGGGCGTCTACACCCAGGAAGTTATCGACGCCCTCTACGCATTTACCGAGTGCGAGCAGAGCATTTCGGTCAACTGCCTGGTCATCAAGGATCGAAAGCCAGTGGTGACCAGCGGCACCGAGATAATCCGGCATCACAGCGCCGCCCTCCTCGACATCTTGCGTCGGGAGTTGGAAATCGAAAAAGGCGAACTGCTGGACGAAATCCACGCCCGTACCCTGGAGCGTATCTTTATCGAAGAGCGGGTATACAAAAAGATCGAAACCCAGAAAACCCCCGAGGCTATCTTCAAGGCGGTCAAGGAAGGCTTAAAGCCCTACGATACGGAGATAGGCCGTCCGGTGAGCCAGGAAGACATTGAACGCCTCTTAAAAATCCCTATTCGCCGTATCTCCCTCTACGATATCGAAAAAGCCAAAGACGAGCTCAAGCGGCTGGAGGCCAGGCTGGCTGAGGTGGAGTTCCATCTGGCTCACATCGTGGACTACGCCATCGACTTCTTGAAGGCCATGGTCAAACGACTGGATGCCACATGGCCCCGTAGGACCACGATCACCAGTTTCTCCAAGATCGAGGCGAAGGAAGCAGCCCGCAGGGATATAGCCCTGCGTTATGACGAGCAGTCAGGCTACCTGGGCACCGCAGTCTCTTCTGGAGAAAAGCTCATGGAGCTCTCTGCCTTCGACAGGATCCTCATAGTCAGGCGAGACGGGATGTACTCGGTTCAGCCGGTGCCCGAAAAGCTCTTTGTGGATAAGGGTTTGCAATGGGCCACTATAGCCGATAAGGAAATAGTCCAGGCCAACCTCCTCACCATAGTCTACAGGGCGGCCAAGACCGGATACCCCCATATTAAGCGCTGCAGGATCGAATCCTGGATTCTAAACAGGGATTACTCTCTGGTGCCTCAAGGGGGAGAACTTTTAATCTTCAGCACCGAGCCCGATTTTGAGTTCAACCTCAAATACCGGGTGAAGGGCAGGATGCGCAAGGTTGAGGAGACCTTCAGGGCTAAGAACTTCCCTGAAAAAGGCCTCAAGGCGGGAGGAGTGCGTCTTGCACCCCGGGAAGTGCTCCAGGCCGAATTTTTGGGCTCCCGTAGCCCGACGATCGCGCAGGGCTCCGGTACGCTTGACCCGAAGGCGGTACTTTCGGAGGGAAGGGATGCGGAGGGCGATGAGCTTTCCGGGGATCAGGCAACCCTTGTAAAGCCGAATAACGGGCTCGCGCCGATATTGAGAAACAAGACAGCGTCGGGCAGGAAAAAAGCGGCGCCAAAGGCAACAACTGCGGTGAAGCAAAAAGGCGCGGACCGGTCTGGCTATGTGGGCCAGCCTGCTGCTTCCGTTGCAAGCAAGGAACTCGAGGAGCCGAGCCTTTTTGGGGAGCTCTTGGATACGCAGGAAAATAATAGCAAGACTGCGCCTAAGCCCAGCCCTAGACCGAAGTCGAAAACGGCGCCTAAGCGGAGCAAGCAAGTACGGGAATCCAAACCCGAAGACGAGGCGCAGCCGAGCCTTGGGCGCGGCCTTTTCGCGCGGTTGGCTGAGAAAAAGAACGCCCAAAGCCCCGAAAAAAACTCTGATGAGGATTGAGGGATACAACGTGCACCAAGCGCTTGCTCTTGACAAATTGAAGGCCTTTAGGCTACTTTCCTCTTGTTGAAGCATTGGTGCTTAGGGCTTGAATCCCCTTTGTTCCATGCCGAAAACATTCCCCTGTAGCTCAGCTGGCAGAGCAAGTGGCTGTTAACCACTGGGTCCGGTGTTCGAACCACCGCGGGGGAGCGAGAAATGAAAAGAGGTTACCTTAAAAAGGTAACCTCTTTTCATTTCTCGGCGCTTAACTGGAGGTTCAGCGATTTTTCTTGAGTAGACGGCGACGAACCGAAGGTTCGTCGATTTACTTAGTCTGCAATTTACTTCATTTCTCTCTATTGCATGTCAGGAAAGCGTGATATAATCCTGACAGTATCTGGGAATATGAGGTACTTAATTGTATACTGGAAAAATAATTTCACGAATATATGGTATGAAGAGGGGTTGGTGTTTTACCCCAAAGGACTTTCTCGATCTGACATCGCCGACGGCGATCTGGCAGACCCTGTCCCGCCTGGAAAAGAAAGGCACGATCAGGAGGCTATTGCGCGGAGTCTATGACTATCCGGAGAAGAACACTTTTCTTCAAGGGTATGCCAGTCCCGATCCTGACCGCGTCGCCAGGGCGATTGCCCGGAGTAAAAGCTGGAACATCGTTCCGGACGGGAACACCGCGCTTATGCTCATTGGCCTCTCGACGCAGATTCCCGCGGAATGGGGTTACCTGACGGATGGCCCCGACAGCCGATATGACTTAGGAAACCAGCGGATAATCTTCCGAAAACAGCCTGCCAAGGATGCAGCCGGACTTTCCAAGGATTCTGCCATTCTTGTGCAAGCGATCAAAAGCCTTGGGAAAGATGTGATGGAGACAGAAACTCTTCGGAAGCTTGGCGAATACCTGCCGCCCGGTAATTGGGAGAAGACCTTCAAGGAATGCCGATACGTAACAGCCTGGATCCTCGAGATCCTGAAGAAAGCCGCGGAAACCTCACGCTTCGATGGAGACCGGCAATGATTGATCTGGCGCTCGGGCCTGCCAGGCGACGACAGGAATTGTTTCGTGAAACCGCACGGAATATGGGTATCCACGAAGCCATAATCGAAAAGGATTTCTGGGTATGCCTCGTCCTTCGCCTGCTTTTCGCATCTTCCCGATTTTCTAGCAAGCTGGTTTTTAAGGGTGGAACAAGTCTTTCAAAAGCGTTCAAGCTGATAGATCGATTTTCGGAAGATATCGATTTGATCCTCGATTGGAGGGAACTCGGGTATTCGAGCGTAGAGCCCTGGCAGCCCGAGAGCAACACGCAGAAAGATGATTTCCGAAAAGCTACGGTCCTGAATACCTGCAAATATCTAGCGGAGGTCTTCGTACCACTGTTCCAGAACGAGTGCGAGGCGGTTCTCGGTTCTTTGCTCCGAATTACCGCCAAGGGCAAATTGGTGGAGGTAGCCTACCCGAAAGCCTTCGAAAACCCATCTATTCTTCCTCGTATCATCCTGGAGATCGGTCCTCTTGCGAGCTGGATTCCGCAGATTTCGAAGATAATCCAGCCTTATGCCGCCGACCTCTACCCTGACCGGTTCAGTAGCCCATTCTGTTCGCTTAAAGTGGTTGCAGCGGAACGGACTTTCTGGGAAAAGGCAACGATACTGCATCAGGAATTCCATCGACCAGCATCCAAACCCATGCCAGGACGCTACTCGCGGCATTACTACGACCTCTTCAGGATGTCGTTATCGACTGTAGCTGATTCAGCGTTGGATGACATCTCCTTGCTGCATCAGGTGGTTGAGTTCAAAGAGCGATTCTATAGGGCTTCCTGGTCGAATCTGGCAAGCGCGAAGCCAGGCAGCTTCAGGCTGTCCCCTCCACCTGACAGGATACCCGTTCTTGAGAGAGATTACCGATTGATGGGATCGATGTTTTTCCATGAGGAGCCGCCGTTTACCGCGATTCTGGAGGAACTTGCCCGACTCGAGCGCAGGATCAATACACTTCCCAATAGGAAAGGCTGACATGCCAACACTAACCTGGACCGGAAAAGAAGACGCCCTCCGCGCCGCATCCTTAATTCCCTTTCGCCTTCTCGAGCCCCATACAGCGGTTGAGGGCGGCATCGTAGGCGACTCGAAAGCCGCGCAGGACAATCTCCTCATCCAGGGCGACAACCTCCAAGCCCTCAAGGCTTTGCTTCCTTATTATGCCGGGCGGGTGAAGTGCATCTATATCGATCCGCCCTACAATACCGGCTCGGCCTTCGAGCACTACGACGATAACCTCGAGCATTCAACGTGGCTGTCGTTGATGTATCCGCGGTTAGAACTGCTCCGCGAGCTACTTTCGGATGAGGGGAGTATATGGGTAAGTTGCGACGATGCAGAAGGGCAATACCTGAAGGTTGTGATGGACGAAGTCTTCGGTCGTAGAAATTTCATCGCTACTATTATCTGGCAGAAGAGAACCTCGCGCGAAAACAGGGCTGCAATTGGAACATCCCATGATTACCTTCTCGTATACGCACGCAAACCAGCAGTGGAGTGGAAAAACCACCGTAATTGAGGCTGTCCTGTAACTTC
>DIXQ01000002.1 GCA_002428725.1 Spirochaetaceae bacterium UBA6076 | reverse complement strand
CCTTGTTTGCATAATCCCCGATCAGCTCTTTCTTCTTCGTATCCACGGATATCACGGGCTGCTCTGCCTTTAGTTCCTTGGTCACCCTTGCATTGATGTATTCGAACTGTGCATTACGATCAGGATGCTGTTTCCCTTTCAAGGTTTTCCGGTTCCCTACGAGAATTGCGCGACGTGATATTCCCGTTGCGCGTGAAACCAAGGAGGTCCCACCATAGCCCAATGCCAGTGCTTCGGTTGCAGCCCAAATCCTTCGTGTTTTCTCGTTCAGCATTGGGCCAAGCGATTGGTATTTAATCCTGATTTTTTCTTCAAGTTCCACGAGAACTAGTATAGCATATTTTTATATAATGCTATAGTTATTTATGTGCAAGACCTTAATCATGGGCGAGACGGTGCCGGTATCCAGAACCAACGCTTCGCAGAGTTCCCCGACTGTCAGTCTGCCGTGTTCCCAGAGAGCGAGCATGGCTAGGTACTGGGGGTAGGTAAGCCCGAGTTCCTCCAGGAGGGGCTTGTAGCGCGCAATTATAGCCCTGTCTATTCGGTGAAAGAGAAAGCAAACCTGATTGGACAACAGAAGCTCTGGAGTAGGCATACTATTTCCCTAAAAGCGCCTTGATATCGTCTTCCATCTTTTCGGGCTCTACGGTTGGGGCGTAGCGCTGAACATCTTCGCCCCCTGGCGACACGAGGAATTTGGTAAAATTCCACTTGATCGCATCGCCCAGCAGACCCTTGGTCCGCTTTCGCAACTCCACGAAAAGCGGGTGGGCCTTGGCGCCGTTGACCTCTATCTTGGCCATGACCGGAAAGCTCACACCAAAGTTGATCAAGCAGAAATTTTGGATCTCCGCATCGCTAGCCGGTTCCTGGTGGGCGAACTGGTCGCAGGGGAATCCGAGCACCACCAAGCCTTGATCCTTGTATTTCTGGTGAAGAACCTCAAGACCCTTGTATTGGGGAGTAAAGCCGCATTTGCTTGCGGTGTTTACGATTAGTAAAACCTTATCCGTATACGCTTCTAGGCTAGTCAGCGATCCGTGGGCCTTCTTTATTTCAAACCTGTCTGTTTGCGAAAGCAAGTCTGTGCCGCGACTAATTACTTGCTTCCTGCGGTACCGCAGTATACTATCTTTTCCATGGAATACGCGGTAATAACGGCGGTCGGCGCCGACAAAGTGGGTATTATGGACAGCCTTGCAGGGGCTGTGGTGGGTCTCAAGGCTAATATCGAAGAGACCAGGGCTTCGATTCTGGGCGGGGAATTCGCTGTCATCATGCTAGTGAGCGGGGAAGACGGTTTTTCGGGGAGCCTTGAAGAAAAGCTGAGTCCTGTTGCTAAAACCCTGGGCCTTTCCATAAGCACAAAGCTCACCAGCAAACCCGGGCAGCCCAAGGGGCTTCCCTACATTATCGAGTCGTTGTCCCTAGATACCCCAGGCATTGTCCATGCCATTACCAAGGTACTGAAGGACTCGAGTATCAATATCGAAGACCTGGAATCCGGCGTGCGGCCCGCGCCGCTGTCTGGCTCGCCCATGTTTGAGATGAGTGTAGTGATTACGATTGTTCCGGGCGCGGCCTTGTCCAAACTGAAGCAAGCTCTAGCAGTTGTAGGGGCTGAAAACGATCTGGACATCGAGGTCCGTCCCCTGATCGCCGAATAAAAGCTTAATTCAATTTTTAAAACTGTGGATTGGCGCGGGGATGCGCCCACCCCGGGCTATGAAGGCTTCGCTGGAAAAATCGTGCACGCCGATTATGGGCGCTCCACCTAAGAGCCCGCCAAACTCCGCCCATTCGCCGGCTTTCTTGCCTGGCACGGGGATTATCCGCACCGCGGTGGTCTTGTTGTTCACCATACCTATAGCCATTTCGTCGGCGATGATAGCCGAGATGGTGGAAGCCTTTGTGTCGCCGGGAATGGCGACCATGTCCAGGCCTACGGAGCAGACACAGGTCATAGCCTCAAGCTTGTCCAGGTGAAGAGAGCCGGCGCGCACCGCCGCGACCATTCCTTCATCCTCGGAAACGGGGATGAAGGCACCTGAAAGTCCGCCCACGGAGGTGGAGGCCATGACGCCTCCTTTTTTCACCATGTCGGTGAGCATGGCCAGAGCGGCGGTGGAGCCATGAGTGCCCGTGGATTCTAGGCCCATTTCTTCAAGTATTCGAGCTACCGAGTCGCCCACTTCCGGGGTGGGGGCCAGGGAGAGGTCGAGGATGCCGAAGGGCACGCCCAGTCTTCGCGCGGCTTCGGTACCCACCAGCTGGCCCATTCGGGTTATTTTGAAAGCTGTTTTTTTGATCGTGTCGGCTAGGACGTCGAAGCTAGCCCCCCTGCAGGATTCTATGGCCGCCTTTATGACGCCAGGGCCTGAGACGCCCACATTGAGGCAGGAATCGCCCTCCCCTGGACCGTGGAAGGCGCCAGCCATGAAGGGATTGTCCTCCGGGGCGTTGCAGAAGACCACAAATTTTGCGCAGGCAAGACCGTCGCGGTCGGCACTTAAGGCGGCGGATTCCCTGATTACTCTGCCCATTTCTCGTACCGCGTCCATGTTGATGCCGCTCTTGGTGCTGGCTACATTGACCGAGGCGCAGACCCGGTCGGTGCCGGCCAGAGCCCGGGGAATGGAGTCGATAAGCCGACGGTCGCCCGGGGCAATACCCTTTTGCACCAGGGCTGAAAAACCACCTATGAAATCGATACCTAGTTCCTTGGCTACCCCGTCGAGGGTCTCGGCCCAGGGGGAATAGTCAATCTCGTCGGAAGCCGCGGCCACCATTGCTATGGGTGTCACAGATACTCGCTTGTTGATTATGGGAATACCGTATTCGGTCTCAATTTCGTCGCCTATTTTCACCAGGGAGCCCGCAATGCGCAAGAGTTTATCCCTGATCCGCCGCCGGGATTCGACCCCCGAGGCAGAGGCGCAGTCCAAGAGGGAAATACCAAGGGTTATGGCGCGGATATCAAGTTTTTGCCGGAGGAACATGTCTACTGTTTCTTTTATCTCAAAGGGAGTGTAAAGCATGGCTGATTTTCCTAAATGCGGTGCATGGCGCCGAAGACCCGCTCGTGCATCATGGCGATGGAGACGCCCAGGGTTTCTCCCAGAGTTTCGAGCTCTTCCTTGAGAGGGCCGATCTGGGCTGTGCTTTTTGAAAGGTCCACCATCATCATCATGACAAAGTTACCTTCCAGGACTGTCTGGCTGATGTCGTCGATGTTGATATCCCTATCGGCGAGAAAATTGCTTACATTGGCTATGATGCCTACCTTGTCGCTGCCTACGACACTGACAATGGCTTTCACCTGCACCTCCCAAGGTTTTCCTACTCCGATGGCCTCCGGCCAAGGGATGCTCGATCGCTTAAATCTACGTGAGCTGGATTGTAGCGGCTGTGCCTAAGCCTGTCAGGGGGGTGGCATCTGGCTTCTCTGGTTAAAATAGTTGAATAGTTAGACGCAGGGCGCCTGGGGCGGCATGCCGAACCCAGGCGCCCTTTTTTATGGTCACATACTCTTGTATGAGAATCCTGTGCTATACTCTCTTCGTGGGCTTTTGCCACAGGAGGACTCGGATGCGAAGGCAAACCGCTTTTTCCTTTTCTTTATTGGCTCTTCTGTGCACTGTCGTTTTAGGCTCTTGCGGACTTTTCGATACACTTTTTCCAACTACCTACACTATTTTGGGAGCGGTGCTGAATGAATCCCTGAACGAGGGTTTTGCAGCCCAGAAAGACAAGGCCGCGGATTCAGCTTCGTCCAAGGAGATCCCCGCAGGATATGAGACTATCGACACGGGTTTTTATCTCAAGGTGGGTGATCCTGTCGCGACCTATGTATCGGTAATAAGATCGAGCGATAATTACTCTATTACCGTGCCTGAAATAGCACCGCCTCCCAAAGATACTCCAGGCATGGAAGGACGCTGGGAAATCATAATGAACATCGACTGTGTCGTGGACAGCCTTTTTGAGAGCTACTCGGCCAGGGGCTGGGACTTCGATGGCGGGCTTAAGGAAACCTTTGACGCCGTCTTTACCTATGAACTGGACATACCGGGGGATCTTAACGGAGTTGCCACATCGTCGCTGAAAAGCGCGATTACTAACCTGACTTTGGAAGGAACGATCAGCTTGAGCGGCAAGGAAACGGGAAGCCTGGTTTTTACTGCCATGAAGTTCAAAGTTGAGGAATACGAGGGGAAGGCTCCCTACTGTGAATACGTTTCGGGAACGGCTACGCTCGACGGGCAGGATGTCAGCGATGAAATCATCGACCTTATGGAAGAGGATATGGATTTTGGGGGCTGAGGGCTCGGTTTTTTTTAAGTTTTAATCTCCTGGACGATTCTAGAGATTAAAGCTTAAAATTGATCCTGTCGTTCCTGTTTAGATATTAGTATAAGAAATCAATGGCTTAGTACGCCGCTGGCGAAAGGAGTACGTTATGAGAGGTAAGCGTTTGCTGATGATTCCCGGACCGATCGAGTTTACCGATGAAGTCCTGGCAGAGATGGGGAAGGCTACCTTGAGCCATGTAGACCAGCGTTTTATTGAGGAGTTTGGCCAGGCGCTGGAAAAGATGCGCAAGGTTTGGCTGGCTCCGGGAGCCCAGCCTTTTATTGTGGCGGGTTCGGGCACCTTTGCCATGGAGTTGGCGGTGGCTAACCTTGTGGAGCCTGGTGACAAGGCGCTGGTGGTGAACGCCGGCTATTTCAGCGATCGAATGGTCGAGGTCTTGAAAGTCCATGGAGCGGAAGTTGATGTTGTCCCTAGCGCTTTAGGGGATGTGCCTGGAATCGATGTGGTACGTTCAGCGCTCAAGGCAAAAAAATATAAGCTCATGTGCGTCACCCATGTTGATACCAGCACTGGTATCCGCTCCCAGGTGAAGGAACTGGCTGCGGCGGCCAGAAGCGAGGGGGTCTTGTCGGTGGTGGATGGGGTCTGCTCGGTAGCGGGAGAGGAACTCAGGCAGGATGAGTGGAGCGTGGATGTGTCCCTCACTGCATCCCAGAAGGCGGTGGGCGTGCCTCCAGGGCTTGCCCTGGTGGTGGCGGGGCCCCGGGCTTTGGGAGCCTTTGCCGCCCGTAAAAGTCCTGTGCGCTCCTACTACAGCGATTGGGGGAAGTGGCTTCCTGTGATGGAAGCATACGAGGCTAGAAAACCGGCGTATTTTGGCACTCCGGCGGTTAACCTCGTGAGGGCGCTAAACGTGAGCCTGGGTCAGATTCTCGAAGAGGGAATGGATGCCCGGTTTAAGCGCCATGAGCTGGGAGCGCAGGCGATGAGAGCTGGGCTCAAGGCGATGGGTATGAGTTTTGTTCCAGTACGGGAGGAACTCTGTGCCTCAACACTGACAGCGCCCTGGTATCCCGAGGGAGTGGATGCCTCGGTGCTGGGGCGGATTGCCGCAGAGGGTGCCGTGCTCGCCGGGGGTTTGCACCCCGAGGTAAAGACCAAGTATTTCAGAATCGGCCACATGGGGGCGAGCGGAGCTACTGAGATCTTAGCAACCCTGGGAGCTATAGAACGGGGCTTCGCTGACTCGGGGTATTATTTTGAGGCGGGTGTGGCGGTTGCCGCAGCCCAGGCCGTGCTGGTAAAGGGATGACGGCATGAGGATTCAGTCGGCGGAGGTTGAGCTTGCGTTGGAGAAAATTCTTCTAGACCGCGGCTGTCCTAAAGCGCATGCGGCCAAGGTGGCCAAGGAGATTACCCGAAATTCCCTGGAGGGCACTTACTCCCACGGGATCAACCGATTTCCCCGTCTTGTGGCGCAGATTGACGAGGGGATAGTGGATGTGAGCGCCGAACCCGTGCGGACGCACGGGTTCGGCGCGCTGGAGAATTACGATGGCCGCCAAGGTCTGGGCATCGTAAATGCCTGGATCTGCATGGAGCGTGCTATCGAATTGGCATTGGCGCACGGCATAGGCTATGTCGCCCTGCGGAATACGAATCACTGGCTGCGGGCTGCCACCTACGGCTACCAGGCCTGCGCCCGGGGAATGGCGGGCATCTGTTTTAGCAATACCTACACGAACATGCCAGCCTGGGGTGCCAAGGACGTGCGGCTAGGGAACAATCCTCTGGTATTCGCTTTTCCATACAAAGACGGAGATATTTTAGTGGATATGGCCATGTCCCAGTACTCCTATGGATCTTTGGAGGTAGCTGTCCTTGAAGGCAAGCGCATGCCTACCGCCGCGGGATTCGACGCCCAGGGTAATCTCACCGATGACCCTCAGGCTGTACTTGAGTCCAAGCGGCTTTTACCCGCGGGGTTCTGGAA
Source organism: Spirochaetaceae bacterium UBA6076 (assembly GCA_002428725.1). GTDB lineage: Bacteria > Spirochaetota > Spirochaetia > Treponematales > Rectinemataceae > UBA2256. The sequence continues at coordinate 764 of DIXQ01000002.1, read as the reverse complement.
GGGGGCTGCCCTTTCTTTCGGCCTGGATGTCTTTGCTGCTGGTATTTCTTTAGGTGACACGGTGCAGGCTATTGGAAAGAAGGGTTCATGGGAGCGGGACCTTTGTCAGGCTTTTGTGGCGATCAATTTTCAGGTTCTTCGCTGTTTAGTATGGGTAGTATATAATCGAGTTTATGAAAGATCTGGATCTATTCCAAGCCGCTTTAGGGCTTAGCGAAGAGTGGATAGTCGTAAAAACCGAGTTCAAGGCGCAAGAGAAGCGGCTTGATGTCTTCCTGGATTTTGCTCCTGGAACACAATTCCTATGTCCGATCTGTGGTACGAAGAGCAGTGTTTACGATACAGCAGAGCGAACGTGGCAGCATCTCAACTTTTTTCAACACGCCACGTACATTCACGCGCGACTTCCACGTGTCGACCCGCTTTCCTCACCTTTTTTTCATAAAATCTGACCATTTATTGCGGAGCAGCTCAGAGGTGTAAACGAGTCACTGAGAATGCTCCGCAAGGTATAGCATCGCCTCATAGGCTTCCTGAGAGAGTTTCTTCATGGTTTCGGTGACCTGTTCAAGTTCTCTCCTGTTGTCAATCCATTGCCCAAGGATAGTAGCCTGCTCCCGCGAAAGGGACCGGGAAACGGTTTTGCCGGCTTTCTTTGTGGTCCAGTAATAATATGGTCCGTGTTTAGCCTCAGCGTTCGTGTGGCAGCTACATGAAGGCTTGCCACAGGTGAGCAATCTCCTGCTTATTGTTCCGGACCATAT
>DIXQ01000035.1 GCA_002428725.1 Spirochaetaceae bacterium UBA6076 | reverse complement strand
CAGCTTCGTAGCTCCCCCGCACTTCACCCTCATACTCCAGCGCCGCTAGCTCCTTCGCTATTCCCTGCCCTAAATCCACCACCGACGAAGGCTTAAGCCGCTCTACCTTTAGCTCCCCTGCTAGCCCCTTACGCTCATACCCATACCGTACTACCCCCTCGTACCCAGTACCGCTTACTCGCCCTTCTATGGCCGTAGCGGAGAATTCGAGGGTTATTTCTTGACTCGCCAGCTGCAACTCGCCCAGGCGAGCAGCTAGTTCGGCGGAGGCTGAAAATCGGCTAAAATCGCTTTGGGAGCTGAGCTTGAGCATGGTTGTTTGGATAAAAAGCTCGTCTTTGCCAAGCGCCGGATCGGAATAAAAAAGCAGGGCTGTGGGAATAATAGCCTCCGGCGCTCCTGAAAGCGTCGAAAGCTGAAAAGAGGAAAGGGATGCTGAATAACGGCGTGAGCCGGACTGGGCTAGGGAGAGGGAGATTTCAGCGATGTCCACCATAAGCTGAGGCAGTTCTCCCGAAGCGCCGGCGGGGAAAAGGGCTGCTAAACTCTGCAGTGCATCCTGATCTTCGGGAAGGCTCAAATTGATATCTAGATCGGTTATTTCCACATGCTTGAGCATATCGACGGGAGAACCGAATATCGCCGCCCAAAGGTCAATCCGTAAGCCCAGCTCGGATGCGGCCAGGAGCTTTCGCCTGAGAATTGTACTCTCGGAACGTGTCTCCTTGAACAGATCGACACCGTAAAAGCGTATCCTATGAGGCAATGCTACCGAAGCGTATGAATAACCCAGGCTAAGGCCTGTCTGCTCATACAGCCTTTCCTGGAGCGAATGCACCGTCGATTCAATTTTGGATTCCACAAGACCGCGAAGTCTCGGTAGGGCTACAAGGCTTAGAATCCCCGCGAAGGTTAAGGCTATGAGTGTCGCGAGTATCCATCGAGCGCTTTTACGTATCATCAACCGATCCCTGCGTAGAAATAGTAGCTCAGGCACTATATACTAACACATCATGCAGCCCCAGGACACCGATTTTACCCTAAAAAACTTCATTGTTCTCGAAGGCATCGACGGCTCAGGCACAAGCACTCAGATGCGAAATATAGAATCAGCACTCGTCAAAAAGGGTCTGCCGCATTTGATGACCGCCGAACCTACCGGCAGGCCAGAAGGACAACTCATCAGAAATATCCTCCGGGGCGAATTGGAAGCCGATCCGGGAACCGTGGCGTATCTTTTTGCCAGTGATCGTCATCAGCATTTGCATGGGCAAGGTGGTATTCTCGAAGCCTTGGAAGAGGGAAAATTTGTGGTATGCGATCGCTATGCGCTTTCGAGCCTCGCTTACCAAGGTAGCACCTGCGGCAAGGAATTGCCTGAGTATCTTAATGCCAAGTTCCCCGCGCCGGGGCTGACTATTTTTTTTAAAATCGATCCGGAACGTTCGCTAAAACGACTCGACTCAAGAAATAAACTAGAAATTTATGAAAAAATGCACATGCAAAAGCTAGTGAGCCTAGCCTATGAGGCTATTATCGCCGAAAAAATCGCCCAGGGGTGGAATATTCAGATTTTAGACGCGGAAAAGTCGGTCGAGCAGGTACGGCTTGAAGTCTTATCACTCATCCAAGCCTATACAGGCCTAGACATCGAATAGAACCGACAAATATAAAACCGCTCAGAAAACTCCGGTGCCACAACATTCTTTATCGGATAAGCATGGCATCCCCGTAGCTGAAAAACCTATAGCCCTCACGTATAGCTTCGCGATAAGTATCCATGATCAGGTCCTTGCCCGCGAAGGCTGAGACAAGCATGAGCAGCGTGGACTTTGGGGTATGGAAATTGGTGAAAAGCTGATCGACAAGCCTAAAGCTGCGTCCAGGGTAGATGAAAATATCTGTGTTGGACGAGCCCGGGCGGAGCTCGGAACCAATCCATGCCGACTCAAGGGTCCTGGCGCTGGTAGTGCCCACGGCGACTACCTTTCGCCCCTCTTTCTTGGCTTCGTTCACCGCCTTGGCGGTTCGTTCCGGAACCGAATACCACTCGGTGTGCATCTGATGTTCCTCGATAGTGTCCACCCGCACAGGCAGAAACGTACCTAAGCCGACATGAAGGGTTACCCACTCCATTCCAACGCCTGCAGTGGCAATCTTATCGAGAATTTCCGGGGTAAAATGCAAACCCGCCGTAGGAGACGCTGCCGAACCAATTACCTTGGCGTATATAGTCTGATAGCGCTCCGCATCCAGATCCTCATCCTCTCTGCGAATATAGGGAGGAAGAGGGATATGACCGTTCCGCTCCAGGAATTCGTCATCCAAGGCTCTGTCAAAGCTTATTATTTTTTCACCCGAAGGTAGGTCACCGGTAATGGTGCCGAGCAGCTTGTCAGGGAACATAAAATGCCGGCCGATCCGTTGTTTTCTGGATTTATTGCTCATCGCAACCCAGGAAGAGCAGGAGTCTTCCGCGGCTTGACCGTCTTTTGCAGGATGGAGTAGTAAAAACTCCACCTTAGCCCCCGTATCGGTGGCGATGCCGTAAAGCCTTGCCTTTCTTACCTTGGAATCATTGAAAACCATCAGGCTTCCCGATTCGATAAACGAGGGCAGATCGCCTATCATGGCATGAGTGCGTCGGCCTGTAGCCCGATCCAGGACTAAAAGCCTGGAACTTCCCCGCTTTTCGGTTGGATACTGGGCTATCAGCTCCTGGGGCAGCTCAAAATTGAAGTCTTCCGTTCTCAACGCTGTACTCCATTCCCAGGTGCTTGTATGCCTGCGGGGTGGCTACCCTGCCCCGGGGCGTCCGGGCGATCAGACCCGCCTGGATTAAAAAGGGTTCGTAGTAATCCTCAAGGCTGTCCACTCCCTCCCCCACGGTGATCGCCAGGGTTTCAGCACCCACTGGTCCGCCGGAGTACTTAAGGATAATTGCCTTGAGAATCTCCCTGTCTAGCCGTTCCAGTCCGAGTTGGTCCACCTCTAGCCTGGAAAGGCCTTCCTTGACCACATCGAGGTCCACCGAATCCTTGCCCGCCACCTGGGCGAAGTCCCGCATCCTGCGCAGGAGCCTGTTGGCGATTCGCGGAGTCCCCCTGCTGGTGAAAGCAAGGCGGCTTACCGCGTCCTTGCGTATCTCGATGCCTAGAATAGCGGCTGATCTCCTAATAACCAGTTCAAGCTCTTCGGGGCTGTAGTAATCGAAGCGCAGGGATATGCCGAAACGGCTGGCCAGGGGCGCCGAGACCATGCCTGCCTTGGTGGTGGCGCCAATGAGGGTAAAGGGTGGCACAGGGACGCGGACAGTTCGGGCCGCCGGCCCCTGTCCGATAATCCAGTCCAGCTCGAAGTCCTCCATGGCGATGTAGAGCATTTCCTCGATCGCCGGTTTGAGCCTGTGTATCTCGTCAATGAAAAAGACCGAGCCCGGTCTCAGTGTAGTGAGAATGCCCGCCAGGTCCTTGGGTTTTTCCAGGGCAGGAGCGCTGGTAGGCTTAAAATCCGCCCCCATTTCCGAGGAAACAACCAAGGCTAGGGTAGTCTTTCCCAAGCCCGGCGGCCCCATGAGAAATAGATGATCCAGGGCTTCTTCCCGTTCCCTGGCCGCTTTGATAAAAATTGAGAGATTTTCCTTGATCCGGGCTTGGCCCTGGAACTCGGAAAGAACATGGGGGCGTAAAGAAGCTTCCCTTTCGTCCTCGCCGGGATCGAAGTAAGGATCCATGGTGCCGCTCTTTTTGGCATTTTCTCGGGTGGATTCCTTGGCGCCCATTATTACGCCCCTCCGGAGGAGAGTTCCAGAAGGGCTTGTCTAAAGAGTTCAGCCTCCCCTTCCTTGCCCGAGTTTGGAGTAAGACTTGCCGCTTTGCTGCGGACAGCCTTTTCCGCCGCCCTTCTGTCGAAGCCCATATCAGCCAAGGCACTGACCAGGTCGCTCCAAGGCGAGCTGGGGAGACTATCGCTGTCGGGGCCATCGAAATCCACAAGTTTACCCTTGAGGGCGAGCACCATCTTCTGCCCCAGCTTAGGCCCCACCCCCGGAATCCGCTTGAGCGCCGCCAGGTCCCCCGCATCCAGGGCGAGTTTGAGATCCTGGGGCGATATACCCGAAAGTATTTTTAGGGCTTGCTTAGGCCCTATGCCTTCAACCTTAGTAAGATCGAGAAAAAGACTTCGCTCAGTCTCGGTGGGAAAGCCAAAAAGTCGCATGCCCTCTTCCCAATGCTGAAGCCAGACAAAGACCTCCACATCACCATCCACCGGTCCAAAAAGGGCAAGGCTTCGGGTTGGCACGGAGATGTCCCATTCCAAGCCTCCGGTGAGAACGTAAATCGAGTCTCCTGAGCGGCCGTTGAGTTTTCCCATGATTCGATTAAACATTGAAGGCAGTATAGCAGGAGGAGGGTCGCAAGACCAGTGCAAGGCAACCACGCTTCTTAAGGGTGATTTACTTTTTTATGCACTATGGTACTAATAGCCTCAGATTTGAAGCAAGCCCGCAGGGCCTTCGAAATGCGCCCTGCAGATAGCCGCCGCCAGAGCGTCGGCCGCATGGTCGGGCTTAGGCAGCTCACCCAGTCCCAGAAGTATCCGCACCATCTCCTGTACCTGGTTTTTGTCCGCCCTGGCCGTGCCGGTGACCGCTTTTTTTATCGCGTTGGGGGTAAACTCAGCCAAGGGAACGCAGGCCTGATAAAAGGCTAATTTGATGATCCCCCTGGCTTCGGCGACAGGGAGGGCTGAGGTTACGTTTCTAAAAAAATAAAGATCCTCGATGCCCCCGTAGTGGGGTTTATAGAGCGCGAGAACTTCCTGGATGGCAGAGTAAATCTGCTGAAGTCTCAGCTCCGATGGATCAGCTGGGGATGTGCTTATGCAGCCATGGCAGATATGTTTTAAAAGGCCTCCCTGGCCAAGGGCGATAACCCCGTAGCCCAGGGAGGCTAATCCCGGATCGATGCCCACGATAAGGGTTTCGGCGCCAGCCTTGGCCGGGCGGCTCATTCCCTATTCTTCGCTTTCCAGAAGCTCCACGTTGTGGTAGACATTCTGGACGTCTTCGTTTTCCTCGAGTCTTTCGATCAGTTTCTGGACCTTGCCACCGGTATCGGCATCCACATCGAGATAAACATCGGGAACCATCGAGATTTCAGCGCCTAGGGTTTCGAATTTCTTGGCGTTCATTGCGTTGAGAACCGATTCAAAATCGTTCGGATCTGTGTAGACCACCAAGGTTCCGTCTTCGTTCTGAACATCGTCGGCACCGACGTCCAGAGCCGCTTCCATGATCTGATCCTCGCTATACGCCTCTCCATCATAGGAAAGGATGCCCTTGCGTTTGAACAGATAGGATACGGAGCCAGAGGTTCCCAAATTGGCGCCCGAACGGGTAAGAAGATTGCGGATTTCAGCGGCCGCTCTATTTTTATTGTCCGTGAGTACTTCGATAAGAAGGGCGCCGCCGCCTGGAGCATAAGCCTCGTAGGTGAGCTCTTCGTAGGTTGTACCTTCAAGCTCCCCGGTGCCTTTTTTAATGGCCCTGTCGACGTTATCCTTGGGCATGTTCGCCGCCCTGGCCTTAAGAACGGCGGTTCTTAGCCTGGGGTTGCCGTCTGGATCTCCTCCGCCCATTCGAGCGGCGATGGATATTTCCTTGATAAGCTTGGTGAACATCTGACCGCGCTTGGCGTCGGCAGCTCCCTTCTTGTGCTTTATGGTCGCCCATTTACTGTGACCGGACATGCTTATTCTCCTTCTTTCCGACTATACACAAATGACGCAAAACGATAGCACGCTAGTATTTTTACTGTCAACTACACTTTGGTGATACGGCATTGCGTCTTCGCCCAGAAAAACCAGAGTGGCAGACCTCACCTGAGGCGTACCTGGGTCTTGCCATAGCCACCCTCTTCGGGTCGGGCAAAGTAAAAATCCTCCACGGACCCCTGCCCCCGGAGGTAGTCGTGGATACCCTTGCCCAGGACACCCTCCCCGGTGCCATGGATTATGGAAAAGTTTTTTAAGCCCTGGAGACTGGCGGCGTCTATCTGCTGCTCCACCGCCTCGAGGGCTTCCTGGAGCCTGAATCCCCGCAGATCCAGTTCGAACTTAGCCTTTGGCGCCTCACCGCTTTCGCCGGGGGCTAATTCCACGTCGTAGCTGAGGGTTGCCGCGGTTTTTTTTCGCACCGGTAAAAGCTCCGAGGTAGCAACGGTAAGCCGCAGGGAGCCTAGCTCGATAAGCCACTGGCCTAAACCAGCCTTCCGCACCACCCTAGCCTGGCGGCGGCTCTTCCCATAAAGCACCTCGTCTCCCGGGTTGATGCCACGGAATACCCCATCATCATCTTGTGAAATCCCCCAAGCCCCCATACCCTTAGATGGCTCAGGGGACTCCTGGAGGGCAGCCTCTTCCTGTACCAGCGCTGATGCTTCTTGATCATACGCCGTTGCCTGATTTTCCACCGACTCAGCCAGTTGGGCTAAAAACCGCTTAGCCGCTTTGACGCTTTCCTGGCCGCCCTGGGATTCTCGCAATTCTCGAATGAGGTTTTCCAGGGTTTTTCTGCTCTCCTTAAGGAGGTTTCCCAGGTCCGTCACACCCCTGCGGCGCAGTTCCTGCTCTTTCTGCCTCAGCTTCAGGGCGGCTAGGTCGACTTTGCGCCTGTCTTCCACGGTGGACTGGATCCTCTTGCGCTGCTCCCGCTCAAGTTGCTCAATAGCCCGTTGCTTTTCCGAAAGGCTTTTAATCATTTCACCGATATCGCTGCGCTCCTCGTCTAGATATCGACGGGCAGCCTCGAGTATTGGCCTGGGGAGCCCCATGTGGGCAGCCACATCCAAGGCTCTACTCTGGCCAGGAATTCCCATGACAATCCGGTAGGTGGGAGCCAAACGGGTGGAGTCAAACTCCATAGACGCGTTGAGGCAGGCAGGTTTCGTGTAGCCGTAGTTTTTTAAAATTCCATGATGGGTGGTGATAATCGTAAGGGCGCCCAGGTCGATAAAATAATCCAGAAGCCCCATGGCCAAGGCGCAGCCCTCCTCGGGATCGGTTCCCGCCCCCAATTCGTCCAATAGGATCAGGCTTTTAGCGCTCGCCGCAGCTGCGATACCGGCTATCACCTTCATGTGACCAGAAAAGGTGGAAAGAGATTGGTCGATGGATTGTTCATCCCCAATATCCACGAGTACCGCGTCAAAAATCGGCAAAGAGCTTCCCTGGGCGAAGGGAAGCCAGAGCCCAAACTGACGCATCAGGACAAAAAGCCCAATAGTCTTGAGAGTCACGGTTTTCCCGCCCGTGTTAGGCCCCGTTATAATGAGCATCCTGGTGTCTTCGGGCAGATCCACATCGATGGGAACAGCCTTCTTGCCCAAGAGGGGGTGCCGTGCTCGCCATAGGGTAAGGCCTTGGTCTTCCAGTTCCGGGGGAAATAGCTCTTCTCGGTACGCCATCAAAGCCCTGGCCAAGCGTTGATCCAAGAACGCCAGCGATTCCCTTGCTCTGCACAGCTCGGGATACAATGGTCGCAGGGCTTCGCTCGTCTGCCTAAAAATGCGCAGAATCTCGGCTTTTAGTTGAGCGTCCAGGCGCACAAGTTCGTTATTTTTCTCCACCAGCGCCTCGGGCTCGATAAAAAGAGTCTGCCCCGTGGAGGAAGCTTCGTGCATAATGCCCCGCACCCTTCCCTTGAAATTAGCCCGTACCGCGAGCACCGTACGGCCATCGCGCTGGGTTGGTTCATCCGATTGGAGGGCTCCCCGCAGCTCGGGATCCTTGCCATAAGAGGCTGCCAGCCGGAGCAGCTCCCTGTTTTTTCTTCTTATTGCTTCGTTAAGTCGTTTCAATTCAGGCAATTCCCTGAGCTCGCCCTCGGGACTGATAACATTGAATATAATTTTATATACATCTTGAATCTTGGGAGCATTGCTGATTAAGATTGCAGCCGAGTCCCTCGCCCAGCCCTGGGCGAGGGACTCGGGATCGAAGCCCCAGTGCCGGGCTTCGCCGGCCGACCGTGCATCCTCATGCCCAAGGGCCAGCTCAGGAGCCTCGGTCAATTCAGCCACATCCAGCGCCTCGGCCTTATGGGATGCTTTTCCGCCTTCATCCCCCATTTCATTGTGATCCCAGGGGACTTTGGATAAAAACGAGATCAATGCTTCGAAATTCTTGCTCCAATGACCACAAGAGAGTAGTTCTTCCATTTCCAAACTGCTGCCTGGCCTGGCAAGGCGGTTCAATGCCGCATCGATTGCGGGGAAGGAAAATCCCGGCGCCGAATGGGCTGCCAGGTGGCTGGCAAGGCGCTCAAGATCCTTGGTGAAGGCTTTCAATAATCTTTCATCGTCGATTGGGAGCGAAGCCAGGACAAGCGCCTGTCCTTCTTCCGAAAAACAATAGGTGGCCAGGTTGTCCCGTATGCGGGGAAAATCCAATAGTGCCAGACTGTGATCATCGCTTAAAAACATACACCTTCCTACAACAAATCTTCCTCGTCGATTTCGGTCGAGCCGGAATGCCTAATCCTCCGACCTTTTAGCCTATCGAAGCTCCTTATTCTACGGCTGGGATCCCGGGGGCCGTCCTTTTTCCATTCCCCTGGCTGATCAAGTTCTTCCCGAATGCGGAGGTAGCTCTCGTAGCGATCGGGATGGATAAGCGAGCGCTGGACGGCATCGCGAATCGCGCATCCCAGCTCATCCACGTGGCTGCAGCGGGAACCAAGCGGGCAATGGTTGACCAGGGGAGCCATCTCTGGAAAACAGAACACCAGTTCATCCAGGGGAATGCTCCGCAAGGCCAGTCTGCGGATCCCCGGGGTATCGATGATGGAAAATCCCCTGGGGGATACAATCATGGTCGCCATTGTGGTGGTATGTTTTCCGCGATTGTATTTTTCCGACACTTCACCGGTTTTTCTGTCGATGCCGGGCAACAATGCATTGAGAATGCTGGACTTCCCTACCCCCGACTGGCCTGCCAACACTGTCGTCCTGCCCTCCAGGAGGGATTCGAACTCAGCCAAGCCTTCGCGTTTGGTGGCGGAACAGCGGAAAACCCTATACCCAAGTCTCTCATAGTCTACAAGGCGTTCTTCGATCTGGGCACTTACACCTAAGTCTGTTTTATTTAAAAGAATCACAAAGGGAGAGGACGCCCGTTCGGCCAAGACCGCCATCCGGTCTATAAAACGCGGTCTAAAGGGGGGGAGCTCGGGCGAACCGACACAGACGACAAGATCGATATTGGCGGCAATTGCCTGCTCGGCTCTTCCTTTTTCGTTGTAGCGGCCAAAGCTGTTGCGCCGGGGATAGAGGGTTGTTATAAGGCCCCGCCCCTCATCGCCGGCATCGACCCCCACTTCCACTTCATCCCCCGCTGTAAGCCCGTTATAACTGCCAGTGAGGGATTTAATCCGTTTGCCCTTGAGTGGGCAGAGCCTTTCCCTTCCATCCTCGCAACGGGCCATGGCCAGGTTGTTGGAAGAAAAAAGAACCCTCGCCTTCACCCTCTGACCTCAGGCGACCCAATCCCGGTTTGCGTTATCAAAGCTGCTCCGGAGGCAAAAGGCCAAAGCGTTCTGCCCACTCGGCGTACAGTGGATCGAAGGGAGGCTCGCTGGTAAGCAAGAATCGCCCCTTGGCACCGGCGAAGCCCTGCGGACATTCCGCCCCCCCAAACCCGTCAAAAAGCTGCGCAACCCTTTTAGCTATCCCTTCCAGGGAATCGACAATCTTGAGCCCCCGCGCCCCTAAGGCCTCGGCGCAGGCGGCTATATCCTCTTGCACATGAAGAAAATGGGTGCAGGCCAGCACGATACGATCCACGCCCTGGCCTATAAGCTCTTTGACATAGGGCTCGACCGCCTCCTTTCGCTCCTGGGCGTTGGATTCGAGAAAGCGATGTTCCACAAATGAGACCAAAGCCTGGGCAGGGAGCTTTATCACCCTGTATTCTGGGGCGTAGCGGGCGATGAGGTCGTCCAGATAAGGATCAGCAACGGTGCGCTCGGTGGCCATGATGCCGATGCAACCCGAAGAGCTTTGCTCAGCCGCCGGCTTTACCGCCGGGACGGTGCCGATAATGGTCAGGTCGGGGTGAGCCGCCCGCAGGGTTTTTAAGGCTATCTGGCTGGCGGTGTTGCAAGCGATTACCAAGAAATCGGGCATAAGCAGGGCGCGCAAGCGCTTAGTCCTATCTAAAAGGATGTCTTCAACCTCGCTTACCGCCTTTGTCCCATAGGGAAACCCCGCATCGTCCGCGATATAATGCAACCTTGCGCAGGGCACATGACTGCGAGTACGACCTAAATAGGGTAACCCTCCAACTCCGGAATCCAAAAAGACAATGACTTTTTCTTCGTATTGTTGGGTCATAGTGTAAAAAGCTTGTCGAAGGCAGCCTTGGCCGTTTCTGGTGAAGTCTTGGATGCTCCATGCTTATCAGGCTTTTGAGCGAAATTTACATCGATGGAAAACCATTCGCAAAAGTTTGCCTTGTCTTTATCAATCACAGGATACTCCACCGTCTCTGAACAGTCGTAATGAGCCCCAGGTTTATAGAAGCGACACATTATGCAGGTGTGGAGCTCGGCTTTGCAATCAGGGCAGACATCCCGAAAACCGACCCGTATTCCCTCGGGCAGGGGTTTCCCGCACTTCGCACACATATGGATATCTTATACTCTGGGCAGAGTAGCTTTCAAGCACGGTCCTTGCCCCATCGGGTTTGATAGTGTAGCCTAAACTCATGTACAGGAAAGTTCCCTGCTCGGTCGAAGGCTGCCCCAGTTTATCCTTTGCCGATTCACCCTATTGTCTGGAGCACTCCTCTTCACCGGAAGAAGCGGTTAAAAGGCTAGTCGATAGGATCATAGCCGAGGGCGGCGCGATCAATATAGATTTTAGTCACATAAACCTGCATGGAATTGACTTTTCCCGTATGCGCTTTGTGGGCTGCCGCTTTAGACAAGCAACCCTTTCCCACGTCCTCTTCACCGGCGCCTCCTTCAGGCTCTGCTTTTTCGACACCTCCTCAATAGAATGCTGCGATTTTTCCGGGGTGGATATGGATTTTTGTTCCCTGGGAGACACTGATATTTTCGATTGCAGCTTTGAGAATTCAGAACTTATCCATGTGAACTTTGACGGTAGCCGAATCAAGGAAAGTACCTTTTCCAGCTCCAATCTCTACGACTCCCGGTTTATCCTCGCCGAAATAGAGTACAGCAACTTCGAAAACTGTGATTTTAAACGCGTGTTCTTTATGCCGGCTCGTTCAGAATCGGTCTCTACCAATGGCTCCAATATCAACGAAGCGATCCAAGACCTGGAGCACCTCTATATATGAAAATCTATCAGCATTATTCCGTTTATGGTTTTTCCAATGGATATGTAGTCTGCAACGAGGACAGCATGGAAGCCCTGATAATCGATCCTGGCGAGGTAACAACAACCATGATCGATCAAATCGAGCACAAAACCTATGCGGTAAAGGCGGTACTCATAACCCACAGTCATACCCATCACTGTCGGGGGCTTAAAACCCTCATGCGCATCTACGATCCCGAAGTCTACGCTTCCAACACTAAGCTCTTCAACATTGTCTGCAGAAAAGTCCAGGATCAGCAGCTTTTTAAGGTAGCGAATTTTCCCATCCGGGCAATCGCGGTACCGGGGCACACCCAGGACTCTATTGTTTACGACATCGATGGTTGCCTATTCACCGGCGACGCATTCCACGCCGGCATAATCGGAAAGACAACCTCTGCCTTCAATGCCAAAGCACTGTATGAAAGACTGAAGAGTAAGCTGGAGTTCTATCCCGACGACAGCCTAGTGTTTCCTGGTCATGGCCCCCCCAGCACCCTGGGCACGGAGAAAAAGTTCAATCTAGGGCTTAGGGAGGGTTTTGCCGAAAGCCTGAAGGCAAGTTACGACTTTTTCGTCTAAATCCTTTTCTAAATCCTGTTCAAGCCCGCCCAGTCGGTATAACGATCAATAGCAGTAACCCAGTTCCCTAAGGCCATTACCAGATGGTTGCCTAAGGGGTTTTTCAACAAAACATCGATATCGTCATTTGCCAACTCTATAACCGCTTGGGTCCGGCACAGACCCTCTCCGGAGGGACTTTCTTTGAGCCAGCCTTCGGCCGCCCAGACGGTGTCGAGCTTCGTACCCCCTATACGCACAAGGGTCACCGGGCCTTTGGGCAGCGAGCCGGAGATTGCGGCTCCCTTGCCCGATTCAAAATGGCTCCGTATGCCGTATTCGGGCACTAATGAAAGTGGTACCGTGCAATGGGCGATGAGCATATTCCCTTTGCCGCCTTCCTTTTTCCTAATCACCGAGGGATTAGCCATCCATGCAGGCTTTCCGCTCAAAATTCTCATCCAGCGGAGCGCTACAATAGAAGGAACATCACCCTCACAGCCCGCATCGATGCCTTCTGAGGCCAGTTGCGCCAGGGCAAAGCAGCCTGTGGATTCGTTAAGGGTTAAAAGGTCGAAACAACGTAAACTAAGCCCGTCAAGCTTTTCTTTTTCCACCAGGGTTTTAAGTGCCCTAAGAATTAGTTCTGACTTGCCGAGGTCCTCGTCCGACGCCTCTCTTCGGTAGCTGGCGTTTCGGATAAAAGACTCGGGAAGGGATCTTTTCTCACCTTGCTGCTCGGTTTCCATCGCTTCTACTAAACGCTGGAAGGCAATGGGAAGCACTGTTGTTCCCCATGAAGCCTTCACAATCTCTGGAGCCTGATTGGAGGCGACAAGCCAGTCTGAGGGTTTGCCCACAAGTCCTATTTTGCTCTTCCGCATAGCCGACAAACTTTGGACAAGCGCCGCGGTGGCCTCCAATTCTTCCTGTCCCTTAGCGTCGTCCGTGCCTGCGAGCTGAATAACCTGGGAAGCCCTGCCCCGCTGCCGAGCCCATGCGGCCAGTTCCAACGCCGCGGGAAGGGAATTTTGCTTTCCATGGGCTATGAGCACTAAAGGAATATTTTTACCCGCGGCACCCTCCAATCCACGGAGCTTTAGGCTCTCTAGCACAAAGGCTTCCGTGCCCCCAGTGAGAATAAAGTAGAATACCCCATCTCCAGGTTTTCTTCCCGTTGTGCCCGCTACCTCTAGCCCCCCTGCTCGGTTGAGCAAGGGCTCGTATTTATCAAATATCCCACGTATCCCTGCCTGGTCATGCAGAACAGAGGCGGCCAAAATGTATTCAAATTTCTTCATATGCGGCTCCTCGTCCCTCTATGGGGCACTTAGAATTTATTTAATATATCCAGCAGTATTGGGTTCAGCAGATCAAGGCCTCGATCGTCGAGTCTAAGAAACTTCTCATCCTGTATAAATCGATCCTTCCATTTTTTTAAAACCGGGTCGAGCAAAGAATTAAGGTCCTTCCCAAAGCGTAGTAAAAAGCGTTGCCTATCCACGCCTCGGCTCGTCCGCAGGCCCATCATGACTAGCTCGAAGGCTGAGTCCTTTCTATTGATCCAACTTGTGGTCATAGAAGCATCGGGGTCGGTCATATAGGCGTCAAGCATCCTGCCTTCTTCTATTCTGAAGCAGGCTGCGGAGTCCAAGGCGCCCGAGGAGAGCTCAGGAGCGATGTCTTGAATCAGCGAAGTCCTTGTTTCCCCGGTGGTAAGCAAGCTCGAAACAGCGCCGCTCCCTATACCAAGGTAGGAGTTCATGGACCAATAGGTGGAATTATGCAGGGATTCCTTGCCGACGGGACAAAAATTCGAGACTTCGTAACGGTTGTAGCCAGCGGCCATGAGCATTTCCTCGGCATGCTTTCTCGAACTGAAGCTGGCTTCTTCCGGTGGAAGTAAAAGAAGGCCTTGGCGGATCTTTTTCTCCAGAACCGTCCCTTCCTCGATGCTCAGGTCATAGAGCGATACATGGTCCACACCCGCATCCAGGACTGCCTGTACCGATGAGGCGAGCCCGTCCAGTTTCTGACCGGGAATCCCCGCGATGAGGTCTGCGGATAGTTGAATTTTCGATCTTCGTGCCAGGGCGAGGGCTCTTTCATTATCCCTTTTTCTCGCTCCCCGGCCAAGGATTTCCAATTCCCTGTCGTCCATGCTCTGAATACCTATACTAAGCCTGCTTACGCCGGCATCGAGCATCGCAGCGAGTTTCTCTTGGGAAAGGGATTCGGGATTAGCCTCCACCGTCCATTCCTTAAGCGAAGTTCCAAACAGGACAGCCAGGGTTTTCAGAAGTTTTAAAAACGACTTTTGCGGAAGCACCGTCGGAGTGCCCCCTCCAATGTACAGCGTCTGTATAGATTCCCTGAGCCTGGTTTTTAGATCCGTAACCCTGCGCAGCAAGGCGTCGACATAGGGTTCGGCAAAACTGTTCAATCCCCGTGATCCATCGCAGTTTCGTCCAACGGCGAAGGAGTGGAAATCACAGTAATCGCAACGGGAAGAGCAGAAGGGAATATGAATATATAGCGACCTGGGAGCCTCGAAAATATCTCCTCTGCCGGCTAGCTCAGGGAGAGTCATAGAATATCGATGTGCTTTATTGGCCAATATACTATGATTACCCTACCTGAAATGCGCTCTATGCCAATAGGCCCCCAAAGGGCCGAACCATTAAGTGCTTTCCTGTTATCGCCCTCGACAAAATATTCTCCCGATCCCAGCTCGATGACTTCAGCCAGGTTTTCGACAGCCTGGGATTCTTCGGACGAGAGACTATTCTTTAGCTCGTAGGGTCTGTCTGCCAGGGACTGCTCGGTCAGGTAAGCTCCTCCGCTGCCCGACTGGATCTCGTACACCGTTGTGTTGCGCCGTATTTTGTCCCCAGGTAGCCCTATGACCCGGTAGAGGCCTGGGCTAGTCTTTGCAGCTCCATAGCGTTGTGCCAGGGGCGAATAGCGTTGAAGCGTGAAAAATCTAGCAAGGCTATCCCATACATAAAAAAATCTGTCTACGCTGGGGATAGGATCTGGGTCGACAATGACCAGCTCACCTCGATGAATATTTCTCAAGGCAGGGGTTTTACCGAACCAGGTCCGAGCCCCAAGTGGTAAGGGAAAGACAAGGACACTGTCGCCCTTAGCGATAAGAGGTTCCATGGTATCGTCACGAAGGGTGTAGGACTGGACAAAAAAGCTTCGCAGTATGGCAATGACTAGGAGGAATAAAATAAATCGTCCGATCAGCCTTCGCCTTCGTCGTTTGGCTAGGACCTTCTCGGTAAAGGATCTATGTCGGGAGAACAAAGCCACCCTCGTACCCTCCCAGAGTGTGACAAGCAGGATTCAGACCGCGATTAAGCAGCCTTATAGGATTCGTCCTGCCCTGGAAAAAGGCCAATATATAAACAGCGCTCTGCCTAAAACCCTGTTAACGCTCACCGGACCGAAGTACCGAGCGTCCCGGGAATTGTCTCTATTATCGCCCAGGGGGAAGATTCTTCCCTCGGGAATATACCAGCCTAGGCTATACCGTCTATCCATGGCAGCGAGGCGGGGATCCGAAGGATTTATTGCCCTGAGCTGGGAAACTCGCTCCATGTCGTACCCAAAAGCATCTCTATAGGCATAGGAGGATTGCGCCGAACTCAAGGAGGCATTCAAGGGCAGGCCAGATTCTTGTAACGCAGAAGCCTTGCCCACCGCTTCTATCAACTCATAGCTTTTTTGATCGACCATGCGCTGGGCGCGGTACGGCAAGCCGAGCTGACGCATAAGTTCTTCTTCCTCAAACCAGGAAGAAGCGCCCTGGGGACGTATCGTAAACTCACCACGCTGGACGCGCAGGCGATCGCCCTCAAAGCCCACGGCTCGTTTTATCAGATAATGAACCCGTTGTTCGCCGTTTTCATCCCTGTCGATATCGACAAGGGTGAGACTGAGCATATAGATAAACTGCTGCAAAATGGTAAAGACAGGCCCTTTTGACAGATAGCTCGGGTTTTCAAAGACGATGATTTGGCCTCGCTGGGGCTTTATGGGGCTGGAGAGCTTGGCTACGCCGGGAAGAAGCTCTGGGCCGAAGGAGAGCTTATTCACGAAAATCATGTCACCGATGAGGAGGCTTTTCTCCATGGACTCGGAGGGTATTCTATAATTTTGAAAAAAATACTGGTTGATAACAAGTACTACCGAAGCTGCCCAGAGAATCGCGAAGAGCCAATCCACGATAACGTTGCGCCGCTGCTGTTTTAACTTTTCCTTAAGACGACGCTTCAAGCGACGTGTTAGTATGGATTCGGTAAAGCCCTGAAGCTTGAGAATAAAATCGGTATTTGCGCGGGCCTCTGTCTTCATTGTCCAGAAAGTACCATGTTAGCACCGCGTTGACAAGGTCCAGACCCATCCTATACCCTTTCGCCAATGAAGGAAGATAAGAAGATAAGCCAGGCGGATATCGACAACGCAAAGGTTCAGCTCGGTCCTCTGGCGGGTATCCCTGTCCGAGTCTATCTCCCCGTCATCTATGCGCTACTTCTCCTTGTCATACTTTTTCTTTTTCTTATCCTACCGGGCATAAGCAAATACGGAAGTTACCTAGAATTTGACGGTCAACCCTCTCCCGCCGCGGTCTACAGCGAAGGGAACTACAAAGGCAGCAGCGAGCAAAGCATCTTTTTCCCCGCAGGCACTTATAAGTTAAACATAGAGCACGAAGGCTTTGGCGCTCAAATTTTAAACGTTAAGGTTGGCGGAAGGCTTTTTGGAAGTCTCTTTTTCCCTCGGAAACAGAGTGTTGCCTTCGGTTTAAAGACAGAGGACGCGGCGGCCTACCTGCAAAAAACCTACGCCGAATATTCGGCCTGGTCCATGAGCGGAAAGCCCAGCGCCCTGTATCAAATTCCAACGGTCATTTCCGAGGCTGTGTCCAATCTTGCCTCGACTGGAGCCTTGTATTCTAAAAGCTCTAGTCTGCCCACGAATTTGGATTTTGCCAGGGACGTAGCGTCAGCAAGCGCTTCCGCCGAATCAGCCCGGGATGGGCTTAGAGCGAGCTTTGCTTACACTTCGTCGGGAATTATTGGCCCCTTGAGCCTTGCAAATTCCGCCCGAACTATTGTCGCTGCTTTGGGAAGCTCGGCTGGTTTCCCAGGCTACGCACAGGACCTCGCTCCCGGCTTGGCGCAAAGGATAAGCAAAATCCTTGGTCAAACCGATGCAGCATCGACAACCGGCGATTCCAATACCGGCGATTCTGAGCACCCTGCGGTGCTGGGCAAAAAATACCTAACCGGTCATGAGTTCATTATCTTTTCCCAGGGCAGCCTTGAATTAGAAAGCGAAGCCCCCTCGGGCTCGCTGATTTCCTACACCAAAACTATCGCTGCCTTTGGCCTGGCTGCCACCGAGGTGACAAATCGGCAATGGGCTCGGTTTTTGAATGAAAATCCGCAATGGCAGCCTGCGAACAAGGCCGTCCTTATAGAAAAAGGCTGGGTCGACGAAGATTACCTAGCCGCCTGGAACGAGGCTAACGATCTTCCTGTTACAGGGGTCTCCTGGTTCGCCGCGTCGGCATATTGCGATTGGCTCTCGACCAAGTCTGGTTCCTATAGGATTGGGCTGCCCAGCGAGGCTATGTGGGAGGCCGCGGCGAGAGCCGGTCTGGTGGATGAAAAGAGCATAAACAGGCTGGCTGGGATTTGGTCGGATGGGCGGCGGAGCGGACCGGAGCTTGCGGGAGGTGCCGGTTACGATAAATCCGGCATCGCCGATCTCTTTGGCAACGTTTGGGAGTGGAGTTCCGACAGCTATCGGCCCTATCCCGCCTTTGCGATAGACAAGCTTAAAACCGTCGAACGCTCGGTTCGTGGCGGGTCCTGGGCCAATAAGCAAGGCTCGGTCAGTCTCTCTTCCCGCGGGGGGCTACAGCCCGCCCGCTGCACGCCCTACCTTGGCTTTAGACCTGCCCTGCTAAATCCATGAGCATACCCGAGCACGTAAAAGTCCTGTCTTTGAACAGGAGAGCTCGCTTCGACTACAGCGTCGAAGAAAGTCTTGAATGCGGCATCGAGCTTAAAGGCAGCGAAGTTAAGTCCATCAAGGAAGGCCGTTTTTCCTTTCCCGATTCCTACGCGGACCTTAAAGATGCCCAAGTCTGGCTCAAGAATTTCCATGTCAATGAATATGTCTATTCCTCGGTCTTCGGTCACGATCCAGACCGCCCCAAGCGCCTTTTGCTGCACAGGCAAGAGATTAAGCGCATCGATCGCCGGGTCAGAGAAAAGGGATATACTCTCATACCACTCTCGGTCTACCTAAAAAAAGGCTTAGTCAAGGTCGAGCTGGGACTTTGCAAGGGTAAAAAATCATTCGATAAGCGCGCTGTCATTAAGGAACGGGACCTGGACAGGGAGATCCGACGGGACTTCAAGTCCAGGCAATGGTAACCTATGCGAGTTACCGGCGGAATTTACTGCGGTCGAACGATAGAACTTCCCGATTCCAGCATGGAGATCAGGCCAGCCATGGACAGAATGCGGGAATCGGTCTTTGCAATCCTGGGCGACCTAACCGGTCTCTCATTCTTAGATCTTTTTTCCGGTTCGGGTATCATCGCTCTGGAAGCCTCCTCCAGGGGCGCTCACCCTGTGGTCTGTGTTGAGCGAGACAGGGCAAAATTCCCCATCCTTTTAAAAAACGTGTCTATCGCCGAACGCCATATAGAATGTAAAGCACAGCCTGTAGAGCTCTTTCTAGCCCGTAACCGGGAAAGCTTCGACCTTGTATTTCTGGATCCACCATTCCCCTATGCCTACAGGCTCGATCTCCTTAAGGTAATTGCCAAAAAAGAGAGCCTGAAGCCCGGCGGGCGGCTGCTCATCCACTTTCCGCGGGAAGATAGGCTTCCCGACAGCATTGCCAGCCTTAGGTTGGAAGACGAGCGCAGATACGGTAGGTCGTTTATGCGTTTTTATAGAAAAACCGAAGCATAGGCCTGGGCTAAAGGTTTTTTCCCCTTTCGCCTTGCTTTTCGACACGATATATCATATAGTAATTAAATATACAGAAAGCTTTGAATAAATAAGATAAGGTAAAAACGTACATTATCATAAAATACGCTTTCTGATGCGAGGATAAAAAATATGGCTCAGGATTTGAACCCCACCGACAACGAAGACGTTTTAGATCCTACCGAAGCGCTTGAAAACGAAACCAGCGAGGCTAATGAAATTTCCGAAGCCTCTAAAAAAGGCTACCAACTATTAAAAGAAAACCGTTTCGATGAGGCCATAAAGTGCTTTGCCCAAATACTCGAGAAAGATAAAGAAAACAATTACGCATTGGTTGGCTTGGGCGACGCAGCCAGAAAGCGCGGTGCCTTTAGAGATGCGGCGGATCACTACCGACGCTGCCTTGTCTATCACCCGGGCAATTCCTACGCCCTCTTTGGACTTGCTGATTGCTACAAGGCTCTCAACCAGTACCATAAGGCTATCGAAATCTGGGAACAGTACCTTTTACACGACAACACGAATATCACTGTGCTGACCAGGGTGGCAGACGCATATCGAAAGGTCCACGATTTTAGAAAATCGAAGGCTGTCTACCAGCGGGTTCTGGAGATGGAGGCTGACAATCATTATGCCCTCATCGGCCTAGGCCACCTGCACTATGATTTCAAAGAATACAAAGAGGCCCTTGTCTATTGGCAGCGCATGGTGGAGCTGCAGGGCGACATGGTCGATATCCGCGTACTGACCTCCATAGGTAATTGCTACCGGAAACTCAAACAGTTCGATCGGGGCATACCCTATTTCGAAAAAGCCCTAGAGCGGGAACAGGACAATTTCTATGCCCTTTTTGGCATCGCAGACTGCTACCGTGGCGTGGGCAAGCAGGGGAGTTCCCTGATTTATTGGAATAAAATCCTCGAGAAAGATCCTCGTAACAAGGTAATTCTTACCAGGGCAGGCGACGCATACCGAAACCTCGGAGATTTCGACAAGGCAACCAAGTACTACGAAGACGCCCTTAATATCGAATTCGATGTCTACGCCATCCTCGGGCTGGCTGTAATAGCCCGTATCCAGGGCAAGTGGGAGGGAGCCATCACCTCCCTGCGCATGCTCATCCAGAACGATCCTAAGAATTACCGCATCTATCTGGAACTCGCCCAGTGCTACATCGCCGCCGGCCAGCGGCAGCAGGCAGTAGAAGTGCTCACGGAATTTACCAAACTGGGGATCAAGAATCCCTTTATAAATGAAGCTCTCATAAAGCTCGGGGCCAAGGCTTAAGGCAAGCGACGGCGCTCATGGAAGCAGTACAGAGCGATAGCCCTCCTTTTCTGGTATTTCTCTCGGGACTCGACACCAAAGAGATCGAGCAAGCCTGCGGCCTGGGCGAAACCTTCAGGGCTAAGCAGATATACTCCTGGATCGCCAAGGGAAGCCCCAGTTTCGACGCCATGACCAACCTGCCTAAGGAACTGCGAGACCGGCTCGGACTGCGCTTTGGCAGCCTCCGCTCATCCAGCATCAGCACTGCCTTGGAAGATGAGGATGGCTCGCTGAAGCTCCAGATCAGGCTCAGGGATGGGGCAGCGGTGGAGTGTGTCCTTTTAGAGGACATAGAAGGCAGAAAAACAGCCTGCCTTTCCAGCCAGGTCGGCTGCCCCATGGGGTGCCAGTTCTGCCGCACCGGAAGCTTAGGCTTTTTACGCAACCTCGGCCCCGACGAAATCATGGAACAGTTCTATTTTCTAAAGGAACAACGGGGCTTTATCTCCAACGTGGTGTTCATGGGGATGGGAGAACCCTTGCTCAATCTCGAGGCTGTGCGAAAGGCGGTAGCCCTGCTGTCCGATCCGGAAGGTCTGGGTATGTCATTGCGGAAAATCACCATCTCCACCAGCGGCATTGTCCCCGGTATTCTTGACCTCGCCGAGCACGGACCGAAACTGAGACTCGCCGTCTCCCTTACCACAGCCGACGAAGCTCTGCGCTCTGAGCTTATGCCGGTCAACAAACGCTGGGGCTTGGCGGAACTTAAGGCCGCCCTGATGGAGTATCAGTCTAAAACCAAGGAACGGATCACCCTGGAACTGGTGCTATTAGGGGACAAAAACGCCGATCAGAAAAGCGCGGAAAAACTCCTGGGCTGGATATCGCCATTGAAGGTCCAGGTCAACATAATTCCCTGGAACAGCGTTCCAGGGCTCCCCTTCACGGAACCTTCCAAAGCCCAAATCAAAGCCTTTTCCGAGTACCTTGCCTTTCGGGGGATAGTCTGCGTGCAACGCATGCATCGAGGCCGGGGTGTCATGGGAGCCTGCGGACAGCTGGGCGATACCCTCATGGCTGATCGATAGCCAATTTTTTTCGAAGCCTTTTTAGTCTTTTTCCCAAGCCTTCCTTTTCGAGCGTGGACAGCCGCCGCTCTTCAATTTGGGCCAGGCTTACCGCAGCCTGGGCTAGCTCCAATGCCCTGAGAGGATCCTTCTCCACATGCTCATAGCATTTCGCCATCTCTATGCAAACTTGAAAACTCCTGCCTTCCAGCCTGCGCAGGACCTCTCTGCAAGCCTCGGCATTCCTCGACCTTCGATGGATTCGGGCTAGAAGCGCAAACGCCTCCTGACTGCCATAATCCCCGGCCTCATAAAGAAGGTCCAAGGCCCTCTCTTTATTGCCCAGGGCAAAAAGCTCCCTGGCCAGACCGAGAGGATCAGCCCTGAGCTCTCTCCATCGACTTCCGGAATCCAAGAAAATCCGGTCCATGATGAGAAAAAGCCTGGCCAGGTTGCGTACATCCAGGCTGTTGTGCTCAACCACGCGCTCCATCACCGAGTTAGATTCCTCGGTCCTCCGCTCGGACTTAACAAAATCCAGCCAAATCCGGGGTATGAGAAAACCGGGTACGTCGTCCTGCCTGGAGAGACCGAGAATAGCTTCCTCCAGGGATTGCAGTGAACAGGAGCCAAGGGTTTTTTTCCAAAGCCGGCGACTCAAGCGAAGGGCGTCGATATGGAAAAAATCGGGTACCTTGAGTCCGTTAAGAACGCAGCGAGTCCGCAAGAGAGGAAGGTCAAAGCTGGCGCCATTGAAACTAACGATATTCGGCCTTTGAGCAAGAAGCTCGACTAGGCGCGAAAGAAAATCGCCCTCGGCGGGGAAGTCGTCGATAAAGAGCTGATGAATCTGCAGAGCTCCTTCGTTGAAGTACCCCACCGCCGCTAGAAAGGCCAAGGTCCCCGTTCCCCCCGAAAGACCAGTGGTTTCCAGATCGAAAAACGATACTTCAGAAAAGGAGATTCGCAGTTCGGCAGGGAATCCCGCTGTTCCGTCGTCTAACACCGCTTCGTAGTCAGCCGAGTATTGGGTATGAGCTTCGGCAGGGTTGAGGCCAGGGATTCGGGCTGTCTTAGTACGATCGGCTCCTCCAAGGCTTAGGCGAATGTTTTTTTTGGGGAAAAAAGGCCTGGAATCGAAACTCAGATTTTTTCCTTCGTCGATGCAAAGCGAGGTGCTGCGGATTCGTTCGTAGAGTCCTTCACTCAAGCGCTGCCAACCAGGAAGAAAAGTTCGTTGGTAAAAAGCATCAGTACTTCCGCTCTTTGCGCCCGGCTCTATCCCTGTCGCAACTACTGTTTCCGAGCCGGAGGCCGCCCCGGATTCCGTCCCGGAATCCGGGGCGGCCCCTTCACCCAGCTTCCATCCCGTTTTCGCGGAGGTCTTAAGCCTTGCAAGCCTTCCCTTTATACCGGCCAATTTTGTCCCCTAGCCCGGATTACCGCAGCGGCGCAAAAAATCGATGGTCAGGGCTTTAAAATTCCCCTGAGATGAATCCAGAGGACCTGTACTGCTTCCTAAGAGATCCGGCCCTATGCAGGAGGGACAACCCTCCCTGCAGGGACAGGCTGTCAACCGCTCTAATGCCGCGCCCAGTAGGGGCTGAATTTTTTCCGCCAGAGCCTCAGACAATCCTGTACCGCCAGGATATTTATCGTAGAGATATATTGCCGGCACAGCAAAATGGGGATCCCTTACCCGCTCCGAGACTCCCAGGTCCCGGGGATCGCAGAGAATAAAGGCTGGAGCAAGGTTTCGGAGCATCCGTGCCGCGCCTACCAATATGGCCGCGGCGCTGGCAGGATCCAGCGCTTTAAGGAAAGCGCCCGCCCCGCTCTCGGGGGGAAAGATCAGGGTAAGGGCTCGAGTCTGGATCTCCTCGGCGGGAAGAGATATCTCGCCAAAACCCACGTTTTCGTGGCTGTGATAGCGCAGCTTTTTATATTTTTCCGCTTGGCTTCTTACAAGCACATCGCCCAGCACCGTGGAGAAATTCTTCGATTCGCCTTCAGACGATCGCAGATCCTCGCTCAATACCTTGAGGTCGGTCTTGACTACAGCATCGGTCCAATAGTCGGTGTCCTTGCGCTGGACGTGACAGACCCGGTTTTCTATATCCAGCTTTTTCACGATGTACTGAGTGCCCAGGTGAATATAGACGGCATTATCGAAGATAAGTTCCTTGGCGCTAGGCCTGTCCATCTCGCCTATGACCCTGGATCCGCCGCCAGTTTCGTCAACAATGACAACATTGTCAGCCAAAGCCGAGCGGAGGGATATTTTTTCGCTGGGGTAGCCCTCGTCAGCCCAGTACCAATGTCCCTTAGTGCGCCGCAGGGTTCCCCCTTCCTCCAAAAGATTCAAGGCTTCGGCGGTGAGCGCTGAGCGGTCCTGCAGACTCCCCGCGAGGCTAGCCTCCGACTGGCCCGGCTTAGAATTCCAAGGGCCTTGGCCGAAAGCCTCGCCCTCGGCGAAGGGCAGCTCAAAGGCTGCGCACTTGCTGTGGTCCACAAAGATATAGGGATTATCCAGATCCACACGGGCTTCCTCTGGCCCCCGGGAGAGAAAGTATTCGGGATGGGTGGCGAAATACTGGTCCAGGGGGGAAGAAGAGGCTACGATCACAGCCAAGGATGAGCCGCCTCGCCTGCCTGCCCTACCCGCCTGCTGCCAGAAAGAAGAGCTACTGCCCGGGTACCCCGCGATCACCGAAGCATCCAGCCCGCCTATATCGATGCCTAGCTCCAGGGCGTTGGTGCTCACCACCCCCTGGATGCTGCCCTCCCTTAAACCCTTTTCGATTGCCCGTCGTTCCGAAGGCAGAAGACCTGAGCGATAGGCCGAAACCTTTATCCCCTCATTATCGTTGAAGGGGTTGGCCAGGCTCTGGTTTATGTAGCTGGCAATGAGCTCTACCCTAAGCCTGGATCGGGCGAAGAGAATAGTTTTAACCCCCCTTCGCAATAGCTCCAGGGCTATCTTCTGGGATTCGGTGGCGCTGCTTTTTCGCAAGCCTTGGACACTGTCGATAAGAGGCGGATTGTAGAAAACGATGGTTTTCTCACCGGAGCCCGCGCTGCTGCGGTCCACCAATTCCAAAGGCTCTTCCACAAGGGATTCGGCTAGGCGTAAGGGGTTGGCGATGGTAGCAGAGCAGAAAATAAAACTAGGCTTAGCGCCGTAGAATGCCGCTATCCGCTTAAGCCGCCTCAGAACATTGCCCACATGACTACCAAAGACGCCCCTATAGCTGTGCATCTCGTCCACTACTACATAGCGAAGATCCGAGAAAAACCGAATCCACTTTGCGTGATTGGGCAGGATACCTGAATGGAGCATGTCCGGGTTGCTTATGATTATCCTGCCCGAACTCCTTGCCGCTGTGCGCAGAGAAGAAGGAGTATCCCCGTCGTAGGTTTGTATTTTTATAGGCAGAGTCCCTCCCAAGGCTATCTCGTTCAACTCGGCCTGCTGATCCTGGGATAGTGCCTTGGTCGGAAAAAGATACAGAGCCCTTGCTTCCTTGTTCTCAAGCAGGGTTTGAACGACCGGCAGATTGTAGCAGAGGGTTTTTCCGGAAGCGGTGGGTGTAACAACTACAAAATTCTTTCTCGCCCTGCCCAAATGATAACACTCCGCCTGATGGAAATAAAGGGAAGATATGCCCCGAGCTTGCATGGCTTCTGTAAGACGTGGGTCTAGGTCCTCAGGCAGCCCGGCATACTCAGGCTCCTTGGGACCGATAGCGGTAGTCCAGGCAATTTCTCCTTGAGCCTTCAACCAGGGGAGGAAATCATCAGCGAATTTTGTAGCGGCATTTTGCATCATAGGCTATACTTTACACACGCGGAGCGCGCAGGTAAACAGATGTGTACCTAAACCTAAGCCCACTCCAGCGTGAAAGGGGAGTATATGCCAAAAGTATTGTCCATCGTCCTAGGCGGCGGTAAAGGAACCCGTCTATTCCCTCTCACAAAGGAGCGCTCCAAACCTGCAGTACCCTTCGGCGGAAAGTTCCGCATCGTCGATATCCCTATTTCCAACTGCATCAACGCGGGTTTTAGAAAAATCTATATTCTCACCCAGTTCAATTCCGCCAGCCTCCATCTGCACATTGCCAGATCCTATAACTTTGACAGTTTTTCCGGTGGCTTTGTAGAAATATTAGCCGCTGAGCAAACCCCGGTTCACTCGGGCTGGTATGAGGGTACCGCCGACGCGGTGCGAAAAAACCTTATCCATTTCAGGCCTCAAAACCCCTCGCACTACATCATTGTCTCAGGTGATCAGCTCTATAGGATGAATCTGGACGAGATGTTCGAGCAGCACCTTAAATCCAAGGCCAGACTCACAATCGCAGGCACCCTTGTCGATAGAGATACAGCCTCAGCCCTGGGGATCATAAAGGCGCAACCCAATTCCTTCATTGAGCGGTTTTTAGAAAAGCCAGGCCCGAGCAAGGATATTTCCGAGTACAAACTACCCCTGGATATACGGCCAGTCGGCTCCTCCCCCGAAAAGGAATACCTGGCCAGCATGGGCATCTACATCTTCGACGCAGACCTGATGGAAGAAGCTCTGGCAGGTGACGCCAACGATTTCGGTAAGGAAGTGATACCCGAGATCCTGGAAAGGGAAAAAATCAACGCCTATCTCTTTGACGGGTATTGGGAGGATATTGGAACCATAAAGAGTTTTTACGACGCCAATATCCAACTTACGGATATCAACCCCAAATTCAATTTCTACGATGAGGAAAACCCCATCTATACCCATAACCGCAATCTACCCTCATCCAAATTGAACTACTGCACGCTCAACCAAGCCTTGGCCACCGACGGCTGCATCATCACCAACGCCTCGATCCGGCGCTCTATAGTTGGAATACGCACTATCATAGAATCGGGAGCAAGCCTGGACGGGGTCGTGTGCATGGGCGCCGACCATTACGAGAGAGAGGAAGATAAAAATTTAAACAAAAATCGGGGAATTCCCAATATCGGCATCGGAGGAGGAAGTATCCTGCGAAAAGCGATTATCGATAAGAATGCGAGAATAGGCCCCAACTGCCGCATCGGCATCGATGATCTGCCCAGGCAGGACGGTGAATATACAACTCACTACATAGTGGATGGGGTAATTGTGATCCCTAAAAACATGGTGGTTCCCGCAGGAACCGTTATTTAGCTCCTGGCATATCTGTAACGAGCCTCATAGGCTCGGCCAACTCAGGGTCCACGGAGATATAGTGGCGCTGGGCCTCATCGGGAGTCAGACCGACTAGTTCATGGCTCATATAGTGAATCCATGTTTCGTCTTCGGGCTTGAGTATCTCAATTTTTCTGCACCAATAGTCGGGTTTGAAGGGCTGATTATCCGGAAGATATTCACGAATTTTATAATCATGTACGGCAATTTTTATCTGTTGTCTTGACAGGCCTCGTTCCATGATCACTCCTACCAAGTGGTTGATCGTTCTGCCTGAATCGTAGACGTCGTCCACCAAGAGCACCCTATCCCCCCCCCGCAAGAAGTCGGGATTATAGGTCCAGCCATCTATCTTGACCGCTTCCTGGCTGCTGACGCCAACATAGGATCGGGCTACCACGGCAGCGTAAAATACCGGATGTTCATCACCGCGGATAAACTTAAAATACTCGCTCATGACATTGCCCATGTAGGCTCCTCCCCGGAGGGATACATAGATAACATCGGGAACGAAGCCGTCTTTGTAGATAGCGTAGGCGAGCTTTATGGCATTGTTGCGGATTATGTCGTAGGGGACGAATTCCTTGTTCATCGAAACCTCTCGGGAAGAGTATCCCTTTCGGGCAGCTGATCCCCTGCTTGGGTACTCTTCCGAGATGCAAGCTAAGGGAAGGCCCGAAGGGCAGCCGCCTATCCCTCTTCGGGACAGGCAACTGCCGGGTTTGAAGAATCGACTATACCGTTAGTTTTTATTATATGCAAGTGTATCGATAATCTGCTCGTCTCTCACCACGGTAAAACTTAGTTTCTTATTCTCAGGGTCGTTGAGCGCTTTGTAAAACCAGATAATTCCCTTGAGCTCTTTGTCGTTCACCTTGATGATTATATCGCCGGCTCTTAACCCCATGACCGAGGCTGGGCTACGGGCTTCTACTGCGGTTACAAAAAGACCACCCTTAGCGCTGTCGGGCACCTTGCTCGCATCGATCGATTCGGATTTCAGCGATATGACCGCGAGACCCGGGAAAAGATCCTTGTTATTGCTCGCCACGCTCGTGTCCCTCTGATCAATTTTCACCGTCATAGTCAATCGTTCGCCACCGCGGATTAGAGCAATGGTCGTGGTGCTTCCCGCAGGGATGTCCCCTACCCTCCGCACCAGGTCGTCTTGGCTCTTCACTTCGACGCCGCCGATGGCCGTTATATAATCGCCAGCTACAATACCCGCCTTGTCTGCAGGCCCGTTCTTAAACACACTGGAGACAAAAGCTCCCTTTTCTCCGTCGAGGCCAAGCTCCTTCATGGTGACCTTATCGCTGCCCATATCCAAAAGGCTGACTCCCAGCCATCCGTAACGCACTTGTTTGTTTTCGATTAGATCGTCGATAGCCTTTATTACGTTATTGATGGGTATTGCAAAGCCCAGCCCTACCGAGGCGCCGGTGGTTGAGGCAATCCAGGTGTTAATGCCGATTACCTCGCCCCTGATGTTGACCAGGGCTCCTCCGGAATTGCCCTTATTGATGGAAGCATCGGTTTGGATAAAGTCGCTTATATTGCCGTCCGGACCGCCATCTCTGCCGATGGCGCTGACAATACCAGCGGTAACCGACGAAATGAGCCCAAAGGGGCTGCCTAAGGCTATCGCCCAATCGCCAACCCTAACCTTTGAAGAGTCTCCTAAGCTTGCTACAACAATATTCTCATCACTGGTTTCAAACTTTACTAGGGCGATATCCTTACGTTCATCGCCGCCCACAAGACTTCCGGGATACTCCCTTCCATCGTTCATTATTACCGTGATCTTCTCGGCGTTACCCGCTACGTGGTTGTTGGTGAGAATGTAAACCGTCTTGCCGGTTCTGCGCACGATAACACCAGAGCCAAGGCCTTCCTGCCTGTATTGCGGCGTTGTTTCATCTTCCTGGTTATCTCCGGGTCCAAAGAAAAATTCCCAGGGAATACTAGGTTGGGCTTTGGGGGCTTCGGTAGCCTTGTCCACCACTTGGAGCTCCACCACCGAAGGAAGAACCTTATCCGCAACATAGCGGAAGGCTGCCTGCAAAGCTTCAGCCTGGGAAAGTGCCGCCCCGATTTCGGGACTTACCTGCACCGTTGGGCTCTCGGCTTCCACAACCGGAAGCGGAGAAGCGCTTCCACCAATAAAAGCCCGGCCGCCTATAAACGCGAAAACAAAGCCAATAATAACCCCTACTATAATTAGATTGGCCACAAAGAATTTCTTAGAATAGAGTTTTCTATCCGATGGCATATAATTTCTCCTTTGCCTATCCTTGTTGTTTTCCCCCCTTCCACCTTCCACCATAGTAAGACCGGCTTTGGAGGGCTTTACCTGTTAAAATAAAAAATAACGATTTTCGTTACTGGAGAAAAGAATAAAAAAAATGAAAGTGCTAGAAGAGGAATTTTAGGATGGTTATAGCCTTTTCAAAACTCAGACGAGTTTTGAAAAGGCTACCTTAGAATTGCCAGGAGGTGAACACTTCGCAGCCGGACTCGGTGACAAGAATTGTATGCTCGTAGTGAGCCGATAAAGAACTGTCCAAAGTAACCACGGTCCAATCGTCGTCCAGGACCCGCACATCGCCTGTCCCTGCGTTTATCATAGGCTCTATGGCCACCACCATTCCCGGAAACAATCGCGGATTGGGGCCTGGAGAGACATAGTTGGGTATCTGTGGATCCTCGTGCATTTCTAAGCCAACACCGTGACCGCAATATTGCCGCACGACGCCGAAGCCAGCGTTTGTGGCATGCCGGAAGACTGCCCTGGAGATATCGTGTATTCTCGCCCCGGGCCGCACCGATGCAATAGCGTTTTCCAGGCATTCTCTGGTAACACGCATTAGCCTGTCTGCCTCTGGACTCACTCTGCCGACGCCCAAGGTAAGCGCCGCATCGGAATAATAGCCGTTTAAGTCTATGCCGCAATCCAGGCCTACAATATCCCCTTCAATAAGCAACTGTTTTGTGGGTATTCCATGGATAACCGTCTCGTTGACCGAAATACAGAGTGTGGCAGGGTAGCCCTCGTAACCAAGAAAAGCCGGCCTGCCACCGTGATGCTCTATAAAATTTCGGGCAAAACTGTCCAATTCCAACATACTCACCCCAGCCTGAACCCTGGGCTTGATTTCCGTAAAAAGGCTGGAAAGCAGAGAACAGGATTTTCGAATCCCCTCAATCTGTTCCTTATTCTTAATTCTTATCATGGTCTGTATCCTGAGAAGACGCCCCGCCGGGAGTGGAGCTCTTTTTGCCGGGGCTCGCCACACGAGCTGCCGCCCTGGTGTCAGAAGAAAGCGGTGCTTTTTCGGCATCCAAATCTCTTCGTATGCCATCCAAGACACCATTGATAAACTTATACGATTCCTCAGATCCGTATTCCTTGGCTATTTCTATGGCTTCGTCTATGCTGATCCCCGGTGAGATATCAGACTGGTAGAGTAGACAGACGACCCCCATTCTGAGTATAGCCAGGTCAACTTTTTTAAGTCGCTCAAAGGGCCAGTGGGCTAGATGTCGCGTTATCCTGCGATCGATTTCCCCGGTGTTTTCCACCGCCTGGGCAATCATCAGCCTGGCAAAGGCCAGGGTTTCCTCATCCATCTGGTGTAGCTTGACAGGGTCCAGCCAATTCAGACTGAGCAGCTCCTCGAGAGAGGAGTTCGATGCCTCCCAAGCGTAGAGGGCTTGGAAGGCGAGAATTCGGGCTTTTCTTCTTGCGGACATCGTTAGTATCTCATTACCATGTAAGGTGTTCTTCAAAAATCTTAATGCTTGCCTCAGCCCTTAATTTGGCAATAAGCTCCTTTTCTAGAGTATCCAAAAATGTGCTTTCCTTATCCTGGGCAACCAGGACAGCAAGAAACTGCTGAATCGTCATGTTCGGGTTTCCCGGCACGGTGTCGGCTAGACCAAGCTGTTTTTGCGGAAGAAACTCGTTAGCCCTCACAATGCGATATCCTGTGGGCGATTCGATGACCGATGAAATATCGCCGGTTTTAAGCTTGAATACGCTGTCGAAAAGCTCTGTGCCAAACAAAGCCTTGTTTTGTGTCGTCTTCTCGATGTAAAGGGAAGGTATGGACTTGTAGCCCGAATCCTCCCCTGCCCGGAGCATGTACTCGTCAAATTTGGCAGGATTTATCTTAAGGGCATTGGCCACAGACAATAAACTGTCTTTCCCCTTTTTCACATCGGCTTCGCTTTTACCCCTGGTGTCCACATAGAGCACGCTCACCCGCATTGTATCGGGTCTCACCAAGGATGCCTTGGAAAGGTCGTAGGCTTTTAATATTTCATCGGCGGAGGGCTGTTGGAGAATCGCCTTAAGCTCGTCCGCGTGCTTTACCTGAACATAGGTTTCGAAAAGCATCCGCTGCTTAACATAGATTTTAGGCGCAACAAACACCCCTGTGGCTTTGAGTTGCTTTTCCAGGTCGGCGTCGGTGGCATTGGTGCCTAAGGACGCCTTCATTTGAGCGACCGCTTTTGTTACCTCTGAATCGGCTACGGTGATCTTCTCTCGTTCGCAGTACTGAACAAAAAGAAGGCTGTTGATCCTCGCGTCCAATACCTGCTGGATCTGCTCGGCGGTAAAGGCTGCGCCCGTTGCCTTTTGGAGGTTTTCTACGTCGCTTTTCAATTGGCGCTGGGAGATTGCTTCTGTTTTTACGAGTTTTATCGTGGCCACAGTTTTGTCGATACTTGTCTGGGCGCTCAAAATTTGAAGAATACTGAAAAACACGACGGCCGGCAGGAAACGTTTGATCATTGTATTTCGCTCTCTTTCGTAATTAGTGTACCGCACATCATAGCACAGCAACTATTTTATATACATAATAACATGCGAAAATGCTCTGAGTATCCTAAGCATACTCAATATCCCGCTTCGACGAGCCGTTTTTTCACCGCCGCAAGCCCTGGGAGCTTGGGCACAAGGGAGGCTGCCCTATCCAAAGCATCCTTGGCGTAGTCCCATTCCTTTCTTCGCAGATGAACCTCGGCTTTTTTCCGCAAAAACTGGGCAGAATCCCTAAGTCCAATATCTAATCCTATTGCCTCTTCAAGCCTGTCTAGGTAGTCGTCCTCATCGATGCGACCAGGCATTTTTTGGAGTAAAAGTGTCCTGAATTTTAAGGCAACCACATCAAAATAGTATCGGAACCAGGCTTTTTCCTGTTCCATGACAATGAGTCGCTTGTATATGCCGTAGGCTTTTAACAGACGGCCTCTCTTTTCGTACTCTTCGGCTAGACAATACTCGGCGTCCATCGCCTCACCCCGTTCTATCCAACGCTCCAGCCTGAAATCTCCAAAGGATTTCGACTTTTCATATATTGCAATAGCTTCTTCATCGAGATTATGCAAAAGATCAAAAATAATCAGTTTAGCCTGGCTTTCGGGATCAAAGCTCCTGGATTTAAGGAAGATTCTATAATCGAATCCGCCCTGTTCAAGCCGTTGCCGTCTGAGGCTACGGTCGTAAGCCCGTCGCTTTTCCGCATCCGAAAGTATTCTGTAGGCTTCGAGGATGAGACGCATGGCCGATTCACGCATAGACGCGACAGGAACGGAGCCCTGTTTTTTCCAGCTCTGGGCTTCCGAGTCAATACAAGCGTCCTGATCACGGCCTTGGCACTCCATATCGGGGTGGTACTTTTTAGCTTTCTTCCTAAAAGCACTTTTAATCGTGCTCTGGTTTGAGTCCGGTGCTACACCGAGGACCTCGTAGTAATTATCCATGTCTCTCTAGCCTCGTACGAGCGGGGCGCTGCGAGCGAGGTTTGCCGCCTCAGCCTCGTTTGTAATCAGCTCAGCCATGGTCAGCACTAAGCCTTCTCTCTCGAGCAGGCTCATTACACGGCTCAGCTTTTTATACTTTAAAAAGCCTCTTGCCAGAAGAATCACCATAGAGCGTTTGCCCACAAGGGTTCCTGCATTAGCGAGAATATGACTGATTTTATCGTTCTTGGCTGTCGCCATACTCGCTGAATCGGAACAGAACACAAGATAATCATAGCCCGAAAGCCCAGTGATCGTGGGGATCACTACATCACATTCCTGTCCGATGGCTTTAAATTCTCTAGCCACAGCATGGGTAATCCTGATAAGTTGTTCGTTTTTTCTCTCGCTCAGCGCGACAACCGCAATGCGCATCGTTCCACGTAAGGAAGGGCTCTCGCCGCTTCCTACCTCAATTCGACGTTTGTGTCGTCGATTCGGCGGGGGTTTGCTGCTCCAGAGTGCTTCCTTCCGTTGTCGTCTCACCTTTCCACCACTCGGAGCTTGTGCTTTCCTGGCTCTGCTGGGTGGCGAGGGCTTCGATATTGCCAGTGGGCGACTTATTAATAATCGCCATGGTAAAGGCGGTGACAAAGAAAAGCGCGCCCAATACATAGGTTATTTTTATAACGATATTCGAGGCTCTGGACCCGAAGGCGCTGGACGAACCGCCTGAGAAAATACCGCCGATGGAATCTGAATCCTCATCCTGCACAATGACAAGAAAAATCAGCAACAGACAAACAATGACAAAGAGGATTAGAAGAAGAACTGCGAAGAAACCCATGGTAAGGACTCCCGAATATGCAAAAATATCGTCCGTTTCCGCCTATGACGGAAACGGTGCAGTATCTTATATGGAAATACGCTTTAGCATCAAGGGCTTAATGTAAAATTATCCAACCTATCTGAAGGCGGCAATGGGGACAAAGCTGTCCGCCTTGAGGCTGGCTCCGCCCACCAGGGCTCCGTCGATATTGGCCTTTGCCATGAGGGCAGCCACGTTGTCAGGCTTTACCGAGCCGCCGTACTGGATAAGGGTGGCCTTGGCCATCGCCTCTCCATAGAGGGCGGCGAGAATCTTACGGCAATAGGCGTGCACGGCGTCGGCGTCCTCGGGACTAGCAGTTCTTCCGGTGCCGATGGCCCATACAGGCTCATAGGCTATCGTCACTTTACCCATATCGGCGACGCTCAAACCAGCAAGCCCTTCCTTGAGCTGGGTTTCGATAACCTTTTCCAGCCTTCCCGATTCCCTTTCTTCTAAGGTTTCACCCACGCAAAGAATAACCTCCAGGCCATGGCTGATGGCAAGTTTCACTTTCTTGTTGATCAGCCCGTCACTTTCCAGGTAACTGTGTCTTCGCTCGGAGTGACCCAGAATAACAACCTGGACTCCCAGGTCCTTGAGCATAAGCACCGATACCTCGCCGGTATGGGCTCCCTGCTCCTCTGGTCCCATATTCTGGGCTCCCAGGAGAATATTGCTCCCCTTTAGGACTTTGGACACTTCCGAAAGGGCAGTAAAAGCCGGAGCTACCATAAGCTTTTCTTTACAGCTAGAAAGCTTGCTCTTGAGCTCCGAGGCCAATGCTACCGATTCCGCGACAGTCTTATGCATTTTCCAATTGCCAGCAATAAAGTATGAACGCATTTATTTCTCCTCTAAGCAGGCTATTCCGGGTAGAATCTTGCCTTCCAGATATTCCAGGCTGGCTCCGCCTCCGGTGGAAACGTGACTCATCTTACCTGCAAGGCCAAATTTATTCACCGCAGCCACCGAATCACCGCCGCCCACCACGGTTAAGGCTCCCCTGTCGGTGGCCTTTGCCACCATGATTGCGATTTCCTGGGTACCCTTGGCAAAGGCATCAAATTCGAAGACCCCCATAGGACCGTTCCAGAGCACGCTCTTGGCCATTGCTAGGACAGCCCTGTAGGAGTCCAGGCTCTTGGGTCCCACATCCATGCCCATGAGGTCCGAGGGGATATCCAGGCCAATTACCCCCACCGGCTTGGCGTCTGGCAAGAAGGCTGCGGCACAGACATGGTCTAGAGGCAAAAGGATTTTGACCTTAGCCTTCTCGGCCTGGGAAAGGAGTTCCCTGGCCATATCTACAAAGTCCGGCTCAATCAAGCTTAATCCTACCTGGATACCCTTAGCCTTGAGGAAGGTGTAAGCCATACCTCCGCCTATGACGATGGCATCCGCATGCTTGATAAGGCTTTGGAGCACCGCGATCTTTGTGGAGATCTTGGCACCGCCGATGATGGCGACCATGGGCTTAGGCGGGGATTTGAGCATAGGCTCCAGGTGAGCCACTTCCTTTTCCATTAAAAGTCCACCCACGCTGACCCTGCTGAACTTGGCCACCGTGGCCGTAGATGCATGAGCCCTGTGAGCCGTGCCGAATGCGTCGTTGACGTAAACCTCGCCATAGGAAGCCAACTCCTTGGCAAGAATCTCCTGGGTCGCCGGGTCCTTAGCGCTCTCTTCCTTATGGAAGCGGGTATTCTCCAGCATAACAATCGAACCTGCGGGAAGGGCGTCGATAGTCGCTTTCTGCCCCTTGCAGGAGGGAAGATAGACAACGGGCTTGCCTAAAAGGCCAGCCAGGTACTCGGCGATAGGCTTCATGCGGTGCTTACCGTCCAGGTACTTTTCCAGGTCGAAGTCCTTGCCATCCCGCAGAGCTTTTTCCTTAGCCCTGGCAGCGTCCTTGTCGGGATCTCCCAGATGGGACATGAGCACCAGGCGCCGGGCGCCGGAATCCACAATGTAGCTAATCGTGGGAAGGGCCGCTCGGATGCGGGTGTCGTCCTGGACCTTGCCGTCCTTCATGGGCACGTTAAAATCCACCCTCATGAGTACCGCAGCATCCTTGAGAGCGATATCTTTTACTGTCTTTATCATGGCAGAAAGCTCCTTGCGGGGGCCAGCCTCGCCGACCGGCGAGGCTGGCCCCTTGTATCGGAAGAGAAAAGCTTATTTTTTCGATTCCATGTAGCGGAGCAGGTCCACAATCCTGTTGGAATAGCCCCACTCGTTGTCGTACCAGGACACGAGCTTGAAAAAGCGTTTTTCACCCTTCAGGTTGTTCTGCAGAGTCGCCAGGCTATCGTAGATGGAGGATCTGGGATCGTGAATAAAATCGGAGGAAACCATTTCTTCGTTTCCGTAGCCTAAAAGCCCCTTGAGGTAGGTTTCGGAAGCTCGTTTTATAAGGGCATCGATCTCTTCGATGGAGCTGTCCTTTTCGGACCTGAAGGTTAGATCGACCACCGAAACAGTTGGGGTAGGTATTCTAAAGGACATACCGGTGAGCTTGCCCTTGGTCTCGGGCAGCACTTCCCCTACAGCCTTGGCGGCGCCGGTGGTGGAGGGAATAATGTTGATGGCCGCGGCCCTTCCGCCTCTCCAGTCCTTCTTGGAAACCCCGTCTACCGTCTTCTGGGCGGCTGTGTAGGAATGGATGGTGGTCATAAGACCGGTCTCAATGCCAATGCCTTCCTTGAGTAGGACATAGACCAAAGGAGCCAAGCAGTTGGTGGTGCAGGAGGCGTTTGAAACGACAGTGTGCTTGGCGGGGTCGTACTTCTCATGGTTGACGCCCATGACAAAGGTGGGAATCTTTTTATCCTCGGACTTGCTCTTGGCTGGTGCGGTGATGATCACTTTCTTGGCCCCCGCCTCGAGGTGGCCGAAAGCCTTTTCGTCAGAAAAAAGCCCAGTGGCTTCGATAACATATTCTACGCCCAGCTTTGCCCAGGGAAGGTTTTTAAGTTCTTTTTCCGCCATTATACAGGCAATCTCATGGCCGTTAACTATAAGAATATCATCCTCGACCTTTGCTGGATCGCTTTTCCTGGTCTTGAGGTCTGCCTTCATCCTACCCTGTACCGAATCATACTTAAGCTGGTAGGCAAAGTACTTGGCGTCGGTGGCGATATCCACCACCGCTACGACATCCACCTTGTCTTTACCCAGGAGACCCTGATCGACAATGGACTGGAACACTAAACGTCCAATCCTTCCAAAACCGTTGATAGCTACTTTCATCGAGTTCCTCCTTGGGAACAGAATAGATTATTCGAAGGCGGGCTTTACGCCGCCCAAGCGCAGGCATTGAAGTGGTCACGCCTTTTAATAGATAATTAAATATCCATTTTTAGCCTGCCGTGTCAACACCTAGCGATACTCTATAGAACCTGAAAAGCTTTTTCTAGGGGATAGACACTTCTGCGGGCTCCGCGGCTCGCAAAAACCCCAATTCCTATGACATAAGACTTCCCGGACATCAATATTCGGGCTCAATTGACCAAGAAACCCTGCTCGTATACCCTTACGTCATGGCAGAAAAACATCCTAAGGGCATGCCGCTTCTCGGTTGGCTCGCGCTTGCTTTTGTCTTTTTTCTAGGCGCGGGTTTTGGGCTGGGGCTTGGCGGAACTCTTAACACCATACGCACAGAAAACTTCACGGAATTCCAATCGGCCTTACCCACAAAACTCTACGATATAAAAGGACGCTTGATAACTGAATTCTTTTCTACAGAAAAACGAAATCCCGTAAGCATTCAGGATCTCCCGGATCACCTCATAGGCGCATTTATAACCCGGGAAGATCAGGCATTTTACCAACACAGGGGCTTTACTATAAAAGGTCTTGCCAGGGCTGTGATAGGACAAATAATTAACCAGAACCTCGGCGGAGGTTCTACGATCACCCAGCAGCTATCAGGTACCCTCTACGCCGACCGAAGGGACATCTCCATCAAAAGAAAGCTAGTCGAACTCTGGTGGGCTCTCCAGATTGAGCGGCGCTTTACCAAAGACGAAATACTCGAAATGTACCTCAATAAAATGGTTATGGGCGCTGCAGGCGTTTACGGTGTCGAGGCAGCCAGCCAATACTTTTTCGGACATCCGGCTTCGGAATGCAGCCCCGCCGAATCGACGCTTCTAGCGATCCAGCTTGCAAGCCCAACACGGTATAATCCCTTCAGAAATCCCCAGTTGGCCCAGGAACGTTCGCGCTATGTCCTGGATAAAATGATAGAAAACAATATTCTCAGCAAGGAAGAGGCGGACAGCTCATTTAACGAATACTGGGACAACTTCGATTACACCCGAGTTTCGTCGGCAGCCTATTTTATGAGGGACGACAAGGCACCTTGGTTTAGCGCCTATGTGCTCTCCCAATTGGAAGACATGCTTTACGGTTCCTTTGACATTTATTCAGACGGGCTATCCGTCTATACAACCCTCGACTTGGATCAGCAAGCCATCGCCGATACCTACATGAAGCGTGGGCTGGAACAGGCCAATATTTCTTATAAAAAAGCCTCCTCGCTTCGCCTAGCGTCGGCTGAAACCCTTTACTCACCCATCGTGGAACTTTTAGGCCTTGCCTATGATTTAAAACCTCTTTTCGTGTCCGATTCTCGGAATGAATATCAGGCCTACGAATACTACACAACCAGTATTAACCCGATTTTAGAGGCCTTTTCCCTCAGTTTCGGCCTTGCCGAGCTCAAAGGCTTGGCGAGTGCAGGTAACACCAAACTGAAGAGCAATCTGGAAAAAACCACCGTCGAAGGGGCTTTTGTAACGATAGACAACGAAACGGGATACATAACCACCCTCATTGGCGGCTCGGAATATAGCATGGCCAACCAATGGAACAGGGCCACCCAGGCAAAGCTCCAGCCAGGCTCGACCTTCAAGCCCTTGTACTATTCGGCGGCCATCGATTCGGGCAAGATAACCGAAGGCAGCCTCATCTACGACTCGCCAACAATATTCTACAATGAAGACGGCACTCCCTACATACCCCTCAATTTCAGGGGCGAATGGGAGGGAACTGTCCTTGCATGGAAAGCCTTGGCCCATTCTATGAACGTACCTTCGGTGAAGGTGCTTCAAGCAACGGGATTCGACGCGGCGATTAAAAGAGCGGCAGCGCTTTTGGGCATAGAGGATCCTGAGGAGATTCAGGCAACCTTCCCCCGGGTTTATCCACTTGCCCTGGGAGTGGTGGGTATAAAGCCCATACAGATGGCCAGGTCCTATGCAGTGTTCGCCAACGGCGGCAAGGTAGTGGAGCCTATAGCCATCCGCTATGTGGAAGATAGAAACGGTGCGATTATATTGGAGCCTGAAAGGAAGCTCCGGGAAGAATTAAGGCAGAAAGGTCCTTCCACTCAGGTTATCAGCCCTCAAAATGCGGCAATAATGATCGACATGCTCCAACGGGTAGTAGCTTCGGGGACCCTGGCCGGCTCCACGGCATCGGGGAGCAAGATGAGGCAAACGGGACCAAACAAAAGCAGCTATACGATTCCCCTGGCGGGAAAAACTGGCACAACCCACAACTGGGCCGATGCTTGGACCGTTGGATCGAGTCCTTACTATACCGCCGCGATATGGTTTGGCTTTGATAGAGGAAGCAACTCCTTGGGCGTTGAGCAAACGGGTGCGACCATTGCAGCGCCCATCTGGGCAGACTATATGAGGGATATTCACAAGGGCTTGGAATACAAGAATTTCCCCCAGCCACAAAGTGGGTTGGCCAGGGTTTCTGTCTGCTCAATATCGGGCTTGCTGCCCACCGAGTATTGCGATGAGGGCACGGTGAGCCTTTTGTATTTAGATGGCACACAGCCCTTGAGCAGCTGTGATGTGCACAAGGATACTAGCCAGGAGGCGGCGGAGCTTTTGCAGCAGCTATTGGACATCACTACGCCAACACCAGTAAGCCCTACAGAAGAACCGGACAGCAACCTTACCCTGCCCGACCTAGACACCAACCTGACTATTGACCTTCCCTAGCCCCCAAGTCTCACCGGTTCTCGGCTAGCACTCCATCGCTTTTGGCCTGGATCGGCTCAGGCTTTTTCCTAGGCGAATAGCCCATGACTAGAGAGGCCAGCAGTATAGCAATGCCGGTAATAATCGAAAGCAACTTGATCACCCCATCGGGAAGTCCGCTGGATTTGCCTGATCGAATCGGTTCAAGCCGTTCAATGTTTGCGGCAGAAAGGCTCGTATCGATATTGGATAGCTGGATAATTTTTTCATCAGGTTGTATGTAGCCGAGGGATCGCGCTTCCCTGGCGATTCTATCCCTGTCGGTGGAAAGGGATTCTTTGATATCCAGAAGAGCCGCGTTTTCTAGAGAAAACGCTTCAAGCTGAAGCTCCATCCGTATGATGTCAGCTTTAACCTCCCTGTACGCGAGAAAGCCAGCCTGGCCGGCGATGAAGGAAAGCACACAGTAAGCGATGATGGTGGCGCAAAGGGCGTTTGATAGGGAGTCGCTGAAAATAACATGGACTCGCTGGCCGGCAAAGAAATTTCGCGGCGAGAAAGAAGACCGCGCCGCAGACCTATGCCCCGGCGCCGTTGGTTGAGAAGAGGCGTCCATCGTCTACATTTACGGAAAAAGCCTTCTTAGTCTTTAGGTATATCGAAGCGCTTGTAATGCGAGCCTCTCTTGGTATAATGGAGCGAGGATGGGAGAATCCATAGTGGAACAGCGGAAAGAAGACTACAGGGAACAGGAAAGATCGTCAGGCCTCGCCGACGAGGGAGCCTTTGTGAGCCCCGAGGAGCTCGAGGGTTTGCTCGCGACCTTGGATACGCAGGATGATCGTTTCCTGGAGGGCACAGAGAGTCTTCATACCTCAGATAATGGTGATTTTTTATCTCCCGAGGACATTGATAGTGGACAAGTAGCTACTGAGTCTGTTCCACAGCAAAGGACGGCTCGCGATAGACCCGCTAGACCCGCCTCGGACATCGATGATCCAGTGTATTTGTCGAGAATCGCATCGGAATTGCGCTCGATTAAATCTGAATTAAGCCAGTTAAAGAGCAGTTACGACGATGCGGCAAGCCAGACTGTGGCAGACTCCCAAAACCAAAAATCGGAGCCTGGGACCGAGCAAGGCCAGGAGCAGCGCGCACCCCAGACAGCCCAGATGCCCGATGTTTTGTATCAGGATATGAAAAAACTGCTGGCGTACCTGGACAGGCTATTGGAGTCCCTTCCTGAAGAGAAAATAGATCAATTTGCCCGTTCAGAGTACTTTGACTTGTATCGAAAAGTATTCGAATACTTCGATCTTGTCTAAAATCGATGCGCACCAATGGCCAATGCTCGGAAGTCTAGCGAAGAAAATACGCAGTTCCTGCCCCAAAACCATAGTTCGAGCGTAGCCAGGCATCGAGTTCCCGGGCTCTGGTTTCAAAACTAGCAGAATACTCATCCATGTACTCGGCTATTTTTTCCTCCAATTCGGGATGGTTTTCTAAAAGCCTGTCGACAAGGGTTTTGGTGAAGTATTCCTCGACCCGCTTGGGTGCCTGTTGAACCAGGTACGCCTGCATTTCATTGGCCATAAGGTAGGCGCTGGCCGTATTGTAGTTCATCCAACCGAAATAGAGTTTCCAGAACCACTGTTCCTCGGCGGCCATATTCTGCCAAAGATCCATGCAAGTCTTGCGGTAACGAGGATCGGCAAAGAATATTCCGTGGGAAAGCTCATGGGTGAGGAAGGTTCGCCTAAGATAATCCGGGGATTCTCTGCTTATGGAGATGATTACCCCATCCTCGGTAAAGCCGTAACCGCCTGCCCGCTTGGAGATCAGCCCCTGCTTTATCAGAAAATCCCTGAGCTTAAGCTCCTCGGGATTGAGGGCGAAGAGCTCTTTTTCCGCCAGCGCAAAGAATCGAGCTAAATCCTCGGCCTTATAATCATGGGCATTCCATCCATGAAGGGGAGCTATCTCCTGATTGGAGGCGAGCTTACCCACGAAACCTTTTTTTTCCACAAAGAATGCCAAGCGCTTTAAATAAGCGTCCTGAATGTCATAGGACTTAAAATCGAACATGATCACCGATGGAAGCAGATCCCAGCGGTACCAGCTGTAATCCTGTCCTTGGCCTGGACCATCGCCGAGTAGGAGTGTTCCTGGATCAGCCAGATGAGCCTGTTCGGTGTTAGCCGATTCGATGAACGCTGAAACAAGCCCCACCTCTTCGGGCA
Source organism: Spirochaetaceae bacterium UBA6076 (assembly GCA_002428725.1). GTDB lineage: Bacteria > Spirochaetota > Spirochaetia > Treponematales > Rectinemataceae > UBA2256. Next base: position 67,857 of record DIXQ01000035.1, on the reverse strand, counting down.
CTTTTATTTGAAGCTTGGCAAGGTCCTGGGCCTTTGCGAATGCAGCTGCGGGAATCCGAATCTCTTTCGTGACGCTCATGGGTTTGGCCAGCACCCTGGTGCCTGCCTCTATGATAATGTCCGTTTCGGATCTGTTGTTGTAGCGAAGAACCAAAATAGGGCTTTCAGGAGCTCCTGTTGGCGCAAAGGGATTTTGAATGGTGACAAGTCTTGTTTTAAGCCCATTGTTTTCCATCGAAATGCCATCGGAGATTCGGTAGCCATCGCTGCCTTCCTCGAAACCTCGGAATGCGGGTAAAAGCGCCAGGCTCTCCAGGCGAGCCCATTCCTCTACCTCACTCGCTTCACTCCCCTGGCCCTTAGTCTGCGCCGATACTTCCCCGTTCGCGCCGCCCGGATCGGCGATGCTTAGCCCCAGTAGTTTCAGGTCCTGCCCGGATGGCAGGCTAAGATAAAATCGCAGCCTGCCCTTAGGTGCCGCGAACCGTACTTCTTTTCTCAATTTTTTTGATTCCGGGCCTAGGGAAAAGCCTAGAATTAGGCCGTCCTTGGCTGTGCTGAGCTGGGCCGCCAGCATATAGCCTTCGGGCACTGATATGGCATCGGTGAGTCTGTAGCTGTTTGCTTCCCTCCCTGGGCTAAAACGATTTTCCTGCCCCTCAGGGAAATTTTCGGTTTGGGTAAAGGAAAGCGAGGCGCTGTCCGGCGAAGTCCAGACAAAGGAAGCAACGCCTTCTGATCCGCAGGAACTAAGGAAAGCAGAAAAGAGGATAATGAAGAGCAGGCTTAGCGCTAAAAACGCGGCAGGCTTGGGTAGTCTTGGACTTGTCATCGATGTGGCTGCTCCTAGCCAAGTGAGAGCACCGATTGGGCTAGAACCCTGGCGAATTCGAAGCGTTTTGTGGGGGGGATTTCCCTTTCTTTTTGCAAAAGGGCATCCCAAATCGGCCAGAAACCTTCGGGGATTGAGCGAAGCTTTTTAAGATGGTCTTCATAATCCCTGTGGGAGGGCTCAAACTGACGATTCACCATAAAGACACTGGCAGCGGCAAAACGCAGGAACCCGGACTCCGAAAGAAGGAGGAAAAACTTATCCCCTGAAAACGAGGCGGCTCCCATATCGGAGAGATAGTGCTCCATTTTTGCCGAAAAGCTGTCCCTCAGGGCTTCCCATGCTTCGTCGGGAAAATCGTCCAGGGCTTTTCTTACCCCGGTGATCCAGCCGGTGGCGTCGTAGATAACCTTGTTGTTCTCAAGACGATAGAAGGGATAGGTGCCAGAGTTTTTAAGTAGTTTCAGGTGCCGCATTGGATTGCCGACCAGCTTGTTCATCATAGCGATGTTTTTGTATTCGATGCGTATGGGCATTTCCTGAAGGAAAAATCTATCCTTCGTCCTTCCCGCGGCGGTTTCAAAATCCCCTGGGTCGCCGAAGGCGTCCCTTCTTTTATTGGAGGGCGGAACCTTCCCGTTGCAGTACACATCGATAACCAGGGCAAAATAGAGATCGTACGCGAAGATTTCCGACCGAGGATCTACGGTGATGCACTCGACATGGTTCCAGGTCGAAATCGTTGTCTTTAGAAAGTTGGTAAGTGCCTCTACCTTAGGTTCCATATTCGTCCACCTTTACTGATACTCAAGCTAAATAGTACCATGAAAACTCCCAGCATTCTACAGCAGAGAAGGTAAGCAATGCGGTTTTTTGCCATAGCCCTTGTCCCAGGAGGTAATATTCTCGCCCATGTGTCCGGTATAAAAAGCAGGACCTGGTCAATAGCCGGTACACTTGCAGGATCCGCCGCGGGCTTGGCATTGCCGGAAGCTGTTTATCTCGGTTTTTTCGAGGCTCAAGCGAAGGGCTTGAAAAAAGAACTGGTCCGGCTGTTTAAACGTGAAGCCCAAGGTTTGTTTGCCGGGTTGCCTGAGCGATTGCATTTTGGCGAAATCAGGTGGATAGGGGAAAATGCCTATTTGGCGCCGATTGAGGAGCTGCCGCGAGCCCTTGTGGAAAACGCTAGGGTCTTTGCCCGAGAGGCGGGGCTCAGGGAGCTTGAGAACACGCCGATTGTGCCGGGAATTGGTTTTTTTATGCCGGGCGGTGTTACCCTGAGCCCCGCCGATGCCTTTTCTTTTTCGAACATGCAGGCGCTGTTGCTGGAACTGCACTCCCCGAACGCCCGCTGGGAGAGCGCGGTCTGGAGGGTACTCTGTAGGCAAGCTAGGAGATGGGGGAGCATTGAAGGGCAAAGCGCAGCATGACTGGGAGACGGAGCGATTCAAGTAGAGAAAACCGGCACCCCGTGGTATAGTGATTCCCTCGAAAAGCATCTGGAGGAAGGATGAAGAAGCGTATCATCGTTATTGGGTTTATAGCCCTCGTGTCCATACTGCCCCTCGCAGCCCAAGAAATCCATCAGGATCCCTATTTTGGAGGCCTTCACAAGAAAGATAGCCAACTGATAACGATTAATGTCGGCGCAGGTGTCCCCCTCTTCATCGTTCCCGCCTCCCCTACCCCCGGCGATCCAAATCCCTTGAGCATAGGAGCTTCGCTCAATATTGGCTATCAGTATTTTATCGTCAACAAGTTCAGCATCGGCGGAGCCCTAACCGGGGCCTACAATAGTACTATTGGAGGCAGAAACCTATTCATGGCTCCTTTAAGTTTTAGGGCAGGCTACTGGTTCGGCAAAGGATCGATAGAAGCTTCCATTGGGGGCGATATCGGTCTGGTCATTATGCGACTATCGGGTAATGGGGTAATCAGCCCCTTCCTCAAGGCAGGCGGCGGAGCTTATTTCCAAGTCACCGACGCATGGAGCTTAGGGGGCCAGGTTTTTTGGTGGCTTATACCGGAATTACATTTTGGTACCGAGTCAGCGTACACTCGGTACGGCAATATCCTCGAGTTGTCCCTGGGCGCTGTGTACCATTTCTAGGAGCTAAAGCATGAAATTACAGAGGCGAAACAGCCTACTAGTGATCACGGTTATTCTGGCATTCTTTGTGTCCACTTCGACCTTTTGGTCCTGTGACAACACCTTTCATGTATTCGACGATATTCAAACGGAAGTAAAACAGTCCGGTACCGATATTTTCAAGAATACCACCGTAAAAGCCCTGGGCGATGACAGGACAAATTATTATGCCGCCATGGCCAAGATCTGGTACAGGCCGATAACCGGGGGCGACTGGAAGGTTCTGCCGATCGCCGGCGACAGCGATTATTACTCCTATAGCCTCGTATCCGATCCCACGGGAGCGGTTATCTACGCCGCGGTGGAAAAAAGCGGCGCTTTGGCGGTCTACAATGGGACGGCCGCGGGGACCGTCTGGACCGCCGTTCCCCTGGGCAGCCTGGAGGGCCTGAATCTGGATGATCTTTATTTTTCCAACGGCACCCTCTTCGCGCTGGCCCACAGCGGAACTGGAAGTTCGATCAAATACAGCCTCCATTATTCCAATGGAGCCGGAGCATTCGCCACAACAAACCTCATCAATCTGGCAGCGCCGCTGCTTGGGATCTGCCATGACGGTGGCAACTATCTAGCGCCCACATCGGCAAAAGTATATAAAGCCGCCGCAGAAACAGGCGCATGGACCGAAGATACACCTGGCAGCGAAAAAAGTTTCGGCGGCATCGCCGCGGATCACAACAAGGATATCCACCTCAGCACCCAGGACGGCTATCTATACACCTGGGATGGCGCTTCATGGAGTGCCGCGAAAACGATAAAAGACAAGCAAACTCTGGGCACTGTGGCGGAAGTCGAAACAACTCCCGGCTCAGGTGTCTATCGCCTTCTCGTTGCCAATGGAGATGCCGGCTACTACGAATTAAATGGGACGACTGTCATCGAAGGCGACGATTCTGGTACGGCCTTTGGAACACCGGCCAGCTCATACACAACGACGATTTATGGCAAGACCGTCCTGGCGATTCACAGCTCCTCCACTGGGAACGAAATCCTGATCGGCCTGGCTTCCCAGGGCTCCAGCACCGCTTACGCACTGTATTCCAATAAATACGCTTCAGGCGCCTGGTCGGGCTGGTCGGCCGAATAAGATGGGCAAGGAGATATCCAACCCACTCTTTGCGTTGCCTTCGGGCAAGACTTTTCCAAGCGCCACTGCCGGAACAGCTGGATCGAGGGAACCCCTAGCCTCGCGCTTAAGACCCCGGACCTTGGACGAATTTATCGGGCAGGAGCATATCGTCGGTCCGGGCAGGCTTTTGCGGCGGGCAATCCAAAAGGATCAGCTATCCTCCATCATCCTCTCAGGTCCTCCCGGAACGGGCAAGACAACCCTAGCCCGGATTATCGCTAACAGCACTAAAAGCGCCTTTATAGCCCTCAACGCCGTGCTCTCGGGAGTCGGAGAGCTGCGCGAGGCTATCGACAAGGCTCGTCAGCACTACGAACTCTATTCGCTAAAAACGATACTGTTTGTCGACGAGGTGCACCGCTGGAACAAAAGCCAGCAGGACGCACTCCTCCCCTGGGTGGAAAACGGCACGGTGGTGCTCATTGGCGCGACGACGGAGAATCCGTTTTTCGAAGTGAACCGCGCCCTTGTTTCCCGATCCAGGGTTTTCCTCCTCAAACCCCTGGAAGAAAACGACCTTTTGGCTGTCGCCCGTTTCGCCTTAGATGATACCGAGCGGGGCTACGGCGCCTATGTAGTCAATTTTGAACCAGAAGCCCTGGAACACCTCATCAGAAGCGCCGATGGGGACGCCCGAAGCCTTTTAAACGCCTTGGAACTTGCGGTGGAAACCTCGGTGGACTCCTGGCCACCTGAACCTGGCTCTAGCATCCACGTGGACATGGGAACAGCCGAAGAAAGCATACAACGTCGGGTAGTCCTCTACGATAAAGACGGAGACTATCACTACGACACGATCAGCGCCTTTATTAAGAGTCTTCGGGGCTCAGACCCCGATGCCGCCCTATACTGGCTTGCCCGGATGATCTACGCAGGCGAGGACCCTGCCTTTATTTTTCGCCGCATGCTCATCTCGGCCGCCGAAGATGTGGGCCTGGCCGACCCTTCGGCGATTCAAGTAGTATATTCTTGTGCACAGTCATTCGACCGTATCGGCCTCCCCGAGGGCCAATATCACCTAAGCCTGGCCGCAGTCTACCTGGCCACCTGCCCTAAATCGAATTCCCTTATGGGGTATTTCGATGCCAAATCCGCTGTGGAACAAGAATCCGCCGAAGTGCCCAATCATCTCAAGGACACCAATAGAGACGCCCAGGGCTTTGGCCACGGCGAGGGCTATAAGTATCCCCACGCTTACAAGGATCACTGGACCGCCCAGCAGTATCTGCCCGATAGCCTTAAAAACCGAATTTTCTACTTTCCCGGTTCACTCGGGCTCGAAGGACAGCGGAGGGATGAGCTGCTCCAACGGCGCGAAGCCCAGCTTTCCTTAAGTGGCGATGAACTTGGACAGGGGGGCAGGTCCTTGCAAAAGGGCGGGTCAGTCTGGTCCCGGGAGGGTGAAAAAAGAAAAACCTGGAAAACCAGGGCTGAAGGCGGGGCTTCAGCCCGATTGAGGGCTGCCCGAACCTTCCTCTTCGATCAGCTGGACATAACTCCCAGCTCTTCCCTTCTTATCCTCGATCCCCGAAAAGGGTTTTATGCCCTGGAAGCTTTGCGCCGCTTGAGCGAGGGCACTGTTTTCGCCTTTCTTGAAAACGACGATGCCCTGGAGCAGTTTGCTCGCCTTTCAGGCGACCTACCAGAACTGTCCCGACCAATGACAGCGAGCCCAGCGCTGACTGCGGCAGGTTGGCCTAAAAAAGCATTCGGTCATGAAAACTTCGACCAGATTATCCTCTGCGAAACCATAGGCGCTCATGATCCGGATTTCGACTACTGGGCTTATGCGAAAGAAGCCATAGCATGCAGCGCCAAAGGCGCAAAAGCCCTCTGCGTATTCGATATCCTCGGGCCTGCTTCAAGCGGACTGGCAAATATGCTTAAAATCAACAAGGCAGCGGACAAAGAAGCACCCTTTATAACCGAGCTGGAAGCCTTTGAAAACCAACGCGGCGGAGGCCCCTTTTTGGATCCGCAGACAATACAAAAGATTAATGACTCGGAACGCAGACTTCGAGAAGCTTTGGGCGGAATTCCGGATTCAGAGTTTTCCTGGCAAGAGGCGATCGTGCATTACCATAGGGATCTGTCCCGGCAGGATATAGAAGCATGGCTCGACCCAGAGGCCGAGTACGTCAGGGCTCTAACCAAAGCCTTGGGCGTAGTTGCCCTCCAAAAATTCCGGGCACTGCTTCACGATCACGAAGGCAAGGTGCTCTGGCCTCTTGTCCTGCGCCTGGGCAAAACCGAACCTAAACACTGAGCCAGCTGTCCAAATCCTCTACCATCATGCTCATGAATGGGTTTCGGTCCAGGTTTAAGCGATAGCTTTCACCCCGTAAAAAGGCGGGAAAATATTCTTCTGAGAACAGGCGCCAACTCTCTTCCTCGGCTTCGGGCACTATGGGGTAGAAGCGCGAACCCACCGACTCAGCAGCCTGCCAAGCCCTACCAGTGGTGCCAATTACAAGCATTGGGCAGGTTTCATAGCCATTATTGAGGGCGCTTCGCAAATAGGATGCAAAATCACCCCGCTCCGACCCGGCGATTCTTAAAAAACAGTTGCCCAAGCCCGCCATCTCCCATTCATTGAGCGCCTGGTTTTCCGGCAGAATGCTGTGGACTAACAATTCTACACCGGGAGCGGAAAGGGACAGTTCTTGCAAAAACTTTTCGGCATTTTCAAAACAAGAAGCATACCCTTCTTCTTTTATCAGAGTTTCAGCCATGGTAATCCAATCGAGAAGAAGCCTTTCCGGGCTCCCCTGATTCGACTCGGCCAGGAATTTTTTATCTTTGCCCGAAGAGCCAAGGAAAGACTCCAGGCTGCGTAAAACAGCACCTCTTCGTACGGAAGGATAATTTCTGTTAAGAATCCACAGAGCGGCTTGAAGAATGACTAGGGGTTCCTGTCCCCTCAGCCGGGAGAAGAGCGCCAGCCTTCGCCAGAGCATGGAGGCGTATGACGGATCTGCCCCAAGTGAAAAACAGCCGGAGAAAGCCGGGATATATGCCTTTTGGTGCATGAGCGAAAGGCTGTCGAAGACGCTGCCTTCCGATTCGATAATCAGAAGGATCTTTTTGGAGCCCAGTGCTTTGGCCGGATCGGGCTTTCCTTGTCCCGGACCTCCTTCAGGCCGTAAGCTCCGGGTAGTGGCGAGCCTTACTCGCTTGCGCGTGGAAAAACGCTCGCTCGTGATCGCGTCGTAGGTCGCGGCGTTTTTCATTTCGGCTCTTCCATGAGCCAAGTATCGGCAGCGCCCTTATGCTTCTTGATAGAGTCCGGACAGCGGAGCGTCCATGAAGGCCCAGACGCACCACTGTCAAGTATCTGCTCTCTTGACCAGAATTGCGTCAGGGCCCATGCTCTGCCGATATGAGTAGCGGTAAATTCGCCTCCTCAGAGGATATCTACGACTTTCTTTCCGGTTATATCAATGTGGAAAAAGGTCAGGCTACGGTATTCAAGCTTGACAGAATGCGAGCCCTCGCCTCAGCCCTGGGCAACCCCGAGCGGGGCAGACTTTGTATCCACGTGGCTGGCTCGAAGGGCAAGGGATCGATATCCACGATGTGCGCCAACATTCTCTCCGAGATGGGCTTAAGGGTGGGCATCTACACATCTCCCCACATTCTGCGCTGGAAAGAGCGCATAGCCCTGGCCGACCGCGAAATGCCCGAGGAAACCCTCATCGAAGCGGCAGAAGAAGTAGTCGCTCTGGTGGAAGGCCTAGGCCCAGACTCCTTCCCAGGCGGAGAGCTGCCAACATTTTTCGAGCTCAGTACCCTTATAGCCTTTTTGGCATTTAAAAAATCGGCCTGCGACGCCCAGGTAATCGAAGTCGGTCTAGGAGGAAGGCTCGACTCCACTAATATCGTCGAACCCGATGTCTCGGTGATAAGCACTATCGAGCTGGAACATACTCAGTTTTTGGGGAACAGCCTCGCGGCTATAGCCTTTGAAAAAGCGGGCATCATGAAGGCTGGTAAGCCTGTTTGCATATCCAGACAGAACCCCGAAGCCATGGCCGTCTTCGAAAAGCGAGCCCAAGAGCTCGGCTGCCCTGTTTTTAAAATGGACGTCCATGTTCGAGCCCAGGATACCCGGGTGGATGCACGGGGAACCCAGTGCCGGATCGAATGCCCCGCCGATTCGAACTCCGCATTGAAAGGAATCCTGCCGTCCGGAGGGCTTCACGTTGAATCAGGGATCATCGGAGAGATCCAGGGGCAAAACATGGCCTTGGCGGCCTTGGCTTGCGCCGCCACCCTCCCCCATCTCGAAGCCCAGGCGCTCGTCAAAGGTCTTAAAAAAACCAAGATTCCCGCCCGTTTCGAGGTAGTCGCCACAAAACCTCCAATTGTCCTGGACGGAGCCCATACGCCCGAATCCATACATCTCTGCCTGGATACGGTAAAAATCCTATTCCCTGGCCCACGGGTGTTGCTTTTTGCCTGCGCTCATGACAAGCGCCACCAAGAAATGGCAGCCATCCTGGCACCTTACTTTGACATGATCATCGTGACCAAACCCGGGAGCTTTAAGGCTAGCGATCCTTCCGCGGTGCACGAAAGCTTTTTACGAAGCGGGTGTCAGGCTGAGCTAGAAGTTGATCCTGCGGCTGCGATCAGCTTGGCTGTAAGCGCCGCGAAGGAGCGAAAGGCTATGCTGCTGGTAGCCGGATCCTTCTACCTCTGCGCTGAAGTCAAGATCTGGCTTGCGGCCCATCATGAAGAATGAGCGATCTGGGATGCGGCCTAGGGTTAAAAGACAGCAGGCGACTTTAAGCTGTAGATAAGTCTATAAAAGGGATAAAAGGCTCTGGGAAAAGCCAATGATCAATCCCAGTACGCCGCCTAAAATAGTGATCCAGTTCAGTTCGCGTTTTACTACCTGAAGCAGAATGCGCTCGGCCTCAGCCATATCCAGACTGTCAATTTTATTCACCACCATCTGCCTAATATCCAGGGCATCCACGAGTCGCTCGGCATACGACGAGATGCCCGCCACGGCACCCTTGGCGATCCGGGAAGCCAGGGCTCGTTTTTGCGTTTCGCTCAGGCTAAGAACCTTGGCGAGGCTCCTGCCTTTCAATTTTTCGGCGTAGGCAGTAAGAAAGGACTCAAAGGCTTTGGAAAACAGCTCGCTTCCTGTGACTTCCTCCTGGTCCTTTTCTGGATCGGCTTTCTTTATGTCTTTTTTTCCGAGCAGGAGCGCCGCGAGGCTTGAAGTTAATCCAGCGGATAATCCTGGGAGGAGCTCTCCCAGGCTGAGGTCGGCGATAGACTCGTACCCTTGGGCCAGCCTTGCGGCAAAGTCCTTTCCTTCGGCGCTAAGGCCGTTCATGAGGATTTGCAGCGCTTGTCTCAATTCTCCGGCTGTGGAGGCTTCTTCAGCTACCGCCCCGTCCTGGCTCCTCAGCCTTGGATTGAATAGATAGCGATGCACCGATAGCACTAGGTTATCCGCAGTCTTCTGCTCTTTAAGAAGCCTTACAAGGGTTTGGGTAATATCCTGCACCGTTTCAGGCATGGTTTCGGTCAGCGTGCGCTCATAGTTAGCGGCGCTCACAATAAGCCGCTGGATAGGCCCTAGGCGCCCGATTGCCTTTTTCAAAATGGAGACTCCCAAACCATTCAGCTGAGCCTTCATTTCGGGGCTGGCTAGCACTGCTTCCAATACAGGAACTAGGCGTGAATAGAGTGCTTTAACGCCAAATTCCAGGATCTCTGTTTTCAATTCCAGCGAGAGCAATCCAGTCGCGGCGCTTTCCGCCTTGCCTCCGGCTGCAATAACGTTGCCGATCTGCTCCTGCCGTTCCGCGCTGCCCAGAGAGACGGCGAAGCGACTTGCTATAGCCTCGAGGGTTTTAGGACTAATAATTTTCTTCAGGGGCAAGGCTTCGATATCATCAACAGCCGAGGTCAAGGCAAAGACAAAAGCCTCTTTTATCTCTGTGGAGCCCAAGACTGTCTTTAGCGACTCCAGCACCAGACTTTCGGCTTGTGAAAATCCGTTATCGCGTAGGGTTCGGGATGCCTCGATTTTTTCGGATAGCGAATGAAGAAAAGCCGAAGCATCCTTTTGTAGCGCTTCATCGACAATGACATAAACCGCTTCGTCGATTCTTTCTTTGAGAGCTGGATCCTCGAGTCTGCCGCGGAAAACCTCACCGGTCAGCAACTCCTTGGAGACTGTCTCTCCAACTGAGTCGGTAAGCCTTCGTCGCTCCCTGGGCAGAATGCCCGGTGTGAAAGGAAGCTTGAATCGGCCTATATAGATGGGATTTAAAGGACGAAAGAGCATTTTTATGGCGAGCCAGTTGGTAAAATACCCAATAATTGCGCCGATGATAGGGGGAACAAGCCAGGTCTTTAAAAATTCCATTGATATCCTGCTAATTTATTATCCGCCGATGATGTCTTCAGCTGCTTTTTTTGCCTGAGCCTCGGTGTTAAATATGTCCAGCTCGTCTTTGTGTAGCCAGCCTTCGACCCCTTCTTCGGAAAATCTGTACCAAAGTCCTCCTTTTTCTAGCCCCTTGGGATCGATAGAGCGGGCTGTGCATTGAAATACAGATCTCCCTCGTACGAGTCCCGCCTCGGGGGATGTTGAGTCGGGCGCTGTCTTTAGCTTGGCATAGGCTGTCTTAACCACTGCCCAGCCCAGCTCGGAAACAGCTTGGGGATCCTCGGGCAGCTTCATTCCCTTGTTATAGCCCTTTGAACAGGAAGCAACTAACATAGAAAGGCTACAAAAAAACAAAGCTGCAGGCAAAAAACCGCACAACCGGAGCACGGAGGATACCAGTGTTTTTGATCTTCTGTGGCTATGCATGGCAATATTCTTTCAATTTAACGCTTTTTGTCGTAAAGTAGAAGCTAGGAATGCAACAAAAACCCACCGCCTTTGTGCTTTGCTGCTTTTTCTGCCTCTACTTTGTCCCTATCGGGGAGGTGGCTTTCGCCTCACCCGGCAGGGGCTTAGACCTTGGAGGCGCTGCGCTTTTCTCCAACACTTCCTTGCCCCAGCTCCAAACGGGGCTTCAGGCGGGCTGGAATGTCAATCTCGGGCTAGGTTTTACGCTTTTCCCTTGGACCCAAGTTCAAACCGGGGATTCGTATTCTGAAACCTCGAATACTGTTGCTTTAATCGGCCGATGCCAACTGGATATATTCGGGTTGGGAGCATCGGCCCCCCAGAGCGACGGCAATCTCTACCGGGCCTGGCAGGGCACGGGGCTGGGGCTTCTCGTGGGTGTCGCTTCTCCGGAATTTCAGATGCCCTTGCTGGGTTTGCCGGCCAGGTTCGGAATAGAAGCCGGCGGCGGTCTGCGTCTTACAAAATATTCCGGAACAGGACTGGTGTCTGCCCATCCGGCTGTGCTCGGCCGTGCGACGCTTGATGTGAAGATCGTGGACCCCTTTGCTTTTGGGCTTTTCGTTCCCTTTGAATGGGCATGGAAATCTGGAGGCCGGGCGATTATTCTTGGAATTGGCGTAAGTCTGAGGGTGTTGTGAAAAAATTTGACATGATAACAGGATTCGCACGATTGACAGGATTTGTACTCGCAGCCTCTCTCCTCGCAGCCTGCAGCATGCCCTCCACGATCACGAGCGAACGCCGTGCACTGCTTATTGGGATAAATGACTACATTTATCTTCCAGCAGATAATCAGCTTCACTCTGCAGAGAACGATGCAACTGAATTAAACAAAATATTAAAAGAAACCGGATGGCTCGAACCAGAAATGCTTAATAATGGAACCATAGGTAAGGCGGATATTAAAAACAAGATTCAGGATTTCGGAAATCATATTGATAATGGAGAGACCGCACTCATCTACTTTTCAGGTCACGGTAATATCGATGATACAGAAGCCTACATGGTTGCCAGCGATTCAACAGTAGCCGACGTAAATTCTCAAATATCGGTAACTGAGTTTTCTAGCTGGATTCAAGACTACATATACGTTAAAACAGAAAATATCATACTTATTATCGACGCATGTTTTTCTGGAAGCTTTATAAAGGAATCTGATTCTGTCGATCTCATAGAACCAGAATACGACATTTATACTAGCAACACAGTTTCTACTCCAGCCCTTGCTGGTATGAGTGAATACGCATCATTGTTGGCAAAGAATTTCAACATGGGTGGTCGTTTAAATCCAATAATCATCAGTGCCGCAGGAGCATCAGAAGAATCCTATGAGGACTCTTCATTGACAATATCCGAGGATTCACAATCTGGACAAGGAGTATTTACCTACTACCTTATAGAATCAGCAAAAAAGGGCGATACCAATAAGGACGGTTATATAAGTTGCACTGAAGCTTATACTTATGCTTCAAAATCAGTTGATAAAAATTGGAATGAGTACAATGGAAATAGTAGGGCTTATTATCCTCATATTTCCGGCGGGTTGAGGGATATGGTGCTTTTCGATCTGCATTGACGACGGCCAGCCCAGGCGAGTCCGCTTTTTTATACTTTTAAGCCGGGCGGAGTAGCTATAAACGACTAAATATCCACAAACTCAGAATTGTCCTGGGCGAACTCGGCGAAATAATAGACGATAACGCCTGAGGAGCGAACGCGGATCTCGGCGACGCCATCCTTGGCCAACTTGTCTAAGGCCTTACGTGCCTCTTCCACACTCATGTCCCCTTCAATAGCAACTTCGCCGGGTGTAACGAGACCGGCGTTTTTTCTGGCGAGCCTGAGGATGGTTTTTTCAGGGGACTCGGGATTCACATAGCGATACCCGGATGCATCGGCGGACCGGGTTCTGGCGCTCGTTCCGGCTTCCAGCGCAAGCTTGGTCTCATAGAGGATGTTCGCTTCCTGCACCTGCCGGGGAAGAGTAAAAAGGTCGTAAAGTCCGCCCAGGCCGCCTAAACCGCCTGAAAAAAGCCAGAGCAAGCCGGTTCCGGACTTGCCTAGATAAAAGCGGTGAAGGCCAAGGGCGCCGAAGCCCGACACCGCCCACAAAAGGTAAGCGGCAGGAAGGCTGTATTTCAAGGTTTCCCCCATTTGTGTATAGATTCGATGAAAGAGCGCCGTATATAAAACAACACGACCTTCATGCGGTTTCTTTCGGGTAAATATAGTACCATAAAAATCACTACGGCTACAACACTGGGTGAATTTTCAACCGCGTATAGGAAAATTTGCCTCGATCTATAGATTTTCGTCCTTCGAACAGGGTACTATTGCCAAAATATTCTTCGAGCTAATGGAGAAACCCATGACTCCTACCATCAAGGAACTCTTAACGTCGAAACCCGAAGAGCGGCCAGTCTGTGTAAAAGGCTGGGTGCGCACAAAACGCCAGACCAAATCGGCGGTTTTCTTGGAAGTCAACGACGGTTCTTGCATGGCTAATATTCAGTGTGTCTTTTCGCCAGAGCAGTTTTCCTCACCCAGTATGGCCGCTGAACTGGAGCGCTGCGGCACCGGCGCCAGCGTCAAGATTGACGGGAAGCTTATCCCCTCTCCCGGCACAGGCCAGAAGCTTGAGATTGCCGCGAGCAACCTGAGCGTTATCGGCGAGGCGCCAGCCGAAAGCTACCCGCTGCAGAAAAAAGCCCACTCCCTGGAGTTCCTGCGGGAAATCGCCCACTTAAGGCCTCGCACCAACACCTTCGGTGCCGTAGCCAGGGTAAGGAACCGCATGGCCTTCGCGGTGCACCAGTTTTTCCAGGAACGGGGTTTTTATTATATCCACACGCCGATAATCACCGCCTCGGACGCCGAGGGCGCCGGGGCAATGTTCCAGATCACTACCCTGGACCTGCAACGGATCGCTTCCCAGGGCAAACTGGACTACGAGGCCGATTTTTTCGGCAAACCTGCCTTTCTGACCGTATCCGGCCAGCTCAACGTGGAGACCTATTGCCAATCCATGGGCAGGGTGTACACCTTCGGCCCCACCTTTAGGGCGGAGAACTCCAATACCACTAGACATCTCTCCGAGTTCTGGATGATCGAGCCCGAGGTGGCCTTCGCCGAACTCGAGGATAATATCGAGCTAGCCAAGGATTTTATCACCCGCCTTGTCAAAGTAGCCCTTGAAGACTGCACAGAGGATTTAAGTTTCTTCGATGCCCGGATTCAACCTGGCCTTATCGAAGGCCTGCGCAAAGTCGCCGAGGGTTCCTTCAGCCGCATGAGCTACACCGAGGCGGTCAAGGAGCTTGAGAAACATATCGATGAGTTCGAGTTCAAGCCCTATTGGGGTTGCGATCTCCAGAGCGAGCACGAAAAGTTCCTCACCGAAAAGATAGTGGGCGGCCCACTGGTAGTGACCGATTACCCTAGAGAAATCAAAGCCTTCTACATGAAGCAGAACGACGACGGCAAGACGGTGGCTGCTATGGATGTGCTGGTGCCCCGTTTCGGCGAGATCATTGGGGGTTCGGAGCGCGAGTGGCGCCTTGATCATTTGGAAAAGAGAATCAAGGAAGGCGGACTCAGTCTCGATACCTATAAATGGTACCTGGATCTGCGAAGATTCGGATCCACCCCCCACTCAGGCTTTGGCTTGGGATTCGAACGTTTGCTCCTCTACGTGACGGGCATGACGAACATTAGGGATGTCATTCCCTTCCCTAGGGCTCCCAGGCAGGCGGATTTTTAGACAAAAAGGGCGGTAATAACATACGATGAAGCACAACAAGCCCCGCGGGAAAGATTTGCGGTATCTCTTCGCTCTTGTGTTTTTCCTTCTCTTCTTCGCGCCGGTCTTAACCCCGGTCCAGGTTCAAGCCCAGGCCGCCGCCGCGCCGCAGGCGGTCGACGAAAACCAGGCGCTGCAGCATGCTCCTACTATCGAACCGGCACCCCAGGTGAACGCCCGATCGGCAGCGCTTATCGATGCCACCACTGGCACTTTACTCTACGCGAAGAATCCAGACCTCGCGCTGCCGCCGGCCAGCCTCACAAAACTTTTAACCCTCCACATTGCCTACGAGGAGATCGAGGCTGGCCGGCTCTCCCTCGAGGAAAACATCGAGATCGACAAGCGGGACTGCTCTCCCTATATTCCCTACGGTTCCTCTATCATGTACCTGCATCCCGGCATGAAGGTATCGGTGCGGGATATTATGCTCGGAGCCGCCGTGGTTTCGGGTAACGACGCCGCATACGTTCTGGCAAGAAGGATTTCCGGGTCCAACGAAGAGTTCGCTAAACGGATGAATCAGGAAATGGAGGAAATGGGATTTGACAAGCTCAGCTTTGTCGAACCTTCTGGCCTTTCAGAATTCAGCCTTATCACCGCCCGGCAGTTCGCCCAGTTTTGTAAACGCTATCTCGAACTCCATCCCCAGGCCCTGGAAGAGCTGCACTCGGTTCGCTATATCGAATTTCCCAGGGCTGAACACTCAGCCCCAGGCTATGTTCCCGAAGGGAGAATCATACAATACAACCGCAACTCCCTCATAACCAGCTATCCGGGAGCCGATGGCTTGAAGACAGGCTATATTATCGAGGTGGGCTTCAACATGGCGGCCACTGCCCAACGAGAGGGATCGCGATTTATCGTCGTCACCCTGGGGGGTACCGGATCTTCCTATGCCGGCGGCGGCAGACAACGCACCCAGGATGTTTCCCGGTTGCTGGACTGGGCTTTTGAAAATTTCAGCACCCAAAGCCTCGATGCGGGAGAGCTACCAAAAACGAGGGTTTGGTTCGGAGCCGAGCGCAGCGTAAACCTTGTGACCGCTTCGGCCAACGCCGTCACTGTGCCCAGGGGCAGGGAAAGCGAGCTCTCGCTTCGGGTCGAAGCCGAGTCTTTTGTGGACGGTCCAATCGAAAAAGGGCGGAAACTGGGCAGGCTCGTCTATTCGCTGGGAGACAAGATTGTCTCGACCATCGATTTGGTAGCTGAATCCGATGTTCCCCGAGGGACCTTCCTGCGACGTGTCTGGGACGGAATTTTGCGGTTCTTCAACAACATCTTTTCTAAAGAGCCTCGAAAGAGTCAATAAACGCCCTGGCCGCACTAGGAAGATAGCGACCGGGATTCCATGCGATTCCTATCCGCATGGACAGTGGATCCTTCAGCGGACGAACAACGATTGCTTCCTGGCCGCGCGTGAGTTCTTCCAGAAAAAACGCGATCCCCGCGCCTTGGCGCACTAATCCCATCACTGTGCCTATCTGGCTGGACGAGAATGCGATTGTTGGTTCGAAGCGGAAACGGGCGCACTCCCGGAGTATCATCCGCCTGCTATAGGTATCGCCCTGGAATAAGATAAATGGTTGATCCTTTAATGACCCGAAGGGCACATCGGTATAGATCGAGAGAGGATGCCCTTGTTTCATGCATACGACGATCCTTCCCTCTTTCAGGGTTCTGGCTTCGAGTCCTGCGGGTAGCTCAGATACGATCATTATCCCCACATCGATACTTCCCTTTTCCAGATGGTCCTGAATAGAGAGCGTCCCCTCCTCCAGCAGGCTTATCTGGAAATCGGGATACTCTCTTCTGAAGTGGGTGTAAACGCCGGGGAAAAACAAGGTTCCCATCATTGGGGTGATACCTACCCTGACCGAGACCTTTAGCATGGCTTGATGATCCCGCATCTCCGCTGATGCATCAGTAATGGCAGCCAGTATCGCATCCACTCGTTTTTTAAAAATTACGCCCTCGGTCGTCGCAGTTATCTTTTTCCCCTTTCTATCCAATAACTGTACACCCAATTCGGACTCGAGTTTTCGAATCGCCACGGTAACCGAAGGCTGAGAAACATGAAGCGCTTGCGCAGCCTTCGTAATATTGCCAAGGCGAAGGGCTGCCTGAAAATATTCCAACTGATGGATTTCCACTGTCCCTCCAGAAAATATAATAGATAATAACTATTAATAAATAGTATATCAATATTTTACTTTTATGGCTTGAATGAATATGCTTTTTGTATTAGGAGGATCGCGCCATGAATCCAAAGGGACAATACGGAAATTTCATAGATGGCAAATGGGTAGAACCCCTTACCGGACAATATGGACAAAATATCAATCCGGCTGATAAAGATGATGTTATCGGTGAGTTCCCTCTTTCGGGTATCGAAGATGTGGCCCAGGCGGTAAACGCCGCCGCGAAGGCTTTTTTGTCATGGAAAAGCCTGACCCCCGCTCGCAGGGAATCATACCTGGAGCGTTTTACGGCTCTTATCGCGGAACAGCGGATGTCCATAGGCAGAGCTATTTGTAGGGAAGAAGGCAAAACCTTGGCGGAAGCTTTAGGCGAACCGGATAGAGGTGTTGAGGAGTGCCGTTTTTTCATGGGCGAAAGCCGAAGGCTCGAAGGCATTACCTTACCCAGCGACAGGCCGGGTGTCGTCAGCATTGCAACCAGGGTACCCATCGGTGTGGTGGCCACCATAACCCCCTGGAACTTTCCCTTCCTTACCCCGCTCCGCAAGATAATTCCGGCCATCGCCATGGGAAATACCGTCGTGTTTAAACCTGCGAGCGACACGCCTCATTCAGCGGTGCTCATTATGGAACTCTTCGAACGCGCAGGGCTTCCTCCCGGGGTGGTCAACTTAGTGATAGGACAAGGCTCGGATTTGGGAGACGCTCTCTCCTCGCATCCCCTGGTAAACGGCATCAGCTTTACCGGATCGACGGCGGTAGGCCGAAGAATCAATCAAGCTTCGGCGCCCCATTTCGCAAAGGTCCAGTTGGAGATGGGCGGGAAAAATCCCTGCATTGTCGCGGGGTACCGGAATCTCGAGTCTGCCGCATCACAAATCGTTCAGTCCGCTTTCGCTGTGGCGGGGCAACGCTGTACCGCTATCAGCCGCGTGATTGTCCTGCGGGATCAGGCAAAGGAGCTGGAATCGCGGATGCTAGCGGCAATGAAATCCATCGTACTGGGCAATGGTATGGATCCCAAGGTTACGATGGGTGCAGTTATCAACTACAAAGCCGGGCAAGGGATCATAGAACATATTGAGGCGGCTAAGGTTGCGGGAGCGCGCATTGCCTCAGGCGGGAGTCGAGCCAGAGGCAAGGGATTAGACAAGGGTTTTTACATAGAGCCTACCTTGGTTACCCAGGTGAGGCCGGAAATGAGGATTGCCCGGGAGGAAGTGTTCGGACCAGTGCTCGCGATGATCGAGGTCGATAGTTTCGAGGAGGCGATGATCGTCGCGAATGATACGAAATACGGACTAACGGCCTCGCTTTTCTCAGATGATCTGGGAAAAATTCACATATTCCAACGGGATATCGAGAGTGGCATGACCCATGTAAACCACGGAACCATCACCGATAGCTATATGCCCTTTGGCGGAATAAAGGAATCGGGTTTGGGGCCCTTCTCCAAGGGTTCCACGAATAAGGATTTCTTTACTACGCTGAAAGTGAATTATACTCGATTGGCCTGATGTCAAAGCGCGACGGGGTTTTTAAGCGCGGATGCTAAGGTCACCATTCTCATAGACTGCGAAGCCTTCCTTCACCAGCATGGCGCAACAGCGCTCTATTTCAGCCTTCTCGAAGGAAATTTCCGTCGTCAATTCCGTCAATGAGAGTGTTTTTCGATCTACTAACTGTTTCAGCACCGCGCCTCTCAAACTGCGGAAGGACCCGGCGAAGGCGGGCTGCTTTTTATAGCTTGAGGATCGTGTGGAATAATTGCCCTCGACGCGCTTGAGCTCTGCGCCATAGTCCATGAGGGCGTTGTACCATTTGCGGGGAGCTTCAGTGTCGACGACTAGGGCTGCCTTTCCCTCGAGGGCAGCTTCGCCTACCTGTCGGTCTTCGGGAAAGAAGTGCTTTAAAAGGACTGTCCTGATGTTGGTTTCGAGAAAAACCGTAGGTTTATCGAATGCGAAGGCAAGAATTGCCCGGGCAGTGTACTTGCCCACCCCAGGTAAGTCGCGCAGGCTTTTTTCATCCTCAGGCAGTCGAGCGTCGAACTGCTGTACCACCATCATGGCCGAAGCCTGAAGCGCCAAGGCTCTTCTGTTGTAGCCCAGGCCGCTCCAGAGGCTTAAGACTTCGTGAGACGACGCCTCGGCAAGGCTCTGAAAATCGGCTAAGCGTTCGAGCCAGGCTACATATTTGGGGACTACCCTGGAAACCTGGGTCTGTTGAAGCATGAATTCCGAAACCATTATGGCGTAGGGATCCAGGGTTTTTCGCCAGGGAAGTTCCCTATAACAGGCCGAGGCTTTTTCGTACACCAAGGCGCGAAAGTCTTTGGGATTCACGCTGCGTTCCGCCTGAGCTGGGTAATGGGAACAAATCCTCAGGAATAGATATGCACGAACTCGTGGAGGAGTTCTTCAGCCTTGGTTTTGCACCCACCGCAGACGGTGCCGATTTTCGTGGCTTCCTGCAGTTTTTGCCAATTATGGGCTCCAGCCTTGACCGCTTCCTCAATATCCTTATCGGTTATGTTGAGGCAGGTGCAGATAACCACGGCGTCCTCACCCTTGAATTCGCCTTTTCGTCCTTGTTTTTCCAAATATTGGTCGATGGCAGCGCGAAGTGCTTTGTCGCCCAGCACTGAGCAGTGGATTTTGTTTTCAGGCAATCCGCCCAGCTTGTCAGCGATATCCGTGGGCTTTATTCCATAGGCTTTGCGTATATCCATGCCCTTGACCGATTCCGAGAGCATCGAGGTGCTGGCTATGGCCGATGCGCAGCCGTAGGTTTTCCAGCGCACATCCTGGATGATGTCATTTTCTATCTTGAGAAGAAACATCATTTGGTCGCCGCACTTAATATTGCCCACCACGCCTTCGGCGTCGGATTCGAATTTTTCTTCAGGATCGAAAACGTTGCGGGGATTAACAAAATGTTCCTTAACCACATCGGAATAAAGCCATTGGAAGGCGTTCATACTATTACTCCTTTTACTGCTGCTCTGTCTTTTCTTGACCAGTGTCTTTTAGATGACCTTCGAGCAGCCTTTTTCAGCGGGTTTTATTCCTGACCCAGCAGGGGGTTGACCGTGGACATCCGCCGCAACCTTTGGATAATCGGGGGCATCTTTTCTATTACATAATCCACATCTGCCTCCGTGCTGTTTCTTCCAAGGGAAAAACGAATCGATCCATGGGCGAGCTCAGGACCTAAGCCTGTGGCTAGAAGAACATGGGAAGGTTCAAGGCTCCCCGATGCGCAGGCGGAACCGGTGGAAACCTGGATTCCCTCCAGGTCGAGGGATAAGAGGATAGCCTCTCCCTCGGCGCCCGGAAAGGAGAGATTAAGTGTGTTAGGCAACACCGCTTCCGGATGGCCGTTCACCCTCACATGGGGAATTTTGGCCATCAAGCCTTCCTTAAGACGAGAACGCAGGGAAGTAAGTTTTTTGCCAAAATCAGGTAGGTCGGCTAAAGCCAGCTCTGCGGCTTTGCCAAATCCAATTATTCCCAGATTATTATAGGTTCCCGCCCTCACTCCGTTTTCCTGGTGCCCTCCCCTGATCAAAGGCTGGATAGGAGAGCCGGGGCGGACATACAGGGCGCCTATTCCCTTGGGGCCGTAAATCTTGTGGCAGGAAAGTGTCAGGTAGTCGAGTCCTAGATCCTCCACCGATAGGGGTATCTTGCCCACAGCCTGTGTGGCGTCGCTGTGCATAAAGGCCTTAACCTTTTTAGCCATTCTTGTGATAGTTTTTATGTCCTCAATAGTTCCTATCTCGTTGTTCGCCGCCATGACTGAGACTAAAAGCGTGTCGGGGCTAAGTTCCTTTTCCAGAGTATCCATATCAACCCTGCCGTAGGAATCCACCGGTAGATAGACGACAGGAAAGCCCTCTTCCGCCAAATAGGCGGCTGCGTTCATGACACAGGGATGCTCTATGGCTGTGGTGATTATCTTGCGCCTTGCAGGGTTTTTTCTGCCAAGCTGATACATTGTCATGAAGACTGTATTGTTGGATTCCGAACCCCCGGAGGTAAAAAAGAGCCCCGAGCCATCCTTGGCACCGATCAGCCTGGCCACGGAAGCCCTGGCTTCCTCTATCTCCGCCCGGGCTCTTCGACCCGATTCATGCATGCTCGATGCGTTGGCGTAGACATCCAAAGCCTCGACCATGCGGTCTTTAACCTCAGATCTCAGCGGTGTGGTTGCGTTGTAATCCATATAGACAAATGTCTTAGACATTATCGAGCTCCTTTTTCCAAAGCCTTCTATCGAAGGCGGACTGTTTTTAGGGGATTTATGACAGACTGATTGATGCGATTGATGCGTACCGTTGGCTCTTCGGCAAGATCGTCTAAAGTAACGGATTTAAGGTAGTTCTCCACCGAATCCCTAAGCCCCTGCCAGAACCTTCTGGGCATGCAGAAAGCTCCTCTACTGCAAACGCTGCTGTCATCCACGCACTCGACAGGTTTTAGCTCTCCCTCCATCGCCGCCACAACTTCGATCATGAGGATTTCCGACGCCGGTCGAGAGAGCCGATACCCCCCTTGTCTGCCCCTGTCGGATACGACAATGCCAGAGAGTTTTAATTGATTTAAAATACCCTCAAGGTACTTGATGGAAATATTTTGAGCCAGCGCCACCCGAGCAGCGCTATCTCCTCCGGTTCGCGCAATATGAGCCAGGGCCCTGATAGCATACTGAGTCTTTGCGGGAACCTGGAACATGCAGCATATCTCCTTAAATTCCTATGGGATTACTAGGAATATGGCAAAATAGCGAGATTTGGTCAATATCCCTGTAGTTGGTTTATCTAAGAAATTCGCTGTGCTCGAAGGTTCTAAAGCAGGCTAGGTCTTTAAAAATCAGGCTGTATTCCGTGCTTCCGGCAGGATTTTGTGCGCAGCCGCCTGCATCGATGGAATCGGCTAAAATCTTCCCCAGCCCTGGCCCCATCATAAAGCCCTGGCCACACATTCCGACAGCGTGTAAAAAGTTCTGCGCTCCATCGAGGTAACCGAGTAAGGGAAGTCCATCAGGTGTCATGGGATACATACCCCGCCAGGTCCGACGCACCCGAAGGTTGCGCAACCTGGGATAGAGTTCAAGCATCCGGCGCAAACAGAGAGGCAAAAAGCCCGATGTTGAGTCTTTATCTCTGCCCCATATCTGGGGCCTGGGGGTTATGCAGAACACGAGCTGTCCCGTTTCAGCCTGGTAGAAGTAATAGTTCCCTGATTCAGCGTCGGGAAGTATGTCGACTACCATAGGCTCTAAAAAGCGCTGAACAGGCTCGGTAACGCCCGCCTCATGGCAGTCTGGGTGGACTGGTATGGTTAAGCCTGCAAGGCTGGCCAGCTCCGATGCCTCGGCACCCGCTGCGTTGACATAGAGCGCGGCGCTCCACGTCTGGCCGGCCGCTTTTATGCTCTGGATTCTTTCTCCCCTTATATCAATAGCTTCGACCCGATTGTTAAAGAAAAAATCCACCTTCGAATCCATGGCCAGTTTATGAAACGCAGTGGCTGTATTTAAGGGAGAAGCAAATCCATCCCCGGGGCTGAAGGTACCCCCAAGAAGCCCTTCCCGCTTTAAGCCCGGAGCGAGTTCAAGAACGCGCTCCGGCCCTATCCAGTCGATATCCAGTCCCGCAGCCTTTTGAACCTTCAGCAGAGAGAGAAAAGAAGTCTTTGTATCCTGGTCGAAGGCGACATAGAGATAGCCTTGCTGCCGCCATTCGAGATCGAGTCCATAGGTTGCCTTCATTGAGGACACTATTTTGATGGATTCCAGGCAAATTTTGATTTTTGCCGGGTCGGAGTGAGTAGCCCTTATGCCGCCGATAGCCGCCCGGTTTTGCCCCCTGCCCCAGGAGGCTTCATGATCCAGCACCGCTACCTTGTATCCCTTTCTAGCCAAATTCCATGACAATGGGAGACCTATCGATCCCGCGCCGATGATGATCACATCGTAGGTTTTCATGGAGCTCCCCTGGCGCCGGCGTTCTTGCCTCCGATTCTCGAAAGTCCTTCATTGACTATCTCGCCAATGGGCATTTCCATAAAAAGAGGCCGCAAAGATCCAGGCTCCACCTCTGCGGGATCGACTCCTGCCAGCAGGAATGCCTTATCCAGAAGCTGAGAGCAGGTTTTCCCTCCGCACGCCCCCATGCCTACTCGAAGCGTTTTTAGTTGATTGATGTCCCGCACATGATTCTCTTTAATAAACGCCACGATTTCGGCAAGTCGCACCCTCTCGCAGCGGCAGACTATTGGGTCATTTTCATCCGTCGATGAGTCCTGATAGGGTTTAGACACTAAAGGCCTGCTTACCTCTTCGGCTTGGACCCTTATTCCGGCGATACGGGAAGCGTTATTGAGACTGGTCTTGAAATGTAAAAGCCAGGTATTGTTCTTGGGATTTTTTCTTCGCCCGATAACCGGGGCTGTTTCGATATACTCGCCTTCCTGTCCAACTAATTCCATAAGCTGTCCATCCGGGAAATCAACGGAAAACTCCCAGGGCAGGACGACCTCGGCGCTGGTATCGGAGAGCTTTCTGACCAGGCTGATTGCCAGACCGGGACAAATGGCAACGCAGGAAAAACACCCTATGCAGGTATGTCCGGAAAAATAAGGCAAATCCATGATAGTGCCCCGGATCGACCGCAAGGAAATTGCCGAGACCGGGCAGACTGTGGCGCAGGGATTGCAGGGTATCTCTTCGGAGCAGAAAAAAACCGGTCTCCATTCTGCCTGCGGGGCCAGCGGGCTACGGCTGAAGCTTTCCCCCGGCTTCGATTTTAATATATCCTTAGTGGACAACCAGGAAGGTTCAAGTTCCTGCTTTTTCCCGAGCATCCGGGCAAGATTATAGGCGGCGATTTTTCCGCCAAACATAGCGCTGGAAGCCTCGGCGATCTCCTCGGCGTCCCCGGCGGCAATAGCCAGAATTCCATAGCTTTGAGCCTGGCGCAGAAATTCGTCGCAGGGAGCCAAGCCCGCTGCGATTAAAAGTGTATCCACTTCATAGCAGAGGAGCGTGTTCGGCATGGGCTTAAAACGATCATCTACCTTCGCGGTGAGGACTCGGCAAAGGCGAATATCTGCACCGGATTCCAAGCTCCCCGCCAACGCAGCTCCTTCGGCTTTGAGAATCGTCGTATTGAGGTGTATGGGTACTCCCATCCGGCGGATTTTATCGGCATGGACCTTGTAGCCATTGATCTTTCCCATAATCTCAACGATACCAACCACCTGCATTCCTGCCTGCAGTGCATGGTAAGCGGCAATAAGCCCGACATTGCCCGAGCCAAGGACAAGTATTCGTTTGGAAGCGGCGACAAGGTCGCGGTTCACCAGGGTTTGGAACGCCCCGGCTCCCAAAACCCCGGGCAGGTCATTGCCGGGAAACAATAGGTTTTTCTCCCTGGCGCCGGAAGCCACCACCAGGGCTGTGAATTCCACAAGAAGGTAGGAATCGTAATCCTTGTATATTCCAGCCTTTCTGTCCTTGAAAATTCCCACAACGGGCGAATTCTTTAAAATCGTCACAGTGGGCAATTTTTTGAGCTTTTTCTCCAGTTTCAGGGCTATGTCGATTCCCCGCACGCCGGCATAGCAGTCCTTTTCAGATCCGAAAAACTTATGTGTTTGAAGAACGAGTTTTCCCCCGAGCCTGTCTTTGTCGTCGGCGACAACCACCTGAAAGCCCATCTTGCCAAGCTCATAGGCGGCGGAAAGCCCCGCAGGCCCGCCGCCTATCACGAGAATATCGGTGTGGAGCGCCCTGCGCTCAGCCTGTTTGAGTCCTTCATCTGCCGCAGGAAGTGAGGCTAGGCCTCTGAGGCTTCGCACATCCATGCCCTCAGCCAACGGGGTTAGGCAAGATTTTTGGGGAATTCCGTCGATGAGAACTGTGCATTGGGAACATTGTCCGTTGGCGCAAAAAAGGCCCTGGGGAGCTCCATCCTTGGGATGATATGAAAAAGTGCTCTTGCCCAAGGCCATAAGGGCTGAAGAAATGACTTCTCCCTCATAGCCTTCGACAGGCTCTCCGTTGAAAAAAAAGTTTACCAGTTTTCTGCCCTCAGGCAGTTTTAGTATAGGATGCGAATCAATCCTAGGCATTGACACTCCTGGATAACATTCGGCTCCGATAATTTAGGCTATAGCCAGTGAAGTGGGATGTCAAGAAAAAATCCTTCTTTGAATCTTGCGTATATTTATGCAGCACTATAGTATTCGAAGCAGGAGGAATATGCGCATGAAATTCAAGAAGACTAGCCTAGTCCTCGGAATATGCTGTGTCGCACTCTTTTTTACTCTGTTGGTAGGTTGCGGTGGTCAGTCCGGAAAGACAGTAAAAATCGCCCTTCAGGCGCCGATTACGGGAGACTATGCCTATGAAGGCCAGATGGCTAAACAATCGGTGGAGGTTGCCGCGGAGCTGATCAATAAGGCCGGCGGGGTGTTAGGGAAACAGGTGGAAGTCGTTATTGTCGACGACGCATCCAATCCCAAGGATTCCGCTCTGGCCGCCCAGAAGGCGGTGTCCCAGAAGGTAGCCGCGGTCATCGGAAGCTACGGCTCATCGGTAACCGAACCGGCGGCTGATATTTACGAAAAGAATAAAATGGTGTCTGTAGGCTATGGCTGCACCGCCGTAAGGCTCACCATGGACAAGGAGCGCACGTACTTCTTCAGGACCTGCGGCAGGGATGATGCCCAGGGTCTGTTCTTTGGGAAATACGCTGTGGAAACCATGGGCGCCAAACGCATCGCCATTATGCACGACAATTCCACCTTTGCTAAAGGCGTGGCCGACGAAGCAATGAAAGCCCTAGAGCCGTATATAACCGAGGGCAAGACCGAGGTAGTCTACTTTGACGCGATTACACCAAAGGAAAAGGATTTTTCCGCGGCGGTGACAAAGCTCAGAGAGACAAAACCCGATGTTTGGTACTTCACCGGCTACTATCCCGAGGCTGGGCTTCTCATACGCCAAGCCAGAGACGCAGGGCTTGACTGCCCCTTCATAGGCGGAAACGCGGCGATCAACGACGATTTTGTTAAGATCGCGGGCCTCGATGTTGCCGCCGGCGCCCTGATGACCCAGGAGCCTCTGGTCACCGATGTCACCACCGATATCGCCAGCCAGTTCAAGTCCTTATATCAGGAAAAATTCAAGGAACTGCCTTCGAGCCCATGGCCTGTCTATGCCGCCGACGCTCTGTACGCCATAGTGGGGGCTATAGACAAGGCTGGCAAGCTGGATTCCGATGCCATCGCCGAAGCCATGCGGACAAAGATGGATGGCGTCCAGGGAGTGACCGGCGCCCTGCTCTTCAGCGATCGGGGAGACCGCAGGGATGTCCCGTACAAGATGTACAATGTCGACCCTGAAGGAAAGCTTGTCGTTTCGGAATTTTGACTAAAGCTTTCGTTCGATTGCCCTAATGATTGGTAAAAATCGCCTCGGGGCTGGATATCCCAGCCCCGCTTTAGGGCGGGGTCTTATTGTCCCGCCCCGTGTTTTTCGATAAAGGGAAAAAGGTGTCCACTTTTTTTGAACAACTGGTGAATGGTTTAACCGTGGGCTCGTTCTACGCTCTTGTCGCCCTGGGCTACTCCATGGTCTACGGTGTTATGAAGCTCATAAATTTCGCTCATGGAGATCTTTTCGCCCTGGGGGCCTATTTGGGGTACAGCCTCCTCACCGGAGCCACGGGCAAAATAACTGCCTCCATGGGATTATGGGGCGGCATAGGCTTTACCGCCCTTTTAGTCGCCCTCAGCGTAGCGCTGGCGGGTGTTTTGGTTGAGCGAATCGCCTATAGACCGGTTTACCCTTCCGGCAGGCTCTCTCTTGTCGTATCGGCCCTGGGAATGGCGATCTTCATCCAGAACGCGATCATGGCCATCTGGGGCTCAAGGCCCAGAGCCTTCCCCGCTTCGGTGGTACCATCCTTGCGCTTTTCCCTCTTTGGTATTCCGGTTACCCTCCTGCAAGTGACAATACTGGGTATTTCCTTTGCCCTCATGCTCATAATCTGGCTCATCGTGGAAAAAAGCAACTTCGGTGCCGCGGTGCGCGCTTCTGCCCTGGACAGGGAGACAGCCACTCTATTAGGGATCGATGTACGTAAAGTTATCTTTTTTGTCTTCGCCCTGGGACCGGGCTTAGGCGGCGTCGCAGGGCTTATGAATGGCCTCTACTACCGGGCTATAAGCTTTAACATGGGGTGGAACTACGGACTCAAAGCATTTACAGCCACAATACTCGGAGGAATCGGCAACATACCCGGCGCCATGTTGGGAGGCCTCATACTCGGCGTTGTCGAATCCCTCCTGGCAGGCTATGTGAGCGGAGCCTGGAAGGATGTGTTTGTATTTATCCTCCTCATCGCTGTTCTGATTTTCAGACCCACCGGGCTTCTGGGCGAAAAGACGGCGGAAAAAGTCTGATGAACCTTAGCTCAAGCATACTGAAAAGAATACTTCATGCTCCGGACAATCGCGGAGGGCTGGGGGGCACCCAGCGCCGGAGGATCGGCATTGCGGCGGCGGCATTTTTCGCGCTTTTTCCCCTTCTGCCCTTTGTGGACAACTACTGGATCGACGTGGGCTTCTACGTTGGCATCTATGCCCTGCTTGGGCTTTCCCTCAACATCGTTTTGGGAGAAGTGGGGCTTTTCGACCTGGGACATACAGCCTTTTACGCCATAGGCGCCTATGTGACGGCTATTCTCAACACCCGTTTCCATGTCCCCATACTTTTACTGCTGCCCGTATCGGCTATCGCGGCCGGGCTTTTCGCCTGGCTGGTCACCGCGCCGATCATTCACCTCAAGGGCGACTACCTCTGCATAGTAACTATCGGTATCGGCGAAATAGTCCGCTTAAGCATGATCAATAATCCCCTGGGGCTCACCGGGGGACCAAACGGGATCAATGGCATCGACAACCCCCATTTTTTTATTCCCATCCTTTCCTCCAGGCAATTCTACTATCTGCTCTGGGCAATAATCGGTATCTCGGCCTTTTTATTAACCAGGCTTCAGCGCTCCCGGGTGGGGCGGGCATGGAACTATATCAGGGAGGACGAAACAGCGGCCAAAGCCCTGGGAGTGAACGTACGCCATTACAAGCTTTCGGCCTTCGTGCTGGGGGCGGCCTTGGCGGGCGTTGCGGGGAACATCTATGCCTCAAAGCAAATGTCCATCTCGCCCGAAAGCTTCACCTTTATGGAGTCCTCCCTGCTTTTCTGCATCGTTCTTTTAGGAGGCCTGGGCTCCATACCCGGCAGTGTCATTGGAGCTTTTGTGGTGACTGTCTTCCCGGAAATTTTCCGGCCTTTCGCTAAGTACAGGCTCATGTTCTTCGGCTTGGCGCTTTTAGTGATGATGATCTTCAAGCCCGCGGGCATCCTGCCCAGGCTGAGAGACTCTGGCGAGCGGCTGCGAAAGGCATTGGAAGGAAAGAAAACGGGTAAATCCAGACCAAACGCTGTGCCGGTCGTCGAAACCGATAGAGCTGAGCAAAAACTTCTGTTGTGCATAGAGAACCTGGGACTCTCTTTTGGCGGAGTTACCGCTGTCTCGGGCATGGAACTCGAGGTGGATAAGGGCAGAATCACGGCCCTGATAGGTCCCAATGGAGCGGGCAAGACCACTGTTTTTAATATTATAACGGGAATCTACAAGCCAATGAGCGGACGCATCCTTTTGCGCGGCAAAGATATCAGCTCCAAGCAGCCGTATCAGATCGCCGAAGAGGGGGTAGCCCGGACCTTTCAAAATATCAGGATATTCCCCAGCCTGACCTGTCTAGAAAACGTGCTCTGCGGACAACATTCCAGAGGAAAAGCCGGCTTTTTCGCCTCCATGCTTCGCCTTCCCTCGCAAAGGGCTGAGGAATCCAGAATGCTGGAAAAGGCCCAAGCTTGTCTTGCCCGGGTAGGGCTTTCCGATTCGGCGGACAGCCTGGCAGCCGCCCTCCCCTACGGAAAGCGGCGCTATCTGGAAATAGCCCGGGCATTAGCGGCCGAGCCCGAGCTTATCGTGTTGGACGAGCCATCCTCAGGCTTGAACGACGCCGAGACGGTGGAGCTCGCCGCCCTCCTAAAATCCCTGGTCAGGGAAGGTTTAACAATATTTCTTATTGAGCACGACATGAATCTGGTGGATATGGTGAGCGATCATGTGGTAGTGATGCAGTCAGGAAAGAAGATCGCCGAGGGGCCGATGTGCGATATGCGACAGGACCCTAAGGTGATCGAAGCCTATCTTGGCAGTGACGAGGACTGAGCAAATGGCCCCATTGCTTGAAATAAAAGATCTCTGCCTCGATTACGGGGCTGTGCGCGCCCTGAACAGCGTTTCGCTCAAGGTAGAAGAAAATGAGATAGTCACGGTTCTGGGCGCCAATGGGGCGGGTAAAACGAGTCTTCTCAAGGCAATATCGGGACTTATACGCCCTTCGAAAGGGTCGATTCAGTTCAGAGGCGAGGATCTATCCCGTATCCAGGCCTTCAGCCTTGCCGGCCGGGGCATTGCCCATGTCCCCGAGGGCAGGAGGGTTTTCTCCACCTTGAGCGTCCAGGAAAACCTTACACTGGGAAGGTACGGTGTTCGGGCTTTGAGAAAAAAAGCCGACCTGGACAACCTGGAGGAACGGGTGTATGCCCTCTTTCCGATTCTAAAGGAAAGGCGAAGTCAACTTGCCGGTACTCTCTCGGGCGGGGAGCAGCAGATGCTTGCCATTGGCCGGGCTCTTGTTTCTTCCCCATCGCTTTTGCTTTTAGACGAACCTTCATTGGGGCTCGCCCCAATCATCGTCCAGGAAATTTTCAGTCTTATCAAAAAAATACATAAGGAAGAGAAAATCGCAATCCTCCTGGTGGAGCAGAACGCGAGAAAGGCCTTGAAAGCCGCATCCCGGGCTTATATCCTCGAACTGGGGAAGATAGTGGTCTCTGGCGACTCGGCAGATTTAGCCCAGGATCCCAGGGTGCAGGCAGCCTATCTCGGCGCCAAGGCCTGTTGAAACCAGAATAAAGTTCTCCCCACAAGGAAAGTATGCAGTTCCCGAATACAATTGAAGGGCTTGAGGGAATAACGGTGACGATAATAGGCTTGGGGCTTCACGGGGGAGGTCTGGCCAGCGCACGGTTCTTCGCCAAAGCCGGAGCTCGGGTCACGGTGACCGACCTGCGGGACGAAAAGGTTCTTGCCCCCTCTATCCAAGCTCTGGAGGGTTATAAGATCCGCTTTGTGCTCGGTAGGCACGAAGTCGAAGATTTTAGCCAGGCTGACCTAGTGATAAAAAATCCTGCGGTGCGGGGTCACTCACATTTTTTGGATGCGGCTAAGCATGTGGAGACCGATATCTCGGTTTTTCTCCGTTATTCCAGATCGCCGTTAGTGGCCGTAACCGGTTCTAAGGGAAAATCCTCCACCGTAAGCGCAATACACCATGGATTCACAGCGTCGGGGGTAAGGTCCCTCCTGGGGGGGAACATCACCATATCCCCCCTGGAATTCCTGGGCGAAACGACAGTAGACAGACCAGTTGTGCTGGAACTCTCATCCTGGCAGCTGGCGGACATGCGGGGCTTAGGGGTTCTCAAGCCCAAGGCAGCCCTCATCACCGCTATAATGCCCGATCACATGAATTACTATAGCTCCATGGACGAATACGTGGCCGATAAGCGCCTTATCTACGTCGACCAGGATTCCACAGATGCGAGCTTTTTCGACGCCGACTCGTCCTGGGGTAAAAGCTTCGCCGCCGAGACTAAAGCTGAGCCATACTTCTACTCATCCGGCCAACCTCAATCCAGGGGTGCCTGGCTGGTGGAAAAGCTAAGTTCGAGCCAAAACCTTGCAGGGTCGAACCCTAGTTGCCTAGGCCCGGAAGGGTTCTGCCGGATTGAAAGAGATTCTGATTCTCAAGCTGAGATGATTCTGCCGGCGGGGCTTTCGGTGCCGGGCGTTCATATGAGAAAAAACCTTCTCGCCGCAGGCCTTGTGCTGCGCTATATGGGGCTTCCGGCGGGGAAAATAGCCACGGCAATGGCTTCCTTTCCTGGGGTGGAACATAGGCTGGAGTTTTTTGCCCAGGCTCGGGGCATCAGTTGGTACAACGATTCGGCCGCCACTATCCCCCAGGCGGTGGAGGCAGCCCTAAAGAGCTTTTCAGCTCCCGTTGTTCTCATAACTGGAGGAACGGACAAGAACCTCGATTTCGAATCCGTAAAAAAAACCTATGCCGCTGCTACAGCAATCGTGCTGCTGGAGGGAACTGGAACCGAAAAACTCATGCCCCTTTTGGCAGAACAGGGCATGCCCTGGAAGGGACCATTCAACAGCCTAGAGGCGGCCGTTGCAGCCGCCGACGAAATAGCACAACCGGGTCAGGCCGTGCTCCTGTCTCCTGGCTGCGCTTCCTTTGGCATGTTTCTCCACGAATTCGACAGGGGCAAAAAATTCAAGGAAGCGGTGCGTGCCCGCTTGGGCCTTACATAGGCCTAAGTAAAGCTACTACCCATGATGAAGGGCTTATAAGGCCCGCGGATTGCTTAGACTTGCATTAGCTAAAGGCAATGGCGGCATAACCCACAAAGGAATCGTCAGGCCGTAGCTCCAGGCTTGTGGAATACCCTAAGAGCTTTGCCGAGGAAGCTCCCGATTCTAGGGCAAAACCCAGCGCGGCTATAGCCGCCCCCGGAGAACAGGCGGCATCTTTTTTCACCGCCCTCGTCAAGGCAAGCTCACAGTTCATAGCCAATAAGGCTTCGATAAAGGCCTTGTCATTGGTCCCGGTCACCCAGCGTTCGGCTTTCTTGCCTACTCCCATGGGAGTAAATCCATAGGCCGGTCCGTAATGGGTTAGGTCGGTCGACCCAACGCAAGCGACCCTGCGACCTAGATCTTGTGCGGCCCTGGCAAGACAAGAGCCGAGTTCTTTGGACTCGTGGCGAGGGGGTGCCCTGAGCCATAAAATCCTCGCTTTACTATGCAAGGACGCCACCATGGGCAAGAGCACCTCTACACAATTATCCGCAAACCTGTCCGGTTCGGGAGCCTCAATCTCCGAATCTCGCAATTGGGCTTTAAGGGCTGTAAGTAATTCCTGGTCGGCTTCGATCTTCCCCCCAGGGACTTCGAAAGAAGCCTCTGGGGCATACAGAATAGAGCTGCCAGGGGAAAGATGGCCTCCAATAATCGCGATAGTTTCCGAATCCTCGAGGCTGGCGATGGCAAGAGCGGCAAGGCGACCTGAAAAAAACCAACCCGCATGAGGACAGACCACAGCCTTTGCCTCCCGGGTTTCAATATTTTTCGTCCAGTCTGCCAGGAGGCTGTCAATCTCTGCCGAATTTCGGGGATACCAACCATGAGGTAGAGCCAGCCGCCTTTGCGCTGCGTTATTCTCCATGCGATACCTCCTTAAGGTAAGTATAAACTATTTCTCGGGAAGGAGAAGCCTTATCCGGGCAAAATAAGGCGCAAGACCAGGACCTAATATTCCGATACTCTATACGATCAGGAAGGATATATGAGAAAAACACTAGGTTGGCTTCTTGTGGTTCTATCATTCTCCGTCGCGGCTCTGGCCCTTGGTAGCGTTCTCTTTTCCATAGGCGAGCTTAGAAATTCGGGAGAAAGGGCGAGTGGAGCCGAGTATTCTATTATCCGGAATGCCCTCACCGGCATTAGAACCAAGGATGATCTTAGGGATGATTTTCTCCGGCAGAGGCTTATCGCTCTCTATAAAGGCAGTGATAGGCTTTTAGCGGCGCAAGTCCTCGACGAATCAGGCCTAGTGGTATGGAAGTTGCCCGGTGATTCACCTTATTTTGCCCTGCCGGGAAGCCCCTCATCCCGGGCGGGTTTTTCAGCTCCTGACCTTAGTACCGTTGTCTTCACTACACCCCTCAACAACGGTATGAAGCTAGCCACACTTTTCGCTACGCTTCGTAAAGCCGACTTGGCGAAGGCTATCAAAACGCCCATGATTTTCCTTGCTGTTTGGTTCGGTCTTATGGTCGCCGCATTTTTTGTATTCGGCGGGAAAAAAGCTTCTCAAAAACCGGCTTTAGAACAGGAGGCTGATAAGGGAACCGTTGCCCAAGAAGAAAAAGCCGCGCAACCCGCAATCGATGCCGAAGCAGAAACAGCCGCGCCTTGCCCAGTTGAAGAGCCCTTAAGCGAGAACAGGGACAGTCTATCGAGTCATAACGTAGAAACTCAAATAAATGAAGCGATACAAACCGAGCCTGACGAGCAGTTCGTAAAACCCACAAAAGAGGTCCGCGAGCTCGATCAAAATCTTCAGGAGAAAGAGAAAAGTGTCTCCTGGATTGCCACAACCAAAGAAATCAATGAAAACAAGCCTTTAGAAGCGCATGATGAGAATGAAGAGGATGAATTGCTCGAAGAGGATGAGACTCTCGAAGAAATCGAAGAGGGGAAAACTGTCCCTGGAGGCAAAAAAAATTTTGAAGAAAGCCTAGCTAGGCTCGAAGAAGAAATCTCCAACTGGTCCAGCAAGCATGGCGATGTAAAGACTTTAGAACCGGTTGCCGAGGAGGCTACGCAGCCTGAAGAAGCACAGGAAACTCAGGAATTCATCGAGTCCTTGGAGGAGGAGGAAGAATTAGTTGAGCTGGAAGAACTATCCAAGCGAGAGGAAATTCATGAAGAGCCTCAAACATTAAAACCAGAACAGAAAGATATTCCTTCAAAAACTCCAGAAAACCTCAGCCCTGCCCCGGAGTCAAGTCTAGCCAGCCTACCCCTTCCCCTATCGCTTATTGATTCCGAACTGGAAGCTAAGCTGCGGGAAGAGCTAGAGCGAGGGCTAAAATCCGAAGTATCCCTGATGCTCATTCACTGTTCGGTCAATTCCGCCACCGACCCGGCCGCCCTCGCCTTGGCCGTTACCGTACGTGACTACATCGGCGCAAAAGATCTTATATTCGAACTCTACAAGGGTGCATTCGCCGTTGTCCTACCGTCCGTCGATTTAGGCGGAAGCCTGAAGATGTCCGAAGATCTTGCCGATGTTCTCTCCGCCACCCTGGGACTCTACAGGGATATCGAGGGCGAGGCTCCTGTCTATATCGGCATTTCAGCCCGTAATGAGAGGAAGATTGATGAGTTCAAGCTCTATCGTGAAGCTTCCACAGCCCTGCATAAGGCCTACGAGGGCGGTCAATCCCGTATTCTTGCCTTCAGGCCCAAGGTTGAGTGATCTGCGTACAATGTGTACGTGCATATAAATCGACGTATTTAGATAGCAGGAATTGAGAGTACAATATAAAAAGGGAATCGCTCTTTAATCCGTATATTCTATGGGAAATTGCATCCTGTCCCGGGTGAGTACCGTGTCGGGGAACACCTCCTGGGCTTCCTTGAGTAGGACTTTCAGTTCCTTGTCAGCGTAGCGTGGACTATAGTGGATAAGCCCGAGCTGCTTTATCCCGCCTGCTGCCTTAGCCAGAAGGGCGGCCTGACGTGCCGTCATATGCCGTTTTTCCACCGCCGACGATAAAAGTGCATCTTCGAACATGCCTTCGCAAATAAAAAGGTCGGAATTCTTCACTTCTCGGGCAATCTCAGGCATATAGAGGGTGTCCGTCACATAGCTGAATTTTCTGCCCGAACGAGGAGGACCCAAAACATCCTCGGGCTTTACGGTGCTACCATTGGCCAAAACCTGTTCTTGCCCGCCCTGGAGCAAGGACCACTGGGGCCCCCGGGGTACTCCCAGGTCAATGGCCTTCTCGGGGTGGAAAGCGCCTGGCCTGGGCTTTTCTTCCAGGGTATACCCATAACAGGGCTTTGTGTGCCGTAGAAAAAATGACCGTATCGAAAAATCGTCCTGTTCCCAAAGCATCCCTGATTCGGAAAATTCCTTTACGATGATTTCGTAGTTAATGTACATGTCCAGCGAACGCCTTGTTTGCTCTACGAACTCGGCGATTCTTGGTGGACCGAAGATATAGAGCGGCTCTTCCCGGTCAACCTGGCTAGAGAGCATAAGGATCCCAGGAAGCCCTGTCACATGGTCGGCGTGCATATGGGATATGAAAATAGCGGTGATTTTTTTCCACCGGAGATTAAGCCTGCGTATGGAAATCTGCGTTGCCTCGCCGGCGTCGAAGAGGAAGAGCTCCCCTTCCCTGCGCAGAAGCACACTGGTGAGATGGCGATACGGAAGGGGCATCATACCCCCGCAACCGAGAACGAAAGCTTCCAAATTCATGCTGATCGACTATAGCTGAAAGGGCTTAGGATGTGCAACTATAGCGGCATGAGCGATTTTTCCCTATTGAATCTGGACAAGCCGATCGTTGCCGCTTTTGAGCGCCTTGGCTTTTCCACTCCTACGCAGATACAAAGACTGGCGATGCCGAAGGCGCTTAAAAAACGGGATCTCTATTTACAGTCCGAAACCGGGACCGGGAAGACCCTCGCCTATCTCGCCCCTAGCGTTTCGACCATTTACAGTCTTGATCCAAGCCGTGGGCCCCTTCTGCTAATTCTCTGCCCCACCCAGGAACTCTGCGTCCAGGTTGCCCACCAGGCCGAGCTTCTAACCGAAGCTGCGGGCCTCAAACTTGGGGTGGTTTCACTCCTGGGCGGCAGTCCACTCTCCCGTCAGGAATCGGCGCTCAAAAAAAAACCCCATATCGTGGTGGGGACCCCTGGAAGAACAGCCGACCTAGGCAGGGCAGGCCTGCTGCGCCTCGATAGGCTCGAATTCCTCGTATTGGACGAGGGAGACAGGCTTTTCTCCGGCGAATACAGGGAGCATGTGCTCTGGATACTCGAGCGAAGCTCCTCCAAGGCATGCAAAATTCTCGCCTCGGCGACCATATCCACCTCAACCAAGCGACTGGCCTCTGGTTTCATGAAGGATCCTGTTTCCATCGACCTGAAGGACGAGGGAGTCCTTTCGAGGGATATCGAACACTGGGTATTCTACGTTGAACACAGAAAACGCCTGGATTTTTTGCGAAAATTGCACAGAGCCCTGAATCCGGAAAAGTGCCTGGTCTTCGCAGGCTCGGGCGAACGAGTCCGGCGCGCCGAGGAAATTCTAAAAACCTCTGGCGCATCGGTGGAGTCCCTTCTTGCCAGAGAGGAAAAGGAACAGCGGAGGGTGGCGATCGAGCGATTTCAGCAGGGGAGCCTGCGATACCTGGCTACCACCGACCTCGGCGCGCGAGGTTTGGATATTCCCGGTATCAGCCACGTGATTAGCCTTGATTTTCCCGAAGAATCTACCTGGTATGTGCACAGGGCAGGCCGAACTGGAAGGGCTGGCAAACCAGGAATCTCCATACTGCTCGCCGATGCATTTGAGTTGCGCAGGGCTTCGAAACTAGCGGTAGATCGGGGCTTCGTCTTCAGGACAAAGAGCCTGGAGGCCGGTCAGGTGGTTGAACCTCCGGTGGAAGAATTCTTCGAGCGAGTTGAAAAGGGTGAGGAAGAAAAACAGGCCTACAGAAAATCCCGATCTTAGTCGGGCAAAGACTCAATCCGGTGAATACCGGGCCATCGATGTCTCGGTTTCAAAGACTTCCACCGCTGATAGCGGAAGCCCTGGCTCCTCGGTCTTTATCGAATCGAATATGTAACGGGCTATCCGCTCCGCCGATGGATCTTGCTTGAATACCTCAATTTCGTTTAGGTCCGAATGATCCAAGACCGATAGAATTTTGGCCATAGCCGCCTTGAGAAGAGAAAAATCCACCAGCATTCCTCCCTCTCCGAGGCTGGACCCTTTTGCCCAGACCCTCACCTTGTAGTTGTGACCATGGAGCTTCTCGCATTTACCATTGTAGTGGAGCAGCCTGTGTGCCGCGGCGAATCCGCCTTCAACTCGTACCTCATACATAAGGGGAAAATATACCAGAAGGGGGTTTACGGCAAGCGGATCAGTGCGACAGAGTTCTAAAAATTGTTTTCTGACGGGCTTGTGGATACACTATTCCATATCCAAACTGAAAGAGGCAATAATGAAAAAACGCTGGTTCCTCCTTGTAATGGTTTTATTGATTTCCTCGGCCTGGTATAGCCTTGGTGCCAGAAAGCTTTTCAGGGTAGGACTGGGAGCCCTCGGCTTTATTCCTTCTGATTTGGAATTTTCGGGCATACCCTTTATTTTCTACGGCGGATTCAAGGTAGTTCTCTAATACCTACCATTCATACGGCGGTGCTAGGAAAGTCATCGCGGTATCATTGAAGCGTAGGTCCTGCCGTGATATTCTTGGCCGATATGCAGCCAAGTGTGCGAAGTCTCGTGCAGTCCTTGAATAAATCGGAAATCCTTACAGCCCCTTTAGAGGAGCTTCTGGATATTCCCCTGACTGGCATAGAGTACGATTCGAGAAAAATCCTACCTGGTATGCTTTTTGTCGCTCTTCCGGGTATTCATAGCGATGGACACGACTATATCCAAGTCGCCCTGGATAGAGGAGCCGCAGCGCTACTCCACGAGAAAGCTTTGAAGCTTAGCCGCCCGAGGATCGCTTATATTCGAGTAAAAGATACGAGAGCCGCGATGAGCCGCCTGGCAGCAGCCTTTTACGCCAGGGCTTCATCTTCCCTCCTAACCATTGGGGTGACGGGCACCGAGGGCAAAAGCACTACTGTGTACCTCATCTATCAACTCTTAAACCTGGCTGGGTTAAAAACCGGTTTTTTCTCCACGGTTATGTCAGATATCGGCAAAGGGGAGATTCCCAATCCAGAGCACCAGACTACCCCAGAGGCGACGGCGGTGCAGCGTATGCTGGCCGAGATGCGTGACTCGGGCTGCTACTGCGCCGTAGTAGAGGCATCGAGCCACGGGTTGAGCAAGAGAACATCCAGGCTGGCTGATGTTGACTTCGACATTGCCGTGATGACCAATGTTACCAGCGAGCATCTGGAATTTCATGGTACCTGGGAATGCTACCGCTCGGACAAGGCCAACCTTTTTAGAAACCTGGACGCCCATGATCATATAAAAAATCTCAGCCTTCCTTACTGGGAGATGGGTAAGCCCCTTCCCTCCTTCGCCGTTGTCAACGCCGACGATCCCAGCGCCGAATACTTTGGTTTGAGCACGAAAAAACCCCTGCTCTCTTTCTCTGTCCGGGACGCAAAGGCTTCTTTTGTCGCCAAAAATATCATAAGCGACACCCGGGGTTCATCTTTTGTCATAGCGGGAGGCAGATCTTCTATAGTGGCAAAACCTTACATTGAGGCAATATCTTCAATCGAGACATCACAAAAGCCCGATTGGGTCGAGGCTGAGGCTCGGATAGAGCTTCCTGGCCAATTCAACGTGGCTAACAGTCTTGCCGCCCTGGCTGTCGCATCCGGCGTCCTAGGCCGCCCCTGGACCGAACTGCTCGAGTTTCTGCCCCTGCTCAAGCCGGTCAAGGGAAGAATGAACCTGGTGGAGCTCGGCCAGCCCTTCGAGGTGATTATCGATTACGCCCACACCCCCTCGTCGTTTGAGGCGATTCTTCCACCCATCCGCCAGCGGGTCAAGGGTAGGATTTTTTGCCTTTTCGGCTCTGGGGGTGAGCGGGACAGGGAAAAACGGCCGCGTCAAGCAGAGGTAGCCGCGCGGTACTGCGATGTCCTCATTCTTTGTGATGAGGATCCCAGGGGCGAAGTGCCCATGGAGCTCCTAGAGGAGATCGCCACGGGCTGTCCGCAGCTCGAGCTGGGCAAAGAACTATTTTTAATACCTGACAGACCCCAGGCTATTAGAAGAGCTTTTTCCATAGCAAGGGCGGGCGACACAGTGCTGCTCCTGGGGAAAGGGCATGAGAATTCGATTATTTATGCCGATCATATAATGCCCTACGATGAAGAATCAGAAGCAGTCAAGGCGCTGAAAGAACTTGGGTACGGGCGTTAAGGCCACATGGCAGACACAAGGAAGCTAGATGAAAACAATCGCTATTCTTTACGGCGGAAAATCGGGAGAACATGAAGTCTCCCTTATCTCGGCGGCGAGCATTGTCCAAAACCTGGATCCAAACCTTTACACGATTCTGCCAATCGGCATAACCAAGACTGGTGAATGGCTGCTCCAGGACTGGGCTGCCCTCAGACAAGCCCTGGACAAGCGCTCAGGCATGGAGGGTTTACCCTCAGTACAATCAGGAAAGCGAGTGTTTGTCCTGCCAGGCAAGGGCTTAGTCGTAGAAAATAGCGCGAGAGGCTGGGAAAAATTGGACTGCGATATAGTCTTCCCCGTTCTTCACGGAACCTTCGGAGAGGATGGAACCGTTCAAGGCCTTTTAGAATGCGCCGGCTTGCCCTATGTGGGGTCGGGCGTGCTCGGTTCTGCGGTGGGAATGGATAAGCAAGTCGCCAAGGAACTCTGGCTCAGAGAAGGAATCCCTGTGGTGGAATTTATCACTGTTCGAAAAGGCGACAACGATAATCCCCATTTTTTACCCTTCCTTACCAGGAAAATCGAAGCACGCTTTGGCTGGCCTTGCTTTGTGAAGCCCGCTTGTTCAGGATCTTCGGTGGGAACCTCCAAAGCCTCGGATCAGGAATCCTTAGTTAAAGCTTTAAATAAAGCCTTCATGTACGATGAAAAAGTCCTTGTAGAAGAGTTCATACCGGCCAGGGAGGTGGAATGCGCAGTACTGGGAAACGAGGGACCCAGGGCGTTCTCTCCCGGCGAGATAATCCCAGCCCATGAATACTACGATTACAGCGCTAAGTACAAAGACCCGAACGGTGCTCTGCTCCAGGTTCCGGCTACCCTGAACAAAACCCAGGAAGAAACCATCAAGGCTACCGCGATCAAAGCCTACAAGGCCTGTGGCTTTTCAGGCATGGCCCGAATGGACTTCTTTATCGACAAACGAACTGGCTCTGTTTTGCTTAACGAAGCCAATACAATTCCGGGCTTTACGGCGATATCCATGTACCCTCGGATGTGCCAAGCTGGCGGGCTTTCCTATCCGGTTTTGCTCGAGACACTGCTCGACCTTGCTGTAGAGCGCTTTGAAACCAGGAAGAAACTCAGCTACAGTTACGACGCTGAAACCTGAACAGAGGCTGTATCTATATACAAAAATATTCTATAATTATTTATATTACTTATAGTTAACTTCTACTTTGTCTATGGCGCCTTTCTTATAAGCAGTGTACACTACTACATAGTGTTTGATAATTTGGCCTGGTCTCTGGCATTGGTATTAAGCGGCAAGGAGGTTGTTTTATGAAATCCCAGGAATATATCGATCTGGATATGAAATATGGCGCCCATAATTACCATCCCCTTCCTGTCGTCATAGCCACTGCAAAAGCGTGCACCGTGCAAGATCCAGAAGGCAAAACTTATTATGATTTTCTCTCAGCCTATTCTGCGGTCAACCAGGGACATCTCCATCCCCATATCGTAGCCGCTGCCGAGGAACAGCTTCGAAGAGTCAGTCTAACATCTAGGGCCTTTCATAACGATAAAATGGGAAACTTTCTCAAAGCGCTTTGCGAGTTCACCGGTTTTGAAGCAGCCCTCCCTATGAACACAGGAGCCGAAGCTGTAGAGAC
This sequence comes from Spirochaetaceae bacterium UBA6076, assembly GCA_002428725.1. Classification (GTDB taxonomy): domain Bacteria; phylum Spirochaetota; class Spirochaetia; order Treponematales; family Rectinemataceae; genus UBA2256. The sequence continues at coordinate 27,268 of DIXQ01000035.1, read as the reverse complement.
GGCTGTCAAAGCCGCGCGTCGCTGGGGTACTGAAATCAAGAAAGTCCCCAATGGCAGACAGAAAATTCTTTGCGCCGAAAACAATTTCCATGGCCGTACCTTGGCTGCTATCTCTATGTCCAGCGATCCCGATTCCTATGGCAATTATGGTCCCTATGCCCCTGGTTTTATTAAGCTGCCCTTCGACGATGCCCAGGCAATGGATAGGGCTATCGACGATGACACCGTCGCTATCATAGTTGAACCTATTCAAGGGGAAGCCGGCGTTGTAGTGCCCAAGGAAGGATATCTTAACAAGCTGCGGAAGATATGCAACGTAAGGGGCGTACTTCTTATCTTCGACGAAATACAGACTGGCCTTTGCAGAACTGGAAAGCGCTTTGCCTGGCAATATGAGGAAGCTCGTCCTGATATCATGTGCCTTGGAAAAGCTCTGGGCGGAGGCATTTTGCCAATATCAGCCATCGTCGCCGACAACGAGGTCATGAAGGTATTCACCCCAGGCACCCACGGTTCTACCTTCGGCGGCAATCCCTTGGCTTGCGCGGTTGGCATGGCCTCGCTGGAGGTCCTGGTTAACGAAAAGCTGGATGAGCGAGCTTACCTTCTTGGCGAGCGTTTCAGAAAAGAGGTCGACCGGATTCCCTGTAAAAGCAAACGTCTTGTTAGAGGCAAAGGCCTACTGAACGCCATCGTGTTCGACGAGGGCTTCCATGCATGGGATGTCTGCCTAGAACTCAAGAATGAGGGTCTTTTGGCCAAGCAAACACATGGGAATATTATACGTTTCGCCCCTCCGTTGGTTATAAAAGATAAGGAAATGGAAGAAGCCCTGCAGATAATCGAAAAAGTTCTAGTGAAATTTTAATAAGGTACTAAGATCGGGAAACTGATAGAAAACACTGCACCTCGTGCTCCATTCGAACCCTCGTAGCGGATCATAGCCCCAAAAGACTCCACAAGCCGCTTGGCCAAGGCCAGGCCTATGCCACTCCCCTTTTCTTTAGTGGTAAAAAAAGGATCGAAGAGCCTTTTACTTAGTTCAGGCGGTATACCTTTCCCATTATCCGCGATAGCTATAACCCAAAATGAGTCCCGACGAAACAGTCTGATAGTGATCTGTTTATCATCCTCAGAAAGCCCTTCAGTAACATCCATGGCATTTCGGAGAAGATTATCCAAGGCTGTTGTTAATTTTTCTTCGTCTGCCTCAACTAAGGCTTTTGTTCCTTCGGGCAAGAACACTTGGATTTTATTTCTGTCTGCTGTTGAATCTTTATAGCGGCTGGAGTAGATAGTTAAATACTGAATTAAGTCCAGTTCAATGGTTTTAGCTTTCCCTGGCTGAAGAAATTCTCGAATCCTGTCCGCAAGGTTTGAGAGCCGTATAATCTCACCTTCGATAAGCTCGGAAGATCGAAGTATCTTTCCCGTATCAACGCTAAGGGATTTCTCATTTTCAGCTGTCAAACCCTGCTCCAAGCCTAGAGAAATTTTGGCGTGGGTAGAAGCAGTCCTCCGTATGGCAGCTGTTTGAATACGCATAATCCCTAGGGGATTTTTTATTTCGTGGACAAGGGTCCTGGCTGCCTCTCCCAATTGAACCAGCTCTCGATTTTGGGCTTCTCGACCCCGTAGGGCTTCATTGTGGCGGTAGAAAAATATCAACATAATAAAAAGTGCAATGAGGACCAGACTGATAACCGAAGCTGCCAAAGAATATGCAAGGCCTTCGCTGCCGAATCCCGCAGTGGAATACTCCATCCAAACCAAATAATTCCCGCTCATGTCCGAAAGAGGCAGGGGCGTTGTAATGCTGCCCTGATCGGAACCCGGGAGTAAGGGATTTTGACCCATAGCACCTGTTCTTCCCCGCTGCATTCTCGGGCTAAGTGGGGCCAGCGCTGATCCTACTAATCTGGATGGATTTTGGAAGCCCGACAAACGAAACATCACAAGACTTTTACCACCGGGACTAAAATCCACCGAGACTGACCCAGGGAGGCCTATTCCTTCTCGATCTTGCCTGCGCTGCAGCAATTTTTCTTGAATATCGATTTGTTCCGGAGCACTGCCCTGACGGAAAAAAGCCTTTCCATCATAGCTATAAAATCCAAAACCTATAACTCGATCATTGTCTTCAGCACTATAAGCCTGGTTTTTCCTATATTCGTCCACCACAGCGCTTGAAGCCCTGAAGGCTTCGTATTCTAAAAGCATCTCTCGCCTGGCTTCTTCCCTGAGCACCATGGTCCACAGCAGTACCAGGGCGCTGACTAGAACAATAGACGCACCGAGTAGAAGTACCAGGGTAACCCTGTTTGATTTCCGCTTGCCGTTCATTATGACTATACTAACACCCGGCAACCTGGGACGCTACAGCAGCAAAAACAGAAAGGATACAATTTACCTATACGAATCGCGCTTGTTTCTTCTCTTCAAGCCGTGGTACAAAGACCCTAACTTGCCATGAAACGAGTCTTGAAAGTTATCCTGGCTCTTGCCTTTATATTCGCCTTCAGCCTCTTCGTTTTTTTTCTGGCACAACGAAGCCGGGCGAACCTGGAAGCAGCCATGCCATTAGCGGCGAGAACCGTGCTCATAGCCCCATCATCCCAGGAAGAATCCTCCCCCAGCAATGAGCTAGAAAAGTCCGCTCTTCTGGCAAGGATTCTGCTTCTTTGGGATGAAGTCCTGTTGGACACTATCGATATGAACCTGGACGAGGATCTTGAGCTGGAGCAGATCCTCGTAGTGAGGGATAAGATCTCCGAAACAGGAGTAATTTCAATTGTCATCGCCGACTTTTCAACTTCCATCGGCAGCTATTACAGGCTTTGGAAAGGGGAAAGCATGGCAACAAAACCGAATGTCTTTGTGGTCCAACCCAGAGACCTTGTCGGCGATGGAAGCATTGATCTGCTCTGTTTTGGACTCGATGAAAAAAATTTGCAGACCCTAACAGTCTTTAGACCTTACCCATCTCTGGCAGGGGTTACTTATAAAAAAGTCTTTTCAAGCTCAGGACTCTCAATCCGCGTGGAAGAAGAAGAAAGCGATATAGAGGAAGCAAGCGCAGAATCGAATCAAACTATATCACCACTTATCAGCGTCTTCGCCTCAGCTGGCAATGTAGCTTCTCCTCTGGACCAAATACGACTCATCTACGCTTGGGATCCGGAAACCTCTGGCTTTTTTCTGAAAAGTCAAGAACCGATACCGGGTGAACGTGTGGAACAAAGCTTTATCCAGTCGGTGTTGACAGGAAAACCAGAGGAGTTTGAAACCTACATTGGGGGTTTGTGGAGCAAAGAAGGTATTCCAGATAAAGAGCAAACATTGGTGTACTTTTCTCCAGTCGCAAGAACCATTGTTATCAGTAGCAAAACAGAAAAACAAATATGGAACTGGGGTCGCTCGAATCCATCCTACGCGGGCATCTATACCTCTATTGTGAACAGTGGTGTCCAGGATATGGTTCGAATACTTGGCGTCGATCTTATTGGGAGGGACAGGATACGGCTGATGGCAACGCCGGGACAAGTTGTAAAATTTCCCATCCGTGAGGATTGGAACGGTACGTATACCCGAATAAAGGGAAGAAAAGAAGAAGCACCAGGGAGCCTGCAGAGCACGGTGATCGAATCAGGCATCTATCTTCCCCTGGAGGATAATTCAGACCCTTTATTTAAAGAACTTTCATCGATCGCAGGAGAATTTAAGACGGTGGAAGGTGCCATCCTAACCTTCTCCCAGGACAGATTCTACTATCAGGAAGGACCCTTTTTCTATCGCGGGGCATATCCTCTCTATAATTACCGCGGGCAACCCATACTTGATTTCGAACTTCAAGACTCCACTACGATTCCCGCGGGGAGACGCAGCTTTTTTATAAGCCTTAGAAAAGGCGAATCCGAAGAATGGCAGATTATTTTAAAACCGGCGAAAATCACGTCCCAAGGCATCGAAATGCTCTATAAACCAGATCTAGTGTTTAGCCGCCTACCTTAAGACTCAGGGTAGCAAATATGATTCGTAGCCCAGATCTTTGAGCTTTGCCTGTGTCGTGGTCCAGTCTTTTTCGGCATTAACAATGACAGCCCACCGAGCTTGACCGTCTTGAGCCCTTTGCTCTTCCACAGACACTGTAAAACCCGATTTTCTAAGACTAGCACCTAGATTATTGGCGTTATCCTTTTTCGAAAACCAGCCCACCTGCAACTTGGAAGATGATTCGCCAGAACTGCCCTTCGGGGTTGATACAGCCTGTCCGGGCGTTCCCGCACCGGCGCCTGGCTGGCTTAAGCTTGCCGAACTTTCAATCCCGAGCTCCCTAAATGGGAAAACCCCACTCAGCAGCCAGGCGCCGGGGGTTGGCATGATTCCGCGCTGGATCATTGCCGTTTCAACCGATTGGGGATACCGGGACTTGAGCAAGGCTTCTAGAGCGGAAACTTCATACCCGGTGCTAGGGTTGGAAAAGGTACCAATATCATAGGTAGAAGCAAGGATCCACAGCATAAAGAGAGCTTCTTTCTCAACAGAGTCCTCCTCCGGCAAGGGGCTAGGGCTCCGCCCTAAAGCCTTGTTTTTATCCAGTCCCTGCGTAGAAAAACCCATGTCTCTGAGAATGACAAATGCCGATTCTCCATTGCCTTCAAATATGTAAAGCCACGCGAGTAATAAGTTCTTATTTTCTTGGAATAAAGGCTCGGCAGGTTGTTCTTGCAGAAGCTCCAGCACAACTTTAGCTTCCTCGATATCCCCAGCCGCTAAATACGCCCTGGCCGCTTTCAATCCCGATTCGGGATTTTCCTGGGCTATCTGACGAAAAATATAGGCCCCATCGTCATACCGACCCAGCATGAGCGCTAGAGTGCCTCCCAACGATGCAAGATCAATTTTTTTATTATCCACAAGCCGTGGGATATATTCTCGAAAAAGAGTAACCGCATCATGGGCGGGCAAGGAGACCGCATAGCCCTCCAGGGTTGTGGCGAGTAAATCGTTGTTTTTAATCGTACTCAAGGTTGTACGGGCTTCGGCAAGCTTGGCTTCATTCACCGCAACTCTCGCCGTATACGGGGTACTCGATGAGAGTTTAGGGGAAGCTTTACCTGAAGTTCCGTTAGAACTTGGATCTGCAGCGGTTTGGGCATCGAGCCCCGGGGTAAGAAATAAAACCGCCAGGAATGCCCAGATTCTCACCAAGCCAGGAGAGGATCTAGTCATTCACCCTATCCGCCTTAAAGGTATTCCCGGACTTGGAGACAAGCCGAACGCGCATAAACTGGCCGATCTGCGAAACCTCGCCGGGCAGCACCACCATCTCATCTCGAGCTGTCCTGCCGAGAATTTCTTTTTTTGAGCGCTTTGAAAGACTTTCGATGAGTATCTCGTCCACAGCCCCTATACGCTCATTCATAAGCGATTCGCTAATCTCCTTTTGCAGGGCAATAACCCTTGCCAGTCTGGCTTTCTTTGTTTTTTCAGGGACCTGCTCGTCCATAGTCATAGCGGGAGTTCCCTTTCTGGGGTTGAAGTGGTACATGAAGGAATAGGAGAATTTCACTTTCCTCATGACATCCAGCGTATCTTCCAAATCTTCCTCGGTTTCACCGGGAAAACCCACCAGGATATCCGTCGAAAGTGAAAGCCCAGGGATTGCGGCTTTCAGTTTTTCAACGAGGCCTAAAAAGTACTCCCTGGTATATTTTCGGTTCATGCGAGCTAAAACTCGATTGGAACCGGACTGAATGCAAAGATGTATGTGCCGGCAGTATATAGCTTCGGATGCCAGAATGGCGATGAGCTGGTCGGATAGGTCCTTGGGGTGGCTGGTGAGAAACCGTACCCAGCCAATACCAGTCGTGGCAGTTTTTTCCTTAGTGCCTAGTTTTTGGGCTATGAGCCTGAGAAGCCCCGGGAAATCGAGAGTTGTCTCGGCATCTTGCCATTTGTAGGAATTGACATTCTGACCCAGCAAGGTCACTTCTCGCACTCCAGCAGCCGCTAGGGCATCCAGCTCTGTAAAAATCGCTTCTGGTTTTCTGGATACTTCCCTGCCCCGCACATAGGGAACAATGCAATAGGTGCAAAAATTATTACAGCCATGCATGATAGGGACAAAGGACCTGAATGCTCCAGGCTCGTGGTGAGTCGGGGCAAACACGTAGACCGGGGATTCCTCACTAAGATCAAAGCTTGTCCCCTTTTCGATCTGATCAAGAACAAGTCCAAGAGCCTGTTTTTGAAAGGTGCCCAGGACATAGTCCACTGCGGGTGCTTTTTTCTTTATCTCTTGATGATATTGCTCGGCCATGCAACCTAGAACCACCAATGAGAATTTCCGCTTTTTCTTCTCCGCCGCGAAAAAGGCGATTCTTCCCCAGGCCCTGTTTTCTGCAGTGGCTCGTACTGTGCAGGTATTGATGAGTACAAGATCAGCATCTTCCACGGTGCCAGGAATCCAGGATCGTTCCCGGAGCAGCACTTCCACGGCCGCCGACTCAGCCTTGTTCATCTGGCAGCCATAGGTTTCGAGTAGGTATTTCATGGTTTCAATATTTCCCAGCTATGAGTCTTTTCGCCGTAATCCCGAGAGAAAGGAGCCAATGTTGATGATTCCATAGACAAGCAGTCCCAAACCTCCAGCTCCCAACAAGCCTCTAGCCAGGCCTGGCAAAAACATGGTAGCCAGTCCCGCTGCACCCGCGGCTGTGAGTATGCCACCCGAGGTTTTATCGGTCTTCGTTTTTCCAAAAAGCCCGATAGCCCCCAGGAGAATCAGCCCTGCTGACAATGCCCAGCCAAGGACGGGCACGCCGAGAAGCGCATTGACAGCCATAAGTCCCAGACCAGCCCCAGCGGACATAATGCCCTTTGTACCCTTATCGCTTAAGTCTTTTTTTTCTACCGGATATTTCTCGGCCATTGCGAGCTCCTTACTGCTTCTCTACAAATGCGTAGGCTGAATGATTGTGAATACTCTCAAAATTTTCGGCTTCTACGGAAAATCTGGAGAACTTACCAAGGGCATCTACCTTTAAATATACTTCCCTTACGAGGTCTTCGACAAACCTGGGTCTGTTATAAGACCTTTCGGTAATATATTTTTCGTCATCCCGTTTAAGCAAGGTAAACAAATCGCTGGAAGCCGATTCTTCCACGATGGCGACCATATCTTCGATCCAAAAAAAAGGTCCTAGTTCAACCTTAAGCGTGACCAAACCTCGCTGATTGTGAGCTCCATGCTCGGATATAGCCTTGGAACAGGGGCAGACTGTCTGTACGGGAACCCTTACCCCCACAACAAAGGAATGACCATCCTTAGACACCATGCCTTCGTAAGAACAGTCGTAACTCATAATCGATTTCTGACCCGAAACAGGGGCTGTTTTTTGCATAAAGTAGGGAAAGTGTAGGTCAGAATAGGCGGTGGCGGCATCCAGCTCGCTGCGTATCTTGTTCAGCATCTTGAGGAAATTGGGCATGGAAAGATCGAAACGGTACTCCTCGAACACTTCGATAAAGCGACTCATGTGCGTGCCCTTGAAGTGATGGGGAAGATCAGCGTAGAGATTGACCACCGCCGTTGTCTGTTGAATGTGCGCGGCCTTATCCTTGAGCGCTATGGGATAGCGAACCCCTTTTACACCTACCTTTTGAATAGGTATTCGCCGTTCATCCCTCATAGACTGTACATCGAGCATGTCTATACCGAACCGATTACTTGAGCCGCCTGGCCGCGGCTTCGACAGTGTTGGCCAGAAGCATGGTTATGGTCATGGGACCCACCCCGCCCGGCACGGGAGTTATCCAGCCCGCCACCCGGGAAGCTGAATCGAAATCCACATCGCCCTTGAGCCGGAATCCTTTTGCAGCGCTCGAATCCTCGACCCTGTTCACGCCCACATCGATGACACAGGCTCCGGGCTTAATCATATCACCGTTGATAAGCCCTGCCTTGCCTGCGCATGCAATGAGAATATCGGCTCTCTTGCAGTATGATGCCAGGTCCTTTGTGCCTGTATGGCAGAGGGTCACGGTCGCGTTGATGGATTTGCGTATAAGAAGATTGATAAGAGGCTTGCCTACGATATTGGATCTTCCAACGACCACTGCATGGACGCCCCTGGTCTCTACGCCGCTTCGCCGGATCAGTTCGATGACGCCGTTGGGCGTGCAGGGCAGATAGCAGGGCTCTTCCAGGAGCATCCTGCCCACATTGATCGGGGTAAAACCGTCCACGTCCTTATCAGGGGATATGGCGGCTATCACTGCTTTTTCGTCGATATGCTTGGGCAGGGGGAGCTGGACGAGAATACCATGGATCCTGGGGTCCTCATTGTATGCCCTGACCAGTGCCAGAAGCTCTTCCTGGCTCGTGTTCGCTGGCAGATGGCGTCCGAAGCTAGCCATGCCTGCCTCTGCCAGTGCTTTTTCCTTTCCGGTGACGTAAGAAACCGAAGCAGGATCTTCGCCGACGAGAATTACACCCAATCCGGGAGTTATTCCCTTAGCAACGAGGGCGGCTACTTTTTCCCTTATCTCCGCCCTTATTTCCTTTGCGATTTCTTTCCCGTCGATGATTTTGGCTGACATAGCTATCTCCTTATTAATGAGTATCGTAGTGTTCGAAGAAAGATTTGAATTTTTCCGCCGCTATTCTTGCCTCTTCTGGCCGTAGAATCAGACTAAAGGCGAAAAAAGCTTCTTTATCCATATCGAAAAAAAAGCCAGGGTGAATGTAAAGTCCTTCCTGCCTGAGCAAGCCCCTGGCCAGACTCTCCTCGTCGGTATACCGGGGACTTTGGACCAAGGCCGTCCACCCTCCCTCACAGCGGAGTATTCGATGCGGCGAACCTTCGCCTTCCAGCACCTGGCGATACACAGAAAGCACCTCGGTCATACGCCCACGGACCGAAGCCCTGAGCTCTTCCTCAAATCCTAAAAGTGTGGCCGCGGCGTTCATGACTGGCGCCCCGGCGGAGAGAAAACTATCCGCGATTAGTTCTAAGGCTTCCATCGCGCTTTGGGCTTCCTTTTCCGGTCCAGAAACGTAGATCCATCCCAGCTTTGCCTGAGGAAGACAGAGCCGCTTTGAAAAGCCATCCAAGCTAAAGGTTAGGCAATTCTCAAGGCCGAACAAAGAGCGCCGTCCTTTCCGGGGCTCCAGATCATAGCCGTAAAAAACCTCATCGGCAATTATAGGAATCGAGTGTCTCGCGCAAAGTTCAATGATCTGGGACAACTCCGAATCATGGACATATGATCCGGTGGGATTGTTTGGATTTATAAGGACTATAGCCTTGGGAGGCTTTCCCAAGACACCAGAAAAAGCCTTGGCTATCGAATCGATTTCGATAGCCCAGCCCGAAGGGTGAGTATATTCCAATCGGTATGGAACGGTATTCACCGATTCTAAGGCCGCGAGCTGATCGAAAAGCGGATAACCGGGTTGGGGTATCAATACACTGTCCCCGGGATTGCAGAGCAGTTTGAAAAGGTAGGAATAGGCTTCCGACGTCGAGGCGCAGAGAAGGAAGTGCTCCGGATCAGCCCTATTTGCAGCCTCCCTTCCGAAAGAAAATTGCTCGGCAATCGCCTTTCGGGCTTTGGACAAGCCTTTGGGTTCCGGATAGTATTGGGCGTTGTTTTTGCAAGCAAAGGCCGATGCAATCCTATCCGGTTCTATTCCTAAACCCACTCGAGTAGGATTGGATTGGGATACGTCTAATGCCTGCAAACCTTTGGCGTAAAGAATTCCCCGCTCCACATCGAGGGAATTTCTAATAGGGGAAAAATCGATTCGAGCAGAAAAATTCATTTCGGCGTAGTATAATAGGCGGATAGAGATCCTCACAAGGCCTTTATCCTCCCAAAAAATTACGAAACGCACTCGGATTGACACAATTATGCTTATATTATATTTTTTATATATAATTAGGAGAACAATAGCATGAAACTTGTAATTGTTGGCGGCGTTGCCGCAGGAGCCACCGCGGCAGCAAGGGCACGGAGGCTGGACGAAAACGCTGAGATCACCATCATTGAGAAGGGTCCCTACGTATCCTTCGCCAATTGTGGTCTTCCCTATAGACTTTCCGGCGACATTCAAAAACGGAGCGCGCTTATACTCCAAACGCCCGAAGGCTTTTATTCTCGCTACAGGGTCAACGTTCTCCTAAAAACCGAGGTTATTGCCATAGATCGGGATGCAAAGTCTGTAAAGCTACGATCCTGCGAAGGTGAAAGCAGTCTGCCTTACGATGCCCTTATCTTAGCCCAGGGCGGAATTCCCCTTGTCCCACCAGTGGATGGGGCCGATTCTCCTAATGTATTCAATCTCTGGACCGTTCCAGACATGGACGCCATCAATAATTACATAAAGGATAATAATGCAAGCTACGCCGTTGTCGTAGGCGGAGGGTTTATCGGTTTGGAAACCGCCGAAGCCTTTATCAAGCGCGGGATCGCCACCTCAATAGTCGAACTTACCGATCAGCTCATGCCCCCGGCCGATCCGGAGTTTGGAGCCTTTATAGCCCAGGCTTTCGAGTCAGCTGGTGCTTCGGTATACATTAAACGCTCTTTATCCAAAATCGATTACGAAGCCAGAGAAGTAGTGCTCAGCGACGGCTCCAGGGTCAAAGCCGACCTGGTGCTCATGTCTGCCGGAGTACGCCCCAACCTAGAATTGGCCAAATCGGCGAATCTTGTAATAGGTAAATCCGGAGGTCTCCAGGTTGACGAATATTTAAAAACCAGCGATCCCTCCATATTCGCAGCGGGAGACATGATTGAGATTACCAGGCGAGCCGATGGGGCTAAGGTTCGAATTCCCCTGGCAGGACCTGCGAATCGACAGGGTCGAATCGCCGCCACCAATGCCTTAGGTGGTGCTATGACCTATGTTGGAGCCCTGGGCACATCGGTGTTTAAAGCTATGGAACATACTTTTGCCCAAACCGGGCTTTCCGAAAAAGCCGCTATTGCGGCTGGGCATAAAGTCAGGGCAGTCCATGTCCATAAGGGCCATCACGCGAGCTATTATCCCGGCGCCAAGGATCTTGCGGTCAAACTGATTTACAGCGAAGACGGCCTTGTTTTGGGAGCCCAGGCATTTGGACTCGAGGGAGTCGAAAAACGCATCGATGTTCTAGCGGTGGCCATAGCGGCAAAAATGAAACTTTCCGATCTTGCGGAACTTGACCTTGCCTATGCCCCACCCTACTCCAGCGCGAACGACCCTCTGCAAATGGCCGCGTTTGCAGCCCAGAACGATCTTTCGGGCTATTCACCTTTTATCAGCCCCGGAAAAGCAGCTGCCTTACTGGCTGCGCAACCAGACGCGGTGTATTGGCTGGATGTTAGAACCTTCGGAGACTACTGCAGAGGCCACATAGCCGGTTCGGTCAATATTCCCCTAGATGAGATACGGGACAGGATTTCTGAATTGCCCAGGGAAAAAGAAATTGTGATCATCTCTGTTAATGGATTCGAAGGACATTTAGCCTTGCGAATTTTAAAACAAAGCGGATTTGAAAAAGTTGTCTACGTAACAGGGGGGATGAAAAGCCTTCGTCTGTTCGGCGGCTTTAGCGAGATAGTGGAAGAATAGTGTTTCTTTGCCGATCGTGGGACTCTAAAACAGCTTCTCCGGCGGCACAATCTATATCAGGAGTCATATATGAATGTTGCAAACAGTGTAACGAAAATGATCGAAGAGGGTGCATTAGTTATCGATGTCCGCACTATCGATGAATACGAGGACGGACATCTGCCGAATGCGATCAATATTCCAGTCGGTGAGCTTATTAAGCGTGCCGCTCAGATTATTCCCAAGGACAAGCCCGTGCTTTTGTACTGCGAAAGCGGCTCCAGAAGCGCAATGGGTGCCATGCTTTTAAAAACCATGGGATATCATAATGTAACCAATGCGGGCGGAATCGCTGATCTTCCCGAGTTTTAAGTTCCTCGAAGCTTGTTAGTGCTACGTGCCTATAATGAAGGAAAGAAAAGGAAGAGGCCGCCCTGGAAACCAGAGCGGCTTCTTCTCCAACAAGGTTCGAGGAACTAAGTCCTATTTCCCAATCTTGATCTGCTGCCAAGCGGCGTTGTATTTTTCCAAATCCGCTCCCACATCTTTTTTCAACTCACAGGGCTCCAATGATTCAGCGCTATAGTATTGTGGTCCCTTCTTGAGTTCCCGGGCTGGCACGTTAGCGGTGGCGGGAAATCCGAAGGCATCGCAAAACTCCGCATATATTTCAGGCCTGTGGATAAAGTCTATAAAATTCATGGCCGCTTTGATATTTTTGGAATCTTTTAAAATCACCATAGAATCGATATAACTAGGTCCGCCTTCATTGGGGATGAAGAAGTCCACCTCCCCCCAGCGGCTGGGATCCATTTCCGCGTAGATGGATTCAGCATAGCCTTGGGCTACCCAGACCTCGCCGGCGGCAAAGTTTTTAGCAAAGGCTTCGGCATCGAATTTTAAAAGGTTAGGCTTCCACTCCTTGTCTATAAGATCCCGGGCAGCGTTTATTTCCGCTTCGCTGGTCGAGTTTACCGAATATCCAAGGAACTTTAGCGCATCGCCAAAAACCTCGCGCATATCGTCCAGCATGATCATTTTGCCAGAAAGATCCTCCCTGGCAAATATAGACCAGGATTTTTCGTAGGAAGCCACCTTTGTCCTGTTCACAGCGACACCCGCAGCTCCCATGTAGTAGGGAACCGAATACTCGTTTCCAGGATCGAAGTCGCTTTTCGCCAACACCCCCTGATCGATATTGCCAAAATTCTTGATCGTCGATTTGTCGATTTTGGCCAGCATGCCTTCTTTAATCATGATAGAGACATAATCGCCCGAGGGGAAACAAAGATCGTAGTTGGCACCGCCGGCCTTGAGCTTGGCGAACATCTCTTCATTCGAAGCAAAATAATCGTACACCACATCTATGCCATACTCTTTTTCAAATTTCTCTATCACCGAATCCGGCGTGTAATACGTCCAATTGAATATGTATAAATTTTTTGACACCTCGTCCTTTTTAGTGCAGGCGGAGCTAAGCAAACCGACAAAAAGAATGGTAAGGACTAGAAGGGCTGGTTTTACAGCGCGGAGGATTTTTTTCATAAACCCCTCCTCTATAAATATTACCGGCCTAGGGCCGGGGTTTTTCGTTCTTTTTCGTTCTCAACCTAGCTCCGATACCGCAAGCTGGAGCCCCAAAGGCTTAACCGCACTTCTGAAAACCTACCTGGCGGCAAACACCTTGAGGAAGTTCCTTAAAGGATACACTAAGAGCACCGTTCCTGCGATCATCACCGCCGAAAGGGCGTTTACCACCGGGGAAACGCCAAATCGAATCATGGAATAGATATAGAGTGGCAGGGTTGTCGCTCCCGGACCCGATACAAAAAAGGTTATGACGAAATCCTCCAATGAAAGGGTGACAGCTGTGAGAAATGCCGAGGCTATGCCCGGAAGAGCCATGGGGATCACAACCCTAAAGAGAGTCTGGAGCTCGTTGGCTCCCAAGTCTCTGGCAGCCTCCACCACACTGGGATCAGATTCCTCCAGCCTGGCGGAAACCAATAGATAGACAAAGGGAATATTGAAGGTAGTGTGGGCTATCCAAACAGTCATCATGCCCAGTTTGAGCCCTACCCCAGCGAAGAAAACCAATAGCGAAACCCCAACGACGATTTCGGGAAGAACCATGGGAATAAAGCTCATGGTGGACACATAGGATTTAAACTTGAAGGAATAGCGGGCTGTGCCCACGGCTGCCAAAGTACCCAGCACCGTCGCCATAAGGGCGCTGGTAAGGGCTATAATCACCGAATTCTTAAAGGCTCTCCAGAGATCGGGAGATTCAAGAAAGAGTTTCTGATACCAGACAAAGGAAAAGCCTGTCCATTCTCCGGAGCGGGACTGATTAAATGAATAAATAAGCAATACGAAGAGCGGTGCAAAGAGAAAGAGAATTGTCAGCCAAAAAATAATATTCGAGCCCTTGGCCTTTTTCGGTAGGAGCCGCGATGCAGCCTTTGCTCCCTTGCGTACCACTCTTCTAGCGTGGAAAAGAGCGGCTATCCTATAGGGCTTGAATCCGTGCATTTTCGCGGCCATTATGCCGCTCCCTTGGCTGAGGGTTTCTTCTTACCCTGTCCCGGCGCCCGATGAAGAAATCCGGTTGTCTTTCCGTTGGGCAGGCTCAAAGGATCAATATCCTTTACAATCTGCTGCTCCTTGGGTTTCTTAAAAGCGAATAAAAACACCGCAATGGCTGTTAGTAGAGTCATGGACATGGAAATTGCCGAAGCGAGAGGCCAGTTCCTTGTCTTTGTTAGCTGGTCGGCGATTACGTTTCCCAGCATGTAGGAATCCTTGCCGCCGATCAGCAGGGGTACGGCGTAAGCTCCGAATATGGGAATAAAAGTAAAGAGCACAGCAGTGATCACCCCACCCTTTATGTTGGGAAGCATTATTTTGATATAGGATTGCATTTTCGTAGATCCTAAGTCCCTTGCGGCTTCTAAGAGGGTGAAATCGAATTTATCGATGGTTGAGAATAACGGAAGTATGGCATAGGGCAGATACATGTATACAAGGACGAATATCACCGCGCCTTGATTGTAAAGGAACTGGAAGCCCTCTGCCCTGAAGCCAAGAAAGCGCAGGGCTTGGTTAACGAAACCCTCATTGCCCAGGATCGAAATCCATGCGTAGATGCGCACGAGAAAATTAGTCCAGAAGGGCACGATCACAAGGAAAAGCCTCAAGGCTTGATTTTTTGACCGGGCGATACTGTACCCACAGGGCAATGCCAGAAGAATGATGATGAGCGTAGCCGCTAGGGAAACCCAGAGGGTTTTAACTGTCACCTTTAAAAGCGTCGGATTGGCTATATCCACCCAAGCCTGAGTGCTGAAGACAACTTCAACCCCTCCATACAAGCCTTTTTGCAGAAAAGAGTAAGCGACGATGATTAGGAGCGGGGCAGCGAAGAACACGGTTAGCCAGAGCGCCTGGGGGGCAACATAGGTGGGGCCGAAGTTGCGTTTCATCCGGGGCTCTTTTCCACGATAACCAGATCGCGGGCGCTGAAGGAAAGGCAGACATCATCCTTCCATTCAATATCGGGGATCCCCTCGGACCAGTTGGCGTGCTGCCTAAATATGGTCAGCCTTTCGCCTCCCTCAACCCGTACAACGTACTTAGTCTGGAAGCCCGAATATATGGGCTCCTCAACGATACCCTTCACGACATTCAGTTCATCCCCAACGGGCTGGTCATTCGAGATGCGGATCTTTTCCGGTCTGATTGTAGCCACGATAGTATCGCCTACTTCTACTGGTGTTTCGTCATCAACCAGAAGCGTACCGTACCCATCGATACCGATGACATTGAGCGTGCCCTCTCTGGATAAAACCTTTCCTTTGAAAATATTGGTCTCTCCAATAAAGCGAGCGACAAACTCGGTAGCCGGGTTTTCGTAGATCTGTTGGGGAGTGCCTACCTGCAGCACAAGACCCGCGTTCATAACAGCGATTCTGTCGGATACCGAGAGGGCTTCCTGCTGATCATGGGTCACGTAGATGAAGGTGATGCCCACCTTGTCGTGGATGGAGTCGAGCTCCATGAGCATGTGCTGCCTGAGCTTGGCGTCCAGGGCAGAGAGGGGTTCGTCCAGAAGGAGCACGGAGGGCTCGTTGATCAAAGCCCTGGCTATGGCCACCCGCTGTTTCTGGCCACCCGAAAGCTGGCTGGGTTTTTTATCCGCGTGAGATTCTAGCTGCACCAGGGAAAGGTGCTTCATCACCAAGTCTTTTATAAGCCTTACTGGAGTTTTTTTTATCCTCAATGGGAAAGCTACGTTCTCGAAAACCGTCAGGTGTGGGAAGAGTGCGTAACTTTGAAAAACCGTATTACAGTGCCGCTTGTCCGGGCTTAGGCCGGATACGTCGGTTCCGTCTATGAGTATCAGTCCGGAATCAGGATCTTCGAATCCGGCAATGGCGCGCAACAATGTAGTCTTACCACAGCCCGAAGGTCCTAAAAGGGAATAAAATTCGCCTTTCTTGATTTCAAGACTGACATCTTTCAGCGCCGCGAAGCTGCCGAAGAACTTGGATACGTTCGAAACGGTAACATCTGATCCTTTCACCGCTTGACGTCTCCTTTCACGGATATTTATTCAAAGCAAGGTATAGTGTCAGAGACCTGCAAGGTCAATACGGAATGCTTGTCAATTGCGAAAAAACTTGGCTAAAACCCAAGAGTTTTTGATAGAAGTACCCTATACGCTTGATCACAGACTGCAGCCTGTGCATCCAGCGTCTTGATATCTTTATTTACTACCATCACAAAGTCTGGGTCTTGGATTCCTTCGAGGTTTATCTTTACATTGAGCAAGGCCCCCTCCAAGCCTGCCTTGGCTGCTAAAAAACCTACAGCCGCATCGGTGGCAGAACTTGCTTTGCCAAGGGTGAGCACATTACTGCAGAGTTCCATGGCTCTGAGACAGGCCTTGGCGCTGCCAAGGGGAACCGAAGCCGCTTTCTTTGTCGCTTCCTGGATGGCCGCTCCCCTGTGCACGCCTTCTTCCATGGTGCTTTTGGGCATGCGGAGGGCTAGGAGTATATCGTTGAAGGCATCGCTATCCTCGTCAGCACGGCGAAGAAGCTCTTTCTTTGTGACCTGGGCCTCCAGGGCGATCGATTCCAAACCAGCCGCCTTATCCTCGGAGCCTTTTTTCCCAATGCTGAGGTTGGCCACCATGGCGGCCAAGGCAGCGCCTAGGGCTCCCATGCAGGCTGAAACCGTGCCTCCCCCTGGAGCTGGGCTGGGCATGGAGATCTTGTCGACAAATTCGGAAACAGAATAGTCAATAAGGCTGTTTTTTTCGGCGTAAGCCCACTCGATTATTTTCTTACTCGGATCGAAGTCTCCATTGGAATCCAAACCCATGGCTCGTACCGCAACCATGACCAATTCCCTGTCGGGAAGCCCGGGGCTGGCATTGGCTTTGCGCTGAAAATATCGGCCGCTTTCCACCAGGGCGGCGGCCGGAGCTAGCCCCACAAGCTCCGAACCACTGACTGAGAATCCCAGACGTTCCGCTTCGTCACGGACGGCTTCGTAGGCCATCCAAAGCGGAGTGATCTTGTAATTGAGGATATTCATCGATACCTGGACGCAGTGCAATTCCTGCACATGCCACCCGATAGCTCGCACCGCCTTGAGCCTGCCCTGCACCCGTTTTGGCTGACCCAAGTCATCTAAGACAGGGCTGCCGTCGGGATTTTTCAAGGTTCTTCCGCTCTCCCGCAGCTCCAGGGCAATCGACTTGGCGACTTTGACATCCTCGGTATTCAGGTTGACGTTATAGGCTAAAAGTATTTCCCTGGCTCCCGTCACCGTGGCGCCCCAGCGGGAATCGAAACGCGCGGGGCCAAAGTCGGGATACCAGTGGGGGTCGGCGAGTTTAGCCGCCAAGCCCTCGTATTCGCCTGAGCGAATATCGGCAAGGCTTCGCCGCGAGGGCTTGGCGGCGGCTTCCTCGTAAAGATACACCGGTACTCCGAGTTCCCGCGACAATCGGTCGCCGAAGTCCCGGGCAAGCTCCACGCATTCAGCCATGCTTATTCCCGAGATCGGGATAAAAGGGCAGACATCCAAGGCGCCCATGCGTGGATGAGATCCTGAGTGGACTTCCATATTTATCAGCGCCCTGGCTGCCCGGGCTGCCGATAGTGCCGCTTCGACCACCGCCGTGGTCTTGCCTACGAAGGTATAGACAGTCCTGTTCGTATCAGCCCCTGAATCCACATCTAAAAGGGCTACCCCCTCCACCGAAGAAATAGCCTGGGCTATCGCCTGAATAATGTTCCCGTCCCTTCCTTCGGAAAAATTCGGCACGCACTCAACGACAGCCTTTTCGAACATATAGGGATCCCCTTTAAATAAACGTCGGCCGCAAAAAGGCGGCGAATGGCATTACAGAAATAATTATGCACCGAAGTCTGTAATAACTACAGCGCCTCTCCTGTCAAGCCGCCTTGAAATGCTTCAAGCGCCGAAACATCGTTGATACTTAAAAAGAGACTCCAATCGGGACTAAATCGCCGCGCCACAGCTTCTGGCACTCTTGTGTGCGGAAGATCGCCAAGCAGTCCCGAAAACGAAAGTTTTTCTCCCGTGACGCCACTATTGTCCATTTTTCGCTCCAGCCCTGTAATAAGGCTTCGGGAGTAAAGACCCTGAAAAGGCTCTACGTAGGATTCTCTTTGGGCGAGTATAGCCAGCGATAATGCCAAGTCATCTGGTGAATCGACCAGGCTTGAAAGATAGGAAAGCCAGTGTAAATCAAAGTAAGGCATATCGCAGGCGAGCAGGAACACCCAGGGCGTCGTTGAATATACCAGCGCAGCGTGCAAGCCAGAAAGCGGTCCATAGCCGGGGACTATATCGTGGATAAAACGAAGGGGAAGCCCATGGTAGATGTCACGCTGAAGCCCAACAAGGGTAACTGGCAGGCCTGAGGTTAGCGCATTCAATGCTACCCGCCTGCCCAGGGGAACCCCTTGTATTAGCGCCCCTTGTTTATCCGATCCGCCAAAGCGACTACCCATTCCTCCAGCGAGAATCGCGAGACTACAATCCTCTAACACCTATCCTCTCCCCATGAAGCTTCGTAAACAGCGAATCATAAAGTACCAGAGGAGCCACTCTTGCGCTATGCCCAACCGAAAGATTAGGGTAAATCAATGTTGAGCGAAGCCTTGAACGCCGCGGATTGGAGCTTTCCACCTACGGCGATGGAATTCCAAAGTAGTTACCAAGACCTACTAGAAAGCATAGCCAGCGACAGTGCATGGCTTCGTGCTGCCTGGGAAAATAAGGGCTCTTTCAATGCCGATGATATAAAAAAGGCGATTGATCTTTATATTTTTTCCCCAGGCTTAGTCAATGTAATGTTAAATTATAAAATTTGTGTCGAACACGGGCTTCCTTTACACCCAAGCGTATATTACGAACTCAAGGAAGCAAAAAAGTACAATATCGACCACGGCCTGTCTGCGGTGGAAAACGCTAATCGGCTATTCAGGGATTCGATACAACTCGCTCGAAAAGCGCTCGCTTTGGATAGGCAATTCCCAATGTTGAAAACTGACTTTCTGCAAAGGCTTCCATTGGAGCTCAGGCGCTTTGTCTATACAGGAATCCGGGATACCTATACATGGAAAGGTTCGGAACCAGCCATTCTCGCTCGACTCGCCGAAAAGGTACGCCAGGACTATGATCCACAGATACTTGTAGCAGCCGCCCATGGTGCAATCATGCCAGCCCTTCTGCTCGCCGAATTATTAGACAAACCTTTGTACTTTATTCGCTTTTCCATGTTCAAACGTCATGACGAAGAACCAATAATAAGTTTTTCCGATAAGGCCTGGCTCGCGGGTTTTTCCACGTCCAGAGCTATCCTTTACGATGAGGACGTAGCCGGCGGCAGAACCCTCACCCTATTCGCTCAACGCCTTGCCTCTCTTTTCAGCGAGGCAAGGACAGCTTGTTCTATTCGTCATGCCGGTTCATCCATTCGACCTGATTATGTCGGCCTAACCTGGTGGGACTAACGCTAGCTTTAGCGTATATTCATTCATTTAATGAAATAGCGAGTATTGTGCGCCAGAATTCTTTATTCCTATTCCTTGACTTTTATCGATATTAATATATAGTGGTTTCATTAACGGAGCGAAAATGGCCAACAAACAGAAAATTTCCTTCGGTCCTTCGATTCGGCGCTTACCTTCATATTTGCACATTATCAGACAGGCACAGCAAAACGGCGATCATTACATTTCGGGCACGATCATTGCTGCAGAGCAGAACCTTGAACCTATTCAGGTGCGGAAGGACATGGCTATAACCGGAATAATCGGAAAACCTAAAAAAGGATATCCGGTCAATGACCTAATCGATGCTATCGAAAGCTACTTGGGCTGGAATCTTAAGCACTGTGCCATTGTCGTGGGCGCGGGGAACCTCGGCGCAGCCCTTATCGGCCACCAGGAATTTAAAAATCACGGTCTCGATATTGTAGCTGCCTTCGACATTGACCCGTCAAAAGTGGGAGCCAGTGTTCACGGGGTGCCTATCTATCCCTTCGAAAAAATTGAAGAAATCGTTCCGCAGATCAAGGCTGAAATGGCTATACTTACCGTTCCCTCTTCCTTTGCCATGAGCGCTTGCGAAAGCATTGTCAAAGCAGGCATAAAATCCATCTGGAATTTTACCAACATCAAGCTCAGAGTCCCCGAGGACGTGCAGGTGTGGAGGGAGGATCTGTCTTCAGGCTACGCTATGCTCACCGTTATGATGAAGCTGGCAAATAAGATTCAGGAAAATTAAAAGTTCTCACAAAGGAAATTTTTCTTTCCTGCACAAAGTGTGAACTCATAGCAAAATAAAGTGCCTTATTCCTCTTTAATGTAGGTTTCAAGCCTTTTTCTTGTACCCGAATCAATAATTCCCAGTCCTTCCAACGTAATGACTATTTCCCGTATATCGAGAAAAGCGTGGAGCCGAATTCCCAAACTCTCCATATCTGAGCGCCCAGCTTTGCCTCTTTCTACCAGGACAATCAGGTCTTCCACCACCAATCCTTCGGCTCGGAGTATCTCCACCGCTTCACGCTTACTCAAGCCTGTGGTGATGAGATCGTCCAGCAGCAGGGCTTTTTCCCCAGGAGTATATGCTCCCTCTATCTTGTTTCCAGTGCCATGGTCCTTTACCGGCATGCGAGGCCAAATCATGGGCACCTTGAGAGCTAAGCCTGCGGCAGTGGCTAGAGGGAGGGCAGCTGCGGGGATTCCTGCGATTCTGTCGAAGTTGCACTCCCTGGCCAACATTGCATAGGCGTTCCCAGCCAATGTCAGCGCTACTGGATCTGATATTAGTCTGCGAAGATCAATATAAAAGGGGCTTTTCTTACCGCTCTTCAGGGTAAAACTCCCAAGGCGAAAACAGCCTGTGTCTATAAGCGCATTGACCAACTTTTTCTTGAGCGCATAGGTCTCGTCCTTAGGAGACCAGCCTGCCGTAGTTCGTGTGCCGGCGTTCACCGCAGCCCTACCGCAGTTAATCTCATCCCGTAGGGCTTTAGCCGCTTCGGCCGGATCGCCGGCGCCCGCGACTGCCCTGGCGGCCACCACAAGCACCCCACTGCCGTCGGCGCGGGCGCCGGCTCTCAGGGCATCCTCCGCCTTTCCCCCCTGGGCACCTATGCCGGGGCTTAAAAACCATGCTTTAGGAACAGCGGACCTTACGGCCGCCAAGGCTTCCAGATCGTTACCCGCCACCACGAGCCCAATGTTATCAGCCCAGGAGCCTATCTCCCTGGCTACCCGAACGTATAAAGGCTCATCCTGCACCCGCAAATCCTGGAAGACTCCAGATCCCGGATTGCTGGTTCTACACAGTAGAAACAAGCCCCTGTTCTTCCATTCTAGAAAGGGCTCCACGCTTTCCTTACCCAAGTAGGGGCTCAGGGTTACCGCATCGGCGCTAAGATCGCCGAATAACGCGTCGGCATAGGCTCTGGCGGTAGTTCCGATATCGCCGCGCTTGGCATCGATAAGAACGGGGATATCCTCCGGAATCGCATTGAGGCTTACCCTGAGCAGCTTCATACCATCGGCGCCCAGGGCTTCATAAAACGCGATATTCGGCTTGAAGCAAATTGTATACGGAGCGGTTGCTTCGATTATTTTGAGGTTGGCTTCTCTCGCGGCATCGACGCAGGCGGCAAGACCTTTTTCCTCTATAGCGGTTCTATCGAAGTACGGGTCGAGCCCGACGCAGAGACAGCTGTTTTTCCTGTCTACGAGTTCGTCCAGCCTAGAAAAAAAACCCATCCCACTCTCCTTTTTTTAAGCCGCAAAGCATTTATTTCGCTTCGTTGTTCATAGCGCCTGTAAGGATACAGATCCCAGTAATCATTAGCAAGGAGCATGCTAAGCCACTTTACATTTCCATTGCTAAAAGTATAGTGCGCGCACTGGACAAATAGTGTATACTTTATCTAGGGATCATTTAGCCTTGCACAGCCACCAAGGAGGCTCTACACGATGAAACGTATTTGTTTACTACTGGCGATTGCGGTTCTTGTCTTTCCCCTTGCTGCACAAGACGGTGCGGCCGGCGGATCAGGCTTCTCAGCTGCCCTTAACCTCGGCTCTGACCTGCTCCCCTCGGCTTCCGACCCTACCAAGCTAGAAAGCTGGTCCAAGCTTGGTCTCCAGCCCGATCTGTCGTTGGGAAAATTCGGCATAGGACTGGATCTCACCTTCAGGTTTCAGCTCTATCCTGATCCCAACACGCCTTTGCAGATCTACGAGCCCGACTGGGTTCCTCAGGCAGGCCAGACAATCTTTGACGTCTATCTTCCCAAGATAATGTACGTCCGCTACGGCCTGCGAGGCATCGACCCCTTCTTTATAAAGCTCGGCTCCATCGACGATTTCAGCCTGGGTAACGGCCTTATTGTTTCCAACTACGCCAATACTCGGTTTTTACCGGATTTAAGGATTTTCGGTTTACAGTTTGGCCTGGATGGACAGATTTTCAAGTTCCCCTATGCGGGAATGGAGGCGCTGACCGGCAATCTTGCCAGGCTGGATGTCATTGGCGGCAGAGTCTTTGTACGTCCCTTGGCATTTCTCGGTACATCCCTGCCTGCCAAACTTCAGCTGGGCGTTACCGGGGTGATGGACAGGGATCCTCTAACCTACACGGACGCAGCAGATGTAGCGCTGTATCCCGCTTCGGAGGCTACCTACGTAATCGGCGCAGACCTTACCCTTCCCGTTTTGAGTTCCTCGGCCATATCTCTTAATGCCTTTGTCGAGGGGGCTAGGCAAACCAGCGGCGCTCTGGGAGCCATAACCGGCGTCGGGGGAAGGCTATTAGGTTTCATTGATTACGGAGCACAGTTAAGGGCTTTGCAGGGCGGTTTTATTCCCGCTTATTTCGATTCCAACTATGATTTCTACAGGGATGAGCGTTTTGCCTTCGTGGAAAATCTCTCCAGCCCGGGAAGCTTCAAGTTGGGTTGGCTGGCCAGTTTAGGCTTTAGCCTTTTCGAGGAAGCCATTGAGTTGAGCGTTCAGCTGGACGGACCATTTTCGTCAAAACCGATTACTGCCAGCGACGACAACGGCGCCTACCCCCACCTCAAGGGAGGCTTTGTCCTCGCAGAGGGGCTGCTACCGGGGATATTCCTCACCGCGGGATACGAAAAGTACTTTATTGGAAGGAATACTACGTTCTTTAAGGACCTGATAGACCCTGAAGACGCCGTGATAGGCATGTCCATCAACTATAAAACCGGCGCCACAGTGTTAACCCTTGGTTATGTTTATTCCTGGGATCCTACCACCCAGGATTTCGATGTCAGCTCCAGCCTCAGCGCCTCGGTGCGCTTCTAACCAAAGGAGGCAGGTATGAAAAAAAGGCTAATTATCCTTATAGCCCTTATTGCGCTTCTCGTTCCCTCCCTCGCAGCCCAGGACGGCGGATTTGGTGCCTCGGTCATGGAATGGATGCGCGACCACGTGGGCATGGAGATCGGCTCTGTCATGATAGACGGCACCAGCTACTCCAAAGTCGTCGTTTCGCCCGAGGTTCGGATCGGGAGGCTAGAGCTAGGGCTCTATCTTCCGGTCATCTATTCAGAGGACCTTTTCGATCCTACCAGCTGGTACAGGCCTAAAGGCAATAACGAATGGGATTTCGGCGCATCATACTGGGGCAGCGACAATGTCAAGGGAGCCCTGGACCTGGCCTCCGACCTGATCCTCAAGGTAAAGTACCTGGAGTACGGGGAGCCGCTGGAGGATACGTTCTTTGTCAAGCTAGGCAATCTCCACGGGCTTACCATCGGTCATGGCCTGATCATGCGGGATTACAGGAATGACAGCGACTTCCCCAGTGTGCGCAGGGTGGGCGTCAACACGGGCATCGACTTTGGCGGTTTCGGCTTCGAAGCCCTGGTCAACGACCTGCCCATTCCACAAATATATGGCGCGCGACTCTATTTCCGTCCATTCAAAGCGTCAAAACTGGCCATCGGTGTATCGGGCGTGGCCGATATCGATGCAGCCGCAGAGCTTGAGGGCACAACCTATGACAGCCTTGCTGGCAACTTTAGTCTCCTTGGAACGGGGCTCGACTTAGACATGCCGATTATAAAAAGCAGCGCCGCCCTCGGCGTACGGGCCTTTGCCGATGTCGCAGCCACCCTTCCCTATCTTAGTAGCGCGGTCACAAATCCCGACACCGGTCTACCGATCTCCGAAGGCATGAAAACCGAGCTCCTCTGGGATGATGGTCCTCATAACTGGGGCGCCGCCGCTGGCTTTATGGGTAATATCGCGTTCATAGACTGGAGACTCGAGTACCGGTATTTCACCGGTCTCTTCAGACCCGCATTCTTCGATGCCACCTATGAAAGGACGAGATCGAGTCTGGTCCAGGACTACCTGCCCTATCTGGACGGAACTACGCAGGTATCCGACTCCCCAACAGTGATGGGCATATACGGGGAAGCGGGCTTCTTGCTTTTCAAGGATAAACTCAGCCTCGTGGCGGGTTATATGTGGCCCTGGACTCCCGAAGACGGCTTTACCATCAGCACCGATGCCGACGACGAACTCCGGGCTGGCCTTCTGCTTAAACGAGGACTTGTCCCCGTAGTAGACCTGGCTGGAGCGATCTATTACGACAAGCGCGGAATTGTGAACTCGATTGAGGACGGCAGTTTCACCTTCTTCGACGAGAAAACAGCCTTCGCCGGCGAGATCGAGATTCCAATACCCAAGACTCCAAACCTGGCTGTCGGTCTCATTTTCAAGATGGTAGCATCGAGGAACCCAACCACAGGCCAGGTCGAATATGTAAACGACGACCCAGCCAAGGGTGTGAAGATGGAGCCCACGGTTACCATAGAAACGAGGTTCAGGTTCTAAGCTTCCCCCTACGAGAAGGTTGACCTAAATTGATCTTCTCGCTCTTACAAAAGGACGCTTGACGAGCGTCCTTTTTTTATATCGCAAAAAAATGTATGCTTTGTGGATGGGCCGAATACGAATCCTTGGATCTGAAACATACCGACTCATCGCCGCGGGCGAGGTTATAGAACGACCGGCATCGGCGCTTCGCGAGCTTATCGACAATGCCATCGACGCCGAGTCGACAGAAATCCATGTAGAGATCGCTGGAGGTGGCATAGAGCTTCTCAGGGTAAGCGACAATGGTCTGGGAATGTCCAAAGAAGATCTTGCCCTCTCCATCAAGGACCATGCAACGAGCAAGATACAGAAGGCCGACGACCTTTTGAGCGTGAGGACTTTGGGATTCCGTGGCGAAGCACTGGCTTCGATCGCCGCCGTAGCGAGAATAGAAATACTCAGCAAATCCGAGGATTCCGATGTAGGTTGGCGCTTGCTCTCGGAACCTGGAAGTAGCCTTGTACTGGAGGCAAGCCCAGCGCATAGAGGAACGACGGTCAGCGTAAGAGCTTTGTTCGAGCGCTTCCCTGCACGACGCCAATTCTTAAAGCGCCCATCCTCCGAAGCAGCCCAATGCCGCCAGGTATTTGTGGAAAAAGCCCTAGCCCACCCCTCGATCAGTTTAGTTTGGAACTCCGGAGGCGAGGGAGAACACCTTTCTCCATCTACCCTCAAGGAACGGATTGCCCTGCTCTATAGGGACATTCCTGCCCCAACGCTTTCCGTTTTTCAATCCGAAGCCACGGGTTCTCCCTTCAGCATTATCTACGCCGATCCTTCCTTTTCCAGAAGAGACAGAAAATACCTACAGATCTTCGTAAACCACCGGAGGGTTCCCGAGTGGGGATTCTCGGGATCTTTAGAGTACGCTTTTGCAGATTACCTGCCCGGGGGCATGCGCCCCTGCGCATTTCTTTTTATCGACATAGATCCATCCCTGGCGGATTTCAATATTCACCCGGCCAAGCGTGAAGTCAGGATCAAGAACGCCGAAGCCCTCAGGTCGGCGATCTACACCGCCTTCAAAGATCACCTTCGATCCAGCCTGGGAGCGGGTCCAAGGTTTCTGGGCTGGGATGCCCCGAGCCAAAACTATTCTGAATCGCTTCCGGGTTCCGATGCCTGGCAAAAGCTGGACGGAAAGGCGCTGGACAGGGCTTTTTGGGATAAACTGGACAGCGAGCGACGCTCCAAGGGCAATGAATGTACTGAGGATAAAATCGGACAAGAAGGCTGGATTGAGGGTAACGATGTCTGGGAAAGACCTGGTCCGCTGAATCAAAGCTCGGCCCAGAATAGTGAAACCAATGATAAAGAATATTCACCAGGCCAGCCTTTTAGGTTTTTAGGCAGGGCATTCGGTCCCTTCTTGGTCTTTGAAAGCTCAGAAGCACTGTACATACTCGACCAGCACGCGGCCCAAGAACGAATTCTTTACGACAAGCTTCGTTCAGTAAAAGGAAAGAGTCAGACTCTTCTGGTACCCTTTGTCATGGAAATACAGGATACCGAAACAGAGAACCGCTTATCTTCCTTTTACTCTAATCTCGAGCGCATGGGATACAGGATGGAAAAAACTCCTGGGCAGCTGGTGGTCAACGGGGTGCCGGCAATTCTTGGCGAGAAAGGGCTCTCAATTCTTGTCGAGAGCCTGGCAGAGGATTCAAGCCCAGGCTTGGAAGCCGACGAACAATTCAACGCAGTAGCGGCATCATTGGCATGTAAAGCGGCAATTAAAGACGGTGACATGGTGGAGGACAGGGCTGCTACCATGCTTATCGCTCAATCGCTTGCCCTTCCTCTTCCGAGATGCCCTCATGGACGGCCCATATGGATTAAGTTGGATAGGAAAACACTGTACCGCATGATCGGAAGAGAGGGATAGGTACCATAGTTCTATAAGGGATATTTTTTGCGTCGTAGTCGAAGCGGAAGTTTTGGCGTCAGAAGTTTTAGTGGCATCAACGGTGCGGCGGTAAGAACTTAAAATATTTATATATTTGAGGCTTTTTCAAAACTCAGTTGAGTTTTGAAAAAGCTACCTTAAAATGCGTACGTTTCGTCTATTTTCATGTTTTTAGCATGAAAATAGACGAAACTACAAAGCCAATTTCAAAAGTTAACAGACTTTTGAAATTGGCTCAACTGCCTATTCTATTCAGATTCGCTTAGGTCATCA
>DIXQ01000018.1:1266-33415 GCA_002428725.1 Spirochaetaceae bacterium UBA6076 | reverse complement strand
GCGGTCGAAGTCATCCAGCCGTTGGTGCGAAAGATGCTTTTCCTGATCAGTAGTGAATTCGGCATAGGTCAGCACTATACATTTCGCTCGGAATATCCCTAATAACTGATTCTGACAACTGACGATCAATTTGCTCGTGTGCTTATACAGCGAAATACCTTTTCGTAGCTTCTGATTCTCGCGATCGGGGATATCATGAGAAAAATCAAAAGCCGGTGAAGATTCGCTGACTTGCGGTATTGTCCGGTGGAGGTATCATACAAAGAAACGGAATCGACGGATAAAAGATGAAGGCTGGGTGTCTGACTGGGATACGCGCAAGCGCAAGCTCGTTCGGGGATTAGCCAGCCTTCACCGGACGATCTAATGGGGCTGTGCTTTTAGGCACGGAAACACGAATAGAGGACTGGGAATTCGCCCGATCCATTTCTGTCGAAACCACCACCTTTACGGAAGGAGGACCGATGGACAAGGAATATATCGGTATCGATCTCCATTCCACGCAAGTCACGGTGCACCGGATCATTATCGGCGAGAAAGGGGAGATAGAGCGAAGAAAAAGCCAGTACCCGATGGAGCGGATGGAAACCCACTTCATCGCGTCGCTGCACCCAGGCTGCGCCGTGTGCGTGGAGGCTGGCTCTGGGTCGCATACACTGGCGCGCATGATAGTCGCGGCAGGAGCTCGCGCCTTTGTCGTGAACCCCTTGAGCATGCCGCAGATCTTCATGACGGCGAAGAAAACGGACGTAATCGACGCAAAGAAGCTGGCAGATTGTCTGAAGCAACATCTTGAGAACAAGGATCCCAACGACGGCTTTCCTGAAGTCACGGTAGCCGACGAGGACACGCAGCGACTCAGGATGCTCATCAGCCAATATCAGCGCGTGAACGCCGAAATGACAGCGCTCAAGAACAATCTCTACGCATTGTTCCGTCAGTGGCTTGTGCAGGTTGACAAGGGTTGCATTATTGAACGTTTGGACAACTACCTGGAACACCCACGCTTACCACCTGAAGTCGGGATAATCGCCCGCCAGGAAAAGCATCGGTATGAGGAACTGGAAGCGTTCAAGGCCGAGTTGCGCTCGATGATCGAATCGATAGGAGTCATCCGCTACCGTGAACAAGTAGGCCTGCTGATAGGGGTAAGTGGAATCAGCGTGTTTGGTGCCGTCTGCATCATGGCGGATATCATAACCATCGACCGTTTCCGTACGAGCAAGAACCTGGTGAGCTATCTCCGGGCGGCTCCGCGTGTCGATGCGTCAAACAACACGATCCATATCGGCAGGCTTAACAAGGCTGGACGTAAGATGGCCTTCGAGATTCTTTTGCAGAGCGTCACCCATCTGGTGGACGGAAACCCGAACCTGCTCCGTTACACGAAGCATGCCGTAGGCAAGTCCAAGAATAAAATCAGGGCGGCCGTGGTAGGCCGGACGATCAGGCAGATATTCTACATCCTGAAGAACAAGGAGCCGAACTGGTTCCTTCAGGAAGGAACGTTCGCAATTAAGAAGCGGCAATTTGAGAGAATTCTAGTTTCTCAAAAAATCGCTTGACGAGGATTCTCATAGAGGACATACACCTCCTCCATGCACCCGCTGGTGAGCCGATCACGGTTGTAGATGTATTCGGCAAGCTTTTTAGCATCCACGCTGTCTGTTTTCTTCCCAGTGCAGTAGAGCGCTTTGAAATCGAAAGGATTAATAACGACGACTCGCGCCCCTGCCTTTTCCGCTTCTTGTGCAAACCATGCTGTACACGTTGAGGCCTCGACGCACAGTACATCTTCCGGTGAAAGAGTAGGGAAAAAATCGCTCTCGAGCGCAATGGTGGACATGGTCCGACTTATGCGTTTCACCGATGCTCCTTCTCCCTCGATCGTATGCATGACCAGCTTGCTTGCATGCAGATCGATCCCGTGATACCGTTTCTTAGTCATTTGGCCACTCCTGGGTAGGTGTTTGGAGGAAGTACCACGTGGGTTAAACGGGGATGCGCACCTCCATTCATCTATCCGGGTTCTCCGACAGAGTGCCGGGTCCCAAGAGGTTGTCCGGTGAAGCCGATCAGTCAAAAGTACGGGTTATCGTCTTTTTGATTTCGACGATTCCCAAAATTTGCTTCGATCTTCACCTTGCGCGTCTTCCTCGCTAACGATGATACTCCGGTCCGGACAACCTCCCAAGCCGCTTGACCTTTACATCATAACGTCAAAAGTCTGTTAACTTTTGAAATTTGCTTTGTAGTTTCGTCTATTTTCATGCTAAAAGCATGAAAATAGACGAAACGTACGCATCTTAAAGGTAGCTTTTTCAAAACTTGTCTGAGTTTTGAAAAAGCCTCGATTTTGCGCAGGATTTGAATTATTGAATTTGTGCCGCTTGTCAGTTCCTGTCAATTTTTAAGGCAAGCGGCGCACTGGCCGCGACTTGAAATAGTGAAAATCTGAACTAGGCCTCGTAATGCTCAGGCGCCCACGACCTCCCATCGGCACGAACGAAAGCTCCTCAGCATTGCCTCGATCACTTCGACGCTATGGTGCCCATCGGAAAAATCGGCGTAGTGCGATTCTATTCCAAATGGCTTGTCGCTCGCGATGGCTGCGTAAAAGCTTTCGATCATGTCCCGTTGCGCTTGGCCCCGATTCTGCGCCGGTTCGTAAAAGCCCAAGACTTTGTCAGGTTCGTCTCTTTTCCGAATGACCAGGAGTTCTGGGCTTCCGAAGCTCCATACTGCCGAAGCCTTGCTGCCATCCACCTGGATAGAAGGACCAGTCTTGCCGCCGGCGCTTACCTGAGAAACAGTACAGGACCCTCGGATACCACCTTCGAAGCGCAGCAAGGCGCTTCCGTAGTCTTCCGTGTCGATTTCCACGAGACTCAAGGCTTCTTTGCTGGGATCACCGCTGCTAGATACACCTTCGCCGACTTGTATGCTGCGTTCGCCCTGCCCAGTCGTTTTTGTACCTGGCTTCCAGCGCCTTGGCAGGAACGTAGCCAGATCTGCGCAAACTTCGGAAATCTTTTTCCCCGTGATAAAACAGGCTAGATCGCACCAATGGGAGCCTATATCAGCCATGGCGCGAGAAGGTCCTCCGGCCGCACTCTCCACTCTCCAGTCATAATCGCTGTCGTAGAGCAACCAATCCTGGAGGTATTCCCCATGCACGGCGTAAATTACGCCCAGCTCTCCTCGACTAATGAGGTCGCGCAACGCTATTATTGCCGCGTAGTGCCTATAGACAAAATTTACCGCAGTCTTAACGTTGCGCGAAATCGAAAGGTCCAGTAATTCTCTCGATTGGTCAGCGCTTATCGCCAGTGGTTTTTCGCAGAGGACTGGTTTTCCAGCGAGAATTACGGCCTTGCATAGTTCGTAATGTGAGCGGTTGGGCGTGCAGACATGGACGACATCGACCCGTGAGTCGGCGACAAGATCGCGGTAATCGCCATAATAGGATTGTATCTCTAAATCTTTCGCGATCGAGGCTGCGCGTTCAGTGTCGCGCATCGCGATTGCCGACACATCGGCGAAACCTATTGATCTGATAGCAGCGATCTGGGCACGGCCGATCTTGCCAACGCCAATAATTCCGGCATGTATGGTTTTCATGCAGCGCCTCTTTCAACGACCGCTAAACTACGCGAGCAGCCGCTTGACCTCGGCCAGCTGCTCAGGCTTAAGCGGCAGCACTTCGCTGTTGGCCGCCCCCGTGGCGGAATCCTCCACAAGGATAAGTTTTACTTCCTTGGTTGTCACCGTATTGTGCCACAGCCCCCTGGGAATGTTGTAGACCTTCATCGGCTCCATCTTTATTGCCTTGATAGCAAGACCTTTAGGGCCTTCCTCGGCGGATAACAGCGTGCAGCCTCCCGCCAGAAGGATAAAGAGCTCGTCGGTTTCGTTGTGCCGCTCTAAGCAGTCAATGCCCGTGATATCGTTGGCGGGCTTCCAGTTCTTTATACCCACCATCCACTTGGCGTTTTCGTAGACCCTGGTGAGCCCTTCGCCCTTAAATTCAAATTTCTGAATTTCCATACACACTTCCTTTTGGCGGCGGACTGTCCTCGCCTTCCTGGCCCTGGACAGCTGCCGCCGAATACTTACTCAGTCCTGGCCAGCGCCTCGCAAGATCCATCCTGCGAATCACCGGCGAAGCCGCGACGTCTGGTCTTATTTCCCTAATAACTTCAGGCAGGCTTCTTCGATATGGGCAGGCGTGAGTCCATAGGCCTTAAAGAGGTCTGCCGGTTTGCCCGACTGGCCGAAGCGGTCCTGAATGCCCAAGCGGCAGAACTTAGCGGCAGACTTGCCGGCCAAGACTTCCGCCACCGCAGAACCCAGGCCGCCGATCACCGAATGCTCTTCCACGCTTACCACTGCCCCGCAGCGATTGGCCGCGGCCAGCACAGCCGCGGAATCGAAGGGCTTGATCGTATGTACGTTGAGCACTGCTGCCTGGATACCCCGCCCGGCAATGCTCTCGGCCGCAGTCAGCGCTTCCTTGACCATGAGCCCCGTCGCCACGATGCAGATATCCTTCCCTTCCCTGAGCAGATTAGCCCTGCCAGGGACAAAGGGAGTATCCGGACCGGTGAATGTCTCCACCACAGGCCGGGCCACCCTAATATAGACAGGGCCGTCTATCTCGACGGCGGCAAAGACGGCCTTACGGGTTTCGGCGGAGTCGCAGGGCACAAAGATAGTCATGTTGGGCATTACCCGCATGAGGGCGATGTCCTCGATACTCTGGTGGCTACCTCCGTCTTCGCCCACCGAGAGCCCCGAATGGGAAAGGCCGAATTTTACATTGGCGCTCACATAGGCTATGGAATTGCGGATCTGCTCGTAGGCTCGTCCGGTTCCAAAGAGAGCAAAGGTAGAAGCGAAGGGAATGAGCCCCGAGTGGGACATGCCCGCTGCCGCGCCCATCATGTTAGCTTCCGCCAGGCCGAAATTGAAAAAGCGATCCGGATGTTTGGCCTGGAAGAGGCTTGTCATGGTTGCGTGGGCCAGATCGGCGTCCAGCACTACTACCTTGTCGTTTACGGCGCCCAGTTCTGCCAGGGCTTCGCCATAGGCCACGCGCAGGGATTTAGATTCAGCCATTCTGCTGCCCCCCTAGTTCTTTCATTGCGGCTTCGAATTCCTGGGCGTTCATGGGCTTGCCGTGCCAGCCCGCGTTGCCCTCCATGAAGGACACACCCCGGCCCTTTACCGTGCGGCAGCGGACGAATTTCGGCTTGCCCGAAACAGGCGCGGCCAACGCCGCGGCAATTGCGTCCCTGTCATGGCCGTCCACGTCGAAGCATTGAAAGCCAAAGGCGGCGAACTTGTCCATCACGTTGCCCAAGCCCATAACCTCGTCGTTAGTCCCATCTATCTGCAGCCCGTTGTGGTCGAGAATAAAAGTGAGGTTATCCAGCTTGTAGTGAGCCGCCGACATCGAGGCCTCCCAGATCTGTCCTTCCTGGAGCTCCCCATCGCCCAGCACGGCGAATACCCTATAGGAAGCCTTTTTATGCTTGGCCGCCAACGCCATGCCCACGGCTATGGAAGCGCCCTGGCCTAAGGAACCGGTGTTTGCGTCCACGCCGGGTGTCTTAGTCATGTCGGGATGTCCCTGCAAGTGGCTTCCCAATTGACGAAGGTTCCAGAGGTCTTCCCTAGGGTAAAAGCCCTTGTTGGCTAAAATAGCGTACAGGGCTGGGCAGCCGTGGCCTTTGGAGAGGACCAACCTGTCCCTGTCTTCCCATCTGGGATTGGACGGGTCTGTCTTCATGGTCTTGTAGTACAGGGCCATGAGAATCTCTAGCACCGAGAGGGAACCTCCCGGATGTCCCGACTGGCAGCGGTAAAGCATCTCAAGGATGTCCCTGCGCAGCTGTACGGCGAGGCCGTCCAGAGTCGTGTCGCTCATTCTCGAAACTCCTTTATAGAACACGAAAACCGGTTCTCCGCAGCCCGGCGTATGCTTCGCATCTGGTTTTCACCAGGCTCATGCACGACGAGGGTGCCGCGTTTCTCCGGCTCTTAGCCTTTTACCGCTCCTGCGGTCAGGCCCGATATGAGACGTTTTTGTGCGAAGAAAAACATAATGCACACGGGAATTATGGTGATAATTCCCCCCGCCGTGAGCATGCCCCATTCCACACCGAGCTGGCCGATGAGGTTCTTGAGGGCGACGGGAATAGTTCTATTCGCTTCGTTGGTGAACATGACCGCAAAGGTATACTCGTTCCAGGAATTCATGAATATATAGGCCCCGGTTGCCACGATGCCGGGCATCAGTATAGGCAGAATAATCTTCAAGAAAGCCTGAGCCCTATTGGCCCCGTCCACCATGGCCGCCTCCTCCAGGGAAAGAGGGAGGTCATCCAAAAATCCGCTCAAGAGCCAGATGGAAAAGGGAATGGTAAAGGTGGTGTAGGAAAGCACCAGGGACGCGGGCGTGTAGAGAATGCCGATCTTCCTCATGATCGCATATAAGGGTATGAGGAGAAGGACCGTGGGAAACATGTTATTCGTGAGGAACATGGACATGAGAAATTTCCGCCCTTTGAAGCGATAGCGGGAAAAACTGTAGGCCGCCAGGACGGACACGGTTACCGAAATGAGGGTGGTGAGGGCTGCCACCAGAAGACTGTTGCCCATGGGCTTCAGGAAATTGTATTCGCCGAAAAGCCTCCGATAGGATTCGAAGGTGGGCGCCTTAGGCCAGTAGGTCACGGTCTGGCTATAAAGTTCAGAGCTTGTCTTTATGGAGGTGACAAAGGTCCAATAGAAGGGAAAGAGAAGAAATACAATGAGTGCCGTAAGAAAAATATAGGAGAGAAGGCTCTTCACGAGTTCGGGTCCGCGCTTTTTCATGCCTTGCCCTCCTGATTTTGGAACATCGTCTTGAGGTAACGCACCGCCACGATGGCGAGCACCAGGGTGAGCATGATGGAGAGGGTAGCCGCGTAGCCCAGATTGAGGGAGTTTCCCTTGTTGAAAATGTAGACACTCAGGGTCTGGGTAGAATAGGCAGGTCCACCTTCGGTGAGATTGAAGATGACGTCCACCGAGTTAGCGACCCAGATAATACGGAGTAACGTAGTCACATAGATGACGCTTTTAAGCGAGGGAACGGTGATGAGAAAAAACTTCTGGATGCCGTTAGCCCCGTCCACGTCGGCGGCGTTGTAAAGCTCATCTGGTATGCCCTGGAGCCCCGCTAAAAGCATGAGGGCGAAAAAGGGTATACCCTGCCACACTATGGTGAGTATGACGGCGGGAAAGGCGGTGGAGGGCTGGGCCAGAAAGGGCAGGGATTCCTGGATGAGCCCAAGCCGAAGCAATAGATCATTGAGGACGCCGTAATTGCCGTCAAAAATCCAGCGCCACATAAGGCCTATGAGTACACCGGGGGTAACCCAAGGGATGAGGCTGATGGAACGCACAATCCCCCTGCCGGGAAATTTTTTATTTAGAAGCAATGCAAGAATAAAACCAAAGACAAACTGCAACCCCACGCCGGCCACTACCCAGACAATAGTTTTCCCGAGGGCCCCCCAGAATAAGGGGTCCTTGAGTACATCAAGGTAGTTCTTGAAATTGTTGAACCCGATTCTGCTGGGCCGCCGCAGGTCGTAGTTCTGGAAGCTCATGAGAATAGCGTTAATCACCGGGACGAACACTACGGTGAGCATTACGATTAAAGCGGGAGCTACCAGAAGATAGGGCCATATGGAGCTGTTCCGTTTGATCAACTACATCCTCCGCCAGGTGGTCGGTACTTAAGGAAAGACCGGCCCCGCTATGTGCCAGAGGCCGGTGCTTTCGCTTTTTTTAAAAATTTAAGGAAACTAGATCAGTCCCAGAGTCCTGCCTGCAGCTTGTTCATAGCCTCGGCGGCGGAGATCTTGCCCAAGAGAGCGGCGGACACGGTGTTGGGCCAAATGTTGTTGATCCAGTCTGTGGTGGTGTCCAAAATGGGCAGAATGCCGGCCCAGGGGGCTCCGTCGATTGAGACCTTCATGAACTTGTTGTTCTGGAAGAAGGGAAGCTCCTTGACGTTCTTGGAGACGGGGACGTTGCCGGTGACGGTGCACCAGGTTTCCTGTCCCTTACCGGTGGCCAAGTAAGCCAGCCACTCAAAGGCGGCGTCTTTGTTCTTGGCAGACTTGAGCATGACGTTTTCGGTGTCGCCCATGGAGGTCCACTTACCCGCTCCGCCGGGGAAGGGAAATGCATCCACATCGTCGCCGAAGGTTTCAACCATGCCTGCGGAGGAGCCGATATGGTGAACCGTCATGGCTGTTCTTCCGGACTTGAAGTTGGCGATGATCTCCTGGAAGCCGTCCATTGGGGCGGTGGGGGGAGTGTAGCCGTTCTTGAAGAGATCGACGAAGTCTTGCATGCCTTGGATGGCCTGGGGGCTGTCCATCTTTTCGAAGTTTCCGCCCCTGGCCCAGATAAAGGAACCCCAGGGTTCCTGGCCGCCCTTGGCGCCCCGCATGCCAAAGCCGTAGACATCGATCTTGCCGTCGCCGTTGGTGTCCATGGTAAGCTTCTTGGCAGCTTCCAGGAACTCAGCATAGTTCGTGGGTACGCCGATTCCGGCCTTCTTCATGAGGGAAGGCCTGTAATATACGTAAAGAACCTGGGTGTTCCAGGGCATCACGTACACGCTCTTGGTGCCCGAAGCCTGGCGCATGGTGTCATAGAGGCTTGCCTCGATGAGATTCTTGTCCTTCCACGAATTGAGGTAGCCGTCCAGGTTGACCAGCAGATTGTTTGCGGTGAACAGCGGGGTCGAGGTAAGCTTGAACGACGAGGTGTCCGGCCCGCCGCCGCCCATCACGGCCGTGAAGAGGGTCTGGGAGTAAGCGCCTCCGTCCCAGGGATACTCCTGGGCTACCACGGTGATACCCTTGCCGTTGGTCGCGTTAAAATCCGCGGCCATCTGCTGCATTGTGGCGGAGTACTTGGGATTGTCGGCCCAGTACCAGTGGGTAATAGTGACCTTGTCCGCGGCGGAGACCGTAAAGGCGAAGACCATGGCTATCGCCAGTGCCGCCATCATGATCCTTTTCATCATTAGAACCTCCTTGAAAAAAAACCTTTAAAAATCAAAACCTATGCGAGTCCATTGTTATGGACAAAGATGCCTGTGGTTAATACTGCACGACCCAGATTTCCCAGAACTATACCAGATGCCGAATCCTGATCGGACAAAGCCGAAAGATCCAGCGATGTGCCTGGGAGCCTGCGTTTCCAGGCTTGCCCCATGTGAAAATGCATAGCCTGTTCCGCTGCCGTTGGGTCGGATCCTAGAATCCCCTTTACTATCGCGTCGTGCTCCGCGAAGGTATGGGAAAAACGCTCCGGGTCACTCTCGGCGAAATCAGCGTTCAATGAAATAATTTGGGGCGTTATATAGCTTACCAATGAAATGCACACTGGATTCCCGCTAGCTTTGGCTATGGCCAAGTGGAAGAGGTGATCCTCGTCCAAGGCCCGCTCTCCTTGCTCAGACTTGGTTTTGAACTCCGAATGCCACTTCAGGATTTCGGCTACTTCCTCATCGCCTCCTCTGCGGGCTGCCTGTCCTGCAGCGAACACCTCCAATACATCCCTTATCTCGAAAAGGCTGCCCGGATCAAAGGCTTCATCCAGGCTGCCTATGGTGGCGATCAAACCAGTGATCGCCTTAGGTCCCAGGTCTGCGACAATTGTCCCCCGTTGGGGCAGGGTCTTAATAAGCCCGTAATGCTCCAGCTTTGCCAGGGCCTTGCGCACATAGCCGCGGCTTACACCCAGCGCCTGCACCAACGAGCGTTCAGATGGAAGCTTGGTTCCCGCCTTGAGCCTGCCACAGACCATCTGGTCCCTTAAATACTTTAGGACAAGCAATTCAGCATTTGTCTTCATGCCCTGGGGATTCGTACCAAGTCCTCCTTGCCTAGAATCAACTACAGGGTGGCTTTTGGAGTTGCAGCCCATTTAAAAGTTGCAGACTTTTTAAAAGCAGCCCAACTGGTTAACCAATAGTGGTTAACCAGCGTTGATTAGTATTTATCATATTCATAATTTTGTCAAACTTTTTTTCTATTTTGACAGCCCACCATTTTGACAGCCCACGGCTCCCCTAAAAATAATCCTCTTAATGAAATTCTGGAGATGTCCAGGATCGAGGCAGGCAAGGTGCGCTTAGACCTGGCGCCCTGGGGGATTTCCTCGGTTCTGGAGAAAAGGCGTATGCTTTTCGCGGGTCACGCATCCAGAAAAGGGCTTACCCTTTCCATTCGGGAAGAAGCCCCCCTTTCGGACTGTGTAATGACAGATCGCTCAAAGCTCAAGCAGATACTGATTAACCTTATTGGCAATTCCATGAAATTCACCGATTTCGGTTCCATCGATGTGGTGGTACGCAGGGGCTCTCAAAGCCCTGATATTCTGGAATTCACTGTCAAAGATACTAGCCGGGGAATCCCCGCCGATCTCATGCCGCGGCTTTTTTTGCCATTCGAGCAGTCTTTGGAAGATCGCAGCCAAGGCGGTACTGGCTTAGGCCTGGCCATCTGCAAGACCTACTGCGAATTGCTAGGAGGGAAAATCTCGATACAGAGTAGCATAGGAAAGGGTAGTCAATTCTCCTTCAGTATTCAGGCACCTCAATGCGCCCCCGCCAGGGTATCCGAAACGCCAATGGAATCCAGG
The DNA here is from genome assembly GCA_002428725.1 of Spirochaetaceae bacterium UBA6076. Lineage (GTDB taxonomy): Bacteria > Spirochaetota > Spirochaetia > Treponematales > Rectinemataceae > UBA2256. Next base: position 22,702 of record DIXQ01000018.1, on the reverse strand, counting down.
ATAGTCTTCATTAAAAATTCGGCACATCCACGGATTCTCATCGTGAACGACAAACAGATCAACAGAGATATTTTGATGAATATGCTCCTCCCCATCGGCTTTGAAGTGGAGCAAGCCGAAGACGGGGAAAAGGCGCTTAGCCTGATAAACTCGAATTCTTTCGATATAGTGCTCCTGGATTACATAATGCCCGGCTTGAGCGGCAGGGAGCTGGTGAAGGCCTTAAGAACCGCCGCTGGAGAGTGCAGGTTGGGGATTATCCTTATGACCGGCAGCCTCCTAGAGAATCAACAGCTGAATATAAAAGAAATGGGCGTCGACGCCCTGCTGGCTAAGCCGATTCTGGAGCGACTTCTTCTCTCGGAGATCAAGCATCTAACATCCATAGAGTATGGTTGCGCAGACGATGGGGGACAGGATTCTCTGAACACCTATACCGATGAAGAACTCAAAACCAAATTCGCAGCCCTCTCGTCATACTTCGTGGAGAAGTTGCGCAATTCCATTACTTCCGGGGATCTGGAAGATGTAAAGCAGTTAGCCCGTGAGATTGCCCAAAGGCTCGGCGAGAGCGCTTATGAAAATGATGGGTATGGCCGCGGTGGATGAATTGGCCTTGAGCATGGCACAGGTCTCATAACCGTCTATGCCGGGCATCATTATGTCTAAAAGGATGAGGTCGGGAAGCCTAGCCTTGGCGGCTTCCACAGCCATGGCGCCATTGGGCAAGGTCATGACCTTGTAACCCTCGGGCTGAAGTATGGTGGCTAAAAGAACGAGGTTTTCCTGGGTATCGTCCACCACCATGATCGTGGCCTTTCTGCCGCCGGCGCCGTTCGTGCTATTACCCGCTCCTCGGTTATTAGTATACGGCTAGGACTTGTATCCGGGCAACCTTAAAGCGCAGGAGGCCAGCAGGAGGCCTGGGCGCAGTTTTTACAAGAAATCCAGCGGAAATCCGTCTGGAAGCATAGTCTTTCCTAGTGTAAAATGTTTGTTTTAGTGAGGAGAAAACTTATGTCCCCTTATTCAATCGAATACTATAGAAAAAGCGCTGACTATATTCTGGAACGCATAGGCGGGAAGCCTGAAACAGCCCTTGTCCTGGGCTCCTCTCTGGGCTCGCTGGCCGAGGACATCCAAAACCCTGTGGAAGTCGACTACCGGGATATACCCAATTTCCTGGTTTCCACCGTGGAGTCCCACGCGGGAAAATTCGTTTTCGGAACCCTGGAAGGCAAATATGTAGCCTGCATGTCCGGGCGTTTCCACTACTACGAGGGTTACGCTTTTGAAGAACTGGCGGCTCCCATGAGGGTACTCAAGCTTCTAGGCGTCAAGCGGACGATACTCACCAACGCGGCGGGGGCAGTCAATGAAAGCTATAGGGTGGGCGACATAATGATCATCAGAGATCACATCAAGTTTGCCTCGGGCAGCCCCATGCGAGGTTCTAACATACCCGAGTTCGGACCCCGCTTTTTCGACGTAACCGGCATGTACAGCCCCGCCCTGCGGGCGATTGCCCAGGATCAGGCTAACAAGCTTGGCTTGAAAGACAGAGTGCACGAGGGCGTGTACTTCTATTTTGGCGGACCTCAGTTCGAAACCCCGGCGGAAATACGGGCTGCCAAGATTTTGGGCGGGGATGTGGTGGGCATGTCCACGGTTACCGAAGCCCTCACCGCAACCCACTGTGGCATGGATATCCTTGGACTCTCCCTCATAACCAACATGGCGGCGGGCATAAGCCCTGTAAAACTGTCGGGTGATGAAGTTTCAATCGCCGCCCAAGAGGCTTCGGGCAGGCTCAAAGCCCTGACCGGGGCAATCCTGAGGGCGCTCTAATGCCTCCGGGACCGAAGCGCTTTCTTTTCAAAAATATCGCTCTGGCTAAGCCTTCCGGCGCAGTGCTGATAAACCAAGACATTCTGGTCGAGGACGATAGGATTATTTCGATAAGCCACAGTAAGAGCGCGGAAGCGCGAGCCGCGACGACGCTGAGCGCCGCCGCAGCGGCGGCAGCAGCAACAGCGCGATCTTTCCAGGCGACCGAAATTTACGATGGTCGTGGCAAGCTAGCCCTGCCGGGCTTCTACAACCTCCACAGCCATGTTCCCATGACCCTCCTGCGGGGCTACGGCGAAGGTTTGCCTTTAAAGAAATGGCTTTTCGAGCGAGTTTTTCCCTTTGAAGCCCTGCTTACCGAGGAGGACTGCTACTGGGGCAGCCTTTTGGGTATAGCCGAAATGCTTGCATCAGGCACGGTCTCCTTTTCTGACATGTACCTTCTCACCCCCGGCATAGCCCGGGCGGTGCGGGAGAGCGGCATTAAGGCCAACCTCTCCCACGGTTACTCCACTGCGCCGAAAAGCAAGGGTTTTTCCGATTCCAAGGCCTACGAGGGTACCCGGTTTCTCATCGATGCGGCCAGGGCGGATAAAAGCGGACGCCTGATCGCCGACGCCGCCGTGCATGCCGAGTACACCTTCGGCGAGGAGCGCTTTGGCCGGCAGATAGCAGATTTTTGCCGCCGTGAGGACTTGCGTGTTCAGATCCATCTTTCCGAAACAAAAGATGAGCACGAAGCCTGCAAGGTTAAACGAGGCTGCACGCCCACGGCGTTTTTCGATTCCTGCGGTCTTTTCGATACGCCGACGATAGCAGCCCACGGAGTATGGCTGGAGGATGGGGATCTGGATATCTTCGCCGCCAAGGGCGTAAGCCTAGCCCACTGCCCGGTGAGCAACCTCAAGCTGGCTTCGGGCATGGCGCCGGTGCAAAAAATCATTGACCGGGGAATCCGGGTCTGCCTGGGCACGGACGGAGCGGCCAGCAACAACAACCTTAACCTTCTTAAAGAAGCCAACCTGGCTTCCCTGCTTCAGAAGAGCCTCACCGGAGACCCGCTAGCCCTTGGACCAGCCAAACTTTTAGAACTTGCCTGCCGGAATGGAGCCCTTGCCCAGGGCAGAGCGGACTGCGGAGCCCTCGAAGAAGGTATGAAAGCGGATATCATTGTTTTCGACTTGGAATCTCCCCGCATGCAACCAGTCTACGATCCTCTGGTTTCGGTGTTTTTCGCCGCCGATTCCAGGGACATTGTCCTCACCATGGTGGACGGGAAGGTCTTGTATAAAAACGGTAAATTCACCACGATCGATATCGTCCGGGTCATGGCTGAGGCTGAACGCATCCGGGACGAAAAACTGCGTCGACTTGAAGGAAAATAATGAACGAAAGCGCCCTAATAGTTGAAAATGCTTCCCAGGTGATCGTCGGCAAGGGCCGAGCCCTCGAACTGATGACCGTCGCCCTGCTCGCCGGCGGTCATATTCTTCTGGAAGATGTACCCGGTCTGGGCAAAACCCTTATGGCCAAGGCCCTGGCCAGAAGCATCGGGGGCAGTTTCAAGCGAATCCAATGCACTCCAGACCTTTTGCCTTCAGATGTGACCGGGCTTTCGATCTACAATCAGAAAAGCGGGGAATTTGTCTTTCATCCGGGTCCGGTCATGTCCAATGTCCTTTTGGCCGACGAAATAAATAGAACCATTCCCAGAACCCAGGCGAGCCTGCTTGAGAGCATGGGCGAAGGCCAAGTTACCGTAGACGGGCGGAGCCTGGAACTGCCCAAACCCTTTTTTGTCATAGCAACACAAAACCCAATAGAGTTGGAGGGGACTTTCCCCCTCCCAGAAGCCCAGCTGGACCGTTTTCTCATGAAGATTCATATCGGCTACCCTAAAAAGGAGGAGGAGCTGAGCCTCCTGGAGCGGTTTATCAGTCAGGATCCGATGCTGAGCCTGAACCCCGTGTCCAGCCCCGAGCGAATCCTTTTCCTGCAACAGGAAAGAAAGAACATCCTTGTATCAGCGCCCGTGAGGGAGTACATAACCGACCTGATTGGCGCCACCCGCAAGCATCCCAAGGTACGCTATGGCGCCAGCCCGCGCGGCACGCTGGGACTGACCAGGGCTTCCCAAGCCCTCGCCTTGATCAGGGGGCGGGATTACGTACTTCCCGACGATGTAAAGGAATTGGCCGGATCGGTTTTGCCCCATAGAATCATCATCCGTACCGACGAGAGGGCTAAGGGAATTACGGCGGAGGCCGTGATAAGCGAGATTGTCGCGACTCTTCCCGTACCTTCGCCGGTTTAAGCGTTTCGATGAAATATAAAAAGAGCGATTACAGCGTTTCGAGCTACTTTGTCATTCCACTGACCCTGATTTTCTTGGGACTCGCCGCTTTTATCGCGGCGGCCAAGGCATCGGAAGCCTTGGCGCGCTTTTCGGCGATCGCTCTGGTTCTCATGCTGGCCTTGCGGCTAAATGGGCGATTAGGGTTGATCAGGCTGAGGATCGTGTTCGAATTGGGAGCCCGCCGCCTATTTAGGGGGGAGGAGTTCGAACTCAAGGCCGAAATTCTCAACAACAAGATTCTTCCCGTGTGGCTGCGTATCAGTTTGGACAGGCCCGAAGCCCTCGCGCCTCTTCTGGAGGAGGGGGTCCAGGGTGAGAGTACCCTTCTGCCCTATGAAAAATTACGTGGCTCTTGGCGCTTCAAGGCCGATAGACGCGGTGTCTATGTGCTAGGCCCTGCCAAGCTCAGCGCGGGGGACATTCTCAATCTCTACAGAAGAGAAAAACACATTACCCTCAATCAGGAGATAATCGTCTACCCTCGGCTTCTTCCAATACACGCACTGGATATTCCCTTCAGGGAGTACTTCGGCGCCAGGACAACCGAGGGGCTTGTGGAAGATCCAGCCTGGTATGAAGGGACAAGGGAATACACAGGCAATAGGTCGGCCAGGGCGATCCACTGGAAAGCCAGCGCGCGACTGAACCAACTCCAGGAAAAGATTTTTCAACCCAGTACTCAACGAAAGGTCTTGCTTCTTGTGGATGGAGAGGGATTCGCCAAAGCCGAGGATAGGGAGGGTTTCGAGAAAGCTTTGGAAATCGCCGCCTCCCTGGCATCGGCCTTTGCGGAAAGCGGCGCCTATTTTTCCATCGCTACGGACCGTGCGCTCAAGAGTTTTTCTCCTATCCTCCCTCTGGGCAGAGGGCCCGAGCACCTGGGCTCGAGCCTAGAACTGCTCGCCCGTTGCGAGCTCTCTTTCGGCCAAGCCTTGCCCCAGGTGGTATCGCTCATCGGCCCCCAAGGTGCCGAGTTTGTGGTTATCGCCAGAACCCCCGGCGAATCGATCAAAAAATTTCTGCCCCCCTCAGCCTTCAAGCAGGAAAGGCTTTTCTTTGTATTTGCAAAACACGATCCCGATAAATCTGACCATGCTTACCGCTCTTGCAGCTTCAAGGAACTCCTCGGGTCAGCCGGCGATGAAGGTGGCAGTAAAGCTGGGCAAGATCAGGAGCGGGACGAGCCATGAAAGCCTCACTCCTCTTTCTGTCTGCCATGGAACTGATCAAGCTCCACTGCCTTACTTCCTTTTTGTTTCTGATTGACGGCCAAAGCCTCCCCCTGGCGCCATTGACCCTTGCTTTTATTGTTGCAGTAGTTACTGACAAGGTTCTGACCAGGAAAAGCAGGCGGGTTTTATTTTATTTTTTAATCCACTTGATTGCTTTTGCCGCTTCGTTCTATTCGATCCTTCTGCTGACACAAGGAAGCCCGGCAGGTGCGGCAGCGTTTCTTCCTCTGGAGAAGACGGCGAGCGTTTCGTTTTTTATCCTCCTGGGCGTAGTGGCGCTCTATTGGCTCAGGGGACTATGGATTCTAAAACAAGGTTCCGGGCACGAATTCACCGCACTGCGCTTCGACGAGGGCATACTGCTTTTTTTGCTCAGCCTCTTCTTCTCGGCGCTTCTCAAACTGGACAATCTAATGCCAGGCAGCTTGGCGATTCCTTTTTTCGTCTTTGGAATTCTCGCCCTTGGGAGCTCCAACGCCGACGAAAACCGGCGAGGGGGGCTTTCTAAACGCTCCCGGGGAGCGATGGTCGCCGCCACGGCGGGTATATTTATTCTGAGCGCCCTTGGGCTGGCCTTGCTGATACCTTTACTCCTAGAGCCCGCCAAGTTGGCGGCTATGGGGCTAAAAGATTTTTCGCTGTCCATAGTGAATATAATTGCCGCCATTCTTGTCTGGCTTTTTACGCGCAAAGGGCCACCGCGACCTTTGGAAATTTCCGAGACTGGTGGTGGGGCTCCGCGCATGGCTGAGGAGATAGCCCAGCAAGGCATGCCCGACGTAATGATGTGGATTCTCATTGTTGTGGCAAGCCTTGTGGCTTTGGCTATCCTGGTACTGCTCCTTTCGTTGCTGATTAAATTTCTATCGGGTAAAACCAAGCAAAGCTCGGCCAAGCCTAAGGGCCAATCGCTGTTCGCCCTGCTGCGAGAATTCTGGAAAGCCTTGCGGAGGCTCTTTGGGAAACTTGTGCGGCGCCTGGAGCGCCGGCGCGGCCTGAGTCCTGCTCTGGAAGCCTACCGGCGTCTCTTGGCCGCAGGCCGCGCCGGCGGCGCTCCCCGCGCGGCAACCGAAACTCCCCGGGAATACGCCCTCCGTCTCGAGGCTAGCTTCGAGGCCGCGAAAAACCGAGCCCTAGGCATCGTCGCGGAGGTGGAAAAGGAAGTGTATGGCTCAGACGCCCAAATCAGCCGCGATGAAAAATCGGCACCTTACCACAAGCCAGAAACCCCGGACCAAACCAAAGCCCTCCCCGGCTCGGCATCCCTGCGGCAGCTTGCCGCTAACTTAAGCCCTGGGAAGTTTTTCGCTGAACGGCTTAAAAAAAGCCTTGGTTTTCTCAACCCTAAAAATCGACGCAATCGTGCAACTTCTCGGGAGTCCGAAAACGACTAGACTCCTAAGCGCCTCTTTCCATATTAAGCCAGCGGAACCAAGTCTCCAAACTGGGCTTTATACAGGGCGGCATAAGCCCCCTGGGCCTCCAGCAGCTCGCTATGCGAGCCCTTCTCTCTGATGCCCTGGTCATCGATATAGATAATCTCGTCCGCGTCCCTGATTGTCGAAAGCCTGTGGGCTATCACCAGGCTGGTACGGCCCTCCATAAGCTCCTCCAGCGAATTCTGGATAGCCAGCTCCGTGGCCGTGTCCAGTGCGCTGGTTGCCTCGTCCAGTATCAGAATCGGTGGATTCTTGAGGAAAATCCTGGCTATGCTGATCCGCTGCTTCTGCCCGCCCGAGAGCATCACGCCCCGTTCGCCCACATAGGTATCGTAGCCCTGGGGAAGGGTGAGCACAAACTCGTGAATATTAGCCCGCTTAGCGGCTGTCACAATTTCCTCATCAGTCGCATCCAGCCTGCCGTAACGTATGTTTTCCTTTATTGTATCCGCGAAGAGAAAAACGTCCTGCTGCACAATGCCGATATTCTCCCGCAGGGAAGCCAGACTCAGGTCCCGAATGTCCATACCGTCGATCTTTATCGAACCGCCCTGAATCTCGTAAAACCGGGGGATAAGCCTGCAGAGGGTGGTCTTACCTCCCCCCGAGGGTCCCACGATGGCCAGTTTCATGCCCGCTCTTACCTTCAGGTTTATTCCCGATAGCACCCTTACCGATTCGTTGTAGGAGAAGGAAACGTCGGAAAGTTCTATCTCTCCCTTGGGCTTCGCAAGCTCGATCGCCCCGGGTTTGTCCTGGATATCCGGCTCCACACGCATGAGCTCCACAAAGCGCTCGAAACCCGCCATGCCCGTGGAGTACTGCTCGAAAAACGAAACCAGCCGCTTGATCGGCTGCAAGAATGTGCTCACGTAGATTGTGAAGGCAATGAGGTCGGCATAGTTCATCTTCCCCTTCATTACGAAAAAACCGCCTAAAGCCAGCACGATTATATGGAGAATGCTGGTGGCAAACTCCATGCCGCCATGAAAAACGCCCATGGCCTTGTAATAACTGCCCCGGGCTTGGCGGTATCGACCGTTCCCTTCCAGGAATTTCTCCACCTCATAGTCCTCATTGGCGAAGGCCTTGGTCTCCCTCACGCCCGATATCGAACTTTCTAGATTAGCATTGATGCCCGCGGTCTTCTGTTTGACATCGATAGCCGCCTTGGATAGGATTTTTCGACGGTTAGCGGTAAAAATCACGATCACCGGCACAAAAATTGCCAGCACCGCTGCCAGAGGCCACCAGATAAATGCCATGGCGATAAACGAGCCGGTAAGCGTTATTGCTGAAATAAACAGGTCTTCTGGTCCGTGGTGGGCTAACTCTACAATCTCGAAAAGATCGCTCACCACCCTGGACATGAGGTGGCCCGTTCTTGTCTTGTCGTAAAAAGAAAAGGGGAGTTTTTGCAGATGGACAAAGAGATCCTTTCGGATATCCGTCTCCATCCTCACCCCCAAAAGATGGCCCCAATAGGTCACTATATAATGAAGAAATCCCCTCACCACAAAGGCCGCCGCTACCGCGCCCACCAGAATACCGAAAAGCCCCCAAGCCTTCTGCGGAATGAGTGTGTTGAGTGAGTAGCGAGAAAGCAGTGGAAAACTCAAATCGATGAGCGAGATGACAAAGGCGCAGCCCATATCCATCAAAAAGAGACGCATATGAGGCTTGTAGTAGCCTAAAAAAATTGTCAGCTTACGTTTCGAGACAAAGGGATTGGGGCTCAAGGATTTTTCCTCCGGAACTTGTTCCGGAATGATACCCCGCCACTGATGAACTATTCAACCGCTGGCTTTGTCGTGCATTTAATACAGCGCCAGGCTCATAGCTACACTACCCTCGCCTCCAGCGACCCAAGTTCAAAAACCTGGAGCGTTTCTGCAATTTGTTTTTCCGGGTCCGCCGGAGCCGGCCACTCGGTCGTATAGCCCAGGCAGGGGCAGACAAATTCCGTGCCGGCCTTGCGCAGCCGCCGGCGGTAATGGACATGGCCGCAGACAGCCAGCTTCGCCCCATAGCGCTGCGCTAGCTCACCGTAATCAGGGCTTCCCAAAAAAGCGTTAAAATATTTCCACTGGGGACCTGGGTTCTGAACGCTGAATTCCCTTATTTGCACCACATGGGTGACAAAAACAATTTTTTGATCGGTCGCGTTAGCGCCGGTGCCAGTCGTCCTGCCGGTATCTTTCATAGCGTCAGCCGCCGCACTGACAAAATTCGTAGTGGCCTCTGCCAGTCGCGCCTCCAGGCGGTCCATGAAGAGCCGGTGCATGTCCAAGGTGGGCCTGTCCCAGATGGACTTGATTTTATCCTGCCATGTGCGACCGCCGTGCTTCATTTTCTGAAATTCCGCCTGGGAAAACGAGGTATCCCCGTAAGCAAAATCGTACCAGCCCAAGTCGCCCACGACCGTCCAGCCCGCGCCCAACGAAACCGGCCCAGGGGCAAGGTTGGCCGGATGTTCCAGCAGAGCATTGTAGCTCTCCCAGGCCTTACGCCCTGGATAGTTTTCATTCCAAATGTCGTGGTTGCCGGGCACAAAGAGAACCCGGGCTCCGGACTCGGCTTCCAGCGCCGAGATGGTTTTGAGGGTTAGCACATAATCGGAGGAAATATCTCCGGCAACGAGGAGAATATCCAGCCCGCGCCGCATGGATTCCCGGGCGAGGAGTCCGGTTACCACCTCCTCGCCCTTGATCCTGTTCAGATCGACATGAATATCCGAAATTAGCCCAATGCGAACACCCACCTGCGGCCCCTGAAACCTAGGAAGAGCCGTTGAGCCTGGGATTAAGGCGCTCCGATAGGGTGTCGCCGATTATATTGAAGGACAGCACTGTAAAGGCCAGGACCAGGCCGGGATATATAGCCAGCCAGGGAGCCTGGACCAGATAGTTTCTCGCGTCCTTCAGCATTAGTCCCCAGCTAGCCTCGGGGGGCTGAGTGCCAACGCCAAGGTAGGAAAGCGAGGCCTCGGTGACAATAGAAAGAGCGAAGACGATGGAGCACTGCACCACCACCTTGCCCAGAATGTTAGGAATAATGTGCTTGAAAACGATTTTGACTACCGGGGTGCCTAGGGCACGGGCTGCTTCGACATAGCCCTCACCTTTTATTGCAAGGGTTTCTGCCCTGACGAGTCTGGCGAACACGGGGCTTGAGATAATGCCCAGTGCGAGCATTACCTGCACCAGACCGTAGCCCATGAAAGACACCACCGTGATCGCCAGGAGTATCGTCGGGAAAGATAATATGGAATCCATGAACAACATGAGGACGCTGTCCAAATTACGCGAGCCCAGGCCCGCCAGGAGCCCTATCGTGCCGCCCAAAAACAGGGCGATGGAAACAGTGACAATGCCCACGATAAGGGCCGACCTGGATCCGTAGATAATCCTCGAAAGCACGTCCCTACCGTAATTATCAGTTCCAAGAAGGTTTTCCAGCGTAGGCGCCTTGAAGCGCTTGGCCAAATACTGATCCGTGGGTTTGTAGGGAGCCACCAGCGGGGCGGCCAAGGCCGCGCCCACAAGTACCAGCAGAAAGAGGACAGCCAGGGAAAAGAGGATCTTCTGCGATTTTCGGGCCGCTATCATATTACTTCAACTCTGTCCATCTGAAATCGAAGGTGTCGATATTCGGGGTCATCCTGAAATCGACGACATTCGACCTGGTAGCGCCATAGCGGTAGGATGTTCCCAGATAGAAGTGGGGAAGTTCCTTGGCCATGGTGTCCAGTACTTCGGTATACAGCTTCTTGCGCTCGGCGAAATCGGAAATCGTCACGGCTTTCTTGATCTTTTCCAGCACAGGGGCATTCATCCACTTGACGTACTTGCCGCCGCCGTAGCCAGCCAGAGTTCCATCGGGATCGAGCTTGCCGGTGTGGCCGGTGACGGTAAGGTCGTAGTTGCCACCGGAATAGACCGAGGAAAGCCAGGTGGACCAGTCCACCAGCTGGAGCTTCACGTTCATGCCCACCTTCTCCAGCATCTGCTGATAGAGCTCCGCGGCCTTGACGTGCAAAGCATAGTTCTGGGGAACGGCGATGGTGAATTCCTTGTTGCCCACGCCAGCTTCCTTCAAAAGGGCCTTGGCCTTTTCAGGGTTGTAGGAATAGTAGGGGAAGTCGGTGTAATAGGCGTTGCCGGTGTCCATGAAGGTGTGTCCCACCTTGCCGCCGCCGTATGCCACGTCCATGACCGTTTGCTTGTCGATGGCATAGCTGATAGCCTGGCGCACCCTCAGGTCATCCAGGGGAGCCCTGGAGTGGTTGATGCCCATGACCATGATAAGGGATGACAGCTCTTTTTTGATGACCACCTTGTTGTTGCCTTCGAACACTGGAAGGTCTTCGGGATCAACAAACTCCACAGCCTCGATGGCGCCGGAGAGAAGTCCCTGAACCTGTACGGCCCGTTCGGGGATGATGTTGAACTCCACCGCCAGAAGCTTAGGCAAGCCCTTCATCCAGTAATTGTCGTTCCTGGCCATGGTGATCTTGTTGTCCCGCACCCACTTTTCAAACTTGAAGGGGCCAGTGCCCACCGGCTCGGAGGCAAAGTTATGCCCAGCGGCGATGAGCTCCGCAGGCAGTATGGCGCCCCAGCCCGAGGCCAAACTGGCCAGCAGCGGGGTATAGGCCGAGCTGAGCGTGAACACTACTGTGTAATCGTCGGGAGTCGCTATGTTTGCGATAACCGCGAACTCGCTGGCCTTGGGCGACGCGGTTTCTTTTGCCTTGATCCGCTCGAAGGTAGCCTTGACGTCCTTGGCACTGAACTTCTGTCCGTTGTGGAAGACAACGTCTTTTCTCAGCTTGAAGGTCCAGGTCTTGCTGTCCGCCGAGGCTGTCCAGCTCTCCGCCAGGGCGGGAACCAGGTTGCCCTTCGTGTCGGGCTCGATCAGGGTATCGTAGAAGCTCTTGAGAACCTGGAAGGTCAGGGTTCCCGAGGTCTTGTGGGGATCCAGGGTATCCGGATTTCCCGACAGACCGAAGTTGAGGATTCCCTTGCCCTGGGCGAAGGCGCTGCCGGTGGCGAACACCAACGCCAGAACGAGCAGGCTAAGGATGATTCTTTTCTTCATCGCGCTCTCCTTTTTTTACCGACCAGGACGCCGAACCGAGGATCGAGACCGGAAGTCCCGGTCCAGGATCGCGGCACTGTGGCCGGTCATACTTTGTGACAGGACACTTTGTGTCCCGAGGGCACGACGTGCCCTCCATCGATATCTCGCAACATAGGGGCGGACGAAACACATTCGCCGTCCCCGAGGGGACAAAATGAATAATAGGGGCAGGCCTTCACGCCCTGGGCTTCTTTGTGCCGCGAAGCCACCCGGGTAGCCAGGGTCTCCACCGACTCCTCGTCGGCTGTCATGTCCTCGGCGCCGCTCCGCTGGGCCCCGCCGGGAATTGAGGCCAGGAGCCTTCTGGTGTAGGGATGCCGCGGGTCGGATACCAGGAGCTCCGAGGGAGCCTCCTCCACGATTCTCCCTTTAAACATAACACCTATAGTGTCGCACATGTAGGACACCAGGTTAAGATCGTGTGAAATAAACATGTAGGTAAGGGAGAACTCTTTTTTTAGGTCCGAGAGTAGATTGATGATTTGGGCCTGAATTGAAACGTCCAGGTTGGATACCGGCTCGTCCAGGACAATAAAGTCCGGATCCATAGTTAGTGCTCTGGCTATAACAATTCGTTGCTTCTGGCCGCCTGAAAACTCGTGGGGATAGCGGTTCCGGTAGGAGTAGCTGATGCCTACCAGTTCTAAAAGTTCCTTGATGCGCTTTACCCGATCAGCCTCAGGCACCTTCCGGTTGATAAGCCCCTCGGACATGGAGTCGTGGATGTTCATTTTGGGGTTTAACGCCGAGTTGGGATCCTGGAACACGATCTGCATCCGCTTTCGGAAGCCCCTCAGCTCTTTGCGGCTTAAAGCCCCCAGCTCGGTGCCATCGTAGATAATCTTGCCCGAACTGGGCGGATCCAGATAGAGGATAGACCGGGCAAAACTTGTCTTGCCGCAGCCCGATTCTCCCACCAGCCCGTAACTGCCGGTCTTCTTAATGGAAATCGAGATTCCGTCCACTGCCTTGAATCCCCGGGAAGCCCCGCCGATCCCTCTGCCGCGGAAGATTTTAACAATATCCTTGCACTCGATCAAATTTTCCATGATTCACCTGCGTGGTGGCACGCCGCGGCATGCCCGTTTTCCTTTTCCTTGAGCTCCGGATTCTCGGTCTTGCAACGATCGTCCGCTAAGGGGCAGCGCGGATGAAAGGCGCAACCCGACGGGGTGGCGTCCGCGTCGGGAACCCGGCCGGGAATGGTGGCTAGGCGCTGGCCCCGCCTGCGGGCGTCGGGAATCGACAGCATTAAAAGTTTTGTGTAGGGGTGGAGGGGATTATCGAAAAGCTTCCCCTTGGTCGAGGTTTCCACAATCCGCCCCGCGTAGATAACCGACACCCTGTCGGCCACTTCCTTGACCACGCCTAGGTCGTGGGAGATAAAGAGGACGCCCATGCCCAGCAGATCTTTTAGCTTTTTTATAAGGCTGAGAATCTGTAGTTGGAGGGTAACGTCCAGGGCTGTGGTAGGTTCGTCGGCGATAAGGAACTCGGGATTGCAGGAAATCGCTATGGCTATCATAGCCCGCTGCTTCATGCCTCCGGAGAGTTCATGAGGATATGAGTCCAGGACGCGGCCGTCTTTGCCCAATCCCACCAGGCCCAGAAGCTCCTTGGCCCGCTCCCGAGCTTGTTCCTTGCCCATGTTCAAATGGAGCCTCAGCATTTCGGTAATCTGCTCCCCGATCTTGAAGGCGGGGTTCAGGTACTTGGACGGCTCCTGGAATACCATGGCGATCTTTCTGCCGCGATACGTCCGCATCTGGGCCTGGCTAAGGCCAAGCAGGTTCACACCGTTGAAGAGTATGCGCCCTGAAGTGTACTTTCCGGGCGGCGAGGGCAAGAGCCCGATTATGCAGGTCGAAGTGACCGTCTTCCCGGAACCGGACTCACCCACAAGGCCGTGGATTTCTTCGCGATAAAACGACAGGTCGATACCCCGCAGGGCGTGAGCTTCCATGGCTCCGTGGGTAAAACAGACCCCTAAGTTTTCCACTTTCAGCAGTGCTTGGTTTTCAGCCATCATTCGACCCTTATCTTTGGATTGACAACGCTGTAGAGGATGTCGGCCAGGAAGTTGATCATCGAAAAGACGATGGCTACGAACACTACCCCGCCCTGTATCAGGGTAAAATCCCGCTGATAAATGCCGAAGAGGAAGAGCCTTCCTAGCCCCGGAAGCGAGAATACCTGCTCGATGATAATAGCCCCACCTAGCATGTAGCCCAGCTCAATGCCGGTGATGGTGATGACCGGCAATAGGGCGTTCTTAAGGGCGTGTTTGTATTTGACCATGCGCTCGGTGAGCCCCTTGGCCCGGGCTGTTATGACATACTCCTTGGACAGTTCTTCCACCATGGACGCCCGCGCCAGACGGAGGATTACCGCGGCCCGTCCAAAGCCCAGGGAGAGGGCGGGCAAAATATAATGGGCGAAGGATTCGGAACCGAAGAGAGGAAAAATGGGAATTTTAACCGCAAAAAGAAGGAGGAGCACCATGCCCAGCCAAAAACTCGGTATAGCCATGCCCGCCTGGGAGAACACCAGCCCAAAGTAATCCCACAGCGACCATCGTTTTACCGCTGACATCACTCCCAGTGGTATGGCTACCAGAATTCCTATGGCTATGCCCATGAGAGCCAGGGTGAGAGTGAGGGGAAACCGTTCGAAAATGAGTTTGGTCACCGGCTCGCCGGAGATCATAGAATTGCCGAAATCGAACCGGAGTATAGAATAGAGCCAACCCAGGTACTGCATGGGCAAGGAACGGTCGGTGCCCAGCTTTTCCCGGATTATCTGGATATCCTCGGCCGTGGCGTCGACGCCGGCTATGATGAGGGCTGGATCGCCGGGGATAATCCGAATCACAAAGAATATGAGGGTGGAAATGATGAAGACCGTGAGAAGCAGTCTTAAAAATCGTTTGGCGAAAAATCTAACTAGATCCATCAGTGCTCCCGCCCTCCTGGGTAGATAGTAGCATAGGCTTTTTCGTTGCGCAGCGTTGTCATAACTCCAGGTGCAAGAACTTTTGCGCCAGCATTGTTTCGCCGCCAAAGGCGGTCTGAGCTTGGGTTAAAAGATCGTTGTGCACACCCCAGTGCGGCAGGTGTGTGGCAACGAGTTTGCCGACGCCCGCCGCAAGAGCCAGCTCACCGGCCTCTCCTGCGCTCATGTGTCCAGGAATCTTTCCTTTATAGAGATCGTAGAGACTTGTCTCGCAGAGCAAAACATCGGCGCCTTCGGAAAAGGGCACCAACTCCCAGCAGGGCTCTGTGTCGCCCGAATACACCAGCGACGCAGCCCCGCACTCGGCGCGGATGGCGAAGCAGGGATCGGGATGGGTCGTCGGCGCAAAGCTGAATCTAAAGGGACCGATTTCAAGTAGACTATTTCTGTTGTAGGTCTGACCCAAAACACAGTCTTTATAGCCGAGGTTTTCCGTGTGGTCATAGAGTTCATGGCCATAGACCCTAAGAGGCTTATGTCGCCTGCTCAGGTCTATGTCTATCAGCGCGGCATACTGAAGACAGCCTAGGTCCGCAATGTGATCGGCATGATAATGGCTCAATATTACCGCATCGATATCGGCCAAAGACATGTGCTCTTGAAGCACCGACAATGCCCCCGATCCACAGTCCAGCAGTACTGAAGTATCATCGGCCTGGACGAGATAGCAGCTAGTCGCCTCCCCATGGCTAGGGTAAGCGCTCCATTGACCTATTACCGTCAGCGAAAATTCACTCATCGGCGTTCCTTTTCAAGATAGGGCAATAGCTCGGTGACATCGTGTATAAGAATAGAGCTATCCAGCTCTTCTACACCGAATGTACCGAAGCGATTTATAATCCTGTATTCCATGCCAACAGTGCTGGCACCCACTGCGTCATCGTAATAGTTATCTCCAACATAGAGACAATTTTCAGGCTTTACCGACGCTTTTTTCAATGCGATTTCGAAGATTTTCTTATTTGGCTTAGTCACTCCGACCTCGCAGGATATGATCGTTACCTCAAAAAAGTCGAGGATTCCCACTCTCTTGAGTATGGGTTTGGCGCTGGGATCCCAATTGGAGATAACCCCAAGCCTGAAGCCCCGGTTTTTTAGCGCTTTAAGTACATCTGGCACAAATGGATAGGCTAGCCATTCCAGCCTTTTCTCTTCCCATGCCGCAAGCCATTGGTCAAGAAAGCTTTTTATATCGTAGTCAATACCCAGGTATTCACAGAGCTGAGTAAAATAGCGGGGCATGAATTTTCCCCCCGAGCTTCCAAGCAAGCCTGGGTATTCTCGCATAAATCGCTTGTCGATACTATGAAAAGCCTTCTCTATTTGTTCTTCGCCCAGCGCAAGACCGCGTTTTTTCAGCAATTCTTTAAAGAGCTTTTCCCTTTCGTTATAGAGAAGGGTATACCCAAGATCAAACCATATAAATCCGACAGGCACTAGAGTTACTCCGAGAAACTAAGAATGTCGTCGCTTTTAAAGGATCAGGGTGATGCATAACCTCAAAGCGCCTTATGAAAACCCATTATACGGGCTATATAATGAAAGTCAACCTCAATTTTTTTCATTAATTCGATACTTTTAGCTCTGTTTAATCCGCGTCTGAAACATTATGATGCAAAGCTTTCAGTGCCTGGCATCAAGGTTTTTTGGTTCGCATTCAATGCCGCATGTATCGATTAGTAATTTCGCGTTGCGCGACACAAATATTATAATGAAACCAAGCAACGCTAATAAGCAATAAAAAGAATTTTATACCATCACCGATTGAGTGAAGTTTTACTCTGCTATTACTGCATTTTCCGGATACGAACCTCAATTTCTTTTTCGTCACCCAGTAATTTTAATAATCGCGCGGTATCGCTGCTTCCGAAATGGTAAGGATAGAGAATCGATGGCTTGATGCGTCGCGCCGCCGCGGCTACTTGTTCAGGCAGCATAGTATACGGCTGATTCATGGGCAGAAAAGCGATATCGATGGTACCGAGATCGCTCATCTCGGGAATATCTTCGGTGTCGCCCGCCACATAGACACGTAAGGAACCTATGGTGAGAATATAGCCATTGTCTTTTCTTTCCTTAGGATGAAAATGCGTCCGACCCTCGCTTATATTGTATGCGGGCACTGCTTTTATTTCGATGTCGCTGTTCCATTCAGGTACAGAGATTTTACATGTTTCCCCATGAGCCAGAACTTCGCCTCTTCCCAATTTTTTATTAGCAGACGATGAAAGTACAATTCTGGTGTCTGGCTTACTCACCGTTTTAATTACCGCGCCATCTAGATGGTCGGCGTGTTCGTGGGTGACAAGAATCAGATCAGCCTTTGGATACTTCGTGTAAATTCCGTAATCGCTCACTGCGTCGATATAGATAGTGAAATCGCCCAACTCCATGGCAAGAGAACCATGACCAAGGAAGCTTATCGCCAACGTGCCTGGCCCCACATTAAAATAATCGGTTTCCTTGTCGAAGGATTTTTTCGCTTCCATACCATCCTCCCTTTTAGCCGATAAAAAATCCGGCCTCTAGCATAAAAGGGTACAGGCTGCGCAGGCATTCGTCAACATTGCGCAGGCACAGCGAATAGACGCCGTTCATGGCAGCGGGTAAATACGACCGATGCGCACCCGGAGCTCCTGTTGGCGATTGGTTTTTTTTCTGATACGCTGGCGCCCATGGATACAGAACAGAGAGTCCGGCTGGGGGCAAAGGCTGCCGAAGCCTTGCTTGGCATCGGCTCCGATGTTAAAGATAAGGCGCTGGGCGCCATAGCTCGGCGCATCGACGAATCCAGGGAGCAGATCGAAACTGCTAATACCGCCGATCTAGCCGCGGCGGAGCGTTCCGCCCTTCCAATGCCATTGCTCAAAAGGCTAGGATTCAGCGGATCCAAGATCGACGAAGCCCTCAAAGGCATCGAAGCACTTATAAAGCTGCCCGACCCCTGCGGCAAGGTGTTAGAAGCTCGACTTTTAGACGAAGCTCTGGTGCTTCGCCGGGTATCCTGCCCAATCGGACTTATTGCGACAATTTTCGAAAGCAGACCTGACGCGCTGGTCCAGATGGCATGCCTAGCCGCTAAAAGCGGCAACGCTATCGTCCTCAAGGGGGGTAGCGAGGCTAAAGAAACCAATCGCGTTCTTTCCGCGCTCATAGCGCAGGCCGGCGAGGAAGCCGGACTGCCCACAGACTGGCTAGTAGCCCTGGAAACCCGGGAAGAAATTGGCAGCCTTTTGCGCCTGGACCGTTACGTCGATCTGGTGATCCCCCGGGGATCCAAGGAATTCGTGGCCCGAATACAGGCCACGAGCAATATTCCTGTTCTGGGACACTCCGACGGAGTCTGCCATGTTTACATACACCACGACGCGGAACCGGCTATGGCAAGCGCTGTCACCATCGATTCTAAAACCCAATACCCCGCAGCCTGCAATGCCGTGGAAGTGCTGCTCGTCCACAAGGACTATGCCGAAACGGAGCTGCTTCCCCTCCTTTCTAGCCTTGCGGAGGCGGGGGTTCGCCTGGATATCTGTCCCCGCAGCGAGACATTACTTTTGCGCCAGGCATCTGAGGGCGACGATGCTCCCCAGTCTCTTGCCCACGCTGGGCTAAAGCTTCCGTTATATTCGGTCAAGCGTGACGATGATTGGGCCGTGGAGTACCTGGACACACGCATGGCGGTTAAAATTGTCGATTCTTTGGAAGAGGCTATTGGGCATATCAATGAATACGGCTCCGGCCATACCGACGCCATTGTATCGGCTTCCCGCGATGCCGCAGCCCGGTTTATGGCGGGCGTGGACTCGGCTTCGGTGTACCATAACGCCAGCACCCGTTTTGCCGACGGCTACCGCTACGGCCTAGGCGCAGAGGTGGGCATATCCACCGGCAAACTCCACGCCAGAGGCCCCATGGGGCTTCAAGGGCTATTAAGCTATAAGTGGCTGTTGGAGGGTTCGGGCCAGATTGTTGCCGATTATGTATCGGGCAAACGTAACTTTATACACAAGGATCTTCCGCCGGACGAAAAGGGGCTGTGATATGGCGCAGATTGACGCTTTTAATGCACCGGCAGTAGAGGGGGGCAACGAGGAAGCCGCGGCCAGGGCGGCGCGCGCCGCCCTGGCCGCGGCGGCTCGGATCGTGGTAAAAATTGGTACCGCGACCATAACAAGACCGAAGGACAGCCCTGCCCGGCTCACCCGTTCGCACAAACCCTCAGGGGCCGAAATGAGCCGGCCAGGGGTGGATAGCGCGTATATCCACCAGGTGGCCGAACAGTTTTCAGAACTCGTGGCCGCCGGCAAACAACTGATCCTTGTCACCTCCGGCGCAATCGGCATGGGGGCCCGTGAGCTGGGCATCGCTAAACGGCTCACCGAAGTAAGGATGCGCCAGGCCTGCGCCGCCATCGGACAGCCTATTCTAATGGAAGAATACCGAAAAGCCTTTGGCGTCTACGGCCTTACCGCCGCCCAGCTTTTAGTAACCCGGGACGCCTGGGATGACAGGGCCTCCTACCTCAACCTGCAGGCTACCATCGAGACTTTATTGGCAGACCGGGTTGTCCCTGTATTCAACGAAAACGATACTCTGTCCACCGCAGAAATCGGCAACGCCTTTGGTGACAACGACAGGCTTTCGGCCTATGTGGCCAGCAAAATCGGGGCCGACCTGCTCATAATCCTCTCGGACGTGGATTACCTTTACGACGCCGACCCCCGAACGAACCCCCAGGCAAAGCCGGTGCCCTATGTGCGTAGGCTCACCGGTGAACAGCGTTCTTTTGCCGGCGACAGGGGCTCGGAATTTTCCACCGGCGGCATGAAGACAAAACTTGCCGCTGTGGAGATCGCCAGAGATGCGGGGTGCAAAGTTGTCATAGCCCATGGCCGAGAGCCCCGGGTCATCGCCAGGCTTCTCGCCGGCGAGCCCATCGGTACCCTCTTCGATGCCGAAGGCGCCCTAAAAAACAGGATACGCTGGCTTAAAAATTCCCAGCCCAAGGGCGGCATCAGCGTGGACGAAGGCGCCCTAGCCGCTATGAAGGCGCATAAATCGCTTTTACCCCGGGGAGTGCTGAAGGTCGAGGGGGACTTTAGTCGTGACTCGGTAGTCTTGGTAAACGGAAAAGCTAAGCTCATCACAAACTTTTCTTCCGCTGAGCTTAGCGCCATAAAGGGCAAGAAAACCGAGGAAATCGAATCGCTGTTGGGCTTGGGCTGTCCCCACGTGGTCGCTCGTCCCGAGGAAACAGCGTTTCTGGAGGATTGAGCCGAACCTTTACTGCGGCTACACTAAAAAATCCTCGAATAACGCGACGAGATATGAGGTTTGACCTCCCAGAGCTTGTCCTCTTTTCCAGATGGTATATAATAAAAAACAAATCCCGGCCTCATCCGGGCGAGGAAGACAATGTACAAAAATCTCTCCATGGAACCCCGCCGCTCCCAGGAAGTGGCCGCTCATATCAAAACCCTCATTCGGGACAATAAACTCAAGCCAGGTGAAAAGCTTCCCAACGAAATGGAGCTCTGCGGACACTTCGCCGTTTCGCGACCTACCGTACGTGAAGCTGTAAAGGTCCTGGTTTCCCAGGGAATAATCGAGATTCGACGAGGCAAGGGCACCTTCGTGCGCCAAATGCCGGGCATTTCCGAAGATCCCCTTGGTCTGGACTTTATTGTTAATCCCAACATGCGCCTCGTGCTTATAGAAGCACGCATCATTATCGAGCCGGGAGTAGCCAGGCTTGCCGCCCAGAAAGCCGACGACCAGGCAATAGCCGCCATCGGGGCCAGCGTCAAGGAAATGGAGGATATTGTCCTTCAAAACAATGTTAATATCGAAGTCGAATTGAATTTTCACAGAAGCATCGCCGAAGCCACGAAGAATCCGGTAATAACCCGCATAATCCCCATCATCATGGAGTCGATCACCAAAACCTACAGGGACGCCCCCCGCACCACCGAGGACCACCGCCATGCTCTCGAGGAGCACAGGCGCATTTACCAGGCTATAGCGGCTCGGGATCCGGATCGATCCTACGAGGCCATGCAAATGCATCTAAATGCAAGTTACCAGCGTACGCTTTCTAAACAATCCGCAGTTCCTTGAACAAGCCGTATCGACTAAAGAGTGGCACCAAAATTGTTGGGATTGAAGCAGGAGGAAGAGGAGAGAGCGTAGAAGGGGTATGAACACCTTCATACCACCTTTCTGTCGCAATCCAAAATGTTTTTATCATCATCCGCCACCCGGGTTGCCGTACACAGCCTTCGAGCGCTGGGGCTCTTATACAACCCGTGCATTTGGTCGTGTTCCTCGGTTCCGCTGTACCTGTTGTGGGACCACCTTCTCCCAGCAAACTTTTCGCGTAGATTACTGGCTCAAACGTGTCTACGACT
>DIXQ01000018.1:0-1079 GCA_002428725.1 Spirochaetaceae bacterium UBA6076 | reverse complement strand
CCTTCTTTCGGATACTTGAAGCCAGTTTCTCTGTCCTCTCCGATGGAGGACGTCCTTCTCTTACCCTTTGGACAGACCAGAAACGCGAGTATCATCGGAGCCTTGCTTCGTCCGACTGTGCTGCAGGTCTCCTTGAGTCAGGTCGCTTCGTCCACCTGACCATCTCGTCACGCGTGCCGCGTTCCCGCTGGAATCCTCTTTTCCCGGTCAATTACCTCGATCGAGAGCTCAGGAAAGACCTTCATGAGCATGTCCGTGAAACAGTCTGTTTCGGACGCAATGTGAACGCCCAGATGGAACGGCTTAGTCTCTATCTGTACTACCATAACTTCTGCAAAGCCCATCGATCGCGTGGAGCCTTTCAGTCCAATGCGCTGCTGGCTGGCTACGATCCTCGGTTCATCGCGGTGGAAAGACGAAGCCTTTGGGAATGGCGAGCCTGGCATACGAAGATCGACTTAACTGTGAGCGATGAGGAGACCTGGATGAGGCTGCGACGAACACCGCTTAAGAATGGCAAAGACTATCTGCCCAAGCATGTCGCTGCATAATGGTGCTAGGATGATAGAGTGCCTACACTATCTACGTTCCCAACAATTTTGGTGGCACTTTATATCGACTACGCCATTCAAGGATCTTTTTCAGGCTCGCTTTTTCTTTTTGAACAAACCGAGCGAATATGCCACCGAGAATATCGCAAAAAGATAAAACATGATTGAAAGCGGCGATTTGAAGAGCACGGTCCAGTCGCCATAGGAAATTATCAGCGCCCTGCCCAACTCCTGCTCGGCTATGGGGCCGAGAATGAGTCCCAGAATCACCGAGGGAGCCGAAAAGCCGTACTTTTTCATAAAATAACCCACAACACCGAAGATCATGGCCAGAAGCACGTCGTAGGCGCTGTTTCCCAGGGAGTAGGCGCCCAACAGGCAGAGGCAGAGAATTGTCGGATAGAGAATCCCCAGCGGAACCTTGAAGATGAGGTTTGCCGCGCGGATGCTGAAATATCCCAGAATTAGCATGAGAAACTGTGCCGCTAAAAATCCCATGAAAACGTGAATTTTTAAGACTTTTTTGCT
>DIXQ01000010.1 GCA_002428725.1 Spirochaetaceae bacterium UBA6076 | reverse complement strand
AGTGTTGAAAGACGGGAAATCGTTATTTAATATATCGAATAACCCGAAAATTTGCAAATCATTACATGAAGTAAATTCTAAGCCCAGTAAGCGATGGGTTTCCAACCCTTCTTTTTACCCGCATCCAGCAGAGCTTTTCTTTGCTCCATGTCACCGGCTTCCTGCCAGCCGCCTTCTTCGGTCAAGGGAATCCATGCGCCACCGATGCTAGCGCAGTATGCGGCGACGGCAAAATGATACATAGCGATGCCCATGTCGATATTCTGCAAATGGGTGTTCCCAAGGCTGTTGTTATAGAGCCTGTCTTCATCTAAGAAGAGCGCCCAACTTTGCGCAGCGGGGCTTAGAACAAGGCGCCAGGGCTGTTTATTGGAGGCTGAAGGAGCTGATCGCAACGCTTCCAGAACAATATTCCAGGGTGGCGCCAGCGCGTCGCCGTTCAAGGCCGATCCGTCGGGTAAAAAACACAGTTCGTCTAAGGGCTTTCGTTGCCTTGAGCGGGCAGCCCGGGTTACAAGTCTATCCAGAAGACTTCTCTGTTCCGCTTCCCTGCCCAGGGCCACGACAATAGGGACAAATTCCTCCCCTGAAGCACCAGCCAGGCTCGCCGCCTTTGCCCGGGAGAAAACCCCTCCGATCCAGCAACTTGCCCAGCCCGCCGCCCATAGATCGATAATCGCCCTTTCCACCGTCCAGCCCAGATCCTCCATAGCCCCTGGGGCGTCTACGACGACGGGCATTATAAAAGCCGATGCGCCAGAGATAAGGCCGTAGGTCCCCATCCTGGCTTCGCCGGAGCCACTCGTATCGATATAAAGCTTAAGCCGAATCCTCGTGCCGAAGGGGCCTGGCTCTGAACTTGCCGTTTCGAGCATCCCTTGGACTTTTTCAATCTCAGGCTGCTCCATGACCTTGGGGGAAAAACTCCGTACCGAGCGGCGCTGGTGTATGGTTTCGAGAATATTCATACGTTATTCAGTTCCTTCCATCGAAAACAGCTTGTCAGGTGATCATTGATCACGCCTATAGCCTGAAGATGCGCATAAATTGTCGTGCTGCCCACAAAGGAAAATCCCCGCTTTTTCATGTCCGCGGCAATAGCGTCGGAGAGTGGGGTGGCTGTGGGAACTTGTTCCATGCTCCGCCAATGATTCACCAGAGGCTTGCCTTCGGTCCAGGACCAAATATAGGCATCAAAGCTAGAGAATTCCTCGGCAGTGCGCTTAAAGGCCTGGGCGTTCTTGACCGCCCCCTCGATCTTCCTTCTATTTCGGATAATGCCGGAGTTTTGCAACAAAGTTTCGATGTCCTCGGCGCCGTAGGTAGCAACTTTTTCCACATCGAAGCCGTCAAACGCTTGTTTAAAGGCTTCGCGCTTTCCCAGCACGCAGCGCCAGGATAACCCCGCCTGCATTGTCTCGAGCAGTAAAAACTCGAAGTGCCGCTTTTCATCATGAAGGGGGCTTCCCCATTCCATATCGTGATACTGGAGGTAGAGTGGGTCGGTGCCGCACCAGGGGCAGCGTTGCAGTTTACGCATAAGTTCCTCGATTTCAGGATTGGGGCGCTGAAAAGTTGATTTTTTAGTGTAAATCATGGCTTCCATGCGGGTCAACGTTATTTACTGCACCGAAGATTGTTGTAGCCGGTGCAATTAGTACTGCAGTATATTTTTAGTATGAAAAAAAAGAAAAAGAATCTCCATTTGCTATTTCTCACCGTCGTTCTGACGGTATTTTTTATATCCTGCGCCACAGCCGCTCCCCCTGTCTCTGAGGTTTTCTTTTCCCCCGCCGAATGGCAAGGCGAAACCCTAGTAGGAACCCGCTACGGTCTCATCGAAGGAGTAAAAGACAGGGACCATACACTAGCCTGGCTGGGCGTTCCCTACGCGACCCCACCGGTCGGTGATTTGCGGTGGAAGGCGCCCCGGAAACCTGAGCCCTGGCAGGGTCTGCGAAGGGCTGATCGATTCGGCAGCAAGTCGGCCCAGCGTTCCTTATTTTTAGGGACGATAACCGGATCGGAGGATAGTCTCTATCTCAATATCTGGCGGCCTTCTAGCAAGGAAAAATCCCTTCCTGTCTATGTCTGGGTTCATGGTGGCGCTAATACATCCGGAGCGGCCAACGAGAGCAAAGGTTACTACGGTCATTCCCTGGCGTCACAGGCTAACCTAGTCTTTGTATCGATCAATTACCGATTGGATGTATTTGGCTGGTTTTCTCATCCTTCCCTAAAGACCGAAGATGATCCCGAGAGCAATTCGGGCAACTATGGAACCCTGGACATAATTGCCGCCCTAGAGTGGGTTCAAGAAAATATCGAATCCTTCGGCGGCGACCCAAGCAATGTCACCATCGCCGGCGAATCGGCGGGGGCGCTTAACGTACTCAGCCTACTCATCGCGCCAAAAGCCAAGGGACTTTTTCATAGGGCGGTCATCGAAAGCGGATACACCCATGGTCCCGCGATAAGTCCAGAGGCTTTCGCGGTCAATCTGGGCATACGGCTGGCCTTGAGACAAAATAAAGCAACATGCTTCGAGGAAGTATCTCGGTTGCTCGCGGCTCAAAGCGACCAAGAACTAGCCGCATGGTTGCGCTCCGCCTCGGCCAGGGAATTGCTCCAACTTTCAAGGCCCGAGGGTAAAGAAATTTTATCGGTACCAAGCCCTATCTTTGACGGCTTTGTGCTTCCTTCCGATGGTTTTGCGGCCCTGGCGGATCCCAGGCGCCGCGTCAATGTCCCCATCATAATTGGGACAAACCGGGAGGAGACCAAGCTTTTTCTGCAACTGGCAATTAATCCCCGGAACCCCCTGTATCCTCGCTTGGTCGAATTGAGCAGCCTGCTCTGGAAGGCTGAGGGAGCCGACAGCGTGGCTGACGCCTATGGCAAAAACCCCGCCGACATAAATGCCCCGAACGCGGGCAAGGTCTATCTGTACCGTTTCGACTGGGGTGCTCCGGACGAGGAGGAAGCGAGTGTCATGGGCGGCATAGCCAGCCGCAGGCTTGGAGCTTCCCACGCAATGGAAATCCCATTTTTCCTCCAAACCGACAGCCTTTTTGGTTCGGGCTTTCTCTTACGCATTTACACTAATGCCAATAAAAACGGCAGGCTAGCTCTTCAGACCGCCATCGGAGAATACCTGGGAGCCTTCGCAAAAACCGGGGATCCTAACTATGATATCAACGCTTCAGCTGTGGGAAGGATTTTTTGGGAGCCCTGGGACTCAGAGGCGGAAAAGCCCAGTTTTCTCGTTCTCGACGCTGGATTCAAGGAGCTTTTGCTCCGCATCGAGCAAGGCCGGGTGCGTCGGGAAGATATTATTCTGGAAATCGCTAATAACAGTTCACCCGCCCTCAGGGATAACTTTATTCGACTTGCTCCGCTTTTCCTGTAAGTTCGACCCAAGGCAAGAGCGCGGTTTTTCGTTGACTGAATTATTCTTATATACTATACTTTTGTATAGTATATGGATGTTACGTCGAAGATCGATATCCTGGCCGATGCGGCTAAATACGATGCCTCCTGTTTCAGTTCCGGCAGCGCTAGAGCTGCGGGCTTGGGCAACACCGCCCTAGGCGGCATTACATGGTGAAATAGGCTATCGGGACGGCTTTGCTGGCTTTCTCTGCGCCGTGGACGAGGCGCTCCGCCGCAGCCCTTTGTTCGGATCGTAAGGCTAAAGACAGAGCCGTATCCCTGACAATCGCGCGAATCTTAGCCGAGGGACCCGATGTTTTGGATGATTTGGGAGATAAGACTATAGCCGAAGTGCTGGCATCGAGTCGCCGCACCCTGGGAGATAGCCCTGGGCTGGACGAATTGTCACCGAGGGAGCGCTTGACCCAGGATGGCCCAGGGGGAGCCCGGCGAAAAGGCTGACCAAGGAAGAAGCGGTGACCATGGCGCCTAGAATGTAGGGACTTGCGTTCTTCGCCTCACTGGCGTAGAGCTGGGTAAACGGCAGCACCATTCCCGTAGGGAGGTAGGTAAGGCAGGAGACCACCACATAGCGCCATAACTTTTTGTTCCGACGCATAAGAGCGAAGGAAAGCGAAAGTTTTCGCCTGTCGCGTGCTGCCACTGCGTTGGCCTTGGGTTCTTTCCGCTTATGCGTAGCTCTATGTACCCACACTCACCAAGGAATCGTTTTATAAACAGGAACACACCTAGCTCGCCCACAAAAATCATAAAAAACAAGGGCCGTAGCATGCTTACCTTGAGCCCGCCCAGTAAACCAATAATAAAGGCTCCGATCGCAGGCCCGATAAAACTCATGATTCCCAGTGCGACACTTTCACAGGAACCCATGGCGGTAGCCCGGCTCTCGTTGGTCAGGGAACTGCCGCACACGACGCTGCAGCAGAGCCCCGTCTCCGTGGTGCCCAGCCACCACACGATTATGCCTAAAACCCCAAGAAACCCTGTCCACGAAACGCCTAATAAAAGATAGGAAAGGGCTACGATGGCGACGCCGCCCAGGTAGACACGCTTGGTGCCTTCCCGGCGCATAAGACCGGCGCTTACTGGACCGTAGAGCGCGCTCAAGCCCATTGCCTAAGCCGTTGGCCAAGCCCAGTCCTAGGCCCGAAGCCCCAAGCATTGCCAAATACACGCTTAGATATGGATAGACAATTTGATAGAGAAGTTTATCCATGGAAGCCCTCAGGGCGGTAACCTTCCAATTTTTTGGCTGTCTTAGAATCACGCGCAGGGCTTCGGGCTGTTTTATCATATTCAAATCATGGCATATAAGCGAAATTCCTACAATCGCTCCCGTAGTCCCGTGGTAGGAACCCCGGGAGCGCAAGCAGGCCGCTTATTCAGAAAGCGGGTACGAAACTGCCGTTGTACTTAGTATCCAGGAAGACTCTTACCTTCTCCGTTTGCAGCGCCGCTACCAGGGCAAGGACTCTCCAGTCCTTGGCATCCCCTTTGCGAACAGCAACGATATTGGCATAGGGGGAGCCCGCGCCCTCGATCATCAGGTTGTCCCGGGCGGGAACAAAGCCTGCCTGGGAGGCGAAGCTTCCGTTGATCACCGATGCCGCGGCATCATCCAGGGTGCGGGGCAGTTGGGGCGCCTCGATTTCTTTAAAGTCGAATTTCTTGGGATTTTCCTGGATATCGCGGATGGTTGCCTTGAGTCCCGCCTTGGGATCAAGTTTAATCAGCCCCCGGCTTTCGAAAAGAATGAGGGCCCGGGCTTCATTAGTGGGATCGTTGGGGATAGCAATAACCGCGCCCTGAGGCAGGTCCTCCAGCTTTTTATATTTCCTTGAGTACAAGCCAAGAGGAGCTACAAAGACATCTCCCGCTGGCTCCAGGGCGAGCTTGCGCTCCGCCGCGAAATTGACCAAATAGGGTGTGTGCTGAAAAAAGTTAGCGTCCAACTGTTTATCCGCTAAAAGAATGTTCGGCGTAACGTAGTCGGTGAGTTCTACGATTTCGAGCTTTATTCCCTTGGCCAGTAGATCGTCTTTGACGAGGTTTAGAAGGTCGCCATGGGGGATGGGTGTCACACCTACCTTGAGCGTCACCGGTTTCTTCGAGCCCTGGGCGAATAGAGCCATGGGCATCATGACCATGATCATCACGAGGGCTGTGAAAAATACTACTCTTTTACTGTGGTTCATATAGAACCTCCTTGTGGTGAGTTATGCCGCCGTAAGGGGGCATTGGGTGAAGTCTGGAAAATCGAGCCTTCGGAACGGGCTGCGCTAACGTGGGTGTGACCGGAACCGTGCGCCGAAACAACGCAAAAGGCAGCGGTCGCGCGGCGCTAAGGCGCCGCCCGGCGCCTTAGCGCCGCGCCCGTATGCTCCTGGTTATCCCGTTCCCGCAGAGTTGAATGCCTTCCACGAGGACGATGATCACAAGGACCGCAGATATCATGATATCGGTTCTAAACCGCTGATAGCCGTACCGAATAGCCAGATCCCCCAAGCCTCCACCCCCGATAACCCCTGCCATGGCGGAATAACCCACCAGGGTGATCATCGTGAGGGTGAGGCCTGAGACTAAGGAAGGCAGGGCTTCGGGGATGAGGATTGCGAAGAGGATTCTCCGTTTCGAAGCCCCCGATGCTATCGCCGCGTCCAGAACCCCCGGATCTATCTCCGACAGTGAAGCCTCGACGATGCGGGCTACGAAGGGACTGGCCGCCACCGACAAGGGCACAATGGCCGCCACAGTTCCCAGGCTGGTTCCAACAATCAGCCGGGAAAGGGGAAGTACCAGCACCATGAGGATGATGAATGGGAAGGATCTCAGGGTATTTATAAGCCGATCGGCTACCTTTTTCACGATCGCAAGCTGTGTGGCATGCCCGGAAAGCCTGTCGTTAGCCATATAGTGAAGCCCAAGGCCTAGCGATCCGCCGAGTAGGCCGGCAATTGCGGTCGAGGAAAAGACCATCAACAAGGTTTCCCAGAGAGGGCGGGCTAAAAGACTGAAAATCTCAGCCATGGCTAGCCTCCCCGACGATGCGGCGTCCCATCTCACTCTTAGGATTAACGAAGACCGAAGCCACGGGGCCACTCTCCACAATGGAACCGGCGGAGAGTATAGCTACCTGGTCGCAGATACGCCTGACCACTTCCATCTGATGGGTTACCATGAGCACCGTAAGCCCGAGGCATCGACTTAGGGACTGGATCAAATCCAGGATCGAGCGGGTCGTCTCAGGGTCAAGGGCGCTGGTAGCCTCGTCGCAAAAAAGAATCTTAGGATGATTGGCCAGCGCCCGGGCTATGGCAACCCGCTGCCGCTCTCCGCCGGAAAGCCTGTTGGCTGGCCTGGCGGCCTTGTCGGCTAGCTCAACCAGCTCCAGCAGCTCCCTGACCCTCGTTTCGATGCTGGGCTTTATCCAGCCGGCGGCTTCCAGAGGAAAAGCAACGTTGCCGAACACGGTCCTGGAAGCGAAGAGGTTGAAGTTCTGAAACACGAACCCAGCCTTGCGCCGGGCATCCAGCAGCACCTGCCCCCGAGCCCCCGAAACAGGCTGTCCTCCGTAGAGCACATCGCCCGAATCGGCTTTTTCCAGTAGCGAAGCTATCCGTATGAGGGTTGTCTTGCCCGCCCCGCTTCTCCCGATTATGCCGAAGATAGTCCCCGGCGAAACCGAAAGCGAAACGTCCTGCAGAATTACGTGGGAGCCGAACCGCTTATTCAGCGAACGCAAGACTATTGCCGGAACTTCTGCAGCAGTAGCGATATCGGCATCTGCTTCAGTACTGAGGACGGATCTTGTTGGGATGCTTTGAGCTTGGAAGGAATTTAAAGGACGATAGAATGCGGCCTCTTTAGGCCGCTGCGCATGAAACATAGGGAATCTTTAATATTTCTCATCAGTATTTCCTTGGATCGCACTCTAGCCTGAGCCGATGAGTTCTGTCAAGCGATGTCAGGTCTTTAAAAAATTATGTTCTTTATCATGTTCAAATCAGGGACCGAAAATTGTTTGGGCTAATTCGTATAGTGTGGAGAGCTTTGCAATGAAAAACGCCCTCCCGGACCGGAGAGGGCGTTAAAAGACATTAGTTTCTAGTGCTAGATTGC
This sequence comes from Spirochaetaceae bacterium UBA6076, assembly GCA_002428725.1. Classification (GTDB taxonomy): domain Bacteria; phylum Spirochaetota; class Spirochaetia; order Treponematales; family Rectinemataceae; genus UBA2256. The sequence goes on along the minus strand of DIXQ01000010.1, from coordinate 17,656 downwards.
TTAGAGCTTAAACTGGACACCGATAGCGGAGAAGCCGTGGCCCGTTCTGGTGAAATGCTTGGCGTAGAGAGATTCGGCGATCACCGCGAGGGTTGGGCTGAAGTGATAGCTGACACCACCGCCTGACGCAACGCCAATGCCGAAACTGTCGCCGAGGCCGATGCCGAGACCGAGGGCTGCGTACCAGTCAAATTTCTGAGCCCATGATGGAAGCTCAGTAAAGGTGGAGAGACTGAAGTGAGCGGTACCCACTCCTGCGACTGTCAACTCAAAACTGGGATATAAATCTAAACCGGCTTTTACCGCTGCACCGAAGGTGAGGGGGATAGTATCGGCAATATCTACCCTGGCAAGGATCATCTCAGCGCCGCCGCCGACACCGAAACCCCAGCCGAGATTCGCGCCGATGCTAACAGCGAAATCACCCTTGTCCATGAGAGGCTTGCCCTGGGCAAAAGCACCGAAGCTTACCACAGCAAGAAGCAACAGCACCACGATTGTCTTTTTCATGTTCGCCTCCTTCTGATCAAGATTGTAAAGACTTTTATTTACTATGTGTTTGATAGTAACCTGATTTGGCAATCTCCGCAACACTTATATCTCTGTAGCATTAAATTGCGCCGCTGTTTATCCGGTTTCCTTGACTACCTGTCCAAGCTGTCGTAGTATGACAACATATTCCACCGAGCTTTCGATCCTACAGACCGCGGGAAGCTATGTCTCCTTATACGTCGGTCCATGGTCGAACGCCATTGGGTTGCGCTGGAAACGGCGCAGCCTTCCGTGTTTGAAAAGGGGGAAGCATGGATCGCAGGACGCCTGGACTGTATCTGGTTCGGGCGGCACTTCTCGTCATTGCAATGGCTTTTTTAGCCATTGCTTCGGTTTCTGCCTTCGAACTAAGCCTCAACGGAAAATCCCGCAGCCTGCCGGATGAAGCGGCGCTTCGAGCGCTATGCTATCAGGTTCCCACCGAATCGGGCTACGAAAAAGGAATTGCCCTCGCCGAGCTGCTACCTCCACTTATCGATGCCTGGAAACTCGAATGCCTGCATGCAAAGGGACTGTTTCTTCGTGAAGATGACAGGCTGGCCGAAAAGTTGGCCGCTTTTTATCTCATTCAAGCGCATGATGGGACTTGGGATCTATACGCCGACGGAACCCGTATAGAAGGTCTGCGTTCCCTCGCCATCAGCGGGGATTCGGCGGAAGAACGGGAACTCGAAGTATGGCTCTCCTGGGAAGGGGTGCCTGAGCTTAAAGCCGAGTTGGAACGCTGGTCCAGTCTGACCGGAGTTAAGGTAAAGGCTATCGATGTGCCCGACACTAGGTCGAAGTATCTTACCACACTGAGGGGTGGGGGCAGTCCGCCAGATCTGCTGATGATCCAATCAGACAACCTTGCGGACCTGCTGAGCGCCCAAGCCTTGCAGCCCTTGGATAGAATCGAGACAAGCGAGCTCTCTGCCAAGGGCAAGGATGCCTTTAGACTCGATGGGAAACTCTGGGCTCTTCCTTTTTATTATGACAGCCAGCTTGTATTCTATAACACAAGGCTAATAACCGAAGCCCCGCCAATTGATTGGACGCTGGACGACCTGGAGCGGATCGCCGATTCGGTGGCTGCCAAGGGGCGGACGCCCCTGTCCTGGAATCTGTACTCAGCCTACTGGCTGCTCTCCTTCGCGTCGGGGTTTGGCAAACCCAGTATCGACGACCCCGACGGGGGCGTCCGCCCCGATGACCCGGGCACACGAAAAGCCCTCGCCTGGATGCTCGACATGATCGAGTCGGGCAGGCTCGAAGCCCTGGAGCGGGATGCAATGGTTGCGCGCTTCGCATCGGGCGAAATTGCCATGATCCTGAGCGGATCCTATTCTATCCCCGAGTTCGAGCGCATAGGCCTGGAATTTGCCGTGGCACCTTACCCCCTGGTTCCCGCGACAGGGCACCCGGTAGCTCCCTTATTGGATTTCAAGGGCTTTGCCATCAGTCGCGCTTCCAGATCGCCGGTGAGCGCCCAGAGGCTTTTGGAGCATCTTTGCGGCATTGGCGTGCAGCAGCGCTTTACCACAGCCCTGTCCAAGATGCCGGCGAACGGAAAAGCCTGGGCCGCCGCCAGGGACAGCAACCGCTACCATGCCCAGCTCTCTCGAAGCGCCGAGATCGGTCTGGTGATTCCCCCAGGCCAAGGCTATGCGGTGTATAAAAATATCATGTGGAAGATGCTTCGATTTATTCTTTCAAAAACCATGGAACTCGACGATGCACTGGCGGAAGCCCGGCGTCTTATCGATGCGAATTTGATTTCACAATAACAAAGTAAAGGGGTAGAGGATGTACACAAAAAAACACAGTCGGATGTTTGGGCTTCTCACGGCCTGTGGCTTGCTGATTGCGGCATTCACCTTAGTTTTGGGCGGTTGCAGTTCCCAGAAAGGTAGCATGCCCAGCGCCAGTTCTGTTGGCAGCGCCGCCGAAGCCGGGAGTACTCTCGACCCAGCGAGTACTCTCGATACAGCGAGTATTCTCGACCCAGCGAGTACTCTCGATGCGGCCAGCGCCGCGTCTGCCGCTGCTGATTGGAGCGTAGCCCTTACGGGCATACGGAGCGAAAATCTCAGCCAATCGTATTATCAGAAGCTCAAGGCTGCGGGACAAAACTATCTACGCAAGACAGTGGATAAAAAAGGAATATCCGTCGAGTACTCTGGTCTCAGCCTGGCCGCCATCCTGGCCATGGTGGACGGTAGCGATTCAAACCATCCATTCAGCTTCGACGCTGAGCGCTGGGCGCAGGGATATGATATCGTTCTAACCGCGGCTGACGGCTATTCGGTCAGTTTTTCCACCAAGGATGTAGCGCCCCAGGCACTTATTCTCGCGGATACAGAAGCTGGAACATATCTAGCCAAGCCCATAACCGTTGGCGATGCCCCAAAAAATCTCTGGGTCAAGGACATAGTGTCTATCTCCACGAGCCTGGCGCCTAGCCCCGCTTCCTCCGAGGCTGAAGCCTTTAACCTGGAATTGGATATAAATGGCATGAAGGAGTCCTTGAGTCTTGCGGAATTGGAAAAAGATGCGGCGTACCTTGAAGGCACTGGGAGCTACACCACAAGCGCCGGCACAAAGTACACGAATGTATATGGCGGCGTCTCTCTCTCAGCCCTGCTGGGACGCTACATGGATCTGAAAGCCCAGGACGCGGTAACCTTTGTCGCCACCGACGGCTACGAAATGACCTACCCTGGCTCGCTTATACTGAACGAATCCGACGGGAAATGGCTTTTAGCCTTTAAAGTGGATGGAGACTACCTGCCCAAGGATCCTGGCTACATACGGACGATAAAGGTGGGTCCCCAAGCACCCAATATCGACGGGCATTCATCGGTCAAGATGATACAGCGTATCGTGGTGAGTCAGGAAGGTTTTAAGGATTTCACTCTGAACTATTCTGGAAAAATGGAGGGCAGTCTCGACCGCTCCACAGTACAGTCCTGCGTGAGCTGCCACGGCCGGGAAGTCGCCTTCGAGCGCAAGGATGTAAAGGCGAACTACAAGGGATTCCCCCTCCATCTTTTGCTGGCATACGCCGATGATCCTTCTTATGCCCCGCATAAGCAAGGTTCGGATATCCTCGCCTACGACGCCACTGCAGCCAAGACCGGGTACGGGGTGGAGGTAATAGCCGAGGACGGCTATTCGATCAAACTTGATTCCAGGGATCTTCACGAAAACAACGACATTATACTTGCAATGTACAGGGAGTCCGAATCACTGGGACCTGAGGAATTCCCCCTTGTCCTAGTCTGGGACAAAAATACTAAGCGGCTTCCGGAGGGTATAAAAAACGTAAAGCGGGTTTCCTCAATCCGTCTGCTTTTCTAGCGTTTGGAAGATCAACCATGGGGGAAAGGGCAGGCTGGGGCATTTTTCTACGGAAAAGTGTTCAGTTTCGTATATGAAATCGCCAATTCTTGGTTCAAGCCGGCTGTACTTGCTCTTTCTTATTCCCCTTTTTATCCTCGTCCTTTCGGCGGGCTTGCTTCCCTTCGCCGCCGCCGGCTGGGAATCCCTTTTCCACGACAGCTGGGGCGCGCGGAGCTGGGCGGGTTTGGAAAACTTCCGGGCTTTGGTTGAGGACAGGGCCTTTGCGCTCTCCTTCGGCATCAGCCTGTTCTGGGCCTTTCTTTCGGCGGGGATTTCGGTGGGCATCGGCTTTGTCCTCACCTGCTCCCTCTTCAAAGCCCGCCGCTCGTTCAAACTGCTCTTCGCCGCCATCCTGGTGCCCTGGGGGGTGCCTTCCTTTATTTCAATACCCATCTGGCGGATGATTATCCACGGAAGCGGAGGCAGATCCATGCTTTCCGCCCTCTTCGGCACGGAAATCAACCTTCTCACCAATCCGCTTGCAGGATTTTTAGCAGCCCTGGGCGTCGATATATGGCTGGGCGTTCCCTTAGCGGTCCTGGCTCTCTACGCATCCATGAAGAGTTTGGACAAGGGACTCTTCGAAGCAGCGCGGATCGAGGGCGCCCAAGGCTGGACCCTGGCCCGACATATCCAGGCTCCCTTAATAAAGGGGACGATAGCGCTTATGTGGGCACTGGATTTTATAAAGTCCTTCAAGGAATTTTCGGTTCCCTTTTTAATGACCGCCGGCGGGCCTCCCTTTGTGGGGGGTATAACCGGCAAAAACATTGTCGGCGCCACAACGACGCTGGAAATTTTCCTTTACGACGCTTTCAGAAATGAAGATGATTACGGAGTAGCTTCTGCCTACGCTGTGGCGGTGGGAATCCTTGTTATTGTCCTGGTCGTTCTCTGGTTTTGGTTTAGAAAAAAAATCAGCCTCGTCGAAGCAGCCCCTCATGGCCGATTCTTCACCGCGACTCGGGCCGATAGAACAAGCCTCTTCAGTGATAAAAAAGGCCGCAGCGATTCCAATGGCCAGGCCGAATTGAGGGCCGGAGATGGAGCCGCGATTCCCCGAACGCGAATCCGTGCTCCAGCAGGATTCATCCCAGAGTTTTTGTGGAAGGGGTTTAGCTTTTTAGTCACAGCGGCCGCCCCCCTGACTGCAATTCTGGTTATCTATGTACTCTTATGGCTTTCGTTCTCAGACCTATCGGCTGTCTACGTCGATGCACTGATTCCCCGCTTTTTATCCGCTCGGCCATATCGCAGCGTCCTTGTCGATGAGGGGATTCTCAGGTTTTTTTTAAACACCTTCTTCGCCGCCGGTATAACCGCGCTTCTGATCCCTCTTTTCTCCCTTCCGGCAGCTCTATGGCTCTCCAGGGCGGGCAAGGCTCGGAGCGCTAAGGCTTTCGCAGCCCTGGAAGCCCTGGGCATGGCTGGCGGAATTCATTCCCTCATTCCCCTATTCATCGTTTTCAGGATTCTGGGACTCTTAGGCGGCTATGCGCCGGTTATAACCGTGTATCTGTTCCACACTCTTCCTTTTGCTATTTTCAGTCTTAAGGCGTATCTGGATCGGCTTCCGCCCAGCTACGAGGAAGCCGCGGCACTGGAGGGTATGGGGCTATTAGGGTACCTGAGGCGAATTGTGCTGCCCCTCTGCGCGCCGGCGCTCGCCGCCGCCATGATGGTGGCCTTTATTTCGGCCTGGAACGGCTTTTTGGTGCCCCTGGTGTTCTTAAACGACGATAGGCTCTACACCATCGGGGTGAAGCTGCATTCCTATGTGGGTTCGGTGGCTTCGGGGAATCCTAAGTGGAATCTTTTTGCGGCGGCGAGCGCCATCAACCTGCTTTTCGTCGTTCTTCTGCTCTGGCGCTTTAAGAATCCCTTGAGTAAAAGCGATGCCGAGGCTGGCCTCTTTTAGCTGACATCTTTTAGCTGACCGCGACCTCATTAAATATAGAAAAAATACTAAAACAGCCGTCCCGACCGTATTCCCAACGCTAAATTCCCCGAATCGTCCATGCCCGCGAAAATAGACAAATCAAAGGGACGCAGGCCGGCAAAGCGCAGGGTAGCCGATAGGCTTACACCGGCGGTAACGGTCTCAGGTAAAAAATCTGAACCAGCGGCGGGAGAGCTAAAGTCCGTTGACCAAATGCAGTCGAAAAAGGGACCGAGCTCGATTGAGTCAACCAAAAGAATTTCGCCGGTTTCGAAGCGCAATATGTCAGCCAGCCAGGCAAGTTCCACGCTGGCGGCGGCTGAAAAAGGCGCGGTGATCGCCGGAGCGCTCCCTCTATACAATTCCTGTCGTCCCAATCCCATATCAGTCCCATTGAGAGCCCAACGCCCAGAAGCCCTTGCCCTGAGGGCGACAAGGTCGGCCAGAGAGACTCCCCCCGAGATTCCCAGCGACGGCCCCCAAGCGAGACCAAGTGTCCCGCCCTGCACAAAGGCAGCGGTTCTGAGGGAATAAAATCCTTCGAGGTTTCCGGATGCTTTATCGGCGCCGCCGGAAGATGCTTTTCCGCTGCCGGCGCTATTAGTATCTGTATCGGTCCCGGCACTGGCAGGCTTAAGGCTTCCCAGGGTCAAGCCCGCTTCGGCTTCCCAGCCAAGGCTGGCGGGATCAAAGCTGTAGTTTGCACGCGTAGCGGCATAGGGTTCGAGGGTTTTCGACCTCTTGCCTAACTCCCAGCTGAGGCCTGAGGAAAATGCCAGGCTTTCGGGCTTTAGGTAAGGCAGCCCAGCTGAAAAAACACCATAGAGCCGGAAGCCGCCTTTCCAGATAAGGCTGTCGTAGGGATTGAGCATAAGATCGGCGGCAGCGGCCCAGGTTTTGCCTGGTTCTGGATTAAAACTCGCCAGCCCACCCAAAAAAGCCTTTGACCGGCCCGCGGTAAAGCTTACTCCCAGGCCGATGAAACCGGAGTCGGTAAAACCCGCCAAAGGCGGTTGTACGGGCTGCAATATGCCCAGCCTGGGAGTCAACCGAAGGGATCCGTCCAGGGGCGGCAGGGCTCCGCGCCGGTAGTCGTCCAACTCTGGAGGGATTGCACTCAGGTAATACGCCCGTTTGGCTTCTAAGATAGGACGTATCCGAGCCTGCTTGTTCTCCCCGGGCAGCCAGGACAGAAGTTCATCCACAACAGCCTCGGCGCTTTGCCTGCCCCGCTGGATTATCGCCTTTGGGTATGCGAATTCCATGTAGGAGACGGACTCCACATCGTTGCGGATTACAAAGGGGCTTAGGCCGAAAAGATCCTCCATTCCTGTCCTGGTCTTTCCGATGTCGAACACCCTGTTGAGCACTGTTATAGGGTTCTCGTAGCTCATGGGCTTATTGTAGAGAGCCGTGGCGACGATAAGTCTGGACGAAAAGGCGGCCGCCTGGGCAACAGGAACAAGAGTAGTGGAACCTCCATCGATTAAAAGTGTTTCGCCGAAGGTCTTGGGCTCAAAGATCGCGGGCATGGCAAAGCTGGAGCTCATCGCCCTGGCAAGCTCTCCGGCGGCGATCTCCACCCTGCGGCGGGTTAAAAGATCTTCGGCGGTGATGATTATCGGGATGGGAAGTTCAGACAGATCGACCTGTCCTACCAGGTCCCTGATAACAGCCTCAAATGCGTCGATGTTGATCAATCCTCCCTTGGTGGGTAGGAGGAACTCGAAATATTTTTCGGTGGGAACGGTTGTCACCAGATCCTCGATCAAGGCAGGGGAGAGACCTGCGGCGTACAAGAGACCGATTATTGCGCCCATGGAATTGGCGACAATAAAATCCGGCACTATTCCGCGGGATTCCAGAACCTCCAGCATGCCGATATAGGCATAAGCCCTGGCCGAGCCGCCGGCCAGAACCAGCCCCAGGGGCTCTCTGCCCTGGGCTTTGATTGCCTCGATTTTAGCCGAAAAGTCTTCCATTCCTATCCGTATGGGCTGAACAACGGATCGCAAAGGATCGTCGGCGGGAAAAACCGAATCGGGGTGCTGAGCCCAGGCAAGCGGAACGAGGGCGCAAAGCAGAAGCAGGGCTATGGTGCGGCGAATAGACATATCCTTACTATATAACGACACAGCGAGAAGAATCTATCGACGAGGATTTTTTTTTCTGCTATTCTCTTGACCATGAACGAACAACACACCGAAACGGTAGAGGCTCCCTCCGCCGAAGCTGATCCCTTCAGTAGCAGCGGCACCGATTCCTGGTGCCCTTCTTGTAGTACCCCGCGTCGCGAGATATCCAATGGTGCTTGAAATTATCATTATTCTAGCCTTGATTCTGCTCAACGGCTTTTTCTCCCTCGCTGAGATGTCCCTGGTTTCCTCCCGCAAGGCTCGACTTCGCCACGAAGCTGAGCAGGGAAAGAAAAACTACCGCCTTGCCTTGGATGCCGCGGAGCAGCCCGGCGGCTACCTTTCGTCCATCCAGGTGGCCATCACCCTCATTGGCATTCTCACCGGCGCGGTGGGAGGGGCAACTGTCTCAAGGAACCTGGAGCACTGGCTCAAAAGTTTTCCTGCCCTAGCAGGCGTAGCCCAGACACTCTCGGTTATCGTAGTAGTATTGCTCACAACCCTGGTATCCGTTGTCCTTGGCGAACTCGTGCCCAAAAATCTTGCCCTTTCCAAGCCCGAATCCATAGCAGCAGCGGTTATACGCCCCTTAAAAGCTGTCAACGCCGCATTTTCACCCTTGGCCCGCTTTTTATCCGGAGCGACAAATCTAATCGTCAAGCTTCTTGGCTTTGCCAAAAACGCGGAACCGGCGGTGACCGAAGACGAGGTAATGGTGCTGATAGCCCAGGGAGCTGAATCGGGAGTTTTTGAAAACTCCGAAAAAGAGATGGTGGAAGGGGTGCTGGATCTGGACGATAGAAGGGTGACAGCCTTTATGACTCCCCGTACCGATGTGATAGCCCTCGACCTGGAGGATGAAGAAGCGGTATTAAGGGAAGCCATTCTCGCCAATGCTCATTTTGCCTGTCTTCCCGCCATGGAGGGCGATCTGGACCGAGTGGTGGGCATGCTGGACATGCGCAGGGCGTTGGCTGCCCTGGCTTCTGGAAAAGCCTTTGATATCCGAGCACAGCTCAGCGCCCCGGTGCTGATACCAGAATCGATTTCGGCATTGCGGGCTTTGGCTATTTTAAAAGATAAAGAAGCCCGAACAGGTCTGATCGTGGACGAGTACGGCGGCGTTTCGGGTCTTGTAACCGTTCCCGATCTGCTTTTCTCAGTACTCTCTGGCCTGGACCAGGGCGAGTCGGAAGAGACCGCCGGCCTTACAAAACGTGAGGACGGATCCTATCTGGTGGATGGGGCGCTGACAATCGGTGAATTCGCCGAGGCTCTGGAAATTGACGAAGAGGCCTTCGACACCGACGCATACGACACGATGGCGGGGCTAGTGCTTTTCTGCATGGGCTCAATTCCTAAAGTAGGCGAATCATGCGAATGGGCTGGATTTCATATCGAGATAGTCGACATGGACGGTAATAGGGTTGATAAGCTCCTAGTGAGCAAGATCGAGGCTATAGAGAAGGCAGAAGAACTGGAAGCCCAGACCTGAGTGCCCCAGGCTCAGTGCCCAGGTTCGCCGTAAAATCCTATTCCTCGGAGCCCGGATAGGCCACTGCCTCAATTTCCACCAAAGCGTTTTTATTGAGCGCGACAATTTGCACGGTGCTTCGTGACGGACGATGCTCCTTGCTTGATCCAGGGTTTGGATTGGCGTTTTAATTACTATCTAGCCATTATCCATGATTTCTCGAAGATACTTATAAATCGTATGCTTGGTAACACCCAGCTCGCCTGCCACCAGCTCGACCGAACCTTTTACGTCGAAAATGCCCCGCTTGTTCAAGGCAGTGACGATATTTCTGTTTTTCTTGCTCGGAGATACCCCAGTAATCCTGGAAAATGCTTCTAGTTCCTCCGCCACGAGGGTTGCGACTTTTTCGCCCAGATCAGAGGCAAGGACCTCGTCAGCCGTACCAGATTGATCGATGGATAGAAGGAAATCCTTGACGAAGCGTTCCATGGGAATAGAGAGATCGATATTGATGCCTAAGGCGCCGATCGGCTGTTTTTTTTCGTTGCGGATCACCATGCTGATGCACTTGAGAAGTGAGCCGCTCTTGGTGCGGGCAAGATAGGGACCTGTGATGTCCTCATCGCTCTCGATGGCGGCCTTGGCGACGTTGAGGCCAAATTCTGTTATCGGGTTGCCTAAACATCTGCCCGAGACGTGTTCGTTTATTATCTTTATTATCGCCTTGTTGAAATCTTCGTACGAATAAATGAGGACTTCGCAGCCAGAACCGCAGCAGCGGCTGATCATTTCGGTGATAGGGAAGTAGCGTTCTAGAACGACTCTGTCGCCCGCCGAAAAAGGAAAATTCGGCTGCCCTTCGAAGGTTTCCTGTATTACTTGTTTTTTTACATCTCTGACAACCATAGAGACTCCTAATATATATTTTTTTAATTATATCATATCTCGATGATTGATGTTAGAGGATATTCTAGTAATTGAATAACTTTTTAACGATTTTACGCCGGAATACTTCGTATAAACCAGCGATGAACCATTGCGCCCGGAATAAGCTCGGGGTGGAAACTAGCGCCCAGAATAGCGCCCTGGCGAACCAAGACAGGATCCTTGCCATGGAAAGCCAACACCTCTACCTCTGAGCCCACCGTCAAGATTTTTGGAGCCCTGATAAAGACAGCCTCCAACCCGGGAATTTCAGGAATAGTAGTGGTTATTGGGGCACGAAAACTATCAACCTGGGTGCCATAGGCATTTCGCCTGAGATCGATATCCAGGACGGCTAGGCTCGGTTTGTTCCACCTTTCAACCCTGGCAGCTAGTAGAATGAGGCCGGCGCAGGTACCAAAGGTTGGCATACCCGCTTGGATTCTGCGCCTAAACTCATCAAGAAAGCCAAAGCGCTCCATCAGCGAGGCCATAACCGTACTTTCTCCGCCGGGAATAACCATGGCCTCGACCTTAGCCAGATCCTCGCCAGAACGGACTTCAACAACTTCCGCTCCGGCTTCCAACAGAGAAGCCCTGTGGGCGGCATAATCCCCTTGAAGGGCCAGAACCCCTACCGTGGGTTTCCGGCCCGATGTAAGCCCGGCCATCGGGCTTACCAGCCTCGGGCAGCCATTCTCTGCTGGTCTTCCAGGTCGGAGATCCCGATGCCCACCATGGGCTCGCCCAGATCCTCCGAAAGCTCGGCTAAGATTTTGGGCTCCTTGTAGTGCACTACGGCGCCCACAATGGCCTTGGCGCGGCGGGCGGGATCGCCGGATTTAAAGATGCCCGAGCCCACGAAGACCGATTCGGCGCCCAGCTGCATCATGAGGGCGGCGTCGGCCGGCGTCGCGATCCCGCCCGCCGAGAAGTTCGGCACCGGGAGCTTTCCGGTCTTGGCCACCTCCCATACCAACTCGTAGGGAGCGCCCAGTTCCTTGGCAGCGGTCATGAGTTCTTCGTCGGGAAGCCTGGTAAGCCTGGCAATGCCATCCACCACGTTTCTCATGTGTTTGACCGCCTCAATGACATCGCCCGTACCAGGCTCGCCCTTGGTGCGGATCATGGCGGCGCCCTCGCCGATTCTGCGCAGGGCTTCGCCTAAATCGCGGCAACCGCAGACGAAGGGAACCCTGAATCCGTTCTTGAACACATGGAATCTGTCGTCCGCGGGGGTAAGCACTTCGGACTCGTCTATAAAGTCTACGCCCAGGGCTTCGAGAATCCTGGCCTCGACAAAATGCCCGATCCTGCATTTAGCCATGACGGGAATAGAAACCGCATCCTGGATTTCCTTGATCATTTTTGGGTCAGACATTCGTGCGACGCCGCCCTGGGTGCGTATATCCGCGGGGACCCGCTCCAGCGCCATAACTGCGGCTGCGCCCGCTTCTTCGGCAATCTTAGCCTGGGCAGCATTGGTAACATCCATGATAACGCCGCCTTTGAGCATTTCAGCCAGACCAACCTTGGTCTTCCACTCCGCGCCCTGCCGGGCCGACCAGAACACTGTATCCATACGACACTCCTTGCCGATATAAGTACCTATAACGTTACAAACATAAGCTATAGCAAAAAAAACTCTTGTGCAAGTTTGCCGGAGACTAAATAATGCTTGCGCCCCCTATCGGCATCAGCTAGGCTTGATGACAATGGAACGCCAACTCATGCGAACTTTATTATCAAAAGCCACGGTGGGTATCGCAGGCCTGGGGGGCTTGGGCTCCACCTGCGCTATCTCTCTGGCCAGGGTCGGGGTAGGTAAGCTAATCCTTGCCGACTTCGACAGGGTGGAAGAAGGGAACCTGGACAGGCAATACTATTTTCGCCGCCAACTGGGAATGTTTAAAACGGAAGCCCTGGCTGAAACTATACGATCGATTGACCCCTTTGTCACCCTGGATCTCCATACTCTCAGGCTGAATAAAAATAACATTGCCGACACTTTTTCGAGCGCCAGGGTAATAGTGGAAGCGCTGGACCATGCTTCCGCCAAGTCTATGCTCATCGAAACTTGCCTCGAAAGCATGCCCGATATTCCCATTGTAGCGGTATCGGGTCTCGCGGGCACAGGTGACTTCGAATCCATTCGCCTCCTCCACCGGGGGAGACTCCATATCTGCGGGGACTTCAGCGCTGAAGTCAGTCCAGAACTCCCCGCCGTGGCGCCCCGGGTAGGCTTGCTCGCCAATCTTCAGGCCGATACGGTTCTTGAACTCCTCCTTGCATCAAAACGATAAAACTGAGTACCATATCGCTACCGGCCAGGTCTTTTAAAAAGGCTTCCGGCCATTCTGAACAAGTACGCTGACTGGAGGAAAGACACCATGGCGGAGCGAAAAAAATTTTCCAATCTGCTGGACTGGCTCAAGGCTTTTCTCGCGCTCTGGGTCTTTGTCTCCACCTACTTTTTCCCTATTTCCAACGGCCAGATTTTTGTCCGCTTTGCAGGAATTATCCTTTTCCTCTTTAGCTTCTGGAGCCTCGCAGTGCCAGCATCCAAGGTATCCCGGATTCTCCACATTGTATTCTGCGTATCCCTGGGCTTTTCGCCCTTCCTGTACGGATACAAGGCTCCTGCTGCTGTTAATATCTACATCGCCGCCGCGCTTTCGTTTAGCATTTCTATCTACGACATGATCCAGACGAGAAAATAAAGCCGTTAAAGGCTGGCTTCATCGATACTCAAACCCCGCCTGGAGGTAGGTGATGGAAAAAATTCGCTACTCGGACCGTCTTGAAGACATGGATTTCAATCGCATGTCTGCCATGCTGTCCCAAGCCCATTGGTGTCCCGGCATCGGCGCCGAGGAACTGCGCATCAGCGCCGAAAACTCCGCGCTCCAGGTGGGAGCCTTCAACGAAAAGGGCGTCCAGATAGGCTGCGCCCGGGTTATATCCGACAAAATCCGTTTCGCTTACGTAATTGACGTGTTCGTGGACAAGGAATACCGGGGCAGGGGCATCGCCACCGAAATGATGCGCTTTCTCATGAACCACCCCTCTATGAAGCGGGTGTATCAGTGGTTTCTGATCACTAAGGACGCCCACCCTCTGTACAGGAAGGTAGGTTTCGGCGACCTCACGCGGCAGAACGAGTGGATGGAAATACGCAGGCCTCGCCCCGACCGCTCGGGCACAGACTGGCTTACAAACTGATATGCTTGCGCAGGGTCTGGCGGTCTATACCCAGGCGCCGGGCGGCCCTGGATATATTGCCCCCCTCTTCGTCCAATACGGCCAGGGCCGCCCGGCGCGTAATGGCCTCCAGGCTTCCCGAGCACCAGTCCCCACCTACCCCACCGAAGCCCCCCGACGCCGAGTCTGAGCCGCAGGCTTCGTGGCCGCCGAAGGATTCCAGCGTGAGCGCCGCCTCCTCCTCCGCATCCAAAAGCCTTCGCAGCACCGTCCACTTCTCCGCCACATTCTCCAACTCCCGCACATTGCCCGGCCACTTATGGACCTTAAGCGCCTGGAGAAAGCACTCAGAAGGAGGCGGCACTGTGTCCCCGTCCCTCATAGCGCATTCCCTAGTAAATGAAGCGAAGAGCTGCTCGATATCCTCAGGCCTTTCCCTCAAGGGCGGAAGCCGTATGTCCAGAACGTTTAGCCTGTAAAAGAGATCCCGACGGATCTTGCCCTTTTCCATTTCTTCCTGGAGGGGCACGTTGGACGCGGCGATCAGGCGGAAGCTCACGGGAATCACCTTTACCCCACCCACCCGCATAACCTCCCGCTCCTGGATCACCCTCAGTAATTTGCCCTGGAGCTGGACATCCAGCTCATTGATCTCATCCAGAAAAATAGTTCCGCCGTGGGCCAGCTCGAAGAGACCCATTTTGCCGCCCCGACCCGCCCCCGTAAAGGCGCCCTCCACGTAGCCAAAGAGCTCGCTCTCCAGAAGACTTGGGGGAAGGGCTCCGCAGTTGATGGCCACAAAGGGACCGTCCCTTACCGGGCTCTCGTTGTGGATGCTCTGAGCGAGCCTTTCCTTACCCGTTCCCGTTTCACCGTAGATCAGTATGGCGCTGGCGCTTCGGGCATACTGCCTGGCAACACCTAGGCAGGCGCACATAGCCGGGGACTCGGAAGCCATATCCTCAAAGTGGTACTTGGCCACCAGCTCCCCAGCGCTTAACTGCCGGCGCACCTTTTTCTCAATATCTTGGATCTGGGCCACTTTCTGCAGGACGATGACAGCGCCCTCCACCGAATCCCGGGCGACGATGGGCGTCACGTTCAGGGCGGTGCGGTGGCCTCCGATCTCCAGAAGCCTTCCGAAGGCTTCCTTGCGCTCCGTCATAGCCCGGGCAATGTATTTGCCCGGCAGGACTGTTTCTGCGGACACGCCCACCGCAATCTGATGGCCCAGCAGGTCCTTGGCCGTGCTATTAATATGGGTGATGAGCCCCGACCGGTCCACCGCTACGATACCTTCTCGTACAGTGTTGAGCACGGCGCCCAGCCTCAATTCCCCAGCCCGGCGGGCCATGAGGCTTCTGACCACCATAGCGGCCTTGTCCAAAGCCTCAGCTACCGCATCAAGCCCGGACTCGATCAAGGCCAGGGGAATCCCCAAATCCTTGGCGCTGCGCACCGCCACCATATCGCCCACCAGACAGGCGACATTCATCCCCCTCACCTGCTCAATGCGGCTGGGCATTTCAGCCTCATCGTCCACTGGCAGGTATTCGGCTTTTATTCCCAGGGCTTCGCAGACGTTCTTAGCGTAATTGATAAGGGCTCTGAATCCCGCCACCGCTATAGGCTTGTGGCTTCCCATGTAGGGCTTGAGAATGCGCATAAGGTCCAGGTAGGAAACCCCTATCTCAATTACATCGACACCAAGGCTTTCACGGATAAGCTTGGCCGTGCCGCCCCGGCTCACTAGGATCGCATCCTCGTCCAATGCTTGCCTGGCCAGGGCGAGCCCAGCGCCCAAATCACCCACGACGCTACGCATAGGCTCGGTATAGCGATCCGCCAAGGAATCGGCGATCTCTTTAAGTTTCGAGTAGGGCGCGATGAAAACTATCATGGGTGTCCTGGAGCCAGTATATCCTGATTTTAATATTTTTTGGATAATTATAACTTACTACCTGAATCCGTATAAAAAAGTGAAAGACACGATCAAATCTACATGGTAGAATAAGTTAATTAACTACTTGTTCGCACCCTGGAGGTGATCATGTCTTTCATCATCAAATCTAGCACGGAACGGCTTGAAAGTGTAGCGGGCATCAGTCTAGCTGGCGAAATTGCCAGGGCAATTGGATTGAATACATTGATTCCCGGCCAGCCAGCGTTAAACAGCTGCCTACGATCTATGTTTGGTCTATTGGTACAGGGACGTTCTTCGTTCGAGGAAATAGCGCTTTTCAGGTATTGCGCGCTTTTTAGACAAGCATTCAACCTTTTCTATGTGCCGGCAAAAGAAACTTTGCGATTATATCTTGAGAGAGCCGCTCAAAGCATAGGCATTCTTGATCGAGTACGACAGGCAAATATTCGATTACTCAAGAATGTAACGCCAACGCCGGTGACAGTAACAACAGTACAATCCTATATCCCGGTAGATATCGATGTTTCTATCATGGACAATTCCGACTCCCACAAGGAGGGGGTAAGCAGATCATACATGGGTACTGATGGCTATGCGCCGATCTTTGCGTATCTTGGCGCCGAAGGGTATATGCTTGACTGCGAATTACGCCCAGGCTCCCAGCATTGTCAAAATGGCACCCCTGCGTTTCTTGGGAAGATGGTGTCGTTACTCGATACGATGACATTTACGCACTCTTTGTTGTTTAGGCTCGATGGTGGTAATGATTCGTGGGATACCATGCGACAGCTTAAAGGGGAACAAAGGTTTTTTTATCATCAAGCATAATCTGAGACGAGAGAATCAAGCACTGTGGGCTGAGAACGCCAAGGTATTCGGAAACGTTACGATGCCCTTTCCCGGCACCAGGGTATGGACAGGAACTATCACGAAACAGCACCCCAAGGCTGATGATGATTCTTGTATGCTCGATTTGGTCTTTAGGTATACCGAGCGAACTATCGATAAAAGCGGCGAACCGTTATTGGTGATGGAAACTGACCTTGAAGTCTGGTGGACGAATCTCTGTGAATCACCGGAGACAGTAATTGCTCTGTACCACGATCATGGTACCTCGGAGCAATTCCACAGTGAATTAAAAAGCGATATGGGAGTAGAACGGCTGCCTTCAGGGAAACTAGATGTGAATGCCCTGGTACTCACCTTGAGCATGGTAGCGTTCAATACGCTCCGCTGGATTGGCCAGTCGGCACTCGGCTGGGGTTCCCTTTTGCCGATAAAACTCGATCCAAAGACTCCGATGATTCGCCGACGTCTTCGTAAGGTTATTGCGGACCTGATTATGATAGGCTGTAAACTTGTTCAACATGGGCGATCCTGGATTTTGAGAATCAGTCGATCCAATCCCTGGCTTCCAGTGTTCATGCAGCTACACATGAAATTTTCTCGATTGTAACTAGATTTGTACCCTTACTTTTTTGATACAAAGGTATGTTTTCTAAATCATTGTGGCCGAAGGCTGCACATAAGTAGCATATAATACTTACTATTTTGTGACACAAGAACAAAAATCATGACTTTGGTCCTTGAGATTGCAAAACGAGTCGTTTAAGAAGAAAGACTGCCTCGATACTGCCGATTTTTGACCTGCTTTATTAGTTTTGGCTCTTTTCGTTTATTGTGAATTCTGCGCACCAGGTGCACCACTGTTCCGCGCGTAACTGCACCGGCATCCGTGGTTAAGTGCACCGCCCAAATCGGCATACAAAGAGCCAGGTGAAGAAACCTTCCCCTAGCTCTCAGAAGCATCAAGGTTTGCAGTTGTAGTATTTGCGCATATCGTCGCCTTTGATGTGGAGAATATAGCTATTGCTTATCGACCGCCCCATAACTGACTGGGCCAAAGCCTTCACATCGAGCGCGAGTTCCCATCCGTCGGGATCCAATTGCGTGCAGAAGATTGTTGAGGTTTCTGTGTAGCGGTGCTCCATAAGATCAAGCAGAATAGCACCGTATCCTGGTTTTTTTGCCTCGGAAAGCCAATCGTCTATCAGCAATACCGGAATGCGGCCGTAATAGTTCAACTTGGACTCGAATTTTTGTGACTATTCAGGAGGGTATAA
>DIXQ01000032.1 GCA_002428725.1 Spirochaetaceae bacterium UBA6076 | reverse complement strand
AAGCTATCCATCAGTTCCGACATTGGTATACCCTCCATAGTTATAGTAAGGTCGTAGCCTTGTTGAAGATTAGAGAATGCTCAAAGCAGGCTACAAATTGTTAAAACATCG
This sequence comes from Spirochaetaceae bacterium UBA6076, assembly GCA_002428725.1. GTDB lineage: Bacteria > Spirochaetota > Spirochaetia > Treponematales > Rectinemataceae > UBA2256. The sequence continues at coordinate 153,662 of DIXQ01000032.1, read as the reverse complement.
CGAAAAAGGGATACTCTAGCATTTTCTTGAGGTCCCTTAAAAATTCGGCGCCCGCAGCGCCGTCGACGACCCGGTGGTCGGCGCTCATGGTAATTTTCATAATCGGCTTGACTACGACCGATTGCTCTTGTGCCACCGGAGTGTTGATTATCGATGCAACCGCAAGGATCGATGCTTCCGGGGGATTTATAATCGCCGAAAATTCCTCCACTTCATACATACCAAGATTGCTGATAGTGCAGGTTGATCCGGTAAATTCTTCGAGCTTGAGCTGGTTCTTCCTGGCTCTTCCGATTAAATCGGCCAACGCTTCTTCTATCTCTAAGACGGCTTTTCGATCGCAATCTTTGACTACCGGTGTCACCAGTCCTTTATCCGTAGAAACAGCAAGCGCGATATTTGCCCAGGGGAATAGTCTCAATCCCTCGCTCGACCAAGACGCGTTGACCATTGGATGTTTTTTCAATGCAACTGCGACAACCTTCATGAGCATCGAATTCATGGAGACTTTCTTTTCCGGATTTCCCTCATTCCAAACCTTCCGGGCTTCGATAAAGTTAGTCATATCCACAGCGATAGTAATATAATAGTGGGGTATCGTTCCCTTGGAAGTTGAAAGTCTTTTTGCAATCGTTTCCCGCATGGGACTTATCGGTACTATCTTGACTTCAGAGGATTTGTCCTGGGTATATCTATCGCCCATCTTTTGCAATGACCCGAGAACGTCCCGCTTCATTATCCTGCCATCCGGACCGCTGCCACGTATTCCCTCTGAGCTTATCTTTTCGGCTTCCAGGATATTTTTCGCGACCGGCGATATTTTCTGCCTTCCCTTATCCATTGAATTATCGATAAAGGCTTGTACGTCCCTTTCTTTTATTCTTCCGTTATCGCCGCTTCCTGAGCCTATCAATCCAAGATCCACTCCCTCTTTTACCGCAAGCCTTCGTGCCCGGGGAGATACGATTACTTTGCCTGATGTCCTTGGTAGCGTTTCGCTTTTAGCTTTTCCCTCACCATGCGTAACAGCTTCGGACACAGGAGCCTCGGCCGCAGGACTCACCAAATCAGGAGGCACTTCGCCTTTTTTCCCTATCGCAGCGACCGCGATACCACAGGGCACATCATCGCCTTCTTTATAGTATCGTTTCAGAAGGATTCCGTTATAATCGGACTCGACATCCACTACAGCCTTATCCGATTCTACCTGGAATAATACATCTCCTTTTTTTACTTCGTCCCCTTCTTTTTTTGACCAGCCCATAATAATGCCGTGTTCCATCGTGAGTCCAAGCTTTGGAAGTAAAACGGTATCGCTCATATTCGATCTCCCTGTTCTAATTTAGCTCATACAGCCAGCAGTTTTTTCTGCAGTTCGGGATTTTCGGTAATAGCGCTTGAGGGTCCATCAAACGCTATCCTTCCCAAGTTCATGACATAGCATCTAGTGGCGATTTCTAGAGCCATCCTGAAATTCTGTTCTACAATAATCAGCGAAATGCCGGTTTTCTGAATTTCGATGAGTGTTTTTGCGATCCTTTTCACGATAATCGGCGCAAGTCCCTCAAAGGGCTCATCGAGGAGCAGCATTTTATGGTTTCCTACGAGAGAGCGGGCGACAGCGAGCATTTGCTGCTCTCCCCCGCTCAGCTCCCGCCCTCTCGATGCTTTGAGCCTTAAAAGCTCGGGAAAAAGCTCCCAAATATCGGAAATCGTCCAGTTGCTATCCGCCGACTTTCGCTCCGAAATTTTTAGATTTTCCAGCACAGTCAGATTTGGGAAGATTCTCCTGGTATCGGGAACTAATGAAATGCCCTGCCGTACTATCTGATCGGGTTTCAATCCGACCAATTCCTTGCCGTCGAATTGGATCGAACCGGACTTGGGAGTCACCAAGCCTATGATGCTATTCATGGTCGTGGTTTTTCCGGCGCCGTTACGCCCTAGCAAGGCCACGGATTCTCCTCTGTCGACCTTAATGGAGACATCATAAAGAATATGGCTCTTTCCGTAATACGAGTTAATGCTATCGATCTTTAGCAACATCTCAGTCTCCCAAATAGGCCTTGCGGACCTTCTCGTTATTTTGAATTTCCTCAGGGCAGCCTTCGGCGATAATCTTGCCGAAACTCATTACCGAGATAATGTCCGATAAGGAAAGAACCATATCGATATCATGCTCTATGAGTACGATGGACATTGTCTTTCGCAACTCGTTGATGACAGGGATAAGCTTCTGCAATTCCTGCTTGGAAAGCCCCGCAGCAGGCTCGTCCAAAAGGAGAACCTTGGGAGCCGTGGCAATAGTGATGCCAATCTCCAGAAGGCGCTGATCTCCATGGGACAATTCCTGGGATACCGAGTTCTTAAAGGACTCCAAGCCTATTCTTTCGAGAATTTGCTCCGCTTCTTCCGATGTTTTACGGTCAATTTTCGTAAACGGATTGAATCTCTGAGGGTGTCTAGCCTGTATTGCGATTCTTACATTCTCCACTACGGTCAGTTTCTTGAAAATATTCAAAATCTGAAAGGATCTGCAAACACCCAACCGCACAAGCTTGTAGGTTGGAATATTTTGAATTTCCTTTCCCTCGAAAAATATTTTACCTTCGGTAATGGGAAACTTGCCTGTAAGGCAGTTGAAAAAAGTTGTTTTACCGGCACCGTTAGGCCCTATGATCGAGTGGAGGGTTCCTTCTTCGAGCGTAAAATTAACGTCGTCTACCGCTTTAATGGCACCGAAATGCTTTTTGAGGTTTTGCGATCTCAAGGCGATCTTAGGTGTAGTTTCGCTCACGATTCCGACTCCTTGTCTCGCTTGGGCAACAAGGATTTGAACGGATTATTTCCACCCCATTTCCCAAAAAATCCCATAATTCCCTCTGGGAATACCATGACGAATAATACAAAAATCCCCCCCAGGAATATCATCCACCGATCGGTAAAGGAACTTATAAAATCCTTCAAGAAGGTGATAATTATTGCTCCTAGAACCGGACCTGTAAGGTTGTGCATTCCACCGACCAGGGTCATGATGATCACTTCTCCCGACATCGTTGTGGCCATGGATTCGGGAAACGCGTACTTTAATAAGAACAAGTCCAGCACTCCGGCTACCGAAGTAAAGAATACCGAGAGGATATAACTTGTAAGCTCGTAAGACCTGACATTGTACCCGATAAAAATTGCCCTGGTTCTGTTTTCCCGTATCGCCTGGAGCACCCTTCCAAAGGGGGATTTGATGATAATGTTCAGGAGAATGAATACCAGTATGAACACAATGACGACAAAGATGTAATAGTTAAATTCAGGTACAATGTCTATGAACTTGAATAATGGCTTTCTCTCTATGCCCCCGAGGCCATTCTCTCCATTAGTGAGTTTGGTCCACCGAATTATTATAAAGAGTACGAGCTGGCTGAAAGCGATAGTGACATAGGCAAAGTATATGCCTCTAGTCTTGATAATCAGCTTACCGACTAGAGCGCCGATTAAGGTTGTGAATAATATTCCGAACAACAGGGGAATAAGCGTCGAATCAGGCGTGACGTGGCGTTGGAAAAGAGCGGCGGCATAGGAAGAAAGCCCAAACCACGCTGCATGGCCGAAAGAAATAATTCCCGTAAAGCCCAAGAGCAGATTAAAGCCTAGGGCGAATATCGCGAAAATAAAAATTTCCGTGGCAAGAAACATAGTGCTACCGATGGATTTGAATAAGGTGGGTAGCATGATGAAGGCGAAAATGCCAATAATTACGGCTCCAACCCTAAAGGCTGCATTCTTTTTGGTGATTGATGTCCCCAGGTTCATTCGAATGCCTCCCCAACCTCGCCGAATAGTCCTCGAGGACGGACTAGCAATACGGTGGCCATAATAACGTAAATGATCAAATCGGAGAAAAACGGCTGGATGAGAATTGCCAAACTGACGGCCACGCCGATTATCAAGCCTCCAACCACGGCTCCAATAAGGCTTCCCATGCCACCGAGGCAGATCACGACAAAACAGGGGATTAATATCTTATTGCCCATCGTTGGCTGAACGCCCCACATGGGTGCCGCCAGGGCTCCTGCGATACCTGCCAGCATCGTTCCAAGTCCAAAAACAAGGGTGAACACCTTTTGTACCGGAATGCCCAAGAGCGACACCATGGTTAAATCCCGGCTTCCTGCCTTTATTATCAAACCAGCCTTGGTCTTGTTGAGGAAGATGTACAGCGCAAGTAGTAAGAACGTGGTAACACCAAGGATAAAAAGCCTATAGGTCGGATAAATCAAGAAACCCAGATTGACGAAACCGCTCAACGACGGAGGTATATTGAAAGGCTGTCCCCCGACGCCCCATATTATCTTGATAATGTCTTCGATTATGTAGGCCATGCCGAAAGTAAGGAGGAGTCCGAATAGCTCGTGCTTGCCTTGGAGGCGCCTCATAAAAAATCGTTGAATGAACATACCCACTAAGCCGACAAAAATCGGTCCAATAATGATTCCTACCCAGAAATTTGTGAGCATGGCGACTTTGACGGTGAAGTACGCTCCCAGGGTAAAAAGCACTCCATGGGCGAAATTCAGTATGCCCATGGTTCCTCGTATCAATGATAGTCCCAAGGCCATGAGTATATAAATCGTTCCCAGTATCAACCCATTGATGACTTGCGAAAGGACAATCATCGGAACCTTCCTTTATTCAGAAACTTAAACCATAAGGGAGATCCTTTTCATAAAGGATCTCCCTTATCACTAGTTATTTTTTATCAATGCTCAAAGGATATTTATTCTGCAGAACCATAGGATTTTCTGCCATGGTGCTCTCAATTGAATCAAGCGGAACGTCAGGGCCTGGATACACGGCTACGATTTCACCCCAATCCTGCTTATTAGGCCAGGCTCCGTCCCTTGCCTTTACGATGTACACTTCCTGGATCAGCTGGTGATCTCTCGCACGGAAATAAACCGGCCTGCTCTTCAAGCCGTCAAATTTGTAGTCTTCAAGCTGTTTGATCACCTGTTCATAATTCCAGGTACCTGCTCTTTTCACTGCCTCGATATAGGCTACGGTGGAGATATAATCCTGCCAGCTCTCGTTCTCAGGATAAACCCCATACTTTGCGATAAAGGCCTGGGTAAAGGCCTTCGATGCCGGAGTATCAACGTTGTATGCCCACACCTTCGGCCAGACGCCTGTCATTACCCCAGGTCCCAGGGTCCACGCGTCCGAGTCGTTCATGATCGCGCCGGATACCTGCATTGTTCCCTTGAGCCCGAAGCCGGCGAACTGCTTGAAGAAGTTGATCAAATCCGTTCCACCGATGGACATGTAAAGCACGTCGGGTTTCGCTTGTCTGATCTTAAGAAGATAGGCGCTATAATCGCTGGTTCCGAAGGGCACAAGGTCGTTAGCCAACTGGGTGCCGCCGTTTTCCTTAAGAATTTTTGCCGCTACGTTGTAGGCGGTATGCCCCCAGGTATAGTCCGAAGTGAGGAAGTACCAGCGCTTGCCATAATTCTTTAAAAGATAATTAGCCATGGCATTGTTGGACTGCCAGTTGCTCAGGTCAGTGCGGAACATAACCCGTTTGGCGTCCTCATTGGTTATATTATTTGAATTCGCGCCTGCGGCCATGTAAATAACGTTGAATTCAGCGGCCACCGCTCCCATGGCAGCGGCTACAGCGCTGGAAACCTCGCCGACGAGCATCACGGCACCGCGTTCCGTAATCAGCTTTCTGGCTTTTTGCGCGCCAACATTGACTACAGATTGGGTATCTTCCGCCACGAGGACTAATTCGGATCCAAGTACGCCTCCTTTAGCGTTGTACTGATCCAATGCGAGCTGGACACCTTTGATGCCATACTCACCTATTTCCGCATAAACGCCGCTTCTCGGCTCTACAACGCCGATCACTTTCTGGGGCGCCGTAAATTGTGCCCATGCGGAATTACCCATCATCAGCACCAAGAGTGCGATGACCACGAGTGATAACCACTTTCGATTCTTGTACATCCCAAAGCCTCCTTTCACCTAGAAATTGAAACCTACCTAAAGGCTCAAAACCTTTTTCACCGCATTCGCTACCTTCTTCGAATCTGGAATTGCCATTGCTTCCAAGCGAGGATTGAATGGCATTGGTACTTCTTCACCTGCTACGCGCTGAATCGGAGCATCCAGGGAATCAAAAGCTTTTTCGTTAATAAGTGCCACCAATTCAGCTCCAAAGCCTGAGTTCTTAACTGCTTCATGGACAACTACGACATGACCTGTCTTTTCCACAGAAGAAAGGATTGTCTCCTCATCCAGTGGTTTAAGGCTGCGCAAATCCACAACTTCCACATCGATTCCTTCCTTCTCCAGCTCTTTGGCGGCGCCCAGCGAAAATTCAACGCACCGGGACCAGGTGAGGATAGTCACATCCTTTCCCGGGCGTTTAATGTCCGCCTTCCCAAGAGGAATCGTATACTCCTGTTCCGGAACCTCACCCTTGCTGTTGTATAAGAGCTTGTGTTCGATAAAAAGAATCGGGTTGTTGTCCCTGATCGCGGTTTTTAAAAGACCTTTTACGTCATAGGGAGTGGAAGGCATAACAACATAGAGTCCAGGTACGTGGGTAAACCAGGCTTCGAGACTCTGGGCATGCTGCGCGGCCGATGCCCGGCCGGCTCCGCCTTGAGTCCTTATCACCATGGGAATCTCAACCTGTCCGGCATACATGTACCTTGTCTTCGCGACCTCGTTGACGATTTGAGACATGCAGCAGGCGGTAAAATCCACATACATGATCTCTGCCACCGGCCTCTTGCCCAGCATAGCCGAGCCCAGGGCACAGCCTACAACGGCCATTTCGGAGAGCGGGGTATTTCGTACACGCTCTTTTCCGAATTGCTCAAACAAGCCTACGCAGGTTTTATAGCTGCCGCCGAACTGCGCGATATCCTCTCCCAGGAGATATACCTGCTCGTCTCTTGCCATCTCTTCTTTCAAAGCGTCTCGAATTGCGTCGCGGTATGTAATAATCGCCATTCTTTATCTCCTTGGATTGAGATCAGCTGTAGATATACGCCATGAGCTCCTCATCCTGAGGCTCTGGGCTTTCTCGACCAAAGGTCACCGCTTCATCCAGTAACGCGTCGACCTCGGATTCAATCCTTTTGAATGCCGCGTCATCGAGGGCTTTCATCTCCTTTAGCTTGTTCTTGAACATTTGGAGGGGATCCCTCTTCTTTGCATTCTCGACCTCTTCCTTGTCCCTGTACAGATTTCCAGGATCTCCGACATAGTGACCAAGAATCCTGTAGGTAACAGCGTTGATGAGCGATGGTCCTCCCCCTTTTCTGGCTTTTTTTATTGCCTTGGATGCGACCTCGTATACTGCGAAAAGATCATTGCCGTCACAGGTATAGCCATCGATGCCGTAACCCTCTGCTCTGATGGAGATGTCATCCACCTTTTGGTGGTCTTTTCGGGGAGTCGACTCGGCGAACTGATTATTTTGGATCACGAAGACGATCGGCAGATTCCACAGCGCCGCCATGTTTATCGCCTCATGAACGCTTCCCTCATTCGTCGCCCCGTCGCCGAAAAAGCTGACGATAACGTTGGGTTTTTTATCCATTTGCAGCGCAAGAGCGACGCCTATTGATATGACAGGACCGCTTCCAACAATTCCCGTGGCTCCCAGAATTCCTTCCTTGACACTGGCCATGTGCATCGAACCGCCCTTGCCTTGGTTGTAGCCGGTTTTTTTTGCATACAACTCTGCCATCATCTTCCTGGGATCCATTCCCTTGCTGAGCATGTCGGCATGCCCGCGATGGGTGGGCTGCATAAAGTCGCCGTCGCCAAGGCAGCCGGAAATTGCCACAGGTATGGCCTCTTGCCCAAGCTGGGAATGCAGGAATCCTGGTAATTCATTATTGGTAAATAACTTGATAGTCACATTTTCAAACTGCCGGCATAGATACAGCCGTCGGTACAATTCTGGTAGCTGCGCTTTCGGAATTGACACCCTAGTCTCCTTGTAGTAGGTTAGGAACATCTGATGTTCAGATGATCTGTTTTACCTGTACCATGGTATCTTGGAGTTGTCAACGTTTATGATGAAAAGTGCAAATAAATTTTATAGATTCTGCTATAATCATGCCCACCAAAAAGAAAGGAAAAAATATGATTGTGAAGATTAAGCAGAATACAATCATGGAGCAGGTACTTAGAAACGTTAAGGAACTCATCGCAAACGGCACGTTCAAGGTTGGTGATAAAATCCCCACCGAGGTTGAGCTTACCCAGATGTTTAGCGTAGGGCGCTCTTCAGTACGAGAGGCCCTGAAAATTCTCCAATATTTAGGCATTGTCCAAATGCACCCAAGCAAGGGTACCTTTGTCTGCGACTGCTCCAATCTATCTCGGGAGGTTGTTTCCTGGGCAATCCTCCTTGGAAAGCGAGACTTTTTCGAACTAATGGGCGTTCGCGGTGCGATAGAAAGCTCCTCGCTCAGGACCCTTTTTTCGAGAGGAGATATTTCAGAAAAAGAATGGGCGGATTTGATCGGTAACCTTAAAAGCTGCTGGGAAAAAATGATAACCACCGACTCTATCGATGTCTTCATAGCCGAGGATTACCGCTTTCACGAAACGATAATCAGGTATAGCAATAACAGCATTTTTATCGATGTTTACCATACACTCCGATCTTTTATGCATGAAGAAATTAAACGTTGCTTCTTCTCAGCGGCAGGAAATCATTTAGATAAAGTGCACAATGAGCATTTTTCCATTTTACGCTATATAGAAGAAAAGAACGCAGAAAAAGCCTATGAATGGTTGACTACACATCTGAATAATATCGATGAACGGGTAAGGGATTCTTTTTTAAGCCTCAAGGACAAAAAGAAGCCGTAATCCAAGGAGGGAAAATGGACATTAGGTGTATCCATGTTAAGGGCAGCGCTTATGATGTGGGATTCGAACATGGCAAGGCCACGGCTTCTGAGATTAAGAAGAATTACCACTACTACATGTCCACCTGGTTATCAGGCCCGGAAAAATCCGAACGGGTAATTCTAGATAAAGCCCTAACATTCCTACCATACATAGAAGGATTGAATCCCGCATTCATACAGGAGATGAAAGGAGTCGCCGATGGGTCAGGTCTTCCTTTAGAGCAGATCGCAGCCTTAAACACCCGCTGGGAACTCAACTACACCTACCTGCCCGACATGCTGGCCGAAGCGGCAGGCGGCTGTACCGCCTTTGCCCTTACTCCGGAAAGCACCGGTACTAAGGATACCTATGTAGGGCAAAATTGGGATTACAAGCCGCCTCTTCAGGGCCAATGCCTGGCCATCACCATCGAGATACCAAATAGGCCTGCGGTTTTCATGATCACCGAGGCAGGAATTATCGGCCATAAAGGCTTTGGCTCATCAGGAATCGGCATAGGCGTTAACTTCATAAAGCTGGAGCGGGACGACGCCGCCTTTGGCGTTCCTTTTCTGATAAAGGCACGCCATGTTCTCGAACAAAGCTCTCTAGATGCCTGCATCTCTTTCTTGAAAGCCAATCCATGTCCTAATTCGGGCAATATGCTCATAGCCAGCGCCGAAGGAAAGGCCCTGGACGCCGAGTGCTATCCCAGCGGCATGAGGGTGCTCAAGCCACAGGAAGGCGTGCTTGTCCATTCGAATCATTTTCAAGAACTGAATAAAGGCGATAAGGATATTGGCGCCCTCCTGCTTCCGGACACTTTCGGCAGAACAGCAAGGCTCTATGCCCATTTCCATGACGCTGCCGGCCATGTCACAGAGGAAAAAATCGAAGAGGGCCTGCGAGATCATACCGGGTTCCCGAATTCCATCTGTAGGCATGAGGATACAAATAAGCTTCCTGCGGAACGATGGCAGACCCTTGTATCGTTCTATGTAAATCTGAATACCAAGACGATTAGATATACGTGGGGACCGCCCTGCGAATCTGAGTATCAACAGGAAAAAATCCCCGAGTAAATCTATTCTACCCTATATCGCCAGCCCGGTAAGCCCGTTTATAAAGGGCAGCGCGATATAGATGGAGAACAGCAGAAGGATCGAGAAGCCGACTATCTCAACGATCGAACCGGTTTTTCTGATCCTCTGCTCCTTGTCCTTAAGCCTGCGTAAAAGCCCTTCCCGGCCGAACCAGCCTAAATACGCGAATAGCGCGATGGGAACGGCCATACCCATCGACATGGCGAGCACCGCCACGATGCCCAGGCTAAGTATGTCCAGGCTAAGGGATAAGACAAGGATGAGGATAGCGCCGGGGCAGGGATAAATTCCAGTGAGAATGAGGGCTCCCAAACTGAGTTGGCTTTCCCGTCGCGATTTTTCTCGAGTCAGATCCACAATAGAACGGATTAGTAAGAAGAGTGCCACTACGATCAGGGCTACATAGGCAAAGCCTTCCAAGTAAGCTGCGACCCTTTCGGTGGAGGCTGATATCGCCCCCGATACGCCACGGAAGATAAAGATAAGCGCGACGGCGGTTCCTCCATGCAACCCGGCCAGGCCAAGGCTCATGGCCATAGGCTCCCACCAGGGTGAGTGGCGGGACAAATAGATCGCAAAAACCACCGTTTTTCTATGCCCCGGTCCCAGCGCGTGCAATACGCCGTAGAGAAAGGCCACCCCTACAATAATAAAAAAGAGGGATGCCGAGGCCCCCTTTTCCCATAACGAAAAATACTCGGCCAGGCTTGATCTCAGTTCCAGCTGCCCCCGAAGGATCGGTGCCGGCGCGGTACCGCCAGATTGCACGGGAGTCACGGCAGGCTGTGTTTGGTTGCCCAGGAATGGATTCGACCAAACGCTGTAGCCGTGAATAGCTGCGGCGATAAGGAGAACCATCAAGGCGGTCCAAAACCGACTGTGGTGCTTAATGGTCGCTAACGCCATAGCTCACGACGATTTCCCGGGGATAAAAGGTTAACAAACCCTTCCCCCAGGTATAATAGATTGTGTTATCGTCTATCGCTCCCGTGGGATTGTAATAGACAGGGTATTTTTTGTTCTCCACGATTTCGGCGGAGGGCTGCACCTGTGTTTTATCGAAATTCAAAACGAACGCCCGCTCTTTTGCGTACTCTATCGCGCAAAAATAGGTGTAATCGTAAAGCGCCAGGCTTATCTCGCCTTTATAAGCCGAGAGATCGATGAAAAATCGATAGTGCAGGGTCCCCGACTTCTGGAAAACAGAAAAATCAGATACGGATTTAGGATTTGTCCTGCGAGTACCCTGGCGAATAAAGGTGAAAAAGTAATAGTTCTTGAGATTTTGGAAAGCATTGTCGTGGACAGCCTTTGTTTCACCGGCGTCAAAGAATCCGTCGCCGTCCAAGTCGAAGCCGCGGATAATATCGGCGCTGAAGTAGGGATCGAAAGCCCAGTCAACATAGACCCCGGATAGGGTATCGCCTTTCCAGATAAACTCGCAGCTTGCCTCTAGACTCATATGAGGGTGCGCGAAAAGCGGCGCGGTGGATCCAAGCATGACTATGAATAACAAGCTGCGCAATGCTGATAAAAATCTCATTCCTCTTCCCGTCTTTTCAGATTTTTCCATTATAACAGACCCCTGCGGAAATGTATGGAGAGAATACCAATTTTTTGATTATGATCGAAACGAGTGGATTATGGGCCCTGCTGGACTTGAACCAGCGACCTACGGATTATGAGTCCGCAGCTCTAACCAACTGAGCTAAGGGCCCGAGTGTCGGGGCGCCGCCCTGGGACTCGAAAGCCCGGCGACACAAGAAAAGACTATACAGAGAGGCCTTTAAAAAGTCAACGGAAGCGCCCGGGTAAAGCAGGCCGGCATGCATTGGACCCTTCATGGTTCGAATGCCATCATTGCTCTTCGCTGCTGCCGACTATCGGGTCGCTTTGAGGATTTCTGGGAATGGAAAGCCCATGCTGACTACCAATGCCTTGGGCGTGCCGCTTAACTTTTCTGACGTGCACCCGCCCGGCTTGGCAAACGCCGCTGAATCAGTGTGCTCGGGCTGCGCCGGCCTATGGATAAGCCTTGCGGAGCCTTGTCTTGGGACTTTAACCTCTACACCTTTCCATTGCATTATATGGAATGATTACAATCGATGGCATGACGATTCGGGCAGTCGCTTTCGACATGGATGGCCTCATGTTCGACAGCGAACGGGTAGCCATCGAGCTTTGGCGCTCCGCGGGATTATCTGAGGGCTGGGAGATTCCGGACTCGTTGTTGTTGGGCCTTGTCGGGCACTCCTCCGCCGAGGGAAGGCGCCTTCTTGTGGGAGCCCTTGGTCCAGGATTCCCCTATGACGCTGTACGAGCCAAGCGAATTGCCTTCGAAGCCGAGTATTACCAGGACAATTCGGTGCCACTGAAGCCCGGTTTAGTGGAGCTTTTGAACAGCCTTAGGAAGGCAGCCATTCCCCTTGCCGTGGCTACCTCCACCACCAGACCCAGGGTGCTGCCACTGATGAAAAAAGCGGGTATCCTGGATCGCTTCGAATTTCTGATCTGCGGCGATGAGGTTGAAAAGCCTAAGCCCGATCCTGAGATTTATCTAAAGGCTATTGCTCGCCTGGGCGTTGAGCCTTCGACCTGTCTAGTTCTTGAAGACTCCCTGGCAGGCGTCACCGCAGCCCATGCCGCAGGGGCGCCAACGTTTGTGATCCCCGATGTCATAGAACCCAATCACAAAGTTCGGGCGATGGCTTCGCGGATATTCGCTTCCTTGGTCGAAGTCAAGGAGTACCTACGCCTTTAATAGTCTGATCACACACAGGTCAGACACAGGCCGCACACAGTTACGCCCAGGTTCATTCTATTCTGCTATAGATTTTCTTCAATTTTAACCTTTTCCACGTCTCCAATCTTTCGCAGCTCTTTGAAAAGGCTTTCTATATTGAGAGCTATGGGTATCTTTGCCAGATAGGTGAGCTTAGTCGAGCCTTTGCCGATATCCATGCTTGCATCCACCGACTGGATTTTAATGCCGTGATCACAGAGCACCTTGTAAACCATTTTTCTGTCCATCGTGGATTCCGCAAACCAGATGCTCACGTACTTAAATCGTTCCGCGGGGAATATCTTTCGTTCTAGGGGCTCTAAAAGAGCAAGAGCAAAGAGCACCAAGCCCAGGGCTATGAGGCTCGATCTCCACATGCCGGCGCCTATGGTAAGCCCTATGGCCGCGACCACCCAAAGGCTGGCGGCGGTGGTCATTCCCTTTACGTTGTTACCTATCTTGATAAAAGCACCGGCACCTAAAAAGCCGATGCCTGACACAACCTGGGCTGCTATTCGACCCGGGTCGCCCTTATCCAGGGCTATAGTCTGGGGCATCCAGATGGAAAGCATCATGAGAAGACAGGAACCAATGCTAATAAGGATATGGGTTCGCAAGCCCGCCACTTGGCGGCGCATCTCCCGCTCAGCTCCAATTAAACCGCCGGCGACAAGGGCCACGAGCAGACGAGTAAGCGCAATACTGGTATCAATTTCCTTTGCGGAGAGAAGTTCTAATATATTCATCCTTGGCTTCCTTTCGCCTTGGCCTTGAACTGGGCAAAGGCTAGGCTGTTACGCTCCAGATACTTTACATGAAAATCGGGGTGATCGGCATAGATTTTCAGCACCGCCTCAAGGCTGAGCTCGCCTCGCTCCGGATGGAGTATCCAGGCTTTTTGACGGGTTTCGTCGTCCAGGCTTTTAAGCGATTCGGCAATAAATTTTCGCAAGGCTACTGCAAGATCCAGACAAAACAGGCCGTCTGTAAGGGCATAATTATTTTTAAGCCTCCAGGCTTCAGGGTCCCAAGCTGGAATCGGTTTGCCCGGTTCAGCCACGGCGCCGCGGAGACGCATCACAAGATTGCAATCGGCGTCTAATAGGTGGACCAGGTGGTCGTTGGAGGACCAGGCGTCTTTGAGATCTGGGACAAAGCGCAGTTCTTCAGTACTCATGGCATTCGCTTTTTCAATAAGTTTATCGTAGGCGTGCTCGAAAGCGTTCGCCAGTGCGACATACTCGTTACGCTCCATAGTCCTCCCCCGCGGAGATCGGCTTAGATTTTTCGCGTTCCACCCTCGGCAATTCCCGAGTATACTAGCTTCATGTCCATAAAAGAACAGTATATTCTTGCCCTGGACCAGGGCACCACCACATCGAGGGCGATTCTCTTCAATCAAGACGGTATTATCATCGGCGTAAAACAGATACCATTCAAGCAGATATTCCCACAACCCGGCTGGGTCGAGCACGATCCGGAAGAAATTTGGGCCACCCAGCTAACCGCGGCCAGGGGCGCTATCGCTGCTGCCCAGATCGAAAAAGAGCAAATTCTCGCCCTAGGCATCACTAATCAGCGCGAAACGAGTCTGCTCTGGGAAAAGGACTCCGGTCGACCTGTCTACAACGCCATAGTCTGGCAATGTCGCAGATCGGCGGGCATCTGCGATGAGCTTCGATCGGCGGGACTTGAAAAAACGATTCGCGAAAAAACCGGGCTTGTGTTGGACCCCTATTTTTCCGGCACAAAGCTGAGCTGGCTGTTCCGGGAGCGACCAGAGCTTCAACGCAGAGCTGAGCGGGGCGAACTTCTCTTCGGCACAGTCGATTCCTGGCTTATCTACAAGCTCACCGGGCGGCATGCCACCGACCCGACCAACGCCAGCCGCACCCTGCTCTTCGATATTCACAAACGAGACTGGGATGACGAACTTCTCAAAGTTATGGGAGTGCCGCGGGCTATCCTGCCCGAGGTTTTACCCAGCTCAGGTCATTTTGGATATACCCGGCCCGAGCTTTTCGGCCATGCTATACCAGTGACCGGAGTAGCCGGCGATCAGCAGGCAGCCCTTTTCGGGCACGCATGCTTCAGCCCGGGGGAAGCCAAGAATACCTATGGCACCGGTTGTTTCACCCTTATGAATACTGGGCCATTCCCCGTCACTTCGGAGCACAACCTTCTGGCCACTGTTGCCTGGGACCTGGGCAAGGGCTATACCTACGCCCTCGAGGGCTCTGTCTTTATAGCCGGGGCCGTTATCCAATGGCTCAGGGACCAGTTGGGGCTGCTCACAGAGTCCGCCGAAAGCGAAGTCTTAGCCCAATCGGTTCCGGACACCGGCGGGGTCTTTCTTGTGCCGGCCTTTGTCGGACTGGGAGCGCCGTACTGGGATTCAGATGTCCGGGGCACCATAGTTGGCATTACCCGAGGTACAACCAGAGCGCATTTTGTGCGCGCAGCCTTGGAAGCCATCGCCTATGAATCCAGGGACCTTCTGGATGCTATGGAAAAGGATTCGGGCCGGGCTTTGACCAGCATCAAGGCCGATGGAGGTGCTTCGGCTAATTCCTTCCTCATGCAGTTTCAGGCGGACATAAGCGGACGCTCTGTTGTGCTTCCCGAGGTTGCGGAGACCACTGCCCTGGGAGCCGCGTACCTAGCCGGCCTCGCCGTAGGATATTGGTCGAGTCTGGATGAAGTTAAAAAGAATTGGCGCAAGAAACGAGAATTCAAACCAGCCATGACCCAGGAGCGGCGACAAGTTCTCGTCTCGGGCTGGGACAAGGCTGTAACCTCGGCCAGAAGTTTCCGCTGAGGTTTCTGCTACTATTTTCGCTTACGACTATGCGGAAGTCGCCATAAAGCCCTTTGCCCAAAGCGTCTCATCCTTTATGATAGAGCCGCGGGAATTCCAATCTCGTTATCTCCTTAGTCGATACGGGATACTCGGAGGTTTTTTAGTATGGACAGAGTGGAAAAAGCTCTTTCGAGCCATAAGAGCGGTTCATCCTGCTCACAAGCGGTGTTTACCGCATTCGCGACCGACCTTGGGTTAGACGAGGGTATTGCTCACCGCTTATCCGGAGGTCTGGGCGGCGGAATCGGAAGGCTTGGATTCAGTTGCGGCGCGATAACAGGCGGCGTTCTCGCATTGTCCATGATTTACGGCAGCGAAAACGGCGTCGACCAGGACGCCAAGATGAAAACCTACGAGGAGGTATCCAAACTCTTCGCAGTCATGGAGGCTGTCCATGGTTCCTCCCAATGCCGGGTGCTTCTCGATGGAACAGATCTATGGAAAGCCGAAGATCGCGAGACGATGAAGGCTAAGGGATTGAGCGACAAGGTATGCAACGCCCTCATCACAGACGTTGTGCGCTATGTCGAAGCACACATGCCTAAAGGAAAATAAAATGGACGAGAGATTTCTGCAGGGACGACATTTTTTAAAGTCCAATTGGGACTTGGTAAAGGAAACAACCTCGGACCAATCCCGAGGACTTCCTCCCCCGCCTCAACAGGAGCCACCGCAACCGGACGATAGTGTCGTAAGCTTACCAGCGGTGGACAAAACTTACGATATCGAAAAAGATCCTGCTTCAGCTCCAGCGGTCTTGCACCGACTATTACTCGCTAGGCGCTCGAGACGGGCTTTTAAAATCCAAACTCTTTCGCTGACTACCCTTTCCTATCTGCTTTGGTCCTGCGAAGGTGTCAGGGAAAACAGGGGTAAATACTCTTTTAGAACCACTCCATCCGGTGGCGCCAGGCACCCCCTTGATGTCTATGTTTTCGCCAGAAGAATCGAAGGGCTCAAGCCTGGACTCTACCGCTATCTTCCCCTGGAACACGCCGTAGTGCTCGAGCGGGAGGGTGATGATTCGGAAGCCCTGGATAAAGCGCTGATGGGTCAACTCAGAAATTCGTCCTGCGTTATTCTCTGGGCAGCGGTGCCCTACCGCAGCGAGTGGCGTTACGGCAAGGCGGCGGACAAACTGGTAGCCCTGGACGCTGGCCATTCCTGCCAAAACCTTTACCTCGCCTGCGAAGCCCTTGGTTTAGGCACCTGCGCTATCGGCGCCTATGACCAGCAACGCATGGACGAATACCTGGGACTAGACGGCGAGGATATGTTCGCCCTGTACGTCGCCCCTGTCGGTGTTCCCGGCAAGGTCGCCCTGGATGATTGAACATACTTAAATTTGTGGAGGATTACAGTATGAACCTTGATTTTGTGCAACTTCCAATTCCCGCGGATTGCAACATCATCGTAGGGCAATCCCATTTTATCAAAACGGTGGAAGATATCGCCGAGATAATGGTCGGTTCGGTGCCCGGAGCCCGCTACGGCCTTGCTTTCAACGAAGCTTCTGGTCCCTGCTTAGTGCGCACCGTTGGGAGTTCGCCGGAACTGGAAACAGCGGCCAGGGATTGCGCCCTCGCTGTGGGTGCCGGGCATAGCTTTTATCTCATTCTCGGCCCCGGCGTCTATCCAATCAATGTTCTTGATAGGATAAAGGCTTGCCCCGAAGTGTGCCATATCTTCGCTGCCACGGCGAATCCGCTTCAGATCCTGCGCGCTGTGACCGAACAGGGTGCCGGTATTCTGGGCGTTGTTGATGGAAATTCACCCAGGGGCGTGGAGGGCGAATCCGACAAGGCTGACCGTAAGGCTATGCTCCGCCGCTTCGGGTATAAGTTTTAGTGTCTTTTTTAACCAATAAATTTGGAATAATTGCCGTATGGCATTTTAACCTGGATGGTTTATTATAAGGTGTAAAAAATAATTTCAAATTAACAAATTTAATAAAAATAATAAGGAGAAAAATTTGAGTAAAGGACAAAAGGCAAGACTATCAATTGAAAAAAAAAGTACAGGCGGCGTAGAGGGAATATTTGGTGAGAACGCAAAAGAGCACGACAATAATGTTTTTAATATTCAGCATAAAGTCTATCAAAAACTTGCTTTATCATACCCAAATTTAGAGTTTAGAATCAGAGATTCAATTACAAAAAAAGAAATAAATGATAAACTTAAAAAGATTGATTCTAGACTTGGTAAAGTACTATTTATTAGTAATGCTCGAATTATTCCTGATGGTGGAATAATCGAGGTAAAAGATAAAAATGAAGTTTGGAGAATAGTCTTAATAAGTGAAGCAAAACATCAAGGAAATGATATTGAAAATATTAAAAGAGGGATTCAAGTTGGGAAAAAATCTAATCAAGATTTTATGATAGCAGGAAATGCAATCGAAAGATCTCATAAAAACATTAATGAAATACGTAACTTTATGATCAACGAAGATCATTTTCCATACCTGTTATTTCTTTCTGGTTCCAATTTTTTATTAGAAGATGTTGTTATAAAAAGACCAGATGGGAGAGAAGTTCTAATTCAAGCAAATATCGGATCTCTAAATCGACTAGATAGATTAACATCTGCAAATATGTGTATGGGCATTAATTCAAACTTTTGTAAAAACAGGGAAATCACTATTAATGGAAAAGTAATTAAAATTCAAGCCGTCTCAATACATACAAAAAAAGATGGTTCTAAATGGACTGAAAACGAAATGATCAGAATAATGTGGGACACATGCCTGGTTAGCTTAGAAGTTATGAACTTAATAGAATGACACTATAAAAAAATAATACATACTTGAAAGAAAACAAAATTACATATACTATACAATTGTATAGTTTTAACAGATTCGCCAATAGGATAGAGGTATAATATGCCAAATCGATCACACTATAACTCTGGTCACATGGCAATGAATTTGCTAAATAAGAAAGGGTTACATCATTCTTCCTTCAATCAAGAAAACAATTGTTCAACCGTGACTAAGCATGCTGTTTTAGTGGAAGATTGTTTAAAATTACTTAAACGTATTCCAGATGAATCCATTCAATTAATTGTGTGTGACCCTCCATACAATATAAAATTAGCAAATTGGGATTCTCATTCAAATTACATTGAATGGGCATCAAAATGGTTATTAGAAGCTGAACGTGTTTTAAAAGTAGGTGGTAGTCTAGTCATATTTGGTGGACTACAATATCAAGGTGAGGCTGGATCAGGAGATTTGCTCTCTCTGATAAATCATATTCGAATGAATAGTAAAATGCTATTAGTAAATCTAATAATCTGGAATTATCCAAATGGTATGAGCGCTCATCGTTTTTTTGCTAATAGGCACGAAGAAGTAGTATGGTTTGCAAAATCTAAATCTTATTTCTTTGATTTAGATGCTGTTAGAGAGGAGTATGATGAAATAACAAAAGTATTATATAAAAGAGATAAAAGATTAAATCATGCGAGTATTGATAAAGGTAAAAATCCTGGGAATGTATGGAAGATCGGACGTCTAAATGGTAATTCAAAAGAACGCGTTGGTCATCCCACTCAGAAACCTAAAGAAATAATTAGAAGGATAATTAGATCAATGTCATATCCAGGTTCAACTGTATTGGATTTTTTTGCTGGTAGTGGTGTAACAACTAGAGTCGCAATCGAAGAAGGTCGGAATAGTATCATAGGGGATTCAGAACCAATATTAATTAAATATATAGAAAAACAGATTGTTAATATGAAAAGAAATAATGAACTTTTTACTAATACAAATAATTATATTATTGAATATAACTTAACAAATGAGCATCCAGTCTTTCTTAAAAATTTTAAAACTAACTAAATTAAAAATTGCTTCTCAACCCAACAAATCCCGGTCTTCAGCGTATTCCTTACCCCGGGACTGCCTGAAAAGCTCCACCAGATCCGAAACACCCATTTTACCTTTTTGCACGCCGCTCACATCGGCAAGGATCCTGCCCTCGTGCATCATCACCACCCGATCAGCCTGATCCAAGGCTTGTTTCATATCATGGGTGACAATGAGCGCAGTGAGGTCGTATTCAGCGATAAAACGTTTGGTCAATCGGTCGACGATTTCGGCATTGCCCGGATCGAGGGCAGCCGTATGCTCATCTAAGAGCAAGACCGAAGGATGGGAAAGCACCGCCATGAGGAGAGTCAGGGCTTGGCGCTGTCCTCCCGAAAGCCGCGAGACGTTTTCCCTGAGCCGGTTTTCCAAGCCCATATCGAGTTGGGCCACTTGTTCGAACAGGGCCTTGGCTTTTGTCTTGCTTACAGCGAGGTGTAGGCCTCGGGGTCCTTTTTTCGCTGCCAGGGCAAGGTTGTCCAAAATGGTCATTTCCCCCGCAGTGCCTGCCATGGGATTCTGCCTCACCCTGCCCAAGTAGGACGAGCGGCGCCATTCCGGATCTTTGCTACAATCCCTGCCGTCCAGTAAGATCGAGCCTGCGCACAGAGGTACCGTGCCCGCGATAGCGTTGAGCAAGGTGCTCTTACCAGCCCCGTTCGATCCAATGATCGAGACCGTTTGTCCCTTGGGGACTTCCAGGTCGATGCCGTTCAATACCTTTCTATCTTCGCCGCCCCCCTGAGGGAAGGACACTTCGAGTCCTTTAATCTTGATCATCGGTTTTTCCCCCCAGACCTGGACAGGGACTTTGGCTTTTTACCCGCATACTTGGATACGGTTATCGAGCCGATTATCAGCAGGGCAGTGAGGAGCCGCAGGTCGTTGGGGGTAATGCCGGCCAGGTACCCCCAGGACCGGGCCGCGTACATGAGCCCCTTAAACAGGATGGATCCGGCAAGAACCCGGAATATCTGGACCCCGATAAACTGGGACTTGATTAAAAGCTCTCCCAACATTACCGAAGCAAGCCCAGAAGCCACTATGCCGGCTCCGAAGTTGACATCGGCAAAGCCCTGATAGGAAGCGGCAAGGGCCCCCGAAAGACCAACAAGGCCGTTGGCAAGGGCAATACCTAGGCTCCGGAGGGAGACGGGGTTTATGCCTGCTTGCACCACCGAGGCTTCATTGTCGCCCATGGCTCCCATGGCTATGCCAATTTCGGTGTGGAAGAAAAGGTCCATCAATCCCGCCACCAGCAGGGCGGCGAATAATGCTGCAATGAAAAGGGAAATGTCCTGGGAGACTCCCGGACCAAGCCAGGTTCGCGCAAAATCCAGAAGGGGATTGTTCTTGATCAAGGGCAGATTCGGTCTGCCCCCGAGTATGCGCAGGTTTATGGAGTAAAAACCCGTCATGGTGATAATTCCAGCGAGAATGGGTGGGACCTTAAGCCTGTGATGAATGAATGACGTGACCAAGCCTGCCAGGGCGCCTGCGGCGAATCCGCCGAGGAGGGCAAGCACAGGGGCGGCGGCCGCGAGGCCGGTCGGGACGGTCACCGCCGCTGCTAAGCCCGCTGCGGTTCCTAGGCCTCCTGCGGCGCCTAGGCCCACACCTGCCCCGGCTCTCGAAACCAAGGTTCTTCCCAGGCCTGCGACAATAGCGCCCGCGGCCGCCGCCCCGGCTGGAAAGGAGCCCTCGACGGTCAAATCGGGAAAATCCAGGATTCTAAAGCTGATAAAAAGCCCGAGGGCCATGATCCCATAGACCAGGCCCTCGACGAGTATTCCTTCGATCATCTTACTTTTTTGTCACTGTTCCGCCGGATATCAAAACGGTAGCCTTTTCCACCAGAGCCGTATCCAGACTGAGTCCAAGCCTTTCAGCCACATCTAGATTGAGTACCAGCTCTAGGGATTCAGGATCGGTGGGCAGGAAGCTAGGAATATCCTTGGTCTTTTCTCCATTTAATATCCTCACCACGATTTTGCCCGTAACCCTTCCCATCTGATAATAATCATAGCCCAGGGCGACTAGAACCGGGATTGTCTCGGCCGAGGCCGGATCTGCGGACATGAGGGGGATTTTCTTATCCAGGCAGACTTCGGAAACCGCGCTCAGGGCCGAGAAAACCGTGTTGTCATTGCCTAAATACAGACCGTCGATCCTGTCGGCGATGGAGAGCATCGCTGATTTGACCTCTGAGGAGTTTGTAATCGTTGCCTCGACGTATTCGATTCCCTTTTCGGCGCAGTATTCCTTGACTATGGCAGCCAGGGCCAGAGAATTAGCCTCTCCAGAGGAATAGACATGTCCAAGGCGCTTTACTGGAGCCATGGAAACCAGCATATCGAGCTGCACCCGAACCGGTGTCATGTCCGAGGTTCCGGTTACGTTCGCTTCTCCCTTGTCCATGCTCTCCACTAGTCCGGCCCCCACTGGATCCGTGACCACCGAGTAAACCACCGGCCTATCCTTGATCTGATTAACAAGAGCCTGGGCTGTGGGCGTTGCTATTCCCACCGCTACTGCGACCTTGCTCTGCTTGAATCGCTGGGCTATTTGCCCGGCGGTCGCCATGTCGGCATTGGAGTTCTGCCTGTCCAGTTCTACGTCGGGCTTTGCCTCGGAGATCTCGTCGACAATCCCCTGTTCCACCGCATCGAGGGCTGGATGGGCCACGAATTTGGCTATACCTACTGTCTTTTTTGCGTTTCCGCAGGATAGGGCTAAAAAAGCCAAGCCCACCGCAATGAACATGAAGACTCTCTTTTTCGACATAAGATACCTCGGTTTCCGCCTTGATTGTTGTAAGGCAGGCTGATTTTGTTACTACTTATAGTAACACGCGCACTATAGCTCCAGCTGTATGTATTGGTCAATAGTAACAAGCATATTTTTTTAGAGATTTTTTGCGGCGATTAAAACGATAGGCTCTTTTTGCATAGTTTAGTTGTCAGTAATTTGATGCAATATCTGCGGCAGTTTCCGGTTCCTGACCTGCCGAATCGTTGCTACTCTTTTGCCAGGCACGACCAAGGCTTTCAGGCTTTCCTTTTTCTCTGTATGGCTCCTGGCCCGGTTCAGCACCTTCCACGCTTCCCAGGTTATGTACAGCTCTGCATTCTTGGTCGCAAAGCATGATCTGCTGTGTGCCTTCACGGCGATGATTGAATGCAATGCATTCACCAGCTGCAGGTTATACTGGCCCTTCCTGGACTCGGTTTTTGAGTCCAGTGCGAAATGGGCTAGCCCCGTACTCTCGGCATACTTGATGCCGCCTTTGCTCTTGTCAGTTATCAAGACCGCCTGTTCATCCAGTCTGTCAGTGAAAGCATACTCCAGTCCTTCACTGCTTACGTTTCCCCTGCCGATCGGCTTGCCGATGACTCTCTTTCCGTCATCGATTGCCGTGGCGATACACACCTTGTCCCTGCTCAGACCTCGCCTGCGATCCTGTGAACCCCGCTCATGCGGATAATCCCTGAAACCATATTTTCGATAGTCCGGAATAACATTCGAATAATCCATTGTAATGCCAAGATTTGTCGCACCCTTCCAGTTTCCCTTGAAATTGGAGGGCAGGTAGAACTCGTCTTCCTGAATTACTCCTTTGAGTATCTGTCCCCCTACCGAGTTTGATACCTGGCTGAAAAGCTTCATACGCCATGCATGGGCTGTGGACAGCGAAATGCCACACCTGTCTGATAAAACCGGTAACGAATTATCGCTCAGCATCCCCTCGATGAAAGCATCCCAGACCGTGTCAGAAGACGTTGTACCAGCTTTCAGTGTACCAGAGGATGAACCGAAAAAGGTTCCACAATCTTTGCAATGGAAACGGCTCTTGCCATGTGCCGAGCCGTTCTTGACAACGTGAACAGAGCCGCACTTCGGACAGGGCAGTGCATTACGGTTAGGCTCTTTTGCCTTCCTGGACGTTTTAAGGAGAGGCCCTGGCGCTCCGGCAGGGGAAAGGCCATTTTCTTCTATCAAAGCGTTCACGATGTTGATGATTTCTGCTTTCTCGGAGACATCCCCAAGGGTAGCAATCAATTGCTCATAGATTTCCAGAGCCTTACGCTCATTTTCCTTGGCCGTCATACTGCCATTGTAGCACCGGTTTCAGGTGCTGTAAAACGAATTCACTTCAATAAACGAAAAGAGCCAAACGATATCTTCTTTAGGCACATCGGCGTGGGGAGGTCTGCGCCCAGTTGGTACCACTGCCATTGCGTCCACCACATCCATGCCCTTGGTGACCTGGGCAAAAACGCAGTACCCGGCTCCAGGTCCCGACCCCCGGTAATCAAGACTTGTATTATCGGAAAAATTGATAAAGAACTGGCTAGTCGCGCTGTCCGGATGGGGAGTCCTCGCCATGGAAAGGGTTCCCCTTGAATTAGACGGACCCTTTGCTGCCTCATTGACGATAGGATCCTTGGTCTTTTTCTGATCCATACCTGGTACAAATCCACCTCCCTGAGCTACAAAGCCAGGAATAACCCTATGAAAGATCGTGCCGTCGTAGAATCCCGAGCGGACATAGTCTAAAAAATTCGCCGCCGTTACCGGCGTCCTTTCGTCGAAAACCTCTAGCTCTATCTCGCCGAGACTGGTGATAAGCTTTACTTTGGAATTTGCCATCTCTCCTCCCTTGCAAAGCGAGTATAACAGCCTCTTCCTGCTTAGTCCCGGGGTTAGCTTCTTTAATTTAGATAATTGAGGCTTTTTCAAAACTCAGACGAGTTTTGAAAAAGCTACTTTAAAGATGCGTACGTTTCGTCTATTTTCATGCTTTTAGCATGAAAATAGACGAAACTACAAAGACAATTTTAAAAGTTAACAGACTTTCGAAATTGGCTCGATTTCTTGTGCAGAAAGGCCCTGTCTCTGTCCCTGCCCCTTACCCTGCCCTCTGTCGCCTGGGTGCAGACAAAATCTGTGGTTGCGTTGTAAAGGTTAAAAGGCTAGAGTAATAATGAAGTATCCTCTAAAGGAAAAATTATAGTGTTTGAAAAGAAAACCATAGGATTCATCGGGCTGGGTGTCATGGGTAACTCTATGGCCGGCCATCTTCTCGTGGCTGGACACAGCCTCATTGTCTACACTCGTTCCCCGGCTAAGGCCAAGGCTCTTCTCGATCGCGGAGCCGAATGGGCCGAGAGCCCCGCTGCGTTAGCCCCCCGCTGCGATGTCATTATCACCATGGTCGGACTTCCCTCGGATGTGGAAGAAGTGTATCTAGGCGATAAGGGACTTCTAGTCCATGCTCGCAAGGGGACACTCCTTATCGATATGACAACCTCCAGCCCCGATTTGGCGGTGCGCATCTATGCCGAAGCATCGGCCAAAGGCTTAAAAGCACTGGATGCCCCCGTATCCGGCGGCGACACGGGAGCAAGAAACGCCACCCTCACCATTATGGTAGGAGGTGATGAGGATGCCTTCGCAGAAGCGGAAGCTCTATTCGCGATCATGGGCAAGACAATCGTGCGACAGGGCGGCGCCGGGGCAGGGCAGCACACAAAGGCAGCCAACCAGATCTGCGTAGCCGCCAATCTCCTCGGCGTGGTGGAAGCTCTCAGCTACGCCTCGGCTTCAGGATTGGACCCCAAGCGAGTCCTACTCTCCATAGGCGGAGGCTCGGCGGCTAGCTGGCAGCTCTCAAGCAACGCCCCGCGCATGCTCGACGGAGATTTCAACCCTGGTTTTTATGCCAAACACTTTTTAAAAGACCTGCGGATCGCCCTTGATTCCTCAAAAAACCTAGGGCTCACGCTACCCTTAGTAGCCTTAGCCGAAAGCTTGTTCGACAAAGTACAATCTAGGGGCTGGGGCGAGCGGGGCACGCAGATTCTTTACGAACTCTACAGGCACGGCATTGTCTGATTCTGACCCAAAAAAAGCCCTGAGAGGCCAGGCGCCTGGAACGCTCAGCCAGAACGGAAATCTCGTCCTGGGATCCTGGGAAGGGATTCCAGGTAGGGCTAACCTGATCGATATCCAGAGGCCCTACCCCTTTCCACTTCCGCGTTTTCTCCGTACCACAAGAATAAAAGAGTGGCAGGCAGTCGAGGCAGGAGATTCAGATACCTACATTTTTGCGGTGCTCTACGATGCAAAATTCCTGGGAATGGCAGCGGTGGATATCTGGGACAGAAAGAATAAACAAAAAGCCGGTTTCCGCTACAACTTCCCTGGACGACGTTTTTCCCTGCCCGATTCTCTAAAAAAATCCGAGGTCGGTTTCAAGGCGGGACAAACAGAACTTTACATCGCTATTGATTTAGAGGCTGAGTCCATGAGCCTTCAAGCATCGTATCATCCCAGAAACGCTTCGGATTCTTCTTTCGATCTGAATTTGAGTTTCGATATGGCAAAAGATACAAGCTCGGCTTTTTCCGTCTGCCTGCCACTGGGACTTAATCGAGCCATGTATTCAACCAAGATTCTCATGCCCTGTACTGGCAGCATGGTTCTTGGCGGGAATCGGCGGAATTTTGAATCTGAAAAAACCCTAGGAATTTTAGACAATCACAAAGGCTACTATCCCTACAATTTGCACTACGATTGGGTGACAGGATTTGGCTTCGAGCCTTCTGGGCGCAAAATCGGCTTCAATCTTACGGACAACCAGGTCAAAGATCAGCTTCAT
Source organism: Spirochaetaceae bacterium UBA6076 (assembly GCA_002428725.1). Taxonomy (GTDB): domain Bacteria; phylum Spirochaetota; class Spirochaetia; order Treponematales; family Rectinemataceae; genus UBA2256. The sequence goes on along the minus strand of DIXQ01000032.1, from coordinate 127,469 downwards.
TACAACGAAAACCGCCTCTGGATAGGAAGCGCCATCCATTCCCTGCCGCCTATCCGCATAACCCGTCCCTATGGACGCAGCGAGCCATGGATTATCCAGGATACCGAGGGTATGGTCGACCTCGTCTTCCATCCAGAAGTATCCCATGACATTAAAATGAATTTAGGGATTGCCGATGTCGACTATGCCGGCCCTTTCGGACGTTTCGAAGGAAGCCTTAAGAGCTCTTCCGGCGAAAAGATTGACGTATCCAAACTCTACGGTATGGGGGAAGATAAAAACCTGCGTCTCTAGCAGCCAAAGCTGCCAATCCTGGGTTTAAATCTGCTTTCCACTCCGCAGTTTTTCTTCAAAACGCTCTAAGGCCTTGCCTTTGAGCAGGGGCTCTTGGCTTTGTCCCGACGCATTTTCCGAGGTAGCGTTTCCGTCTTTGCCCGCCCCGGCGGCGACCGAAGCCGCTTTTACCCCCGCAGCCCCCAGGCGCCGCTTAAGCTCCACCATCTCCGCCCCATTAAACCGCACCCCATGCAAAATATTCCGCTCAAAACTTTCGGTCGCCGCCGGGGCTACTGCTCTGGTAATCTCCAGCATGGTCTGGGCGTACAACCTGATCTCCTTCTGGGCATGGGGATCCAACCTGAGCGAAAGAAACCTGAAAAGATTGTGCAAATCGATCTGCCAATACCATTCTGTGTACAACGACAAAGGCAGATTTATCCTTGCCAGCTCCCGCGCCAGCCCTTCTTCCACCAGGGAAGAGTAATCCCCATAGGCAGCATGCTGCCCTTTTTCTAAAAGTGCCTTTATCTTAGCCGCCTCCGCTGCATCCATCGGTTCCTCGGCCCGCCCCTGTTTGTTGTCCTCGCTCTGGGCTGCCACGTCGGCGTCGGCGGGTAGGTAGAACTCGTCCTTCATAATTGAATAGCGCCCAGAAATTTCGTTCACCCTGGCGGTTCTATGGCGGATCCACTGACGGGCCACAAAGATCGGCAATTTAATATGAAAACTCAAGGAAACCTGCTCGAAGGGCGATGTATGCTCATGGCGCATGAGGTAGTCGATCAGCCCAGCGTCCTCCCTATAGCTTTTCGTCCCCTCGCCATAGGATACCCTGGCTGCCTGGACAATGCGGGAATCACCGCCCATATAGTCCACCAGACGGACAAAGCCCTTGTCCAATACCTTGAATTCCCTGTCTAAAATCGCTTCAGCCTCGGGTACTACACAGTGCGCCATTATCAACTCCTAACAGGTATCTCCGCTTCCAGTCATTGCCTTGAAAGGGGAAAGCCGGGGAAATCCCCGGAAAATTTATCGATAGTATACTTGTCCGTATCGGGTCCATGGCAATCCGAGCCATAGGTGAAAAAATACCCCATCGGTTGGGCGAGCTTTCGGACCAAATCATTGATCGCGGCGGACTTCTTGCTGCTCGAATACCAGTACAACTCCACCCCGTCCACACCCCGAGTCCTAAAAAACTCCAAAAGAACCTTAACCTGATGCTGCTGTTTCTCCATCTCTTCGGGATCGTCATTCCAAAGATGGCCGATATGAGGAATAACCGAAAACCCCCGATCCGCATGCACTGAAGCCAGACAAGCGAGGGTATCGGGTTTGGATAATTTATATTTGGGAAACCTCCCAGGCCGCATCCATTCTTTTTTGAAGAGTTTATAGTTCATATAGGCGGGAACGAGTTTTTTGCTCCGCAAATAAAGAAAAAGATCCACCTTGGACCAGGAAAGAATAGACAACTCTTCGTTGCTGACCATACCGTCGGCCTTGCGTCTCTGTATCATATCCTCCAGGCTGAGATCTTCGCGCTTAAAAAACACCCGGGCCCAGTAAAGATAGTAGTCAAGCCGCTTTCGCCGCTCATTCAATACCCTTGCGAGCATCGCCCTGGTGGCGTTGCATTCAAGGTAAGTCTTTCCGGGAAAATACGCCAACAACTCACTCTTATACCCGATGGCGGAATCTGCCACATCGATTTCGCAGGCGGTCATGCAGGAAAGCCCCTGGGCAGCGCACTCGGCCGCGAAGCGTTCGCTTCCGCCCATGGTATCGTGATCGGTCAAGGCTATAAGCTCTAAACCCAGATGGGCTGCGCCTCTGACTATGTCCTCGGGCCAAAGACTGCCGTCGGAAAATTTAGAATGAAGATGAAGATTGGCGTTCACGGTTTTGGCCAGTATACAAGACGTAGCGGCCCCTGTCCATCAAGTACGCTGTACGCCGGCGCTCCATAGTGTAGAATAAAGCCGTGGCACACAAACCAATTATTTTCGAGCTTAATGATACTGCTCTTGAGCGGATTATTTTCGCCATGGAAGACCAGAGTCGATCCCATTATATCGATCTGAGAACCGGGGATCTGGTTCCTAGACCCGCCCAGGCGCCTTCGGAAGAAGCCGGCTCGGAATCCTTCCTTCCTGAATGGATTGCGCCCCCGCCCGAATGGAGCCCCGCCGATGGATTCCGCCTCATGGAAACGTTTTGCGGACGGATCAGCCGAATGGAGCCCAAACTCGCCCTTATCAAAGCGCTTTCCCGAGGCAGGGGCGTATTCAAGACATTCAGGCAGATCCTCGCTGAGTACCCTAAGGAAGACAGCCTTTTCAGAGAGTATAAAAACGCTGTGCTCCGGCACCGGATAGAGCTATGGATGGACGACATGCGACAAGCCCTGGGCCTGGCCAGGCTCGGCGTTGAGCCCGAAGAGTTCCAGGACCTGGTGGACGAGGAATTCATCATTGAAACTAGCCTTTTGTCCGAAGCGCCCTTTTCTCTTGAGGATTTTATCGTCCAAGCCCTGGATGATGCCTTGAAGTGGATGCCTTCCGCGGACTTGGCGCTGGAAAAAGTAGAACTCCTCGATTTTTTGCGCATGCATCGTCAGCAAGGCCACCTTCATTACATAAACGAAGCCGAAGGCAACACCATCGCCGCCGCCGCCATGGCCACTGTCGAAACCGAAGCTGGACCCATCGGGCTTATTCGCTTTCTCTATGTCGTCCCGGAGTTCCGTGATCTTGGATTGGAACTTAAGCTCATCGAAAGCCTTTGCAAACAATCCCATGGGGCTGGATCGCGTTCCTGCTTTTTGCGCTGCGCCCTCATTCCCTCAAACCTTGCTTCTAGTTTGGAGAGTAACGGATTCCGCATTTCAGGAGCTCAGTACCGTGTCGATCGATAATAGTAATTGCTTTACTTCCCTACGATTACGTTATTTCCAGATGCTCAGCCCAATCATCAACCTCTGGATCGGAGCCGCGAGCCCTAAATTCCGTGTCGAACCCAAACCGTTCTATATCCACCGCGCCGGTATCAAGAAACGCTACTCCCTCTTCCTGTAAAAGCTTGCGCTGTAGATCCGAGGCGTCTTCCAGACCAATGCTGCCGTCTTTTTTAACCACCCTCCACCAGGGAAGAGAATGTTTTTTTGACATGGAATGAAGCACCCGGGAAACCCGCCGGGCATCGGCTCCGGCCCTTGGACAACCCGCCAGTTCCGCTACCCTGCCATAGGAAATCACCCGCCCGTAGGGAATGGACCTAAGGACCTCGATGATCATCATCGTTGTTTCTGTTGCCATAAAGGCAGTGTATAGCATTCCATTCTCCCCACGCTATGGTATAGTTTTCTTGTGTCACCCCAAGGACCGTCGGCGGTACTTTACATTTTTCGTATTTTTGTAAACCATGCAGTTTGAACAGATTCCGCCGTCAAACCTTTCTCAATACCAGGAGGACGACAACATGAAGAGCTGTTTTTTATTTCCCGGACAGGGCGCCCAATACCCAGGCATGGCTAAGGATATCTACGACACCAGTCAGGAAACCCGTAAGCTTTTCGAACTTGCCTCCGAAGCCTGCGGCACGGATATGAAAAAGCTCCTGTTCGAAAGCGACGAGACCGTCTTAAAGGAAACGAGGAATACCCAGATCGCAATGGCGCTGGCAGAGGTTGCCGCAGCGCTCTGCGCCAAGGAGCACGGACTCATTCCCTCGGGCTGTGCCGGTTTTTCTGTGGGAGAATGGCCTGCCCTTGCGGAAGCCCAGGTAATCAGCTACTTCGACATGTTCCGTCTGGTTGCCGAGCGCGGAAGGCTTATGGACGAAGCGGGAAAGCGTTCAGGGGGCTCCTCCATGAGCGCCGTTCTGTACCTTGCCCCTGAAAAAATTGAGCAGGCTATCGCCGAAGCCGGGCTGAAACAGGTATGGGTAGCCAATTACAACAGCCCTGTTCAATGCGTCATCTCAGGAATTGAAAGCGAATTGACCCAGGCTGAAGAAAAATTAAAAGCCGCTGGAGCAAAGCGAGTTATAAGACTGAAGGTCTCCGGCGCCTTCCATTCCCCCATAATGACCCCAGCCGCAGAAGCATTTGCTGAATTAGTTGCCGGAATCAGCTTTAACAACCCTAAATTAGCACTTTTTTCCAATGTAACCGGAAGCAAAATCGAAAACGGTGCAGAGGCCAAGCGCCTTGCCGTTGCGCAGATCACAAGCCCTGTACGCTGGATCGACGAAGAGCGGGCAATAGTCGCACATGGCTTCGACCGCTGCGTTGAAACAGGCCCGGGCAACGTCCTTGCTGGCCTCTGGAAGGCATCGGGCTCTAGCATTCCTTGCCTACCCGGAGGCACCCTCAACGATATCTCGTCCATGACGCTGTAATAGCGGCTAGCTGTAATAAGGGCTAAAGGAAAAATCCATGGAATTACTGCTTAAAGACAAGGTCGCCGTTATCACCGGAGCATCCCGGGGCATCGGCGCGGCCATGGCTGACCGCTTCGAAGCCGAAGGCGCCACGGTGTACAGGCTATCACGCACCAAACCCATGACGGAAGCCGGCCTGGGGAACTGGATAGCCTGCGACGTTGCCGACGAAGCTTCCGCCGAAGCGGGAATCAACGCCGTGCTTGCCGCCGAGGGTAAAATCGACATACTGGTGAACAACGCGGGCATAACCAGGGACGGGCTCATCATGCGCATGAAAACCGAAGACTGGAACATCGTGCAGGACACTAACCTCCGCAGCGCGTTTTTCTTAAGCCGAGCGGTCGCCCGTCACATGCTCAAGCGCAGGGAAGGCTGCATTCTCAATATCTCCAGCGTGGTCGGCATAATCGGAAACGGAGGCCAGACCAATTATTCGGCTTCCAAGGCAGGGCTCATCGGTTTTACAAAGAGCCTAGCCAGGGAACTCGCTCCCCGGGGCGTACGGGTAAATGCCCTTGCGCCGGGCTTCATCCGCACCTCAATGACTGATACAATTCCAGAGGAATTCAAGCAGAAACTTCTGGACAGCATACCGCTGGGCAGGGTAGGCGAGGCTGAGGACACGGCGAACGCTGCGCTTTTTCTCTGTTCACCGCTAGCTTCCTACCTCACCGGCGTCGTACTGCAAGTAGATGGCGGAATGGGGATGTAAAGTATGGAACGAAGAAGAGTCGTAGTAACCGGGCTTGGCGTTGTAAGCCCAATTGGCAATGATATTCCCAGCTTTTGGGAATCGGTCAAGGTCGGTCGGTCGGGTATAGGGCTAGTAAGCCTTGTGGATGTTTCGGACATGGCGGTGCGCATCGCCGGAGAAGTCAAAGACTTCAACCCTTCGCTTCGCATTGATCCAAAAGAAGCCAAAAAAATGGACCGCTATACCCAATTCGCTGTCTATGCAGCAGCCGAAGCCCTGGCCGACGCCGGGCTATCTAGAGAAACCATAGAGTCCGAACGGACCGGAGTCTGCATCGGAACGGGGCAGGGCGGATCGAACAGCATCGAAGAAGCGGTCACCCGCCTGGTGGAGCGCGGCCCCACCAGGGTGCCTCCCCTCACCGTAGCAAAGGCCTTGGCCAATTTCGGGCCTGCCCAGATAGCCATGACTTTCAATCTCACAGGACCCTGCCAATGCATTGTCACGGCCTGCGCGGCGGGCACCGACGCTATCGGTCAGGCCATGCGGCTCATCAGGGACGACCACGCCGACACGATTGTCGCCGGAGGCTCGGAAGCGAGCATCGTACGCATGTGCATGTCCAGCTTTATCAATATTCAAGCCCTGTCGTCCAGGAACGATGAACCGGAAAAGGCTTCCCGACCCTTCGACAAAGACAGAGACGGCTTTGTAATGTCCGAGGGAGCTGGAATTTTGGTGCTGGAGGAGTACCAGCATGCCCTGGCAAGGGGCGCGAAGATCTATGCGGAGATAGCCGGCTTCGGTCAGACCTGCGACGCCCACCACGTGACAGCCCCCGACCCTGAAGGGGCAGGAGTAGCACGGGCCATCAGGCTTGCTTTGGCCGATGCCCAGCTAAAGCCCGAAGACATTGACTGGGTAAGCGCCCACGGCACATCAACCCCCTTGAACGACCCTATCGAAACAAAGGCGATCAAGTCAGCCTTCGGCGACTACGCCAAGCGGCTCAAGGTCTCCAGTCTCAAGTCCATGACCGGCCACTGCATTGGCGCCGCGGGCGCCATCGAGTCGATCGCGGGCATTCTAGGCATGCAAGAAGACTATATCCACGCAACTACAAACCTCGAAAACCCCGATCCGGCCTGCGATCTCGACTATGTCCCCAATAAGGGCATAACTATGCCGATCCGGGCATTTATAAAAAATTCCATAGGTTTCGGTGGACAAAATGCTGTGGTAGTTTTTAAAACCGTGCGATAATATGCTGTGAGCAACACAGCTGTACCCACCGAGCCCAGTCTAGAACCTGGGAATCCGCTTAGCGTCGGCACATTTTCCGGCCCGGAGGGAGTGAATTTTTCAATTTTCTCCCGAAATGCCCGGGCCATGACCCTCTGCCTCTATGATACCATCCACCAAAACAGCCCCTCCCGGCAGTTTGATCTCGATCCTTCAATCAATAAAACAGGGGATATGTGGCACTGCCATATTCGCGGCCTAAAACCCGGCGCCCTCTATCTATGGCGAGCCGACGGACCCTACGATCCTTCCCAGGGTCAGCGTTTCAATGTTAATAGGGGACTAATCGATCCCTACGCCAAAGCCCTTACAAATGGCACCTGGGATTTAAGCGGAGCCCTTGGCTACGATCCTACCTCGCCGGAGTCCGATCTTTCTTTTTCTACCCACCGGGACGATGCCCCCCTGCCTAAATGCGTTGTCGTGGACGACGATTTCGATTGGCAGGGCGATGCTCCCCTCAACTATCCGCTCAAAGACTGCATTATCTACGAAACCCACGTAAAAGGCCTCACCAGGGGACTTCTTCGGACCAACGACCCCCAACGAGCAAGCCCGACAAGGATAGCAAAGAGCGATGACCCCAAAACCGGGTTCAGCCTCCCCCCCGGCGTCGAGGCATTGGAGCATCCGGGCACCTACCGCGGTGTGGCTGAAATGATCGGTTACTTTAAAAAACTGGGCATTACCAGCCTCGAATTCCTCCCCCTGCACGAATTCGATTCCGCCGAGCACTTCCGCCGAAACCCTAAGACCGGAGCTATATTACGCAACTATTGGGGGTACTCTCCCTTAGCCTTCTTTGCACCCAAGGCCGGTTATGCCTACATGGACGGCCAGCCCCACGACCAGCGCGATCCTGACTTCCCTTTACGGGAATTCAAATTCATGGTCAGGGAACTCCATAAGGCGGGCATAGAAGTAATCCTGGATGTTGTGTTCAATCACAGCGCCGAGGGCAATGAACTCGGTCCCACCCTCTCCTTCCGGGGCTTGGACAATTCCATCTATTACATGCTGGACGAAGACCGCCGAAGGTATAAAAACTATTCGGGCTGCGGCAATACCCTCAACTGCAATCACCATGTCATGCGAACCCTCATCCAAGACTGCCTGCGCTACTGGGTCGTTCAGATGCACGTCGACGGATTCCGTTTCGACCTTGGTTCCATCCTGGGCAGGGATTCATCGGGCAGGCTCCTGGAGAACCCCCCGGTGATAGAATCCATCGCCGAGGATCCCCTCTTGCGAGATACTAAGATCATAGCCGAAGCCTGGGACGCAGGCGGCGCCTATCAGGTAGGGTCCTTTCCCGGCGGACGCTGGGCAGAATGGAACGACAAGTACAGGGACGATGTGCGCCGCTTTTGGCGGGGCGAAAATGCCGGAGCCCTTCACCTAGCCACACGTATAACCGGCTCCAGCGATCTTTATCTGCGGGATGGAAGAAAACCCTTCCATTCAATCAATTTCATCACCGCCCACGATGGCTTTACCCTTAACGACCTTGTCAGCTACTCATGGAAACATAATGAAGAAAACGGTGAGGACAACAAAGACGGCGCCCAGGAAAACTGGTCTCAAAACTTCGGTGTTGAAGGCCCCAGCGAAGACCCCCATGTGGAAGCAAAACGCCAGCGGCACCTGCGCAATTTCATGGCTACCCTGCTGCTTTCCATCGGCACACCCATGGTACTCGGGGGAGACGAAATCCGGCGGAGCCAGGGCGGCAACAACAATGCATACTGTCAGGATAACCCAATAAGCTGGTACGACTGGAGCGATGCCCAAGAGCATAAGGAGTTATTAGACTTTTTCTCGAGCCTTGTGGCGTTCCGCAAAGCCCATCCAGCCTTCAGGCGACCCGAATTCTTCACCGGTCAGGATAGGGACAGCAATCAACTTCCCGACATCACCTGGTATGACGAACATGGCCTAACACCCGACTGGAGCGCCCTCAACCATACCCTCGCCGCCATGATCGATGGCTCGGCACAGGAAACGGGCGAACAAGACGACGATGATTTCTACCTCATGTTCAACGCAGCTTCCCACGGTATCGTGTTCACCGTGCCCAGGCATCCCAGAAACCTGCCCTGGCATCTTATATTCGATACAGGCGCCAAGCCTCACCAAACCGTACTCTCTGTGGATCAAGCCTTGCTGAGCCCCCCCCTAGGCAAAAGCTATGCCATGGCTCCCCGCTCCATGGCTCTCCTAGTCGCGCCACGTCTTTGACTTGCCCATACCCTTGGCGAATCCGTATATTCTATTCAACAGATCATTATGGAAAGACAGGAAAAACCAACAGCAGCGTATTACCTTCGTCGCGGCAAGAGAGAACTTTCAACCCACAGACCCGAGAAAGCCATCTCCAGCCTCAGGCAGGCAGTTGACGCCATTCCGCCGTCCTGCTCCGACGAGCTATCCCAGGCACTCTACTGGCTTTCCCTAGCCCTTCTCCGTTTGGACGAACGCCCCTTAGCCATTAAAAGCCTTGCCTCGGCGCAAAAGCTTCGACGTCGCGGTTACGCACGCAGGCTTTACCTGCGAAGTGTCAATGAATACGGCATGCCCAGGCAGGCTAGCCCCGACCTAGATGATTTCTATGCTTTCACCAATCTTCAGATCGCCTACTATCTGGTAAAAAAATCTACAAGCCGCCGCTTCGATTCTTTCCAGGAAAAAGACACCGTGCTCAGGCTTATTCTCGATGCCTGGAAACAGCTAAGCGCTTCTGGTCAACTCTCCGGTATCGACGCCTGTGAAAAGCTCGACATATTCAGAAATATAAAAATTCACTACCCTAGCTTCGGCCTTTCAGGTTCCCACCGGGTTATTGTAAAGGCCTCATTTGGAGCTTCGCGCACAACAGGACTCATGGCAGGATCCATAGCAAGATCCATGACAAAAAGCTCAGCCGATCGCTGTCCCTGCGGCTCAGGGCTTCCCTATGGACAATGCTGTGGCAGGGTGAAACACCTCAAGGAACTGTAAACAAGGTCTAATTGTTTCATTTCCACACAATTGACGGCTGTTTTTTTTCAACCATGTGATAATGAAACAGTATCCCCCTTCAATGTGCCTTTTTCGTTCTAAGCACAACAATTCACTAGCTAGGGGAACATTTTTTAATATTATACTATATATATAAATATGTAATATATTCGCTTTTTATAGTGTTATTCTTATCTTTGGCATGCCATCTGCATGTATATATGAAAGGAGAGAGCAGATGGGCAAAAGAAATTCCTACATGCACACTGGCAACGATACTTCGGACGAAAACATTCTCTCTATCTATCTCAAAGAAATAAACAAGATTCCCCTTCTCACAAGGGAACAAGAGAATGATTACGCTACCAGGGCAGCCCAGGGCGACAATTTCGCCAAGGACATGCTGGTAAAATCCAATCTTCGTTTTGTCGTCAACGTCGCCAAAAAATACCAGAATCAGGGCTTACCCCTTTCCGACCTTATCTCCGAAGGCAATATCGGCCTCATGAACGCCATTGAGCGTTACGACGTCAGTAAGGGCTTCCACTTTATTTCTTACGCAGTCTGGTGGATACGCCAGGCTATTCTCAAGGCAGTATGCGAAAAAAGCCGTATGATCCGCCTTCCCTTAAACAGGGCTAACGAACTGGTTCAGATCGAAAAAGCACGTAAAAACTTTGAAGGCCTCTCAGAGGATCAGGAAATTCGGGATGTGGCTGCCTACCTTAACATGGATCCCGACCATGTGGCCGAGATAGTCGCCGTATCAAGGGACCTCGTCTCCCTGGACAGCCCAGTCTACGATGAGAAAAACGCCAGCGTAGTGGGCGATTTTATTGAAAACGATCTTTACCAGACCCCTGAAAACTATGCCTCCGAACTCAGCCTAAAGGATGAACTAAATAAGGTCCTGGAAGTGCTGAACATAAAGGAACGTCAAGTTATAGAATATCGCTTCGGCATTAACGGAAGACGCCCCATGAGCCTGAAGGAAATCGGCGATCGCATGCATCTCACAAAAGAGCGAATCCGACAGATCGAAAAAGCCGCCCTCAGGAAGATTTCCGTTCCCGAAGTCATGGAAAGACTGGAGGCCTATGTAGCATAATAGGTTCTCCATTTCTTTCGACCATACGGGAATGAGCCAGACCTTGAATATATATTTCGGGTTATGGCATGCAATATGGATACGCCGTCCGGATAATACCGGGCGGTTTTTTTTGTCATTTCAGTTCTGAAAACCATTAACTATCATCCCAAAATGAATCGTGAGAGGCTCCAAGTCTCCCTTGTTCCTGAGACTATCTCTTGGCCTTTTACACAAAAACAGCAATAGTATACGCATAACAGATTTTGCTGGCGGCTGTCAGAGCTTTAAAAGCTATGATATAAATAACCATGACCTTTAATGATTACTCAAACTTAATTCGAAAGCGAATAACCGAAACTCTCCAAAACGAGCTTTCCCGGGCTAAGGCCGAATACCCCTCGTTTTCAGGCGATACCGCTCACATATTTAAGCTGATACACGACTATAGCCTGGCTGGAAAAATGCTCAGAGGGGTTCTTGCCTGCCTTTCTGCTGAATTATTTGGCAAAACCCGGCTATCAGCCGCCGCCCGTGCTCGTAACAGTCACGATCGCGGTGGTGGCCGCCACGATCAAAACCCAGAACCAACGGATATCTACAAAATCGGGGCAGCGTTGGAACTACTTCAGGCAGGCCTATTAATCCACGATGACATAATGGACGAAGATTCGCTTCGCCGAGGCCTTCCGACCATGCACAAACAGTTTGAACGCGAGGCAATCGATTCCGGCGCCGAAAACCCTTCGCATCTCGGCGAAGCATTGGCCATCTGCGCAGCAGATATCTGTTTCTTTTCAGCCTGGAATCTCGTTTCAGACCATGATTCAGCGCTTCAGCGGTTATTCGCCCAGGAGCTCACAAAGGTTTGTCTGGCCCAAAGCAGGGATGTTCGCTTAGGTTCGCATGGACGTTGGCCGGCACTCCAGGAAATTCTCGAAGTCTATACCTATAAAACAGCCCGTTATACCATATGCCTGCCCCTCCTCGCAGGCGCTATACTTGCAGGCAGATCGGATGCCGAACAGTTATTAGAGGAAGTTGGGACCAATCTCGGCCTACTCTTTCAATTAAAAGACGACTATCTTGGACTTTTTGGCGAGGAAACCAGCCTTGGCAAACCCATCGGTTCCGACCTGCGGGAAGGAAAGAAAACGCCATACATGCTACTCTTATACCCTACCCTGTCCGCAAGTGAAAAAACCCGTTTCGATTCTTTGTTTGGAAATGAGTCGATAGGCCTGGTCGATGTGAAGTTTTTCCGCAGTCTGATACTATCCCATGGCATCGATACAGCCATGAATAAAATCGAACACGAATATGCCCAAATGGCGAGAAACTCTCTTACTTCTCTGCTCCAAACCATCCCGGACCTTAATAAAGAGGTGGCGGAAATCTTGAGGGACTTTGTCGAATATTCTCTGTCACGAACCTCATAGGGGCTCTGTTAAGCTGGTACAGATCTATAGACGAAAATGTTTCACGTGCAACAAGGTTCGAGGAACTTATATTGTCCCACTTGAAACACTGTTCCACGTGAAACACCTGGAAGGATTGTTTACAGCAGCCTGTGAAAACCAATCCGCTCTATCGTTATAAATCCTTGCCCTCTGTTCCTTCATCTGCTTGGACAGACTTGACGATTTCGGCTGGTTGAGTATCCGACGCTATGTCGTGGAGTTCCTTGCTATCTAAATCCTTGGGATCGACCTCGTCGCTGACGATCTTGTCTAGGCCAATAACAAAGTCGGGCGGATCGATATTGACCACGCGGACGCCCCGGGCGCCCTTGCCCATTACGCGAACGCTGGAGGCCTGGATCTTTATTGTCTTGCCCAGGGAAGTGATGAGCATGGCCTCGTCTTCCTCGGAAATAGAGATCGCGCCAACGATTTCGCCGGAAACATCATCGGGGACATAGATCATCTGACCGCCGGTACCGCGGCCGTGGGCATTGAAAGCATCATAAGCGACACGTTTTCCATAGCCATTTATGGTGATCAGGGCTATATCTTGATCATTGTTGACCCTCAGCATAGAGGCGAGTTCATCGGTGGCGGAGAGTCTTATGCCCCGGACACCCCGGCTGGCTCTTCCCATAGCCCGCACTTGGGTTTCTTTTATGCGGAGTGCTTGGCCTTGCCTGGTGATGAGCATTACCTCATCCTGGCCGCTGGTAAAGCAGGCGGAGACAAGCCTATCGCCCTCGTCCAGGTTGATGGCGATGATGCCCCGGGTTTTGGCGTTGACAAAGGCGCTCAAGGCCACTTTTTTTACCACACCCTTTAGAGTTCCCATTAGGAGGAACTGGCTTCCTGAAAAGTGCTTAAAGTCGATCACCGTGGTGATCTCTTCGTTCGGCGAGATGGCTAATAGACTCTTTATGTGGGCGCCTCGGGCTTGGCGGCTGGATTCGGGTATTTCGTGAACCTTGAGCCAGTAAGCCTTGCCCTCGCTAGTTATAAAGAGCAGATGATCATGGGTATTGGCGACAAAGAGCTGCTTCACAAAGTCCTCTTCCAGGAGGTTGGCCGAATTGGAACCCTTGCCGCCCCTACCCTGAGAGCGATAGAGATGGACGGACACGCGCTTAATAAAGCCCTTGTTGGAGATGAGAATTGCCATTTCCTCGGGTTTAATGAGGTCTTCAATATTGATAGCCTCCAGGTTGTCCACGACGATCTCGGTGCGTCGTTCGTCACCGTATTTCTTGGCTATTTCGAGGGTATCGTTTTTAACAACGCCGAGGATCATGGCCTCGCTGGCCAGGAGTTCTTTTAGGTACGCTATCCGGGCTTCGATCTCGGCAAGTTCCGCCAATACTTTTTCGGTTTCCAGGCTTGTGAGCCTACCAAGCCGCATATCGACGATAGCCTGGCTCTGGGCTTCGCTTAGCTCAAAGCGTTTCTGCAAATTTTGCTTGGCCACATCCACGCTCTTGGATGCCTTTATGATAGCCACCACCTCGTCGATATTGTTCAGGGCTATAACCATGCCGCGGAGTATATGAGCCCGCTCCTCGGCCTTACGCAGCTCAAACCGCGACCTTCTGACAAGAACCTCGACCCTATGTTTGACGAATAGTTCTATTAATTCCTTTAATGATAAGCACTTTGGCCGACCATCCACAAGGGCGAGGTTTATAATACCAAAGGTGCTCTGCAGGGGCGTATGGGTAAAGAGCCGGTTGAGCACCAGCTTGGGAATTGCCCCTTTGCGCAGTTCCAGGACTATGCGCAAACCGTCTCTGTCACTCTCGTCACGCAGGTCGGTCACGCCGTCCAGCATCTTGTCCCGCACCAGATCGGCTATGCGGGTTATCAGAGTAGTCTTGTTGAGGGCATAGGGAATCTCAGTAAAGACAATCTGTTCCTTGCCGCTCTTGAGGGTTTCCAGGATAAACTTACCCCGAACGATCACCTTGCCCCTGCCCGTCTCATAGGCGTCCCGAATGCCCTGGAGGCCAAATATTATGCCTCCGGTGGGAAAGTCAGGTCCCTTGATATGGCGCATCAGGCCATCTAGCTCTATGGCCGGATTATCGATGTATGCCGCTATAGCCTGGGCTACCTCGGGCAGATTATGGGGCGCCATGTTGGTGGCCATGCCCACGGCTATGCCCGAAGAACCGTTGACCAAGAGGTTGGGGAATGAAGAAGGAAGAACCAGCGGCTCTTTGAGCGATTCGTCGTAGTTGGGGCCAAAGTTCACCGTTTCCTTGTCCAGATCGGCGAGCATTTCCTCGCCCAGGCGAGAGAGCTTGGCCTCGGTATAGCGGCTGGCCGCGGGGGGATCCCCATCGATGGAGCCGAAATTGCCCTGGCCATGGACCAAGGGGTAGCGCAGAGAGAATTCCTGGGCCATGCGCACTAGGGCGTCGTAGAGGGACATATCCCCGTGGGGGTGGTATTTTCCCATAGCGTCGCCGGTGATTCGGGCGCTTTTCTTAGTGGGGGCGTTGTAGCGCAAGCCCAGCTCGTCCATGGCGTAGAGAAGCCTACGATGAACGGGCTTGAGGCCGTCCCGGACGTCCGGCAGAGCCCTGGCCACGATGACTGACATGGCGTAATTGAGATAATCGGTCTTGACCTCGTCCTCGACGCTGACGGGTATCGTCTTTCCTGTTTCTGCCATTATGCGTTCCTACACATCGAGGTTGGAGACCGCCAGGGCGTTCTCCTCGATGAACTGCCGTCTGGGCTCGACCTGCTCGCCCATGAGGGTGGTGAAAATCTCCTCTGCGAGCACGGCGTCCTGCATGGTGATCCTGATTATATTCCTACGCTCCGGATCCATGGTGGTCTCCCAAAGCTGTTCGGGATTCATCTCGCCCAAGCCTTTATAGCGCTGGATGGCGATCTTGGAAGGGTCCTTGCCCTGAACGCCCGCCAAAATGGCGTCCTTTTCCTGATCGTCGTAGGCGTAGCGTAGTTCCTTGTCCCAGGTGATTTTATAAAGGGGAGGCATTGCCAGATAAACAAACCCTTCCTCCAACAACGGTGTCATGTAGCGGTAGAAGAAGGTTAAAAGCAGGGTGCGGATATGGGAGCCGTCCACATCAGCATCGGCCATGATGATGACCTTATGGTAGCGAAGCTTCTGCACGTCGAACTCCTGGCCTATGCCTGCCCCCAGTGAGGCTATAACGGGCTGGAGCTTGTCGTTGCCGATAACCTTGTCGATTCTGGTCTTTTCCACGTTCAGCATCTTGCCCCAGAGGGGAAGAATGGCCTGGTTAACCCGGTTGCGGCCCATCTTAGCCGAGCCGCCGGCGGAGTCGCCTTCCACGATAAAGACTTCGCACTTGGTTGGGTCTTTTTCTTGACAGTCGGCCAGCTTGCCAGGCAGGCTGGCTGAATCCAGTAGGTTCTTGCGCCGGGTTAGCTCCCTGGCCTGCCTGGCGGCGATACGAGCCCTGGCGGCGAGGACGCATTTTTCCAATATGGCGTTGATCGTGTCGGGGTACTGCTGAAAGATGAGGTCGAGCTGGTCGGCGCAGTAACCGTCCACAATGCCCCGCACCTCTGGGTTGCCCAGCTTGGCCTTGGTCTGACCTTCAAACTGGGGCTCCAAAACCTTGACCGAAAGAACTGCGGTAAGGCCTTCCTTGACGTCGTCCACAGACAAGGTATCTTCAAGCTTTTTTTGAAACTTGGATTTTTTGAAGAAATCATTGATGGTGCGCGAAAGGGCCGAACGGAATCCAACGAGGTGGGTGCCGCCCTCCCTGGTGTTAATGCCGTTGACGTAGGCGAACATAACCTCGTTGAAGCTGTCGTTGTACTGAAGCCCAACTTCGATTTCCACATCGTCCCGGCTGCCATGAAAGTAAATCACTTCCTTGTGCAGTATAGACTTGTTCTTATTTAGATATTCGACAAACTGCCGTAAGCCACCATCGAAGCTGAACTCTACGGTCTTGGGACTTGTCAGCCGCTCGTCGACAAGAATGATGCGAACGCCTTTGTTGAGGAAAGCCAGCTCCCGAAGCCGCATGGACAGGACCTCGAAGCTGTACACTGTTTCCTCGAAGATTGTTGGGTCGGCGGAAAAACGCACCACCGTGCCCCGCCTGTCCGTCGTTCCCACCTTCGCCACGGGGGCCACAGGAATGCCCTTTTCGTAGCGCTGAAAATACAGCTCTCCGTCAATGTGGATATGGACATCCATCCAGGTAGAGAGCGCGTTCACCACCGAAACGCCGACACCGTGCAACCCCCCCGACACCTTGTAGTTTTTCTTGTCGAACTTGCCACCGGCATGGAGCTTGGTCATGACCAGCTCGAGGGCCGAGACCCCCTCGGTGGGATGGGTGCCCACCGGTATGCCGCGGCCGTTATCCTCCACCCTGACGATGTCGTTTCGCTCCAGCACGACGACAATATCGCTGCAGTACCCCGCCAGCGCCTCGTCTATAGAGTTGTCTACAACCTCGTAGACGAGATGGTGAAGCCCGTCTACGCCCGTAGAGCCGATGTACATACCCGGGCGCTTGCGCACCGCCTCGAGCCCTTTGAGAACCTGAATACTATTCGCAGAGTAGTTCGAATCCATACCTATCCTGGATTAAAAAATTGTTATCGTATACGGAGGGAGCCGTAGCGTTTTAATCCCTTATTTTCCGATACAAAAAACTTCTTTATTATATCGTTTAACGACTAAAGAGTAAAGCAATCAAGACAGAAAGAGGCTTGTAAACAGCCTGTACCGATGATTGTGGAAAACCTGTGGATAATTCGTGAACAATGTGTGGGTATCTCGCTTTTTCATTATAGTGCTGACGTTTAGAGTAGAGGAAACAAATAACGATTCTGATAAAAGTAAGAATAATTTTTTTATATAGCGTTATTTATATAATAATACTTATTTGTTTACTAAACGGGTCATGCAAATTTTTTTGCCTTTTCGGTGATTTTCCTCTTGCGGTACCCTGCCAACTGGAGATAAACATATAATCCCCGGCTGTGGATAACTTGTGGAAATTTTTCCAATTCATTTAGATTAGAGGAGAAGATGGCCCAATTCGATGGCTCTGTAATTTGGAGTGAAGCGTTAGAGATCGCCAAAGGTGAAATTCCCGAACAGGAATACCTTATGTGGTTCAGGCTTGGCTACCAATCTCTGGATGGCAACACGCTGACAGTGAAGGCCCCCAACTCCTTTTTGCGGGATCAGTTCAAGCGAAAATACCATTCATTCATGGAAAAAATCGTCCAAGAGATTACAGCCATGGACATAGCGCTTGAGGTGTCTTCGGTAAAAATGACCGAAGCTCAACCTGTAAAGGCCACCGCTGCCGAAGTTTCCCGTGACAGTACCCAAAAAAACGTCGCCCTCCTCGGCGCCGATGGTTTGCGGGATGCCGGACTCGGTGCATCGAAATCGATCGTCGATGCCGTTTCCACCCAGGGCTCCACGGCTAGGCCTGATCGCGGTCCTCACCCCTCATTGCGCCAGGACTATCGCTTCGAAAACTTTATCGTCGGCGAGAACAATCGTTTTATATTCAACGCCTCCGAGGCGGTGGCCAAGAGTCCCGCAAGGGTCTATAACCCGCTTTTAATATACGGCGGCGTCGGCCTGGGCAAAACCCACCTAATGCACGCCATTGGCAACCATGTGTACCAGTCCAAGCCAGGCACTAGGATTATCTGCATCACCGCCGAGGAGTTTACCAACGAGTTTATCCAGATGATCCACGACCGCTCTACCCACGAGTTTAAGAATAAGTACCGTAACGCGGATATTCTCTTGATTGACGATATTCACTTTTTCCAAAATAAGCCTGGTGTACAGGAAGAACTCTTTCACACCTTCAACGCCCTCTACGACTCCGAGCGTCAGATGGTCTTTACCCTAGACAGGCATGTCAAGGAACTTAAGGATTTTTCCGATAGGCTCAAGAGTCGATTCGACAAGGGTTTGGTGGTGGATGTCCAGCCTCCTATCTATGAGACTAGGGTGGCAATCCTCAAGCAAAAGCTTATGCAATCGGGAAAAAAAGTAAATGTTGTCGAAGATGTCATCGACCTGGTGGCATCCAATGTCTCATCCAATGTCCGCGATCTGGAGGGCTGCCTCACCAAGCTCACCGCCTATGCAGAACTTGTACACAAGGACCTTACGGTAGATATCGCCCGAAATCTATTGAAGGAAATGTTTAACTCCAAACGCCATTCCACCATCACCGTAGATTCCATAATACGAATGGTCGCTGACTTCTATAAGCTTTCTCTCTCCGATCTAAAGGGCAAAAAACGCAGCAAGAACATAGCCCTGGCACGCCAGGTGGCTATGTACGTCATACGCGAGGTAACCGAGTATTCCACCACAGAAATCGGCGTTGAGTTTGGCGGAAGAGACCATACCACGGTGATGCACTCTTGCCAGAAGATAGAGCAGATACTAAAGTTCGACCCAAGCTTTGATGCCACCATGCAGCGACTTCTCCGGGATGCCCGGCAAAACGGCGTTGAGTAAATCCTCTTTATAAGCCGTGGATAAATCTAGCTCATCTGTGGAAAAAATTCTGCCCTGTGCAAACTGTGGAAAAAATAGACAGGTTTTCAGCAACTTATCCACAGGGTATATTAGTATTCTTCATAATGAATTATAGTAGTTTTCCACATATTCACTGCCCTTATTACTATTATTACTCTTATATATGTTTAATACAGTAAGATTAGGAAGAAAAAAAGCATTGATAAAATCATCAAAGCGCTGTTTCATTGGTTTGTCGTTTCTGTTAGAATAAAATGTAGAGTAGTATCATCCTGAGGGGGAAAATCATGAAATTTACCTGTGATAAGGCCAGCCTATTGCGTGAAATTGCCTTTGCCCAGGAAGTAATCGCATCAAAAAACGCCCTTTCAATAATGTCTAACGTGTATTTGGAGGTTTCCGACTCCAGGCTTCTCATACGGGCTACCGACGTCAAGGTGAGCTTTGAGACCACCATGCCCGTGGATAATGTAATTCCCGGTTCTCTGACTGTATTTTGCGATAAGCTCATGGGCATTTTGACTACCCTTCCCGATGGAGATCTCACCATTGAGCAGGATGATGGGCGTATCATCCTTAAACCGGCTGAAAAGAAAGTTCGTTTCCAGCTTAAATCCCTTTCGGGAGAAAAATTCCCCGAGCTTCCCAGGGCGGAGGAGAATCTGTTTTTCCAGATTCCTTCCCGGGACTTTAGACGCATGGTATCCCAGACTATATTCTCCGTTTCTAACGACGAGACCAGGTATTTTATGAATGGCGTATATATGGAGAAAAGCCAAGAAGGCAGCCTAGTCATGGTCTCCACGGATGGCAGGCGTCTTGCCTTTGTGCGCAGTGATCTTAGGGGCAGCCTTCCTGACTTTAAGCCGGTGATCATTCCCACTAAGGTTCTGGGAATTTTATTAAAAAGGCTTTCTGACGAGGGAATGCTGGATCTGGCTATAACGGATAAAAGCTTGTTTTTGCGTTTTAACAATTATTTTATTTCCAGCGTCCTCATCGAAGGGCAATTCCCCAATTACCAGAAGGTGATTCCCCAAAACCAGAAAAGCTCTTTTAGCGTAAAAAAGGCTGACATGCTCGAAGCGCTCAAGCGCGTGTCAATATTTGTGGAACAGAAATCCTACCGGACCTTCTTCTCGGTTTCTGAAAACGGCCTGGTGCTGTCTTCGGAGGAGAGCGAGATCGGAGCGGCCAGGGAAGAGATAGGCTGCGAATACTCGGGCGGAGAGACGACCATAGCCTTGAACTATAAATATATAGAAGAACCCTTGAGGGTTTTGGACGCCGAAGCCTTGACCATAGAGTTCAGCGATCCTTCCCGGGCTATAACATTGCGGCCCGAACCCAGCGGAGACTACTTCCATATTGTCATGCCAATGCAAATAGACTAATGCCTTTTTCGTACGCCCGTTTTGTCTCATTCCGCAACCTCGTGGATAGCGAGGTCGATACCAAGGCCGAGCGGATCTTTCTTATCGGCGAGAATGGCCAAGGAAAGACCAACCTTCTTGAGGCCCTGTACTATCTCTGCTATGGTTCATCCTTCCGAGGATCGGTGGATCAGCAGATTCCCACCGCCGGAAACCAGGGCTTCGGTCTGGCTGCGGCCTGGAATTCTCTGGGGGAATTAGGAGAAGACGCCGGGCTCGAGGATAGCATTTCCATACGCTTCGACGGACAGATCAAGGATATCAGGCTCAACGGTAAGGCGCTCAAAGACAGAAAGGAGCTGGTATTTCACAATCCGGCGGTGGTGTTCTGTCACGAGGACTTCAGCTTTGCCTCGGGCGATCCGGAACGGCGCAGGTTTTTCTTTGACCAATGCGCGGGAATGCTCTATCCCAGCTATATTGATTCGCTGCGCTCCTACAAACGCATACTGAAGCAGCGCAACGCCGCGCTCAAGGAGAGCGCTCACGATCTTCTTGACGTGCTGGATCCCCAGTTGGTCCGATTTGGGCTTGCCTTGATGGAAGAACGGCAAAAGCTGCACAGGCGTTTTCAAGCTGAATTTCCACGGCTCTATGAATATGTGTCCCGGCTTGGGCGCCCGGTGGAGCTTGCTTACTTCCCCAGCTGGCAAAAGGGCATGGAGTTCGATGATCTTGTGACATTGCTCGGCTCTAGGAGAGAGTCTGAAATATTTTACGGCACCACCAGGTCCGGACCTCACCGCGACCGATGGGATTTTACCAGCCAAGAAGGTAGCTTTACCGATAGGGCTTCCACCGGCCAGCTTAGGCTCCTCTCTTTGATCTTGAGGATTATCCAGGCTTCGGCTGTGGCAAGCGGCGAAGACCATGATGACTATGGTGGAGAAAGGAAATCCCGCTGGCCCATTCTTTTACTGGATGATGTGCTTTTAGAGCTGGATGTGGGCAAACGAAGGCGCTTTTTGGAGCTTCTGCCGCCGCCGGGCCAGGGGGCCCAGGCTTTTTTTACCTTCCTACCAGAAGAGCCGTGGACCGAGTACGAAAACGGGGATACCATCGTTTATAGGGTGCACAATGGCCGATTCGAGAATCAAAAGCGCCTCTGAAATACTCTCGGCTTTTTTCGACCAAGAACTGGTCAAGCAGGGAGAATACTACGCCCTCTTCGACCGTTCATGGAAGAACATCGCCGGAGCGCGGCTTGCTCCGCATTCCAGGCCTACAGAGATAAAGCACGGTGTTTTATTTGTCGAAACCGAGCATCAGGGCTGGATGCAGCTGCTACAGCTCCAGCAGGACAAGATGCTGAGCGAGATTCAGCGGCGCTTCCCAGACCTGGGCGTGCGGAGCATGGCCTTCAGGCTGGGTGATACCGATGGCTTGGAAAAGAACGCCAGGAGCGCCGGTGCGGCGGGGGTTGTTCCATCGTCGGGGGCCTTGAACACGGCAGAGGCTGCAGAGTCGTCCAAGGTTCCGAATACAGCTCAGAATACAGAGGTGTCCAAGCCCCCTTCTTCCGTCCTACCCGGCGAGCTTCAAGATCTATTTGAAAAGATACGGAAGAATATTCGTCGATAGTCAGACAGTTGACGAAGAAGGGCGCAGCGTTTTATACTCACGAGCCTGCCCACGGGTTATGCCCCCGGGGCATCGATAGCGAAATCGACCGGCGATAGGATAATCGCCTTAGGTTAAGGAGCACGTTACCATGAAACGCACCTACCAGCCCAGCAGAACTAAAAGAAATCGCAAGTTCGGCTTCCGCGCCCGCATGTCCACCAAGGGCGGCAGGCTTGTCCTGAAACGCAGAAGGGCCAAGGGCAGACTCAAGCTGACCGTCGCCGACGAGAACAAGAAGTATTGACGTATATGTCCCCGGATGGGGATATGAAGAAAGAGAAACAGGATTTTCCGAAAGCTGAAAAAGTTCGGAAAAAGTCGGAGATAGACCGGATTTTTCGCACCGGCGCCCGGTTTTCCTGCAGGGGGATGGCTGTTCGTGTAGCGCGTACTTCCCTTCCGCGGAACCGGGTTGTTTTTATTACGGTTCGTTCCTTTGAAGGGGCTGTCCAGCGAAACCGGGCAAAGCGCATAGCCCGGGAAGTTTGGCGCTTGAATAAGGCAAGCTTCCGTCAAGGTTTCGACGTTGCCGTTGTTCTATACCCCGGATACGAGGATTTTCCAGTCTGTTCCGCCCTGATGCTCGGTCTTCTTCGCAAGGCGGGTTTAGTCGAATGAATGTGCTAAAGAAACTGCTTTCCTTTCCGTTTCTCGCCCTCATAAAACTTTACCAAATACTGATATCCCCTCTTTTTCCCCCTTCCTGCAGGTTTTACCCCACCTGCTCAGCCTATTCCTATCAGGCCATCGCCAAATACGGTCCTATCAAGGGCTTGTGGCTCGCCTTTAGGAGAATCATTCGCTGCCATCCACATAATCCGGGAGGTTATGATCCAGTACCATGAGCATATTTAACGATGGTTCCCAGTCAAAAGAAGAAAGTAGGCGCACTATCCTGGCGGTGGTGCTTTCAACGGTCATTGTCGGCGTGGGCTTCATGCTCCAGAATGTATTCTTTCCTCCCGCGCCTCAAAGCAGCCCGGCGACCGTACAGACTACCCAGCAGCTCGTCGAGACGACGGGCGCGCCGCCCCCCGCATCTACCGTTGTGGCCGATCCCTTCGCTCCAGCTACCACAGTAACGACAGCCCAGGCTTACCAAGCCGCTCCGACGGCTCCGAGCGTGGCCCAGACGCCCACAGTAGAAGCCCCCGTAGCTCAGGCTAGCTATACGATCGAAACGGATCTCTTAAAGGTGACCTTGAGCAACGCAGGCGGCGATATCGTCTCGCTTCAGCTCAAGGAACACAAGGATAAGGACGGCTTTGTCGACCTCATCGTTCCCGGTGAGCAGGGAGCCCGGGGCATTTCCCTTGCCTTCGGCGCCCCGGGAGCTCCGACCGTGAAAGAGCTTATGAACGTAACCTGGTTAGATACTGACAGGAAAACTATTCAATTTTCCAGGCAGTTCTATGCTCGTCCTAGCGAAGGCGGGGAGCTAAAGCCCTTTACCTATAAAAAGACCTATACCTTCCGCAACGGTGAGTATCTGTTCGGAATGGCAATCGAGCTAGAGGGCGAAAATGGCGCCCAAATTCCGCTCAATTCAAACGGGACCGCCTATACGTTGTCTGTGGGACCGCAGATCGGACCCCGCTTTGATCATTTGAGCAAGAACGCCGATTACCGAAAGTATATCCTTGAGGTGGAAGGCAAGAAAAAGACCGAAATGCCCAAGGCGGGTAGCTTGCAAACCATAAAGGAACGACCCAGCTGGGGTTCGATGACGGGGAAGTACTTCTCCTTTATCGCGATCCCCGAGCTGCCCTTTGCTTCTTTTAGTTATCTCCAGGGTCAGGATCCGGTTATCAAGCAGACCAACACCATGTACCTGTCCAGGCCAGCGCTCGCTTCATCGTCCCAGACTGACAAATACTATTTCTATTTCGGTCCCAGGATAAACACCCAACTGGCAAAATACGAATACGCGGACAAGAACAGCTTTGGGCTTTCGGCCATGAGGCTGGAGGATGTGGTCGAGCGTTCCAATCTTCTAGGCTGGCTCGAGACTATCCTTAAATTCATGTTAAATATTTCCTATAAGCTTATTCCTAATTATGGCGTAGCGATTATTCTGGTTACACTTCTTATTAAGATACTTTTCTACCCGCTTACGAAAAAGAGTTCCATTTCCACCGTGAGAATGCAGGAACTCCAGCCTAAGCTCCAGGAGCTTCAGGCCAAGTACAAGGGTAACCCCCAGAAGCTTAATCAAGAAATGGCGGAATTTTACAAGCGGGAAAATTACAACCCCATGTCCGGCTGTCTGCCCATGCTTATCCAGTTGCCACTCTTTATCGCCATGTACAACCTCTTCAATAATCACTTCGATTTGAGGGGCGCAAGCTTTATAGCAGGATGGATAAACGACCTTTCGCTCCCAGAAAGCATTGTAAATTTTGGTTCTTTCAAACTTCCAATCCTGGGATGGAATGATCTACGGGCCTTGCCCATCATTTACCTGGCCAGTCAGCTTTTGTATGGCAAGTTCACCCAAAGCCCCCAGGGCGGGCAAAGCGCCAATCAGATGAAGTTGATGATGTACGGAATGCCCATCATGTTCTTCTTTATTCTGTACGACGTTCCATCAGGGCTTTTACTGTACTGGATTGTCAGCAACGTCCTGACCATAGCCCAGCAAGTTGTTATCAAAGATCTTATTAAGAATCATAAGCTAGCCCCTACAGCAGCCAAGGCTGCCGCTCCAGCCTCCGGTCCAATGAGAAACGCGGGAAAGACCAGTGTCAAAGCAGCCGGTGATTCCGCATCCAAAGGCGATATCGGCGAGAAAGTTAAGGGCTGGCTTGAGAAAAAAGCCGCGGGCATGGAGAGTAAGACTTCCGATTCCGCCCCCAAAAATGGCTCCTCCAAGAAGGGCAAGGGTGAAAGCCCAGCGGATAAAAAGCCTGGAGGGAAACGCTGATAGAGCGAACGCTGGTACTACTATAGCAGGCGCTGGTATAGCGAAAACACGCCAGCGCCGGCCTAATATGCACGTTTACCACTGTTTAGGAGATAGTGATGATATATGAATTTGAAGGAAAAACCGAGCGTGAAGCCATTGAGCTGGCCGCAGCACAGCTGGGTCTGGAAACCGACGAGTTTGATGTGGAGATTCTCGAATCGCTTTCAGGCGGCCTATTTAAAAAAGGCAAGGTAAAAATCAGGGTTCATACGAATTTCGATTCGAAAATCCCCGAGGGTTCGACAGAAAGGGAAGCACTTGTCGCTGGCGCGACGGTTCAGGGCGAAGAAAATATTCGCCAGGAGCGAAAGCTGCTTTCGGAAGAAGAGCGAATTCCCATGGATGAATTCGAGGAAAAAATTGTCGCATGGACCAAAGCCGTGGTAGATACCATGGGCTATCCTTCCAAGGTATCGGTTTTGTTCAGGGAAGATAAAAAACTGGGTCTTAAAGTTGATACCGATAACACCTCCATGATCATTGGAAAAAAGGGCAAGAATATCGACGCCCTACAGCTTTTAGCCAATGTATACGCGGGCAAGCTGGGCAGAGAGGACGTGAAAGTTATCCTGGATTCGGAAAATTATCGGATACGGCGTGAGGAATCTCTGGTACGGATCGCCTACGAGTCCGCCGAACAGGTGCGCAGGACTGGTAGATCTATTCTTCTGGAGCCGATGAACCCCTTTGAGCGTCGCATTGTCCACACCACGTTGAACGATATCGTGGATATCGAGACTAAAAGCGAGGGCGAAGGTCTATACAAGCAAGTTCGTGTAATGTTCAGGGGTCGACGGTAGACTTAAGCTTGACCGAATTTTAATATTCGGAGTAAAATTTAGCGTTTTCCCACCTTATTCAGCGAGTTCTCTTCCTTAGTTTACAAAGGGGGAGGCTTGCGAAAAGCGGATCTTACCTGCAAAGGAGACATTTTCCGCCATGGCATTAAAGACCTTTAGGGGTGGAGCGCATCCACCCGAGCGAAAGGATCGATCCAGCGGTCTTGCAATGGAACGGCTTCGCGATGTCAAACTTGTCGTCGTGCCGGTCAACCAACATTTCGGTGCTCCCCTTCAACCACTGGTAAAAGTCGGGGACAGCGTCAAGCGAGGGCAGAAGATAGCCGACGCCGATGGAAGAATGACGGTGCCGGTCCACGCGCCCATCGCCGGAGTGGTGAAGAAGATTGAGCCCAGGACCCAATCGAACAACCTCGATGGTCCTTGCATTATTATTGAGGCGCTTCCGCCTCCCGCGGAAGGGCAGCCAGCACCTTCTGCCGAGGATTTGACCGAGTTCATGCCTCCCCTGGACGCATTTGCCTGCACCAAGGAAGAAGCTTTGGCCAGGGTAAGGGCGGCGGGAATTGTCGGCATGGGCGGCGCGGGATTTCCCGCCCATGTCAAGCTGGCACCTTCTAAACCCATCGCCGTGGTCATCGCCAACGGCGCCGAGTGCGAACCCTTTTTAACCATCGACGAGCGCACCATGATAGAGCAGGCCGATGACGTGGTGGAGGGTGTGGCCATCACCATGAAAATCGTCAACGCCCCCGAAGGCGTGATCGCCGTGGAGGAGAACAAGGCGCACGCCGTTCCTCTTCTGGAAAAGGCGATCGCCGCTAGCCCCCGCACCAGGGCGGGCATGAAGATCAGGGTACAGATGCTCAAGACCAAGTACCCCCAGGGCGGTGAAAAAATGCTTATAACCGCCATAACAGGTAAAGAAGTGCCCTCCGGCGGTCTGCCCATGGACGTGGGATGCGTGGTGCAGAACATAGGCACCCTCTGCGCCATGGTGGATGCATTTAAAGAGGGTAAACCCCTTATCGAGCGTGGACTTACCATATCCGGCGGAGCCTGCACAAAGCCTGCCAATGTGGTTGCGCCCATCGGGACTCCTGTGGCCGATATCCTCGCCGCAGGTCTAGCCCAGGTGGATGAAGAAAAGCTGGGCATGGTTATTTACGGTGGGCCAATGATGGGCGTCGCGGTGCCCAATTACCAGATTCCCGTGCAGAAAAACACCTCCGGTGTCCTGCTCATGGATATAGTCGAATCCAAGCATTACGAAGAGGAAACCTGCATTCGCTGCGGCCGCTGCATGCGCGCCTGCTCCTGCCGGCTTTCCCCGGCCCTTTTAGCGGTGGCAATCGAGGCTGAAGACTATAAGGAAGCCGAGAAAATCGGACTTCTGGATTGTATCGAATGCGGTACCTGCTCCTTTGTCTGTCCCTCCCACCGCCATCTTGTGCAGCGCTTTAGGGTGGGCAAGCAGGTGCTGCGCGCAATGAAGCAAAAGGAGGCTCAGAATGCCCGCTAAACCGATGCTTCTTTCATCGAGCCCCCATTCTTTTACACCGGTGAGCACGCCAAAGATAATGCTCGCGGTGATTATCGCCCTCATACCCGCCTCTGCCTATGGCGTATACCTTTATGGCTTTCATGCTCTGGCGTTGATCCTGGTCACTATGGCATCGGCCGCGGCGGCTGAATTCGTGTTCCGCAAGTTGATAAAGGCCTCGACGACCGTGGGGGATTTTTCTTCCCTTGTGTCCGGTCTCTTGCTAGCCCTGATACTGCCCCCTTCGACGCCGCTTTGGATGGGAGCCCTGGGAGCGATATTCGCCATTGTGGTGGCAAAAGAGTTTTTCGGAGGTCTAGGAGCCAATCCCTTTAACCCTGCCCTTATCGGGCGCGCATTCCTGCTTATGAGCTTTCCTGCAGCCGTAACCACATGGACTTTGCCCCAAGGCTTGGTAGTGGGTCCCGACGCGATAACCTCGCTGTCTCTTTCTTCAGGCGCGGTGGATGCGGTGGCCGCCGTCACTCCGCTGGGCATAGTGAAATCGGGTAAGACCCTGGCCGATGTGGGAACCTATTTAGGCGCTCATACCGATGCCGAGCTCTTCAAGCAGCTCTTCCTGGGCTACCACTCGGGCTCTCTGGGAGAGAGTTCCGTACTCCTTATTACACTGGGTGGCATATTTCTCCTTGCCGTCGGGGTTATTCAGTGGGCGATTCCAGTTTCAGTACTGGCCTCCACCTTTATCTTTTCTTGGCTTTTAGGCATGAATCCGCTCTTTTCCATACTGTCAGGCGGAATAGCCTTCGGAGCCTTCTTTATGGCCACCGATTACGCCACCCGGCCGCTGACTCCCAAGGGGCAGATCATCTTTGGTATAGGCATTGGTTTAATCACGGCCATAATTCGAAAGTTCGGTGGGTTTCCCGAAGGCGTCACCTACGCCATTCTCATAATGAATATCGCAACGCCCTTCCTTAATAAGATGAGGGTCAAGAAGTATGGCTTTGTGCCGCCGGTCAAACCTGTGAAGCCCTCGAAGGAGGCGTCACGATGAAAGGCAGCATTAGGCTGGGTATAGCGCTTGCCCTTTTTGCGGTTGGCGCCTGTGCGAGTTTGGCTGTTGTGTACGCCATCACCGAGGAGCGGATCGCTGCCCAAGATCAGATGGCCCTCGAGGCGTCATTGCAGGATCTTTTTCCCCAGGGCGAGCTGTTCGAAGACATTTCAGCTTCCATTGCTTCGACCAATCCCGGGGTTACGATTCAAAGCGCATTTTTAGCTAAACAGGGAGAGGCTTCCCTGGGTTTGGCGGTGAAAGCCGCCGGCCCGAGCTACGGTGGTCAGGCGGTTCTTCTGGTGGGCGTGGGGCTCAATCGGAGTATCGCCGGCGTGCGGATCCTGGAGCTTAACGATACTGCCGGGCTAGGCGCCAATGCCAAGAACCCCGGTTACTATGTCGACAAGGTTAACAAGGTAACCTTCCCCGGCCAGTTCACAGGCAAGTTTATCACCGATCCCTTTGTCGTAAAGAGCGATGTTGTGGCCATTACTGCTTCCACCATTACATCTACGGCTTTGACGACTATTGTGAAGGCGGCGGCTGACTCAGGAGCCCTGTGGCTGGAGAATTCTACTCTGGCATCGCCGGCGGATGTGAGTTCCGCCACATCCTACAGCGGCTCGGCGGCTTCGGAGAGCGCTCCGGAAACGACGGGAGGGAATTAATATGAAAAGCCTCTGGAAGACCTTTAAACAGGGAATTATCTACGAAAATCCCCTTCTTATGCTCATGATCGGTCTTTGTTCAGCCTTGGCGGTGACTTCGAATGTTGCCAACGGTCTAGGCATGGGCTTGGCCATGACTTTCGTCCTTCTTTTTTCCGAAATCGTCATATCTCTTTTTAGAAAAGTGATACCCAACTCGGTTCGCATTCCCATCTTCATTATCATCATCGCCGCTTTTACCACCATGGTCGATCTGGTGATGAAGGCCTACTTCCCCGACCTGTCCAAGAGCATGGGCGTTTTCATCCCCCTCATTGTCGTCAACTGCATCATCATGGGCCGAGTGGAAGCCTTCGCTTCAAAGCAGAAGGTCATGCCCGCCATTTTCGATTCACTGGGCATGGGATTGGG
Organism: Spirochaetaceae bacterium UBA6076; assembly: GCA_002428725.1. Classification (GTDB taxonomy): domain Bacteria; phylum Spirochaetota; class Spirochaetia; order Treponematales; family Rectinemataceae; genus UBA2256. The sequence goes on along the minus strand of DIXQ01000032.1, from coordinate 98,196 downwards.
CTACACCTGGGTCATGATTGCCATATCAGCCGTGCGTGAGCTTTTGGGTAATGGCAGCCTGGCGGGGATCCCCCTAATGCCGGCTTCCTACAAGCCTATTCTCTTCTTTATCCTGCCTCCGGGAGGCTTTTTAGTCTTTGGCCTCTTTATCTCCTTCAACATTTGGCTTAAGGGTAAGATGGATAAGACAGCCAAGGAGCGTGCATAATGGAACTCGCAAAAATCTTTATAGTCGCCCTCCTGGTTAATAACGTCGTTCTCATGCGCTTTTTGGCCCTCTGTTCCTATATTGGAATGACGAACGACATAGGCCAGTCTGTGGGCATGGGCTTCGCGGTAACTTTTGTCACTGTGCTCGCCACCGCGGCAACATGGCCTATTTACCATTTCCTTCTTGTACCGTTGGGGCTCACATTCCTCAAGATTCTCGTATTCATCCTGGTGATCGCCAGCCTAGTCCAACTTGTGGAGTTCTATCTTAAAAAGAACGTTCCTGGCCTCTATGCGGCCATGGGAATCTACCTGCCCCTTATCACCACTAACTGCGCCATTCTGGCGGTGACCTTCGAGAACATCGACTATGGCTACTCTTTTATAGAGTCCATCGTCTACGCCGTGGGCGTTTCCCTGGGATACCTCTTGGCGATGATTTTACTTGCCGGTGTAAGAGATAGAATGAAGACGAGTCCAGTGCCCAAGTTCCTTCAGGGTACGCCGATTCTCTTTATAGCATCCAGCCTTTTGGGCGTGGCTTTCATGGGCTTCTCCGGGCTCATCAAATAGGGGGAGGACATGAGCGTCATCATAATTACCGTCATATTCGCTGCTATCCTCGCCTTTGTGCTGGGTATAGCTCTGGGCTTTTTCCAGAAAAAATTTCATGTTGAGCGGGATCCAAAGATCGACGTGGTGAGGGCGGCTCTTCCCGGCGCTAACTGCGGCGGATGTGGATTTCCGGGCTGCGATGCCTATGCTGAAGCCGTGGCCATGGGCAGAGCACCCACGAACAAGTGTACCGCCGGCGGTGCCGCTACTACCGAGGCAGTGTCTAAGATCATGGGCGTTAATGCGGCCGCGGAAGATCTGGTGGCTGTTCTACTCTGCCAAGGGACTAAGGAAGTTGCCCTGTCTAAGGGCGAGTATGTAGGCATTGAAACCTGCAGGGCGGCAAAGCTTTCTACCGGCAGCATAAAGGCTTGCTCCTGGGGCTGTCAGGGTCTGGGTGACTGTGTACGAGTATGTAAGTTCGACGCCCTTTCCATGGGCGAGGATGGGCTGCCGCATGTAAATTACGACAATTGCACCGGCTGCGGCATGTGCGTCGAGGAATGCCCGCAGAAACTCTTTGTGCTTGTTCCCAAGAGCAGAAAAGGCTCAGTGGTGCTCTGTTCCAACCGCAACGTTATCAAGGCGAATGTCATAAAGACTTGCAAGACAGGCTGCATCAAGTGCGAGATCTGCGTAAAGCAATGTCCGGAAAAGTGCATTACCATGGTGAATGGCATTCCCGTAACCGATTACGATAAGTGCACGTCCTGCGGTATTTGTGTGCAGAAGTGTCCCACCCATGCGTATAAGCTTCTTGAGGTAGACGTAATGGGGGAGAAGAAAAAAGTTCCGGTGCTAACCGAAGTATAATAGTTCAGTACCGCACCCACCTATACCGGAGACCTATGCCGAGACTGATTGTCGCGTTACGATCCGAGGCTAGATCCTCAGGCAGCTCTTCTAGGGGCAGGTAGCGGTTGAAGCGGAGTTCGAAGAAGAGTCCAAGGCCTGAGGCCCCGGAGCGGATCATGGGGGCCGACCAGCGTAAGCCCGCGGTACCGATCCAGCTTAAAGGGGCTTCGTAAGCCCTGGCCGGGCTTGATTCGGTGGCTGATAGCTCGGGTGAGCCCAGGGTAAAGGCTGGACCGGCGAAAAGCGAAAAGCCGACGGTTTGGCCGAGCACGAGTTCTAGGGGTAAGCGGAAGCTGTCCAGCAATTCGTCATACTCGGCGCGCCCTCTAAGGCCGATGGAGAAGTTGCCGAAAATCGACAGCGAGACGGCAGCGCCAAAACCGGCGCCCCGGAGCTCCAGCTCCGGGGCGCCGCCTCCTACAAGCGCCTCAGCGTTCAGAATCCCCAGTACACCGGTCTCGATAGCCAAGCCCGACAGTGGAGAGGCCGACACTACCCGTCCGGCGAAGAGATAGCGCCTAGACCAGGACGGTTCGGACAAGGAATCCCTTGTAACGCCTTTTCGATTGCCTGAGCTTGCGGAATGCAGGAATTGGCCATCTCCCGCGTAGATGCCCACATGATCGGCGGCCGCAATGAACGCTGGATTGCTATGCGTATTGGAGTCGCTTTTCGCGCCAGTGGCTTCAAGATCGAAAAAAATCAGATCTCCGGGTATCAACTTGCTGCGAGGAATGATAAGAACCCATTGCCCTAGGCTATCCACAGTGCGTGGAACTATTCGGCCGGTGGCTTCCTTGAAGACAAGAAATACAAAGCCTGAGCAATCCAGCCCCTTTGAGCTTGTACCGCCGTAGACATAGGGTGTTCCGATAAAGCTATCCGCCGAACGGAGTATGGCAGACCGCGTTTTCGATGGGGAAAGGCTGGGAATCGGCAGTTCGCCTGGAACGCCCCAGCCTGGCGCGACGGTCTGTAAGAAAAAGAGCGCAAAAATGACTAGAATGGAGACCAAAGCAGGCTTATGAGAAATAGAAAACCTAGGTGTGCCAATAAACGTTCTCCACATCTTTTAAATATCGGAATGACTTAACAGACAATGAAATCTGTTTATTCCCTGATGTGCGGCCTTAATTGACTCTTTTCTCCCGACTCACTACACTCACCATAAGCCGTTTTCGTAGAAGTTTTCATGGCGTAAACGGTCCCGCCGAGTTTACCGAATTGCGGGCGGGTAAAAAATTCACGCTAAAGATGGAATCATGTCAGCACTACTACGTCCCTTTACTTCGGAATCGGTGTCTGAAGGACATCCCGATAAAATTTGCGATCAAATCTCCGACGCTGTCCTCGACGCTTGCCTGAAAGAGGATAGACATTCCCGGGTGGCCTGCGAATGTTACGCCACCACAGGGCTCGTTCTTGTGGGCGGGGAGATAAGTACCAGAACCTATGTGGATATCCAGGAAATCGCCCGTTCGGTGGTAAGGGAAATCGGGTACGATAACCCAGAATACGGGCTGGACTGGGCTTCCATGGCGGTGCTCAATGCCATCCACAGCCAATCGCCGGATATAGCCCAGGGGGTGGATGGCCATGGGCTCAAGGAATACGAGGGCAAGCAAGGAGCAGGCGACCAGGGAATGATGTTCGGCTTCGCCTGCGACGAGACGCCAGAGTTGATGCCCGCGCCGATAATTCTCGCCCACAGAATTTTAAAGGAAGCTGCCCGGATTCGAAAAGCCAAGCTACTCCCTTGGATGAGGCCCGATGGTAAGAGCCAGGTGACGGTGGAATACGATGGCACAAAGCCTGTGCGCATCGCTGCGGTGGTGCTATCCCAGCAGCATGACGAATCGGGGGCAGAGGGCGCGCTTTTAAGCTATGAAGAAATCAAAGAAAGCCTTATCGAACAAGTGATTAAACCTATGCTGGAGCCTAGCGGGCTTCTCGACGCGGATACAAAGTATTACATAAATCCCACTGGCCGCTTTGTCATAGGAGGCCCCGCCGGAGACACAGGGCTTACCGGACGCAAGATTATCGTGGACAGTTACGGCGGTATGGGACGGCATGGGGGCGGTGCGTTTTCCGGCAAAGACCCTTCCAAGGTCGACCGTTCAGCGGCGTACATGGCCCGGTATGTGGCAAAGAATATTGTCGCCGCAGGCTTGGCAACCCGCTGCGAGTTGGAGTTGGCATACGCCATTGGGGTTCCGGAGCCTGTTTCCATACTCGTTGAAACCTTCGGCACCGCCGCCGTCGAGGAAGAAGCAATCGCCAGAGCTGTCCGCAAGGTTTTTGACCTTTCACCCCAGGGCATAATTGAAACGCTTCATCTCAAGGCGCCCCAATACAAGGCCACCGCCGCCTATGGGCACTTTGGGCGTGATGGTTTTACCTGGGAAAAAACCGATAAAGTGCTTGCCCTGCGCAAAGCCTTGTAATTCATTGCTTACAAAGCCCCGGTTATCGAAACCCCTGTAAGCTTGACTGCCACAGGGCATAAAGATCGTGCGCCCAAACCCCGTTCCTTGCTTCGGACCATGGTGGACCTTAGCTCTGCCACCGAGCCTGAAATCGAGCCTCCGGTAACGGGAATTCTTCTGGTCCCGTCAAACCAATATGCCAGGCGAATTTCACCACCAAAATCGCCGGTTGTGGTCTCGAGCCTGAAATCGGAAAACTTAATCAGTTCCAGGCACGGCTGATTGCGCAGTTGTTCAAGGCTAAAGCTTCCTTCCGAAACTGAGAAAAGGGGAAAAGCTCCCTTTCTTGGTTGGCCGAGCCAGTCGGCGTAACGGATACCTCCGGTCAGGCACTTCAGGGTGCCCTTTTTCACCACCAGGGTCCGTTCCAGGGGAAAACCATCCGAATCGTACGAACTGGAATCGGGAAGACCGGGGATTGCCGATTCGGCCCAAATATCCAGAGGATCGGCGACGCTGGATGCAGGATCGTTCTGTTGAACATTGATCCCGAGAAAGAAGGGTGAAACCTTCATAAAAATAGACTCGGTGGAAGCGTTGTTGAAAAACCAGGCGAAAATTTCCTCGGCTTCTCGGCCTTCCAATATAACAGGCAGGTTTTTAAGTGCAGGCGTTGGAACAGCCGCAGCCCGGTCTTTTACGTTGGCGAGCCTTGCGCCTGTGGCAGCTGTGAGTCGCGCCGTATCGGGTTGCGAAAAGGCTATATCGTCAAATAGCTCGACAGGACCCGAGTCGCCTTTGGCTTCGACGATAAATTCCGAATATCCCTTCCATTGTACAGTGTCGAACCGCGCCCCTTTGGAATTGATGAAGTGCTTGCTGGTTTTTGAGACAAAAAGCTCCAATGCGTTTATCCTCGGACAGGGTTTCTCCTCAGACAGGGTTTCTGGGGCGAACAGAGCCTTTCGGCAGACCTCGGCCCGGCTTGTTTCATCCATTGTCTCGAAGCCGGAGACAGGCAGAACCGACTTCGCTGCAGCAGCTCCGGGCAGGTCGAACCAGGGGTTTTTGGAGATAGAGGCAGCGAAGAGGGCTTGGGCAATCTTGGCATCGATTTCCTCGTCGCTGAAACTGGGCTGAAGGCTTATGGTGGCTTCGCCCCTGGTCTTCTTGCCGCCTTCCTCTCCATCGACATAGACGGTGAGGGATTGCCGTGCTTCCTCCACTTCCCGGGCAAGCTCCAAATCGTCTTTGACGTAATATCGTTCTTGTCTAGAACTATTCGTGCTGACAAGCCGCCACTCTGCCGCTTTTATGCCGCCTTTTTTTTCCGCCCGTTCAAGTGCTTTTACTATTCGTTCTTTCATTATCCCAACCTCATTTTTGTTTTAATGCAGGGCCCGCCTGAAGAAACCTTCACGTATTCCTTGTAGCCCTTGCCGCAAAAGCCCGAACCCGACAGGGTAAAATCGTCGGATACCATATCGATGGCTCCCAATACGTCGGGGACATAGCCTGAGCAGAATACGGGGCTGGCGATCCTTCCGGTAAAAGCGCCATTTTCAATTTCCTTACCCACCATGGCGATAAGCTGGATGCCCCAGTTCCGGGGATCTTCCATGCCCGAGTTCAGCCTGCTCAAATACCAGCCCTTTTTAACCGAAGCGATCATGTCTTTAACCTTAGACTCGCCCGGCGCGAAGTAGGTGTTGGTCATCCGGGCGTAGGCTTTATGCGAATACGCCTCGCGCCGGCCATTGCCAGTGAGGGGAATCTTCAAAGCCAGGGCTGAAAGGGTATCCGAAATTCCGCTTACCAGAATTCCCTTGTCGATAACCTTTGTCTTGGTGGCAGCCCTGCCCTCGTCGTCGAAGAGATAGGAGCCGCACTGATCGACGCCTGCGGCTCCGTCGTACATGGTAACCAGGTCCGATCCCACCCGTTTATTGATGTATTCCGCCGCCTTGGCTCTGCCCTTGAAGAACATATCGGTCTCCACTCCGTGGCCGAAGGCTTCGTGGGCGAGGGTGCCCGCCATGTCCGGGTCGAGGATTACATCATAGACTCCCGGCTCGATCTTTACAGCATCCAGTAACAAAACGAGTTCTTCCTTGAGTTCGGGCAGACTGGTTTCAAGATTGTCCAGAAGCTCCAGACCGCTTCTGCCCGAGACGGGCCGATACGAAGTCTTGGAGAGCTGGCCGCGGCGGGAGACACCAAAAATATAGGCCTGGGACCAGGCGAAGCTTTGCATAAGGTCTCTTTTGGGAGAGAGGAAGAGGCGGGAAACATCCATGCACTCGTAGCGGGTTTGCGCCATCACCACAATGTGTCCGTCCGTGAGTTCTTCCCGGAGCTTGATCAGCCTGGAGAGCACAAGATTCGGGTCTGTGGTAAAGGGGTCGATTTCTACAGTGCCCTTGAACTCAGCGTTTAACGGCTCGTCGGGAATAGTTGGATAGCGCAGGGCGCCCGGAGCAGCCAGGAGTTTTTCCATAACGGGGACGATTTTGCCTGCAAAGGCAGCCGCATCCTGATCAATATCGGGGCATGCATATTCGGCGACAACGCCGTTTTTCTGCGCCCTGAACACAAAACCCCGCTGAACCCAGGTTGGTTCACCCGTCCTGGTCTCGCCCGGGGTTGCCGAGTAACTTATTCCTCGGTCGTCGGCGCCTAAAACGCTGATATAATCGAATTGCGGGGCGAGTGTTTTTATGACTCGGGACAGGACAGGTTTTCTCGCTTGGAGAAAGGTGCTATGAGGCCGTTCAGCCATTATTTCCTCCAGGGTATTGTAGTATTGCTGTACTTAATTAAGTGCGTTTCAAACCTCTGATACGCAGTTCTTCCTTTTATGTAACAACAATAGTATATTTTCCCAACATTATACCCATATTTTCGAAAAAAACATAGAAAGGAGAGTAATAACGGGTGAACGATCAAATCGAGCAAGGCAGAACGGGTAAAGGCTATCTTTTCGCCATAGGATCCACAATTCTGTGGGCTGGAAACATGACCCTCGCCAGGGGCTTGAGTTCGAGCATAGACCCCCTGGCCTTGTCATTTTTCCGCTGGACCCTTGCCTGCCTGGCAATTTTGCCTTTTTCGCTTAAACACATTATTGCCGGCTGGCCTATAATCAAAAAAAGGCTGGGGTACTTTTCCGTTGTTGCCTTTCTTGGGGTTACCGCCTTCGCCACCTTAGTCTACATGGCCGGAAGGACCACGACGGCCCTTAACCTTTCCCTCATTTCCATCACCTTTCCCGTTTTTATCATCATTTTTTCAAGGATATTCCTCAAGGAGAAGATAAGCGGGCTCAGGGGCGCGGGTATAATCCTGGTTCTTGCGGGGGTTGTGCTACTTATTACCAAGGGCAATGTTAAGGCGCTTGCAACCCTGTCCTTCGCGCCGGGAGACGCCCTGATCCTCCTTTCCTCTATAGCCTGGGCGGTGTACAGCATCCTTTTACGTAAAAAACCGAAGGAGCTCAATATCTGGGCATTACAGGGCACCACTTTCATACTCGGCTGGGCGTTCCTTACGCCATTTTTCTTGTTTGGCAGGGGAAATGCCGCCCCAATAGCATGGAACGCGACTATCCTGCTCTCTATTATCTATGTCGCCTTCATGGCCTCCCTTGCGGCATTTATTCTCTGGAACAAGGCGGTTGAACAGCTCGGCGCCTCGCGGGCTGGCATAGTGTATTACTCAATGCCCCTCTTTAGCGGCCTTTTAGCCTACCTGATTCTTGGAGAGTCCGTAGGCCTGGTGCACCTGCTGAGCGCTCTTTTCATAGTGCCGGGCATCGTGGTAGCCAATTATTCGCCGAAAAAAGCGGCATAAGCGGCGGGTACGTCCACTGGCTTGGCGTGGGGCGGCCGAATCCTGAGCAAGGGCTGCTGAATGTAGAGCCCATAGCGGCCGCGGAGCGAGCGTAGATCCTGCGCGAAGCGCTCTTAAAAGCCCATCCCGCCGCCGGGCAACGCTACGATCAGAGAAATATGGACCTAGTGGATCGATGAGCAGATTGATGAGCCTCACTAGCCTCGTAATCTTTTAGATTCCTCGGGGTGGCGAGGCTAGTGAGTCTAGTAAGCCTGGCGAGCCTTGTGAGCGCCAGTGAGACCAGTGCTCTGAGTGAGCGTAATGTGCTCCAGACAAGCGGGCAAAAAAAAGAAACCGACGTGCCGTCTATCCCAATGCCTTCAGACGGGGCGGTTTCATTCATCTGTTGACCATACAATACGCATGAATGAACTTTTTGTCGATAAGAGCGGGCAGTTTTGCTCTGCATTTCATCGATTTTTCATATAAGAAAAAGGTTCTTCTCATTTTTGCGCTCTACGCTCACGCCATCTTTTCAAAGATAAGCAGCGATAGAGATGAGCGTTGCCGGGACCACCCTAGCTAAGTTCCACAAGGGAGAATCCCTGGCCTTGGATGAAATCGCCTGTGGGCTGGTGAACACCAGCGAGTTTATGCACGCAAATCGATTTTAGCAAGATACGCTGCCGCTTTTCGGATTTCGAGCCCATCAGGGAAGGTTTTTTCCCGCTCGCAATGCATGACAATCTGAACCATGTAAGCTTTCGCGAGGGTCGCTTCAAAAAGAGCGAATGACGGCGAGCGGGATGAATCCGATAGTTTCACTTCATACGCGTGGGTTAATTCCCCATCCTGCGACAGGACAAAATCCAATTCTTTCCCGGTTTTCGTCTTAAGATAGCAAAGCTCGGTAGAAACTCCGCGGGTATCTTCCAGGAAATGAAGCTGTTTTTTTAGGATGCAGGCGACAGCGTTTTCCAGCTTTTTCCCGTCGTCGCCTTTTACCATTCCAGTATCGAAAAAATAATATTTTGGCTCTTTGAGGATTGAGCGCGCGATATTCCGGTGCCACGGACGGACAGGAAATATGATATAGAGGCTTTCCAGCAATTCGAGATAGGACTTGACCGTCTTGGGGTCTTTTTTCAGGTCGAGTGCGAGGTTTGTGTAGGAAATCGGCGATCCCACCCGGCCGCGCAGCAATTCGATGAGGGTTTCGACAGAGAGAATATCCTGGACAGCCGAAAGATCGAGCAAATCCTGGCGCAGAATGACATCACTATGAGACTTTTTCCACCGAGCGTAAAAAATCGGGTCATTCTCCAGAAACGGCTCGGGAAAACCGCCTGAGTTGAGCAAGCGCGACAAAGCATCCTCCGGCTCTATAAGCGAGGATGCCTCTTTGATATCGAAGGGGTGGAGGCGATAAGAAAAAAAGCGACCAGCCAGGGAATCGCCGACCTTTCTGAACGCATCGAGTTTTGCGCTTCCAGTCACCAGGAGAGCGGGTTTTATCCCTTCAACGTCAAAAATCCCCTTCAGATAAGTCTTCCATTCCGGCATCTTGTGAAGTTCATCAAAAATCACCAAGGGCTTTTGTCTATCCCAGCTTTTTTCGCCCAGCGCGAGGCGATGTTCGCTGTTGTCGAAATTGAAGTAGTCATACTCTTGCATGAGGTTCTTGGCTAAAGTGGTTTTTCCAACCTGGCGAGGCCCCGAAACAAGTACGATTTTCTTCTGCAGATCTTTCAGGATAAATGGCGCAAGGCTCCGTTCCATATGACTATTATGGAGCAGATTCCCGAAAAGTCAAGACTAATCGGGAATTGGTTCCTTTTTGGTCAGGATTCGTGCGGCTCTTTTTTCCCAACCATCGCGCATTCGCTTGATAAGATCATGGTCAGGCTCAAGGTTTTTAAGAGAAAAGACTAATTCCCAGGCATCCGAAGCGGCGGTCAGCAACGATTCCAATCGCCCTGTTACCGCAGTCGCTTTAACGCCGAGATCGTCTGCAAAGATGGCAAGATCGGAATGTGTTATTTTTTCGAGCTTATATTCTTTGCCAAAACGCATGGACAACTTGGTATCCAGTTCAGGCCACTGCGTTGTCGAAACTAAATCGTAGAACGGTGAAAGTCCTATAGAATTCCCGCGATAAAGCAATGAGAAATTCTTTCCATGGGCATCGCAATTGCCTATAAGGAGATTGAAAAGAGCGATACCTATCAAAAGTTCGATATCGTGAATCGGAGCGGTGCCGGCTCTCCGTAGTACCCGGGCAAGATCCGCGAAGCCGGGGCCTCCGTCGGCTTGATATTTCCTGTCCGGCATTATTCCCAGCGCCTGACAGAAGTCTTCCTGATGAAGTCGCGCAACGCTGCCACCCTCTTTTCGAACTCGGTCAAAACGCTCAATGACAAGTACAGGTACTCCCACATTGACGATTTCCGCCTCAGGAACGGGAAGGCCAAAGGCCTGGGCGAGTTTCAGGCAGATAAATTCGTTAGTCACGATATCTGGAAATGTGGATGATGCCGGCTTAAGAATATGACTTGACGGCGCACTACCCAGAGGTCGATACCAACGATCGTTTTGCTTGAACAAAGGTATTTTTTCTTGGGCGCCGGCTAGCGACAACCGTGCTCCGCCTCCCGATATCAGCAGCGGAAGGCGTTCCCTGTCATGGACCATTGCCGCAAGCCGTTCTTCCGAAATTTCTTCATATTCTTCCGCGGGGGCTTCATTCGTCTTCGCTTCGGGTTCAACCAACAAAAGGCTCACGGTTCCCGCGCATTCTCCCCCTAAAGCTTCCAGGAGGCGGATCGTCGAGTGCTCGGAAATGTGAAGCCGATCGGCGATTCTGCGTCGCAAATCGCCATCGGGAAGGAGGCCGGCAAAAAACGGCAATGCCTGGGATTGCGGGAAAGGGGTCTCACGGAGCGGAAGCGAAAAAGAGAGGGCACGAGCTTCCGGGCGCCGCGCATACGCATGATCGTATTGAAAGATGACACCCTTATCGGCGGTAGAGTCGAGCCAGCCCACCACTTCGCCGAACTGTCGTACTTCGAGCCTCATTTCTCACTCCTCACCTTGGGCACCAGATCGATGCCGAGAGCGGAAGCTACCGTTATTGCCTTGCCCAGTTCGATCGTGGGTTTTCCATTCTCGAGATCGGATATGAATCGAGTCCCGGTACCGCACAGTTGAGCGACGTGTGCTTGGGTATAACCAAGGGCCTTGCGCCGCTTCCTGATTAGGTTTCCCAAAATTGTTACTTCATAAATCGGGTCCATATCACAAGAATAATATTACCGAACGGTAAAAACAATAGCAGTACGATAATTTTAATCCCGAACGGTATAAAATAGGTTAAAACTCTATAATATTACCGAACGGGAAGAACCAATGCAGGTATTCTTACCTTGCCTTGTAAGTTAGATCCATTCGGTCTCGACTTTAAATACCTATAGCCTGTCTATCACCCGTATCCCCATGCCCGGGAAACTATCCATGCGCTGGAGAAAGTCCATACCCTCTTCAAGCGTGTATCGGTCGGTGACCAGGAGCTCGGGATGCAGGAGCCCCGAGGCTACCATGCCCAGCATGGCGCCGTAGCGGTGAGCTTGGATGCCGTGGCTGCCGTAAATCTCTAACTCCCGGGCTACCACCATATCCATGGGAAGGGCGGGGCGGCTCTGGTCGCCCAACAAAAGCCCCACCTGGACATGCCTGCCCCGCTTTGCCAGGCAGGCCACGGAGTTAAAGCAGGTTTTCGGGTTGCCCAGGGCGTCCATGGAAACCTGGGCGCCCCCGCCGGTTATCTCGCGGATCTCTTTCGGCACATCGGCAACGTTCCGGGAATCGATGCGGAATTCGGCGCCCAGTTTTTGCGCCATGTCCAGCTTTTCCGTGTCGATATCCACCGCCACAATCCTGGCGCCCATGGCATGGGCAATCATGATCGCCGACAAGCCTACGCCACCGCAGCCATGAATGGCCACCCAATCTCCGGCCCGCACTTTAGCCTGAGATTCCAAGGCCCTGAAGGCTGTGGCGAAGCGGCAGCCTAAGCTCGCGGTGGCCACCGAATCCATTTCCTCTGGCAGATCTACCAGGTTCATATCGGCATAATGAATGGCGACATACTGAGCAAAGGATCCCCAGTGGGTAAAACCAGGCTGGAATTGGTGATCGCAGACCTGTTGGTTACCGGTTAGGCATGGTTCACAATGGCCACAACCCGCAACGAATGGCATGGTTACCCGCTGGCCTAGCTTCCAGTTGCGCACGCCCTTGCCCAGCTCGACGATAATGCCTACCAGCTCGTGTCCGGGTACGTGAGGCAGGCGAATGTCCGGGTCGTGGCCCATCCAGCCGTGCCAGTCGCTTCGGCAAATGCCAGTAGCCACCACCTTGAGCACCACCCCTCCCTCGCAGGCGACCGGGTCGGGCACATCCACTACGTTAATCGGGCCGCCAAAGGCCTCGTACAGGGCTCCGCGCATAGTATTCCTCCGTGTAAAGATCAGCCGTTAAAAGCTCAGCGACTTATATACTATTCTGGTATTTTAAATCCAATATGCCGCTTTTACCCGACGTTCATTCTATCCTTGTAAACTGAGTGGATCCACTATAGGTAGTCCCCTCGTAGGTGAAATCAATATCCCCCTCCAGGGTATCCGATGATTCTGTATAAGTAAGTTCAAGGGTCATTGTGTTGGCAGGTTTTGTACTGTCTGAAACCTTAGATATTATTGTTTTATCGCCTTCCTCAAAATTAAAAAAGACTTTTTCTAAATACCCTCCCTGTACTTTAATTTAATTCTATGCAGCTGATAGACATTTGCAAGAGGGAATTTTAATCAGGTAGTTTGTGCCAAAACTTCTAAGAATTTTTTTCAGTAGTATCGGTGAAGCTATTTCCCTCTGGCCTTTTCATCGGTGTTATTAAAAATTTTTGAGATTAGCTCGAATCTCGTTCCCACCCCTGTCTTTCTGTAAATAGTTCGATTGTGATTGGCCACCGTGCGGGAGGAGATACCGAGCTTTGCCGCGATTTCCTTGTCGCTCTTGCCTGCGATTATGCAGCGCACCACCTCCTGCTCCCGGGGAGAAAGCGCATGGGTGCGCAGGAATGCGTCCGTCGCATCGACCCTTGGATTGCTATAAAGAGAATCCCGCTGGGCTTGCCGATCGACCTTCTGCAGAATCAGCTCCATGTCTTTTCTGATGCGCTCCACCTGGGAATGAGCTAGCTCGCGATCATGAAGCAGAATCGCATCGATGCCCGCAATAAGCTCCGCCGGAGCGAAAGGCTTGGTGATATAGCGGATAGCCCCCTCTTTGAGGCTTTCGACTTTCTCTTCCTGGGAATGCCGGGCTGTGAGAAAAATCAAGGGAATTGGGAAATCCTCGTGACGCGCCCGCATTGTTGCCAGGAATTTATGCCCATCCATGCCTCGCATCATCACGTCCGAGACGATGACATCCACGGCCTCGGTCTCCAGCATCTTCAGGGCATCCTCTCCCGATGATGCGGTAAGCACGGAAAAACGCCCGGCCAGAACAGAGGCAATGTAGGCTTGCATATCCTGGTTGTCTTCGATCACTAAAATCCTGGGCTTAGGCTCCTCAGATGTAACCATTTCTGAAGAGTCACCTGCCCCGGCACCGGAAATAAGGTCTGCGGTGTAGAGCTGGCTGAACAGCCCTAGCTCCGCCCGCTTCGGATTATCCGAAGCCAAGGATTTTACTAATGAAGAGGGGAACCTCAGCGTAAAGCGGGAACCCTGGCCAGGAGAACTCTTCAGGAAAACCGAACCCCCGTAATTTTCCATAATAGTCCTCACCAGGGTGAGGCCGAGGCCCGAAGTGAACCGGGCGGCTGTGCCGGGGGCCTTTCTATAGCGCTGAAAAATTATTTCCTGCTGTTCCGCGGGAATTCCTGGTCCCGTATCGGATACCCTAATTTCCAAGTCCCCGCCAGAAGTCCTCGCAATCTCCAGATCGATCCGGGAACCAGAAGGACAGTATTTAACTGCGTTAGATACCAGGTTCATTATCAAGGCTTCCAAATCCTCGCAGGCGGCAGAGAGGCCCAAAGATTCCAGGGCTTTATCGGGAGTGAAGGATAGCGTGATCCTGCGATCCGCCGCGGCGGGGGCAAAATCGTTCAGAATAAGCTGGATCGTGGCGATAAGGGGCAGGGTTTCAGCCTGAATGGCTAAAACCGGCTGTCCCAGCCTGAGCATGGCGCTCACCTGCCTGAGAAGACGAAGGCAGTTCCGCTCGATAGCTAAAAACTGGGCTGAGTTTTTCCGTATCGAATCGCCATATCTGCCATTGCGCAACTGCTCGTTTATCCCGAGGATTATCGTCAACGGAGTCCGTAGCTCATGGCTCATGTTCGTATAGAATTCCATCCGCTCATCGTTCAGCCGCGCAAGCCGACGGCTCTCATCCAGCGACTGTTGGCGCTCCAGTTTGATGCGGTTATAGCGGTTGCCCATGGCCAGGGAGAATAGAATCGCCTGGAGCGAAAGCCCTATGGGTTGGTTGTACTGCATGAGAAACCCGACAAAACCTTCGTAGCGGGCCATAAAAGGGAAAATGTTCATGGCGTTTATGGAAGTGAGAAGGGCGGGAGGTATGAAGGCGATCAGCAACAGAAGCGCCTCGGTTCGCATCCAGCCCAGGGCGGTAACGATGGTAAGTATAAAAAGAATATTCGTATAAAAGACGAAAAGTTCCCGTACAAAATCTAAAAGCCTGTGAAAAGCCACCGCGCCGGGAAGCAGGAACTTCATGAGAAGAAAGAAGAGCGTGTATCCCGCTATCAGATATATCGAAAAACGATTGAATTTCGAAAGCCCCGGCCTATGTGACCGCAGTGAGAAAAAATCTTCAAAAAACAAAAGAAAGGTGATAAATAAAAGGTGTGTTATTAGCGTTACACGGTTATAGGTCAGGTAAAAAATAAACCGTTCGTAGGCCGAAAAGGTCTGCAGAATGACCAACAAACCCACAATGACCGAAAAGTACGCGAACATCCTTTCCTTTGTAGAAAAGGCAAGGAAAAGATTATAAGCCAGGAGTCCCAAAAGAATGCCGAGAGCCAGAAGGCCGATCGTAAAGGCGGGGCTCGATGTGGAAAGGTAGCGGGGTACAAGGAGGGGCACGCATAGTCCTCCTTAAGTTTTTGATACCTTAAGGTAGCGCACCCAAAAGGGTCCTGTCTATGCGCCAATCGACGCTAACTATAAATAGTAACGATTAATGTTCAGCGTCAGGTTATTATTGACCCGCACCAGGGCTGAATTCCCCCTGCCACTCGTCATTAAAGTCCAGCCAGCCGAACCGGGCGCCTATGCCGCCGCAACTTGGCCCGATGCTGAGCATATTCCTGAACGCCGACAATTCGCTCCAGCTTGCAGAGGGCGTAGTAGCCTCATCCCAATTATCTATGGGAACCTGTATCGTAAGGCCGTCGTGTTCATGATCGGGACTTCCGAGGCTATAAACCAGTTCAAGCTTATACATTTTCGCTTCGTTGGCATCTTCGGGGAAAGTCTCGATGGTATAAGGCTTCTCGAGCGTCGAGGTTGGCCCATAGTTAACTATGAGTATCGGATCTTTAGAACGGAAATGGGTTGGGAAAGTATCCCTAAGATACGTGTCCTCACCTTTTTCTGCTTCTGGGTCCAATATGTAAGATCCTCCTTCTATTGGGTAATCAGGAGAGGGGCGGAATACCTGAACTAACTTCTCGCCGGGGTAGATTCCATTCGAGTCATACGTGGCTAAACGAACGCTGTCCTTCTTACTTAAAAAATCATATATATAGCTTGGTTCCTCATTAGCATGAACCCCGATTAGGAATTTCCAATTTTCATAGTAAGATTTTTGACCATCTATTTGAGCAGGCATTCTTGTATCGGACAGATAAAGTCGTATATCGCAGCTCACTTTTTCAATACGCTCATAATTATTTTGTGGGGTTTGGTGATCTTTATAATTAAAATCAAAGGTAAATACGCGCTTATTATACAGGAATTTCCAGCCTCCTGCATCGCTGTTAAGATCGATAAGAACATCTCCTGCTTTGTAAGTTCCTGAGTCCTGGCCGTAATAGCGCAGCGTATAGTCATCCATTTCAACCTGCAAGAACGCATATTCGATGACAATGCCCTTATAGGTCGCGTCGTAGGGCAGGTCGATAGCTGGGCAGTAGGGATCTCCGGACGCAGCATCCAATATCAAAGGATCATCACTGCTTGTATCGATAGCCTTATAGTAGTCTAATCCAGTTAAGTCAGCCGCCTTCAATTGAATTTGGCCATTGTCTAGCGTGCCCTTCGTCGTTAGCACGCCATAGGTTGCCGTGGCGGGAAACCAAAATTTTGTAAAACCCAAGGCTCCGTTGTTGGGAAAATGAACCGCCTTCCCCATGGCGGAAGAAAGACTTCGCTCAGATTTGATACCTTTCATGCCGGAAGCATCGGTGGAAAAATAGATTTCAAAACCTTCAAGGTCGCCGGTCTTAGGCCCGAAGAGGGAGCAGGAATTTGCTGCCAAGCCAAGTAGAATAACTGAAATTATTATAAAGCTGGATTTTTTTATCATCGCATACTCCTTCCAGCATAAAGCTTCGAGGGCTGGAGAAATTTGTGCAATCGATATCATCCCCCAAAGCACTAGGTAATAATACCTAGTGAGGAATTCTGGCTTCAGACCCAACGCCATAGGGCCAAGCTCAAAGCCATAGGCCAGGCGCCGGCACCATGTTCAGGGCTGGCGGATCCGGCTACACTGTCTGGATGTCTAGAGCGTTTCATATTTTCGAAAATCATCGGGAAGCCTTGTTTTTAAGGCGTCCCAACCGCTTTCTCATAATCGCCGCGGATCCCGAAACGGGAGAGGAGCTGTCCTGTCACTGTCCAAATCCAGGGAGCATCGCTGAATTCACCCTTCCCGGCACGAGACTGATTCTGGAACGGCGACCGGAGGGCGGAAAAACAGCCTGGACGGCCGCGGCGGTGCGCTACGTTGGCAGTGGCGGCACCACAGCAGGCGGCCAATTTATTAATGTCGGGGGCTGCATTACAGCGGGTGGCCAATCAATATATGCCGGGGGTCGCGCCATCGTGCCCCTCTACTCCGTCAGGGCGAACGAGGCCGCCTCGACCCTGGTACTCCCTAAACTTTTTCCGCGGGCGCAGAAGATTCAGCCCGAATACACGATCGGCGGCTCCCGTTTCGATTTTTTAGTGGAGGACAGTGATGGCTTGCGCCACCTCATCGAAATAAAAGCCTGTTCCCTGGTGGAGTATGGCATTGCCATGTTTCCCGATGCGCCTAGTCTCCGGGCGCTAAAATATTTGGAAGAGTTGGCCGCGCTTTCCCATAAAGGCTATAAGACCCATGTAGCGTTCATCATTATGCACGGCAGGCCAGAGCGTTTTATTCCCAACCTACACAGCGACCCTGCCTTCGCCGCAGCCTTTGGACGATGTGCAGAGCAGGTGGACTATAAAGCCTATGCGCTAACGGTAGACGAGAAGGGCAAAGCCAGCCTCGCCGGTTTTACCAGCCGCCATGGATCCGCCAGCCCCGCCGACCTTGTCGATGCGGAAGTGCCCATCGACCTTAGCCATACCCGGCTAGCTGAATTGGACTCAGGCAGTTATATGATGCTGCTCCATCTTGAACGCCGGGCCGAAATCACCGTGGGAAGCCTGGGCGCGGTCGTATTTGAACTGGGCTGGTACGTCTACTGCGGATCGGCGAAAAAAGGTCTTTCAAAACGCGTTGCGCGACATCAAAGAAAAATTGGCAAGGCACGGCATTGGCACATCGATTACCTGGTGCCCCAGGCTTCCTCGATCAAGGCGCTGCCCATCTTTTCCTATAAAAACCTAGAATGCGACCTTGCCGAAACCCTGGGCGAAATTGGCCGCAAAGGTGATCTGGGTGGTAAAGATGGTAAAGGTAGTCTAGGCGGAATCGACGGTAGGGACAGTTTTGGCAGCCGAGCGATACCCCGCTTTGGATCCACCGATTGTGGTTGCCCGAGCCACCTCTTTCATTTTT
The DNA here is from genome assembly GCA_002428725.1 of Spirochaetaceae bacterium UBA6076. Taxonomy (GTDB): domain Bacteria; phylum Spirochaetota; class Spirochaetia; order Treponematales; family Rectinemataceae; genus UBA2256. The sequence goes on along the minus strand of DIXQ01000032.1, from coordinate 80,167 downwards.
ACACCGATCCCATGAAAACGAGGGAATTTTTGGATATACTATTTCTGTTTAGGCATCGAAAATTTTTTGAACTTCAGAGCAATGCGCGCTAACTATGGGCATAGGTTCATCGCGAGCCATAGGCGAGAAATTCACACCTGCTCCAATCTTGGTTTTTCTTGTTATCCTGTCCAGTTTCGCATCCGGATGCGCAGCCGCGGAAAATGAGTCTCAGATAGGGCAAACAGGACAGCCTGAACAAAAGGCCAGCGTTGTATCGGCGCCTAGCGCTCTTCCTGGAAGTCGGCCCATGATCACCGACGAGATTGAGCCCTATTCCGGCGATCAGCGTACACTAGTCGTTTATTTCTCCCAGGGAGAAGCCACTCGCTGGGTGGCCGAGGACCTCATGTGGATTTTCGGCGCCGATATCGAAGCCATAGATGAAAAAAGAGAACGCAAGACTAATTTCATCAACTTCATGTTATCAGGGTTTCAATCCACCTTTAAAATTCCCAGCCGGATAGAAAAACCGATGTTCGATCCAGCGGATTACGACAAGATCTTTGTGCTCAGCCCTGTCTGGTCCTGGAGTCTCTCGCCTCCCGTTCGCGCCTGGCTTAAAACAAATAAAGGTAAGCTTCCCAAAGCAGCTTTCATAGCCGTTTCGGGAGATACGAAACCCGACAAGGTAGTCGCGGCCATGGCTAAGGTATCGGGCGCTACGCCCCTAGCCTCGGCAGGCTTTGCGGAACGACACTTTCTGCCTGAAAACAGGGCTTCGTATCTCGAATTGTTGCGCTCCGTCGTGGATCCCATGCGCTAAAGGAGATGCAATGAAGCACGAATCCGAACACGAACTTGAACACGAACAGGCAACTGCGCTTACACCCGCACCAGTAGCCGCACCCCCAGCCGTGCTGAACTGTGAAACAGTAAAAAACTCTGGTCAAAGACGTATAACACCAGCGGAAAGCCCGACTGGTCCCACATCTATCCCTATTACCGCCCAGATATCGTCTTCCAGGACTCCATCCAGCGCATCGAGGGCATAGAGGAGTTCATCGCCCTCTGCGAGCGCCTTACAGAGCGCTGCGAAGAGCTGACCATGGACATTCACTCCATCGCCCAGGAAGGCAGCACGATCCTCATGGAGTGGATGATGACCATGCGGTTCAAGAAATATCCCAACACCCCCGTCTACGGGGCTACCGTGTTGCGACTCCACGAGGACGGGCGTATCGCGAGCCAGCGGGACTACTACGACCTTTGGGGCGATATCTTCAACGGCATCCCTAAATTCAAGCCGATGTATCGCAATTTTATGCGCAAGAAATTTGGCTGACAAAAAAGCCAGCACGACGATTTGCCTAATCCGTTGCCACTCTTGATCGTCTGAAAAAGCTGGATTATGATGCCCGCCGATAGTCGTCTCCAAAGGGAGTTCCCACTATGGTCTTAGCCCTTGTCCTTTTCGCTCTTACCTATGCCGGCCTCCTCTTTTTCTCCCGATTCCGCGCTTACATCGCCCTTGCCTCGGCGAGCCTCTTTGTTATCCTCGGTATCCTGCCGGCGGGAAAAATCGCGGGAGCCGTGGACTGGAATGTGATCATGATGATCACCGGCACCATGGGCGTTGTGTCTCTCTTTATCAATTCCCGCATGCCTTCCCTTCTGGCCGATCTTATCATCGACAAGACGCCCAACGTAAAATGGGCAGTAATTTCCCTCGCCCTCTTCGCTGGTGTAATTTCAGCCTTCGTAGACAATGTCGCCACCGTACTGATGGTTGCCCCAGTCGCTGTGACTATATCGCGTAAGCTTAAGATTTCCCCTGTAAACGCGATCATAGCGATAGCGATTTCCTCCAATCTCCAGGGAGCCGCCACTCTAGTTGGGGATACTACCTCCATTCTTTTAGGCGGCTACGCGGGAATGAATTTCCTGGATTTCTTTGTCTATCGGGGCAGGATCGGCTTGTTTTGGGTTGTCCAAGTGGGAGCCCTGGTTTCCATGTTCGTTCTTCTGGCCTTATTCCGCAAGGACAAGGATCCCGTTGAGTGCGACGAACGCACTGTTGTAGAAGATTATGTTCCCACAGCCCTAATGCTGGGAACCATCTTCCTGCTAATCCTCGCATCACTCCTTTCGAAAGATTGGATGGCGCCCTGGGTGGTCGACCATATCAACGGCCTTATCTGCATGGGCATCATGGGAGTCGGTTTTATCTACAACATTGTAAAAACCAAAAGCACTCGGATTGTGCTGGAGATCATCAAGGAAATCGACTACTTTACCCTTTTGCTACTAGCAGGACTTTTCATTGTCATAGCGGGAATCACCGAAGCCGGGGTGGTGGATGCCATCAGTGCCCTCTTTGTGCGGGTGAGTGGCGACAATGTCTTTGTAATCTACACCCTCATCGTGTGGGTTTCCGTCCTGCTCTCGGCATTCATCGACAACATACCCTACGTCGCCACCATGCTGCCCGTGGCTTCGGGCATCGCTTCCCAGCTGGGGATTGATCCCACCCTCATTTATTTTGGGCTTCTCGTGGGTGCCACCCTAGGCGGAAACCTCACTCCCATAGGCGCTTCGGCGAATATCGCGGGGCTTGGGATATTGCGCAAGGAAGGCTACGAGGTAAAGGCTGGCTATTTCATGAAAATTTCCGTGCCTTTCACGTTGGCAGCCGTTATCTCGGGCTATCTTCTGGTGTGGCTTATCTGGGCTTAAGCGCTAGAGAGCCCCCGTTGGAGAGATCCGCCGTGCCCGCCGTTCTCATCCATTCGCCGTTTCTGTCGCCCTAGCGCGCGGGGACCCTGCCGATCTTATAGGCTGCTTCCGCTGTTTCTTTCCGCATTGTTCCTCTGTACCGTGTTTTCGATTATCCGTCACGCAAATCATCATGATTATTGACCCGCCGACGCGAGCGTATTAACCTTATAAGTTACAATGCGGTTTTGTTCAATAATTATGTAAAAAAACAAAACACGCCGACAAGGAGGAATCAAATATGTCTGTGATGAGTAAGACGGCGATTGAACTGCTCTTGTGGTATATCGCCAACGACCCCATGAAACGACTACCTCGGATGATAGAGCTTGCCCAAAAACTTGATCGGGAGGCAATGCACAGCAAGCAAATAAAGGCAGTAGAAAAAGTCTTAAAAGACGAAAAAAGCAACTGGTATCTGTTGGTAAAAAAACTCTTCGCCGAAGTGGATATAAAAGTCATACAAAAACTCGTGGAGTGCTTTTTCGTCCACGCCAACCTCGAAGGCGCGGCGCGCGCCCGGGCGGCGCGACAAAAATACGACTGCAACATCCCCTGGGCGATCCTGATGGATCCCACCAGCGGCTGCAATCTGGCCTGTACCGGCTGCTGGGCGGCCCAGTACGGCAAGAAGCACAATCTCTCTTTAGAAACCCTCGACTCGGTCTGCAGGCAGGGCAAAGCGCTGGGCAGCTATTTCTTCATTCTCTCCGGAGGCGAACCCCTGGTGCGGAAAGACGACATAATTCGTCTCTGCGAAACGCACCAGGACGCTTATTTTTTCGCCTTTACCAATGGAACCCTAGTGGATGAAGCCCTGTGCCAGGACATGCTGCGGGTAGGCAACTTCACTTTGGCTTTTTCGATCGAAGGGGATGAGGAATCAACGGACATGAGGCGGGGCAAGGGCACTTACCGGAAAGTGCTGGCGGCCATGGACCTCATGCGGGAACACAGGCTGCTCTTCGGCTATTCGACCTGCTATCATCGATACAATACCGAAAGCGTAGGATCCGACGAATTCGTGGACGAGATGATAGCCCGGGGCTGCCGTTTCGTGTGGAATTTTACCTATATCCCTGTGGGAAAAGACGCCGATGTAAGCCTCTTGGCCACTCCGGGGCAGCGGGAATACATGTATCGACGGGTCCGTGAAATACGGAACAGCAAGCCGATATTCGCCCTGGACTTTTGGAACGACGGGGAATTTTGTTCGGGCTGTATAGCCGGCGGAAAATCCTACCTCCATATCAACGCCAACGGAGATGCCGAGCCCTGCGCGTTCATCCATTACTCGAACGTCAACATCAAGGAAGCGAGTCTCCTGGACGCCCTGCGCTCGCCGCTTTTTAGGGCCTATAGGCAAAGGCAGCCCTTTGATGAGAATCTGTTGAGACCCTGTCCTTTATTGGATAATCCGGATGCCCTGGTCGAAATGGTAAGAGAGTCGAAGGCCGAATCCACCGAGCTGGAAGCGCCGGAAGCCGTGGAAATGCTCTGCGCAAAAACCCGAGGGGCTGCCGAGCAATGGGCTCCTGTGGCGGATCGATTATGGAAGGCTTCAAAAAAAGAATCGACCGGCGTATAGGGAGGAAAATCGAATGTCAATGTTCACCCGGATGAAGGAAACCCTGCTAGAGAATACCTTTTTAGCCTATAAACGAGGGCTTTTTGCCGGAACCAGCGGAAACCTAAGCTGTCTGGATGAGACTGGCACAAAGATTGCGATAACTCCCAGCTCCTACCCCTACGAAAAAATGACACTGGACGATATCGTGATTATCGAGGCCATTGGCGGGGCTGTGGTGGAAGGAAAACGAAAACCTTCGTCGGAATGGCGAATGCACGCGGCGATCTACCGGGAGGTTCCGGGTACCCGCGGCGTGGTTCACATCCACTCGCCCTATGCCACCGCCCTGGCCGTGGCGGGCAAAACGATTCCCCTCGTCCTCATAGAAACCCTCGTCTATATTGGGGGAGACGTTCCCCTGGCAGAATTCGGCCTTCCGGGTACCGAAGAACTCGGCGCTGTCGTCGCGAAAACCTTGAAAAGCCGGAACGCCTGCCTCATGGCCAACCATGGCGCCGTCGCCATCGGGGAAAGCCTGGAGCAGGCCATGCTGCGGGCAACCTACATAGAAGACGCGGCTAAGATTTACTTCCTCGCCCTTCAAGCCGGGGGCGCCGTCGCGCTCTCCGATAAAGACCTCGAAGCGATGCGCAAAAACCTCGGAAACTAAGGATTTCCCAAAAGTCGGACGAGTTTTGAAAAATCTACTTATAGGGGCCGCCGATGGAACGGAATGACCAGGATCTCGCCTTCATGCTGAAATATGAAAACGTCGCCTGGTACGATAGATCGGCCGCCTGTGTGCGCATTCTCGATAGGCGGGTCTATCCTGCGCAAATCCGCTATGTGGAGTGTACCGATTACCGCCAGGTGATTTCCGCGATTAGGGACATGGTGACCCAGTCGGGCGGCCCCTACATAGCCGCCGCCATGGCTATGGCGCTGGCAGCCAGGCAGATACTCAGGCAGGCTGCGGGCGGCGTCGATTTTGGGGACAAAATCGACGCCGCCGCGCGCGAACTTTCCCGCGCCAGGCCCACCACTATGGAAAAAATGGCCCACATCACCCAGCAATGCGCCGAGGTGGCCAAGGCCGCCATGGCGGCGGGCGAAGCCCCGGACGAGGCTGTCTTTTTGCACAATATCGACGTGATAAATAGGCGCTACGCGAAAAGCGCCGCCGAAGCTATCTATCTTGTCGGCCAATTCCCCGACAAAGGCACCGTCATGACCCAATGCTTCGCCGAAACCATCGTTGGCACAATGGTCAGGGAGTGCCGCGCCAAAGGCAAGGAAGTAAAGTTCATCTGCCCCGAAACTCGACCCTTTTTTCAGGGAGCCAGGCTCACCGCCTCGGTTATAAAGGACATGGGCTTCGACGTGACGATCATTACCGACAACATGCCCGGCTACACTATAAGGGCTAAACACGTGGATGTTTTCACCTCCGCCGCAGACGTCATCTGCATGGACGGCCATATTGTCAACAAGGTAGGCACCTTCCAGATAGCCTTAGCCGCCTGGTACTGGGGCATCCCGTATTTTGTTACCGGAAGCCCCAACCCGCGCCATTCAACGGTGGATACGGTGACCATAGAAGAACGAAACCCAGCCGATGTTCTGGATGCCATGGGGGTTCGCACCGCCATGGAAGGAGTAAAAGGATTCTATCCCGCCTTCGACATAACTCCGCCCAAGCTCTGTAACGGCGTTGTTACCGACAAAGGTATTTTTTCGCCCTTTGACCTTCCGCGCTACTTTGCTTAGCCAGTTGAGCCAGTTTTAAAACTCGTCTGAGTTTTAAAACTGGCTCAGTTATTTAAGTATTCTTTTTACCCGGAGTTGGCTTAAAGGCTGGGCTCGTTCCATTGGAAGAAGAGCCTCCTTGGTTAGAGGCAGGATTTTGTCCTGGTCCTGCTTCGGGTTTGGAGCCGGAGCTTGGTCCGATTCCGCCGGGTCCGTTCTCGGTTTCATTGGCAGAGTTTTCCCTACCTTTAGATTTTTCCTGCCCTTGCGATGGTTTTTCTGTTTCTCGTATTCCGGCCTTTCCTAAGGATAAAACCGCTATTTCGGGGCTTTCGCCTGATTTTATTCTTTCCGCAATCTCGGCCATCACCGAATCGAATTTTCGCTCCGTTAATTCACTGCCGATAAGATACCTGACAAGCGCCTGTCGGGAGCTTTCAGAAAGACCGTAGGCCGCCTGGGCCGAAGCGGTAACCCCCAGGGCGGAAAAAGCCCTCGAAAGAATCGACGATTGCTTTCCCTTCAGCTTTTTAGAGCCAGAAGCTTCATCCAAGGCTATTTTAAAATCGGGTTCTCCAATACCCGCACGCAATAGCAGCAGAGCATTCTGAACAGCCTTAAGCGCATCCTTTTCTTTAGTTGGTAAAAGCTCTCTTGTTTTTAGGTTTCGGACTATCGTCCGAATATAATCCATGTCGGTTCGAATACCTTCTATAAGAACAGGGGCTGATATGTTTTTTTTAGCCGCTTCTTGAAGCCGGGAAAGAAGAAGATCCTCAGAAAGGGAGAGCTGCTCAAGCTCCATAGCTGCGGCCATGATCTCGGTTTCGATATCGCCGTACGATTCTCTTATAGTGGGCTTTTTAAGCCAATCTTCTACAGTTTCGGCGTAAATGGACATTGGAAAAGCCCCGACGATTATGATTCCAGTGAGAATAACTAGTAGTTTTGAAATTCGTCTTTTGTCCATTTTCTGTCTCCCCATCCTCCTCAGCCATGGGCTATTTAAAGCCTTAATAAACTGCTGGCTCCTCCGAATCCATCGTCCACCGTAAGCGTAGACTTGGGATCCACCACCCATTGTTCTCCATCCAAAACAAAATTATACACATAGAAGTTGCCCTTGGGTAAACGCAATTCGATTTCCCAGGAGTCCGAAGAACCGATGCGCTTCAATGCGTAGCTTCTGTCGTCCCAATCGTTGAAATTCCCTGCCAGATGCACCGAATTAACTTCGGGCACACTGATTTCGAAGCGGATTGTCACCTGGCTGCTGTTCAGTTTCGTAAAGAAAATTCCCATACCCAGGCCAACCACGAAGAGAGCCACCGCTGCAAGACCAAGAATAGGAGTTAAAATCTGATGCCGCTGCTTGCCCGTACTTGATCTGCCCACACTCGATCCAATGATAGGAAAGGGAAGGAACTTAGAGCGACGTCTTCGGATGTGCACCTTTTCTGGTAAGGCAGCCATCACGGAATTGACAAAAGCCCCCATATCCTCTTCTCGACCTTTCGGCTGCAAACCCAGATCCCGTTCCATTAATAGCACCAGAGATCGGTAGCGGAGTGCGCAGTCCTGACAGGTTTCCATGTGGGCTTTAAGCTCGCGTAGGCTGGTATCGTCCAGATCGCCCTTGATCCATGAGGACACGATCGCCTGAGCATCATCACATTTCATCATTACTGTATACCTCCCGAATTCCTCGGTGGTTTCCGGGATTCGAGCATTTCTTTTAATGCCTTTCTTCCTCTGAACAGCCGCGTTTTTACCGCTTCCTGGCCAAGCTTGAGCAGTTTTGCAGTCTCGGCCACCGACAACTCTCCTATATAGTATAATTCCATAGGCATACGAAGATCCTTGGGTAGCAGTGCGATCCCGCGAAGCAATGCTTCGCCTTGAATCCGAATAAGTTCTGAAGCGCCGGAGTAGGACCCGGAACCTTCCTTTGGCGCTAGCATGGCTGCATTGATAGCCGACTCTTCCAGCTTTCGTTGGCGAGCAAAAAACCCGAATTTCGATTTTATTCTATTGGCCGCGATCGCGAAGAGCCAGGCGGCAAAGCTTTCTCCTTCCCTGAAGCGATGCAAGGATACGTAGGCTCTGATAAACACTTCCTGGGCTAGATCCTTTGCCTCGTCATCAGCGTCCCGAACACCGGAAGCCTCCAGGCGGGAGCGGCAAAAGGCGAGAATCCGGGGACTATAGCGGAGCACCAGGACACGGTATGCCTCCTTGTCCCCGGACAACACGCGTCGTATTGTCTCGTCCTCTAGCTCGGGTGAAACAGGCATGGAACTAAGTATAGACATAAATCGAAAAAAAAATGCAACCGCTTAGCCACCGCTCGAGTATATAGAAGCGGAGGTAGAAAATGAAAACAATGAAACGTCTTTCAATTTTGCTGTTTGTTGTTCTCTCGGTATTTGCGTTTACCGCAGGCGTCTCTGCCCAAGAGGACGAAATCGTCGACTTGGAAGAGTTCGACACATTAGAGCACCAGGCCTTAATGCTCAGACTGCAGAGTACCTTCCAAGTCGAACTTCATGTTTTGGAAGGCTATTTTGCCGCAGGGTATAGCCCTGGACAGCTCTGGCTGGCTCTGGAAATCGCCAGGGAGAGGAACATGGGTTTGGATGAAGCCCTGGTGCTTGCCGAGGGCAGCGATGGTCACGGCTGGGGTTTGCTGGCACAGAAGCTCGGCACTGATCCCGGTTCTTCTGAGTTCCATGCCCTCAAAGCCCGCTGGACCGAGCGCAAGGGCGAGATGTTAGGAGGACTCAAGCGTGAAGGTGAGGGTGGACTAAAGCCCGATACCCCCAATAAACCTGATGTGCCCCGCGGCTCCGGCGTTGGCGGCGCTTCCAATTCTTCTGGCCAGGGTGGTAAAAAGTAGTTAGTACCTCGAACCTTGTTGAAGGCAAAGGGGCTGCCTGGGAATTTTCCCAGGCAGCCCCTTTGTATATATCAGAACCGCGCTAAAGCTTGCCCCAGCTTTGGAGGGCTTGATATACTGAATTTCCATAGAAATATGAACATAAAATATGTACAGCACCTTTGCCGGGGGTGCTGCCATCGGAATAGGAGTATTGATGAATAGCGAAGCATTGAAAAATCTGGAAGCAACGCTCTGGCAGACCGCAGATATGCTGCGAGCCAATTCCGATCTGAAATCCTCCGAATACTCAGTCCCAGTATTGGGAATAATCTTTCTCAGATTTGCCGACAACAAGTACAGCCATGTCGAACAAGCGATCAATTCTGAATTTGCCGCGTTGAAAGGTACAAGGCGCGAGAGGTCAATCGAGGAAATCTCCTTGGAGATGTGCGGTTTTTACCTTCCGCCTGAATCCCGCTACTCCTATCTCCTTAATTTGCCTGAAAAAGAAGACCTCGCAGCCGCGTTGAAAAAGGCAATGCAGGCTATCGAGCGCTATAAGCCGGAGCTGCAGGATACCTTGCCCATGGATGAGTACTTCAGGCTTAACAGGCGCAAGTATGGCAATGATACGATCATCGATAATACGATAATTGTCCGTCTTCTTAAAAACTTTGCTGACATACCCCCTGACGCCTCGGGTGACATGTTCGGGCAAATTTATGAATATTTCCTTGGCAAGTTTGCTCTTGCGGAAGGCCAGGGAGGCGGAGAATTCTTCACCCCGCGTTCGGTGGTACGCCTTATGGTTCAGATAATCGAACCGCACAAGGGAACGGTCTTCGACCCTGCCTGCGGTTCGGGCGGTATGTTCGTCCAGTCTGCCCAATTTATAGAGGGGCGCAAATCCCCCGGCGAAGACTCAAGCCTTTTTGTCTATGGGAGCGAGAAGACCCTAGAAACCGTAAAATTGGCTAAAATGAACATCGCAGTCAACGGACTTCGAGGCGATATCCGCCAGGCCAATTCGTATTACGAGGATGTGCACCAGAGTTTTGGGCGCTTCGACTATGTGCTCGCGAATCCTCCTTTCAATGTCGATGACGTGAATCTAGCGAAAATCGAAGGCGATGCGCGTTTCAACACCTATGGAATCCCGCGCAACAAGGGGGATTCCAAGGCGAAAGACAAGGGTGCGATCACGGTTCCCAACGCCAACTATCTTTGGATCAATCTTTTTGCCACTTCGCTCAAGCCTAAAGGGCGTGCCGCCCTTGTCATGGCCAACTCAGCATCAGACGCGCGCAACAGCGAAGCCGAAATCCGTAAAACCTTGATTGAGCACAATCTGATCTACGGGATGCTCACCCTTCCTTCCAATATGTTCTACACCGTGACGCTCCCGGCTACGCTTTGGTTTTTCGACAAAGCAAAGTCCGACGATAAAATACTCTTCATCGATGCCCGCAACATTTTCACCCAGATCGACAGGGCTCACCGTGAATTCAGCGAGGAACAGGTTCTCGATATCGCGATCGTTAGCCGGCTTAGACGCGGCCATCGCAAGGCCTTTGTCGAGCTCATCGACGCGTATCTTAAAAGTTGTTTTTCGGCTATCGCTGCAAGCCGCCCGCGGCTCGCCAAGACTACCGGGAAAATTTCTTCTTTTCTGGAGCGACATGGTGTTGGCCAAGTTACAAACTTCTCGCCAGTACTCAAGGAAACGGAAACGTTGCAGCTCGCATACGCGAATTACGCCGATACAATAGGCAAGGCCGATATCGAAGCCGCCAACGCCGCGCAACGCGCATTATCCGAACGCATGGCGCCGCTATTTACAAAGCTTCGCGAACTCCTCAAAGAAACAGATAAAGCCGTCCGCCATATCGAAAAAGATTTGAACAGGGATAAAGAACTCAAGACGATCAAGGCTGAACTCGAACAGCTTCATGCCGAAGCGAAAGACACCGAATATTTTTTTGATCATATAAACTGGCTTGAAGAGCGTTTTCCCGAGGCGAAATACGAGGATGTCACCGGCCTTTGCAAGCTGGCAAGTCTCGACGAGGTACGCGAGCAGGAGTACTCTCTCAATCCCGGTCGCTATGTAGGTGTGGTCATCGAGGAAGACGGTAAAACCGAGGAAGAATTCATCACCGAAATGCTCGCCCTCAACGCTGAGCTTGAAACACTCAACGCCGAAGCCCGTGATCTTGAGCAGGTGATCGGAAAGAACATTCGCCTCATCGCGGGGGAAGAATAATGCGATTCATCGAAGATAAACACAACGAGTACAAGCGCAAACTCAGCGATAGTCTGGAAAAAGAAGCTGTAGCTTTTCTGAATACAGGCGAGGGTGGTTGTCTGTATATTGGCATCGATGAAAAAGTAGATGCTGTTATTGGTGTGGAAAATATCGATCAAGTTCAGCTGCAAATAAAAGATCGGTTCAAGAATAATATCGCGCCCTCGATTCTGGGTCTGTTCGATGTCCGTGCCGAAGAGCTGGACGGTGTGATGATCATTAAAATCACTGTCGCCGGAGGTCTGGAAAGGCCTTACCACCTTAAAAAGTATGGTATGTCAGAAAAGGGTTGCTATATACGTATCGGTAGCGCTGCGGAACCTATGCCCAAGCGTATGATCGACGATTTATTTGCTAAACGAATCCGCAATTCAATAGGCATGATGCGCTCCAATCGCCAAGAGCTTACCTTCCAGCAGTTGATGATTTTCTATCAGGGCGCCGGCCTTGCGTTGAACGACAACTTTGCGCGCACCCTAGAGTTGTTGACCCCCGATGGCGACTATAACTACGCGGCATATCTTCTGGCCGACGAGAACAACACTTCGATCAAGGTCGGCAAGTACAGCGGCATAGACCGCGTGGACATGATCGAAAACAATGAATACGGCTATTGCTGTCTGATCAAGGCCGCACAACGGGTCTTGGACAAGATGGAAGTGGAAAACCGTACCTTCACCAAGATCACTTCCAAGCGGCGCTTGCAGAAGCGGATGATCGAAGCCCGCGCCCTGCGTGAGGCGGTTATCAATGCCATCATTCACAACGACTATACCAACGAGGTTCCTCCCAAGTTCGAATTTTTCTCTGATCGCCTGGAAATCACTTCGGCGGGCTCCCTTCCTCCAGGATTGTCGCGGGAGGAATTCTTTTTAGGTGTATCGATTCCGCGAAACAAGGAGTTGATGAGGGTCTTCAAAGACATGGAATTGGTGGAATACATGGGCTCGGGTATTCCTCGTATCCTCCAAGCCTACGATCGCTCCAGTTTTGTTTTCACGGAACACTTTACCCGTATAGTTTTCCCCTATGAGAAAGGTTTCGAAGCAGCTTTCTCGGTTGGCGGAGTAAATGGCGGAGTAAATGGCGGAGTAAGTGGCGTGCCAGGGGTACATTCAGGGGTACAGTCGCGGCCAGAGTCACGGCTAGAGTCACAGCCAGAGTCACTGGCTACAAAGATCCTGATTTATATTGAGAAAAATCCTCACTGTCGGATTCCGAGTATCATTAATGCTACAGGAATACCGAAGCGAACAGTGGAGAGATATCTTAAGGAACTGAAAGGAGACGGAAAAGTAGAGTTTATTGGCGCAACAAAAACTGGTGGCTATCGAAGGGTTAGAGAATAAAAATGATAGGATGGAAAAAGATAAAAATAGCGGATTTGTCCAATACTAAAAATTCGTTCGTTCAAACAGGACCATTTGGTTCTCAATTGCATGAATCGGATTATTCAGTGGAAGGTATTCCAGTTATTATGCCCAAAGATATTGTACAAGGAGTTATAAGCGATTTTAGTATTGCGAGAGTTTCAGAAAATCATGCGAGTCGATTGAATAGACATAAAGTCCAGTGTGGCGATATTGTTTATGGCCGAAGGGGTAACATCGGAAGGCATGCCTTGATTCGCATTAAGGAGGAAGGCTGGCTTTGTGGTACTGGATGTCTTTTGTTACGATTAGATAAACTAAAGATTTATCCACTTTTCAGCCATTATTACTTATCACAGAAAACAATAATTGATCATATAACTAATCAGGCTGTTGGTTCAACAATGCCAAACCTTAATACTGAAATTATAAAGAATGTCACAGTATTTCTGCCCCCACTCCTCCTCCAGCGCAAAATCGCTGCCATCCTTTCCGCCTATGATGACCTGATCGAGAACAACAATCGCCGAATCGTAATTCTGGAGAAGATGGCGGAAGAGCTCTACCGGGAGTGGTTCGTTCGCCTGCGCTTTCCCGGGTATGAGCGCGTGAAAATCGTGAAGGGAGTCCCGGAAGGGTGGGCGGTGATGAAGGCATTTGAAGTTTTGGATATTCTTGGTGGTGGTACACCAAAAACCGACGTTCCAAGTAATTGGGACGGTAACATACCTTTTTTTACGCCTAAAGACTCTCATGATGGATATTTTGCATATGCAACCGAGAAGAATATTAGTGAACTCGGCCTCCAAAGCTGCAATAGTCAATATTTCCCGAAAAAAACGATATTTATAACTGCAAGAGGAACTGTCGGTAATGTTGTGATGGCGTTGCGACCGATGGCAATGAATCAATCATGTTATGCACTGATTCCAAAGAGCAATAATTTTAAGTTATTTCATTTTCTTGCACTCAGGGATTCTATCGCAGTAATTAAGGGAACAGCAAATTCAGGAGTGTTTGACAATATCATTACAGATAGTTTTAAGCAATTTGGATACCTTATTCCTCCCGATGGTTTGATTCTGCACTTTGAACAAATAGCGCAGAATATTTTACATGAGATGGAAATTCTGTTCTTAAAAAGCCGATTAGCGTCGACTTCCCGCGACCGCCTCCTCTCCCGGCTCATGTCCGGCAAGATCGATGTGGAGAACCTCGATATACAGTTTCCAAGGAGCATGAAGGAGGAAATGGCCAATGCCTGATTTTATCCTTCCCGAACTTCCGCCCAAAGTCGAGCTTGAGACTAAGGCGATACCGATAAATATCAATGAGCCGCTCTACACACTATTTTTAGGCCTATAAGGCGAGAAAAGGAGGTTTTCTCGACATGACATACAGAACGTGTTAAAAAATACGAATTATATTAACATGAGAATGACCTGTCAGGAGTGGTGAATGCCTAATTTCATCTCCGAGGATCAAATCGAAAAGGCTGCGGTTTCGCTTCTTGTGGAAACGTATGGCTATCGCGCCATCAACTGCTTTACTTCCGATGTGGAAAACCTGAACGATAAATCCAACCGGAGTTCCAAACAGGACGTGGTCTTTCACGATATCCTAAAAGCAAGCCTGATCAAATTAAATCCGGGGATCTCATCTACCATACTCGACCAGGCGATGGAAACCCTCACCACCCGACGGAGCGCGATGAACCCACTATCGGCTAATCGGGAAATCTATAGGCTGCTCCGCGACGGCATTCCCATACAGTTCGAGAACGCCGAAGGACTAACCGAAGATAGCCAGGTAAGGGTAATCGATTTTGCCAACCCCGAGAACAATGACTTCTGCGCGGTAACCCAGCTCTGGATCAAGGGCGACCTATACCTGTGCCGTCCTGATATTCTGATTTACGTCAATGGCCTGCCCCTTGTATTCATCGAACTGAAAAACTCTAACATAGCTGTACGGAACGCCTATGAAGACAACCTGACCAAGTACAAATCCTATATTCCCTGGCTTTTTCATTACAACGCGATATGCATTCTTTCCAACGCCATCGAATCCAAGGTAGGTAGCTTTTCCGCGGGCTACGAATTCTTCTTCAGTTGGCTTAGGCCTGATGACGAAACGGAAAAAGTGGACAAAAAATCCATCCAACACGATGGCACAAGCCTGGAACGCGTGATCCACGGTCTTCTGCCAAAGGCAAGGCTCCTGGATTATGTGGAAAACTTCATTCTTTATTACAACGATACCGACAAGATTATTGCCCAAAACCACCAGTTCATCGGGGTGAACAAGGCTATCGCGTCCTTTAGAAATAGGGCGAGCAAGAAAGGTAAGTTGGGAATATTTTGGCATACCCAAGGGTCAGGTAAAAGTTTTTCCATGATCTTTTTAGCCCGCAAGATTTTCCATGGTTTTACTGGCAACTACACGTTTGTGATCATCACCGACCGGGACGACCTGGATGGGCAGATCTATCGCAACTTTCTGGAGACCAATACGGTTAAGAAAAGCGATGCCGCACAACCTGGAAATTCGGAGGAGCTGCGGGAATACCTGGGCACGAACAAGCGTCTGATTTTCACCTTGATCCAGAAATTCCGTTACGACAAGGGTAAGGAATACCCCCTTCTCTCGAGCCGCGACGACATCATTGTAATCGTGGATGAGGCGCACCGAACCCAGTATAACACCCTCGCTGAAAATATCCGAAAAGGCCTTCCAAATGCCCAGTTCTTCGCTTTTACAGGAACGCCCCTTCTGGGTAAGGGCGAGCAGGCCTACCGGGGCAAGACCTACGAGTGGTTCGGCGACTATGTGAGTCAGTACAACTTTATGCAATCGATAGACGACGGAGCAACGGTTCCGCTTTTTTATCAAAAACGCGTTCCAGAAGTGCTCATCCAGAATGAAAACTTAAGTGATGAATTTTATCAGATACTCGAAGACGAAAACTTGGATGAGGCTAAACAGGAAAAGCTCGAAAAGGAATTTTCCACAGAGATGGAAATAATCAAACGCGACGACAGGTTGGAGACAATAGCAAAAGACATCGTCGCCCATTTTCCCAACCGGGGCTACCTCGGTAAGGGGATGGTGATATCAGTCGATAAGTTCACGTCGGTAAAAATGTACGACAAGGTACAGAAATACTGGAAGACAGAGATAAAAAAATTAGTAGGCTTGGTCAGCGCTACCTATAGCGATATCGAAAAGAAAGCATTGCAGAAAAAGCTCGATTTCATGCGCTCGGTGGAAATGGCTGTTGTGATAAGCGAGGAAGCCGGAGAAGAAGAACGATTTACAAAGCAAGGTCTGGATATCAAGCCGCATCGGATTAAATGCAAGGCGATAGACGCGAACGGTCATGATATCGAGTATCGCTTCAAGAATGCCGATGATAAATTACAGTTGGTCTTTGTCTGCGCTATGTGGCTCACCGGTTTCGATGTTAAGACGCTCTCGACGCTGTATATCGACAAACCCATGAAAGACCATACGCTGATGCAGGCTATCGCTAGGGCTAACCGCGTAAGCTCCCATACTATCAACGGAATCTCAAAGACCAATGGAGAAGTGGTCGATTATTACAACGTGTTCCGCAATATGAAAAAGGCATTATCGGATTATGCTTTGGGTAATCAGACCGACGAAGAGACTCCTGTACAGGATAAGAGTCAGCTATTCGTACTGTTGGATGAAGCCATCCAGCAAGGATCTGCTTTCTGCGCTTCCTTGAATATCGATATTGAGTCGGTCTTGCAGCATGGTAATGCCTTCGCGAATGTCCAGCTTTTTACGGCGTTTGCCAATCAGCTGCTGGAGAAGGATCGGAATTGGAAAGAATTCAAGGTGTACGAAAATACCATTTCTTCCTTGTATGAAGCCTGCAAGCCAGAAATCCTCGAGGGGCAGTTCCGCCCGCTTGTTCCTGTGTTCCAATACCTCAGGGGCGTGGTCGAAACCATCATCGGCCAAGCCGACATCGATGCGGTAAAGGTAAAAATAGGCGATTTGCTTGATCAAAGCGTGATAACCGCCAAAGGCGTGATGTTTGCGGATGAAAAGCCCAAACCGCAGGATATAAAAAAAGGCAAGATCCTGGATTTAAGCACCATCGACTTCGATAAACTCAAGAGTGAATTCAAGGAGATAAAGTATAAAAATATCGAGATAGTGAACCTTCGTGGATACATTGAGCGAAAACTGGAAATCATGCTTCAGGAAAATAGCACTCGTACTAATTTTGCCGAACGACTCCAGGAAATTATCAACATCTACAACGCTGGCGGTATGACAACGGAGAATTATTTTGACGAACTTGTTCGATACGCCGAAGCGATGAAAGCTGAAGAAGAGCGATATGCGAGAGAGGGACTAACCAAGGACGAGCTCGAACTCTTTGATATCCTCAAAAAAGAAAAAATGACCCTGGATGAGGAAGTAAAGGTAAAAAACGCGGCTAAACATCTATTGAAGCGCCTCATAGAAGAACGGCCGAAAGTTCTGGTGCAGGACTGGTTCAAGGATAGGCAGAGCCAGATAAAGGTAAAGTCTGCCATTGAGGAAGTTCTGGACGCCACTTTGCCGGAAAGCTATGACCGAGCCCTCTTCAGCCAGAAAAGCCAGCGGCTCTATGAGCTTGTCCTTGATTATGCTTCCCGGGGCTTGAAGTGGGCTGCATAGGATCCAGCGGCTGTGCTGGCCTTAGCGCTTAACCAGGTCCGCCAATGCCTTGTTGTCCAGTTCGGTGATCCAAGTTTCGCCCGTGGAAATAGCCATTTCGGCTAAATTCCGCTTAGTGTTCAAGAGGGTGTCGATTTTTTCCTCGAAGCTGTCCTTTGTAATGAGCCGGTGAACGAAAACGTTCTTGCGTTGGCCGATTCTGAAGGCGCGGTCCGTGGCTTGGTTTTCCACCGCGGGATTAAACCAGAGGTCATAATGGATTACTCGGGTAGCCTCGGTGAGATTGAGTCCTAAGCCTCCCGCTTTTAGGCTGATGAGGAAAATCGCTGGTCCCGCGGCGCTGCGGAAACCTTCTATAGCGGCATCTCGTTTAGGCCTCGTCATTTTCCCATGAAGCACAAAGGGTTCGACACCCCTATTTTGGACAATGATAGCTTTGAGAATATCCAGCATTTCCACGTATTGGCTGAAAACAAGGACCTTTTCACCCGCTTCGGCAATGCTTTCGAGCAAGGAAAGAAGCAGACTTGTCTTGCCCGACCGCTCGGCCAGAGGGGCGCTGTCCTTATCGTAGTTTCTCGGGTGGTTGCAAATTTGCTTCAGCCCCAAAATCAGGGCGAGAATAAGGCCTCGCCTGGCCATTCCTTCGCTCTTGGCGATCTTTTCCATGTAATCGCGGACAACGCTTTCATACAAGGCGCCCTGTTCAGCCGTGAGTGTGGCGTATTCGTTGGCTACAATTTTATCGGGAAGGTCGGCGATTATAGACCGATCTGTTTTTAAGCGGCGGAGTAAAAAGGGAGCGGTGATGCGGCGTAAGCGGTCGGCGATTTCCTCGGATCTGTCGACTTCGATAGGCTTGCGATAGGTGACTCTGAAAGTATCGAGCGTGCGTAAGTAGCCGGGAATGACAAAATCGAAAATGCTCCAGAGTTCGCCTAGGTGGTTTTCCACGGGAGTGCCTGAAAGCGCCAGCCTATTGGCTGCGGTTATCTCCTTCACTGCCTTGGAGCGTTTGGCTTCAGGGTTTTTTATTAGGTGGGCTTCATCCAAAATGACGATATCCCATTCCTTGCCCTTGAATTTATCCTTATCACGGAGGAAGGTTTCGTAGGAAGTGAGTAAAATATCCGCTGCCTTGCGGCGTCGCCCGGCTCCATAATAGATGGAAACCGTGAGAGAGGGAGCGAACCTTTCCAGTTCGCGCTCCCAGTTGGTTATAAGCGTGGCCGGAGCACACACGAGCGCACCTTTCTTAAGCGATTTCGTTTCTTTGAGGTGCAAGATAAAGGCAATCGCCTGCACTGTTTTTCCCAGCCCCATGTCGTCAGCGAGAATGCAGCCAAAGCCCCGACCTAAGGTTGTGGTTATCCATTGAAAGCCCCGGGCTTGATACGGACGCAATGTTGCCTTGAGGTTGACTGGAAGGGGGAATTCATCGGCTTTAGCTTTGGCTATCCTGGTGCCAGCAGCGCTGGTTCCTGCTGCTTTTGTCTTCCCTGATCTCGTCGTGCAGGGCTTCGCGGTATCCTGGGGTAGTGGAAGGATGGCTGACAGCTTTTTACGGAGCGCTTCGTCGAAGTCGGCAGTCCCCGCGAGATATTCCTGGAGAACATCGAAACCGTTGGGCTTGGGACCCTTCTTGATTCGTGCCAGCAGCGAGGCAGCTTCAGAAGCCTCAAGGCGGAGGTAGCCTTGGCGGAATTGCACAAGGGCCGTCCCCGCTTTTACCATACGCTCGAATTCGGCTGCGCTGACAAGGTTGTCCCCTAAAGATATTTTCCATTCGAAAGAAACAAGTTCGTCCTTTGTGAGAAAACTTATCAGATTGCCGGTATTTTTGCCTTTTTTTGAGGTTAATACTGGCTTGGGTCTTATTAAATCGCACAACTCCTTCGGAAGAGCGACGGTAACACCTAGGTTTCCCAGTAACTCCGCCGATTCTATGACAAAGCGCGACAAGGAAATTTCATCCAAAATAACCTTGGTTTTAGAGCCAAGCTGAGCCAGTTCTGGAACGAATGTGGATAGCAGCGCGGGAAATGCAAGGGATGAAATACCAAAGCGCTTTGCCGCCTGGGCAAGGGGAATGCGAGTTTCCTGATCCGCAGTGACTTTTTTTACCCCCCGTGAGGATTTTCGCACGGTGGCCGAGAGCGCATAACATGGCATATCCTTTGAGAAATCCGTATCTTCCCCATCCCACTCTGAAAGCTCAGAATGGTTGGAATTTTCTACGAGTAGTTCGTATTGGAACCCTGAACTGGCCAGGTCGAAGACCGATAACCAAGAACGCATCGCCTTGGGAAGGGAACGATGAAGGGGGCTTGAAACATCGGCTGCTTCATTCCTAAAAAGTGCCGCAGTGATTGGATGAGATAAATCTGTGGCTCCAGGAGGGAGATAGCGCAGCTCGGAAACAATATCCGAAAGCAGGTCCGATGCCAGAAGCAGCAGGGTGGATTGAGGAGATGGGATCTTTTCCTTCTTTTGTGTGGTATCTAATGGTATCTTTTGACGCGTCCCCTCAACGACAAAATTCGGCATAGGTACGAGGGGATAGATCTTTTCAAATAGACTGCGGATATCGGCACTAAAAAGCGCTGGTTTCCAGACTACGCGCATTTCTGTGCTGCCCGCCCTTCTTCCTTTTTTTATGGTATCGTACATTGCTATGTCGGGGACAAATGCCTTAGCGGCTATGATGGCACGCATCGCCTGGGAGAATCCTCGCAGGAAGAGATAGTCTGAATTACCGTCTTTCTCATCAATCGCGAGACAAAGTCGCACAACCTCTAATAAAGATAGTTTTTCTTTTTTACCAGACGCTTTAATCAAAGAAATGAATGGTCGTTTAGACTGGCAGGAGCTTTCACCCCTAAATAGGTTTATTTTTATCCGCGAATGCGGGAAAGAGCGGGCTACTTCCTCTAGTTCATCTTCAGGCAAAAAGGATTCAAGGAGCTGATCCCAATGTCTATCGATATCCTTATAGAACCCTGCAAGTGCGGCACTTAAGTTATAGGGGGCGAGTGGGGGAGGTGGGGGTAAAAGCCCGGTTATCGTCCTATCATAGGCGCGAATCCCCGGTAGTTCCGGCAGAGAAGTTTTTATGGGTACTTTCCAAGGGTTTACCATATCGAGAGGCAGGGGATCTGGAATAGAAGCGCTCAAGAACTCCGCGGATTGCTTTTCCTGAGTCTTAAACTCAGAAAAAATGTCTACACCCCGCAGGCGGAAAAGCGCGGATGGATCTCGGTCGATTTCCTGTGCCAGTACATAATAGACTGCCGCCATGTGTTTACAAGGGTCGCCATAGTCGGGGCAGGTGCAGGAACGTCGCATATCATTCCAGCGTTCCGGCAGCAGTCGCACATTGGCCTTTCGCAGACGATCGATCAACTCGGCCGGTAGTTCGCCGATGGCGATTCTTCCCACCAACATAGGGTCGTCGTTTATCAAACGAAAAAGGGCGGCCTTTTCCGATGTGGTGAGGGGCTTAAAGGCTATTTTTACGTCGTACCAGGGCTGGTAATTTCCTTCCACCATGGCCAAGGCAACCCCGTCCTGAATGGTCAGTTTTAACACATTTCCATTGGCTGCATAGCTTCTGCCTCTATTGAGACGGGCTTGATCGGCAAGACCTTCCATGGCTTGGATAAAATATGCTCCCCAGGGGGTGAGGCCGAATTCATATTTTCGCGGCATACGGCGAGGGTATCACTACTTCGTAGATTGCGCCAGCAGTAGTAAAATTGGCTAGCGCCAGGAGTTCGGCTCACGGTAGGATACAAGCTACAATCAATGTAGGGGGTATATGACAACAATGAGCCTCTCTCTAGAACGGATCAAAGAAGCCGCAAGGCGGATTGAGCTTTATGCTCACAGAACACCCGTCCTAACCTGCAGCAGTTTAGATAAGGTGGTCGGGGCGCAGGTCTTCTTCAAATGCGAGAATTTTCAGAAGGTAGGCGCATTCAAATTTCGAGGCGCCTGCAACGCGGTATTTTCCTTGAGCGACCAGGAAGCTGCCAAAGGCGTCGCGACCCACTCTTCGGGCAACCATGCCCAGGCCCTCGCCCTGGCGGCCCGCATGCGGGGCGTTCCCGCGTATATCGTAATGCCCAGTACCGCGCCTTCGGTTAAAAAAGCCGGCGTCCTGGGCTATGGCGGAGAGGTGACGCTCTGTGAGCCTACCTTAGCCGCCAGGGAAGCAACCCTGGCCGAAGTGGTCGCGCGAACCGGTGCCACGGTCGTTCATCCCTATAACGACGAGCGGGTTATCGCCGGCCAGGGGACCGCGGCCATGGAGCTTTTGGAGGAAGTTCCCGACCTGGATGTCATCATGGCGCCCGTGGGTGGCGGCGGACTCTTGAGCGGCACCGCTATTGCTTCCACAGCGATACGGCCTAGAATCCGTGTAATCGCGGGCGAGCCGGAAGGGGCCGACGATGCCTATCGTTCCCTCGCCACCGGTATTATTCAGCCCTCCCTCAGCCCGAAAACCATCGCCGACGGCCTTTTAACCTCCCTGGGCAGCATCACCTTTCCCATCATTAGGGAAAGGGTGGAAAGAATCGTGACCGTGAGCGAGGCAGGCATTGTCGAAGCCATGCGATTCATCTGGGAGCGCATGAAAATCGTCATCGAACCCTCTGCCGCTGTGCCCGCCGCCGTCTTGTGGGAAGGCAAAATCGACCTGACTGGCCTTAAAATCGGCATCATCCTATCGGGGGGCAATGTGGATTTGGGGAATTTGCCCTGGATGAATGATAAGCCTTAACCCAGCGGTAAATTTCGCCACGATGGTGAACTTGCTCTTGCTGACGATCGGCTAAATTGATTAAGAGAAAAGCATTTTGTTGACAAGTGCGATAAGTCGTGTTTTACTTTCTTTTGATAAGTAAATATTCCCAAAACTGTCTTGTGCAGTCGGAATATTACAAGGAGGAGAAGATGAAGAAAGCGTATATCGCGCTCGTCCTCGCCCTTGCCCTCGTCGCGGGGCTTTCGGCGCAGACAATCAATGTCCTGTTCTGGGATGACGCCTATCCGAGAACGCTTATGGAAAGGATTCCGGAGTTCGAGAAGGCCACAGGGATCAAGGTCAACTTCGAAATCCTCCAGCCGCCACAAGTTTTCACCAAGACTTCGGTGAGCGTGACGAAAGAGAGGACCGACTACGATCTCGTATGCGTGGACGAAGGCAACATCCCCCTCTTCGCCTCCCTCATGCTGCCCTACGACCAGTGGGCGCCAGGCAAGGTCTTCAAGAAGGTTGATCCCAATACGGTGACCCCCGCCATGCTCGATGTCGCCCAGTGGGACGGCAAGCTTATCGGACTGCCCATCAACGGCAACCTTTATGTATGGATGACCCGCAAAGACCTTGTGGAAAACCCCAAATACAAAGCCGACTTCAAGGCTCAGTACGGCTATGAGCTTACGGTTCCTCAGACCTTCCAGCAGCTGCTCGATACCGGTAGCTTCTTCCAGAAAAATGGCATCGTGTCTGGCGGCTTCGGCCCCTTCAACGGCGGACCGGCCGGCGTCTTCGGCGAAGCGATTTTCATGTATGAGTCCTATGGCACCCATTTTATCGAGTGGCAGGGCGGAAAGCCCGTCCTCGTGGTGGACAAGGCCAAAGCCATCCAAGGCATGGATGTCTACAAGAAACTGATGGCGATTTCCCCCAAGGGCGCCGAAACCATGGCCCATGTCGAGCGCCAGGCCGCTTTCTGCGCCGACCCCAAGGGCGTTTTTTCCCAGTTCATCTGGCCGGCCCAGATCGCCAGCTATGAAGATCCCGACAAGTCCCTCGTGGCGGGCAAGATTCTCTATTCCGCTCCCCCCGCCGGCCCATTCGGCCGCTATGCCGTCCGCGGAACCTGGGCCGTCAATATTCCCACGGCGTCGAAGAACAGGGACGCCGCGGCCGAATTCGTCTACTGGTGGGCCTCCAAGGATATAGCGTCCTGGCTCGTCGAGAAGAACACCGTCCCCGCGCGCACCGACGCCCTCACCGATCCCAAGTTCGCCAAGTCCAAGCCCTGGCTCGCCGCCATCGCCGAATCGATGAAGTATGCCGCCGCTCGCCCCAGGTTCAAGGAAGTTGCGCAGGTACAGGATATTGTGAAAAAATACTGGATAATGGGTATAACGGGACAGATGCCGACCGATCAGGCAACGCAGAAAATCATCGACGAGACGAATGATGTCCTCAAGAAAGCCGGATACTGACGGCGTCTCTGTCTCCCTTATAAAAGGAAAGGCGCGGCATCGCGCGCCTTTCCTTTTTCTGTTGCCCGCGCTACTTGTCGTGTTCGCGGTGCTCATCTTCCCGATCGTTTTTTCCTTTTTTGTCTCCGGTTTCAACTGGCCGCTCTCCGAGGGCGCGGGAACAAGGAAATTCGTGGGCCTGGGCAACTACCTCGCCCTCTCGGTGGATCCTGAGTTCTGGAACAGCCTCAAGCTCCAGCTGGGATTCATCTTCATCGCGATCCCCATTGAGCTGCTTTTCGGCTTCGCCGCCGCCCTCCTCCTCAACAGGGAATTTTTCGGCGCGCGCCTGGTGCGAAGTCTTCTCCTCCTCCCCGTCTTCTTCCTGCCCATACTTTCGGGCATGACCTGGCGCTTCATGCTCCAGCCCCGATACGGACCGCTCAATGCCCTTCTCCTCAAGCTGGGGGCACCGGAGATCACCTGGCTGGGGCGCCCGGTGACGGCCTACGCGGCCATCATCGTCCAGGATATCTGGCGAATGTGGCCCTTTATGTTCATGCTCCTCTATGCGGGCCTGACATCGATTCCCCAGGAGTTGAACGAGGCTGCCGAAATAGATGGGGCGGGATTCTGGCTTAAGCTCCGTTCTATAACGATACCCATGCTGACGCCCACTATTATGACCGCAGTGCTTCTTCGAATCATTGACGCGCTTCGCGTATTCAGCGAAGTCTATGTGATGACCGAAGGCGGCCCGGGCTCGTCTACGACGCTGTTTTCGCTCTACACGCACAGGCAGGCTTTTGGTTATCAGAAAGTGGGCATGGCAAGCGCCATGGCTATTTTCCTTCTCTGCATATCCATCGCTTTCGCCCTTACCCTTGTTCGCAAAAACATGAGCCTCGATTCTCTCGAGGAAAAGGCCGGTGGAGGATGAAGCGGCGCACGAGAAAAGCTTTTATCAGTCTTATCATCGCCATAGCAGCCTTCGCCATTCTGGCTATTGAGCTCTATCCTATAGCTATAACGGTTATCAATGGATTCAGGCGCGATATCGTGATCCTGTCCGGCCAACCCTTCAAGCTTTCCCAGCTTACGCTGCGAAGCTATCAGATGGTGCTCAAGAATATCGGTTTTCAGCTGGGAATGAAGAACAGCATTATCATCGGGCTGCTGTCCACAGGTATTTCGGTGCTTATCGGGGCGATGGCTTCCTATGGGATCGCTCGGTTCCGTTTTTCCTGGCGAAATGGGCTTGCCTACAGCTTCCTGGTCTTCAGGATGCTTCCGCAGATATCCCTTGTAATCGCACTCTACCTTATGTTTTCGTATGTGGGCATCCGCGACACTATCGGCGGGATTACCCTCGCCCACACGAGTTTCAACGTGCCCTACGTGATATGGCTTCTCCTCCCCTTCTTTACGGCGGTGGACAAGGCCTACGAGGAAGCTGCGATGGTGGATGGATGCAACCGCTATGGGGTGTTCTTCAGAATATTCCTGCCCATCGTGGCGCCCGGCCTGGTGGTAGCCGCAGTGTTTGCCTTCCTCAACTCATGGAACGAATTCCTTTATGCCCTTATCCTCACCGGGGTAAACGCCAAGACGGCGCCCATAGCGATCAACGGCCTTCTGGGCGGCGAAACCCTCACCTGGGGCCAGGCCTGCGCGGCGGGCACCCTCATGCTTGTGCCGGTCTTCTTCTTTACCCTGGGTATGCAGAAATTCCTGATCCGCGGCATTACTGCCGGCGGCGTCAAAGGTTGATACCATGAATCTCGGCGCTCCCAGACTAAAGCTCGATTCATCCGGGTTCTCGCTCGCCGATCAGGCGGGCAGAATTTTCCTCGCGCATTCGCCTGAATTTCCTCTTTTCTACATGGGTACAGGATCGGCGCGGATAAGCATGAATTGCGGCAACTTCGACATACGCGACGATATCAGGGAACTGCGTGCGCTCCGCGACATGAGGCAGGATACGGCGGAGGGCGAGCTTTTCGGGGCGGTTTTCACTGCCGGCGGCCGATCCGCGATACGAATGGGGATTCGCCTGGTCGAACGCGGAAGGGTGACCATATCCTTCACCGGGGGAGAGGGTTGCGACCGCTTCAGGATCGCCCTGCCCGCGACCCCTGACGAGCATATCTACGGCTGCGGAGAACAGTTCTCGCATTTCGACCTGCGAGGCAAGGACTTTCCGCTCTGGACGAGCGAGCAGGGCGTAGGAAGGAACAAATCCACTAGGGTGACGATGGAAGCCGACCTCGCCGGCAAATCGGGCGGGTACTATTGGTGGACATTCTTCCCCCAGCCTTCCTTCGTGTCGAGCTCAGGCTATTGGTGCCACATGGATTCCTCGGCTTACGCCGTTTTCGATTTCCGCCGGCCTGACAGGCACGAGCTCTATACCTGGTCGCTGCCCTCGAGGCTGGTGTTTGGCGGCCGCGACTCCATGGCAGAGCTTCTCGAGGACCAGTCCGAGTATTTCGGCAGGCAGGACATCCAGCCCGACTGGACCTATGACGGCGTGATCCTGGGCATCCAGGGCGGCACCGATACCTGCGCCCGGAAGCTGGACAAGGCGCGATCGGCAGGCGTGCCCGTGGCGGGCATATGGGCCCAGGACTGGGAAGGCATCAACATGACGAGCTTCGGACAGAGGCTCCGCTGGGACTGGGTCTGGAACCGCGAGCGCTATCCGGGTCTGGATAAAGCCATCGCCGCCTGGAAGGGCGAGGGCCTGCGCTTCCTCGCCTACGCCAATTGCTATGTGGGAAAGGGCTGGACTCTCTGCGAAGAGGCGGCGCGACGGGGATTCCTCGTCAAGAATTCCCTTGGGGAAGACTATTATGTCGATTTTGGGGAGTTCTACGCTGGAATTCCAGACCTGACCAACCCAGAGGCCTTCGACTGGTTTGCCGAAGCCCTCAAAAAGAACATGATCGACCTCGGTATGGGCGGATGGATGGCCGATTTCGGCGAATATCTCCCCACCGATGCCGTACTCTACGACGGGACCCCCGCCTTGCTGGCGCATAACCTGTGGCCGGCCTTGTGGGCCCAATGCAATCACGAGGCGGTGCGGAAGGCCGACGCTCAGAATGAGGTGTTCTACTTCATGCGCGCCGGTTTCACGGGGAGCCAACGCTGGTGCCCCATGATGTGGGGAGGTGACCAGAACGTCGACTGGTCTCAGGACGACGGGCTGCCCTCGGCGGTCCGCGGCGCGCTCTCGCTCGCGATGAGCGGCCATGGCGTGCATCACAGCGATATCGGCGGCTACACGACCCTCTACGGCATGAAGCGCACGAAGGAACTTTTTATGCGTTGGGCGGAACAGGCCGCCTTCAGCCCCCTCATGCGGACCCACGAGGGGAATCGTCCCAAGGACAACTGGCAGTTTGACTCCGACGAGGGAACCCTTGCCCACCTGGCCACCATGGGGTGCATCCATGTGGCGCTCAAGCCCTACCTCCGCTCCCTCGCGGCCGAGAACACCCAGCGGGGCATGCCAATAATGCGGCCGATGTTCCTGGAATTCCCCAGAGACGAGGCGTTCTGGACCATGGACGATCAGTACATGCTGGGTCCGGACCTCCTCGTGGCTCCTGTCATGACGGAGGGAGCCGTGTCGCGCAGCCTGCGGCTGCCCGCCGGGGAATGGAAGGATTTCTGGACTGGAGCTTCGGTTAAAGCAGGTGGCGCGGCGGAGAGTCTTGTGATGGAGGCGCCCCTCGGTGTTCCTCCCGTTTTTATCAGAGAAGACTCAACCTGGCGAGCCTTGTTCGCGGAGGCGGTTTCTAAAGCATATAATAGTGGGCAGAATGTGAAATTCAAAGGGGTGCTTTCTAGCGAGTTAAGTATTCCGACCCAAACCTAATAGTCAATCATGAATTAAAAGTGCTATTTTCGGCATCTAACAGAGTCTTAAATAAAATCCTTCGTCCTTTCCATTCGATTTTGTCGTGGAAATCCAAAGAGTACACCCAAGCCTCCACGACATCTGGATAGGCCAGCAGAAAAGATCTAAGACCCGAAGGAATTTCAGGCGTATCGACTTTATATTTAACCTCAATAGGTATCGGGATTCGGTCTTTTACCAGGATAAAATCCACTTCTTCCCCTTGTTTGTTCCTCCAGAAACGAATTTCCATATTCGGAGCGAGGTTTCGCCGTAAAGCAAGAAATACAAAGCTCTCGGCCATAGCGCCCCTATCCGGTCTATGGTCTAGTGCGGAAAAATCCTTCAGCACAGCGTTACGAATTCCTACATCGTACAAATAGTACTTTTTAGATTTTTTCAGTTCATTGCTAAGGGATGTAGAGTAGGAATCCAGCGAAAATGCAACGTAGGTTTGATCGAGAATGTCCAGATGAGCGCGCACGGTAGGTTCTGATAATCGAACTTCACGGGCAAGGGATGCTATCGTCATTACCGAACCTTGATTTTCCGCGAGTAAATATACAAGGGCGTTGAATGCTCTCGTATTTTCCTCTCGTATAAGGCCTCGCACATCTTTTATTATATATGCCTGGAGAATATCGCTTAGAGCCTGCATTTTTTCGTTCTTATCTTCCAGCGTCGCAACACCCGGCAATCCACCATACTGAAAATACTCCTCGAAGGTAGATCCAGGGATAGTAGAGTATTCTTCTCCGTACTGGAGAGGTGTAACCATGCTAAGCCTATATCTGCCTGCAAGGCTTTCTTTGAGATGCCGGTGCATCTCTATGGATGATGAGCCCGAAACAAATATTTTAGGTCCTGTCCCTTTATCATGAATAGCCTTGAAGATGTGCGTTGCATTTTTCGTGTATTGGAATTCATCTATGAAAACTACATCGCCCGCCTTATATAAAAACTCGACAATCGCGCCGTCATCGGCATTGAAGCTTCGCAGTGTATGAGGGTCTTCCAGGTCGAAATATGAGGCCTTCAAACCCCTTTCCACGCATGTATGATACAGCTTTTTCATAAGCCATGATTTACCTACCTGTCGCGTTCCCATCAGAACAGATATAAAAGGCCGATCAATCTCCTTTTCTAATCGGCGAAAAAGAGAGCGTGGTATATCCATATAACTATTCTAAAGTAGTACCTTGGAATAGTCAATAATTCTTACCTGACCAGTCTACAGGAATATCTCGGTATTAACGCCCATTATGCCCACAAACGCGCCCTTTTCCACGAGGGGTTTCCGTTCGGGGTGGGCGATGAGCCATTTGTTCTTCATGAAGAGGAATCGGGATTCGGGGACGGGGTCGGACGAGGGAAGCGCTCCGTGCGGGACGACTGCCGTGGGCAGGGCTTTGGGCGCGAACTCGGGTGGGAGCGCCTCGTTCGTGCCTCGAGGCAGGACGATGATGCTCTTGAATCCCTCGGGATGCGCCCTGCAGGGGGAAAAGTGAAGGACTTCGGGCAGGAGCTCGATGGCCGCGCCCTTGGGGATGAAAAAGCATGTCAAACGTGAAGAATCGATATGGCCGAATTCGTCGATGTCGGTCCTGGATCCAAGCAGAAGCACAAGGTCCGTGACGGCGATGTCGATTTCGGCGGACTTGTGCCACTCCACGGCGTTCAGTCTGGAGTTGGGGCCGTTGCAGTAGCCGACTTGGATGTCCGCATGCCCGAAATACACTCCCAAACGTTCGACATAGGGTGGCGCTTCTAAGTCCGCGAGACTGGCGACATAGCGGTTGACCTGCGGATCGATGTCGGTGATCCTGTCGGCGAGTTCCGTTAGTTCGGAAAATTCTTCCGGAAGTACGCGCCCGAAGCGGCTGAATCCTGGATCGGCGAGATCGCGTATTGCGAGCCTTGGATTGGTGAGGCGAAGCCGCTCGAGGGTCAAATGGCCGCCATAAAAAGGGGACATGTTTGAATTCGGCATCATTTCTATTCTCCTGGTTGTCTGATTTGAAGTCCTCAAGGTCCCGCCGTCGGGCCGAAGATCGGACCCAGGAGGGAAAAGACCGAAGCTATGGTGAAGGCCGCGGCGAAGGCGAGGACGAGACCTGCTTTCGCCATGTCCTTTATGGTGAAATACCCTGTAGTGTAGGGGAGCACATTGACCGGCGAGGTTGTGACGAGGATGACCGCGAGATTCGCGGCGAAGGCCGCGGCGAGGGCGAGGAGGCGGGCGTCGATGGAGAGGCTCGTTCCCAGGGCGAGGACGAGGGGAACGATGATGGTTCCGGTGAGCGTGTTGGAGGAAAAGACAACTTTTATGATGAACACGCCCAGAACGACGGCGACGAGGCGCCAGAACGGGGTTAGGGAGCCTATGCCGCCCAACACCGCCGCCGATACCCAGGCGGCCGCGCCGCTTTTATAGAGACTCATTCCCAGGCAGATGCCCGTCGCTATTAGAAGGATGCCCGCCCAATCGATGTCCTTCTGGATTTCCTTCCACGCGAAGCCCGCAGAGCCCGGCAGGAATAAGAGGACCACTGCCAGAAGGGCCCCCATCGAAATGGGGATCTTGAATCCGAGGATTTTCCCGAGCGCGGGCGACAATATCCAGAAGAGGATAGTCAAGGCGAAGATGACGCCTGTGGCGATTTCCTGCCGGGAGAATGGCTTCTGGGAGGAAAATTCGCCTCGGAGCTCTTCCCTGCCTCGGGTGAGGCGGGCATGTTCGGGGGGGAAGAAGAGAATGATGACGAGCCAGGCAAGGGGGAGGAGAATGAGGAGGGTTGGGATGCCGAAAGCCATCCAATCCAGGAACCCGATGTTATAGCCGGCGATTTCGGAGAGAAACCGAACCGCTATGGGATTCGAACCCGAGCCGGCTGGCGTGCCGAGGGCGCCGAGGAGGGCACCCCAGGCCACCGCAATCATGAGGGCCTTGCCGAAGCGGCTTTCGCCGGGCTTTTCGCCCTCATCCTGGAGGATGCCGAGGGCCAAGGGCATGAGCATGGCCGAGGAGGCGAGGGCCGTGATCCACATGCTCAAAAAAGCACCCGCGGCGAGGAAGCCGAATATGATGGCGCGAGTCGAGTTGCCGGTGAGGGAGAGGACGAGTAGGGAGAAGCGTTTGGCGAGACCGGATCGCCCCAGGCAGGCGGCCAGGACCAGGACGCCGATGAAGAAAATGATGACGTCGTCGCCGAAGCCGGCGCGGATGATGTCGGTGTAGGAGCCGCCGCCGAGGAGGGCCAGCATGAGTATGGCGGCGAGCCCGGTGATGTGGAACGGGAGGGCTTCGGTGATCCAGAGAACGAGCGCGAAGGCCAGGACGGCCAGGGAAATCCGGCCCTGGGTTTCCAGGATGGCGCCTCTGATAGTGCACAGGGATTCAGGAATTGGAATAAGATAGACAAGGGCGAGGAGGGCGAAGCCGCCGAGGATCGCCCAATTCTTACCGCCTGAAAGGCGCTTCATTGCGGATTCATCCCCAAGGCTTGGCGAAGGCATTCGCCGACCAGGCTTGGCCGTTCGGCGACTAGGGCTCCTGCGTCGCGCAGGGCGGCGATTTTATCCAGGGCTGAGCCACTACCTCCGGAGGTGATGGCGCCCGCGTGGCCCATGCGCTTGCCGGCTGGGGCGTGCCTTCCGCCGATAAAAGCGACGACGGGTTTTGTGAAGCTGCCGGCTGCGAGCGCTTGGGCCACTTCCTCTTCCATCGTCCCGCCGAGTTCCCCGATTATGACTACCGCGTCGGTGCCAGAATCGGCCTGGAAATCCGGCAGTAGCTCGGCGAACCGGGTGCCCGGCACCGAGTCTCCGCCCACGCCGATGAGGCTCGATACGCCGAAGCCTCCCGCCACGACCATGGCGGTGACTTCGTTGGTGAGACTGCCGGACCGTGTCATGACGCCGATTCTCCCCGGCTTGTAGACCCGTTCGATCCAGTAGGGAAACATGCCCATCATGGCGAATCCCGGGCTTATGACACCCGATGTGTTGCCGCCAATCACCCTCGCCCCGCAGGATCGCGCCGCCGCCCGGATCTGGAGGGCCTCGTGGAGGGGTATGCCGTCGGCAATCGTGACAATCTTTTTAAGACCTGAGTCCAGGGCTTCGAAGACCGCGTCCTTCGTGAAGCGCGGAGGGACGAAAAGCATCGCCGCGTCGGCTTCGTAGCAGGCGAGAGCACGCCTCAGGCTGTGGTAGACGGGGAGGCCGGAGAAACCCTGCTGCCCCGAGAGGCCCTGTTGCCCAGGCCGGCCGGCTGGAATCTTCGCGTCGGCGGCCGCGTTGGCCCCTTCCTTGCCCGGGGTGACGCCCGCCACCACCCTGGTGCCGAGTTCGAGCATATGTTTTGTCCAGAATCCGCCTTCGTTGCCCGTGGCGCCGAAAACGACTACTCTTGTATCCCTGTCGATGAAGATGCTCATGCGTGGCCTCCGGTTTCACCGCGCGCGAGTTCAACGGCCCGTTTTACCGCCATTTCGGTGTCGGTCAGGGGGTCGAGGCCTGCGGCCCTCAAGGTGGCGGCGGCCGCGTCCTCGCCGGTGCCGCGGATGCAGACGACGATCGGGCAGGAAGGCTTGAGGGTGGAAATCGCGCCTACAATGCCCTCGGCCATAATATCGGCCCGCGCTATGGTTCCGAAGGTGACGATGAGAATGACCTTGGGATTATTCTTCACGCAAAGTTCCATCGCCTTGAGACCTTTGCGGTAATTCGGACCGCCGAACTCGAGATAGTTGGCCACCGTACCACCTGAGTCGGCGATAAGATCATACACCGTGGTGGTCAGACCTGCCCCGGCGCACATGAGACTGATGTCCCCGTCGAACTGGAGATAGGGGATTCCTTCCTTGTAGGCTTCGAATTCGACCTCAGACCCGAAATAATCCCGGCCGGGCTCCCATTCGGGGTGGCGGGACATGGAATTGTCGTCTATGGAAAGCTTGCCGTCCCCGGCGACGAGACCCCCCGATTTCGTCACGAAAAGCGGGTTGATTTCAACGAGCTCGGCATCAAGGGCCCTGAAGACTTTATAGAGCGATTCGACCACCTGGGCGAATTTTTTGGCGAGGTCACCTTCCAGCCCCAGGCTGTAGGCGCAATTGCGCGCGGTAAAAGGGAGGAGCCTCGTATCGAGATCGACATTTTCCCGCACGATTTTTTCAGGCGCGGTGCGCGCCAGCGTTTCGATTTCGATGCCGCCATCCGAACAGGCGAGGATTAGAGCTCTCGCCGAAAAGGGATCCACGGTGATCGAAAGATAGAGCTCCCGGGCGATATCGACAGCCTTTTCCACGAGGATTTTCCGTACGCCATGCGGCGAAGTGAAGAGATCACTCGCCGCCTTTGCCGCCTCTAGCGGGGTATGCGCTACCTTGATGAGCCCGGCCTTTCCCCTGCCGCCGCGCAGAACCTGCGCCTTGAGAACGCAGGGAAAGCCGATGGCCATGGCCGCCTGTTCCGCTCCGGAAGAATCCGTCGCGATGCTCCCCTGGGGAATGCTCAATCCCTGCGAGGCGAAGACTTCCTTGGCCTGGTATTCGAAAAGCTTCATCTGCTTCCCCTTGCGTACGCCATCTAGCGTCCGAATTTAACCCAGAGATTCTCGAAGATTTCATCGTCGGAGGGGCGCGCGGGTTCGATGGGCATCGCGAGCCAGGTTACGTTGATGAACTGGCGCCAGTGGATGTTTTCCGTCGTGATGTTGCCGCCCCAGGTGCCGCAGCCGAGGGTTACCGTGGAGGGCATGCCGTTGAAAAAGGCGCCGCCGTTACCCGCCACCATGGGCTGTCGGACCATGATGCGGCTCGATTTCATCGTTTCGCCCATGCGATTGATATAGGCTTCGTTGAAGGTGAAGATTCCGGAAGAGTGGCCGGTGCCGCAGGCGTCCGTGATGCGGACGACGAAGGAACGGCCTTCTTCGAAGCTGCCGCAGGGCAGGAGGGTGAGTACTGGCGACAGCTTTTCGTGGAAGAACTTGTCCTCCTCAATGGCGCGCTCGCCTTCCACCATAAGGAATTTGGTGGCTTCGGGCACGGCAAAGCCTGCGCCCCGGGCGATCGCGCCGGCACTGTAAGCGATCACGGCGGGATTGAGCCCCTCGGCGCCGCTCTTGCTTCGTATCCATACCCAGCTTCGCAGTTTCGCCTTCTCTTCGCTCGAACAGAGATAGCCGCCCTTTGCCTTCAGCGCGTCGACAAAGGCCTGGTACACCGCGGTGTGGACGACCACAGTGTTTTCGCTCGAACAGGAGGTGGCGTTGTCGAAGCACTTGGACATGGAAATCTTGGCGGCCGCGTCGAGAGGATCGGCATCCTCGCAGAGGAGCTGCACCGCATTGCCAGGACCGACCCCGTAGGCCGGCGTTCCGGAAGAGTAGGCGGCCTTTACCATGGCGCCCCCGCCGGTGGCCACCACCAGGTCCACTTGTCGCATGAGCTCCCCGGTGAGTTCCACGGAAGGATTTTCGATGCACTGCACGAGGTCGGCGGGTGCGCCGACCTTTACCAAGGCAGCGCGCATGAACTCGCAGGCGAGCCTGGTCGCTCCCTTGGCCTTGGGATGCGGGGCGAAAATCACCGCGTTGGCTCCCTTCAGAATCGAAAGCCCGTTCGAGGCCGGCGTCGCCGTGGGATTGGTTATGGGCGCGAGGGCCCCCACGACGCCCACCGGTTTCGCAAACTTGCGGATTCCCTTCGCGGCGTCGATTTCCATAAGCCCCACCGAGCACGCGCCGCGGATATCCTTCAGCACGCCCATCACCTTGTTCTTGTGCTTGGTGACCTTGTCCTCGTAGACGCCCATCCCCGTCTCGTCCACGGCGGCGTGCGCGAGGACGCGGATGTTTTCGTCCTTGTATACCGACCAGCCAACGTAGAAGACCACCTCGTCCAGGCGCTCCTGGCTCCAGGTGCCCGCGATAGCCTGCGCGGCTCTCGCCCTTGCCACCAGGCCTTCTATGATCGCTCGATTTTCTATCGCCCGGTTTTCGGTGGATTCATCCACACTCATTTGAACTGCTCCGCCTCAAGCTCGATTACCTTGTTGAAGGCATTGGTGAGAAAATCCTTCTTGAACTCCATCTTCTGGGTGAAGGCCACGGCCAGCCAGGCATCGACGATCTCCTTCCCGAGGAAAGGAGCGGTGATCCAGCCGCCCATGGTGATGACATTGGCGTTGTTGACGATCTTCGCCCGCTCTCCGGAGAACAGATCGTCCACCACGCAGGCGTAGATCCCCTTGTGCTTGTTCGCGACAATCGCCATGCCCTGGCCGGTCCCGCAGATTAAAATGCCTTTTTCAGCTTCACCTTTCTGAATAGCTCTGCAGACTAAAGGAGCCTGGGCAAAATAAGGGCTGGGTTTGTCGGCACTGGGAATCCCCAGATCGAGGACTTCTATTCCAGCCTTGGCCTTGAGATGGGCCACAATTTCCTCTTTGAGCGGAAAGCCTGAAAGATCCGATGCTATAGCGATTTTCATATCTGCTTCCTTTTTCCTTTTCCCGCGACGAGCGACCTCGCCGCCGCCGCGATATCTTCGGCCGAGAGACCGAATCTCTTCTTGAGCCAATCCTGCGTACCCACCTCGCCGAACTCGTCGGCCACGCCAATCCTTGTGAGCCGGCAGCCCTGAAGCTCCGATTCAGCGATGAGTTCGGCCAACGCAGATCCGAGCCCGCCCATCTTCTGGTGATTCTCAGCGGTCACGACGGCGCCTGTTTTCCCGATCCACTCGGAGATGAGCCCCGTGTCGAGCGGCTTTACCGAAATGGCATCGATAACTGCGGCTTCAATCCCTTCTGATTTAAGACGTTGTGCGGCTTCAATTGCCTCTGGAACCATAATCGCGCCAAGGGCAATTATGACAATATCCTTCCCCTCGCGCAGAAGTTTGCCTTTTCCCAGTTCGAAGGTTTCACCTTCGGGATAAATTGCATCGACAGCCTTCCTGTGCAGTCGCAGATAGCCGACCTTTCCAGAGGCGGCCAATTTCCGTACCAAGGCTTGTAGCGAAACAGGATCCGAGGGCTCGACAATATCGATACCGGGAACCATTCGCATTATGCCGATGTCCTCGAAGGGCATATGGGTGCCCCCGTTGAAGGCCGCCGATATGCCGGGGTCGGTGCCCACCAGCTTTACCGGGAGGCGCGCGTAGGCGCCGGACATGAAAAACTGGTCGAAGGCGCGGCGCGAGGCAAAACAGCCAAAGGTCGCAGCAAAGGGGATCTTGCCCTCGGCCGCCAGTCCTGCCGCCACGCCGAGCATATTGGCTTCGGCGACACCCACATCGAAGGCGCGTTCGGGGAAAGCCGTTTTAAAGGGAGTAGTGCCCGTCGCCTTCATGAGATCGGCTTCCACCACGACGATGCGGGGATCTTCCTTCGCCAGTTCTAAAAGGGTTTCGGCGTACACCGCCCTCATTTCTTTCGCTGCCATCCCGGGCTCCTCTAGCGGTCGAGCGCCGCGATGGCTTTCTTCGCGGTCTCGTAATCGAAATTCATGTTGTGGCTTCCTACCTGCCCCTCGCAGAACTCGGCGCCCTTGCCCTTTATCGTGTCGAGAATGATCATGGTGGGCCGCGTAGGGGGGCGTTCGGTGGAATGTTCGGCGGATGCGCTCGCCGAGTTGCGTTCTTTCGCGCCTGCCCTCGGGCGAACCCTCGCGCGTGCGTTTTCGATGACTGAGGCGATCGCTTCCAGGTCGTGGCCGTCGATCCGCTCCACTTCCCAGCCGAAGGCCGCCCACTTGGCCTCGAAGGACTCGAGATTCATGATTTCGGAGGTCACTCCATCGATCTGCATCTTGTTGCAGTCGGTAAAGGCGATGAGCCGGTCTAGCCTGTTGTGCGCGGTGAACATTGCCGCCTCCCAGACCTGCCCTTCGTTGGATTCGCCGTCGCCGATGATGGCGTAGGTGAAGACATCGCGCCCATCCATCCTGTTGGCGAGCGCGATTCCACAGGCCGCGGAGATCCCCTGCCCCAGTGAACCTGTCGTCATGTCGATGCCGGGGGTCTTGTTCCGGTCGCAGTGGCTCGGAAGATTCGTGCCACCCTTATTGAGCGTGTGAAGCCATTCCTCGGGAAAAAACCCCTTCATCGCGAGAGCGCTGTACAGCGCTGGTCCCGCATGCCCCTTGGAGAGTACCAGCCTGTCACGCTCGGGCCACCGCGGTTGCGCCGGATCGACCTTCATTTCCCTGAAGTAGAGAACGGCGAGGAGATCGGCTATCGATAAAGCCCCGCCTATATGCCCTACCCCGAGAAAACCTATCATGTCGATCGTTTTCTTCCTGATTTCCTTGGCCGCCTCTTCGAGCCGGCTCAGTTCCATGGAATTCATCTGCGGATACCCTCCATGCGCGCCAAAGGCGGCTATTATTCGATTATTTCCCAGCCCAGGATAGAAGCGGCCATCTTGAGAGGCTCAACAAAATCGCCATAGACCACTGAAGCGTGGTGGGCGACGCCCTTGTAGACGATGAGATCGAGCACCTCCCGCAGCGGCCTGTCGAAAACGGCCTTGAGATAGGTACCCTTGAGTTCCTTTTTCATGGGCACGGCACGGGCGCGCTGAAGGAAAATGCGCCGCTTGCCCCTTGCCGTATCGATGCGCGCGATGGAGAGCTCGCCCGATTTGAGGACAAAGTCGGCCGTGACGCCCTTCCCTCCGGCGAAATAGGTATCCAGTGAACGCACGGAACAGCCATCCCAGAGATTGCAGGGAGCCACGCCGCAGTGCCAGAAAAGAGCGAAGTTCTGCGCCAGGTCGACCTGGGAAAAATCGAAGAGATAAGGCGTTTCGGCGCCTATGGCCTGGTGGACCAGCATCGAAAGCGCGCCCTCTAAATCGCCCTCGCAGGCCAATATCCTGCCCTCGGACTGGAGCAGTGACATGGCGGCGCAGGGCGAGATGCCGAAATCCCGGGCGAATTCCGGCCAGCAGCGCACGGCCAAGGCCGAAAGCTTATTGTTGGCCATGAACGCGTCAAATCTGGCGGAGAGTTCGGCTACCTTGGCCACCTGGGCCGGCGTAACGCCCGAAACCTCGAATATCGAGCGAAGCTGCGCTTCCCGTTGCGCTATCGCCTCAGCCGTGGCAGGGCATGTAAAGACATCGGAAAGCTCATAATGATCGACCAGGACCCCTGTTGCCGCGTAGAGCGAAGGATCATCCAAAGAAAGATTAAAAAACCCATGCGCCCTATAGCCCAGCAGGCCAATATGGGCAGTACGCAGCGCCACTATGACGCGAATCGCGTCTACCCAGGTTTCGTCGATATGGGGGCCTAGGTTAACTCTGTATTGGTCTATGCCGGCCTTGTAGAGATTGGATGCATTGAGGTTTACGCCACACACTGAATTCAGGCGGATCTTTCCGCCATTGTAGGGAAGTTCATCCAAACCCCAGAGCAATAAAGGCACTTTACAGATTTTATACATTTCAAGCGCCAGGTGGCCGAGGTGAAAGGTCCCCGAAATGCACACCAGGGCGTCGACGCGCGCCCCCGCAAATCCCTCACCCGCCCGGCGCGCGTCGTCGGGGCTGATCACTAAATCGGGTACTATTTCCCAGTCCACCGCCTCAAGACCTTCCACCTCGGCCCGAATAGCAGTATAGAGACCTTCGGCAGCCTTGAAGTCGAACGTTTCACGAGCCAGACACACAAGCCCAAGCCGTATTCTCTGTTTCATACAGGCAACTCCATATTATTTTCTTATTGTAAGTAAGTATCAAAAACACGATTTCGTCAACTGTTTTCTTCGGAGGGGCGGATGAAAATGAGAGGAATTTTGCTGGAGTGGGAGATTTCGAGGAAGCGGGGTCGGTTCCGGGGCAATCCCTCAGCTAAGAAAGGAGTCGAGGACGAGATCTGCCGCACCGCGGAGGGCCAATTTAAGGTTATATGCCCTTCCGAATACCCTTGGTTTTATTACGTCGAAGCTGGAAGCTTCGCGGCTTAGCTTTTCCGTCGTACGTTGGGCTAACTCCATAGCTATCGCCTCCGAGTTGGCGATGAGAAGGAAGGATGTTGGACGGAAAAGGCGGCTTGCCGTCTGGAGCGCGCCCGATATGTACCCCGCGGCGGCCGAGAGTGTGGCGTCGGAACTGGGATCCTTTGGATCCAAACCTTCGAAGAGCCAGTTGCCCTTGCGCAGATTCTCGCTGTCCATGGATGTGATAAAGGCTTCCAGGCATCCCCTGGCGCCGCAGACGCAGAGGGGTCCCTCGTAGTCGATACAGATATGGCCCATCTCTATCGTGGTACCCTTAGGGCTCAGGAAAACCCGGCCTTCGTCCACAAATGCGCCGTTAACCCCCGAGCGGAGGAGGAGCATGAACATAGACTCCTCGGGTTTAGACGAACCATAACGATATTCGCTCTGGGCGATAACCGTACAATTATTATGGAGGAAAATACGCAGCCCCAGTTTTTTTTCGAGAATTCCCGCGATCGGATAGCGCTTCATGCCCGGGATCCTCGGATATGAGACGATTACCCTTTCTCCAACGTCCACCTGGCCCGGGGCGCCTATGCCCACACCGACGATCAAGGCCTTGGGCACCGATGTCGCAGCGATGGCTTTTTCAACTAATGAAGCGATGAGTTCCACCACCCTATCGGCATCTTCCGATCGGGACAGCGACTTCGTTTGCGAATAGATTGAAGTCCCCATAAAGTCAAAGACCCCAATGGAAATCCTTTCTACCCAGAATTCAATCCCAATAAAATAGTACGCGTTCTTCTTGACGACGTAGGCTACGGGGCGCCTTCCCTTCTTTTCCTGCCTTGAGCGATCGTCGATCGATGAAAGCTCGGCAGCCAAGGGTTCGATAAAGCCTTCCGCCTCCAGATAAGAAAATATTCTGAATATCGTCGGCGGCTTCAGGCCTGTGGTGAGCACAACTTCCGATTGGGAAAGGCCGCTTTCCCCTGCGGCGTGAACAAGCCTGAGGACAAGTTTTTCATTTCGCTTGCGTACGTCGGAAACGCGGAGCGGTTTGGAACTAGGCGACATAATTACTTATAGAATACTCCAGGGTACGCAGTATGGGAAGGCAATCTGTGCCCATAAGTGTCGTCAGTGGATTCGAATCAAGAATTTCGATCTCAGCGCAGCAGAATCCACAGCAGGGGCAGGGTGCCCGCCATCGTCAGGTTGGAGACAAGCCAAAGGCTGAATGAGAGTCCGAAATTCAGCCCATAGACAACGGGTGGAATCAGGCTTGCGAAAGCGGTTGGCATGAAGGAGAGAAGGATAACGACCTTATAGGCGGTCTGGTCGGGCAAGGCGGGCAGGCCGAGCAAGGTGGCCAAGGCGAGGGAAAAAGCTGGTATCAGGATGAGCCTTATTCCAAGAAAGGCGAAAACCACGGGACTTGGGATTTTTTTCCTATTCTTGGGAATTTTCATCCCAATGGAAACGAGGACTAGAAAGGCCCCCGAGGGCACGATCCAGGCATTGAGGGTGCGGAAGAATTCTGGGCGAGGGATGCCCGATATGTTGAGCGCCAGGCCCAAGCCCATGGCGGCCAGGGAGACAAGGATCATAGGATCCTTCAGGAGCTTCGCTGCCAGTAAAGCGAGGCCTCCCAGGCCGAGGCCGTTTTTGTGCCGCTTCTTGGCGCCCGCGCCTTGTTCTGCCCGGACCTCATCTTTTTCCTGTGCGAAAACTCCATCGCCCTGTTTTGCCCGCACGCCCGCGGCAATAGGAAAGCACAGGCCATAAACCCAGGCTTCCTCGAACAGCTTGTAGAATGGGACAAGGGCGAATCCTTGCTCCCCCAGAATGAGAAAGGCGACAAGGCTCCCGATGCTTCCAAGGTTCGTCATAGACGAGGAAAGCGAAAAGACGGTGCCGCTGTCCTTCTCCATATGGAGAAATTTCATCGCGGCGAAGCCCGCCAAAAGGCCGAAAGCCATCACTCCGAGACCAATGAAAGGCAGGGTCGCAACCCCCGAAGCGCCCAGTCTGAGCGCCCAGATAGAGGTGATGATGGCGATGGGATTGAGACTTAAGAGGGCTGTCTTCTGCAAAAGCACAGGTAACTTTTCCACTGAAAACCACTTTGCACTTTTCCCCAGCCGCGATTGGCCAGGGCGAGCCGTCAATACTGCTTGCAAGACCCAGCCGATGGCCAATCCCAGTGGAATCAGAAGTAGCGAAAAAAGAGCGCGCGCCATAAGGGTGACTATAACGGTTTTATCGGGAAAAGATGAAGGGTGGCCTAGAGCGACCGACGGGAGTCGAACCCGCTTCTCGAGCTTGGGAAGCTCGGGTAATACCGGTATACGACGGTCGCGATTGAAATTGGCCGCTTCTCGCGGCCTACATTGTGGAAACCGTCGTGCTGCTCCGGCTTTGGCCGAAGGGCGGCGCGGTCTCAGAATGATAAAACTATACCGGTCACGGGCTCGCAAAGTCAAGGCAGGGGGTGCCTTTCGTGATCCGACGGTGCGATTGAGCCGTGGCAGCGCCCTATAAGAAACGTATAGCGCTGCGATAAGACTTTGCGCTGCCGTAGATGCTTTTAAACGATGACTCAGACTCCATAAGTTGCCACAAAGAGCCGTGCGTCGGGCTTGGAAAAGAAGACCAGGTGAATGTGGCTGGGAGCATTATTGACCAAGATGTAGCGGGAAATAGTATCGAAGACGACTTGGTCGGCTAGGTGCTTGGGATAGCCATAGACACCCGTGGAAATAGCGGGAAAGGCGATGGAGTCCAGGCTTAAGCTGGCGGCCAAGGCGAGGCTTTCACGGTAACAGGAAGCAAGAAGCTCAGGCTCCCCCTGTTCGCCACCCTTCCATACCGGACCGACTGTGTGAATCACATACGCGACCTTGAGCCTGCCGGCGCCAGTGGCCAACGCCTTGCCCACGGAAAGCCCGTCGGGAAGGGTGCTGGCGCGAAGAGCCTTGCACTCCGCCAAGAGAGAAGGGCCTGCAGCCCTATGGATAGCCCCGTCAACGCCCCCTCCACCCAAAAGGCCCGAATTAGCCGCATTGACAATGGCGCCGCCTGAAAATTCGGTAATATCACCGGTATCGACGATGAGTCTTCCATCAAGATACTCGCCAATGGATTTCATGACGGGTCTCCTTCTGATACTTTGCCCGGCGCTCCTTTAGAAGCGGCTTCAGTCGTTATAGGCGGCGCCTTTTCCGGTGGGCTTTCGGACGCTCCCCTAGCACGGGCCTGAAGCAGACTAGCGGCCTTGTATATCAGCCCGTCAAAATCCAAGGGTTTGGCAAAAAAATCGTCCGCACCTGCGTTGAGAAGCTCCTCCCGCATTGATTCGGTATCGAAACCAGTAATGGAGATAACTGAGGGTTTTCCGATGGAAGAATCTGATTTTATCCGGCTGCAGAGACTCAAGCCATTTATCCCCGGTAGGTCGAAATCGAGAATGATCA
This sequence comes from Spirochaetaceae bacterium UBA6076, assembly GCA_002428725.1. GTDB lineage: Bacteria > Spirochaetota > Spirochaetia > Treponematales > Rectinemataceae > UBA2256. The sequence goes on along the minus strand of DIXQ01000032.1, from coordinate 38,283 downwards.
GCCCCGGTCGCCGTTCGGCAATGACCCTGCCCGCCTCGAACCCATCATAGGCTTGCACTATTTCGGTGTCAGGGATTCTGCGCTGAAGCATCCGTGCCAGAATGGCATTCAGGTCTTTGTCGTCATCGACAATCAGGATAAGCTGGTGATCGACTGCGGCTTCCGAGGGGCTACCGAGTTCTGGGGGAATGTGCATTTTACGTGATTCAAGAAAAGCGATGAGGTCTTCGGCGTATACCCTGTACTGACCGCCGGGTGTGGTAAAGGCTTTTAAGTACTCGCTCTTTATCCAATTGATCGCCGTTTGATTGACGACCCCGCAGATATTAGCCACTTCGAGCGCGGAAAAGATCCGCACTCGTTTTTCTTGTCTGCCCATATGCCCCTTTAGAAATACTATCGGCTAGGTGTAGAGGAATATTTATACGATAGCAGCTTTTTCAAAAAGCAAGATGATTTTTAAATAGTCTCGATACAAAATATGCTTGCATTTTAGCCTTACTTTGCGTACCGTATCCCACCATGAGCCAACTACCGGACATTGAAACGCTGAAGATCGATGAAGTCACCATTCTTGCTCGCATAGCCGAGGAACTCGGCGTTAAACCCGCCCAGGTTTCGGCGGTTATAAGCCTGAGCGCCGAGGGCTGTACCGTTCCTTTTATTTCCCGTTACCGCAAGGAAAGAACCGGAAGTCTGGACGAAGTGCAGGTCCGGGACTCGGTCCATAAGTTCGAAAGTTACAAAAACCTGGAAGAACGCCGCATCGAAATAACCAAGGGAATCGCCGCCCTTGGCAAGCTGGATGAAACCCTTTACGACAATATACTCAAAGCTTCCACACTCTCTGAGCTGGAAGATCTTTGGGCTCCCTATAAAAAGAAAAAGAAGACCAGGGGAATGATAGCCCAGGAGCGGGGCTTGAGCCCTCTGGCGGAGATAATGCTCTCCAAGGACAAGGCGACGGTGGATGCCGCGGCACCGGGATTCCTTCGCCAGGATGAGGAAAAGCCCGAACTCGCGGTGGCCAGTGTCGAGGACGCCATCGCAGGGGCCAAGGATATCATCGCTGAACGCCTTTCCCAGGATATTGAAATGAGGGCCGCCCTCAAGGACTGGTACAGGAAAACCGGCAAGCTGGTCACCAAGGGAATTGGGGACGAAGCGACCAAGGAAAAATCCACCTACCAGATGTATTGGGATTACTCAGAGCCCCTGTCCACCTTAAAAAGCCACAGGGTGCTGGCGGTCAACCGCGCCGAGCGCGAAGGCGCCCTGGATCTGACCATTGAGGTGGATCTGGAAGGCGCGGCGGAATTGCTCAAGAACAAAGCCTTCATCCACAACGAATACCACGAGCAGGCGATCGACGACGGCCTGGCGCGTTTGTTGTCCCCCGCGGTATTGCGGGAAATCCGCTCCGACGCTACGGAGTACTCCGAAAGCCATGCCATCGATGTCTTTTCGGAAAACCTCAAGAACCTTCTCATGCAGCCCCCCATTAAGGGCTCCAGGGTGCTGGGCATAGATCCAGGTATACGCACGGGCAGCAAGTGCGCAGCCCTGGATGAAACGGGCAAGTTTCTGGATTATTTCGTGATAAATCAGGAAACCAGGCTCGAAGAAGCCAAGAAGGCAATTGCAGCCTCCGTTAAAAAGCACAACATCCAGATAATCGCCGTGGGCAATGGCACGGCAAGCCACGAGGTTCAGGCGGCAGTCGCGGCTTCTATGGAAGAGAACAGTCTTGACTGTCGCTTTACCGCCGTGGACGAAGACGGTGCCTCGGTCTATTCAGCCTCGGACTTGGCCAGGGAGGAATTCCCTGACCTCGATCTCACCATAAGGGGCGCCATTTCCATTGGAAGGCGCCTTCAGGATCCATTAGCCGAACTGGTGAAAATCGATCCCAAGAGCATCGGAGTGGGGCTTTATCAGCATGACGTAAACCAGAAAAAACTCACCGAGCGCCTGGACGAAGTAGTGGGTTCGGTGGTCAACCGGGTGGGGGTCAACCTCAATACCGCTAGCTACGCCCTCTTGAAGTACGTTTCAGGCATCAATTTCGGTCTCGCCAGAAAAATCGTCAAATTCAGGGAAGAAAAGGGATCCATAAACTCCAGGGACATGCTCATTAAAATACCAGGCTTGGGTGAGAAAACCTTCGAGCAGTGCGCTGGCTTTTTAAAGATTCCCGAAAGTGATAACGAGCTGGACAACAGCTGGGTACACCCAGAAAACTACGCCCTGGCCGCCGAAGTCCTGACGATAATCAAGGCGGGCTCCGATCCCAGCCATGAACAGAGAGCCACCCTCAAGGGAGAATACTCCGTTGGCGATACCACCCTGGACGACATTATTTCGGAGCTGAAAAAACCCAACCGTGACCCGAGAGAAAACCTGCCGCCGCCCATCCTGCAAAAAGGCGTGCTCTCCTTCGATGATCTCAAGGAGGGCATGAAGGTCACCGGTAAAGTGAAAAACGTGGTGGACTTCGGCGCCTTTATCGACATAGGCATAAAAGAGAGCGCACTCATTCACGTCTCAGAGCTTTCGGAGCGCTTCGTGCGCGATCCAATGGAAGTGCTTAAAGTGGGCGACGTGAAGGAATTCACGATCATCAGCCTAGATGGGGCGCGAAAACGCATCGGGCTGTCGCTTAAACAGGATGGATCCACCAAGGCGCCGGGTGGGCAGCAACCGGGCGGGAAGCAGCAGGGCGGCCATCGGCCTGAAGGTCGGCCGGAGGACGGTCGCGGGGACTCTGGCGCCCGAATTGGGACAGGATCGACAGGAAACGCCCAGGAAAATCGACAGGATTCGCGGCACACTAGGCCGGGAGAACACCCTTACGAGCGCCCCCCTGCAACGATACGGCTAAGGCAAAAGGAGGCCCCTGCGCCCGGAAGAAGCGTTCCACCGCCTGAACGCGGGGCTCCAGAGCCCCGTAGCCCCGAGCGGAGAGGCCAAGATAGTCGAAGCTTCGAGCGAAAAAACCAGGAACCATACGCCCGTCCTAATCCCGGTATGCAACATCGCGATAAAGCTCCCCGCGAACGGCCCAGGGAGGATGACGGCATGACCTACAACCCCTTCGCGGATTTTTTCAAGAAGCGTTGAGTGCTCAAAATGCTTTGAGTGTGGATACAGCCCAAAGCCGGCGAAAAAACTAATTCCCGCCTTAAGCTTGTCAACCCAGGTGAAAGTTGGTATTGTTGTAGTGCCCCGTTGAAATGTTCGGAGCCGGACCCCTCGCCGCACCCCCAACCCCGCGGCGACCCAACCCCCGGTCTTCGACGTTGCAATGGGGCTTTTTTTCGAAATAGCCTATAAATACGGGGTGCGGGCAAAAAATAAAGAGCCATGCGCAACTTACTTCTCGCTAAGTGAACCTTTCAATGTTTGTAATTAACCTCTCAAGCCCAAATATTACCCGTTTAACAGATCCTTATGCCTTAGCATTTTAAATCGTCGGCAATGGGTTGGGTTAATTGATTCAAGAGGCCGGGGGCTTTGTTTTCGTGTCGTCCGTAGAGCCGCTTGTCTCTTCGGAAGAAGGCGGCGCGGTCACCGCTGGAATATCTGACTGGGGCAAGGCTTCTTTTTGCACTTCGCTCTTTTCGATTTTCTTGTTGAGCTTGTCTTTTTCACGCTGAAGTGTGGAAACCCTTCGCTTTAAGCCAAAGGATTGGAACTTTTTCTTTAACACCGAAGGAGCCATCAAGAGGCTTCCTATTACAAAGCCCACGATAAGCGCGATTATGAGAATCAGGGATAAAGAGCCAGTGACCGACCATGCTATAAAGGTTACCGTTACGGTTTCGGTGTTTTGAACCGCGAAAAGCACCGAGGCTATGATTAAGGCGAGTATCAGTATGGTATTGATGACTTTCATGGGCTGCCTCCCCGATTGGATAGCTAGGCCGTGCGATCGGCTCTGCGGCTGCTTCGTTTTACAACAGAGCTAAAATCAGTATATCATAGATTGGATAAAGAGTGCACTAAGGATGGATCAATCGACGGTAAGGAACATCGGCGGCGACTTCGAGGCCGAAGTCCAGGTGCTCCAATTGGCCATAAGGGCTTGGTGGGCAGGCGCCTCGCTGATGTGAATATTACAAGCTAATGCTAAAAGCTAAAAGGATTTTAATAATAATGCCCAAGAAGTCCGACACAAGTCTCTGGATACTACTCGCCTTGGTCAGCCACGCCACCTGGGGATCCTATTCGGTCTTCGCCCGCTACCTGCAAAACCATCACCGCCTGGGCGCCCTCAGCATCGCAGCCCTGGCCAACGCCCTTGCCTTCTGCCTCCTGGCGTTCTTTAATCGAAAAAACCTTAACCTTAAAAGCCTGCCGGCCAAAGAAATTGTCATCTACGCAGCCATAGTAATAGGAAGAAACCTCCTCAACCTCTATGCGGCCCGTTATACCTACGCCACCAACGTCCAGCTCATGTCACTATTGGCGCCCTTCATCGTCGCCTACATAAGCCGGATCTTCCTCAAGGAAACCCTCCCCCCAAAAACAAAACCGGCCCTCCTGTTATGCTTCCTGGGCTCCCTTTTCATGATTTTGGGCGGCCAGGCAGAAGTCCAGGCCAAGGACAGGCTATCCAACTGGCTGGGCATCGGCCTTTCCTTGCTGGCCGGCGTCTTCCTTGCCGTACTCATGCTGGAGATCAAGCGCCTCAGCCGCAAAGGCGCCCCCGCCTACACCACCATCCAGGCCAGCAGACTTGTCTCCGCCATCCTATTCTCCTGGCTCATCTTGGGAGAAGGCATCCAAAGCCTTGCCCAGGCGCTGGGTGCCCTCATCGTCATTGCCACAATCACCTGGTATACCCTTCGAATTTGCTTGACACATATGTTTCACTATGAGAATATTCTGAAACAATAGTTTCACCACTTTATAAGTACATACAAGGAGGGCGATTTTCAGATGGTACTAGCGAAAATTCGTGATTCGCTTCCAGCCATGCCCTCCAATTTTCACAAAATCGGCTCCTACATCCTCGATCACGAACAGAATGTAGCCTTCGCCTCCATATACACCATCAGCCAAGCTGTGGGAGTATCCAATGCCTCCCTGGTACGCTTCGCAAAATCCCTCGGCCTAGACGGCTACCAAGCCCTTAAACGGGAAGTCCAGGACGAAATTAAGCACCGTTTAGGCCCTTACGACAAAATAGCCCTGCAGGAACTTGATACCCTGCCCGAAGAAAAACGCCTCCAAAAGCTCTACATGAGCGAAATCAACAACCTTCGCAATACCTTCGACAAGATCCAGCCTCAGACAATCGAAACCATGGCCGAAAACCTCCGCAACGCCCGACGCATATTCGTCTGCGGATTCGGCGCATCGGGATATCTGGCCAAAGCCTTCGAGTACACCCTGATCAGCTCAATAAATAAGGAAGTAACCCTCATCACCGGCTCGGTATCCGACTACGCGCCCCGCCTTCGCGGATTCTGCGCCGAGGATGTCATGTTCATCATGACCTTTCCGCCCTATTCAGACGAAATTCGCCACGTAGCCCAGGTTGTGGCCAACGTCGGCGGCAGGCTCAACCTCTTTACCAATTCGGCCAGCTGCCCCATCTATCATCTGGCACATGCCATAGTCCGCTGCGATACCAACTCGCTCTTGCTCACCAATTCCTATGTCGGCCTTGTATCCATCCTTAATATATTGGTACACCTGGTATTTCTGGGTACCCATGACAAATCCATCGAAGTGAGAAAACAAAGCCTGGCAATGCAGGAAGAGGGATACTCGGAAATCAGCAAGGGCAGGTGAGTGAGCCAAGCTCCCACCGCCAGCCCTGTAGTTTATGCAGAATGTGTTCTAGGCGAGGCTGCCTGGCAGCCTTACGTACAGTATTTTTTAGGAGGAAATGACATGAAAAGACTGACAGCGCTCCTGTTTGTCGCCCTATTAGTAGCCGACGCAGCTTTCGCTCAAGGCGCCAAAGGACCAGCCATGCGCAACCGCGACCCCGACACCCTGGTGTTCGTCCTCGCGGCGGCGCCCCAGCCCCTGGACCCGAACATCTACACCACCCTCAACGAAGCCCAGATCATGCGGGAGATCAACGAAACCCTGGTCAACATGACACCGGACTACAAGTTCTATCCCGGCCTGGCCGAAGTGATCCCCACGGTGGAGAACGGAATGGTTTCCAAGGACGGCACCACCTACACCATCAAGCTGAGAAAAGGCGTCAAGTTCCACAACGGGAACGCCTTCAACGCCGACGACGTGGTTTTCTCCTTCAATAGAATACTCCATCACCCCAAATCCAGCTCCAAGTCCATGTTCAGCGCCATACTCTCGGTGGTGAAAGTGGACGAGTACACCGTCAAGATCACCTGGGGCAAGCTCAAGGATCCCTCTTACGCCACCATCCCCCTCACATCCTGGGAAGACAGGGCCAAGTACATGACCCCCTCTCCCTATGGACCCGCCCTCAACATCTTGGCCCACTACTGCTCGGGTATCGAGGATAAGGACACCACCGAAGCCGCCGGCGCCGACTACGGCACCAAGATCGTCACCGGAACCGGACCCTACAAGTTCGTATCCTTCCCCAACCCCCAGGAAGTCAACGTGACCCGGAACGAGGAGTGGTGGGGAGATCCCAAGACCGTCGCCTTCAAGAACATCCAGTTCAGGGCAATGTCCGAACAGCCCCAGGTCAACAACGTCCTCATCACCGGCGAAGTCGACATGGCATTCAACCTCTCCAAGCTCGATCTCAAGGCTATCGAGCGCGCTGGAGTCACCATTACCTCCAAGCCCGGCCTCACCATCTGGTACGGCGTCTTCAGTATGGCATCCCCCCTGGTAGGCCAGCTGCGCAACGGTAAGTTGGATCTTAGCGGGACCTATGAAGAACTGGATTCCACCAAGCTCAGAAGGGCGATTTTCTATTCCATCAACCCCATCCCCTTCATCAGGCAGGTCGACCTCTTCAACGGACAGGCCATCCCCGCCAACCAGATGATGCAGCCCGGCTTCCTCGGTCATGTCCTGGGCGCCCCCGCCGGCACCCCATTCGCCGAGTTCAGCGAAAAATCCTGGTACTTCAACCGCGACAAGGCCAAGGCCGAATTCGCCTCCCTGTCGCCCGAATTCAAGGCTAAGCTAGGACCGGAAAGCGTAACCCTCGTTGTCGGCAACATCACCGATCGCGTCAAGATCGCCAACAACGTAAAAGACCAAGTTAAAACCACCCTCGGCGTAGACCTCATCAAGGTTATTCCCATGGTGAACGCTCAGATTATCCAGATGAGCAAGACCGGCGAAGGCTACGACATGGTTGTAACCGGCTGGTTCACCCCCACGGGCGACCCCGACTACACCTGCATAATCTACAACGGCGATTCCATCGGCACGGGCATGAACGGCGCCGTCTACAACAACGCTATTGTCAATGCCAACATCGCCCTGGGCCGCTACACCCAGGATCCCAAGGAACGCAAGACTGCCTACGACAAAGTGCAGACCCAGCTCATGACCGACAAACCCTATTTCCCAATGGTATATGAGAATGTCGTGTTCGGAACCCACCCCAGGGTCGGCAACATCGACAGGGCCATCTTCGGTACCAAGCTCGTAGACCTTCACCTGCTAACCAAGCAGTTCTAACCCAGGAAGGATCCCGCTAAAGCAGTCGCTTTGGCTGCCGTGCGGGGTCCCGCACCAGGCCTGGCCGGCGAAAATCGCCGGCCAGGCCTGGTGCTCGTTGCCCCGGATTCCACCAATGAGCAGATATCTGATGCGGCGTATCCTGATGCTGGTGCCCGTCCTCTTCGGCGTCACCTTCATTGTCTTCGCCCTTATGTACATCACCCCCTCGGACCCGGCCCAGATGATGCTGGGCCCCAACGCCTCGCCCGCCGCCTACAAACAAATGCGGGCTGATATGGGCCTGGATAAACCCTTTATTGTCCAGTACCTCCAATTTCTTTTTGGATACAAACATCCAGAGTTCGGTTACAAAGGTCTGCTTTTCGGCGATCTGGGACGATCTTATATTTCAAACAGAAATGTATTCGAGCTGATCTTAAGCTCGTTCCCCAATACACTCGTCCTCGCGGCGGGAGCGCTCTTCTTCGCCCTCTTGCTGGGGGTGCCCATCGGCATATTCTCGGCCACCCGGCCTTATTCCGCCCTGGACATGATCTTCACCGTCTTCGCCCTTTTGGGGGCATCCATGCCCGTCTTCTGGGCGGCGATGGTACTCATCTATACCTTCGCCAATAACCTGCGCATTTTTCCCGCCATGTCCAATCCCGGTGACGTTATATCCCTTGTGTTGCCCATCGTCACCTTGAGCATGTACTCCATGGCCATAATCATGCGCATGACCAGAAGCTCCATGCTGGAAGTGATGGAGCAGGATTACATTCGGACCGCCAGGGTCAAGGGAATGGACGAAAAGGTCGTCATCTTCAAGCATGCCCTCAAAAACGCCCTTATACCCGTGGTCACCGTCGCCGGCCTCCAGTTCGGCCAGCTTTTAGGCGGCGCCGTCCTCACCGAGAAAATATTCTCCTACCCGGGCTTGGGCACGATCATGGTGGACGCCATCTATCAGAAAGACACTCCACAGATCTTAGGCTCGGTCTGTTTTGTTGCCCTCACCTTCACCTTTATGAACCTCCTAGTGGATATCCTCTACGGCTTTATCGATCCACGGATTAAAACCACTTACACCAAGAAAAAAGCCAGGCCGGTGGCCAAGAGGAGCGCGGCATGAGCAATACAGCTATCAATATTCCGGGTGGGACGATCGCCCAGACCGCGCGCGAAAGCAACCTGCGGCGCTTTTTGCGCCGTACCGGCAGGAATTTAGGCCAATTCTGGCGCCAACTTTCCCGTAATAAACTGGCGGTTGTCAGCCTCGGACTTGTCATCGTCTTTGCGCTTGTGGCCATATTCGCCGACTTCCTGTACGAATACGATTTTGTCACCTCTAACTCCCTGGAAAACGCCCTCTTAAAGCCCGGCGAAAGCGGCATTGTCTATTATCACGAAGAGGATATTGAACACACCTTTATCCTGGGATCGGATAACTACGGCAGAGACATCCTCGGACGCCTGGTGCACGGCGCCCGGGTATCCATGATCATCGGATTCGCCACGGTCGCCATAGCTCTTATGGTAGGCGGCGTGCTCGGAGCCTTTGCAGGCTACAGAGGCGGCCTTTTTGACACAATAATAATGAGAGCCACCGACATACTGCTCTCCATCCCTACGATACTCTTGGCCATAGCCATCGTCGCTGCACTGGGTAATTCCTTCTTCAATCTTTTGGTGGCCATATCCACGTCCATGATTCCCGGATACATACGAATCGTGCGGGCATCCATAATTTCGGTTAAAGACCAGGAATTCGTGGAAGCGGCCAGGTGCATAGGAGCCAAGGATTTCAGGATCGTTGTGCGACACATATTTCCCAATATTTTCTCGCCCATAATAGTCCAGTCGACGCTCAACGTCGGCTCAGCCATCAACTGGGCTGCCTCGCTTTCGTTTTTAGGCCTGGGGATTCTTCCTCCCAAGCCCGAATGGGGCAACATGCTCTCCGAGGCCAGGGAATTCATCCAGTACGCCCCGCATTTGCTTTTTGCACCGGGCATAACGATACTACTCACAGTGCTGGCGTACAACCTCATCGGCGACGGGCTACGGGATGCCCTCGACCCCAAACTAAAGCGTTAGGCGGCGGATATGGAAACAATACTAGCGTTGCGCGATCTTGAAGTTCAATATTATTCGAACCGTAAAACCATACGCGCTGTCAACGGTCTCTCCCTGGATATGCATAAGGGAAAAGTCCTAGGCTTGGTTGGCGAGACGGGAGCCGGAAAAACAACCCTGGCGCTATCCATCCTCAACATGATACGCGCGCCCCAGGGAAAAATTACCGCAGGCAACATCCGCTTTGCCGGCAACGACGTTCTCACCATGAACAAACACGAACTACGCAACATGCGGGGCAAGGACGTAGCCATGATTTTCCAGGATCCTATGACAGCTTTAAACCCCGTGCTTACCGTGGGCGACCAGATCGCCGAAACCGTCCTGCGGCATGAAGGGGTGAGCAAAGAAGCGGCCTGGAAGACAGCCGAGACCATGCTGGAAACCGTCGGCATTCCCGCCGACAGGGCGAGGGAATATCCCCATCAGTTCTCAGGCGGCATGAAACAGCGGGTTGTTATCGCACTAGCCCTGGCCTGTAACCCTAAACTGCTATTGGCCGACGAGCCCACCACCGCCCTAGACGTAACCATCCAAGCCCAGGTGCTCGACCTTATGCGCAAGCTCATCAAGGAACAGGGCACCTCGGTACTTTTCATCACCCACTCCCTCGGCCTAGTAGCTGAGAACTGTGATGAGGTTGCCACAATGTATGCCGGCGAGATCGTTGAATTCGGCAGCGTTAAGCAGCTTTTTGGAAACCCCTTGCACCCCTATACCAAGGGACTCTTCGGCTCTCTTCCCGACCTAAGCGCGGTGTCGGAACGCTTAAAGCCCATACCAGGCCTTATGCCCGACCCGACCAACCTGCCATCAGGCTGCTTTTTTAGCCCCCGTTGCCCCTTTGCCACGGAAATCTGCCACAACACTCACCCCGTCGACATCGATGTGGAGGGCCACATGGTCAAGTGCCACCTCTATACCAAGAAAGGAGGCAAGGCATGAGCGCCCGAAGCCCCATAACCGACACTCCCATGACCGATACCCCCATACTCAGAGTTAAGAACCTTAAAAAATACTTTCATGTTGCCAAGGGAAACCTCCATGCCGTGGACGACGTGAGCTTCGACATAAGCAAGGGTAAAACCCTCGGCATGGTGGGCGAATCGGGCTGCGGCAAGTCCACCACAGGCAGGCTTCTGGTGCGGTTGCACGAATCCACCTCGGGCTCCATAATCTACGACGGCACCGAAGTCACCTCGGCCACGGTCCGAGACATGGGCATGCTTAGAACCTGCATGCAGATGATCTTCCAGGATCCCTACTCCTCCATAAACCCCAGGCATACCGTGGCTTCTATCATAGGCGAGCCCCTTAAAATCCACAAAAAAGTACACAATAACTTGGAATACGAGGAAAGGGTGCGCCAGCTCATGACCACCGTGGGCTTAGCCGAGAGGCTCTACGACGCATACCCCCACGAGCTGGACGGAGGCCGCCGGCAACGGATCGGCATAGCTCGAGCCTTAGCCCTAGACCCCGAGTTTATCGTTTGCGACGAGCCGGTCTCAGCACTGGACGTTTCGATCCAAGCCCAGATCCTTAACCTTCTCATGAACCTTCAGGAAAAACTGGGCCTCACCTACCTCTTTATCACCCACGACCTATCGGTGGTGAAGCATATATCCGACGATATCGTCATCATGTACATGGGGCAGATCGTCGAACGGGGACCCACCGAGGAGCTCTTTAAAAAACCCATTCATCCCTACGGCCAGGCCTTGCTCTCGGCCATTCCTATCCCTAAGCTCAATTCCAAGCGGGACCGCATTATCCTCAAAAGCGAAGTGAGTTCGCCCATCAACCCCAAGCCGGGATGCCGCTTCGCCCCCCGCTGCGCCTACGCACAGCCCGAATGCAGCACCGCCGACCCTGCGCTCCGGGAAGTAAGCCCCGGCCGCTTCGCCGCTTGCCGGCTGGCCGAGCAATTTGTCTAATATAAGGAAACATCCTATGACACCTAGCGAAAAAGAAATTAAAAGATTTGAAACACTCACCCAGCTTCCCGGAATCTCGGCCCATGAAATGCGGGTGCGGGAGTACATGAAAACCCAGCTCTCGGCTTTGAGTAGTGAACTCGTCTTCGACGGACTCGGCTCGATCTTCGCGGTAAAACGCTCCAAAAAGCCCAACGCCCCCAGGGTGATGATGAGCGGCCACATGGACGAAGTGGGTTTCGTGGTTAAGCAAATCACTCCCAAAGGACTTATCAAATTTCACCCGATTGGGCGCACCTGGGAGCATGTGGTCATGGCCCAGCGGGTGAAGGTTTATTCCAGCCTCACGGGCCAGGCTTACCCCGGCGCCGTTTCATCCATTCCGCCCCACCTGCTGCCTGAGGATTCAGCCCGGCGCCTGCTATCCCTGGACCAGATGCTCATCGATATCGGCGCCGAATCCCGCGAGGATGTCCTCGCAGCCGGCATCCGCCCCGGCGACATGATCGTCGTAGACGGCCCCTTTGTCCCCCTCTTGGGGGGCAAGAAGCTGCTCTCCAAGGCCTGGGACAACCGCTTTGGCTGCGCTCTCGCCCTGGATGTGCTGGAAGCCGTAGCCGACCAAGACCTGGACGTGGACCTCTACATCGGTGCCACGGTCCAAGAGGAATCGGGCTTGCGGGGCGCCAAGACCTCGGGCTACATGATCGAGCCCGACATCTCCATCGTTTTCGAGTCCTCAGCCGCCAACGACAACATGGGCGACTCCGAAGAGCTGGGCCAGCAGGGCAAGGGTGTCCTTTTACGTTACTTGGACCGTACCTCCATAACCCACCGGGGGCTCTTTATGTACGCCACTGGCTTGGCGGAGGCGAAAAAGATCCCCTTCCAGTACTTTATGGCCCTAGGTGGCACCGACTCGGGCGAAATCCACACCGCCCGCTCGGGCTGTCCTTCCATGACCGTGGGCGTCCCCTCCCGCTACATCCACACGAACTCGTCCATAATGGATTACCGGGACTATGTCGCCGCCAAGGACTTCGCCCTGGCCTTCTTGCGATCCCTTAACCACGAACGCTACGAAAAGGAGATTTTAAGCTACAGCCGCTGAAGTGTAGCAAGGAGAATTGGACGTAGAAGCTGAGGACACGATAACGAGATTGTCCATGATCGACAGGACAAGAGTATCGCTGTAAATTGTACAATTATTGTTGACATATTGTACAATAAAATGTACCTTTTGGCAGGAGGTACTTATGGTCACACAGCTATCCATCTCCGAAGCTAGGAAAAGGATAACTTCTCTGGAAGATGAGCTATCCTTTGATGACACAATCTCCATCACCAACCATGGCAAGGAAGTCTTTGCACTGCTTCGCTGGGATACCTACGAGAGCATCGCCGATACCTTGGATATCATATCTGACGAAGCCTTGCACGAAGAACTTAAAATTGGAATACAGCAGCTCGAAGACGGTAACCTAATTGATTTTGAAGATTTCAAGAAGAGCTTGAATGTATAAGATTAAGCTTACTTTCATTGCAGCTGAGAATATCAAGAAGCTGGATAGTAAGACGCAAAATCAGATAATCAATAAAATAGAATCATTGAAAAAAGAGCCTTTACTTTTAGGAAAACCGCTTAAAGGACCCTTGAAAGAATTTAGAACGATACGAGCCGCAGGGCAAGGATATAGAATCATTTACAGAGTTCTTGAGAAAGAAATAATAGTAGTACTTATTGCAATCGGGCTTAGGAAAGAGGGAGACAAGAAAGATATTTATGAATTGATGAAAAAATATTTAAAAACCGGATTACTGGAGGAGTACCATGATACCGATTCTTGATATGCACGCCGACGTTTTTATGGATCTCGTACGGCGACGTGAGGCGCACAACGTGCTGCGGCTTGACGGCGAAGTCTATTCGCGCAACGTAAAAAAATCTAAGATCGCCTTTGGTGATTACACTGAAGAATTTTTCGAACTTGAAGAACGGCACCTCAACCGCATAAAGTCGGGCGGCATCGTCGGCGCTGTCCTCATCGACTGCCGCATGGCCGGTGAATCGGCCATGCCTGAGCACCTGGAGCAGTTCATCGCCACCGTCAAGCGGGAACTGACCGCCACTGGCAATAGAGTGATCCACGTAAAATCCGCAGCCGACCTCGAACGCGCCCTAAGCGCCAAGACCTTCGCCGCAATCATCGGCTACGAAGGCCTCAGCCCCACCAAGGGCGACCTGACTTGGATCCCCCGGCTCTACGACGAAGCAGGCCTGCGGGTTACCGTCCTCACCCACAACGACGACAACGACTACGGCGGCGGGGCACTGGGAATCCGAGGGGGCATACGAGGCACCCTTAGCGGGGGTACACTCGGCAGCGACAGCGGCGGGGCACTAGATACCCAAACCCTTGGGCGAACCCAGCCTTTGGGGCTCACCGAAAAAGGCCGCCAGGCGGTCTCTCTCATGAACGAGCTGGGCATCCTTATCGACATGGCCCACGCCGGTCCGCAAACCCGGGCGGATCTTCTCGCCACCTCGAAAAAGCCGGTCATGCTTTCTCATACTTCCGCTAAGGCTGTCTATGACAATGGCCGCAACCTCTCGGACGAAGAGATGCGCACAATCGCCGATGCGGGTGGCCTTATCGGCTGCATGACCAGCCCCGCCGCCCTCGCTCCACTTACTGATCGCCCTCATCACAACCTCGAGCGCTATATGCAGCACCTCATCCACATGATTAACGCCGCTGGCCTTGACCACGTCGGCCTCGGCCTGCACTTTTGCGAATATCTTTATACTCGCGAGGAATACCCCCTCGTCGATGGTCTTGAGGACGCTTCCCACGCCCAGGCTATCACCGACGCCCTACTCGCCACAGGCTATTCACAATCCGATGTGGAAAAAATCGCCTGGCGCAATTTCGCTCGCATATTCAAGGATGCCGTGGGCTGAAGTTTTTATTGCAGTGTGGGCTGAGCGCCGGATTATCCCAGAAAATACGCCGCGTGGACAGCTGTGATCTCCGCTGATATCGATTTTGTCTCAGGATCGTTGGATAGAATAAAACTGTGCAACAAGGGCTTGTCGAGAAAATCAGCCAACCCTCGCAAATGGCGCGCATCGCCTGTAGAAATTCTACTTGCCATCTTTACTTCAAAGGCTAGATACCCTTGCGGTAATTCGATCAGCAAATCCACCTCGCGGCCGTCCTGGGTTCTTAAGAATGAAAATCTCGCATCCATAACCAGCGTGCGCGTTTGCTTATATAGTTCGGATACGACAAGGCTTTCGAATTCCTGTCCTGTTATGCCTCCACGTTTTTGCAGCACAGCCTGTAGAACGCCATTGTCGAGAAAATGCACTTTGGGCGATTTGACGAGTTTTTTCCATTCGCTTCTGAACCAAGCGGGGATGATGAGCACCTGATAACTGAGTTCGAGATAGCGAAGATAACGTTGCGCGGTTTTATCCGAAACCCGCGCTTGATTCGCCATTGAAGATATATTTGCGATACACGCGGTATTTAAAGCTACGAAGTGCTGCACTCGAATGAAGGGATCAAGATCCCTGAACGAGGCGAGATCGCGTAGGTCCCGCTCGAGATAGGTTCTCACATACTGCTTGAGCCAAGCGAATCGATCCTCATCAGAAAAGTCGGAAGAGCTAAGAGCAGGATAACCGCCGAAACGAATATAATGATCCCAGGCCTTTTGCTTTATCGCGTGCCGCGGATCCAAAAGAGAGCTCGGCAACATTTTTGGCAATTCCGAAGGCTTCTTAAGAAGGACTTGGAAGAGCGAATCTTCAACCACATCTTCCCAACGCTCCGTCTCTAGTTCAGGAACCGTCAAAGGCAGCAAATCGAGTATCGCACAGCGGCCGACTAGGCTCTCCTTAACCTTTTCAAGCAACAAAAGTTGGCTGGAACCGAGGAGAATGTAGCGAGGTTCTGGCCATTGATCATAGACAGCCTTGATACTTTCGATGAGGAGGGGTTCTTTTTGCACTTCGTCCAGGATCGCGTGAGGATACAGTGTTTTCCACTGAGCCGCGGATAACTTTTTATATTGATCCCTTAGAATAGGATCTTCGATCGAGAGATACTCGTATCCAGGAAAACCAGTCCGCGCCAAAGTTGTCTTACCAGTCTGGCGTGCACCTGTAAACACAAGTATTCTGCCCATTGACCTTGCGGCTTGCTCGTGAATATATGCAAATACTTTTCGACTCTTCATGAGCTTAGTATACAACATTTATGAATAAAGTCCAGAAATCAGCGTGATATTTGGACTATAAGTCTGAATATTGGCGTAATATTCGGATTTCCAGACTCATCTCCACAACTATGGCGCGGATACTTTGTGCCCGCCCTGCCTAGTATTTTTCAATTTTGATAGTTAAGTCCGTTTTTGTCTCATAATTTAGTATTTTTCTTGACTTAACTATCCCATATGCTATACTTAGCTCGAGGATTATATGAAAAGAACCATGATGGCGAACCTTATTGCGTGGAAGAACAAGTCCGATAGAATGCCCCTCGTCCTCTACGGCGCCCGGCAGGTCGGTAAAACCTGGTTGATCAAAGAATTTGGAGCTAAATATTTCAACGACACTCTGTATATCAATTTCGAGATCGATACAGCCTTAGCCCAGGACTTCGAAGCCAATCTTGATCCCGGAAGGCTTATAAACCTTCTTGAAGCCTACACCGGCCGCACGATTGTCGCCGAAAAGACACTCCTTGTGTTTGACGAAATCCAAGCCTGCCCACGAGCCCTTACCAGCCTTAAATATTTCCGGGAAAACCTGCCTGAATATCGCATCATCGCCGCCGGAAGCACCCTTGGTGTATCGGTAAAAACCCGTGCATCCTCCTTTCCCGTCGGCAACGTTGAAATGCTCACCCTCCACCCTCTGGATTTTGAAGAATTTCTTGAAGCCCTCGGTGAAGACCTACTCATCGCCTCTATACGGGAAGGATTCGATACGAACCGTCCGCTGCCCGAATCTATCCATAACAAAGCCCTGGATTTGTATCGAAGTTACCTTGTGGTCGGAGGAATGCCGGCGGCTATAAACGCCTACCTGCGCGAAAGGAAAGTAATGGATTCGTCTCTAATCCAGCGGACGATCCTTTCTGCGTATACCGCCGACATGACGAAATACGCCACTGCCACTGAAACGGCAAAAATCATCGCCTGCTACGACAGCATCCCGGCCCAATTAGCCAAGGAAAATAAGAAATTCCAATATAAGGTAGTGAAAAAGGGCGGAACGGCGACACTATTCGGAGCTTCCATCGATTGGCTTGTAGCCTCAAGTCTGGTGGAGAAATGTGAAAGGATCGAAGGCGGGTTCATGCCTCCCTCAGCCTATCGCGATCTCTCGGCCTTTAAGCTCTACATGAATGATGTGGGACTTCTGGCCAATAAATCAGGAATCCCCACTTCTATCATGCTTTCGGAACATGCCGGCTTCACCTTTCTTGGCGCCATGGTGGAAAATTATATCGCCCAAACGCTTAGGGCGAAGGATACTGCGCTCTACTACTGGGAATCCGGAGGACAGGCGGAAGTGGATTTTATACTGCAAAAAGGGCAATCCTTGATCCCTGTGGAAGTAAAGGCGGGAGAACAGACCAAATCCCGAAGTCTTTCGGTTTATAGGGAGCGTTTCAAGCCCGAATTGAGCATCCGTTTATCCACACGGCATTTTGGATTCCAGAACGGATTGAAATCGCTTCCCCTCTACGCCGCCTTCTGCCTCTGATCAAACGATCGGATCGGTGTGCTCACCCGCCCTCAGACGGCGGATATACTCAAGATTCTTCTCAAGCATCATAGCATAAATCGCCACGCCCTTTTCCTTGGTAGCCTTTGTGGAATCGCCGCTCATGGCACCCGGATAGCGTTTTTCGATCTGGTCTGGACCGGCCAGGGGCATGCAGAAGGCCTTTTTCATGTGAATGCTCCGCTTGGAATCGTCCACCAGCGATGCGTCGATGGCCAGGATCGCCGAGGTTTCGTCCTCACCCGCATGACCCTGGGCGTCGCAAATCTTGACAATGTCCGCCGCGTAGGTAGCCCACCAGCTGATCGTGAGCGCCGTGCCGCCCGCCGCGGCGATCCGGTCCGAGGCCAGGGTAAGCCCAGCGATATTCCCCCCATGGCCGTTCATAAAAACGATATACTTGGCTCCCCAGCGCACAAAGCCGCAGGCGATCTCGGTATACATCGAAATAATCGTCTCGGCGGGAATCGTGATCGTTCCGGGAAACTTCATCAAAGAAGGCGTGTATCCGTAGTTGAGGGCAGGCGCGATGAGCACATCGGCGCCGATTTTAGCCTCCAGGTCCGAGCACAGGCGCTCAGGGATTATATTGTCGGTCCCAAGGGGACAATGCATTCCATGGGCTTCCAGGCTGCCGACGGGAATTATTACTGTGTCGATTTTACCAGCCAGTTCCGCAAAGCGCGCTGATGTCAATTTAGATACGTACACGGAAAACCTCCTCCGAATTCTTCCAGTATGATAGAATGAGTATAAAGGCGCGTCGCAGGAATGTAAATAAGCCTGATTTTACGGGCTGAAACAACAATCGGCCATGTTTCGGCCACCCACGCGCGCCACCTTCGGAGGAATACAATGGCGCGACCTAGACCACGGGATCTCGACATCATTTTCGGCGAATTCGAACCAGGAAAAGGCAATGCCATCACCGATGTGCCCGGCGTCGGCGTCGGCCACTGTACCCTCATCGAAGGCGATGGCTCCCTCGTGGTCGGCAAAGGACCGGTGCGGACCGGCATCACCGTCATTCTTCCCCATGGGCGAAACCTTTTCAGAGAAAAAGTCCAGGCCGGCTGTTTTGTGCTCAACGGCTTCGGCAAATCCACCGGCCTGCACCAAATTCAGGAACTCGGCACCATCGAAACCCCCATCGCCCTGACCAACACCCTCTCGGTGCACCGTATCGCCGACGCCATGGTGGGCTACGCCTGCTCCATGAACCCCGAAATCGGTATCAGCACTGGCACAGTTAACCCCGTGGTGGGCGACATCAACGATGGATTTTTGAACGACATCCAGGGCAGGCACCTTCGGGAAGAACACCTACTTGCCGCGATCAAGGATGCGCAAGAAAACTTGGCCGAAAATAACTTCAACGCGAATGGCAAAGCTAACAACAATTTCGAAGCGGAAAGCCTGTCACGCAAAAGTTTCGCCGCAAGTCATCCAGCCGCGAACAACCCCGCCACAGGCAAAAATGCCGTGATGCGACCCTTCGCCGAAGGCAATGTAGGCGGCGGCACCGGTTGTTCCTGCCTCGGCTTCAAGGGTGGCATAGGCACCTCGTCTCGTAAACTCACGCCTGAGCAGGGCGGCTGGACAATTGGCGTCCTTGCCCAGACCAACTTTGGCGGCGATCTTATCATAAAGGGCGTACCTGTGGGCGCCTTGTTAAAGCAGCAGGGCAGGCGCGATCCGGGCACCGCGCCTGCTACCGCGCCGGTTACCCCAAAAAACTCCACCCCCCCAGCCTCCCCCGATTCGCCCAACCTCCACCACCCAGCCGATCCCCTCGACCGACCCGAGCCGCCAGAAATCCCCGGCTCCTGCATGATCATCATCGCCACCGACGCCCCCCTGGACGCCCGCCTACTTACCCGCATGGCCCGGCGCGGTGCCCTCGGCATGGCCCGGACCGGCTTTTACTCCGCCAGCGGCTCCGGCGACTTCTTCATCGCCTTTAGCACAGCCAACCCCGTCCCTCACGATCCCGAATGCCTTGACCTCAGGGCTGGAGCTACCGAAGGAAGGGGTCCCCACGTAAAACTAGGAGCAGGCGAAGCCAAAAAACCCATCCTCCTTCGCCGCGAAGTCCTCCCCGACGAAGCCATGTCCCCCCTCTTCGCCGCCCAGGCCGACGCTATCGAGGAAGCCATAATAAACTCTCTCTTCGCCGCCGAAACCATGACCGGCCGGGACGGAAACACGCGCTTCGCCTTGCCAATTGAGGAGACGCTGAAACTTTTGAGAAAATTTGGGGCGCTCTTTTGATATGATAAAAAAAGTTCTTACTAGACTAGCCAATTTCAAAAGTCTGTTAACTTTTAAAATTGGCTTTGTAGTTTCTTCTATTTTCATGCTAAAAGCATGAAAATAGAAGAAACGTACGCATCTTTAAGGTAGCTTTTTCAAAACTCAGATGAGTTTTGAAAAAGCCTCTAGACAGATAAATAGGCATAGCAGAGGTTGTATGTAGGATTTTTACAGGCAATCCTGCTCAACTAGCAACAGTCCAACTGCAGCTCCGCCGTAATCCAGCTACAGCCCAACCATAGTCCCGCTACAACCCAGCCCTGGCCTTGTGCTTGATAAAAACTAAGCGAAAAAAGTAGTTACTGTTTTACACCCTCGGTAAGCGTAACACCGTCGAGTAACCCGGAACCTTCGAATTTGGCGGTGAGTTTATCGTCGTTCAAAGTAAACGTTATTGTGATATTTGCGTCATCCTCGATTGGTGAATCACCTTCAAGATTCCCGTCCCATGCATCGTAGGTTCCGGTAAAAACGTTCTTTTCTATTGAGCCGTCACAGCCGATCCAATAGGAGTTTTCGCTGGTATTCCACCCAAGATCGAATCTATCCTCGCCAAGAACGCTAAGATGCACATTGGTGGCTGCTTTTCCCTTTATTACCCTATCGGAAAAATCCCATTCCCCCAGAATATCGTCAATTGAAAAGTTCAGAAACAAATCGCAGCCTACGATCAATAAACTCGCCAATACCACAAATACCAGGAATTTTTTCATTGCCTACTCCTCACTGCGCAATTTTTCATCGGGACTGAACCCTCGCTTTCCCATGGGGGGATAATATCATGATTTTTATATATGCGCGACAACAAAATAAAAGCGGCCACAGGAAATACCCATGGCCGCTATAATCAGCCAAATTTATAGTAATAATGCTGTCGGCGCGGTTGCCGCGCTCAGAGACAGCGTCCCTATATCGCCGCTTTTACCGGAACCATCCGCTCGATCGGCTTGCCCAGGTAGCGCTCGATGGAGCGCAGAACCGATTTGTCCTCAGGGGTTACGAAGGTGAGGGCAAGGCCCTTGCGGAGCATGCGCCCCGTGCGGCCTATACGGTGGGTGTATGCCTCGGGAGTGTCGGGAATATCAAAGTTGATCACATGGGAAATCTGAGTCACATCGATTCCTCGGGCGGCGATATCGGTGGCCACCATTATCTTAGCCCTGCCCGAACGGAAGCTCGCCATCGCTTTTTCGCGCTGACCCTGGGAAAGATTTCCCTGGAGCGAGGTGGAGTTGTACCCCGCATTGGTCAACTGAAGCGCCAGCTTTTTCGCCCTATGCTTTGTCCTGGTGAAAATGAGGGTCTGACCACCCTCCTCTATGCCGCCCAGCACGGAGCGGAGCGCCTCGTACTTGTCGCCCTGGCTCACCGAACTGATATAGTGGCTCACCGTCTCGACAGGTTTAGAATTACCAATCTCGATTCGCACGGGATCCTTCTGGAACTGCTTGGCCAGCGACCGGATCTCCTGCGGCAGAGTCGCCGAAAAGAGCAAAGTCTGGTGAGCGCCAGGCAGGCTCGCGATTATCTTCTTTATAGAAGGAAGAAATCCCATGTCGAACATCTGGTCCGCCTCGTCCAGCACAAGCATCTCGATGCCCCTAAGATCGACAACCCGCTGCCCCATAAGGTCCAAGAGCCGTCCAGGACAGGCCACGAGAATCTCGGGCAGCCTAGTTTTTAAGGTTTTTATCTGTGATTTAGTCGAAACCCCGCCAAAAACGCTCATGCTGCGGTAGCCCGCGCCTTTGCCCAACATTTCGAACGCTTTGTGGGTTTGTTCGGCAAGCTCGCGGGTGGGCGAAATCACCAAAACCCGGGCTTTGCAGCGGTCTCCGCCCAAGAGCCTTTGCAGTATAGGCAAGGCAAAAGCTGCCGTCTTGCCGGTGCCCGTCTGGGCGAGACCCAAAAGGTCCCGACCCTCTAAAATGACCGGAATAGCCTTCTCCTGGATGGGAGTGGGGGTTTCGTAGCCCGCCGCAGTAATTCCAGCGGCGACCCTCGGGTCGAAACCGAACGATGAGAAATTCATATAGATCCTATTATTTTTGCTTGAACAGCATGAACCTGGTCAATCAAGGCTGGCGCCGCACAAAAGAACTCAGGCGCAAACCCGATTCAGGCGGACAAAAGCGAGCTCAGAGCGGCGGCGCCCGAAAATATCACTATATCGTTTCATGCAGCGCGCGTCGATGAATTTAGTCCACTATACCGCATACCATACTTTGTTACAATCGGGTGATTTGCTCCTGTTGAATCACAGAAGAAACGCCTCTTGTTATAACCTAGGCCTTTTAAAAACGATGGCTGGGAAACTACCCATTAGATAGAAAGAACTTAGACGAAGCGAGGCAATGACAATCGTAGCCTAAGGGAAAATGCGACTTACCTAGGCAAATGTTGTCCTGATGCTTCACCATCGAAAGGAAAATGCATTTTTACAGCTATTAGAAGAACGGTGATGAAGGATTACTTCATGGTCTCTACGGTAGGGAGTACAATAATCATCTGGATACTGACTTTACCGCTGGCATGCGTAAGGTATACCAGGGAGCGTAGTGACGATTTAGCCCGACATGGGCTGGATAAAAGCTTGCTGAACGCGAATGGATTATCATAAAAGTTGAAAGCCTACGGCTGCTTCTGATTAAGGAAGGATCCTGGTAGCATAATATGCCCATGTGCCATTGCTTTCATTAATCAATCTAGATGATATATTCTGCCAAGAAGCATGGCGGGTGGTGAGTAGGGATTATGTGATACAGTTTAAGCGGCATATATCTCAAATTCCTCGGACTATTGTGTCAAGACCACGGCCATGGGAAGATGTAACTATACAAGTATGTCGAGACGGAACCGGTGTATGTTTACTGGAAAGAGTAACCGCTCAAGGTTGTAAAACCCACTTTGGTCTTACAACGATACTCTAATCAATTGTATTCTTTTTTCGGGGATGTTAAAGTATACTGTAGTTTATGTAATTTTTTGAATAATTTATAATAACACAAAGGTGTTATGCTTAAGGATACTATTTTTTAGGATTAAATTGGAAAATTTATAATTAGGTTTAGGGAAAAACTGGTGAAAAAAAAATGGATTCTGGTTTTATTTCTTTTTTTATCAATATTATTTAAAGTTGTTTCTCAAGAATTAAATGAGAAAAAAGCATATGAAATTAGTTCGGTTGTGTTCGATCTAAGCGGGCGGACAAATGAAGCACTATTGAGGAAGAAAGCAGATATCCTGATTGGATCTAGATATATTAGCATCGACGAACTTGATAAATTCCTTGCTGACCGGATGCAGGTGTTAAAGAATGAACGTGTACTAGAAAGCGTCTCGATCACCTACGAGCTTGTCGATAAACCAGACCATATAGAGGTGCTAGTTACAGTAAAAGCAAAGGACACCTGGAATATAGTAGTTTTGCCATATTTCCGCTATGATACGAATTCCGGATTGCTCGTGAGCGCTCGAGCCAGAGACTACAATTTTCTTGGCTCCATGCAGGCATTTGTATTCAATGCCAATGTGCTTGTGGACGAACATGGCGAGGTATTTCCAAGTCTAGAAACTAGTTTCAAGTTGCCGTTTAAAATAGGAAAACTCGATTGGGCTTGGTTAGTGGATTCAAACTATATTTTACTGAATTCAGGGGATCCAGATTTCGATCTCAGCACAGGATTGAGTGTAAGCAAAGAATTCGGTCCAGGTTCAATAAATAGCCAGTTTCTACAGTCAGGCTATATAAATAACCGCAATTCCGATGGATCTGCCTACACAGACGATTTGTATTTAATGACATCGGCTGAAAGTTGGTATTCTTGGGTAATTGCGGATATTCCATCTTTCGGTTCTATAGGTTTAATACCGCGGATGTCTTTGGTTAATAGATGGATACCTGGTGCTGATTTAACCGATTCCTCTTTAGATGTAGGCGTTGAATTGACACCCTCTCTTCTCTTGAGTGTTGGCCGGGTAGATTGGAAGGGAAATCTCAGAAAAGGGTTTTCTGCCTCCATTAAAGCTTCATACTCATATTATCCTCAGTTGGATAAAGTAGTACGGATTTTTAATGGAGCCAGTGTGTTTCACACGATAATTGGCGAAAGTGGACCTTCGGCTCGACTTGGTGGGTATTATCGCCCCGACGATACAGATTCCTCAGCTGGCAGGTTCCTACGAGGAATTCTAGATAAAAGAATCGATACAGGAAGCTTTTTATATGCCAATCTCGACATTCCTGTACGCATTATTGATTTTACCCCTTCAGAGTGGAATTGGCCTAAATGGATGAGGTATTTCGACTTTGAACAGTATTGGGGACCTTTCCTCGACGTAGCCCTCGTCGAAAATATGCAAAGCGGAATGCTTTTTGATCCTTCTGATTCATGGATAGGCGCTGGATTAGAAGTTGTTACCTTCCCGCGTATTACCCGTAGTTTATATGTGAGAATTAGCCTAGGATTGGATCTACGGAGCGCGATTGAGCTTGGATCGCTAGCTGTGAACGGAACTAGTTCTCGAGATGGAAAGTCAATATTTGAAGTCTTTTTTGGTCTAGGACATTTCTATTGATTAAGTCATTAGCCCCTTTTAAAAGTATTATATTACGGCAATTTTTAAAACTCCAGAACAGGACTTTTGTTTACTTCGAATGTCGCCTAAAATTTTGATATAAAAGGAGATTATACACTAATGGTATTTAAAGAGCATGAAAAGCCAAAAGTGACATTAATAAAATCCAAAGGCAGCTTTATTGATCTACGCATTAAGGAGCTACTCAAGTCGAAAGACCTTATAAAGGTGCTCGTAAGGCGTGATTTTCTAACAGTCTATAAACAAACCATCCTCGGTCCACTTTGGTTCATCGTTCAGCCTATAATCACGACAATAATGTATGTATTTGTCTTTGGGCGTATCGCGCAATTGGGAACAGATGGCATAGCGCAGCCGATTTTTTATTTTTCGGGTACTATGATCTGGACTTTTTTTTCCACATGTCTCCAGAAAACGTCTGACACTTTTATTACGAACGCATCACTTTTTGGTAAAATATATTTTCCTAGGCTTGCGGTTCCCATATCCTATGTAACAACGGGTTTAATTACTTTTGGTATTCAATTCGGCATCCTAATAATACTAATTGTTTATTATGTCCTAAAGGGAATGTCCTTTACATTTTCAATCTATTTGCTTTTAATACCTGTATTAATCGTACAAACTGCAGCTTTAGCTATCGGCGTCGGCTTAATAATATCAGCATTTACAACAAAATATCGAGACTTGCGTACTCTGGTAAACTTCGGACTGGCCCTTTGGATGTATATAACTCCGGTAGTATATCCGCTCTCTGAAGTTCCAGGAAGGCTGCAAAGCTATTATGTTGCCAATCCAATGTCATCGGTTCTTGAAATGTATCGTTTTTTTCTGCTTAGTAAGGGGAATCCTTCTTTCTTGAATTGGTATGTCAGTTTAGCTATAGCTTTTATTCTCCTGATTCTGGGTATTATAGTTTTCAACCATAGTGAACGGACCTTTGTGGACGTCATATAAGCAGGTAGGTTTAAGTAAGATGGAACCAGTTATTTCAATCAACCATATTTGGAAGGAATACCGCCTTGGCGTTATAAATAATGGGCGTCTCTATCGAGATTTCCAGAGCCTCTGGGCACGGATGCGTGGGCGGGAAGATCCCTGGAGTAAGATTGGCGAAGACTCAAAATTTGATAGGAAAGGTAGATTTTGGGCTTTACGCGATATTACTCTTGATATTACGCAAGGCCAGACTGTCGGTATCCTCGGCAGCAATGGGGCTGGCAAATCAACGCTTCTAAAGATTATTTCTCGAATTACGGCTCCCACGAAGGGGACAATCGCAATCAAGGGTAAAGTAACAAGTCTTCTTGAAGTGGGAACAGGTTTTCATCAAGAACTCACAGGACGGGAAAACGTATTCTTGAATGGTGCAATCCTTGGCATGAGCAGAAGAGAAATAGAGAAGAAATTCGATGAAATTGTCGCATTTTCAGAAATCGAAAAGTTTATCGATACTCCTGTAAAGCGATATTCCTCGGGTATGAAAGTTAGGCTTGCGTTTTCTGTTGCCGCACACCTCGATTCAGAAATATTGATCACTGATGAAGTACTTGCTGTTGGAGATGTGGCATTCAGGCAGAAATGTCTGAATAAAATGGAAGAAGTGCGTAATTACGAAGGTCGCACAATCCTCTTTGTAAGCCACAACATCAAGGCTATTGAGCGTCTATGCACGAATGGTATAATCCTCACGGATGGAGCGATAACTGGCCAATACGATTCAGCTAAAGCGCTTGTTAGTGCCTATCTTGCACTTCAGGGAATAAATCGGAAAAAGTATATCGGGGATGAGGAATAGAAAAATATTTAGAATGAAGATATTTACTGGAATTAAGAGATATACTCGAACGAAGGAAGATAAAAAACAAGTTTTATTGTTGACTACGCTCTTGCCATCTTCAGAACGTGATATGGTTACAAGTCGAGCGCTCTTTAATGTGATCCACTATTGGCAAGAATTATCTCTCTTTGCGATAAAGATATATACTTTTTCTCCTTTTCATCCTTCCACCCGGGTGCTTCCTGGAAAATCAATTATTGATGGGATTTCAATTCAAAGGATTCCTATCTTCCATTTTCCAAAGACAACAAGCTGGAATATCTTTGCGTTGCGTGTATACCTCTCCTTGCTTCATTATACTCCGGACTTAATTCTCGCGCATCTATATCCAAGCACAGTGTGGTGCATCAAACTCTTGCGACTTTATAATTGTCCCCTAGTATTAGGAATCCATGGATCCGACACGATAAAGATCAGGCGAAATGCTCAGAAAGCGATCCGTGCAGCGTCCCTTATTGTATTCCGATCGAAATCCATAGAATCACGTTTTGTGTCGCTTTATGGGCGCCCGAAATGCGAGACAATGATACTACCGTCGGGTATCAACAAAGATGATGTGGAAAGTACGGAGGTTTTCGAACTGAAAGCCCGAAAACCAGAGGGGAAATTTAAGTTTATAGTTGCCGCGAAGCTTCAAGCGTTAAAACACATAGACGTAAGTATCCGGGCTCTTTCAAATATGAAAGATCGAGACTGGGAATTTACTATTATTGGCGACGGTAGTGAGAGGAAGAGCCTTGAATCCCTAGTCGAAGCGAATGGGTTGTTCGAAAGAGTACGCTTTTTGGGACAATTAGACAGGGCTGTAGTTCTACAGGGGATGCTCTCCTCAAACATTTTTGTTATGGTAAGCGCTCCTGAAACTTTTGGACTCGTTTACTTAGAAGCGATGGCTAAGGCATGTATTGTAGTAGGCGCACGCGGATGGGGAATTGATGGGATCGTGGAGCATGGCGTTAACGGGTTTTTATGCGAGCCGGGGGATGAAGCGGGGCTACGAGAAGTCTTACTGTCCATAATGGATATGGACGCTGAGTCGTATCGCGCTATCATCCATCGGAGCGCTGAAACTGTCGCGGCTCTCGATGAACGCCATTTGGCGGAAAAATACCAGGCTAAACTCATTGAAATAGCAGAAAAACATCGTAAGAATAACATTTAAATTGGCATATAATGCAGTTCTATAGGGAGATACTATGGGTTTGATGTATCAATCGGATGTCAATTCATGATTACGAGCTATCCGAAATCAGAAATTAATATCTCTGCCGCGATCCCTAACGGAAGAACTCAAGTTGATTTCCTATCACTCGAAGCGGCCAAGGTTTCGGAGTCTTTGTGAAGCGAAAAATAGTTGATGTACTCTTTTTTATCGAGCACGTCTCGCGAGAACTCGAAGTAATCGCCTTAATCGAACGAGAGTTGAAAAAGATAAATCCGAGTATTCGTACGCATATCGCCTCGCTCTATTATGAATTCCGAACTTTAGGGACTTGGCTCGATGCAAAGATAGTGGTTATGCCCTTCTGCTATGGAATTGATCTTTACTATAAACAGATCCTGTATGATTTCCCGCGAGCGACTTTTATTAATCTTGCATTCGAGCAGATTTTTGCGCCTATTAGCATTGCGGGCAGGGTACCTAAGGATGGATTTTCAAGGCACGCTGTTACGCATTTTGCTTGGGGTGATGATTTTCGCCAGTTTTTGAGGAATCAAGGCGTGGATGCTGAACGGGTCATCGTCAACGGAAACCTTCCACTTTCACTTTATGCTCCCGAATTAAGATCTTTCTATCCTTCAAAGCAGGATTTAGCACGTAAATTCGGTCTTGATGCACGTAAACGTTGGGTTTTTTTCCCGGAAAACTACGCTGTTGCCTTTCTCACAGACTCAAGCCTCGCCGCTTTCGTAAAAAAGGGATCCTATTCGCAGGAAGAAGGATCCAAATATAGGGAGTTTGCGCGTAAATCGCTAACCTACGTATTCGATTGGCTAACAAGCCTGGATCCTGAACATTTCGAGGTCATAGTGAGACCGCGGCCTGCGATCACTGTTCGTCAGTATAGGGATGCATTCATGAACAGGTCGATAAATGAAGGACTGAAACCGCGATTCATCAAGAAACTAGGAGTCCGGGAATGGATTCTAGCGAGCGACTTGATAGTATCCTCATATAGTACGACTTTAATAGAATCAGCGGTAGCCGGGAAGCCTACCTTTATGCTCAAACCATTGCCATACTTTGACTTTATGAAAGCGGATTGGCATGATTATGTGCAAACAATAGGTGATACGCAAGAATTTTTGAAAATTGCTAACAAAAAAGAGCTTCCTCTCGCGGACGAACTCACTGGCTGGGCTAAGGAGAAATTTGGACCTTGCTCGATTGATCCGATTCAGGGTATAGCCAACTATCTTGTTTCGGGATTGGGGACGGAAAGATTTCCTGAAAGCCCTGGATCTTGTGCTGGTTTTGCTTTATCTTGGCTGAAAAGGAGCATACCTCTCCTGTATCGACATCATCGTGGCCATGATAAAGACAGGCTTTCGGTATTTGTCCTGGGTCGTGAACGGAGAAAAATTCGTGGGTTAGATATATAAGGAGTACGTATGCGGATTGGAACATTCGATACCGAACTATGGCGATCTTGCTTGCTAATCGCAGAAGTCGCCATGGCGCATGATGGCAGTTTGGGTACCGCACATGCATTTATCGACGCGGCTGCTGACAATGGGGCAAATGCCATAAAATTCCAAACCCACTTGGCTGCAGCCGAAAGCAGCCCACGCGAGGCATTCAGGATAAAGGTTTTTCCCCAGGATTCGACGCGGTACGATTATTGGAAGAGAACGGAGTTCACCGAGGAACAATGGGTCATGCTTAAACGCCATGCTGAGGAGAGAGGCTTGGTGTTTCTGAGTACTCCATTTTCCCTAGAAGCCGCACAGATGCTCGATCGAGTAGGAGTAGTAGCCTGGAAGATTTCTTCAGGAGATATCAATAATGCTCCGATGCTGGATTACCTTGCTTCAACCGGGAAGCCCTTTCTTTTGAGTACAGGCATGAGTCCTTGGAATGAAATTTCCGATACAGTATGCAGGCTTAAAGCTAAGAAAGTAGAGTTTATTCTCTTTCAGTGTAACAATACATACCCTTGCCCCCCAGAGAAGATAGGCTTAAACATTATTAACGAATATAGAAACCGCTTCGGAATCCCTGTCGGCCTTTCCGACCATTCAGCCACAACGGCAGCAGGTATTGGAGCATTTATGTTAGGCGCCGAAGCTGTAGAAGTGCATATTACCTTGAGCAAAAGGGCATTCGGACCGGATGTGAGTTCCTCGTTGACATGCGAAGAGCTGAAATCATTGGCTTCTTCTATCCGATTCTTGGAAACTGCCATGGAAAATCCAACGGATAAGGACGTAGAAGCTGAAAACCTTGAACGGATGCGCTATCTATTTATGAAAGGTATCGTTGCGAGTAAATCGCTCAAGCGTGGGAAAAGGTTACAGGAGGCTGATCTAGCGTATAAAAAACCTTGCGAAGGTATGCCCGCGGGAGAATATCGCAAGATAATTGGCCAAATTCTAAAAAACGATAAAAATATAGATGATATAATAACTTGGGAAGATATCGAGTATGAAAATAGATAAAAAGCATATTTGCGTCGTACTTGTGGACCGCGCTAATTATGGTCGGATGTGGCCAGTAATGCGCGCCCTACAACAAAATCCCATGGTTGAGCTTTCAGTGATTTGTTCCGGAACAATGCTGCTGGAACGCTTCGGGAAAGCTGAAAAAATTCTGGAAAAAGATGGATTTCCCATCACTTCGCGGGTATATATGGAGCTGGAAGGCTCTGTTCCTGTAACAATGGCAAAGTCGATCGGATTGGGGATAATTGAATTCACTAACGAATTTCAGAGACTACAGCCAGATGTTGTCTTACTCATCGGTGACCGCTATGAAGCCTTATCCGCGGCGATCGCCGCAGCATACATGAATATCACGCTTGCCCATGTCCAGGGCGGAGAAGTGTCGGGGAGCATCGATGAAAGCGCAAGGCACACAATTTCAAAATTCTCGCATATCCACTTCCCTTCGACACAAAGGTCCGCTGAATACCTCATTCGTATGGGGGAGAAACCTGAATCAGTCTTTTTTTTCGGGTGCCCCGCCGGCGATTACATCCGTGATCTTCCGGTAGATCTGCCCAGTAACCTGCTTTCGAAATATGGAGTCGGCGCAAACTTTGATGTGCAGAAACCATTCTTTCTTGTTATCTACCATCCTGTGACTACGGACTACGGACTTGAAGGTAGCAGAATTCAGCAGCTTCTGTTCGCTCTTAACGAGTTAAGGCATCCCACGCTTTGGCTTTGGCCGAATATTGATGCAGGTTCTAACGATATTTCCAAGGTGATTCGAAGTTATCGCGAAGCGTCGAACAATAATTGGCTGCACCTTGTAAAAAACCTCGAACCCGAAGTTTTCCAGAAGTGCCTCAAGAAAACAGTCTGCGCTATTGGAAACTCCTCCAGTTTCATTCGGGACACGACTTTTACCGGTACTCCGGTTGTTCTTATCGGAAATCGTCAAGTGGGACGCGAATACGGCGAAAATGTTGTGAACTGCGAACCGGAGCAAGCTCATATCCTTGCGGCGGTACGAAAACAAGTCGATCACGGCCAGTATGCCCCATCAAATCTTTACGGGTCGGGTGACGTTTCGCGAAGGATCGTTCATACTCTTTTAACCTTTCAACCTACTCAACAGAAACATTTGGACTACATCTATAGAGACAAGGAGTAAGCGTATGTTCGTCCTAGGGATAATACCTGCTCGAGGCGGCTCCAAGGAGATCAAGGACAAGAACATAAAAGAGTTAGGCGGCCTTCCGCTCATTGTTCATACCATTAGGGCTGCCAAGGGCTCCAAACTACTCTCAGATTGCATTGTCAGTACGGATAGCGAACGCATCGCTGATGTGGCACGCCGTTATGGTGCAAAGATTCCCTTTCTACGTCCTGCCGAGCTAGCAACCGACACATCACCCACTATTGACGCCCTCCTACACGCGTTGAATTTTTACGAGCAAGAGGAGGGGCGAAGAGTAGAAGCTATCATGATCCTTCAGCCGACGGCGCCCTTTCGAGAATCCTCCGATATCGATGGTGCTATTGAACTTTTTTCAAAAGGAAAGGCTGAATCTCTCATCAGTTGTTTTGAAGAAGACGAGAGCCATCCAGTCGTGATGTATGTTCCTGATGGCGACCTAGTCAAGCCTCTTCTTTCGGACAAGGATGTAGTGATGCGTCGCCAGGATTTTCCCACAGTTTATACACGAAATGGCGCCATCTACCTAATGACCCGCGAACTTCTCGTGGAAAAGCGAAGAATAAGGGCTGACAGGTCTCTTTGCTATGTAATGCCTAAGGTTAGATCTGCGAATATCGATGACATGATGTCCTTTGCCTATGCGGAATTCCTCTTTAAATGGAGGACACAGTATGAGCAAGCCTAAAGCTCTTGTTACCGATCTTTCTCACTGGGACCAAGAAAGCTTCAATATTATTGGAGAGCGGTTTGAAGTGCTCGAATTCACCTCGCTTGGTGATAAAGAGTCCAGTTGTGAAATCATATTCACTAAACTGGAGATGAGTATAGATTCAAAGCTCATGGATAAATTACCACATTTAAAGACTATCGCGACTCCCACAACTGGCCTGAATCATATCGACATCCACGAGGCTAGCCACCGTGGCATTATGATTATCAGCTTGAAAGGCGAATACGCCTTTCTCGAAAAAGTGAACGCCACCGCTGAATTAACGTGGGCCCTTCTCTTGGCTCTTATACGAAAACTTCCCACAGCCTGTAGCGATTTATCACTTAAAAAATGGGACAGAAATCCGTTTAAAGGCATTGAACTTCATGAAAAAAACCTTGGAGTCATCGGCCTCGGAAGACTTGGAACCAAGATCGCTCGATTTGGAAACGCTTTTGGCATGCATGTAGTTGCCTGCGATCCTGCTCCTTCAACGGGAAATCCAGATCATGTCGAGCTTGTATCCCTTGATGAATTATTGATAAAAGCCGACATTATCTCAATCCATGTCAATTATTGCAAAGAGACAGTGAATCTTCTTGGTAAGGAACAATTCTCCATGATGAAACCAGGCGTAATCCTCATCAATACTTCTCGAGGGGGAATCGTAAACGAAAATGCCCTTTTGGCTAGACTATCCAGTGGTAAAATAGGGGGGGCCGCGCTCGATGTTCTCGAAGGGGAGTATTCCGGTGCCCAGGACTGGACCTTCCATGATCCTCTTATCGCATATGCTGATACGCATGACAATCTTCTCATTACTCCGCATGTTGGAGGATTGACGTTTGAATCTACTGCGATGACCGAGCGATTCATTGTAGCCAAAGCTATCGAAAAGCATTTTTTGCATAACGAGGCTATAAAATGATCGGATTTTTTGGATACTTTTCGTCGCAGGGAGAAAGCCTTGATCAGAAATTCCACTCGATGGAGAAGGCGCTTTCTTATCATGGGGATCGCTTCAATCGGGACTTCATCGAGGGACCGGGGTATAAGTTCTGTTTAAGGCGGCACATCAAGAGCTCCCAGGGATTTGCATATTCTGATGATACCTTCGATGTGCTCGTGGATGGGATTATCCTAGCTGTGGGGTATGAGTACGATTTTGGAAACGATTTCGCGGTTCAAGAGCTTTTAAGGTTATATAATGAAAAAGGAACCGATATTGCTAATGAAATAGAAGGCGAATTCAATCTCCTGGTAATCAACAAGAAAACCCGAACGCTTTTCTATCTTAACGATAGGTATGGTCTACGCCCTCAATTCTGGGGCTCCGATTCTAACGCTATTTATTTCGGCATCGAAGGCAAGCAAGTGTGTGCTGGCTTGGGATTTCGAGAGTTTGACAATAATTACGTAGGCAATTATCTGAGCTACGGACGTGGTATCGTCGGTGATTATACTCTTTTTAAGGGGGTAAGAATGATACCCTCCGCTACCTTGTTTGAGGTGGATGAAAAGGGAGCAACAACCCGTGTATATTGGAGGACATACTACTCTGCCCAGCCTTTTACAAAGGGAAAAAGTGAGAAGATCGCCGGATTGCTCCTGGCTGCGATCAGAAGGCGCTTCAGCGACGATGTGAATTATGGCATAACCCTCAGCGGAGGTTTGGATTCAAGGCTGGTTGCGGCGGGAATAGCCAAGATCCTTGACCAGCCCTTCACTTCGGTGACCTTTGGTCTTCTTGGCAGCGACGAAGTTCGATTCGCCCGTGAAACCGCCGCGATTTTGGGTACTTCGGAGATGATCATTCCTCTCGGTCCTGCGGATTTCATCTCAAATGCCCTGCCAGGCTGCAGATTCAGCGAAGGGCTTGATCTATTTGTCCAAAGCTATGGCATAGATGTGTACTCGCGCATGGCGGAGAAAGTACAGACAGGAACCACAGGGCTCGCGCTGGACCTTACCCTCGGCGGTAGCTATATCGACGAATCTCTGACGGACCAGATTACCGAAACCGCCGTATTTCAGAATCTTTTAAAGCGTTTCCGATATTTCGACCTCGAAGAAACAGGAAAGCTTCTCCCGGATTTTGGAGAAAAAGTCTATAGCGATGTGACGGAGAGAATTAGGGCTATTTCCACTCTACTGCCGGGGGAGACAAGCGCAGACGCATCTGATCGACTTGCTCTGGAATATAGGTGCCATCGAGTTATATTTCTACGTCAGTTCTGGCAGAGACTCTACCTGGATGATAGTACACCTACATTTGATTACGCCTTTCTCGATGAGGTAATGACCATCCCATCTTCCGAAAGGATAAATCACAAAGCATATATGAAGATTTTTAACTTAATCGCAGAGTCGGTTGCCCACATTCCCTATCAGCGTACTGGTCTTCCTGCCACTATTGATCCGAGCTATTGGAAGGAGGCGGAACGGATAGAAAACGAACGTGAAAAGTTATATGACCGTATCAACCAGGAGCGTGGTTTTACTGCATCATATCCGCGATACTCTACAAACTACGGAGATTGGTTCAAATACGATTTAGGCTGGCGGACCTTCCTCGATGAACTAACAGGGTCAAATTATGAGCATGTGTACAAGGATCTTGGTGTATCGCTTCCCTATGTAAAGGAAATGCTGATTGCTCATAGAAGCGGCGAAAAGGATAACCGCCAGAAATTACTGCAGATCGTGAGCCTCGTAGCCAGCGCTGCGCAGGCAATGGAATCAATAAAACCATAGAGATTCTCGGCGCGACCTACGTTAAAGTATATAAATTGAGTGAAGAGTTATATGTTCTTTATAGCCTGAGGGAAGGCCGTATTCGAAAAAGTAATTGATTCGTATGATGGTGAGGTCTTTATGTCGTTAATATTGATTAAAAAAGCGTTTAAGACCCTGATTATCGCGGGACCGGTTGTCACGGCGAAAAAGACGAGGAACGCGCTTCATCGCTACTTCAAAAAAGCCAAGGAAAAGCTCAAGGAAAAGCGAACCTTACATGTTCAGAGAATGGGTGATCGATGCACTATAATACTTCCTGTGGAAATCTCCCGTCGCGAACTTTTATCGAGAGTACATTTAGCGGTAGAGGCTGTAGCGCGGGGGCATGCAGTTGTTATTGGAGATGTAAAATCCATCAAGAAAAACTTGGGTAAATTCTCTTCTGGCGTCTACGTTATCAAGGATTTCTACGAGATAAGGGCAAGAGAAATCTTGAACGCTAAAGCGAAAGGTTTCATGGCGGTCGGATGGGATGAGGAAGGGTTAATCAGAATTTCAGAAAAAGCCTATCTCACAAAGGTATCTAAGACCACCTTGTCTGCCCTCGATATGGTCTATGCCTGGGGGAATTCCGATGCCGAAATTTTACGCAGAGTCTGTGACGATCCGGCAAAGGTGAAAGTTGTGGGCAATCCACGCATGGACCTCCTTAACAATACGAAAAAGAACCTTTTTGCCCAAGAAGTCAAAGCTATTAAAAATAAAGTTGGAAGATACATACTATTCAACTCAAGTTTTTCTATGTATAACTCACTCCTGTCACAAGGGGAGGTAGAGGAAAAAATAAGACGAGTAACTAAGAATGATCCCGCGAGCTTCACTGCGAGAGTGGAGATGCAGAGAAAATTCGAAGCCGACAGCATCGCGCTTTTTATCGAATGCGCCAAGGCGATATTAGCTTCAACACTCGTCGATACAGTCGTCATACGTCCGCATCCCGTAGAAAGAAAGGATTTCTGGCTTGAAGCATTCAAAGACTTTGGCAACGTGATTGTATCGAACGAAGGAAATGCCTTGCCCTGGCTTGTCGGCGCGGAGGCTGTCGTGCATAACTCATGCACGACAGGACTTGAAGCCTTCCTCCTTGGACAGAGGGTCATAGTACTGGGTGGTGATCCTCCACATTGGGATTTCTGCCTTCCTAATAGCGTAGGAGAGAGGTGTATGGATGTCGAGTCTTTTCTCTCTTGCTTAAAACGGGACGACTTTAATAAAAGAAGTAGTTACGCATTACTATCTCTTGCTGAACATCTAAGCGCTCTCGACCATAGAGGATCCGCAAAAAGAATACTTGATTCGATACAAGATGACCAGAGAATAAAACAGCCCTCTAAAATCAAGTTGCAGAAAAAGGCGATAAAAGCTGAACCTAATTTGATGTGCTCTATCCCACCAAGTCAGCAAGTCGAAGCGAAACCATTATCTGACTATGATATAGCTAAACTTGAAGGCCTCAATAAAGAAGCCATAGAGAAAATTTTGGAGCAATTTGGCGTAAAGAATGTAAAATTACATGCCATAAACGAATCATTGCTAGTGCTATTTAATTCCCGAAGACGGCCTGAAAAGAATAGAAGGTTGCTATTTTCGCGACCTGTTGGATTATGATGCTGTGCGTCGCAATTTGTACTTATAAACGTGACCGATATCTTGGAAAATGTTTAGAGGCCCTTATAAAACAGTATGAACCAGCCTTCGATTTCGAGATTTATGTCGTTGATAACGCAGCCAATCCAGGTACGATGGAGTATGTCGAGATATTTGCAAGGACCTTTCCCCAATTGAACTACGTTCCTGAACCATGTTTGGGGCTGAGCCATGCGAGGAATAAAGCGCTTTCCCTCTGCAAGAGAGATTGGATCGTTTATGTGGATGATGATGGCATACCTGATGGCGACTTCATCCGTGCCTGCTATACCGTTGCCGGAAGCGACTTTGATTGTGTTGGTGGATTCTACTTCCCATATTTTGAAACTCCTGTCCCCAAATGGCTTCCAAAGGGATTTGGATCCAACTGGAGGGGACAGACTAAGCGCGAGTCTCTTGTTAAAGGCTACATTTCCGGTGGCATCGCGCTTTATCGTACAATTTGCCTACGCAATGTTGGCGGCTTTCCAGAACATCTTGGCATGCGAGGAGATGAAATTGCCTATGGCGAAGAAAACTGGGTAGTAGATCGATTCAGGGAATTTGGCTACAAAATTGGTGTAGATCCAGCCATAAAGATGATGCATCTTGTAAGTCGTAGCAAGACCCGGATGAGATGGCACATCTCGGCCAGAACCGCCCGATTCCGAGCCAATTATTATCTACGGAAAGGGCTTCAGAAGAGCATCTCTAGCTTCGCCCTCGAGATGATATTTGAGTGTGTACGCCGAATCATGTCTTCAATTTTTAAGATACTGACGCAAAAAGGATATCATATAGAAAATGTGATAATTGATAGCCTCGGCACGTTAAAAGGTTCGGCGACCGCGTTCTTATTGCGACTTAGGCGTACCCGCCCAGGTACTAATAAAAGGAAGTGAAAAGCGTTAAATACCTTTTAATCCTTCGGCGATGTTTGTCATTGCTATATTGATCATAAATTTATGCAATTATTTTAGGAGATAGCATGCTTTTCAACTCGCTGGATTTCGCGATTTTTCTTCCAGTTGTATTTGCTTGTTTTTGGTATCTAGGCAGATATAACCTGAAAATTCAGAATCTCTTTATTCTTGCTGCAAGCCTCCTGTTCTATGGATGGTGGGACTGGCGGTTCCTTTTGCTTCTTGTTTTTAGCACCAGTCTCGATTTTTTTGTAAGCCTCGGCTTAGCAAGTACTGAAAACTCGTTAAGTAGAAAGTTGCTTCTTTCAGTCAGCCTCGTCTGTAACCTCGGATTACTCGCTGTTTTCAAATATTTAGGATTTTTCGTCGATAGCTTTGTCAAGGCTTTTAATCTACTCGGCGGGAGCATGAATCTTTCATCACTGAATATAATCCTTCCTGTAGGTATAAGTTTTTATACGTTCCAATCGCTAAGCTATAGTATAGATGTATACAGAAGAAAGATGGCGCCGACTCGCGATTATTTCTCTTATCTCGCCTTTGTTAGTTTTTTCCCTCAACTGGTTGCCGGGCCTATTGAGCGGGCGACCAATCTCCTCCCTCAGTTCTCTAGACATAGGGTTTTCGACTACGAGAAAGCGATCAACGGAACCAAACAGATTCTATGGGGATTCGTAAAGAAGATCGTCATTGCGGATAATTGCGCCATCTATGCCAACCTGTAACTATTCAGGTGGGGTAAAGCTCAAAAATACACGGAAAGGGGCTGGACTCTGAATTGATAGTTTGATACCATCTGCACCATGGATGGGAAGATCATTGTGCAGGGCCGGGAACTCAGCGCCGATGACATTCAGGCGATCCGCGATCTGATTGCCGCGAGGCCTGACAGTACTCGCTGGAAAATATCGCGAGAATTGTGTGCCCTGTGGAAATGGCAGACAGTAACCGGACAACCCAAGGACATGGCAAGTCGGGCCATGTTGAACAAGCTCAACGAGCGCGGGCTCATAACCCTGCCACCCAAGGCTCAGAAAACAGGAAAGAATACTCAGGTATTCTTCGAGTTTCCTCGTGAAACACCTGAGCCGATTTGTGGGAGACTCGATGGCTTGACGCCGCTCAG
>DIXQ01000022.1 GCA_002428725.1 Spirochaetaceae bacterium UBA6076 | reverse complement strand
CTTCTCCGCACTATATATTCTACACTATACTACGTTATATTGTCAATGAAAAAAGACAAAATAATGTACTATTCTTTACCTTATAAAATGTTACTTGCACGGGTAGTATTGAAGAACTGCGGAACCATGGAAGAATTAGGCTGATTTTCTTTATTTATACGAAAATTTACATTCTTCCCCTTGCACCGAACCCCATTTGGTGAAATATACTTAACATTAGGATAGTAGAATAATGAAAGAGCTGACTACGCGGCAGCGTGAAATTCTTGATTTTCTCACCGGGTTCATCGAGAAATACTCATACCCACCTACGGTGAGGGAGACTGCCAAGGCTTTTTCGATTTCTATAAAAGGCGCCTACGACCACATCAAAGCCTTGGAGAAGAAAGGTGTCATTAAGCTACAAGAAAACCGCTCCCGGGCTATCGAGATAGTGTCCAGGCGGGAAAATGATGACTCTGTCCTTGAGGTTCCGATCCTGGGTGATATCGCCGCGGGGCTTCCCGTCTTTGCCGAAGAAAACTGGAACGGCTCGGTGCGAATTCCGTCCGAGTTCGGTCGCGGGGGAAGCTGTTTCGCCCTGAGAGTAAAAGGCGACTCCATGCGGGACGCAGGCATCCATTCGGGCGACCTGGCGGTGATCGAGCAACGATCCTTCGCCGAAAATGGGGAGATTGTTGCCGCACTTATCGAAGACTCGGCTACATTAAAGCGCTTTTTTAAGGAAAACAACAGAATCAAGCTCCAAGCTGAAAACCCCGACTATGCCCCAATTTACACCCAGGATGTGCGCATTCTCGGCAAGCTCAAGGCTATTATCCGGAGCTACTAAAAACCCGATGCCCAACCCAGCCCTTCTGTCTACCTATATTCTCGCCGGTCCAGAAATTGGACGGCGCGAGCTATTTGTGCGGGAAATCGCCGAAGTCCTGGCTGCCAAAGAAGGCCAGGCGGCCGAGTATAGTCGCTTTTACGCCCAGGATATGCCAGCGGAGCGGCTTGTGGGTTTTTTGCGTAACGCTTCGCTTTTTTCGCCCCGCCGGCTTATTGAATACCGGGACGCCGAGGCTTTAACTACAAAGCAGGACCAGGAAGCGCTTGTGGCTTACATAAAACGCCCGGCGGAGGACGCGGTGCTCCTGTTGGTAACGGAGGCCTATGGTCTGGCCAAGGGCCTGGAAGAGGCCGTGGGCTCCAGGGGCAAGAAGATTTTTTGGGAGTTGCGGGATTCGGAAAAGCCAGCCTGGCTCCGAGACCGCCTGGCCCGGGACAGGCTTTCGGCGGACGATGAAGCCTTAGAGACGGTGCTGGAGCTGGTGGAGAATGAGACGGCGGCCTTGGAGTCGGCGTGCACAGTTTTGGCAGCATGCTTTCCCGCCCAGCACCGCTTGAGCTCGGAAGATATCGAATCGGCCCTTTCCCATTCCAGGCAGGAGGACGCCTTCAGTCTCTTCGATAGAATAGCCCACGGCGATTTCGATTCGGCGTTGAGCGTGCTGGACGCCCTGTTATCCGATCGGCAGAGCGAGCCCTCCCAAATCATGGCAGCCCTGATCTGGAGTTTCAGAACCGTGGAGCGGCTGAACCGAAGCATCGATCAGGGTTTACCGATAGAAGATGCCTTCAGGACAGAAAAGATCAGCAGCAAGACGGGGCAGCGCAAGTTCAGGGCAGCCCTAAGCCGCTATAAGGGCGAGGATTGCGCGAGGATACTCCAAGCAGCATCGGAGACCGAGGCTGCGCTTCGATCAGGCTTCCCCGCCTCCTTCGCCAGGAACTTTCTTCAGCTTTTTATCCGTTCGGCCATGACGCTGAAAGGCTCGGGCCTTATCTTGTCTGGCTGGAAGGAAGAAGAGTACTATCCTTTCGATTAAGCATAAAGGAAACACGATGTCCAATACGGTCAACAGAATTACACTATCTTCGCGCACTATCACCCTGGTGGGCACGGCCCACATATCCCGGGATAGCGTAGCCGAGGTGGAAGCAATTATCGCCGAGGAAAAGCCCGGCAGAGTATGTGTAGAGATAGATCAGACCCGCTATCAGTCCATGACCCAGGGTTCACGCTGGGAAAACCTCGATATCGGCAAGGTGCTCAAGGAAGGAAAGGGGTTTTTCCTTTTGGCCAATCTGGCGCTCTCGGGATTCCAAAAACGCATGGGCGCCGGCGTCGGGGTAAAACCGGGCGAAGAGATGATCGCGGCGATAAACGCCGCGGAATCTGCCGGCATTCCCTGGTCCTGTTGCGACCGGGACGTTCAGATCACCCTTAAGCGGGCCTGGGCAAGGTCCAACTTCTGGAATAAATCTAAGCTTCTTGCCAGCCTTATCAGTTCGGCCTTCAGCAACGAAAAATTGTCCAAAGAAGAAATTGAACAGTTAAAGAACAAGAGCGAGCTCGAACAGATGATGAACGAGCTGGCGGAATACCTACCCTCGGTGAAGGAAGTCCTCATCGACGAGCGCGACCGCTACCTGGCATCCAAGATCTTTCTTTCGCCGGAGGAACATGTGGTGGCGGTGGTCGGCGCGGGTCACATGGCGGGCATTGAGCGCTGGCTTAAAAAGCTGGACTCCGGCGATCTTACACCTAATGTCTCGGAGATCGACGTGGTGCCGCCTAAGGGTGGATTTTCAAAGTTTTCGGCCTGGATAATACCCCTGATTATTGTTGCGCTCATCGTCATTGGCTTTTTTCGTTCTGGGACTCAGGCCAGTCTTGATTTGATGTGGCGCTGGGTTCTGCTAAACGGCACCCTAGCCGCCCTGGGCTCAGCCCTCTGCCTGGCCCATCCTGGCACTATCGCGGTCTCTTTTCTACTAGCACCTATTGCTACCCTCAACCCACTGGTGGGAGTAGGCTTGTTCGCGGGAGTGGCGGAGGCTTACATGCGCAAGCCCCGGGTACAGGACTTCGAGCGGCTTACCGAAGACGTGACCAGTGTAAAGGGCTTTTACGGCAACAGGGTGACACATATTTTGCTAGTATTTTTTCTCTCGAGTATCGGGGGTATGATTGGCAACTTCATAGCCCTGCCCTTCTTAGCCTCGGGAGCTATCGGATAAGTAGCTTCGTTATTGCTTTAGGACAATAATGCGAGGGCGAGGGAGCGGCGGCTTCCCCCGCCGCTCCCTCGCCCGGCTCACGCGTTGAACCTAGCCCAGGCGTTTTAACGTTCCTGGGCCTTCTCCACCATTTCGAACAAAGCAGGCATGAGCTGTTTTTTCCTGGACAACATGTCTTTCAATAGATAGATTCCCTTTTGTGACGAAGGGAAATTTACGTAGGAATAGAGGCTGTCGTCGGCTGCCATAAAGAGTATGCTCTCTAGCTTGCTGATGTCCGTAGCCATGAGAGCGGCAAGGTAACTCCCTGTCTCAGCCCGCAGGTTAGCCAG
Organism: Spirochaetaceae bacterium UBA6076; assembly: GCA_002428725.1. GTDB lineage: Bacteria > Spirochaetota > Spirochaetia > Treponematales > Rectinemataceae > UBA2256. The sequence goes on along the minus strand of DIXQ01000022.1, from coordinate 139,510 downwards.
ACCCCGGAGAATTTCTTCAGAGCGGTCAGCAATCTGCAGGGTGCTCATTAGTTCAATTTGGCTGACCGAGAGTTTTTTGCCCTCAGATTCGTATTCCTTACGGTCCACCCTCACCATTTTTTCCACTGGAAGTCGGGCGGCCTCGGAAGCCGAAGCCATGATGTCGTGGCCTAGAGCATCGATGGAAAGGTCTGTGATGCTGGCCAAGTATTCGGCGGTTTCTTTGTCCGTGTCGGTGGTAGTGGCAGACTTGAGCACCAGGGTGTCCGAGAGTATACCGCAGAGCAGCACCGAGGCCATCACCTTGGACAGGGGGGTCCGGGTTTCCCTGTACATGGAGGTGACGATCGTGCTGGTGGAGCCCACCACCTTGTTGATGAAGGTAATCGGATAGGGCGTGGTGAAGGATCCAAGCCTGTGGTGATCGATCACTTCCAAAATCCTGTAGTGGTCGATGCCTTCGACTGCCTGAGAAAATTCGTTGTGGTCCACCATGATCACATCGATATTGGCTTCCTTGATGAGGTCGCCTTCCGAAAAAAGGCCGATTACCCGGCCTTCTTCATCCACGACGGGTACGGAGCGGCTGGGCGATGCGGCGATAGCCTGCTTGGCGGTTTTTATCCAGTCTCGGGGACTCAATGCGGCGATTGTTTGATCGGCCACACTAATCACCGGGGCGGAGTAGAGCACCAAGAGCGACGTGGAGGAGGTATCGTAGGGAGAGCTTAAAAGGGAAACATTCTTGGCCTCCGCCAATTCTTTTATTTCTTTAGAAGGCAAAACGCCGTTGGTTATGATCACGACCTTGACCCCAGCCTCAACCGCGATGCGCTGGGCATTCTCACGGTCTCCTACCAAGACGATCTTATTGTCCGCCGGTTCGGCGTGAATGTAGTCAGCGAACTTCTCGGTGCTGAGGGCTGCTACCACCATGCGGGCATTGAAGACCGACTCCCTATCGAAAGCCACCAGAGGCTGGGCTTTTATTGTTTCGATAAGATGGGAGATTGATGTGGGGATTACCGCTTTGCGGTGCGGATTGATCTTGGTGAGCATATTCTGGGTAAAGGCTCCGTAGTGGAGCATAGCCCTGTATTTGCCATTGGAATCGACGATAGGAAGGACATGGCCTCCTGATTTTTCCATAATAGCCAGCGCTTCCCAGAGGGGAGTCATCTCATGGACAGAGACCGGAGCGGTGCCCAGGTAATAGCCCACCTTAGGTACCAGATCGGGCAAAAATTCTGGAAGCTGAAGACCAAAGCGATGAAAAATATATTCAGTCTGGGGGTTAACCGCTCCCGCCCTGGCTGCCACCGCTCCTTTATGGCCTAGTGCCCGTTTCAAGGCAGCATAGGAGGCTGCGGCGACCACCGAATCAGTGTCGGGATTTTTATGGCCGATAACATAGGTTGTGCGTTCCATAAGAGGCTCCCAGTATAGTGCAGTCCATGACAAGGGACAATGAGCGCTCCCGCAGGTCCTTCTTTCGCCCCCCGTTCTTGGGATATAGTAAAACCTTGCCCCCTTGAGGAAAACGAATGATCAAACTCTATGCCTTTTTAGGAAATTACGGCAAGGAATACTCCGGAAACCGGCACAACGTAGCCTGGCTTTTTCTCGACTCCCTGGACTTTGCCCGGGATCTGCGCTGGACTAGGGCTTTCAAAGGTAAAGTGGCCAGCATGGAGACCCCGACTGGAAGAATCTGGTTTTTAAAACCCGAAACCTACATGAATAATTCAGGCGAAAGCATCGCCGAACTCTGCCGCTTTTATAAAATCCAGGCTTCAGAAGTGCTGGCGCTGCATGACGAGCTGGAGATGGCTTTCGGTTGTTTCGGCTTTAAGTTTTCAGGCGGCCTGGGGGGACACAACGGGCTCCGTTCAATGGAAAAGCATTTGGCCACCAGGGATTTCGCGCGCCTGCGATTCGGCATCGGCAGGCCAGATCATCCTGATGTGGCTGCTTATGTACTTTCGGATTTTCGCAAGGAAGAACGGGAGTCTCTAGATCTGGCGGTCTTTCCCAAGGCTACCGAAGCCCTTAGGCTTTGCATGAACGAGGGTTTTGAAACAGTGGTTGATCGCTTTAAGAAAACCTGCCTCCTTTAATAAATCAACTTTTCCAAGCGTTTATCATCCCTGCGCCACTCAGGGTCAACGCGCACCTGAAGTCGCAGATGAATAGGGTAGTCGAAAAGATCCTCCAGATCAGCCTCCGACTCCTGGCGTATCTTTTGAATCATAGAGCCGGCCTTGCCGATGAGAATACCCTTCTGGCTTGGCCTCTCCACGACAATGTCGTAGGAAGCTTCCAGACTCCCATCCCCTAATTTACGCGAATCGGTATAATCGACAAAAACCGCGTGGGGTAATTCCTGCCTGGTATGGCGCAGAATTTTTTCCCTGATGATTTCAGCAATGCGGAAGACAGGCTCCTGGTCAGTATAATACTCACCGGGATACCAAGCCGGGCCTTCTGGAGCTAGCCCGATCAAGCGATCCATAAGTTCATCCAAACCCTTGCCCTCCAAGGCGGAGATGCTTATAAGCCGAGCCTCGGGCAATTTTGCGGCGATAAAGGCCGCCGCCCGCTCGGGCAAGGCATCGGCGTGGTCTATTTTATTGAGCGCCGCCACCAGGGGCCTGCGAATGCCCTTCAAAGCCGCCGCCATCGCCTCTTCCTCAGGCCCCGGCTCCCGGGTCGCGTCGATGAGGTAAACCACGATATCCGCGTCAGCCAAGGCTCGGGTAACCACATCCCGTAACTTTAGATTGAATTTCTTTTCCGAAATATGGAACCCCGGGGTGTCCAGGAAAACAATCTGCCCATCGGGTCTATTGACGATTCCCCGTACCGTATTCCTGGTTGTCTGGGGTACCGGTGAAACGATGGACACCTTAGCCCCACAGAGGGCGTTGAGCAGGGTGGACTTTCCCGACGAAGGCCTGCCCACGATAGCCGCAAAAGCTGATTTAGACATTATTTCCTCTTAATAATAATCGCTGGGAGCTGTCTCGCCCATCCACAGCTTATATTGACCCATCGCTTGATAGCGCAGCATGGTGTAGCCGTTTGCCGTTTTACAGCCCGCTTCTGCCGCCCGGGCAAGCAAAGGAGTTATTGAAGGTTTGTAGATGAGATCATAAACCTTTTCATGGCCATCGAACTCATAAAACTCCAAAGGATCACCGTCGATACCACCTTTCATGCCCAGGCTGGTGGCTTGGACAATCAAGTCAGAATAGCGTGAAACCACGTCGATCGCCCTATCGTCCAGGGGGCCCCAGATAAAGCCGTATTTTCTAGCCAAGGCGCGGGCGATCGAAGTAGTCCTATTGAGGATGACGCATTCGGCGCCCTTGCGGAACAGCGAAAGGGCAACCGACTTAGCCGCCCCGCCTGCCCCGATCAGTGTTACCTTCATGCCCTTGAAATCTTCACGTTGTAAAAATTCAAGAACGCTGAGTTCAAAGCCATCGGCGTCGGTATTGTAGCCCGCCCAGCCCCCTTCCTCTCTGGCTACCAAGGTATTACAGGCCCCAATGCGCTGGACATCGGTGGATTGAAAACTCAAATACGGCAATACAACCTCTTTGTGCGGTATAGTAATAGCCGCTCCATTGGCATTGAAAATCTTAAGATTTTCTAACGCTTCCTCGATTGTCTCCGCGGGCATGGGCACTAAAAGGGCGTCTTTTTTAAGACTCCTAAAAGCCGAATTATGCAGACTGGGCGAAAGCGAATTCATTATTCTGCGGTCGCCTAAGAGCGCGTAAAGCTCGGAATCAGCATTTGTATCCTTAACCCGGTAGGTTTCAATGAAGCTTTCTGGACTGGTCTGACCTGGAGCTGCCAGAGGCATCCCGACACCGCTCAGGCTGGTGTAATAGAAGAGCGAGCCCATTCTGGCAGCGAGAACCTGAGTGGGAAAACCGTAGTCGCCCATGCCTATGACAATTCGATCTCTTGCCGGTAGCCCCGAAACCCAAGCTACAAGTTTGGAGAGCTCGGCGGCGCTTTGGGGTGTCACCGCAAGCTTGGGGATTTCGTCGTCCTCTTGGATCAGCGCTCCGTATGCCGCGTCCAAGTCTTCGGGCATACCCTTGGTATAATTGGCGGAACGAATTATCCTCGTGCCAAAGGTGCGACAAGCATCCTCTATAGTTGTCATGTGAAAATCGCTTTCCAGATCCGCATACGCGAAGTTGGCGCTGGCATCCGAGCTGGCAAAGGAAAGCGCCTTGGCGATAATAACCAGCCTTACCCCTTCCCCATCGACAAAACAGCCACCGTCGCTTTTTCGCCGTACGGTTAAAATGCAGGGCAGTCCGGCTTTTTCAGGGAAAGATCGGATTAAAAACTTTTCCGAAGGATCCAGGCAATCAGCTCTGAGTTCTACCATATCCACATAGGCGCGGTGCTCATCCAGTGCGGCGAGGTTCGCTGCCAGGGTTTTACCCGTTAGGCAGAGGCAGACAGGAAGGGAATCGGCGATCATAGTCCTCATTGTACCCTAAGGGCAGCGCCGTAGGCTATCCATAATACGCTAGGAGGGGTTTTAGGCGCTTGTCCCAAATCCTACTTTATTGCACAATAGGAAAACTTTTCTTCAGTCTGCAAGGAGAATTTCGTGTCAACCGAATCAGCGCCAAACAAATTACCCGAGGAAGCCCTCATCGCATTCCTCGACGGCATACGCGCCGAGCTCTCGTCTCCCTCCGATCCCGTCATGCTCAATCAAGTCAGATCCTTTTTTAGAAAGCATATTCCTCTCCATTTGCGCTCATACGCCGCGGCGCTTTTAATACTAAGAGCCGCGGGCATGTCCACTGGTCAGGGCGGAAAAACAAGTCCTAAAACCAAGCTTCCTTTAAGAACAAAAAAAGCCGAATTGCCGCGTAAACAGGAAAATTCCGTGCAGGGGCAAGTAAATGATCAGACAAGGCAAAGCCCCGGTCCTGCAGCGTTAAAAGCAAAGGCCGAGGGCATGGTCCCCCTCTTTGTCTCTATGGGCAAGCGCCAAAGACTGCGCCCCCAGGAACTTCGAGCCCTTATCGCCGAAAAGACCCAGCTTCCCCAGGAAGAACTGGGCAGGATTCACCTCTTCGATAACTACTCCTTTATCGACGTACCCGAAGCGAATGCCGATAAAATCGTCACCGCCTGCGCGGGTATTGCCCTGAAAAACAGGCCCTTAGAGATTAAACCCGCCAAAAAGAAGGGCGAGAGCGGCAAGGACAGCGAAGGGTGAGCGTTCGTATAGAATCAATTAGCGTCGGTCCGCTGGGCGAGAACGTCTATGCTGTGCATTCCGGCCAGACGGCCTTTCTTGTCGATCCAGGAGACGAATCCGAAAAGATCCTGGATTTTTTACACCGCCTTGGCCTTACCCCCCAGTTTATCGTGCTGACCCATGGCCACCTGGACCACAGTTCCGGAATACCCACATTGCTCGAGCGTTGGCAGGGTAGCCTCCCGCTTATTGCCATCCACAGCCAAGACGCAACATACCTCGGAGCCGAGGGTGAAGCCACCAACCGAAAACTTTTTGAAGGGTTAAAGGCTCTACCCTATTTTCGTCACGCTTGGAAAAGCCTACCACGACCGGACCTACTCCTGGCCGACGGAGACAGCATTCCCGGTACGAACTTCACTGTTCTCCACACCCCCGGACACAGCGCTGGGTCCATTTGCCTTTATAGCCCAAATGATTCCATTCTGATTTCCGGTGACACCCTGTTTAAGGACGGCATTGGAAGAACAGACGGACCTGACTCCGATTATCGGGCTTTACAGGAAAGCCTCCATACATTATCCAAACTTCCCCCCGAAACCCGGGTGTATCCAGGTCACGGACCGTCAACGACGATCGGCAGAGAGTTAGGCGGCTAAATGCAGTGGCTGAATACAGCTGTAGAACACAGCGTATGACCGCAGTTTCTGATCGATAATTAATTATAAGGAAACTACAAGTGATACGATTATTTTCAATATTAAGTGCGCTATTTCTTTTTTCCGCCTGTAGTCCCACGGCACAGGGCGAGGTATCGCGCAGCGATTTCGTGCTCGGCACTGTCTGCTCCGTCCGTCTTATCGAAGGAGGATCGAACACTATCCTCCAGAGCATATTTAACCGGCTTACACAGATAGAAGATCGAATGAGCGCCAATAAAGAAGGTACCCAAATCGATGCCATCAATAAGGCGGCGGGCAAAAATCCAGTTAAAGTCTCTGAAGACACATTCTATGTCATACAAAAATCCCTGGATTTTGCCCGCCTCACCGGCGGAGTCTTCGATTCCAGCGTGGGTCCACTGGTAAAGCTTTGGAATATTGGCACCGATAACGCCAGAGTCCCCTCCGCTACGGAGATTGAAGAAAGGCTCGATCTTATTGATTATGAAAAAATCGAGCTGGATGAGACAAAAAAGACTGTTTTTTTACAAAGGCAAGGGATGAGCCTTGACTTAGGAGCAATCGCCAAGGGCTACGCCGCGGATGAAATTGTAAAAATCATGGCCAGTCACAGGGTAAAAGCCGCTGTCGTTGACTTGGGAGGCAATGTATTAGTCTACGGTCAGAAAAAAGATGGCTCTCCCTGGCGAATCGGCGTCCAGGATCCAGCCTCGGATCGAGGTGATTATCTTGGTCTGGTGAGCGGTAAGGCTATGACGGTTGTGACCTCCGGCATCTATGAGCGCTTTTTTAGTGAAAATGGGGTACGATACCATCACATTTTAGACACCACTACAGGCTATCCAGCGGATAAAGGTTTAGTGTCCGTAACAATCATAGCTACTTCCAGCATTGATGCGGACGCGCTCTCCACATCGGTTTTTGCCCTTGGTCTGGAAAAAGGGATGGAACTTGTTAAAAGCCTGCCCGAAATTCGGGCTATCTTTATCGATGACAAGAATAGTGTTTATCTAAGCCCCGGGACTGAATCGATTTTCAGCCTAACAAACAATAACTATCAACTGGCTGAGGTGAATTTCTAAGTCCGAAGAAATTCTTCTTCGAAAGTGCGAATACAGCAAGTCTACATTTAGTCTTTTGAAACGGGCTCAACAGCTCTTTCCTTGGCTGGCTCTAGTTCAACTAATCCCAGCTTGAAAAAACACCAGGGCGCACCGAAGGCTACCCAGAGCCCTACGCATCCATAGCGGATAAAACGCACCAAAGCTTGCTGAGAAAGCGCTGTATCCTTTATCAAAAATTTGGGAAGAATGTAGATCACCAGTAAACTCGCCAAGCCTAGCACATAACGCAATGCTTTTTTTCCTATGCCACCCTTTGCGGAAAAACGTAAAAACCGGCTTGCTAGGGCAAAGCCCACCGCACTGCCGAAGAAGGCTCCACCCATTCTCGTGTCCTCGGGCATGAGAAAATTCATGCCCAAGGTAAGCGCAGAAATGAGAATGATCCGACTCCGCAAGTCCCAGTGATGGAGCAGAGCTTCGATTTTTGATCCCAAACCAAAGTAGATACCCAATACAATCGCGCCGAGCGCCCAACCGCCCAGGACATCGGTAGGGAAATGAACCCCTAAATAGAGCCTAGAGAGCCCAACGAGAAGCGGAATGATGGCAAATGCAAGAATACCGATTAGTCTGGGAAGAATAGAGAGTGTGCCACCCCAGAATGTCAGGCTTGTCTGGGAATGCCCAGAGGGGAAACCATAGCTCGTCTCACTGGACAATTTAAGAGAAGGATCAAGATTATAGGGACGAGGCTGATGAAAGAGTACTTTGACCCAAAGGTTTAGAAAAGCTGAAAAAAGAACTGTTATGCCTATCCGCGCCCCCGATTCCCTATTCACGCACCAGTAAATGAGGGGTAGCATGGCCAGCACGAAGCCCTCGGAGCCGAAAAAGGTAATAAATTCCATTACCCCAAGCATTTCTGGACCTAGGGTCATTTGGACTTTCTTAACTACCTCTAGACCCCACAACAGTATCGATTCGGGCACCGGCTCCTCCGCAAGTCATGCTGATGAAAGTTTATACATTCCTATTGTAATTATATCCATCAACACTGCCGGCCGCAACCTAAATTTCAATGGCCTGTATTGACGAGGCTTGCCGGATATAGTACAAGAATCTCACGCCGCCGGCATGGTGAAATGGCATACACGGTAGACTCAAAATCTACTGCCTGCGAAGGCGTGTGGGTTCAAGTCCCACTGCCGGCATAAAAAAGCTGCCCAGGATTATCCCGGGCAGCTTTTTTTATTCATCCAAGGGGATTTACCCCATGGGAAAAACGCTTAGGATTCTTACAAATCCCGGCTCAGAACTTAACCGTCATGTTGGCGATGGCCATCATATAGGCAGCCTGGAGCTCCAGCGAATAGTGCTGGAAGTCCGAATAGGTAGCTCCGGTGACCACGTCGGCGACCGCGTAGACCGTATCTTCTGCTGCGGTGTAGCTGGCTACTTTGGCGCTGGAATCGACGGATTTATCTTCCACCAGGCGCACCTTAGCCTTCTTGATAGTAGCATCGGCGAACTTGGCGGTGGGATTGGCTTTAAAGAAATCCAATAAGGCTTTGTTGTTATAGCGATACCCAATGGAAGAAGCGTTCAAGGGCATGTATACCGAATTCTTGTTAGCCTTGTCCATGTGACCGTAGTGAACGGTCTGGGAGGCTTTCTTTCCCACAGCAACCTTGAGACCGTCAATTTTCACATTGACAAGTGTATCTTCCCGAGCTGCCTTGACGTAGGCTTCGGCGCGCATGGGATTAGCCATGAGCCCCTCGAAGTCACGTTCGTACTGCCGGGCAGGCTTGGTAAAGCCATTGGCGCCGGGGGTGTATTGGGACCAAACACCGGGACCGCCGGCGGCCTGGTTGTAAATATAGAACATATAGCCCCTGATCTGGGGGTTGGGATTGCTCAAATTTGCAAAGGGATCAGGAACGCGGACAACAGCGCCATCGACGAGAGACTTGCCGTCGGGTGAGTTGTACTCAACCCAACCGCCCGGGCCCTGCCACTCTTCCAGTTCTGCAGCGACAACCTTGCCGCTATGGTCTACCGTCACGGTGGCGGCACCGATATAGCCGCCCTGATGGGCTACAAAATACTTGGTCGCAGTCTGGGCAAAGGCCAGAGAGCCAAGCGCCATGAAAACGACAAGAATAGCGATGAATTTACGGTTCATACGTATTCCTCCTTTGAATATACGCCAGACCGGACGGTCCGGCGAGGAGAAATAGTACAACGTGATATAAGAATCTGGCAATATATAAAACTAAAAATATCGAAACTTTTTTAACTTTTTGTACTCTTTTTACACCATCAAAAATGAAGTAAGAAGGTTACGTCCCAAAAGAACCTTTCCTTGTTCGTAAAATAGACAGAATCGTGCAAAGGATCGGCGTTGGGGAACTTCAGTCCCGCCCTCAGCCCCAGATAGGCGAAGTCGAGGATATTGAGTGCGAAGGCGCCGCCGGTGGAGCAGAGAACCCCATCCTTGTCGGCGCTGGTACTGGCATAAAGCTTGGAAAAGAGCCCCGCATCACCAAAAAGGTAGACCATGGGTCGTATGTTGGCCAAGCCGAAGAGTCCAGGTCCGACAAGCCTTACTTCCACCGAGGCGGCCGCCTTGGACGCAGCCTCGTACCCCCAGGGCTGATACCCCCGCACGGAACTGCCCAGCCCGCTTCGAAGATATCTGCCTCCAAAGCTCGTCAAGACGTAGAGGGGGATATGATCGCCCCAGGCAAGATCGGCAGTGGCATAGGCTCCGACATAGGCTGAGACAGCTTTTAGATCATCCTCGCCGAGGCTGAAGAGTGGTAGATAACCCGCCAGGTTAGCCGAAACCCTTAAAAAGTCGCTGCCGCCCTGAAACCCCAGTACCTTGGGAGCCCACTCCGCAGAAAGCTCACCGCCATAACCTTCTAAGAGCCGCCGTGGACTCTTTTCCACGGTGGATATTTCAAGCCCCATAAGAAAAGAAAGGGCTGATAGCTCTGAAACGTCCGGAAATATTGCTGGGTTTAAAAGTGAAGAGTTTTTCTCATAGCGACCCCTGACAAGTCCGAAAAACTCAAGGTTCGACCAGTCGATGCCGCGCCGGGGGCTATAGAAAATTCCAGCATCCACCGCTAGGTTCGGCCAGTGGAACCAATGCTTTTGAAGGCTTGGATCGAAAGAAGCCGGCTTGGCAATATGGCTTCCATCGCTGTCATTCCTCAGAATAAGCCTATCCTCATAGCCCCCCGCCACACGGAGGGAAAGTAGCAAATCTTCGTTCGAAGTGGGAAGCGCCAATTCCAGATCGGCGCCCACAGGCACTGGAAGAAATCCCAACAGGGCGTTGTTGAATTCTACTCCATTGAAAGCGAACCGAAGCCCCTGGGCAGAAACAGACACGAGCGATACAAGAAAAAATGCCAAGACAGCCGCCGCTTCAAGAACTCTTTTAATACCGGTTTGTTTCATAGCCCTCCCCCTGTGGCACCTCTTGCAAAGGCTAGCATAGGTGAAGGTATATTTCCATGTATGGGCGCCCAACCTAGGCCAAAGAAAACCAGCCAGGAAGATCGTAAACTTCTTAAGCATATTCTTGTGGCCGTGTTGGCCGGACTTTGCATAAATGTCATCATCAGCCTGCTCTTAGATGCCGAAGAACTATCAGAGGCTCTGGGGAGGGCTTCACCGCTTCTCGTACTTCTGCCCTTCACCATGATTTTTTTCATCTTTTTTATTGACAGCCTGCGATTCAAGCTCATTTTCTACCGTTTCAAGATAAAAATTTCCTTCAGAGATAGCTTTTTCAACAACATGCTCGGGTATTTTTTTTCCTCTATAACCCCTGGATCCTTGGGTGGGCAGCCCTTCCAGGTTCTCAATTTCTCCAAGCTTGGCATCGACGCGGCCACCGCATCGAATGTGGTGTTTTCGAGGCTGCTAGAAGGAAACATTGTTCAACTGGCGATCATCGCCCTTTTCTTTCACCGGGGAATACGTATGATGGCCAGCTTGGGCAAAGGCGCCTACATACTCTCGGCTGGCATGGCCGCTACGATTTTTCTTACTATCGTTCTTACGCTGGGCTTTCTGAATCCCCATCTTTTAGGCGCTTTAGCGCTCAAGCTGGAAAAATCCAGACTGGGCAGGGGAATTTCACGGATAAGCAGAAATCCGCATTGGGCAGAGAAGCTGTCGGCATGGAGCGAAGATCTGGGCAAGGGCTTTAAGGTCCTGTGGAAGCACAACATCTTTTTTATGATCCTGGACATTCTCGGCACTACGTTAACCCAAATCATCTGGGCTCTTTCTCTTTACATTCCCCTAGCCCTAATTACGGCAACCATGCCGCCTTTCCACGATTTTCTTCTAGCATACTGCGTTTGCGGCCTTTTATCCCTCTTTGTGCCCACCCCGGGAGCATCCGGAAGCACCGAGGCATCATACCTTCTGGTCATGGGTACGTTGACAAGCAATCCCGCGGCTACCCTGAGCGCAATTCTTGTGTGGAGGTTGGGTAGTTATTACCTTCATATACTGGTGGGAGGGATAAAATATTTTACCACCAGAGTGCCCCGCAGCGTATACAAGAAGGACAAATTGGGTTTCTTGCACAGGGTACGCAGAAGAAGCCCGACTAGAGAGGCTTCTTCTGCAGAAAAACTAGCCCATCAGGATCCTGGGCAAAAAGGTGCTCAACCCGGGCAAGAAGGTAATTAACAAGAGCACTACCAGCGCTATCGCAAAGGGCCCCCAGATAGCCTTACTCAGCTTTTCCAAGGGCATACCGGTAATGCCGCAGACCGAGAAGAGAACCCCTCCGACAGGTGGAGTCACAAGGCCTAACACCAGGTTGAAGCAGATGATTATTCCCAGGTGGATTGGATCTATACCAAGCTGCGCCGCCATGGGCGCCAAGACTGGGACAACTATGGTAAGGGCGGGTGCCGTCTCCAGGGGAATGCCCAAGAGGAGCAGCCCGATATTCATCAGAATAAGGGTTACCAGGGGCGAGACATGAGCCTGGCTGAGCCAGCTAACCATTTGCAGGGGCAGCTGCTCCACCGCCACAACCCAGGCAAAGGGCTCCGAAAGCCCGAGCAGTAGCATAATCATGCCTGTCTCAAGCCCTGACTTTAATAGAATGTCCACGAGTTTTTTAAACTTCAACTGCTTGTATAAAAGAAAGTCGACGATGAGGGCATAGACGACAGCGACGCCTGCAGCTTCGGTGGGCGTAAAGATGCCGCCGAGGATTCCGCCTAAAATAATAACAGGCATAAAGATGGCAGGGAGGGCTTCCCAGGTACCCTGAGCGACTTCTTTAAGGTTTGCCCTGGGCTGAATGGGATACTTACGGCGTCGGGCGATTAAATACATGTACACCATGAGGCTTACCGCTAAAAGGACGCCAGGGATTATTCCCGCCAAAAAAAGCTTGGCTATGGAAACGTTGGCGATGACGCCGTAAATGATAAAGGGAATACTAGGTGGAATAATTGGTCCGAGGCAGGCAGCGGTAGCGGTAAGGGCGCCGGCCACATCCTCATCGTAGCCCGATTTTACCATAGTGGGGATAAGGACACCGCCAATAGCTACGGCGGTGGCCACCGCCGATCCTGTGATCGCGGCGAAAATTGCTGAGGCGAGTATAGTCGCCAAGCCAAGGCCCCCTCGGATATGGCCTAAGAGGAGCCTTGCGAAGTTGGCCAGCTCCTCGGTGATTCCCGATTCGCTCATCAGGTTGCCAGCGAGCATAAAAAGCGGGATGGCAAGAAGCGAAAAAGAAGCGATACCGGCGTATGTGGTTTGGATTAGTTGGGTGAAAAATCCCTCGGGTATGAAATAGAGAAAGGCGGCGCCACCCAAACCGACGGCCACTGGAAGACCAAGAAGAAGGAGTACCACAAAGCCTATAAGAAAAAGAAAAAACATCTCAGGCCTCCTTAGGTGATTTGGATGCACCCGAAGAACGACCTCGAAGCCGTGCAATGAATGCCAGGGCTTCCTCCAGGGTAAAGAGCAGCATTATGGCAAACCCCAGGGGCAGAGCGGCGTAGGGAATAGACATTGGCAGTCGCAAGGCGGCCGATAGTTGCTTGGTATTGAACAAGGTCTGTTTTATCCCGAAATAGACCAAGACACCGAAAAAGACAAGCATGAAGATAAATCCGACAGCCTCGAGCACGGCACTAATAATCTTTGGAGCCTTTTCTATCAAGGTTCTGATACCGATTTGGTATCCCTTACGAAGACCCACCGCCGCACCCATCATCGACGCCCAGACCAAGGCAAACAGTGCAGTCTCATCGGTCCAGATAGGGGTGTTTTTAAGCACATAGCGGGAAAAAACGGTGATAGGGATCGTGATAGCGATAATTGCCATGGCGATGACCAAAAGGGCACTGGCACCTTTGGTTATCCCATCGTTGCATTTACGTAAAAATGTCACCCTTTCCTCCTCATACTGCCCACCTAGTTGCGTCGCGATCTATTAAAAAACCGGGCATCCATTATGGACGCCCGGATCTGAGACGAACTCACTATTCGATCTAGGGTAATGCTTATTTCGTATTCAGAATGGCGTCGATCTTGTCCTTGCCAAACTGGGTGGAGAAGGAATCAAAGGCCGGCTTCATTGCCGCGACCCAAGCCGCCTTATCCACGTCCCTGGTTACGGTCACGCCGTTTTTCTGGAGCTCGGCGAGCATCTGTTCCTCATTGTCCCGTCCAAGTTTCCGCTGATAGACCGCTCCTTCCTTGGCAGCCTGGAGGATGATCGCCTGGTCTTCCTTGGGCAGCTGGCTCCAGCGCCGTGCGCTCATGATAAGAACGGCCGGAGAATAGACATGCTGGGTAAGAGCGAGCTGCTTCTGCACCTCATAGACCTTTACCTGAAGAATGACCGCCACGGGGTTTTCCTGGCCGTCGATTACACCCTGCTGGAGGGCTCCGTATACTTCGCCCCAGGCCATGGGGGTTGGATTGACGCCGGCGGTTTTCCAAGCCTGGATATGGACCGGGTTTTCCATCGTGCGGATTTTCAAGCCCTTGGCGTCCTCGGGCGTTTTTATAACCTTCTTGGAGTTGGTCAGGTTGCGGAATCCGTTCTCCCAGAAGGCCAGACCTTTCATCTGCACTTTTTCAAGATCCGTTAGCAAAGCCTGTCCGATTGAGCCATCCAAAACCTTGTCCACGTGAGCGTAGTCCCTGAAGAGGAAGGGAATATCCAGTACCTGAACCGAGGGCACAAAACCACCCAAGGGTCCGGTGGAACCTACGTACATATCGATAGAGCCCTGCTGGATAGCTTCCAGTAGCTCACGCTCCCCCTTGCCCAGCTGGCCGTCGGGGTAGAGCTTGAAAGTTATCCTGCCGCCAGTGCGCTCGGTAACGAGCTTGGCAAAATACTGGGCTCCCACATTATAGGTATGGGCAAGTGATGTAGAACTGGCGATTTTCAGCTCCGCCTTATAGGGTGCCGCGAAGCCCAGGGCCACGATCATTGCAATGAAAGCTAGTACCATAATGCTCTTTTTCATCTTTTATCCTCCTAACCCCAATATTCTAATCCGAATAAGGCCTTTGTCAACCAGTGCGAGAATAAGCAAAAGCAAAAATCTCTTACATTTCACTTAAAACTATGATGTACTATGCTAACGTTGTCGAGGTGATATATGAATATTCCATTTAAATACAACGAACTGAAGAACATCATGCGCGAAAGGGCTATCGATCTCGCGGTGGCTAACTCTCGTCATAATGTTCGCTATCTTTTGGGTGGCGGCTACTTCTATCACTTCCACGAGCATTCTACGCGCATGGCCCAAAGCCAGTATCTTCCCTTGGTTGGGATACCAGGTTCAGGGGTCGATGGCTCGTTCTACATTCACCGCCCGGACGAGGCAGGCTAAATTGGTATTGCGTGACTTTGGATCCCCAACCTTATCGGCATGGTTCCCTACGAACAGCCAATATTTTCGCCGCCCAGCGATGCGGTGCTAGAGGAAGGCATGGTACTATCCATCGAAACGGATTTCATTCACCCCGAGATAGGCCACGTTAAGATTGAAGACGCTGTCGCCGTCACTGCGGACGGCCATGAGGGATTGGGCGACTTTGGCCGCGATTGGACGATACTCGAATGAAAGTACGTCTGCGCCTTTTCGCTTCCCTTCAAAAATGGATACCCGAAAACCCGATCGAGTTGGATGTAGAAGAGGGAATGACGTTGCGCGATTTCATGCACGAACAGGGAATTCCCGAAACCATGGTGGCAGTCTGCATCCGAAATGGCAACAAACTCGTGAACCTCGACACGGCCCTTGGCGATGGCGACAAGCTGGAACTCTTTCCCCTCATGGGGGGAGGATAAGGAACACCTTTAGTATCTCCGCCTCGCGAGATCCCCCAACCTTTCGAATCGCGGCACGAAGCTGAAGCGCATGTCCATCCCCGAGGCTACGAAGGATACCGATATCCCTATAAAGAGGGCATTGAGCAGAGTGCCAACGCCGATGCCCACGAAGGAACCTAGCCTCCAATAACCCAAGACCGCCGAAATGGCGATGGTGGAGAGATCGAACCATGTGCGCAGCCCTTTATAAGAGACCCTGAAATGCACCGAAATCTCCTTCATGAAAGTGTCAAAAGGGAGAATAGGCATTTCACATTGGATGAGAAAGGCCGTTCCTATGGACAATCCTAAAAAACCAATAAGATAATAAGCGATGCGCGCTATGAGTGAAACTGGGAACCCTACGATAAGGAAAGAGCAGAAATCAATGAGAAGCCCGTATAATATGGCCAAGCCGAATGAAAGTATGAAGCTAAGTCTGATTTTTCTTATCAACACCACGAGGACGATCATCATCGCGCATTGAATGAGATAATTCCACGTTCCATAGGAAAGTCTGGGGAATATCCTGTTCAGGACGAAAGAAGCGAGTGAGAGAGTTGACATTCCTACATTGGCTTTCGCGAAAAACGCCATGGCGCAGGCATTTAATAAAAGGCCGAGAATAAGGGCGAATTCGCCGTAAAAACGCCCTAACCGTTTCATTCGTTCGTCAGAATCACCTTTATGTCGCTTGTTTTTCCGGAGGCAAGCTCTTCGAATATGCGCGGTCCTTCGGACATGGGATGGCGGGAAGTTATCATCTGAGCCACATTGAGCTTGCCATCGATGATCATCTGCAGACCTTCCCGCATCTCCGAGGTGTACATATAGCTGCTCTGAAGCCGCAGCTCCTTTACGACGGCATGCTTGTACTCGATTTCCATCTTGGGCGAGGCCATGCCGACAAGAAGGAGGGTGCCGCCGTTGCGCGCTATCTCGATGCCTGTGTTAATGGTTTCTGGAAAGCCAGCGGCGTCGAACACAACATCGAGTCCTACTCCATCGGTCAATTTCCGCGTTATACCGTACACATCGTCTTTGGAGTTGACTGCGTCGGTCGCCCCGCACTGAAGAGCCATTTTTAGTCGTTTTTCCACGATATCGATGGCGACGATACGCTTGGCGCCGAAGCTTTTCATGCACATTACACCCATGAGGCCGATAGGTCCGGATCCAAAGACAGCCACATTTTTACCCTGTAAGTTTCCAGCGTGCTTGGTTGCCCGCAGGGAAATTGATAGCGGTTCAACCAGGGCACATTCGTCAAAGGAGACCGAATCAGGCAACGGCATTATCTTTTCGGCCGGAGCAACAACGTAATCAGCCATCGCGCCGTTGTAGCTTCCTGCCTTCATGGTCGTTCCTATGATACGGCGGTAATCACAAACGTTCTGGAGGCCGTCTTTACAGTCTTGGCATTTACCGCAATAAAGGTTTGTAACAACGCCCACACGTTCCCCGACTTTAAACCCTGAGACACCCTCTCCGAGTTGGGCGATTTCTCCCGAAAACTCATGACCCATGATCAGCGGAGGAACGCGCATCGCAGAACCGCCTTTGTAACCCGATAGATCGGATCCGCAGATGGAAACTGACCGAACCTTTACCAGCACCTCATCCTTTTGGGGCTTCGGCGTTTCGACCTCTTCGTACCGCATGTCTCGGGGGCCATGATACACCAACGCTTTCATCGCCTACTCCTTTGGAGCCCTGTAAGGCTCAACTCCATGCGCCTTGAAAAAACCGACGCATTCTTGTATTTCCCTGGAAAAATCCTCGAAGACCGAAGCCTCCACCGAGATTATTCCCTTGTATGAAATATCTTTTAGTTTTTGCAGAAAAGGATTGTAATCAAAGCCGTCGTCGAGCCTGGGCACAACCCTCCTCGGAAATTCGGAAAGTGGATTATCCAAGTGAACATGCTTGATCCAAGGCTCGTATTCTGCGATCTCGCTCAAGGGGCGGCCTAGTTCCACCATGTAACGATAATCGACGAAGGTTTTAAGGTTAGGTTTGCCGAATTTATGTATAAAGGCGACTGCCTCCGGAAGGCTGTTGACGATATTGGACAGCTTCTTGCCCAGGGGCTCTATCAGCACCGTGATGTTGCGTGCCGCGCATATATCGAGGAGCATCGCGAAGAATTTATCGAATTTGGCCGTAGCTCCGGCGATGTCACCCTCGGTAGGCAGGCTTCGTGCCTTGCCGTTTCCGAAAATAAAGTACCGGGCGCCCATCGTGGCGCAGCGATCGGCCGCCTTCTCAAGAAAATCGCGGTAGTACCCAAGATCAAAGGAAGGGTCGGACACGCGGCAGTCTAAGGGGATGGGGTTATCGAAAACCTCGGCCGGGATGCCGCAGGAGCGGAGGCGGGCCAGAGCTCCCCTGAATCCGGCGTCGTCGAAACCCATGATTTCTTTTACATGCAGTTCGGCGCAGTCGTAGCCCGCCGCGGCTATGTCGTCGAGATCCTTGATGAAGCCGAAACAGCTCAGTCGCATTTTCATCGCGCTTTCCTCACTTTTCGGACTATTCCCCCAGCTGCATCTCCGTGGCCATGTAGATAGCCTTTGTCGTCGTTTCGTACTGATGCCAGGGATATACGCACTCCTCATCGTACATGGGTTCGTGGGTGCAGCCGGGTGCAAGAGGGTCTTCACGGTAGAGGGTTGAAAGATCCTGCTCCCTGTATTGCTGCATACGACCATACCCAAGTATCTGCGTATGCACTTCCCTGAAGGGTTTGTCACCCCAATGCGTTTTATGGAGGCCCACGTTGAGCGGTATGCCCTCGGCGAAACACATATTCACCTCGGTGTTACCGATCTTCTGCTTCGGAGAACGCCAGAGCATAACGCCTCTATGTCGCTCAACCTTGGTGGCCTCATACACCAGGGTCCATGTTTTCTTAATTAGCGCGAAGAGCACTTCATGATCGTTGTTACGCTCGAAATCCTCAATGACAAGGCATCGTTCGATGTCCTCTATCGCCAGGTTGGTGACAACAGTGGATTTAAAAAATCCCAAGGCCTGATGCCGGATAGTCAAAGGTTTTTGAGCCAAGTTGAAGACGATACTTTTCTTCGTGATGTCGAAGGTACTTTCGTTGAGGATATATTTCACCGGAAAGAAAGGTTCTGCAAAATCCAGGGCTCGAAGACTCACAGATCGCCCTATGCCTTCGGCCACTCAAAGAATTCTATAAGACCGATTTCCTTGTGCCGCAAAAAGCAGATGAGATTCTTCTGAAAAACGCCGCTTGTGATCGGTTCATAGACACTGTACTCTTGCGTGGCCATGAGCCTATCCACCGTTGCATGGATATCTTCTACGTCATAGCAGAGATGGTGTAGCATAAAGGGCGCGCTTGTTGTCGCAAGCTCGCCAGAAATGAACGAAGGCTTTGTTGTATCGGCTGGCGCCATGATCTCTACAATAGTATCGCCCAACTTTACTCGCTGCACGAACATGTTCTTAGGTATGTGGTGCTTTACTTCTTCGTGGACCTTGACATAGCCGAGCTGCAAGAAAGCATCGACAGCCTTTGAAATATCGTGGGCAGCATAGCCCAGATGGTTCAGTTTCATACCTTTCCCCTATTTCACGTAGCCGAATAATGTGGGCAAGAACATAGATATCGGTTCGATATAGGTTACAAGCATCAATGTGACGATCTCGGCGGCTAAAAAGGGAAGCGTAGCTTTCGTCACCTTTTCTATGGGCAGTTTTGTGATCGTGCATACAACATAAAGACAAAGACCCACCGGCGGAGTGATCAAGCCGATCATGAGATTGAGCACTACAATCGCGCCAAGATGTATCGGGCTTATTCCAAAGGGCGCAGTGATGCTTAGAAGCAGGGGAACCGTGATGATTATCGCGCTCGACCCCTCCATAAAAGTACCGATTATCAAAAGCACTATGTTGATGGCGAACAGAAGTACATACTTGTTGGTGAATAGTTCCCCCGCCATAAGCGCCAGTCTCTGGGGAACCTGCTGAGTCACCAATACCCAGTTGAAGACGTTGGAGCATGCAATAATGAGAAATACGGTGCCCGTCGTCTTGGCGGTGGCGATAAAGGCGCCCTTCAGGTCTTTCAATTTCAGTGATTTATACACCACCATGCCGACAACGATAGCATAGACAACCGCAATTCCTGATGCTTCCGTGGCCGTGAAAATTCCCGAAAGGATTCCGCCTAAAATGATCACAGGCATAAGCATGGGAACAATTCCATTGAAGAGAGCCACGGCTACTTCTTTGAAAGTCGGCCACCGCGGTGTCCTTGGATAATTACGCCTGTTGGAAATAATCGCGGTGACCAGCATCAACGAAACACCGAGAAGAATTCCTGGAAAGGCTCCGGCGAGGAAAAGAGCGGCGATAGATGTAGAACTTACCAACGAGTAAATTACAAAGGGAATACTGGGAGGAATTATTGGCCCCACCACTGAAGAAGCACAGGTTACCGCTGCGCTAAAATCGTCGTCAAAACCCTGCTCGACCATGGCTGGAATAAGCATTGTGCCGAACGCTGAGGTATCGGCCACCGCGGATCCCGAAATGCCCGCGAAAAACATGGACGCAACGATATTAACATGCCCCAGTCCACCCTTAAGCCTACCCACTAACACAGTAGCGAGATCGACCAACTTCTTAGTAATACCGCTCCTTGCCATGAGATCCCCTGCGAGTATGAAGAAAGGAATCGCCATGAAGGGAAAGCTATCGACGCCTGTGAACATCCGTTGGGCGATTAGTCCTACACTCACCCCTTTTTGCAGAAGGAAAAGTACAGTAGAAGAACCCAGGCAGAACGCAATAGGAACTCCCAAGGCGAGGAAAACGACAAATGAAGCTATTGCCAGTACCATTATGTTCTCCTAGGTTTTTAGGGCTTTTCTATACGGGGTTGAAAAGCTTTAACAATATGAAGAATTTCCTCAATAGCCATTAAGAATACACCTACCGTGACTGAAAGGTATGGAATTGCCATGGGAATTTCCATGGCGCTCGAGCGTTGAATGGAGAGATTCTTTAGATGCTTGAAGGATGTAAAAAGAATGATTATGAGGAAAACCAGCACGATGCAGCGTGCGATTATGCGCACGAACCTGCCTAAAGCCTTCGGTAGAGCATCAACAATCGAGGTAAGTCCAATATGCTCATCGGCTTTCATCGCCAGCGCCGCACCAAGAAAGCCTGCCCAGATCATAAGGTATCGACCAAGCTCCTCGCCCCAAGAAAACGAACTGTTGAGTACATAGCGGCTGAATACAGCGATGCCTATGTTAAGGACCATCGTGCCGACAATAATTGTGATCGCCCATTCAATGGCCTTTTCCATTACCCCTATCGCTGTCAGCACTAGGGAATTTTTTTGCATTAGCATGCCTCTCCCAGAAAAATAATCGTCCTACAACGTTATCCGATAGCCATGGGTTTCGCGTATACGTTAACTAAAAACTAATGGGGAAGGGAAAATTCCCCTTCCCCATTAAAGAAACTTATTTAATCCCTTCCTTAGCTTTTTGTGTGGCAACGGCTTTGTCTACCGCAGCCAAGAGTTCTTCGATCAGCTTCGGATCTACCTTAGTCTTGAGATAATCGATAACCGGCGGCTGCATAGCCTTGCGGAACATATCCATCTCCGCCTCGGTTGGTGAATAGACCTGTACCCCTGCTTTAATCAGGGTCTGCAATCCATCGGCATTGAGATAATTCATGATACCACGGCTGACCGTAGAGCTGATCTGCGCACTGTCCAGCACGATGTACTGAAGCTCGGCAGGCAGGCTCTTATAGAATTTTTCATTGATCACGAACCAATCTACGCCATAGACGTGTCCGTCCAAAGTTGTGTACTTCTGGACTTCAAAGAGCTTGCCCGAGAGAATAGAGCCAATGGGATTCTCCTGGCCATCTACCACTCCTGTCTGAAGGGCGGTATAGGTCTCGGTCCAGGCTATGGGGGTGGGGTTGGCGCCTACAGCTTTAAGCATGTTGACATAGAGCGGAGTTTCCATGACGCGTACCTTCAAGCCCTTTAAATCCGCGGGGGTTTTAATCGGTCGCACGCTGTTGGTGAAATGCCTGAAACCAACTTCGGCAAAACCCAGAGCCCTCATGCCGGTCTGCTGCAGGAAAAGCGCCCGCATTTTGTCACCGAAGGGGCCATCCAGAACATCCCAGGCTACCTTGCTGGAGGGAAATAGATATGGGATATCGGTAATAGCCGCCGCGGGGAAGAAATTTGTGAGTACACCGGAAGCGATGCCCGCTTCAACAGTACCATTTATAATGCCTTCCACATACTCCCGTTCAGCCCCAAGGCTTCCGGCTCCAAATACGGTCACCTTGATTTGTCCACCGCTCCGGGAATTTACCAGGGATGCGAATACGCGGCACTGGGCTTCTTTACGGGACACTGTGGGGTCGGTGGAATCCGCGTGGGCGAGCTTGAGCTCGTACACTTTTTGGCCAAAGGCGCCCGTAAGCGCGATGGCTACCATCAAAACCACGATTAAAAGTTTCTTCATCCAAGA
The DNA here is from genome assembly GCA_002428725.1 of Spirochaetaceae bacterium UBA6076. Classification (GTDB taxonomy): domain Bacteria; phylum Spirochaetota; class Spirochaetia; order Treponematales; family Rectinemataceae; genus UBA2256. The sequence goes on along the minus strand of DIXQ01000022.1, from coordinate 117,575 downwards.
GCCTCCTTGAAAGATAGAAATAAAGCTATAAATAAAGCGCAGCCCCTCAGCTCGGCCACGCCACCGTCCAAATATGCCGTCCTCCCTCTTCGGTCGGACCTTTGAGCAGGGCCTCGATTTCATCCTTATCCCTCTGGGTTACATACTTTGGTTCGGGTAATTTTCCGGGAGGGAAGCGGGCTAAGATATCGTCATGAAGTTTGACGACATAGTCCATGTACACTTCGAGGGCTCGATAGGCCTTTTCAGCCTTGGCCAGCGAGGGTTTGCCTAGCACCCCTTCAGGATAAATAGCAAATTCCACACCTCCAGCGCCCACCTGGCTCTGTCCTGCGAGAGGTAATCCGTAAATATCCCCGCCCTTATCCACGTGGCCTTCGGGCAGGAAACCCCAGGTTTTAGTATCCACCGCATGTTCCATCTGAACCATCTCGGGGAAGAGCGCCAGGCACACGGAGTTTTCCGCCTCATCTCCATGGCGGAAGGGTGTATCGAAGGGACCGCCATGGGCCTTGTCCATCATGGCCTGGCCCGATATCTTCCAGACATCCAGAAAGAAAAGCATCGCGGGAACCTGGTATTTTTTCGCCCATTCCTGCATGGCCGAGGGAATAATGTATTCCTGGCCATGGCTGCTTATGAGAATTTGCTTGCGAAAACCCGCGTTCCAATATCCGGAGATGATCGCTCGCACGAGAGCTGAATTGAGGTCATCGGAAATGGGCACGGTAAAACGCTGTCCAAGGTGATTAAATGGATGTGAAGCGTACCACATGGGTTCAGCGACGGTGCATCCGGTTTTCTTAGCCACCATTTCACAGGTTCTGGTCGCGATAAAGACATCTTCGCCCATCGGCTGGGCATCCCCATGGTTTTCCGTGGAGCCGAAGGGAATCAAAATAACGTCGTTGACTTTTAGGCGCTCTTCCAGTTCCCTCTTGGTCATTGTCTGATAATAGATTTTGTCCGGCTTTTCCATATGGCCGCCGTCCGGCGGGAATTTCCAATCCGACATCTGACATACCTCCTTGGTAAAATTTTTATTACTAGAGCCTATGACTTTTAAGCTGGGGAGCGTAAACCCACACGAATTTGAGTTTAGTCGTTCCCGTGTTTATTATTTTATGGAGTCCACCAGGGGGGTTATAAACGCAAATACCGGGTCTTAGCTCTATTTCCTCGTCCTCGGTGATGAATTTTCCCGTACCTTCCAGGAAAAGCATCACCTCTTCCTCGGTGTCGTGCTTATGCTCCGGTACCATGGATCCTGGTTCTGTTTCGTTCACTCCTAAGGCAAGATTTTGCGAACCCACCGTTTTTTCGGAAATCAAAAGCCAGGAGGCGCGGGGAGGAGTCCTCCGCTCTGGTTCGATTTTGTTTATGTCCACTACCTTCAGACCAGCCATGTTATCGCTCCTTTTCAACCTATGAAGATTCCGCCGTTCACATCGAGGGTGACGCCGGTAATCCAATCCGATTTTGATGAAGCCAAGAAGACCACTGCGTCGCCCACGTCCTCGGGATAGCCATCCTTAGGAACGGCTCTGCCCGCGTTCCAGGAATCGAAGACTTCCCTGGAATACTGCCTGGTTTGATCCGTGAGGATAGGGCCTGGGCAAATGGCATTTACATAGATATTGTCAGGTCCCAATTCTTTAGCCAGGCATTTGGTGACTCCCAACACCCCGCCCTTTGATGCCGCATAGTTGACGCCGACCCCGGGCCTGCCCGTTCTGGCTGCGAGGGACGCGATATTGACAATTTTTCCATAGTGCTGTCGTTTCATTAGGGGAGCGACGGCTTTACAACAAATAAAAAGCCCTGTGAGATTGACAGTGATCACCTGCTCAAAGAGCTCGACCGTTGTCTCCTCCAAAATTTTATGCCGTGTAATGCCCGCGTTATTCACCAGGATGTCCACATGACCGAATTTTTCGATCGTGGCGCCGGCAGCCTTCACCACCTCAGGTTCCTTGGTCACATTAACCTGAAAAGGCGCAGCCCGCTCTCCCTTGGGATCTATCTCCGCAGCCAGCTTTTCCACCAACGCCATGTTCATGTCCCACAGCGCGACCCGGGCGCCCTGGGCGGCCAGTTTAATCGCTATCGCCTTGCCCAGGCCAATACCTGCGCCAGTAACAATCGCCACCCTTTGATCCAAATCCATCATCCCCTCTCCTTTTACAACAGCTTGTCCGGCACAAAGCCGTCCCACATCGAGCTCATCTCCTCCATTGGCACGTCGAACACCGCATTCTTGGGCGGCAGAGGCTCGTCGGCCATAAACTCCGGTATGGGGAAATGTTTTTCCGACACTCCGGCCCTTTGATTGAATTCCCTTTCGGTCTTTATCGTATCGAAGGATAGAGCCACAACTTCTCGTTCGCTCATTTTCCAGCCATACCGTCCCTCTAATAGCTTGCCGAAATTTTCGGGCTTCTTGAGGAAGGGGGGTCTGACAAAAAGGCATAGCCCAAGCGTATCCAGAAGGGAGGCTCGGATTTGCAGGGTTCGGGAAATATCCACCTGGCCTTGTTTGTCTAGCACGTTCATATAACTTAAGGTTTCGAAGGCGTTGCCGGCGGTATGATCGGCACCCATGGTGGACGTGATATAGGTTACTCCGTTGCCCTTGACGCCCCGGGGATCGTAGCCGGGTATGGCCTGGCCCTTAATTACCGGAACACGGCGGACGCCAAACACTTGTCCCGTCAAGGCTGCGCCGTTGCCCAGTATTCTCCCCAGATGAGTGCCGGTACCTATCTGTCGTACAAGATCTTTGGCCCCCTCGGCGTCGCCGAAAGCTAGGAGCCCCGCCTCCATGGCCACGCCTATCGCAGCGCCGGTCTCTATGGCATCGACGCCCACCTGATTGCAGAGATGGTTCAACTCGGCGATGTCATCCAGGTCCCCAATGCCACAGTTGGAACCCAAAAGGGTGATATTTTCGTATTGAAGGGATGCTACGGTTTTATAGCCGACTTGGTTTACAAAAACATTACTGCATTGAATAACGCAGCCAGCTACGCAAGGCCGTCCGGTCTTGCCATGTCGGGCTAGTATAGTATCCCTGATAGTTTCACCGTTTATTTTGTCCGCAAGCTCGAAGCTTCCCGAAGAAAAATTGCGAGTAGGCATGAGGCCGGAGGAGTTAGCCAGGGCAAGTATTGCCGGGGTGCCAAAAAGATTCCTGTTTTCAGTTTTTGGATGGGTGAGAAGAGCCTGGCTCAACCATTTCGAGGTTTCGTTCATGAGCTCTGGGTTGGCGATTGGGGCTTTGTACGTTGTGTCCGCGTCGTCGATGACGATAGCCTTCAGGCCCTTCGAGCCCATCAAAGCGCCCAAGCCTCCCCGTCCGGCGAATCGAATTTGCTCGTCCCCATCGTTGGGACACGCAATGCCGGCTCCATGAAGCAGCATCTCGCCCGCGGGGCCGATGCAATAAATGCCCACCTTTTTGCCGTATTTAGCCCTGAGCGCGGCCACCGTCTCGTCCACCAGAAGGCCTTTGAGTTCCGGTGCCTCTACCAAGCGGGCCCCGCGGGCGTCCACCTCGAGAATATCGGTTTGGGGCTTTGTAGGCAGATCTTCGATGATTATAGCCCGTATACCCAACCGTGCTACCTTTTTACCCGCCCCTCCCCCCACGTTGCTTTCCTTAGCGCCTCGGGTAAGAGGGCTTTTCCCTCCAATAGAAGTCTGCCCCGTGGTGGTCACATTCGTGTCGGCCAATAGTCCCATGGCGATAATGAGCTTGTTTCTCCTGCCCAGCGCCTCGCAGTTAGGCGGCACCTCTCGTAATAGCACATGGGCAATAAAACCCCTGCCGCCCCAATGCAGTTCCTCTTCGGTAACCTGGTATTGGGTGACGTGTCGCTTCCTTGTATCAACCCGTACAATCTTCTCCATATTCTATTCTCTCACTCCGCCGTCAATCGGATTGTGCTGCCCGATTTGACGAGAATTTCATCAATAGCCTTGGCTACCGCTTCGGGTACTTCGATGCCGGCTTTCCGACTTTTTTCTTCCTTTATGGATTCCAGCTCGCCGGGCAAAAGGATTTCACTTACCCCGGGCTGCATCCGCAATGCCTTGATCTCCTTGGCGTATGCGCTGACATGAGCAGCGAAAAGTTCGGGATCCATAAACCTTCCAATATCGATGGTGATAAATGTGGCACCCACCCCAGTGGGCCCCTCAAGTTCATGAAAACTCTTGAGTTTCAATCCATAGGCTGAACCGGTGAGGAGTCCCGCCAGAATATCGATGATCATGGCTAAACCCGAGCCTTTCGGTCCGCCCAAGGGGAGAAGTGAACCTTTAAGCGCTTTAGCAGGATCCGTCGTAGGGGCTCCGGTTTCGTCGCAGGCCCAGCCTAAGGGGATCTTTTCTCCGCTCAAGGCGGCCAGTCTGATTTTGCCCCTGGCAACGACGCTGGAAGACATATCGAGCACTATGGGATTCCCGCCGGGCAAGGGAATGCCAACGGAGATCGGATTAGTGCCAAAAAATGGATCGGCGCTCCCGTATGGAGCCACCGAAGGGTTCCCATTGGTCATGCAGAGGGTGATCACATTGCCTGTGGACGCGGCGGTGGATGTGTAGTATCCCAGGGCGCCTACATTATTTGTATTTTTTACGCCCACCATCGCGATTCCACTGCGCAGGGCTTTTTCGATGCTTAAGCGCATAGCCTTGTAACCGGCCACCTGTCCTAAGCCGTCGCAGCCATCCAGAAGGGCGGTGGCTGCATCATCCCGCAAGACTTCCACCCGGGTGGGAATAGAGAGCATGGCTGCGGCCTTGCGTTTTACTATTTGTCTAAGAAGATTGACGCCGTGAGTACTGACCCCCCGCATATCCGATCGAACCATGATTTCCGCGGCGATCTCGGCGTTATTTTTTTCCTCCCCTATTCCAGTGAGGATTTCCCTCGCCGCGTCACGAAGCAGTGTCTCGGCGATTTTCATTGTTTTCTTACTCCTCCGCCAGTCCGAGCGCTTGGAACACTGGATCTAGTTTATTCAGCTCGACACTGCTCACCCCCGCCTTGAGCTGGGCTGCCTTTCCTTCCTCAAACTCAACGCGCTTAAGCGATTTGGCGAGCACATCGGCGCAATCCTTGGCCGCGACGACGACCATACCGTCCTCGTCACCCAGTATTAAATCGCCGGGGAATACGGTCGCGTCCCCGAAATTTATAGGATAATTGATTATGCCGAGAGTAGACTTGTTGGTTCCCCGAATGCAAAAACCCCGGCTAAACACCGGGAATCCCATCTTGGCGATCTCGGCGGAATCTCGGATCGAGCCGTCGATAGCCAGTCCGCCGAGGCCACGTGCAACCGCGGCTGCAGCCATGAGTCCGCCCCAATAGCCATAATTGTATGCCGTCCCCACGCTGGCCACGATCACGTAGCTGGCCGGCGCTCGCTGGAGCGCCTTGTGCAGCATCAGGTTGTCCCCAGGGGCGCACTGCACGGTATAAGCGGTGCCACAGATTCTGTTCCCTCTGGCCGCTGGTCTGATCGCGTTGTCGACATAGCCCTTGCGCCCCGAAGCTTCGTACACCGTGGCAACATCCAACAGCCGGAACGCTTCGATGATTTCTTTGGAGATAGGAGGAGCCGCTTTTAGCACATGGATCATACTGCCTTCCTGTTGTTGACCATCATCCGGTCAACGCTGATATGCGAACGTTGGAGATGGGTCCTCATAGCCTTTTCCGCCTCTTCGACGTCACCGGATATTATGGCTTTCAATATTAGTTTGTGCTCTTCCTGGGTTTCGTGCAGCCGCTTCGCGTCGAAACGGGACATGGTGTACACACGAATTCTGATGATATGATCGAGCACTGTTCCGTAAAACTCCGAAAGGAAACTGTTGCCAACGGAATCCACAATGATCTCGTGAATTCTATACCCCGAAAGTAGCAAAGCCCTAAGCTCTTCTTCGCTTTCGTTTTTCGGCGACTCTATATTCGCCAAAATCTCGATAAACTTGCTTTTGTCGACCAAGCAGGCGGCAAAGCGGGCGGCGGCGCATTCGTAAATTTCCCGTATCTCGAATATTTCGCGGATAAGATCGAGGCTGATGTTGGTGACAAAACAGCCCTTGTTGGGAACTATGGTTACGAGCCGTTTACGCTCGAGATGCTGGAGCGCTTCTCGCACAGGCGTCTTGCTTACCCCAAACTCTGCGCAAAGATCTTGCTCGTTTAAGAATTCCTGGGGTTTCAATTCGTGATGGATGATTCTGTGTTTTAGAACCTTATATACCCGTGTCTTCTTGCTGAGGCTTTCTGTAGCGACCACTTCTACATTCATATCCTCTCCGATATATCGCCGATATATCGGTTATACTTTCCCACTGTTTCCCGATTCTGTCAACTCAATTTTTTAAAAAAGAATTAAATTTTTCTTTATCGATATAAGAAATATTCAATATGCCAGAGAGATCGCTTTTATTTAAAATTCGAATCACTCACTTTGCGGAGTGCTTGATCTTATGCGCGGGCTCGGGAACAATAGCTTAGCGCGAAGTATCGCGGCAAGGCGGAAAACATGGGATCGCGTAAAATCGCAATTATCAACGGCCCTAACCTCAACATGCTCGGCAAGAGGGAAATAGGCATCTATGGCAGCAAGACGCTGGACCAGATTTGCGAGATGATACGAATAGAAGGCAAAACCCTGGGCGTGGAGCTGGATTTTTTCCAGTCCAACGTTGAAGGATTTATCGTGGACTATATCCATTCCTGCGCAGGCAAGGTTCAAGGCTTCGTAATCAACGCGGGGGCATTCACTCATTATTCTGTAGCCCTACGCGACGCCTTCGGTGCCGTACGGCTTCCAGCGGTGGAAGTGCACATATCCAACATATATAAGCGCGAGCCATTCCGTCACCTGTCGTATCTTGCCCCGGTCTGTGTCGGCCAGGTGTGCGGATTTGGGTCCTACAGTTACATTCTAGGCCTCCGCGCACTTCTGGAAATACTCGACGAAGCCGAAGCGGCTAAATCGGAACCGCGGTGAGAGCCTGGCCAAACCCCGGTTTACATCAAGGCAAATTGGCCGCCTGATGAGAAAGGAGGATTTGTGATGAAAAAATTCCTGGTTATTTCCGGTCCTAATCTTAACCTGTTGGGTACAAGAAAAACCTCGATATATAAGGAAAGTTCCCTAGAAGATATTCACATAAAATTGCAAAAGAAGGCTGCCGAATTGGGCGTGGGCATTGATTGCGAGCAATACAATTCCGAAGGCGACATCATCGATCGAATGCAGCAGGTACCAAACCAGTACGCCGGGGTAGTCTTGAACGCGGGAGCCCTTGCCCATTACAGCTATGCAATTCGAAGCGCCATCGGCACAATGCTCGTTCCCTGCGTGGAAGTGTTCATGTCCAATGTTTTCGCCAGAGAAGAATTCAGGCACAAGTCGGTTATAGCCGATGTTTGCGTGGGCACGATCGCCGGATTTGGCGCTAACAGCTATGTGCTGGCGCTGGAAGCCCTGGCGAACCTCGCCGGCGTTTAAGAGAGGCTGTCATATGGATATACGATGGGCGAGAAGAATTGACTCTGCTTTCGAGATCGCCGAAGCAAAAGCGCAGGGCTTCGACGCCGTTGAGCCGTCCCTGAGCACCCTGATGGAACTCGACGAGGCCGCTTTCGCGGCGTTCGGCAAAAGCCTTAAAGCAGAAAAACTCTCCTGCGAAGTTTTCGCCTCCATTCTCCCCGCCGACGTGAGGGTGACGGAGCGCGGATTCAATATCTACTCATGGACCGAATACCTCAGACTCGCGCTCGCGCGGGCTTCGAAGCTGGGCTGTACAACCCTGCTATGGGACGACGGCGCCGCACGTATCCTGCCCTACGAGGGGGAGACTTCAATTCTGAAGGAACATTTCAACCAGTTTTTATTCATGCTCTGCGATATTGGAGAGCAATATAAAATAAGGGTCTGCCTCGAGCCCCTCGGACCGCAGCGCACTAATTTTCTGAACTCCCTACCCGAGCTGCTCGAAGCCATGGATTCGGTCGGCAAGCCCAACCTTGCCATGGGTCTGAGTTCGGCAGCCGTCGCCGAGATTGGCATTTCGGACGAGGAACTCCTCCAATTCGCGAAGCAGATCGTCCACGCGCGGATCGAGAAACCCCTCAGCCACAAGACTGGTATTGATCGGGGCTCTGCTGCAGATACCGAGGCGAACGGCTTTGGCTGCCTGCCCTTCCTCGAATCCCTGAAAAAAATCGCCTACCGTGGCGAGATCGCCCTTCCCAAGGGCTTGAACAGTGACCTGCTCATCGCGTGTAAGGAGTTATGGAAGCGGACCTGAGGACAGTGATAGTAAGGGCAGTAGAGCAGTAGGGGCAGAATCAAGCGCCCAATACACTTTTAATAAATACCTTGCAATTTGAACATAGCATATTTATAATACATGGTATGGAGTATATATCTCGCGCATTAAGCCCTCGATTGATGGATCTTGCCAAGCATTTTCCCGTAATCGTGGTTTCTGGCGCCCGACAGGTGGGCAAGAGCACATTACTCGCCAAGACCCTTGGAGACCAGGTCGATAGCATAACCTTCGATCCTGTGCTCGACATTGAGGGAGCTCGAGGTGACCCTGATCTTTTTTTAGCCAACCACAGACGACCTCTGGTTCTCGATGAAATCCAATATGCCCCCGAAATTGCATCCGCCGTAAAACGAGCGGTCGATAAAGACAAAAAACCCGGCACTTTCTTTATCTCTGGTTCACAGCAGTGGGCGGTGATCAAAGGATTGTCCGACAGCTTGGCTGGTAGGGCTGTTTTTCTAGACCTTGAAGCATTTTCGATAGGTGAACTTGGCGAAGGAACCATCTGGCTCGAATCATGGTTGAAAAACAAGATTCTCCCGCACGGAGGTTTTAGGGGCGATGCTAAAACCCCCCTCCCAGAACGCATGTGGAAAGGTTGGATGCCGGAAACTCAAGTTCTACCCTTGGACATGATTCCTGTTTTTTATTCAGGCTACCTGCGAACCTATATCGAGCGCGACGCGAGAGGTTTTTCGGCTCCCCAGGATTTGCAGACATTCGGAGGCTTCGCGCGACTCGCGGCCAGCCTCACCGGGCAGGAGATATTGCTTTCCTCAATAGCGAGGGAACTGAGGGTATCGGGGCCTACGGTTGCGCGATGGTTCGAAACCCTTTCATCTACTTTCCAGTATCAATTGATACCCGCGTTCTCGGGAAATTCCGTAAAGCGAGTCACCTCCAAACCCAAGGGGATTATGAGGGAAATTGGTCTTACAGTGAATCTGCTGTCGCTGGCGAGTCCCAATTCGGTAGCCGATTCGCCCCTGCGAGGCAGGCTCTTCGAAACGCTCGTGATAGGCGAGATACGCAAAGCCGCCTCGCTCATGAGTCCGGTACCTTCGCTGTACCATTGGCGCAGCGCGGGCGGCGCTGAAGTGGACTTAATTTTGGAGTGGGACGGCACGCTCTATCCCGTCGAGATCAAACTGGCCTCGGCGCCAGCGAAACGAGACACCAGCGGACTGAACGCCTTTAACGCCGCTCACTCCTCGTATCACTTGGCCCCAGGTTTGATTGTCTGTGCCTGCGCATCGCCCTACCCAATAACGGAAACTTGCTGGGCCGTGCCATGGGATTGGTTGACGGATTAGTCGACCAGGTGTATCCAACCCTCTGGTCCCTCGACGTCGCCATACTGAATGCCGGTCAGGGCGTCGTATAACTTCTTGGTTACAGGTCCCACCTCAGTCTCTGAATGGAATACATGGAGCTTGCCCTTGTGGTAGATGCCACCGATGGGCGTAATGACCGCGGCGGTGCCGCAGGCGCCGGTTTCGGCGAATTCGTCGATCTTGTCGATGTAGCAGTCCCGCTCTTCAGTCTTCATGTGGAAATGATTGCCCGCCAGGTACAAAAGGGAATATTTCGTGATCGAGGGCAGTATTGAGGGCGAAACGGGGGTGACGAAGGTGCCGTCTTTGGTGATGCCGAAGAAGTTAGCCGCGCCCACTTCCTCGATTTTAGTGTGGGTGGCCGGGTCGAGATAAATGCAGTCGGCATAGCCAGCCTTGGCGGCTATCTGGTGGGGCAAAAGACTGCCGGCGTAGTTGCCGCCCACCTTGGCTGCTCCGGTGCCGTTGGGCGCGGCTCGGTCGTAGTCGGAAACCATGAAGTTAACCGGCACCATGCCGCCCTTGAAATAGGGTCCCACGGGCATGCAGAACACCGAGAATATGTATTCCTTGGCGGGGCTCACGCCGATGTTGTCACCCACCCCGATGACAAAGGGGCGCAGGTACAAGGTAGCGCCATGGCCGTAGGGGGGTACCCATTTCCAGTTAGCCTTGACCACCTGGTCGCAGGCGTCTATGAATTTTTCGGTGGGCACCTGGGGCATGAGGATCCGGTCGCAGGTGGCCTGCATGCGTGCGGCGTTGCGGTCGGGACGGAAAAGCTGGATGCGCCCATCCTTGCGCGAGTAAGCCTTGAGGCCTTCGAAACACTGCTGTCCATAGTGCAGGGCAGTGGAACCCTCAGAAATCGAAAGCTGATTATCGGTGACAAGGCGCCCCTCATCCCAGGCGCCATCCTTCCAGCGTGAAATGTAACGATAGTCGGTTTTCATATAGGAAAACGCCAGTTTTCCCCAATCCAGCGGCGCTTTTTCCATAGGGATCTCCTTCTTCATATAGCGTTATTTGTATACTTATACATTCGCCCTGGACAGGCGTCAACTCGTTGAGGCTCATCGTATAGCATTTGCACATGTCCGCGCGCTCAATCCGATACTAAAAATTCGATTGACAGCCATCAGCCCGCGATAGACAATGCTAGACGATTCAAATGGAATTAGAAAAACTATTTGAAAAAAGCGGCTTTCTCCCGAATGAAGCTCAGAGAGAGGCGATTTTACACAAGGATGGTCCCCTTTTTCTCACCGCGGGTCCGGGATCAGGCAAAACGCGCGTCCTGCTTTGGCGAACGGTCAACCTGATCGTATTCCAGCACGTGCCGCCTTCGGAAATTTTTCTCAGCACTTTCACGGAAAAAGCGGCTCTCCAGTTGCGCGACGGGCTCAGATCGCTGCTCGGCCTTGTCACCAATGAGACAGGAGTACCCTACGATATTACGGAAATGTCGATCGGCACCGTGCACTCGCTCTGCCGAAAACTGCTCATCGACCGGCGTTTTACCGACAACCAGGAACGCCGGAGATCGCCCATCCTCATGGATGAACTCGGACAGTATTTTCGCCTCTACAATCGGGCTTATTGGAAAACGCTCCTTGAGGCGGGCGGCTTCGACGACGAAGAGGCCGGTCAGCGCGCCATCAACGCCTGGATGAACGACAGGGATTCATATTCACGCCACGAGGCTGTCGTCAACGCGATCGCCTTCTTCAACCGCCTCTCGGAGGAGGATTTCCAGTATTCAGGGCGCGATTCCACGCCCACTGCGAACGGCGAAGGCCAAGCCAGCGACGCGACCCTCGCGGCTCTCCTCAGGATGTATGATCGCTATCAGGCAGATCTCCGCGAAGGCGGCACCGTCGAATCGGTGGATTTCTCGACGCTCCAGCAGAGGGCATATCGCTTTTTCCTGTCTTCCGAGGCTTCGAAAAGCGTGTTTCGGCACGTCATCATCGACGAGTACCAGGACACGAACTCGATCCAGGAAAAACTGTTTTTCCGCCTAGCCGCCGGGCACAAAAACATCTGCGTCGTCGGCGACGACGATCAGGCCCTCTACCGTTTTCGCGGCGCGACGGTCGAAAATCTCGTGAAATTCGAAAACCGCTGCGAAGGCTTTCTAGGCTGCCGCCCGCGGCGCATCGACCTCGGCATCAATTACCGATCGCGAAAGCCCGTGGTCGATCTCTGCGCCCGCTTCATCGGTTCCATCGATTGGAGCGCCCGGGACGGTTCGGGCGTATCCTACCGCATCGTCGATAAAAGCATCAGCGCCGCGCGAAAAGATCCGGAACCCGCTATCGTCGCTTCGGGAAAAGCCAAGGCGGAGGATGTCTACGCCGAAATCGCCCACTTTATCCGCGTGCTGAAAGAATCGGGCAAAATTGCCGATTACAATCAGGTCGCCTTTCTCTTCCCCTCCATGAAGGGCTGGAGCGGCATGAACACACGTGTCCACGGCTTCATGGAAGCCTTCGCCGAAGAGGGTATCCCCTGCTACGCGCCCCGCGCGGGAAGATTTCTCGAAGTGGAGGAAGCGCGCAGCTTTTTCGGCCTGTGCATGGAAGTGTTCGGGCACCCGGAACATCGGGAGAGAGGGAAAGCCAGCGCCGGCTACCGCGAATTCCAGAACTGGCTCGCCTCCTGCGAGGATCGCGCGGGGCTGCTCAAGAAATCCGACCCAGCCCTCGCTCTTTTCCTGCAGGACAGAAAAGCAGAAGTCTCCCAGGCGGCGGCCGACTATGTATCGCTCAACGCCTGGTGCGCCGAGCGTTCGCTCGAACCGGGCGCTCCGGTTGAAACGGGGTTCCCCCAGCTTCTCGCGAGAAGCCTCAAGCTCTCCCTGCGCGTTCAGAAAGCGCTCCAATCCCATCAGCTGAACGAATCGATCAAACGTCGAGCCGTCGAAGGCCGGCCTTACACTATCCGCTACCTGCTCAACCGGGTCACCGCCCTCGACTGGGGCGTTCTCGACCTTTTCTACCAAGTCGGCGGATTTTCCCGCTTCCTCGAGGCCTATCGCCTCGCGGAGAAGGGCGAGGACGAAGGCCCCATCTGCAATCTCGGCCTCATAACGCAGTACCTCGCCCGATTCGGCGACGAGTACGGGCCCATCCTGACCGGGCAGGTGCTCTCCGGCAACACCTTCGTCAATATTTTCTTCTCGTCCTACCTCTACGCCCTCTTCAGACTCGGCGAGTCGGAGTACGAAAACGCCGACGACCCCTTCCCCAAGGGGCGCGTTCCCTTCCTAACGATCCATCAAGCCAAGGGATTGGAGTTCCCCGTCGTAGTTCTCGGCTCGGTCTATAGGGAATCGCGCGACGCGTCAAAAATAGAAACGACGGCGCGAAAGCTGCTCGGCAGGCAAGGCGAGCCGATCGACAGAATCGACGAGTTCGACACGATGCGGATGTTCTATGTCGCGCTCTCACGCGCGAAGGACCTCCTCGTCTTGCCGCGCTACACGCACGGGAAAGCGGCGAGTCCCGTTTTCGCCCAAATACTGGAAAGCGGGACGATCCTAGCGCTCGCATCGCTGGATATTTCTTCGATACCCGCGCCAAAAGCCTCCGTGGATGAGCTCGGCAAGACCTACACCTACACAGGGGACTACCTCCCCTATCTCCGCTGCCCCAGAAACTACATGGCCTTCGGCAAATACGGCTTTATCCCATCGCGGGGGCAATCGATGTTCTTCGGCAAGCTCGTCCACGAGACCATCGAGGACCTCCACCATCTTGTCATGGCGCGCTCCTCCCAAGGGGGCTCGGTGTGAACATTGAAGCCGAGATCCGCGCGCTTTTCGACGAGAATTACGAATTCCTGAAAGCCGAAGGCGGCGATGTCGTAACCGATTTCGTCAGGGAGGAGGCGTTTTCGCAGGTGCTCCAGTATTGGATGCGCAACCGGGCCTTGATCGATAAAATCACGGAAGCCGAGGTAAAACTTACGCTTCCGGGACTCCGAACGCCCCGAAAAAAGATCCCCTACAACCTGGAAGGCGTGGTCGATATCGTGCGCGAGGGCGAAGAAACCTGGATGTACGATCTTAAAACCCATGACCGCGCGGCAATCGAATCCAACCTGGACGCGTACAAGGCGCAACTGAACATCTACGCCTATATCTGGTGCGGTCTGCGGGGCAACAAGCTCGACAACACCGCGATAGTCTCCACGTCCCTGCCTCCGGCCCTCAAGGGAGCCATTAAAAGCGGCAATCCCGAATGGATCGCACGGGAGCGGGAAGCCTGGGATCCCATAATTCCCTTGGGCTACAGCGAGGACGAGATCGAGCGGATGATCGAGGATTTCGGCTCGGTGGTGGAATCGATCGAGGACCACGACTTCACACCGCCTCCGACCGACTGCCTAACGTCGAAAGAAGGCCAGGACCGCAACATTTTCGCCGTCCGGATCTGCAGGAACTGCGACATCCGCTATTCCTGCGCTTCGTTCCGGGCATACGTGAAGGCCAACGATCGAGGCAATCAGGGATTCAGGCGCTATCTCGACGATTATGGAACCGAAAATACGGCGGAAGCCTTCATCGAAGGCAACCTTCGCGACGATGAATAGAGAATAAGGAAACAACGATGCCCATTGAACGAATCAAGCCCGACGCCTTTCCCGCCGCCGACAGGATCGAAGCGCTCAAGGAACTCTTCCCCGAGGCCTTCGCCGACGGCGCCATCGACTGGGCCACCTTGCGGGATCTCACGGCCGCCCTCCCCGCTGAGGATGAGGATGAGAACAGCGAGCACTTTGGGCTTTTCTGGCCGGGCAAACGCGAAGCCCGCCGCCTCGCGGGCAAAGCCGCCGAAGGCACCTTGATTCCCTGCCCCGGCGAGGGCGTGGATGAGGACAAGACATCCAACATCTTCATCGAGGGCGAGAACCTCGAAGTCCTCAAGCTTTTGCGAAAAAGCTACAAGGGCATGGTCAAGATGATCTACATCGACCCGCCCTACAACACAGGCAACGATTTCGTCTACGACGACAACTTCATCGAGCCCCTCGAGGACTACCTGCGCCGCACCGGCCAGATCGACGGCGAAGGCCGCCCCCTCACCACGAACAAGAAATCCGACGGCCGCTTCCACTCCAAGTGGCTCTCGATGATGTACCCGCGCCTCCGCCTCGCCCGCGACCTCCTGTGCGACGATGGCGTGATCTTCGTCAGCATCGACGACAACGAGGTGCAGCATCTGCGGATGCTGATGAATGAGGTGTTTGGGGAGGAGAATTTTATAGCACAAGTTGTATGGGAGAAAATGTATACAACTAAGAATGATTCAAAAATGATATCAGATTGTCATGAGTATATTCTCATTTATGCAAAATTAATTGATTCACTTCCTATAGGATTATTACCAAGAACAAAAGAAGCTGATGATAGATATCAAAATATTGATAATGATTACCGAGGGCCCTGGAAAGCAATTCCTCTTTATGCAAAAGGTGAAAGAACTCATGGTAGATATCCAATAACGTCACCAACAGGGAAGGTTTTTGAGTTACCACCAAATAAGCATTGGCTATATTCCGAAGCAGATGTCAGGCAAATGATTAGTGATAATAGAATCTGGTTTGGCCGTTCGGGAGATTCAATTCCTAATGTTAAAAGATTTTTAACAGAAGTCCAGCAAGGCTTAAAATCAAAAACCCTATGGAAATATGACGAAGTTGGATCAAATGACTCAGCAAAGAAGGAAATAAAAGAGTTGTTTGGCGATATTTCTCCTTTTGATTTTCCTAAACCCGTAACGTTAATAAAAAAAATGTTGACCCTCTGCAATGATAAATCCAACATCGTCTTTGATTTCTTCTCTGGATCTGCCACAACAGCTCTGGCTGTCATCAATTTTAATAATGAACATTGTAACAAATTAAAATTCATCCTCGTCCAGATGCCCGAAGCCACGCCCGCCGATTCAGAAGCTGCCAAGGCCGGCTACACAACGATCGCGGAAATCGGCAAGGAACGCATCCGCCGCGTGATCAAGAAGATCAAAGCCGAGAAGGCACAGGAGCTGTCGGCGGAAGATGAAGCGCCCGATCTCGGCTTCAAGGTCTTCAAGCTCGCCCGATCGAATTTCAAGCCCTGGAAAGATTACCATGGCGATGATGTCGCGGCGATCGAATCCCTCTTCGAAAACGCAGTGACGCCACTCAGCTCAGGCTGGAAGAATCACCCCGACGCCTTGTTCACCGAAATCCTCCTCCTGGAGGGCTATCCCCTCGACAGCGCGGTGAAGGCGCGTGCTGAATTCGGCGCCAACCTGATTCGGGAGGTTTCCTGCCCGCAGCACGAAAAGCGCCTTTTAGTCTGTCTCGACGACGCCATCTCCCCCGAGACGGTGCGCGCGCTAGAGCTCCAACCAGACGAGATCTTCGTCTGCCTGGATTCTGCCATCGACGACTCCACCAAGGCGCGGCTGGACGACAAGGGAATGATAAAGACAATATGAACAAGGATTTAACGACTTCCGATATCGAACGCCAGAACATTCTCAACAACCCCTATGCCCTCGCGGAAATTGAACGCGCTACAGAAATCAAAGCGATCGAATTCAAGGGGAAACGAATCCTCTTGAAAGAGCAAGTGGCATCATTCTTCGAAGTCACACCCAGGACCATTGATCGATACATTGAATCTCATTCTAAAGAGCTCAAAGAGAATGGGTACGAGATTTTACGAGGTAAAACATTACAAGATCTAAAATTACTGTTAAAAAGCGTTTATGTTGACGACATAAATGTCGTTAACCTCAAAAGCGTACCGATACTCGGTGTGTTCGATTTTCGCGCATTCCTGGACCTCGCGATGCTCATCACCGAAAGCGAGAGGGCGCGACTGTTGAGAAGCGCCATCCTCGATATCGTGATCGACACGATCAACCGAAGAACGGGCGGCGGCACAAAGTACATCAATCAGAGGGATGAGGATTTCATCCATTCGTCGTTCCTCGAAGAAAATTACCGAAAGGAATTTACCGATGCGCTTCGCGACCATGTCGATATGGGAAATTTCAAATATCCGCTCTATACCGATAAAATCTATGTCAGCATTTTCTGTGAAGATGCTCAGGAATACAGGAAGATATTGCGCCTAAAGGAGCGTGATAAAGTACGCGACACTTTTTATTCGGAAATTCTGGATTTGATATCATCCTACGAGTACGGATTCGCGAAAGCGCTTGAAGCGAGCGCGATGAAACTAGGCAGGAAGCTGAGCAATTGGGAAACCGATGCACTGTTCAAAGAGTTTGAGGCTCAACCGCTCTGGAAACCGCTCGTGGAAAGGGCGCGCATGAAAATGGCGAGCCGCGATCTCGCATTCCGCGACGCGCTGCATCTGCAATTGAAAGACTATATCTCCCCGCTAAAAGCCGAAGAATTCGAGCGCTTTCTTGGCGAGAAAAGCAAAGAGCTCGCGGAACGTATGGAAGAAGCCAAGGAAGTGTTCAAACGGCTCAAGGAACGCGACTGATGCCGCTCGTCTATCTGACTCTCAAGCAAGCGCTTGAAACACAGAGAAAAACGATCGACGTGTCGGGAGGCGGGCTCCACGGGGAAATCGATGTGGGCAAGCTCGAAAGCGTTCTGCAACACATACAGAACGATGATTATTATCCCACCTTCGAAGATAAATTGACGCATCTCTTCTTCTGCGCGAATAAATTCCATTGTTTTCTTGATGGAAACAAGCGTATCGCCATTTCCCTTTGTGCACAGATGCTTCTCATCAATGGTTTTGTGTTCAGAGTGAGCCCATTTATAAGGGAAATGGAAAATATCAGTTACCATGTAGCCGCTGGTCGCATCGATAAGAATCTACTGAAAGAAATTATTCAGGCGGTTATCTATGATGAATATGACCGTGATGAGGCACTGAAGTTGCGGGTGTTAAGAGCAATTTCAAGCGAGGATCTATCACTCGAGATGTAACAATCATGCGCTATCGTTACATATTTTTCGATATTTTGTAACGATACACAAGGAAGCATATGCAATCTGTAACGATACAGTTCGACCCGAACCAGGAACACCAGCTGAGCGCCGTGGAGAGCGTGGTGAAGCTTTTTGACGGCTTGTCCCCCTACGATACCGAGGTGAGCCAGCTCGATGAGATCGTTCCGAATTTGCCGCCCTATTACAGCCTGGACTCAGGGTGGCTTCTGGACAACCTTCAGTCCATCCAGCGCGAGGGCGCGCTTCCGGAGTCTATGTTCGTCGAGAACGATTCGGGCTACATGGTAGAGGGAGTGAGCGCCGACACCTGGGAATACCCGGCTGTCACGGTAGACATGGAGACCGGCACCGGCAAGACCTATGTCTACCTCAGGACGATCCACGAGTTCCGCGCCCGCTACGGTTTCCGCAAGTTCATCATCGTCGTGCCGAGCCTAGCCATCTACGAAGGAGTCGCAAGCACCTTCGCCTCCACGCGGGAACACTTCAAGGGGCTCTACGGCAACGAAAACGTGAGCCTCATCCAATACGACGGCAACGTGCAGGATTTCAAGAACTTCGCCACCTCGTCCTTTGTCGAAATACTGTTGATCACCGTGGATTCCTTCAACCGGAAATCCAATATCGCCTTCAAGCAGACGGACAAGCTCATAGGGGAGCGCCGTCCCTACGAGTTCATACAGGAAACCCGGCCTATTTTGATACTGGACGAATGCCAGAACTACCGCTCGGACAAATCGCGCGCGGCGCTCCGGACTCTCAAACCGCTTTTCGCGATCAACTACAGCGCCACGCCGGGCAAGGACGCGCCGAACCTCGTGCACAAGCTCACGCCCTTCGACGCCTTCAGGAAAAATCTCGTCAAGCGGATCGAAGTGCTCGGCATGGTGGAGGCCCAGAGCACGGCGCAGCGGGCTGATTACCTGAAACTGTTTGCCATCGACCATGGCCCCGTGGCACGCGTGCTGGCTATCGCGATGGCGCATGGCGTTTTGCGGGAAGAGGAATTCACTCTGGGCTCCAAGGCTAACATCGCCGAGAAAACCGGCAACGAAGCCTATACGGGCTGGGTAGTTGAAACCATCGACAAGGCCGGAGGCTATGTAGCCTTCACCAATGGCGAGCGGCTTTACCTTGAGGACGAACGTTATGCGGCCGAGCGCAAGGAAGCGCTTTTCCGCAGGCAAATCGAGGAGACAATTCAGGCGCATTTCGACAAACAACGAGAATTGCGGGCATATGGCGTCAAGGTTCTCTCCCTGTTCTTCATCGACCGGGTGGCGAGCTATCGCACTGACGACGGCATAGTACGGCGGCTTTTCGACGAAGCCTTCGATCGTCTGAAGGTGAACGATCCGCAGTTTGCCCGGCTGCGCGCGAGCGATGTGAGGGAAGCCTACTTCGCGAAAAAGAAAGTAAAGGGCGTCGAGGAAGAAGTGGATACGAGCTTCGAGGAAGCCGACAAGAAGAACGATGAGAAGGAAGCGGAAAAACGCGCCTACGAACTCATCATGCAGCGGAAGGAAAAGCTACTTTCTTTCGATGAGCCGGTTAGCTTCATCTTTGCCCATTCCGCGATTAGGGAAGGATGGGACAATCCAAACGTGTTCCAGATCTGCGCCCTGCGCGAGATCACCTCGGAAAAGGAGCGCAGGCAGACGATCGGCCGCGGCCTGCGGCTTCCCGTGACGCAGGACGGTCTGCGCATCACCGACCGGCGGCTCAATGTGCTCACTGTAGTGGCCAACGACAGCTACGCGAACTATGTGGCCAGGCTCCAACACGAGTACGAGGAGACCGGCGACGTGATGCCCCAGGTGCCGGCGGACAAATCGAAGAAAGAAAAGGCTACCCGCAACGACGCGATCTTCCGGTCGCGCGATTTCCAGAATTTCTGGAACAAGCTGATCCAAAAAACTGAGTATGTCATCCAGATCGATAAGGACGAGTTCGTGCGCCAGGCTTCGGGGCGCCTCAACAACGCTACCTTCCCTGAGCCTCACCTCATCATCACAAAGGGCGACTACGTGATCACGAATTATCGCCTCGACCTGCTCGAGATTCGCGGAATGGAAGCAAAAATCCGCATCCGCATGGACTCCACCTCGGGCGACCGAAGCGACGAAGAACATTTCTTCAAGGAAGGCGCCGACCTCGCCAAACTCCTATCGAGTCCAGTATTCAAGCCATTCAAGATAACCGCCATAAGAGGAAGCGGGGAAACCGGCATTGTGGAATTTTCGGAGACTGAATCGCTTTCGTTCGATCATGCAGTCCAGTTCAGCACGGAACGAGGACAAGTCTGCTCGACGAGGACCGTGAGCGAGCGCGTCACTCATCTGCCTAAGTTCAATCTCATCGATAGGGTATCGAAAGAACTTTCCCTGACACGATCCACGGTGCTCGATGTGTTCAAGGCGCTCTCGGAATCGAAGAAAAAAGCATTCATAGAAAACCCCGAAGGATTTTCCGGTATTTTTATTGAAACCCTGCGTGAAACGCTGGCTGACCACCTCACCGAACGCCTTTCGTATCTTGTCACCGAGGATGTGGACGAGCGCGACATCGAGCAAGCCTTCCCTCCGACAAAAGAGTATCCGATCAAGGAATTGGTGGCGGGGCATGGGAGCAGATCGTTGTATGACTTCGTGCAAAAAGATTCGGACAACGAGGAACGATTCATCCAGCGGCTGAACGACGGCACCGATGATAAGGTCGTCCTCTATTTCAAGTTCCCTCCAACCTTCAAGATCCGGATCCCCAAAATCATCGGCAACTATAACCCCGACTGGGGCATCCTTCGTTGGAATGAACAGCATCTTTTAAAATTGGAACTTGTGCGGGAGACGAAGGGTTCGCTCGATCTCACTATGCTGTGGTACTCGAACGAGGGCAGAAAGGTGCGCTGCGCCCGGAAGCACTTCGCGGCGCTCGGGATGTCGTATCGTCATGTCACTGGCGACATGATTGGCTGGTGGAAGGAAGAAGACAGACGCGAAGCTTCTCTCGTGTGAATCCTGAAAATCCTGGCGTCCTGTCGGATTGTCGGCAATACCTAAAAGATTCCGCCCACGAACCCCATATAAACAGGAATCGTTATCATGCTTAAAACCGTCGTGAGCGAAGTGCCGATCCCGGCGTATTCCGCGTCGGCGCCGTAGGCTTCGGCCAGGATGGGCGTCTGCGTCATGGCGGGCATGGCCGAGGTGATCAGGAATACCTGCTTCATAAGAAGAGGCAGATCGCGCCCGCGCATCAGCAGGAATATCAGGAAAGGCGTCACGAGAAAGCGCCCCGCGAGCACAAAGGCGATATCCAGCCCGAACCTCATCTTTTTCAGCTCGATCCGGGAGATGACGATGCCGACGAAAAGCATCGACAAGGGCGTTGTCATGTTGCCGAGATACTTGCAGAGATCCATGATCGATTTCGGCAATGAAATCCCCGTCATTATCATGAAAATCGCGGCTATGAAGCCCAAGAGCGGGGGCGAGAGGATCCGCTTAAGTCCGGCGGCGGAGACGGGCGAGGGCTTGGCCCTTCCCGATCGTATGGCGCCATCGCTGGCTATCAAGTAGGTGCCGAGCGTCCAGAACACCGTGGTATTCGCTATGTAATAGAGAAGAGCGAAAGGAAGGCTTTCGTCGCCGAAGAGAAGCAAATTGACGGGCAAGCCTATGAACACGGCATTCGCGAGCGAGAACATGGAGGCGAACGTGCCTCTCCGCCCTCTCGGCACCTTGAGAACAACAGCCAGGCCCGACGCGACGAGAAAACTTCCCAGCATCGCCAGGAAAGGTATGGGAAGGCCGGGGAGCATGGAAATCAGTTTCGACCTGTCGTAGCTGGTCATGAGATTCGAGATCATGTACGCCGGCAGCGCCACCGACACGACAAGACGCGAGATGAGGGCGCTGGAATTGCCTTCGAACCACTTCCTTTTCGCCAGAAAAAAGCCCAGGGCTATCATGGCAATGACGGAAAAAACACTCTGGAGGGCGTTCAACATGACTCCATCCTAGCGAGTACGGGGGCTTCGGCACAATACGGGTTCAATAAGCCGAACGCTCCTTGACAATCGCCAGCGAAAGTTATACTAGTTATACTGTTCATACAAGTTGAACAGGAGTAACCATGGAAGGCAAGCTGATGAGCATGGTGAAGGTCGGCCAGAAGGGGCAGATCGTCATCCCGAAGGATATGCGGGACATGATGGGGATCAGGAGCGGCGACACGCTGCTTATCCTCGCCGACAAAGAGCGCGGCATCGCTATTCCCGACAAAGCCGATATCGAGAAAATATACCGGAACATCGTGGCGCACGAAGAGAATTCCAATGTCTGAAAACAACAAAAAGGTCGTCATCATCGGAGCGGGGGTCGCCGGGCTCAGCGCCGGCATCTATGCCCTCAAGCTAGGGTATCAGGTGGAGCTGTTCGAGAAGAACGCCGTTCCGGGTGGAGAGTGCACCGGATGGGACCGCGGCGGCTACCATATCGACAACTGCATCCACTGGCTCATGGGCACGACGCCTGGCAGCGACCTGTACGACCTGTACAGGGAGACCCGCCTCATAGACGATTCGACCGGCGTGCTCAGAAGCGACGTCATGTACACCTCCTGGCTGAACGGACAGCATCTCTCCCTGTACGGCGACCTCGAAAAGACGCGAAAGGAATGGATAGCCCTATCGCCCGAGGATGAGGAAGAAATCAACACGCTGTTCGGCAATGTCGCGCTCGGCACATCCACCGTCGTCCCCGCAGGCGTGCCGGGGGAACAGCTGGGAGCCGTCGCCGGAACCAGGCTGCTTTTAAAATCGATAAAAATGTTCAAACTTTTCGGACGATATCCTCGCGAAAGCACGCAGGATCTGATGAACAGATTCAAGCACCCGCTCATCCGGCGCTGCCTCAGCGATTTCTGCCCCAAGGAATCCAAGGCATATTCCTTCCCCGTCTCCTACGGCAATTTCGCGAGCGGGGACGGCGGCGTTCCCGTCGGAGGATCCAGGGCGGCGGCGCTGCGGATGAAGGCGCGGTTCGAGGAACTGGGGGGCATCTATCGCGGTTCGGCGCCGGTGCGAAGCATCGAAATCGCCGGGGACAGGGCGACCGGTATCGTCCTCGAGGACGGCGCGCGCGTCGAGGCTGACTATGTCATTCCCGCCTGTGACGCCGACTTCACCTTCACACAGCTGCTCGACCGATCCTACATGCCCGAAAAGCTCAAGGAGTATTTCGACAATCCGGACACATACCCGATCTACGGCATGTTCCAGGCGGCCTGGGCAGTCGACGATCCGCGAGACCTACTCGGGCACGAGACCAACCTGGACGCGCCCGAACTCCAGGTCGAACCTTGGCTCAACGACCGCATCACGCTGAAGACCTTCGCCTATGAACCATCTTTCGCACCCGAGGGCAAACAGATCATCCAGGTTCTCTGGGGCATGGATCGGTCCAGCTGGGCGTACTGGAAAGCGCTGGGCGAGGACAAAGAAGCCTACAAAGCGAAAAAACTGGAGCTCGCCGCCCTGGTGAAGGAAAAAATCGAAAAAACCTGGCCGGAATACCGCGGCA
This sequence comes from Spirochaetaceae bacterium UBA6076, assembly GCA_002428725.1. Lineage (GTDB taxonomy): Bacteria > Spirochaetota > Spirochaetia > Treponematales > Rectinemataceae > UBA2256. The sequence goes on along the minus strand of DIXQ01000022.1, from coordinate 94,303 downwards.
AGCTGACCCTCCTCGACGCATGGACTCCCTGTACCTACAAGCGGTACTGCAACGCCCACAACGGATACAACCAGGCCTGCATCCTTCCGAAAGAAGCGAGCATGAGAACTGCCTACCCTTCGCCCTTCATCAAAGGCTTGAAGAATGTGGTGCTGGCCGGACAGTGGATTTCACCCCCTGGAGGCATTCCCGGCTCGTGCATAACCGGCAAGTTCGCGGCCTACAGGGTGGACTACCTGGAGCACAAGGCCTTGAGGATCGCGAAGAAAATATTCTGGAGAAGCGTGGCGCCGACCGCGGTCGTCCTTGCGCTGATGTGGCTGCTGTAGCGCGAGTCCCGCGGGTCTGGGCGGCTTATCTGTCTATGCCGAATCAGCGACAAGACAGGACGACAGTACTTCAGGATATACGGAAAAAGCCCGATGGTCCTGTCAATCCTGCGGATCATGTCGTCCTGTCGGCTTATCGTCCGGTCGTCCGGGCGGCTTATAGGCCCGGCAGTGGCCCTCTACGCCGACGCCGACCTCCTCGTAGTCGAAGACTGCCGCATCTCGTCAAGGCAAGATACCCTTTGCACGGGCCCCCTGCCCAAAAACCCGCCCCCCAAGGGCATCAATCTCATCCACCCCGTCGCCGGCCTCGGTGCCCACCTGCCGACGTTGCCCTTCCGCCAACTTTATCGGCGCTGCCTCATAGAGGGGGACGTGGACTTTATCTTCGGTTCGAGTCTCGCGGTTTTCGAAGCCTGCGAAATACGATCCCTGGGACGGCAGGCAGCGGATATAGCTTTAGATTCACCATTGCGACGCAAGCATGTAAGCAAGATGGCTCCAGACACCGGTCAGCCAACCTTGTCAGCGCAACCACCAGCATCACAGCGATTGCCGCCCCATGAGACTATTGGCTGGATCGCCGCTCCCTCCACCTATCCAGGCCAAAAAATCGGCTTCGTATTCCTGGACTGTGAGTTGACATCGGAACCATCGGCGGGGCTAGACGCACCCCGCAGCTACCTGGCACGCCCCTGGCGGCACACGGGTAGAGCGGTCTTTATTCGCTGCCATATGGGTTCTCATATCGTCCCCCAGGGATGGGACGATTGGGGCAAGCGCGAGGCGCAAGCCTATAAAGGCTTCGGCGAATTCGGTTCCACTGGACCTGGCGCGCCAGGCGCCAACTCCAGGGCTCCCTGGGCTCGGTCTTTACTGGAGGGTGAAGCCACAGCCCTAGAATCCGAACTATTTATCGAGTTTGATGAAATGCGGGGGTCTTTAACATTTTGACTTAAAACATCTTCCCCACAAAAGCCATGTAGACTGGAATCGAGACCAGGCTGAGAAGCGTCGTAAGCGAGGTGCCCAGGCCGGCGTATTCCGAGTCTGCCTTGTAGGCTTCGGCCAGGATGGGCGTCTGGGTCATGGCGGGCATGGCGGCTTGGATCACGAAAACCTGCTTCATCAAAACGGGAAAATCCCCACCCTTCACCAAAAGAAAAACGATGAGCGGCGTGAAGACAAAGCGTCCAGCCACCAGGACGAGCATATCCAGACCGAAACGCAGTTTTTTCCAGTCCACCCTGGCAACGACAATGCCCACAAAAAGCATGGACATCGGTGTGGTCATGTTGCCCAAATATCGTGTTGTGTCCATCACCCACTTGGGCAGACGAATTTCCAGCAGTATCAGAAGAACCGCCACGATAAAGGCTACCAGGGGCGGCGAAAGGAGCCTTTTAAGCCCCGAAAGGGAAAACAGTGAAGGTTTGGGACCGCTTGAGAGCAGGGCGCCATCGTTGGCGATGCCGAAAGTGCCGATGGTCCAAAAGCAGGTAGTGTTGGCGATGTAGTAAAGTAAGACGAAGGGCAGGCTTTCGTCGCCGAAGAGGAGCATGTTCACCGGCAGGCCGATGAAAATCGAATTGGAAAGCGAGAACATGGAGGCAAAAGTCCCTCGGCGCCCCTTGGGAATCCTTATGAGCACCGCCAAAAGGGAGGCAAGTATAAATCCGGAAATCATGGTGACAAAGGGCACGCCTAAGCCAGGCAGCATTGAGAGGAGACCCTGGCGGTCGTAACCGCCCAGAAGGTTGTTGATCATGTATGCCGGCAGGGCTACCGATACCACAAGCCGCGAGATGAGGGCGGGAGCTTTGCCCTCGAACCAGCCTCGCTTGGCCAGGATAAAGCCTAGACCGATCATGATGATTACCGAAAGCACACTTTGAAGCGCAGAAAACATAGACCCATCCTAGCTTTAAATCGTTGTTCGCAACAAGCCTGGAAACCATCTTCTGTGAATAGGTTATTTTGAGTGATTCGCTGTTATAGAAAATCTGACATGAAAACAGGATCTCCAGGATTGACTAAAGGGGCACACCTATAAATTCTGCACGGAACCAAGCCTCCGCCCTAGCCGCCATTCAAGACGGCGCAGAGAGGAATCGACAAAAAGAGCGAGGCAAGCGACGGGCAGGGAACCCTGGAGAATGAGAATGGGGTCAAAGGATCGCAGGCCTGACACGATAGGAATCCCCAAGCCTCCCGCTCCCACCGCCGCACCAATAGTCGCTGCAGAAATATTGATAAGCAAGGAAATCCTCAAGCCCTGGAGCACCAGGGGCATGGCAAGGGGGAGGCGGAGCTTTTTTAGTATCTGCCGCTCATCCATGCCCAAGCCTAGCGCAGAATCTACCAATTCTGGGCTTATGGAAAGCAAGCCTTCAACGGTGTTTCTAAATACCGGCAAAAGCCCGTAGAAAAAGAGAGCGATGGCGACAGGGACAAAGCCGTAGCCCGTAAGGGGAATGAGGAGGGCCATTACCGCAACGGTGGGAAAGGTTTCAATAATCGAAGAGGCGGACATGAACAAGGCCCTAAGACTCGCGAAACGGTCCTTCGAAAGAAGCACAGCTGAGGCGAAGGCGATGAGCGCCGAAAAGAGGCTGGTGGCCGAAGCCAAGACTACATGCTCAAGCGCGAGCAGCCAGAGAGGATCCCGCTGGGTGTAGAGTGTCTTTCTGCTGATCAGCGGCTTCAATAGGTTCTCCACGGCAGGGAAGAAAAAGAGAACGAACACAAAGAGCGCGAGGAAGATGAGCGGTTCCGCCCAACGTCTATCTAAGCCGGAGCGCTTATTATTTTTCATCCGACAGTTCTCGCGCCAGATCTTTAAATCGTACAAAGCTCTCAGCAGGCTTTAATAGAAATTCGATAGCCGGCCCCGATTGGACCAGTCTTCCTTGGTAGAGCAGGCTGAGCCTATCGCCCAGCAGCACCGGAGGATCTGCGGCCAAGGCGCGGGCAACGCCCACCCGCTGGGCTTCTCCGCCCGAAAGCTGGCGGGGATAGCGCTCGCCATAGCTGGGAGGAAGCCGGATAAGGGTTAGCAGCTCTTCAACCCTCGCCGCGCTTCTTTCCTTGGACCAGCCAAGAAGCTGCGGAGTAACGCAGATATTTTCAGCCACCGTAAGATGGGGAAAAGCCCGATGCCCTGCACCACATACCCCATGTTCCTCCGCAGGGCAATAGGATCCATTTCCGACGCGTCCCAGCCATCTACGAAAATCTTGCCCGAATCAGGCTCGATCATTCTGTTGAGAAGCCTCAGCAGAGTGGACTTGCCGCTCCCGGAAGGCCCCAGCAGAATGCTCACCCGCCCTTCGGGGAACTCGACGCTTACTTCGTTAAGAGCCCTGGTAGAGCCGTAATGCTTCGTTACCTTCTTAGCCGTCAGTACCATACACCAGGGACACGTTGACATCGTTCGTCCCCTCGGCCAGGGCCTTGAGCATTTCCGCCGTGTTGCCCGAAGACAGGAGCACCAGCTGGCTCTTGTCCAGCTTGAAGCTGTAGGCTTCCTCCAGACCCAGATGCCCGAGGCTGTTGTCGGCGTAGGATTGGGCGCAGATGAGTTTGATTCTGCCCCCTGAATTCACGTAAGCGGCCAGGGCGGGCAGGTCGCGGATTCCTGTTTCCTCGGCGAACTGCCGTCGTACAGCCAGGGCTTCGGTGTTGTTGGCCGGAGCGGGGGTAAGCCAGATTATGCCCTTCGCCGCGTCCAGCTCCTTGGTTTTGGCATAGCCGGCCTCGGGATCTGACCAGAGGGAAGAATCCTGCCCTTCGTGATAATACTGGCCAGAGCCTGTGTAATCCACCACCAAGTGAACTATAATCAGCCCTCACACTCACTGCGAGAAGCTATGACCGGCGAGATCAGCCCACATATTCAGTATAGGCGGCAGCGCATGTATTCGCAAGCTTGAATGCTTTAATGAGCTTGCCTTGACAAGGCTGTATATACGGATTATTTTTTTATATACGCGGAGGCTGAAATGGCTATCAGTATAAGAAATCCAAGGGTTGAAAAATTAGCCCGTACGCTCGCCAAGCGCCAGGGCATTACGATGACAGATGCAATAGCAAAAGCGCTAGAAGCCCAGGTTTCTTCCCAGAAGGAAAACTACAAATCGATCCGGGAAAGCTTGGCGCTCATAGCTGCGGAATGTGCCGCCCTTCCCGATCTGGATAAACGAAGCGCAGATGAGATTCTCGGTTACGGGAAATCCGGGGGGTTTATCGATGGTAATCGATAGTTCGGCCATTCTCGCGGTGCTTTTTGGGGAGCCAGAGGCTGAAGAATTTATTGCTGCCCTCGGCTCACCAGGAAGAAAATTCATCAGTTCGGTCAACAAGCTTGAAACCATGATCGTCGTGGAATCAAGAAAAGGCAAATCGGGAACTAACGCTTTAAATAAACTGCTCACCGCGGCTAGCATAGAGGTACTCCCCTTCGATGTTAGCCAGGCTGAGGTAGCCATGGCTGCCTGGCGTCGATATGGGAAGGGGAGACACCCCGCAGGACTCAATCTCGGCGATTGCGCCACCTATGCGTTGGCTGCCACACTGAACGATTCCATTTTGTGCAAGGGCAGCGATTTCTGCAAAACCGATGCGAATATCGTGAAGGAATAAATTTTAAAAATCAGACAGGAAGCCAGGATTTTCAGGAGGTGCCCTCGACACGAGCTTGCCGGGGGTATTATTTTTTCATACCTTGCCTTTTTTTCTGTCAATCCTGCGCTTCCTGTCGCCCTGTCTCGTTATTGCATTATCGATATACCGCTTAGCGCTTAACCCTGCCCGACGCATCACCTTTCATCAACGACAGGATTTCGTCCTTGGATGCATAATTAAAATCACCCCTAATGGAATGATTGAGACAGCTGGCGGCTGCGGCAAAGCGCACCGCGGTGGAATCCTCTAAAAGATCAGGATCGCTCATCGCGAATATGAGGGCAGCGGAGAAGGAATCCCCTCCCCCCACCCTGTCGACGATATCGGTGATCTCGTAGGGCTTGTAGGCTCCGCTCGATTCGGGGGCGAAGTGCGCCTTGGCCGATGCGACATCGTAGAGCATGGCGCCCCAGCGGTTGTGGCTGGCCGATACACTTTCACGAAGAGTAAAGGCTACTTTTTTGATGGTGGAGAACTGCTCTCCAATCTGCCGCGCAACGTCGGGATAACTCTGGATATGGAGGGAGCCAGAAGTGACGTCCGTGTTGCCGGCTTTGATTCCCAAGACGTCGGAAGCGTCCTCCTCATTGCCGACCAGGATGTCCACATAGGGCAAGGCCTGGGTCATTATCCGCTTCGCTAGAACAGCGGGAGCTGTGCCCGGTTCCCATCGCCAGAGATTCTTGCGGAAATTGAGATCGCAGGAAACGGTAAGTCCGCGTTGTTTGGCTTCCCTGGCCGCGTGCAGCATCACCTCGGCCGCGTTGGCCGAAAGAGCCGCCGTTATGCCGGTGAAGTGGAACCAGCGCGCGCCTTTGAAAATCGTCTCCCAATCATAAGCGCTTGGCGGAACAAGACTCACCGAGGAATAACTGCGGTCGTAGATCACCTTGCTCGGCCGCTGGTTGGCGCCTTCTTCCACGTAATAACAGCCAAGCCTGCCCTCGGAGGTTCGCACTATCGATCCGGTATCTATGCCGACATTGCGCAGTTGGCCGACACAGGCCTCGGCTATCTCGTGGGTGGGCAGGGCGGTGACGAATTTCGCTTGTTTTCCGTTCAATGCCAGAAAGGCAGCCACATTAGCCTCGGCGCCGGCGAAGCTGATATCCACGCTTCCGGGAAAAGCCTGCCTAAACCGTTTTTTCAGTGGAATATCGATCCTGCTCATTATCTCGCCGAAGGTGATAAATTCGCTCATCGCGGCTTACCCCCTCACTTCATGGAACACTTTCATGGCCTGGATCGCGTTAGCCCGTATGGAATCCCAGTCTTTTTTCGCTATCAAGCTCTTAGGCGCGATCCAGGATCCGCCGACCGCCAGAATGTAGTCTTTTTCCAGCCAAGAAGCCAGGTTTTGAAGATTAAGGCCGCCCAGGGGAATGTAGCTCAAGCCGAGGAATCCGTAGGGGTTGTTCATCGAATCCAGGTATTTAAGCCCGCCTAGAGGTTCTGCGGGAAAGAACTTGAGAACCTTGCAACCGAGCTCGACAGTGGCTTCGATCTCAGAGGCTATGGAAATACCGGGGGCGAAGGGCAAACCAGCCTCGATGGCCTTTTCTACCACTCTCCGGTTAAATCCTGGGGATACGCCGAAGTCGGCCTTGGCCGCTTTTACTTCCAGCACCTGGGCTGGTGTCAGGATTGTCCCTACTCCAGCCTGCATCTGTGGCACTTCAGCTACAATCCGTTTGAGTGCCTCCATGGCGGTAGGTGTGCGCAAGGTCAATTCCATGGAAGTTATGCCCCCATCAACCAGGGCTTTTGCGAGCGGAACCGCGTCATTCGCATCCTCAATTACCAATACCGCGATAATCCCCTTAGACCTGAGAGCCTTTGCCCTGAGGTCTCCAAATATAGTATCCATATTTTCTCCTTTCCGGCTTTGGAAAGTCGGTACACCTGCTTGATTATTCCACTTCGAAAATAAACTCGATCTCCACAGGAATGTCGCCCGGCAGCTCGTTCGTGCCGATGGCTGATCGGGCATGCCGCCCCGCGTCGCCGAATACGTCGATAAGAAGCTGCGAACATCCATTGATGACCGAAGGCTGGCTGTTGAATCCCGGTGCGCTAGCTACAAAGCCGAGAACCTTTACCACGTTTTTCACCTTGTCCAAGGATCCCAGGCTTTCGTGCAACACAGCCAGCGCGTTGAGCACGCAAATTCTGGCGGCTTCCTGTCCCTGCTCAAGGCTGACCCCTGCGCCCACCTTTCCGGTGAATACGGGTACGCCCTTTACCGTGCAACCCTGACCGGATACGAAGGCTAGGTTACCCACCCGTTTCACCCGCTGGTAGAGACCGCCCAATGGCGGTACTTCAGGAAGCGCATACCCGGCTTTTGCCAGGTTTTCATAGGCATTCATTCATATTCCTCCTTAAATGTTAAATACCGATAGACCTATCCCTGGAAGCTATCTTCCACTCCGTAAAGCACACTCCGTCCTTGTCGACAATGTGCGCCCGCTCGTAAAGGGCGACGGTGGGGCAGATATGGGTGGGTATTACGTAGACTTCCTCGCCGATCGCAGGCAAACCCTTCTTGGGCGCGGTAAAAACCCAATGCTCCTCGTTCTGAAGCACCGCGACGCTTGACTCATAATCGGGCAAGAATCCCCGGGGACCCTTGGGATCGGCCGAGATGCCCTTGTAGCCCAGATCGATGGTAAAGGTGCCCAAGGCTGTATTCCTGCTCACCACCCTGGCTAAAATAGCCGCAGCGTACTCGAACTTGAGATCAGGAAAGCTGGAGGCATAGCTGTAATCATGAAGAAAACAGGTTCCCGGCGAAAGCGTGAGATCTTGCCTCGGCGCGTAACAGGGGAAGGTGGGCGTGCCGCCCATGGCCACTTCAGGCACCGGCAAGCCCGATTTCAGGAGCTTTTCCCTAAAGCTCGCGGCTATCCCATAGCAGACATCGGCCGCAGCCTGACGCTCGACAAGGGTTTCCTGATGATTGTGGCCGTCATAGCAATGCAAGCCCCCGGCATAGAGCCCCGGAGCACCGCAGATGTAATCGTACAGGGCTTCGGCTTCGGGTCCTGGCGCTATACCGGTGCGATGCTGCCCCACATCTAGGTCAAGGAAAACACCCAATTTCAGCTTTGCATTTTCGGCCAACGTGTTAAGAAAGCGGGTGGCTTCCAGGTTGTCAGCCAGGGTTGAAAACTTTGCATGGGGATATTTCAGGGCTAACTCAACAAGGCGTTCAGCGTTCCTGCCCACCAGGGTATAGGAAAGCAGGATGTCGGGCGCCTGCGCCCTGGCCAGCATCTCGGCCTCGGCGATGGTGGCGCACTTGAACTTGAGGATGCCCCGGGCCATGGACATGGCGGCGAGCTCGGCGGTTTTGTGGGTTTTGACGTGGGGGCGCAGGCGCCCGGCGCTGCCCGCGATCTTGATCGCCATATCAATGTTCGCTCGGATAGCATCCTCAAAAAAGAGTAGCGAGGGAGAAGGTAGCCGCGCTGAATTCTTTACCTTTTTCATTCTGCTTCGTACCCCATCAATGTGGATATTTCTTTAGCGGCCGCCATGATAGTTGCCGCGTTCTTGGGCTCTTCCTCGGGTTTATAGCGGTACACAGGCCATGCCACGCTCACCGCCGCGATGACCGATCCTGAATAATCGAATACCGGCGCGCCTATGCAGCGGATATCCGGCTCATGCTCCTCGTTGTCGGTAGAATAGCCGAGCTCCCTGATAGCGTCCAACTCGGCGAGCAAAGACTTGCTCGTGACAATGGTGTTGCGCGTGTAGGGCACAAGCTCTAGTTTCTTCACTATCTTTTCCCTGTCCGGATTCCAGGCCAGCAGCGCCTTGCCCAGGGATGTACAATGCAGGGGCGCTTGTTTCCCGATGGTTGAATACATCCTGATCGTGTGGACCGATTCCACCTTCTGGATGTATACGACCTTGGCGTCCATAAGGATAGCCAGATGGACAGTTTCCTTAAAATACTTGGCTAGACGTTTTATCACCGGCCGAGAAGCGTCGTGGAGTTCCATTGCCCCCAGGGCCTTCGAACCGACAGTGAGCATCTTGAGGCTTAAGGAATATCTGGAATCTTCATGCTGGAGAACATAGCCTAAGGACTTCAAAGTCTTGAGGAAACGGAAAAGCGTAGGTTTAGCCAAACCCACTTTTTCTACCAATGCGTCAAAGGTGAAGGAGCCGCCTTCGGACAGGGCTTCGAGCACGGCCATGGTCCGAACCGCAGCCGATATCTGCTTTTCCTCGGTATTTTTCACAACCTTCGGTTTCGCGGCCATTGTCCTACGCGCCCCGGTTTTAAGTCCGGAACACTCCTCCATTATATTGATCTTTGCACTATAGTTTCACCGCAATGTCGGAATATGTCAAGTTCGATGTAACTAAAATGAAATCTTGTTCCAATTTTATAACTTCCCGATGGCGCAAAATCCTTCCCTGTGCCATACTGCCTCAAGAGGTGGAGCATGAAGGGACAAGAACTTAGGACAGCACTGGGTTTACCCAGAGTAGTGAACGCATCTGGAACGCTTACGGCCTATGGGGGCTGCCGACTGCGGCCCGAGGCAGCCGCCGCCATGGCCGAAGCATCCGGGCATTTCGTGGAAATGGAAGAGCTGCTGCGCAAAACAGGTGAGTACGTCGCCGGCAAACTCGGTGTAGACGCCGCGTTGATCACCGCTGGGGCTTCGCCGGGCATCATCCAGTCCATCGGCGCATGTATAGCGGGCACCGATCCCTACCTCCGCAACTGCCTCCCCTCCAAACCTCCTGCCCGATCCGAGGTGATCATTCAGCGAAGCCATCGCAATCCCTACGACAATGCGGTACCCACCGCGGGAGCCCGGTTCGTGGAGATAGGGGACTGCATAAAGACCCATCCCTGGGAGCTGGAAGCTGCTATTACCGAGAACACTGCGGCGGTGTTCTTCGCCCTCCAGGCAGAGATGCTCAATGCTTCCCTCTCATTGGACGAAACACTGAAGATTGCCCATGCCAAGGGTATCCCAGTGGTCGTAGACGCCGCCGCCGAGCTACCGCCAAAATCCAATCTCTGGAACCTCTGCAAGCGCGGCGCCGATCTAGTGATATTCTCCGGGGGCAAGGAGATCGCCGGACCCCAGAGCTCTGGCCTCGTGGTCGGCGATAAAACCCTCATCGACGCAGCCCGCTATAACGGAGCGCCCAACTACGGCGTGGGCAGACCTACCAAGGCGGGCAAAGAAAACGTAATGGGCTTCCTGGCAGCCCTTGAGGACTATCTGGCAGAGGACGAAGAAGCCCATATGGCCGGGATGGCCAAGATATGCGAAATGTGGCTTTCCGGGCTCGCGGATCTGCCCGGAGCTGTTGTTTCGCCCTTCACCGCCACAGAGCCGGGCATTCACCCCGTGTGCATACCCAAGGTTATCGTGCGAAAACCCGGCCTTGACATCCAGACCGCCCAAAAAAGCCTAAGAAAAGCAGAAGGTGGAAAACCGGCGGTTCTCGTGGATACCTGGAAGGGCGGCCTGGTGCTCAACCCCCAGACGATCACCGAGTCCGAGGCTGAAGAAGTGGTGTCCGCTTTAAAGGAGCTCTTCAGCGTCTAGGCGATCGCCCAAGGTTCTAGGCTATTGTTGGAGCGCCACGGCTGAACCGCGGCGCTTCGTGGCTGCCTTCAGTACAAGTGGCAGGCAACCAGGTGACCGGGGGCGACTTCCTTTAGCACAGGCACCTCCACCCTGCAACGGTCCATCGCCTTGGGGCAGCGGGTGTGGAAAAGGCAGCCCGGAGGCGGAGCCAGGGGGCTGGGAACATCTCCGCCCAAGGGAGCGCGGAGGCGCCGCTTGGCGGGATTGGGAATCGGGATCGAGGAAAAGAGGGCTTGGGTATAGGGGTGCAGGGGCTGGGAGAAAATCTCACGCTTGCCCGCGATCTCGGCGATCTTACCTAAGTACATGACGGCGATCCGGTCCGAAATATGTTTAACCACCCCCAGGTCATGGGCGATAAAAATATAGGTCAGGTTCTTTTTTGCCTTCAAATCCTGCAACAGGTTGATGATCTGCGCCTGGAGCGACACGTCCAGGGCTGAAACCGGCTCGTCGGCTATCACCAGTTCGGGGGAAAGGGACAGAGCCCGGGCTATACCGATACGCTGGCGCTGACCACCCGAAAACTCGAAGGGGAAACGGGCAAAGTAATCAGGATTGAGGCCCACAGTGCTCAAGAGTTCCTTTACCTTCTCATCCCGTTCGGTATTGCTCGACACCAGCTTGTGAATCATCAGCGGCTCGCCCACGTTGCCCGCGATATTCATGCGTGGATTGAGGGACGCATAGGGATCCTGGAACACCATCTGTATCTTGCGGCGTATGCCGCGCAGGGCTTCTCCCGTAAGATGGGTGATGTCGGCGCCCCTAAATTCGATTCGCCCCGAAGTGGGATCGATGAGCCTTAAAATGAGGCGGCCGGTGGTGGATTTGCCGCAGCCCGATTCCCCCACGATGCCGAAGGTCTCGCCCTTGGTTACCGAAAAACTAACATCGCTCACCGCCCGCACCAGGGCATGGGAGCGTCCCGAAGCCCCTCCAATACCGCCTGTCTTGTGAACCTTGAATTCCTTGGTCAGGTTTTCGACTTTCAGGATAATGTCGCTCACGGCTGCGCTCCTTCGCCTTTAGTCATCCTTCGAGATTGGGGCTCGGCTTCCGACGACCTTTTATCCTGCGGCCCTTCATCCCCTGCTCCTAGCCTGTTCCAGCAGGCCACCAGATGCCCGGGAGCCGCTTCGACGAGCTCGGGGGCTTCCTCGGTACAGCGGGGAAGAGCCCTAGGACAGCGGTTGGCGAAACGGCAGCCCTTGGTTTCCCCTATCAGGCTGGGCACTGTGCCGGGAATCGAATAGAGCTGGGCGCTTTCTTTTTCGATATCCGGAATGGAGTCCATGAGACCCCGGGTGTAGGGATGCATGGGCGAGGCGAATAGCGATGCGGTTTCGGCATATTCGGCGATCCTGCCGCCGTACATTACCGCTACCTTGTCCGCCACCTCGGCGATCACGCCCAGATCGTGGGTGATCATAAGCATCGACATGCCCATGGTTTCTTTCAGCTCCCGCAGGAGTTGGAGTATCTGGGCCTGGATGGTCACGTCCAGGGCCGTAGTTGGCTCGTCGGCTATGAGGAGGGTGGGCTTGCAGGAAATGGCCATGGCAATCATGGCGCGCTGCCGCATGCCCCCCGAAAGCTCGTGGGGATAGGACCTAAGCCGCCGCTCGGGATCGGGAATACCCACTTGCTTCAGGGCTTCCAGGGCGATTGCCCAGGCTTCCTTCTTGTCGATGGCGCGATGGGCTCGTATGGCTTCCACGATTTGCCGCCCTATGGTGTACACGGGATTAAGGGAGGTCATGGGCTCCTGGAAAATCATGGAAATAGAGTTACCCCTGATGTTGTACATATCCTTTTCGCCCATGGCGGTTATGTCCTTGCCCTCGAAAAGAATCTTACCCGCCACGATCCTCCCCTGGGGCTTTGCGTACAACTGCATCACCGAAAGGGCTGTCACCGTCTTGCCCGAGCCCGATTCTCCCACAAGCCCCAGGGTTTCCCCTCGGGTCAGATCGAAGCTCACACCGTCTACGGCGCTCACGATGCCGACAGGAGTGGAGAAATGAGTTTTAAGACCGCGAATCGACAGCAGAATGTCCGACGGCATGGCTTACACTCCTTTGATGTCGTGCCTGAATCGCGGATCCACCTGGTCGCGCAGGACATCGCCGACTAGGTTGAACGACAGCACCGTCAGAACTATGAACAATCCGGGGATAAGCAACATCCAGGGGGCTCTGGCCAGATAAATGGAGCCCTCGGAGAGCATGTTACCCCAGCTGGGAATTTCGGGAGGAAGCCCCAAGCCTAAAAAGTCCAGGGAAGCCATGTCCAGAAGGGAAAAGGCGAAGGTGAAGGTAGCCTGGACAATAACAGGCGAGGTGAGGTTGGGAAAAATATGTTTGAGTAAAAGCCGCAGGTCCGAGGCGCCGGCTGAGCGGAAGGCTTCGATGTAAACCTCTTCCTTCAGTTTGAGCGTCATGCCGTACACGATGCGGGTTGTGCGGGTGAGATAGGTAATCCCCACGGCGAGGATCACATTCACCATACCGCGGCCAAAAATCGTCATGAGCACCAAGGCAAGAAGGAGGGAAGGAAACGCCATCATCACATCGATAAGTCGCATGAAGGGTGCATTGAGCGCCTTGAAATAGCCCGCCACTAGCCCCACGAAGATGCCAATGGAGACCGAAAACAGCACTACCCCCACGGAGCTTATCAAGCTCGTTCTGGCACCGTAGACCACCCTGCTCCAAATGTCTCGCCCGAAATTATCGGTGCCAAAGATATGACCCTTGCCGGGAGGAAGCAGCCGATTGGCCGGATCCATATCCAAAGGATTTATAGGCGCAACTAAGGGAGCTAAGAGGGCCATGAGAACAATAAAGCCCAGGAAGGCCAGACCGGCGATCGCGATCTTTCGGGACCGCAGCATTTTTAGAAATCCTGACATACGGCCCTCCTATTAGCTGTACCGAATACGCGGGTCGAGCCAACCGTAGGCTATGTCGACCAGCAGGTTAATCGCCATGTAGAGCAGGGCGATACAAAGGATAATTCCTTGGATGACCGGATAATCGCGACGAAGCACAGAGTCCACCACTAGTTTCCCGATACCTGGCAGAGAAAAGACCGTCTCAGTGACCACGGTGCCCGATACGAGGCCCGCGAAGGTAAAGCCCAGGGCCGAGACCAGGGAGTTCATGGAATTGCGGAATACATGGAACACATTGACCACAGGCTCTCTCAAACCCTTGGCCCGGGCGGTGCGCACATAGTCTTCTTTAAACACATCCAGCATCGAAGCCCGGGTAAGCCTAATGATCAGGGCCGAGTTGGGCGCCGACAAGGTAATGGCGGGCAATATGAGGTAACGCAGGTTGCCCCAGTTGCCGGATTGGAAAATCGAAGGAAAACCAGAACTGGGCAGCCATTTAAGCTTTACCGCAAAAAATGTCATCAGGGTAAGGCCCAACCAGAAGGTTGGTATCGAAGCGAAACCCATGCTGATGCCCGAAATGCTTTGGTCCAGTTTCGTGCCGTAGCGTGTGGCCGAAAGGTAGCCCACTGGAATTCCAATAAAGAGGATGAGCAGGAGGGTGAGCAGGGCTAGGAGTATACTCGTCTCGGCCCTGTTGCCTATGACGGACAACACCGATTGACCGAAAAAGATCGAATTGCCCATGTCCCCAGTAACGACACCGGCAATCCATTTTCCATACTGGACCCAGATTGGCTTGTCCAGCCCCATTTCCTCCCGTACGGCAGCCACTTGCTCAGGCGTTGCCAAATCGCCCAGGAGAATTTGGATCGGGTCACCGGGGATGAGGTGCACGAACCCGAATACAAGGACGGACACCAGGAAGAGGGAGGGAATCATCCCTACAATCCGTCTTAGCACGAACTTGAGCATGCGTCTGACTCCATTGCTAGGGAAAAAGACCCGGGCTCCCGCCTGCGGCGCGCCGCAGGCGGGAGCCCGAATCCAGGTTACGAAATGCCGAAAGATTCAGTCCATGAGAGCCATGGATCTTTCGGCAAAGCCAATTTTATTTGAAGCTCACATTCCAGAATTTCGGCCAGATTAACTGCGTTTCACCCAAATCCTGAACCTTCGGCGAATAAATATCGTAGGTATATACATCGCCGACCTTGAGTACCGGCACCTGCTCATACATGAGCTTCTGGATCTGGGTCCAGGTCTCGAGCCGTTTTTTCTGATCCAGGGTGGAGGTGAAGGTTTGAGATAAGGCTTTCTTTTCGGGGCTTGCCCACCAGCCGGGATAGGCTTCGCTCATGAAGCTGAACAGAATGGGATCGGGCACGAAGCCGTGGTGTGTGAAGAACATGTCCCACTGCTTGCCGTCGCCGCGCTTAGAAACCAGGGTAGCCCAGTCGTAGACCTGCAGGTCGATATTGAAGCCAGCGTCTTTTAGCTGCTTTGTAAAGACAAGGCCAATATCATTGTGCATTTTGTAGGCTGAAGAAACCATAAATACAATCTTCTCACCCTTGTAGCCAGCCTCGGCTGCCAGAGCCTTGGCCCGGGCTGCGTTATTGGGACTGTAGTTCTCCAAACCGGCGCTGTTGAACCATGAGGTACCCTTGGGCATGATCGAGCCGTTGGCCGACCAGAGGTTCTTGGGGCCGACTGCTGCCTGCAGGGCTGCGGTGGTATTAAGGGCGGTAAGGACAGCGACCCGGAGTTTGTAATTTCCAACAAAGGGGCCATCGGAGGAATCGAAGAACATAAGAGGCATGATGACGCCTTCGTTCAAGAGGGTTTTCACCGACGCGTCGCCGGAGAGCATTTCGTAGAGGTCGCCAGAAATCTGCTCGGCATAGTCGTAATCGCCGGCCTTGACGCCGTTGACCCTGGTGCCCACATCGTTTACAGGGATGAACTGGATCTGGTCGAACTGGGCGACGCGCTTCCCGCCGTAGCCGTCGGCAGCATCGGTTCTGGCCACATAGTCCTTAAATTTCTCAAGAAGAATAAAGCGACCGGGGTTGCGCTGGACAAAGCGATAGGGGCCGGTGCCGATGTACTGGGTCTCAGGGATTGGCTGCTTGCCCGCGGGCTTGGCGATTTCTTCGGGATAGATGACAGGGCCGCCATTGATGAATGCCAACAGTGTCTTCCAGGGTGCGAATACGTTCTTGAACACCAGGGTTACCACGTACTTAGAGCTGGCTTCCACCTTCTGGATATGCTCGAAGAGCACGGGTCCGCGCACGCCGTAGACACCCCAGCGATTGAGGGAGGCGACCACGTCGGCGGAGGTCATTTCCTTGCCATTGTGGAACTTGACACCCTGCCTAAGGGTGAGGGCGATCGTCTTGCCGTCGGCGGAGATGCTTTCTTTTTCCACCAGCATGGGAATGGGATCATAACTCTTGTTGAAGGTGTAGAGCCCTTCGAATACATGCTGGGCAATGGTGGTCGCCTGGTCCGATGTCAGCACATGCTGATCGAGGCTCGGCGGTTCGGCGATGGTCGCGTACCTAAAGGTAGCGGCGCTTGCCGTCATCGTCACTAAAATGAGTGCGATGGCGAGAATTGTTCGTTTCAGTTTCATTTTTGCCTCCTGAATGAATTATGCCTTTCTAAATGCGATACGGCTTCAAGTATACTCGATACCGCCATGCTGTCAAATTAAAAATGAAACTTAGTTTCATAATTGACGAATCGAAGGAGTGGACCTACACTTCTTGCAGGAGTGAAATATGGACAATACCAAGCAGTACTCGTTGCTCATAAAAGGCGGAAGGGTTCTGGATCCAGTAAACAGGGTGGACACGATCAATGATATAGGAATTCAGGATGGGAGAATTGCAGCCATAGGTCCTAACCTCGAGTCCGGACCGGAAACAAAGGTGATCGATGTCAAAGGCTGCCTGGTGACGGCAGGCTTGGTGGACATCCACACCCATCTTTTTGCCTCGGCTTTGGTGCCCGATGCATGGGCTGGGGATAACAGCGTCTATCCCGATGGCTTCAGCTTCCGGACTGGGGTGACTACCATGGTGGACGCGGGCTCAGCCGGAGCCAAGAATTTCGCCCAATTCAGGAGCACTGTCATCGACAGGGCTAAGACGAGGGTTCTCTCCTTCGTGAACATAGCCAGCCACGGTATGGTAAACGACGCTATGGAGCAAGAAGAGAGTGCTTTCGATGCGGAGAACACCGCGGCGGTGGCCAAGGAACACTCCGATATTGTCGTGGGAATAAAAACCGCCCACTACTGGAAACCCGACTGGCTTTCGGTGGATTCGGCGTTAAAGGCGGGCGAAAAGTCGGGCATGCCGATAATGGTGGACTTCGGCTACTTCAGAAAGGAGAGGCCTTATTGGGAGCTGGTGGGCGATAAGCTCAGGCCTGGCGATTTCTCCACCCACTGTTTCCGCGGGCCGGTGCCGGTTATCGATGAAGCAGGTCGCGTGTACGACTATCTTTTCAAGGCGCGAAAGCGGGGCGTGCGCTTCGATCTGGGACACGGCGCCGGCAGCTTCCTCTTCCGCAACGCGATCCCGGCACTGGCTCAGGGCTTTCCGCCCGACACCATATCCACCGACCTCCATGTGCTCAGCATGAACATGCACCTCATGGACATGCCCACCACTATTTCCAAGCTTTTGGCGGCGGGCATGCCTTTGACTGAGGCTATCGAGCGCTCCACATCCATTCCCGCAAGGCTGATCGGCCACCCCGAACTGGGCACCCTCGCCAAGGGCGCCTTGGCGGATATCGCCGTGTGGAAACTTATGGAAGGGGATTTCGGCTTCACAGATTCGGTCAACGGATTGCTGCGCGGTAAGCAGCGTCTGTTATGCGAATTCACCACCCTGGCGGGTGAAATCGTATGGGACTACAACGGGCGCGCCGGCGTGGACTATAAAACCCTGCCCCCCGATGCGGGAATTCGGGAAAACCTAGAGTTTTTAGTGCGCCCGGGCTGCTGTTAAGTCTCGACAGGATAACACGATACACAGGATTAACAGGAAAAATCGCTAAGTATAAAGGCCGCCTCAAAAGAAGCGGCCTTTATCTTAAAAATTGTCTGGACGTCTAAAACAGAAACCTGTACATCATGGGATTCCTGTTCTCCTGTCTAATGACTTCAGCCCCGTACGTTATAAAATACTTTCTTACCCCAGTACTCCGCGATGCCTTCCATCTCGTCCTCAATGCGCATAAGCTGATTGTACTTGCAGATGCGGTCGGTGCGGGACATGGAGCCGGTCTTGATCTGGCCGGTTTCCTTGGCCACGGTGAGGTCGGCGATAAAGCTGTCTTCGGTTTCGCCCGAGCGGTGGGAGACAACGGCTGTGTAACCGGCGCGCTTAGCCATGTCGATAGCCTCGATGGTCTCGGTAACAGTGCCGATCTGATTCAGCTTGATGAGGATGGAGTTGCAGGCGCCCATTTGAATGCCCTTCTCCAGGCGCTTGGTGTTGGTGACGAAAAAGTCGTCACCCATGATCTGGATCTTGCCGCCCAATGCCTTGGTGAGCTTCACGTAGCCTTCCCAGTCGTTCTGATCTAAGCCATCCTCGATGGAAATAATGGGATACTTGCCTACCCACTTGGTGTAGAGCTCGATCATCTCATCAGCGGTAAAGAGCTTGTCGGGGTTGGTTTTCCAGAATTTATAACCCTTGCGGCCGCCCTCGTCGAAGAGCTCACTGGACGCGCAGTCCAGAGCGATGGCGATCTGCTCGCCAGGCCTATAGCCGGCTTTTTCGATAGCCTTCATGATGAACTGCAGGGCTTCCTCGTTGTCCAGATTGGGAGCAAAACCGCCCTCGTCGCCCACGGAGGTGTTATGGCCGGCTCCCTTCAAGAGGCTCTTCAGGTTATGAAATACCTCGGCGGTCATGCGCACCGCCTCGCGGAAGCTTTCGGCGCCCACGGGCATCACCATGAATTCCTGGAAATCAATCTTGTTATCGGCGTGCTTGCCGCCATTGATGATATTAGCCATAGGTACGGGCAGGAGGGTGGTATGCGCCCCGCCTAAGTACTTGTACAGAGGCAGCCCCAGGTACTCCGCCGCCGCGCGAGCGACAGCCATGGAAACGCCCAGAATGGCGTTGGCGCCCAGCTTGCCCTTGTTCTCGGTGCCGTCCAGTTCGATCATAGTGCGGTCGATATCTACCTGTTCCAAAGCGTCCAGACCACAGATCTCCCCGGCAATGGCGGTGTTCACGTTCTCCACAGCCTTGAGCACACCCTTGCCCAGGTAGCGCTTCTTATCCCCATCCCGCAGTTCCACGGCCTCGTACTCGCCGGTTGAAGCCCCAGATGGAACAGCAGCGCGGCCCAGGGTGCCGTCCTCCAGCACCACGTCCACTTCGACAGTTGGATTGCCCCGTGAATCCAGAACCTCTCTGGCCTCTACATATTCGATAACGCTCATAGATATCTCCTTGAAAAAGAATTTCGCCTCTGAACAATAGCGTTCAGATGGGTTTAAGGTCAATAATACTAAAATACGTAGGTTTTTATTCAAATACTGATTTTATTAGCTAATATTCAATGCTTTCCAGAAATTTTGAGATAGCTTCCGGCTCAGGTCATTGGTTTTTCAACTCCTCTGGAAGAGTTCGGGTTGTAGTATAGGTAGCCACACCAATAGGAGGATTCTCATTCTTCTGCCGAGCCTGCTCTTATAATGCAATAAGATAAAACTGCACCTTGCCGACGAATTCTGGTATGAATTTCCCTATTTTCAGCTCGACTTTTATAAGAGAATTCAGACTGCGATGGAACAATAATAAGTCAATATAGTATTCTTCACCACCTACTACGAGGCGGTACTGGCTTCCTGGAAATGCGAACATTCCCCCAATCACTCTTAAAAATCATCAAGCCGCAATAATCAACACACCTCACAGCAAGTCTTTATGATTATTGCATGCGCATTGAAACGGAGTATCCTAAATCCGACGGGATTTGGGAGCCAGTGGCCGGTTGACTCGAAGCTGAGAGGCAACGTCTCGAACGAGAAGACCTCGGCAGCAAGAGAAACCAAAACCGGCCGCCGAACAAAAAAGTGCGGGGTGCTGCTGTGGCAGCACCACCGCGAATAGGAGCTCGGCGTACCCCGCGAAGAGTGCAAGACTCCCATCCCTCATTTTATATCCGGGAGGGATCGAATGGAACAGAGAAAGAGCAGATTTGTCGGTATCGATCTGGCAAAAAAGAGCATGGAAGTGTGTATTCTTTGCGACGGGAAGCCCGCAACCCGATCGAGCTACAAAACGGACGCGAGTGGTCGAACGCGACTTTGCGCAAGCCTTCACGCAACTGACACGGTGGCTCTGGAAGCCTGTGCCCTGGCTTTCGTCTTAAGCCGACAGGTCAAACAAGACGTCGGTTGTCGAGTCATAGTGCTCAATCCGGGCAAACTCGCGATGATTTGGCAATCGACGAGGAAAACGGACAAGGAGGATGCGCGTAAGCTGGCGTCCCTTGTTCAGCGGTATCCCGAAGATGAGTTGCCGGTCGTAACGGTCCCTGACGAGCGAGAAGAAATGCTGCGCACTTTTGTATCGATGAAGCACTACTTAGTAACGATCAGGACGAGCCTCTTGAATAGATTGCGTGCGCTCTATGTGCAGGCGGGGATAACTTCCGCGAACAAGTGTGATCTTGATTCAGGTGCCGCACGGGAGCGGATGGCAACTCGGCTGAATGGATACCTCGTGCAGTTTGCGGCCGTCATCGGCCGGGAACTTGGCGTGACCGAGCAAGAGATTGCCTCTCTCGATCAGGAGTTGCAGACTATGATCGCCGCACACGAACTGGCACCCTATGTGATATCGATTCCGGGAGTAGGGCCAGGGGTAGCGGCAGCCTTTCTCGCATACGTTGGTGATGGGAAAAGATTCTCAAACCCTGCTCAGGTGGCTAATTATGTCGGGCTGGTGCCACGGCTTGACTGTTCTGGCGAGACGAATCGGTACGGGCACATAACGAAAGAAGGCTGTCGTGCAATGCGAGGTATCATCCTGCAGGCAGCCTGGTCACTCATTCGCTGCAAAGAGGGTGGAAGACTGAAAGAAAAGTTCGTCCTCTTGAGCGAACGACGGGGCAAGACCCGCAGTGCCGTAGCTCTAGCACGACGGATGGTTGGGCTTATGTGGATACTTGTGACTCGGCGTGAATACTATGCCGATGCATCGAAGGATATGCTCGAAAGAAAGTTCCGTCGTTATGGCTTAAAATTCGAGGGATGGAAGTCAAAAGCCGCTTGACAATAATCATAGGAGATTTAGGTACGCAAATGAATCGAAAGACTGTCCAAACTGTTTGATGACCGTGGTTTTCCCGACCTGCCTCGCGCCCCGCAGCACCAAAGGCTTACGAAGTTTAGAGGACTTCCATGTTTCCAAATCCTCGAGGATGGCCCTATAAAAAAGCGTAGTTTTCATAGCGTGGCACCTCCCCTGCGAGTCTTGTCATAAAGTCTGGGCAATGTGGCGCCCTAACGCCGATTCGGGGAATAAGCCCCAGCCCAGAGCCGTTGCAAGAACTCCATGACATGCAGGATTTTCACACCATTCAAGAGCCTGGGGGCAGGCGCCAGACAGGCCAGGATGCGATGGCGGAAAGCGCCTTCGTCGGCCAGGGTTATGAGCCCTTTTATATGACGAGCCTCGGGCAACACCGCCGATTTTACCTCGATAGCTATATCATCGCCGACGATGAAGTCGACTTCCTTTCCGTCCGTAGTGCGCCAGAATGAAAGAGCGCGATCATCCTTGGAGTAGTCAAGCCACGCGCGAAGTTCACTGTAGACTAGGTGCTCCAGGCTTTTACCGTACTGCGCACTTCCCGGCGCCAGCGACCTGATACCCGCCAGGGCATTCCTTACCCCGTTGTCAAAAAAGTAGAATTTTCCCGCGGCGGCCGGTTTACGCTTTTTCCCACCCCTCCAGGGTTCGAGCATCTCGCCTATCAGGGTATCTGAAAGGATGGAGAAATATTCCCTCACGGTCCGGGCGGGGACCATCGCATCGGAGCCCCAGGCTTCATAATTCACCTGTTCGCCCGAGAAGAGCGCTGTGCTGCGCAAGAATCGCGAGAAGGCATCGAGCTTTCGAGTGACGCTTTCCGCGGCTATCTCTTCCTGAAGATAGGTTCCGCAGTATGCCTTCAAGTCTTCCCACGCTTCGTCAGATCCATAGATCGAGGGAAGTGTTCCAATAGCAAGGGCTTTTTCCAGATTGAAATCCTCGATCTCCGCCGATACCAGGGGATGAAGACGCAGGGACCTAGCCCTTCCCCCGAGCAGATTGACCCCTCCTCGCCTTAGCTTTCTGGCGCTGGATCCTGTCATGATGAAACGCAGCCCCTTTTCTTCTATTAGAGAGTGCACTTCATCCAGCAAAAGAGGCAGTTTCTGTATTTCATCGATGACGACCGTCGTCCCGGGAGGATGGTTCGTTAGCTCTTCCCGCAAAATGGAAGGCCGCAGGGATAGCCGCAGGAACATATCAGAACGCAGAAGATCGTAGTATGGTGCCTGGGGAAATGTCTTCTTTAGTAGATAGGTCTTGCCAGTCAGTCGCGGTCCGAAGAGGAAGGCTGACTTCCCTTCCTGGGCGATCGCGAGCTTGCGTTGATACTCCATGCCCATAGTATACGAGAAATCCATAAAATCCGCAACTATGTTGCGGAAAATAGTAGAAATTCCGCAACAAGCGAGAATGGGCATCGAATACATGCGGGACAGGCTCGGAGCGCCCATCCAATGGGAAGCGAGGCTCAGGCGCTATAGCTACTGCGAGCCCTGGGAGAGCCTGGCCGCGGCGGACGAGAAATCCCTTTTCGCCATCTCATTCCTCACATCCATCCTGTCGGAATATGCCTACGTGCCCGTGCTGTCGAACGACCTCATCGCCTTCCTGGAAGGCAAAATCTCCAGCCGCTACGCCCGTATAGCGGACAGAGTGAGCTACGAGCTGCCCGATGTCGAACGGATCGGGGACGCTATCGCTTATACCCTCTGCCAAGCCCTGGTAGACCAGGCGGCGCTCCAGATCGACTATCTGGACTCCAAAGGAGAAAAGAGCAGTCGCGTGATTCTCCCGGCTCACCTCATAAACTACGGTGGCAAATGGTACTGCATAGCCCGGGATTCCCTGTCGCTGGAACTGAGAACTTTCGCGGTTTCCCGCATAGAGACGGCCAAGGAAGTCTTAAGCCCCAGGCCAGAGCTGGTTCTGCCCACAAAGGAAGAGATCGAAACGCACCTTTCTTTCTCCTACGGAATATTCAAGGGCGAGCCCATCGGAAGGGCCACCTTGCGGTTCACCGGCGGAGCGGCCCGGGCGGTCCGGAACCAGGAGTGGCCCCGGGAACAGCGCATCCAGGAGACCTGGGCCCCGGATGGAAGCCTTGTGGTGGACTTGAGCCTGCCGGTGCACGACTGGACCGAGATTCTCGGCCGAGCCCTGCGCTGCGGCGCCAATTGCGAAGTCCTAGCCCCGAATGAGTTCAGGAAGCGCTGGATCTCAGAAGTCCGCAGGATGGCAGAGCTAACACAAAATAATCCTACTAAAGTGACATATTAAATCATTTTATAGAATGTGTTTAATGTATAATGTTAAATTAAGCTTGTATTTCTATGCTTAATATGACATATTAGGACTTGAGGCGAACCATGATAACATCGCTTGAGATACCACGACACGAAGTCCAACGGCGACTTGCTTTGGACAACCCTTGGTGGCAGGCCGGCAGGGGTATTGATGAAGAGGAAAGAACCTGGCCTAAGAGAGCATATTATGCTCAATTCTCAGCACTCGCTAGAGATCGTTCGATCAGGCGTGCTGTTGTCCTCATGGGGCCGCGACGAGTCGGCAAGACAGTGATGCTCCACCAGTTCGTGCAGGAACTCATAGATTCAGGAACAAGAGGAATAGATATCCTGTATATTTCAATGGATACGCCGCTATATGCAGGGCGATCCATCGAGAGCCTTTATCAATTATTCTTGGAAGCATTCAGTCATAATGAAAACGTAAAACCTTGGGTAATCTTCGACGAAATTCAATACCTCAAAGAGTGGGGCTTGCACTTGAAATCGCTGGTGGATACATACCCCGAAGCGCGATTCATAGCCAGCGGTTCGGCAGCAGCCGCACTTAAGATGCAAAGCAGGGAATCGGGGGCAGGGCGTTTTACCGATTTTATGCTTCCTCCGCTCAATTTTGCAGAGTTTTTGCATTTCCGGGGAAGTGATACGGTTTTAATGCGCCCATTGGACAATGAAGGTGTTATTCCTTGGGCATGTAATGATATCGATGCATTAAATCGAGAGTTCATCGACTATCTCAACTTTGGTGGTTTCCCGGAAGCGGTATTGAATCCTACTATACGCGGGAATCCTGGGCGTTTTTTACGTCAAGACGTAGTCGAAAAGGTCTTACTGAAAGACTTGCCTGGACTGTACGGAATCGGTAACACACAGGAATTGAGCAGATTCTTCAATGTCCTCGCTTTCAATTCTGGGAACGAAGTGGGCTTCGAAGCGCTATCGAGCCATTCGGGCATCAGCAAGCAAAAATTGGGTGAGTATCTTGAGTATCTCGAAGCAGCCTATCTAGTCAAACGGGTACATCGAATAAACGACAATGCACAACGATTACAGCGCGAGAGAACGTTTAAAATCTATCTCACTAATCCATCGATGCGAGCCGCGCTTTTCGGGAATATCGGCGCAAACGATGATGCTGCGGGTTCACTCGCAGAGACTGCAATCTGGAACCAGTGGCTTCATCGCCAGGATTCTTATTCCGACCTCCACTACGCCCGGTGGAAATCAGGACGTCAGGATATAGAGGTCGATATAGTTGGCCTAGACCCCGGCAGCCAACGACCTCGATTCGCGGTGGAAGTAAAGTGGTCTGATAGGATTTTGGATCACCCCGAAGAACTAAAAGGAATCCTCATTCTTGCAGAAAAACATACACTAGAAGAGCCGCTGATCGTCACGACCAGGAGCGCCACATCGAGATACGTGACAAGTGACACGGAGCTTAATTTTATCCCCACTGCTGTTTATTGCTACGCAATCGCAAAAGAGTAAAAAGCAGCGAAAATAATTTCTTGCCGGGACATTTGGTATCCCTCCACGCGCTGTATTGTACAGACAGCAGGGAGGGAAGCCATGAGCACGAACGCCGTTTATCTTGTCCAGATTTCCAAAGACACAATCGAAGTGTTCTCGGAAAGCCAGACGGGGGTATTGAACCTGGCCGGCCTTGCATCCAGCGAAAATCCCCTAGAGGAGGCCAGAAATATCGCTTCGTCACTCTTGGGCGCCGAAGATGCCATAACGGAACAGGAGTTGCCTTTCCAGGATACCTTCGGAAGTTCGCCACTCTACGAAGCCAATACTTTCAGGCCCCGGATATGGCGGCGGGGCCCTCCCGGTGCAGTGGGAAAGGAAATTTCAGGATTCCTGTATCGCTATCCGGGCCTGCGCCAGGCCATGAAAAGCGGTGATTTTATCGCCGCCGGCACCGCGATCCAGCGCTCTCGCAAACTAAAGTCCTTTCGCCCCTTTTTATGGTATCTGGCGGGCGACGAGGCCCGGGTCCGGGCATGGCTGGAGAGCATCGAATTCGCCATCAGGCAAGATCCCTTCAACAAAGCCGACGCCAACGCCGTCTCGATCCTGGCCCGCCTTCCCGACAACGGCCGCACCTACCTCGCCGGCTACTTCCGGGCTGACATCGCAGCCTACCTCGCCCAGCTGCTCAACAAAGGCAATTGCGCACAGGCTAAATTGCATTTTCTGGATGAGACTGAGTTGAAGTTAGCGTTCAGGGTGCAGTAATCAGACAGGAGGCCAGGAAAATCAGGATCGACCAGGTAGAAACCTCTCGCACTCACAATTGATTCACGGAAACGGACCAGGTAATCGCTCGCTTGGATATGCTGTCCAGGACGAAGGGCCGCCCGGGCTCGGGCAATCATTATGGAATTGGAGTGTGGTTTAGGCTTTGAGCCCACCAACAGGGAACTCGAAAAACTGGGCTACAATATCGAAAGCAAGATCCCTGGTACTGGAAAACTACGTATTATTGAAGTAAAGGGCGGTGTTTCGTACGTTGAATCTTTGACCGTCACAAAGAACGAATTGCTATATTCGCTCCACAAACCGGAGGATTTTATCCTGGTTATCGTAGAATTCATCCATCATGAGTATCCAATACTTTTTATTGACAAAAAAAAATAAGGGATATACATTTCAATTAGCAAACCCGCCAGGCCTCTGCGAAAGCACGCCAAAATTGGTGGGTTTTTGTTTTATAAGGTTTATATGAATCCTATTGATACAATTGTGCTGTTGTGGAAAAATTATTTTCCATATTAAGTTTGAGGCAGTATTGCTTCTAGCCTCTCTGTTTCTTTTCCCCAGGCTTGCCACACACTATTCAATTCTTCATTAGATACCTTCCAGCCAGATGACCAATACTCCCACTTATCGTATTGCGCATCAGATAAAAATGGCCATTGAGCGTTAGAAAGTATATTTGAAATGCTATTTACAAGCTTCCCGCATTCGAGAGTAAAATCAATTAGCTTTTTAAAATTGAGATTTTCTTTTTTAGAAATAATTCCAGCTCTACTGCTTTTTGTCGCTGCATGTGCAAAATATTTGTTGGTGAGGTATTCAACTTCTTTATAGATTTTTTTTGTTCTTTCAATTAAATCATCAAGGTATTGCTCTGAAATAATATCGTTTTCTGCTCGCGTTTCAGATGTAGTCAAGGTTATGGCATCCCATTGGTTATGAAGAGAAATAGATTGATAAAGAGACAAGTTTCTTGGAATTGGACCTGCCTTGATGCCGATTTGTCGTTGATTTTCTAAATATTGGTCATGCTTTCTATTTAAAGCCTCAATGTCGTACTCTAAATCCATAAGGAGGAATATTCTTCTTCTTGTGTATTCTGCTCTATGTGTTTTTATATCTTTCAGAAGACTTATTATCGATATTATCGATCTATCGTTTTTACCGCTATTATTTGCAAAGTTGCCATCTTCTGTGAGCTTTCTTATAGACATACAAAACTTTTAAAAAAGTTTGTTACGATGAACTCATATAGTACAGGGTTAATTTTTAGCTCGTCAGAGTTTCTTCTCTTAGTTTTCTCCCAGGAATACTGTATAGCTTTAAAAACACCAATATCCCATGTCAAATTAGTAATCTGACCAATCAGGGAATTTGAATCCATGGGTTCACCGCATAACGCAGTTCCCCAAGATTTCCATAAAACGCCAAACTCTTGATCATTCATTGTAGAGTAAAATTGCATTATCAATAACTTTTGGAATACTTCTGTTCCAAAGTTTATCATCATTGACTACGATAGTAGTCCAGTCGATTTCTTTTCGAGCAATATCAAATGACATACCTAATATATCTAAGTACTTGTGGATCGATTCCGAGGTATTTCCATAGCAGAACAATAGAGTGTTTTTACCATCCATCGGCATAAGAAGATCTGGGAAGAGAAAATGCAATAATTTCGAATTAGACACTAGACGTTGATTGGTGACCATAAGAGAGAGGCCGTTATAAAGCGACGTCAACAATTCTTGTATGTCTTTTAGATCGGTAGTAAGAATATTTTTCGATTTCTTTTCAAGGGATATAAAAGTATCAATGTTAGACTGTATATTGCTTTTAAAATCAGAAAAGTCTTTCATCTTGGCACCACGAGAATTCATATCCCAAGAAACCAATGTGGCATAGAGTAGCTCTATATTGTATTCATCTTTGAGAAATTTTTCAATTTTTGGCGTTTGCCTTCTTCGGTTTATGGTTTTTGAATAAAAATATAGCGATGGCCCATGTCTGTATACTACATCAATGCTGATAATACCATTCTTTATGATATTTATAAGTTCCGATGATTTTCTTTCAACTTCATGGATCAATTTTATGCTCCATCTCTCTGGTTAACTGCTTTTTATCTAGCTCTTTAGGATTTTTAAATTCAATATATCCTTGCTTTGCTCCAGTTTTTGAGACTCCAAGCAAAACTTGATTTTGATAGGGTGGTTGTTTTGGCTTTAAGAAAAAATGCCAATCGCGATATTCAAAGTCGTCGATAGAGATTTGTTTTCCGCCTGATAATCGGATACCAATAGCTACAAATAGTTCGGCTACTTTATCATCAACCAGGTCTTTGCATGGTACTGCGCTATATACGCCACGTTTGGCTCTTAAAATAAGATTAAGATCTACAAGCATAGGGAAAATGGCATCGAGAGCAATTTCTAAGGTTCTGTTGCTGCCGTAAAGGCTACCAATTTTTTGGGCGATATATCGACGACTCACTAATTCTTGTACACGGAATACTTTGGCCAGAACAACTATCACATCGTAAAATAAAGGGTATGCAAGAGAAATCAATGCGAGAGTTATTGCATGTTTATCAGTTCCATTAAGCCTTTTGTATCGTTCATTGCCAATACGTTTTTGTATGAATTCTAGTATGGTTTTATTATGAGAAAGAATTCTATTCGCATACTGAAATGCCTTTGAAGCACGATTCTTGCCTTTATATACCAGGGATATATCTGCTTTTATTGCAGCACTATCTATTACCCCAGTTTCTAGGTAGTTCGCGATGTACTTCTCGAGTAATCCTATAGGAACTTTTTGATTTATACCTATATATCGTGATTGTTTATTCATAATTACTCCACAATTCCAAAAGGCACCAACATTTCAAGCAAATGGCTTCCTCCATGAGTAATGACTATTGGATCATTGCAGAACGCGGATGTATCGCTCAAGTAGACTACCGATGCTCGCCTATATGCATTTAAGCCTGGATTAGATACAAGATAGGAAATAGCCATCTCTTCTGATGTAAACTCAATATGTCGCTTGCTACGAGAGTTTGAAAGGCAGCGTGACTTCATAGGAACATTACCGATGCCATGAGCTTCAATATTTCCATGGTCTGAAGTGATATAACAGCGAAATCCTTTTGACTTCAATTCTTTAATAAGTTCCACAATGCCTGATTTATTTATCCACGTTATTGTATCTTGGAAAAGCTGGGCGTTTCCTAGAATGGCTCCATGTAGTATGTCATCTAAATCGGTGCATACTACTCCTGCAATTTGAGCATTTGAAGTAATATTAGGAGTTAAACCACAGG
The DNA here is from genome assembly GCA_002428725.1 of Spirochaetaceae bacterium UBA6076. Taxonomy (GTDB): domain Bacteria; phylum Spirochaetota; class Spirochaetia; order Treponematales; family Rectinemataceae; genus UBA2256. Next base: position 65,505 of record DIXQ01000022.1, on the reverse strand, counting down.
AATTGCTAAAACGTAGATACGATATTTCAGAATCTGAATACCCGCGGTTTATCCAGTATTCAAAGAATACCTTCTTTTCTACCTCGGTACCCAAAGAAAGATCTGGTTTGGCCCCTTTAAAGAGCGCTTGACGCGACCATGCTGTTATTGACGGCAAATACGAGAATACTGAGCTGGTCTTAATGGACATCCCCTCTGCTACTAATGCTTTACTTATCAGATTCCATTGCCAGGTATTCATACCATCGATCACTATGAGCGCTTTCTTGCGTTCGGGTTGGGCTCGCAGATACTCAAGAACACGGGAAACTACAAAGGGCTGTCTAGTACCACTTAACGAGAACATTTGCCAATAGTATTTATCGATAAAGGTTTGAAAGCGCACATTAAGTGACTCGCTTGATGTAGCAATTTTATCTACCATAGCACTATCATGTAATGACAAGGCAAGGGCGAATGCCTCTCCGAGTATTGTTCCAACTTCGATCCACTCGCCGGGAACATCCTGGATTGTTTGTTCTATCGATGCCAAATGGGATACAAGGGACTCAATCCGGGTAATCGATTCTCCATGCTCATCAATATAGTAAAATGGCAGTAAACGCGAATCTATGGCCTCGTATAACTTTTTTCTTATCTTTTGTGGTTTTAGGATTTTCTTTGTAAGGAGAGATCCAAGGGCTTTTATAAGAAGAGGCTCGACAAGATTGCATGGGCTTTCTTTACCCTGTCCCACTGATGCGATGGCTTCTTGGATATAGAGCAGAAGCCCTTCTTTTGAAATAATATCTTTCCCTAGACCAGCAAGTTGAATTTTACTTTCGTTGTAGAGAAATTCTTTTAATGCTGTATTTATTATGTCATCGTGAAATAAAACTTCAATAAATACGGAGAGAAAACGTTCTTTGGTTCTCGAAGCCTCAAGTGCATGAAGGTCGATATGGTAGAGGTTTTCGAGAAGAAATCGAATGGTTCCTGTATAGCCTAAGATCTCATAGGGTCTTAATTCATTCAATGTGCATAATGCATTATAGCTAAGTCCCTTAAGCGCCAAAGAATCAAAATACGGGAATATGTCTTTATAACTGATCTGCGTAACTACGACATCGCAGCTCATATCGGGGCGAGCAGTGTAGGGGAAATTTACTACAAGAAGCGATTTATTCGATTTACCCCGCAACTCTAGCTCAAATATTCTTCTCGCTTCGAGGGCGGTTTTACAAAAATAAAGCGTATATCCCTTATCGAAAAAGGCTTTTTTTACTACATCATATAAAAACAACCCATCGCTATCGACAACAAGTGCTTGGGAGGTATTTGACGGCATAAGTTTATCTGTAATTTTTACAACCCAATCACTCATGCTGTATCCTCAATGCCAAGAGGCACTGCAATTCAGGTATAACGCGCGACGATGTTCCAAATGAAGTACGCCACTCCATTCGCTCTGTATTGAGTTTGTTGAGGCGGTAATTCTTGATTGAATCGATACCAATTCGCCCAATTTGTTTGGCTTGAAACTCGAATGCCTTATTTTTATTGGTCTTGATTCTTTCGGTTTCATTAAGAACTCTCTGTTCTAATTCAAGATAGCGAGGCAAAAGTGATTCTTCTGCACTAGCCGTGAGGGTTAGTATATCGGTTTGAGGTTGAGTATGTTGGATAATTTTCCCAGAAAATGAAGCCTGTGAGAGCTTTACCAATAAATCGTTGGCAAAAGCAGGGAAGCGATCCCCATCGTCAGAAATAAAAAGTGGGTATATCACTTCTTGGGAAGAAAAATTATTAGAGGCTTTAAGCGCCCAAAGTGTCCAAAAACCGGAGAGCGCATCTATAGACGAAAGTACTAAGGTTGGTATCTGTGCACTGTTTGTTAGTGGGACGGCATCGGAAAATATCTGCTGTATTATTTCGTGCTGTAACGTGAGTGGTTCTGGAATCGGATTTTCTAAACCTGATCGAGTATCAAAGGTATAGGCTTTCTCGTCCGAACCAGGTAGGGTTGCCATGATTCCATCGAGTGTACGAGACCATGGCAAGCCTTTCCATGAAAGCCACGAAATGGTGGCTGCTTCAAGCCAAAGTGGAAGAGGGCTATGCCTATATTCATCTGATTTTTCGGTTTTAATACGGCTAGACTCCATAGTAGGCAAAGAGCCCTCGGTACTCTTGTAAGCATTTAGTTTTTTCTTAATGTCCGAAAGCCATTCTTCGCTCTCTGCCTTAAAACGATTTGGATCGAGGAGAGAAGCTAAGAAGAGATTATGAACACTTTCACGCTCTAAGGTACTATCCAGCACATCACTCGTCTTGTCGATTCCCAGTTCAGCCATAATTTGCCCAAGCTTAGTTTCAATAACATCATAGACTCGTTCGTCAACTGAATTATTCTGCATAAGGTTGACCGCCAAGACCTCATGGGTTTGGCCAATACGGTCTACGCGCCCTATTCGTTGCTCGATCACCATAGGGTTCCACGGCATATCATAGTTGAACACTACATAAGCAAATTGCATATTAAGGGATTCGCCCGCTGCATCGGTGGAAACAAGGACCTGGGCATTAGCTTTAAATTGTTTTAATGCCGAAACCCTGGCCTCGAAATCCATTGATCCATGTATGGCTACGCATTGGTAGCCGCCTCGTTGGGATAATTCCTTTGTAAGCATACGCTGTGTAGCAGTAAACTCGGTAAATATGATGAATTTAATATCTGGATTAGCTTCACTGATTTTAATATCGGTCATTCTTCGTAGAAGGTATTCGAATTTTGCGTCAAGCTCACAATCGATAACCTCGCGAGCCTGGCGTATTAATCCATTCAATATCTCGAGTTCGGCGGCATAGGCTGCTTTTGTATTCTGGAGAGCCTCGGTCACTTTAGATTCAAAATCAAGTTCAAACTGACCAGAATAGCCTAGCTCAACAAGCTCTTCGGCCACTGATTCTCGGTTCGCTGCCTCCCGTTCAGAAGTAAGCCTTGCGGCACGCTTTTCCATAGCATCGAGAATAGCCTGCGTGGAGCTCGAAAGCATGCGTTGGAAAAGAATCATCACAAAGCCATAGGATGTGTTCTTGGTCTTGGATGCCAGGTTGAAACCATTGACAACGTATTCGGTAAGATTATCATAAAGGATCTTTTGACGCGCATGGAGGAGATCGTCATAATCCACTACTACACGCTCGGTAACCCGAGTGTTGAATAGAGCCTTGCCCTCATAATCGATGGCCTGGCGTTTATCGGTACGCACTACATAGGGTTCGAGCTCAGGAATAGACGGCATGCCTTCGCCAGCGAATGCGTCGGCATCAAGAAGACTTAGAATCCTTCTAAAATGGTCGCTCTTTCCTCGATGCGGCGTGGCGGAGAGGAGCAGGGCATTAGGGATGGCATTGCAGAGAATCTGGGCCATCTGGAATCGTCCAACGAGATTAGTGCCGCCACCAACTTTATGGCACTCGTCTATGATGACGAGATCGAAATCAGCCTCTAAGACACTTTGTATTCTATAGCGATTATATTCCTCGATTTGTTCCTTGCTCCAGTTTTGCCGCGATTCAATGGGCTTGAGCGCGTCAATAGAAACGATAAGTTGATTATGGGCTTTCCAAATATTGATTTCGTTGTCGGCTTCGAGCTTTGAGAAGGTTCTGGCGAGGGCACTAATATATTCTGCGTCATAAATATGAAAAGACTCATTGAAGTGCTGCTTTAGTTCAGTGCGCCACTGTTGCATAGCCGAGAGCGGGACAATGATGAGGCTGCGTTTTACAATGCCGCGGAGTTTTAGCTCCTTCAGAACCAAGCCGGCTTCAATGGTCTTACCCATACCGACTTCGTCCGCTAGAAGAAATCGAAGGTAGGTACCGGACATAACTTTTTCAAGGGCTAAAATTTGGTGTGGCAGTGGAATAATATTGCTTTCCAAAGGAGCCAGAGCGCCGCGAGCAGCGACTTCATTGCGAATTCGGGCCACCATAGCTTTAAAAGAGATCTCATGTAAAGAAAAGTTGCTATCATCCTCTATAAGTTCATCAGTTGGAACATCAAGAACTTGGTTAGTAGATAGGATTCTTATAAGAGAAACGCTCTTACCAAAGACACTGCGAGTCGTAATCAACTCAACTTGTTTGCCTTGATACGTCATGGAAGATCTTCAGGTAATATAGCCTGGAATAATGCCTTGGCTTTAGGTGTCAATACGTATTGCTGCAAAGGGCTTTGAGGCTTTTCGGGAATTGTTGGGGTTACTAAACCAGCATTAACGAGTGGCAGGATAAAACGAATGAAATTATACCTTTGGGAGGAAACACCTAGCTTGGTAAAGATAGCTTGTTTAGGAAGTGGCCCCTCGAGGAGAAGCTTGAGCACCTTTTCAAATTGCTCAAGTAGAGCTTGGTTAGTAGCTTGGTTAGTAGCTTGGTTAGTTTCACCTATAGTCGAGGTGATCAATAAGCTCCTGATTGTATTTCGGATATCAATATCACTCGCTCTTGCCATCTGTTCCGAAAAATCCTCGACCTGGAAAGCTGGATGCGGCCTAAGAACTACACTAAACCAGGTTCTATCTTCATCAGTCTCGAAGAGTGGATCGGGCGAACCGTTCTGAAGCAGAGCGGATTTAATCATCTTGATGCCAGTAAGGCGTCCCTCGGTAAGCTTTATTTCTTTTAAGAAGTCGCCAAGACGACGATTGCGGTAGCGCTGCGGCACGGCACGCCCAGCAATCAGATCTTCCAATGAGATAGATCGATCAAGACCTCCCATGTTGTAAATTCGAATTTTATCAGGTTCTATGCGAATGCTGATTGGTTCGTGTTCTTGGTAATCTCTATGATAAACCGCATTAGCCACGACCTCTTCGATTACCCTATAAGGATAACTCCAAACACGAATAGCCTCAGCTTTGTCGGGTACTTTTATAACACGCTCAAGTATTACTGTGGATTGGAAATAATCGAGAGCCTGCTTTATTTGATAGTGCATGGGACCGTAGCAGCGTTTTTCCGTAAACGTTCTAGTCCCGTCGCCACGTCTAAAGTCGACAATATCAATATAGGAATAGGGAAAGAATTTCTCAGGAGCCTCATTAAAAAGCATAAGGGCCACGTTACGGAGTCTTCGATGCTCTGGCGGGCCTGCGAGAAGATTCATCCTTGACAGGACATGCTCAAGGTCTAATGTTTCCATTTCTGCGGCGAGCCGGCTTCCTGACTTACGAAGAAAATCTCTTACCAGTAAAATGTCTACATCATCAATTCCGGCCTGGGCATGGGGTCTGTCATCAAAGGGACTACGGTTAGCTAAAGCAAGGAGTTCGTCACGATCCGTTCCTTTGGCTTCAATTGTACTAGCATAACGGCGGATATAGTGTTTCCAGATCTTATGCTTGGCAGTTATTGATTCGGGAACCTCATACGGTCTGTCGTCTCCGCCCGGAATCCATAGCACTACTATCTGTTTTTCATCGACGGTTTCAATAGACATAAGAGGTGCGTAGGTAGGTTTTATAAGATTGTTGTAGCCTATCATTTCCTTCTGGATAGATGCCAACTGGGAATCGGTTAATCCCTGTACTGGTCGAACAGCCTTGCCATCCTTTTCGGCAACACCGATAAGGATGTACCCACCACCAATGTTCGCAAAATCGTTAGCAAAGGCGCAAACGCTCTGATAAACCTTATCCGGATTCCACCCTTGTTTGAATTCAATCCGGTCAGATTCGATTGCACGAGTATTTAGCAAATCATCAATGGCAATTGGCAGAGTCATATTGCTTCTTCAGGATTTAAAAACTCTAAAAGTGAATCGAGTTTTTCCCTAACTTCATCATCAACCTCTTCTAAATTCATATATTGAACTAGTTGGTAGTAATCGCCTTTATTGAACGCTACTGGAAGATCTAAATCTTTGTAGTATCTGGCAAATACAGGTGCTAATATATTATTGCTCATTTTTTCATTTTGCCACCAAGCGTCAGTTGGATCCTCTAAATGTGCTGGCGCGATTTCTTTCTGAACTGCAGTTCGCATGGCTTCTGGGGCTGGATGAAATAAATCCATTTCGGAGTTGAAGTGTCGATCTGCCCATCGATATAGTACATCTGGTACTATAAGATAGTTTTCAAATTCTCGTCTAATCCACATGGATTCCAGTAATCCCGGTTTTTCGCCAATCGGCTTATCGATCCTATCATATAATGCCCAACCCTTAAGTTTTGGGAATGCTTCTCTTAATCCGAAGAAGTGAGAATAGGTATCCTCAGGGCGATTATTTGATAAGTACCTAACGAAAAGTCTATCCAGCTTTTGTCTTACAGGATGATATAACAAATCTGCGAAAGCTCTGAGCATATAGAGATCTGTAGAACCTTCTAAATAAACTACTTTGCCATATGTTTCTGCCTGAACATAATCAGTATAGCCAATAAGGTTTAAAGATTTTTTAAGTTCAGTATTTTTTATTAGCTCGTGAGGTTTTCCTACAAAAGCAATTACCTGCCCAGTTTGTGCTGCTTCATCTAATACTGTTTCAGAATGAGTTGCAATAATAATCTGGCTACCTGTTTGTGCTGCACTATTACTCAAGAATTGGTAGACTTCCTTTTGACGCAAAACTTCTAGGTGGGCGTCAGGTTCATCTAAAAGCAGAATGCTGTTTTGTCCAGAATATAAAAAACCAAGAATTAGGAGCATCTGCTGAAAACCACGCCCAGCAGAAGATAAATCTAATTTTTTCCCTCCCGTTTCTTGGTATTCCATTGAGAGGATACCACCAGGTTCGGAAAGTATTGGTTTGAACAATTGAGCAGCAAAAAGTCGGTTAATGTCAGATGCCAATACATCCCATTTTTCAGGATATTCTGAACTTAGGATCCAGAGGAGATTACGCAACACCTCAGAAGTCCTGCCTTCACCGATTTTTCTAAATAAAACATCCTTGATTAAACGATCTTCAAAAGGCGCTAGTCCTGACATAGGAGGAAGAAACCCTATACGTTCAGATAATGCGCAATCTGGAAAAGGTTGAGAAGTTTTTTCTTCGAGTATTCTGCAATACAATGATTCAGTGTTTGCGTAATCAAATTCTAGCCCAACTTTCCAGATAACTCCATTTGTAACTCCTTCTGCACAAAGTTCAAATCGAATATTCCTTGTTCCTACCTTACCATTCTCTTTGACTTCCTTTTTTCGGACGTGTAAGTCTTTCCATAACAATAAAGCAGAAGGTATAGGCGTAGAAAGCAAATCATTTCGGTTGATTGTAACACCGGTTCGAGTTTTAGCCTTCGATTCGTTTCGCTGACTACTCCATTTACGTAAACCAATATCCCATATTGTCAAAGCCTGCAATAGCGTGGTTTTTCCAGAATTATTAGGGCCAACCAATGCGACTCTTGAAGACAGGTCAAGCTCCAGATCATCAATCCTTTTAAAGTTCTTTATAGTAAATTTAGTTATCATGGCAAACTCCCGGATTCATATAGTTTATCTTTAGACTCTATCCTTAGCTATATCATAGTACATAAGCAATTGTTCGTCCTCCATGAGGAGGTTTTGAGGCACTTTGTCGGCTATGTGTACGACGGTTGCCCAGTCCTTCTTCTCCCAGCAGGAGCGGAAGCCGGCGCGAAGAGCTTCAAGGCGGACATTCGTTAGCTTTTTAACCTTGCCTGTGCTAAGTTCTTCAAGGTATTGATTGAATTCCTTTAATAGAGATTTGGATCGCAGGATTTCATAATCTTTGGCTTCGTTGGGGTTGGGAACACGCCATGTTCCATCTGCGTTTTCAATGAAGTTTTCTTCCAATAGTACTGATAGCTCAAGCTCTTTTTCGCCTTTTCTGGTAGAAGCATTTGCCTTTCTGAAGTCGGTGTACAGGTCCTGACGTTTTTGAGGAGTTTTCTCGAGTCTTTCTTTTAGCCAGGTAATAGCTTCAGACTCAGAATAAATGGCGTCAAAGGCTAAGTTTAACTGATCGCTAATACCAAGTTTTCTTCTTTGGGCTTCATAATCTGCTAATTGAGTGGCTGTAAACACCATCCCATCGGAAACGCGATACCGCTTAATAAGTTGGGACTGGAACTCTGCTGCATCGAGGGGTATGGGTAAATTGCGCATTAAGAAAAAACTGAGCATACGGTCATAGAGTATTTTAGGGCTACGCTCTATTATTGCAGTGGCTCTCTTGCCCTTAATAATACTAACAGGTAGATGGGCTAAGTGCTCATCAATAAATGCCCACACATTGACATTACCGCTCTGGGTTTTAAATTGTTGATTGAATTCGCTGGAAGGCTTATAACAAGAAATAATAAGGTCCTGCTTTACCGCCGTCGGCGTTGTAACAGCATTAAAACTACCTTGCTGTTTATCGATGGCAGCGACGTTAGCGATCACAAAGCCCGCTTGCTGCAATCCAGTCTGAATGCTATTCCATACCGCCGCGCTGGTATTGCTAAATTCAACAGTCATCCACCTTCCAGGCTTGAGGACTCGATAATATTCAGAAAAACAACGAACCATGATCTGCTGATAATCGAAGAGGGATTTGTTCTGAGAAGAATTTTCTATAGCTTCCAGCTTGTTGTTGGTTTTTATCTTCAGCCAGCTCTCCCATAGGTAGTTGAGTTCTGAGTACATAATGTTAGCGCCAAAGGGTGGGTCGGTGAAAATGTAGTCCACCGAATCAGAAGTTTCCAAACTATTGCTTGCGGATGAAGTAGTGATGCATGAAAAGGTTTTGGGGATGAGGTTGAACGTCGTACCAATGGTTTCAAGTCGATTTTTTAATGCAAAATCAACACGTTTTTCAACTGATAAACTTGGTATATATAAAGTACCAGCAAGTCCAGGGATGAAAGGCCCACCACCACCTTTAAAATAATAACCAATTTTTACCCGGGCCATCTTTGAAGTATCAGAGTTTATACCAGTAATCAGTACTTTTTGCTTACTATTGAAATGACTCAAAAATTTTGATAGCTCGAATAAATTCCTCTTTGTATAAAAATGATGCACATGGGTAATACCTTTACCCTTTGGATCGCCCATTTTATCACCATCGGGTAATTTATCCGTCGGATACCAATAGGGTATCTCTATGTCATCGATTTTCTTGATCAGCGCCATATCTATAGCATCGGGCTTTTTTTCATAGCGCTTGCCCTTCGCCGTGTAGTTTATCAATACTGGCACTGTCTTAGCCTGGCGGATAGTCTGATTCAGTGCTTTGTCGAAGAGGGTCACCATGGCCTTGGAGAGGCTTCGCTTAGTATGCATTGCTTGGCAATGTGGACATGCAAACTCTTTACGTACTTCACCTTTTACCTTGTCGACTGCGGCCTCCCAAAAAACAATCTCATGACTGCAACTGGGGCAGATGAACACATCGCTCCACACTGTATAATTAATACGACCCTTAGTTCCATCGCTGTGTTTAGTTTCGTACATCCAACCGCATTCTGCTTCCACCTGGGCGAGAATACGCTGCGCTTCCTGCTCAAAACGCGCTGTATCCACCGGCGTGTTGTAGTTGTAGGCGATAAAGCTGGCTATGGGTGAAAGATCGCCGCAGATAGCCCTTCGCGTTCCCCACACCGGCTTTTCCAAACCGTTGGCAGTAAACTCCTGCTCAATTTTAAATTTAAGCTCAGGATCTGGATTGCCGCAGAGTTGAGCGGCAACGCCGGTCATTCCTGTTCCGGCAAAACCATCGAGCACAATGTCGCCGGGCTGGGTGTAGTGCAGTATGTAGCGCATGATAGCCGGGTGCGGAACCTTTGTATGGTAGCTGTGGGCATTATAGATTGGATTATTTTTGCCTTCGCTTACATCCGATGCATAGGGCTCATGTACTTCAAAATCCGCTTTTCGCTTCTTTTTAGCCATCAAATCCCGCTTCTCTGTCTCCCATTCTGCTATGAAGTCGTTTAGCCATGGGTTGGGGCAAGCGGTGTAATACGGCGGATCAGAAAGAGCAATTATGTCGTCATCTTCGCCTATCGGGAATCCTTCAAGCTTTTTTAACTCAGGTAGTCGCTTTCGAAGTTCATCACGGAAGATTGTTCGGCGATCTTCTTCATTCTTGAATTCCCTGCCAAGGCACCATACTGAAGACGGTGCTCTTGCTCCAATTGGCGTTGCGGAGAAGAGTGTATCGGAATCAAACAAATTGTTATTGGGCATTGAATTTTCCTTCAGTAAAAACAATCCTTACCTTTACTCTTTCCTTTCCTGCGCTTGCATTTGCAAGGAAACGATCAAAGGATTCTCTCGCTTCTTCGATAGTCATGGGCTTATTAAAGATCTTTGAAAAATCCGCGGGGCTAAGCTCAACCTTCTCGAATCCTTTTGATAGATCGCTTAAGAGTCTTCTGAGTTTAGGCGCATTGTCGGGATCAAGCTTAATTTTATTGTCCCGGAAGGCTTCAACAATATTGCGAGAATTGGCGTCGAGCACCTCGAGATTGGATTTAATGCTGGGATCCTTGAATATCGATTGCATGGAGCCAACCCATCTTTCTAGTATGTTCTCGAGTTGTTCTTTTAGATCTCGGATTGTATAGCTTGGCTTGTCATAGAATTCTCGGGGGTTAAAGCCATGGTAGGGTTCTTCAATTACCCGTGCCTTGGTAAGAGAATGGTCGGCTTCTTTGAGCGAGCTGATACGGTTCACCCAGTTTTCGTACTCTGTGCGGGAGATGAATTCCACATCCTTGATGACATCGCAGATTTGCTTCGTCTTTGAAGCGAGTAAGGAATCTTTTTGCATTGAATCAGCATGGGATAGGCGGCACTTGAGATACTGGGTTAAATAATACTCAGCATAACGATCTACCAGTGATTTGAGCAGGGATTCGTATTTTGTGTATTCGGTATCCTTACCTGTTTTAAGGACATTCGGAAGATCGGCGATCGCTATTTCCATATCGTCGTAGAGAGGCTTTTCGCTGGCCACCACATACGATAAAGCAGTCGATAAGTACCCAACGAGGGTTTCGAATCGGCTACCCCGCTGGACAAGCTTTTCTATAAGGTCACAGTATTTCCATCCGCTAAACGCATTATTAAGTTCTTCTTCTTTGTAGCGGAAACTCTTTAACTTACCGAAGGTATCATATGCCTGTATGCCATCGAGAACAGAAACGAGTTTTTCCAGGGCCTCAGAAATGCGAGCTGCCTCAACCGAATCAAGGAGTTCGACATTTCGACATCGGAGTCCTCTTGATAGCTCGTTTTTAATCCGCGCAACGCGTTCAGCTCTTTTTTTCGCCTCTGTAAGGATACGAGCCAGGGTATCGGCCTTTTCTAATTCAGCAGAAAGATCAGGAATTCCCAAGTGTCCAAAAAGCGCCTTAATCTCCTTAATCGGCAGACCCACTGGTTCGCGGATGCTCTGAAAACTCGAGTAATCATCGTCGCTCAACCTAAGAAGTTCCTGATCGATATTCGTGGCGCTTAAAGATCTTGACCCAGGCCAGATGATCTCTATATCGCCTTTGTAGACCATTGCAGAGAGCACCACAAACTCGAGCTGATAATCAAGCTTAAAGTCCTTAGAGTACCAGAGGTTTTGGGCTATATAATGGGGATATAATATCTCGTCTCGGTTTAGTACTTTCCCAGGTCCTCTTGATTGAAGCAGTTTTCGTATGCTATCCGCATATCTTGAATTCCGAGTATCGATGCTGGCGCCATTAATAAGCCCCAGGCCAGCGAGAATAGCTTCTCCGTCGCGATTGGCTTGGGAAAAGCTAATAATCTTTTTAAGGGCGCTTTTTATCCGCAGATCGAAGTTGTCCTTACTTAAAGGGCTCAATAGATCGGAGAATGTGGGGTAATCAGCGTATTTATCGCTGAATTGTTTGTTGAGAACCTTGGCGGAGACAGCAGAGAAGATCGCATCTTTTCCAGCTCCATCGCCGGGTAATTGATAGACTTTTAACAGGGTTTCGGTTCCCTTATATATCACTGTAGTCTTTTCTACAAACTCGCGTTCAAAGAGCTCCAGGATTCGCTTTCTATGTTCTTCGATTTGGCTACGAAAAAGAGCCTTCTGATCGCTGGACGCATTGGCTTCAAGCGCTTTGGCGGCTCCGTAGAGTAAAACACGTTCTTTGAATTCCTGGCTGAAGCCCTTCATCTCAAAATAGACTTCATCGGCTTCATCATTGCGCGATATGGCGCTAAAAAGCGGGCAGAAGAAGATATAATACTGCTGGATAGGTTCCGTTGTGCTTCGTTCGTTCGGATTTCCAAAAAAGATATACCCGAGCCTAAAACTCTTCTTGTCGATCCACTCGAGACTATGCTGCCAAATCTTAAATCCAGTGCGATAGGTGTTCTGTTGAAGTCCAAGAACATACTGTAAAAATTCGAACCAATATTGATCGGCTTGCTCTTCGTTTCGCTTTAAGACCGTGTCGGCATAATCTCGAATAATCTGCTGGATGTTAATCCCGCCTTCGGTACGCAGGTAGAATTGGCCTGACACGGTGTCTTGGTCAATATATTGGCCGGCGGTAGCTGTCTTAAGCTGATTGGCGATGCTCTCGATCGCCTGCACAAGGAGCTCTGGTTCTGCCGCTCCAGAAATAGTCTGACAGAGATCCTCTTTTAGATTTACCGCATTGGCGCCGTTGCGCTTATCGAGGTCGTCCGAAAGTATACGGATCGCGAGCGCATTCGCGATCTGCCTTGCCAGGCCTTTTCGGGACGCCCTTCCCTGAATAAAGTGGCTATCGATATGGTCATACACTATGTCGATTTTATCTTTTACCGTTCGTATATCAGGAAGTGTAATCATGGAAGGCGTAGCGGATAGGTCTTCCCAGTAGGTGTCATAGGTAATGAGACCAGGCTTGTCTGTAGGTACCTCAGTATCCATGAAGGCCATAAAGCGCACTGAGAGAACCTTGAGAATTTCCCGTTGGCTTTTTCCTTGCTTGATACGCTCAAAATGGCCGACATAACTCGGATGGACTGGAAAAAGATCTACATATTCGTTGAGGTTCGTATTTATACCATCGAAAAGCGGTGCAAAGGCGAGGAGATGCTCGCGGATTTGCTTCTTTTGATGTTCGTTCTTTTTAAGCAAGCGTTCCTTGACTACATACGCAACATCGTCTTTTGTGATAATAAGGTCGGCGAAACGATCCTCAACCTTGTTGAGCATTTCAGCGGCAAACTGGAACTCAGGTGCACGATAGAGCAATTCCTGGACGCCAAACATTATCTTAAAACGGCTATTATCGCAGGCTTCGCCCACCTGCCGCAGGAGCATAAGATCATTGGCAAGTGCTGTAGGGTCACGACCTTTGAGATACTCGAGCATTTCATCGATAACGATAAGGAAGTGCTTATTGGGGAAGGCTGCCTCGAAGGCTGCCATCATCTCTCCAATCTGTTCCTTCCAAGAAAAGTTAGAGTTTTCATTAAAGCAGTAGTCGACCTTTTCTTTCTCCAGGAAGCGCTCAATCTGGGCAAAAAGAATATCTTTAAGCGATTTATCCGTGCCGATTTCAAAGCGTAGAACCTTGTAACGCCCTGCGATATCGGCGAAAGCCGCTTTCATTTCAGGGTCCGAGAGAAAGTGAACACGTTGTGCGTCTTCAGCGATGGCCGCCACCAGCGCCATAAGGTGAGACTTACCCGTACCGTAGCTACCCACAATCTGGACGCCCCGTGTTTCGGTGCTTGGGTTTGGATCAAGATTTTTTAGAACAGCCTCGCAAAGGTCTTCCTTGATTTTTCGGGAGAAGACAAAGGTTTTAGCAATTGTCTCGGCTGCGCGATCACTGCCGCTCTCCACGAGCTTGACCACAGAGGTGATGGGTTCAAAGCTGATTAAATCACGATACTTCATTGGGCAACTCCAAGTTTGTAATTGTTTGAGAGGGGAAAACGAATCCATAATCAGGGTTGGCTTCATCCCAGACAAAGCGCGTTCCATCTAGTATGGCATAATCCCAGATTAAAATGACAACTGAATCTATGGATAATTCCAGGAAAAGCTTTACAGGGTTGAGTTCTAGATCAGGCTCCAGAAGAATACCAAGATTGTCTAATACGACACCTTTGGGGGATACATCTTGTGACGATAGACAGTGGCGGAGCGTAGATCGAAGGTAGGCATCGATATCAAGGCTGACATGTTTACCAGGCGGGTTTCTGGTAAACTCCTTTGCCACAAGTTCGCCGATATTCAAACGTGGGTAAGAAATATCTGCAAACTCGATATCCTGGCTTTTTACCCAATAAAGATTGTTGCGCTTAAGCAGTTCTATTCGGTTCATGGCAAGAATACCCTGTTATTAATTTCATATTTAGTAAACACATATTTCAAATATATTTTTATTTTGGTACTCGATTTATACATTCTACATCCATTATTCATCCATAGTATCCGGATGTAAAGTAGCTTTTAGCGAACTTGAGTCTTCTGGGTTTATTAGATTTCTCTAATATTAGATTAATAGCCTAACCTTGGCGTATACTACCCTCACCATCCCGGGTATCGCTCAACCCACCAGTCGCTTTCCATTTGTGAAAAATCATACCTGTGGCGCCCAACTTTATCATCATTTTGAGGTAGGAAATCCCAGGACGATAGCGTCGAATCGTGGATAGCGATGAGGTTTTCAGCTATTTCGCGTATCGTGTCTTTTAGTTCCAGCAGATCGAGCCATCGTGGGGGGATGGCGCTGCAGCCGTACAGTGCGCCCAGGATATTGCCGGTTATGGAGCCGGTGGAATCGCTGTCGCCGGTGATGTTTACCGCAATGCAGATGCCTTCCTCAAGGTTTTTTGCACGGAGCGCGCAGAAGACCGCGATCGCCAGGGCTTCTTCTCCTACCCAGCCCTCCCCTAGTTCCTTGATGCACTCGATGGGCGCGGCATTTCCGCCCGCAAGGCGCAGGGCGTCCCGGAGTTTGCCGACGGTTTCGCTAGAACCTTCTTCCGCCTCAAGGAAGCTGATCGCCCGCTCGACAGATTGAGCAAGATCGTGCCCCAGGATCAGGTCGTGGACAATCATGGCGAGGGCTCCCGCGGAGAGATAGCCTGAAGGATGGCCATGGGTGAGGTGCGCAGAAGCGCAGCCGATCCTAAAGGCCTGGCGGCGCGATTCCTCCTCGGAACCAGATCCTGCGGCCATGAAGAGCCCCACGGGGGCTGCGCGCATCACGCCGCCGCAGCCCTTGCTGTTGTTATTCGCCGTTTCGGGGACGCCAATCCCTTCGGCTTTGAGCAAGGATTCGATACAGGTGTGACCCGGAGCTCTCTTATTGAAGAGCTCTTTATTGCCGATCAGCCAGCCATCGGGTTTGAAGCCCTCAATGGGAACTTGGAATCCTTGCGTGTGCAGCCATCGCAGATACGCGCGATGGATGCTCCCTTCGAAGCTAGAAAGACCGCGAAGACCTCCTCTCACCTCGGCGCGTATGAGCCCTTCGGCGGTGAAAATGCTCATCTGGGTGTCGTCGGTGATTTTCCCGGGCGTGCCATAGTCATTGTCCACAAAATCGCGAATCCCCATTGGACCGAAGCTGGCAAGGATTTTTTCCCTATCGGCGAATTCGACAGTGGCGCCGAGGGCATCGCCGCAGGCTCCCGCCAGCAGACAGGCCCTGGTTCTATCGAATTGCCGCCAGATAGGTTCAAAAGAATGGATATATCGTTCCTGCGCCTCAGTCTGAATCGTTCCAGGCCTGGCAGCCCTGACTTCCTCTATTGCCTGCGCCGGGTGCATGCCGAACTCCACCAAAAGCCGGGCCGCGATCGTGCCTGTCCTGCCTAATCCACCCAGGCAGTGGATGCAGACCTTCCCTCCCCTTCGCAATACTGCGCGAATGACGGGCCCTGCCCGATCCCACTCCTCTTCCCAGGTGGAATCGGGAACATCCATATCCCTGATCGGCAGTTTTATTTGAATAAATTCCTCGGGAATCATGGATCCGATATCGCTGATTCCATACTCGAGGTATTCATGCTCTTCGATGAGACTCAGCAGAATCTCAGCGCCCCAGTTCCGTATAACTTCCAGATCAGCTGCCAGGTCTCGCTTGTGGATCCCGTACGCGCCATGGCAGATTTTGCCTGGGCATATCGTCATGCCAATACGACCTTCGCCCCTGGGCACTTTCACCGAATCGATCCGCAGAGGATTGGAAATGCTTGTGTTTATCAACGCGGCTCTCCTTGATGTAATTGATATTGTGTTTGCGAAACATCCATAAATCGGTAATCGTGAATATCGCCGGCATATCTATTTTGCATTATTTCTTTTCAACCTTTTCAATCTCATGATTTTTACAAGTAAAACTGTAATTTTGAATCCTTTCATTTCTATTGACCAGGAAGTTAATGTTGTTAACTCTATAGGCTGAGTACTCTTCTAAGGTTTTCGGCAGAGGATTGTATTCAAAACCAGTAAAGGGAAGAAAAAAGTTCACGGACGAAAAATCGCATGCAACTAGGTCTTGAAGCAGGAAATATTCGCAATAGTACCTAAAGTTTTCGAAGAGCAGGAAGAAGCTTTCATATCGAGCAATCGTCTCAAAAAGAGGGCTTTGCTCATTTCGATAAAACAACCGTATGCATTCCAATGTGAGATCTATTCTGTCGTTGATTTTTTTGTTCGTGCCTCTCTCCTGGTTCAGCGTTGGCAAGTTGTTTATCCTGTTGCCAGGGAAAATTATGAACCCTCCAACTGTGTACGCAAGGGTGTAAAAATAGTCCATTTCATAGACTGGAACTTGTTCAATGATGGACTTGGTTCTTTTCCAATGGCGATAAGTATGTATTATGGAATCGCTGGACAGGGGAAATTCACCAAGGTCGGAGTTATGATAAAGGTAAGTATTTTCTGCTGTATCATCGAGCATGAAAAATTGTCCGCCAGGGAGCGTTTTTGACCACAAGAGCTTGTGATACTGACGCAGAGTGGCGCTTGCTTTGTCTGGATCTTTTCCGTGGGCATCGGATCTGACGTCAAAGTTGATATCAATTAAATCGATCCAATTGCTCAAATCTCTTTTCTCCTAATTATTACATGCTAATCAATTATACTACATAGAAAAAGTATAGATTGATTCCATGAAAAAGCAATACATGAATACTTCTGCTTTAGGTATGCAATATAAAATATCTATTCAGATTGTACCAATAATGGTACAATAACTGATACATAAAACGGGAAGAAGTATTAGCAGGGGGAGTGATGAGTAATAAACATATCGGTTCCTCATTTGAGGATTTTCTCAAAGCGGAAGGGATCGAAGACGAAGTCACCGGCAATGCTGTAAAAAAGCTTCTTTCCTACCAACTTTTAGAAAAACTCGAAAAAGATAACATGACAAAATCGGAGTTGGCGGCGCGTCTATCAACCTCCAGATCTGCCGTGAATCGGATACTCGATCCGAACAATGAATCCATAACTCTTACTACGTTGCAGAAAGTAGCTGAGGTTTTGGGGAAGAAGCTTAAAATCGAACTAGTGTAAGGCATTTTTTTAGGAATTCCTGTCGATCCTGCTGATCGCGGTATCGTGTCATAATTTTCAAAGAGGCGCTATGGCTGATGTCATTGTGCCGGTACATGAACTTAAGGCAAAGCTCTCGGAATACCTGTCCAAGGCTGTACAGGGAGTGACCGCATACTGGTGTCCAGGCACGACAAGCCCATCGCCTTGCTTGCGGCACTTAACGCCGAAGAAAAAGAACCTTCGGACAAAAATGGAGGACTGGAGTCGGTAGACTGGGATGAGTTCGCCCAGCTAGGGGAGGCGTTGGAAAGGGTGCACGAGGACAGGCAGGGGGAGGATTACCGTGAAGTACCTCTTTGATACCGACCTCATATCCACCCTCATGAAGGGAAAAGCCAGTTCCAGGCTCCTTGCCCGATTAGCCTCCGTGGGCGCAGGGAATCAAGGCGATCTCCTCGATTACCGTGCTGGAAGTTGTCTACGGCGCATTAGAGCTGAAAGGGAAGCGGCGGGGCGCCTCATTGCGCCTGAGGACCTGCAGATAGCTGCCACCGCCCTGGCCTCGGGCAGGATTCTCGTCACATAGAATCTCATAAATCCTCATACGATGAGCATATTATTTCCTTATTTATGGATTTACTCGAAGCTGAAGGGATCGCAGACGAAGTCACCGGCAATGCTGTAAAAAAGCTTCTTTCCTACCAGCCTCTAGAAAAACTCGAAAAAGACACCATGACAAAATCGGAGTTGGCGGCCCGGTTGTCGATCCCGCTGATCCTGGCATCGTGTCAAGGTTTTACCATTGGTTGTAGGGACGATTCAGAGTTTTCTCCCATGAGGCTTGATTATCTCCCAAAGTATAGTACTATATGGGAGAAAAAATAGGAAGTGGGAGAATCATGCGCCGATTCGATTACCTCAAGCTCATGGATAGCTCCTGGGACAGTGAAGTACTCTCACTCGTCGCACAGATCCGGGAGCACAAGGGCAAGCAGGAGCTGTACCTCAGGCAGAAGCCGATCGAGCTGGACCGTCTGGTCGAGGTGGCCAAGCTGCAGAGCATCGACAGTTCAAACAGGATCGAAGGCATCGGAACCACGAACGCGCGCATGCGGCAGTTGGTAGAAGAGAAAACCGCACCAAGAAACCGCGATGAGCAGGAGATAGCCGGATACCGTGATGTTTTAAACACGATCCACACGAGCTACGAGTACATCCCACTCAAATCGGAAATCATCCTCCAACTGCATCGTGACCTGCTTGCTTACACCGACAGGATCTTTGGCGGGAAGTTCAAGAATACCCAGAACTACATCCACGAAACCCATGCGGATGGAAGCTCTCTTATACGCTTCACCCCTCTCGAACCCTTCAAGACGCCACAAGCCGTGCAGGAAATTTGCCTGGGCTACCAGCAGGCGCTCTTCAAACAAGTAGTCGATCCTCTTATCCTGATCCCCATTTTCATATGCGACTTTCTATGCATCCATCCTTTTAACGACGGCAATGGACGCATGAGCCGGCTGCTCACCACATTGCTGCTGCATAAAAGCGGCTTCATGGTGGGCACATACATCAGCCTCGAACAGAAGATCGAGAAGACCAAAGATACATACTACGATGTGTTGGGAAAAGTTTCCCGTGGATGGCATGAGGGCGAGAATGATTACACCCCCTTTATTAAGTATTTTCTGGGCATTGTCCTGAACTGTTATAGAGATTTGGAAAGCAGGCTCGGTTCGGTGGATCGAAAAAGCAGCCCCTATGATCTCGTACGTAAAGCCATAGGCGACACCCTGGGGGTATTCAGCAAGACGCAGATCCTAGAACGCTGTCCGAGCATTGGAAGCTCCTCAGTGGAGGCGGCGCTCAAGCGCCTCAAGGAAGAAGGCTTCATACTCCGACAAGGCAACGGCAGGAGCACCACCTATGTACGGAATTCCAACTATACATAGTCTCCCGCGGCAAGGCTCGCCGGACGAATCAGAGCTGAACGGGAAGCGATTGGGCACCCCATTGCACCCATGGACCTGCAGATATAGCCGCCACAGCCCTCTCGGATTGAACCTGCCTAATCTATCGGGTTATATTTAGCCAATTCCTCGGATTGTATTCACCTGATCTGTCGAGTTTGTGTTGCGCGATCTCATAGAATGAGCATAGCGGTTCCTCATTCGAGGATTTACTCGACGCGGAGGGGATCGTGGACGAACTCACTGGCAATGCTGTAAAAAAAGCTTCTTGTCTACCAGGTTCTTAAAAAACTCGAGAAAGAAAACATGATAAAATCGGAGTTGTGTGATGCTGTTTTTAGGAATTCCTGTCGATCCTGCTGATCCTGGCATCGTGTCACAATTTTCCAAAACATTCCACGCTTTGCAGAGCAGTCATTTTCTGCTGCTGATACATTATCACTGACTGACGCCGTTATCGAACTTGCCTAGACGAGACAATACGTCTTTAAGCGGTTCAAAGCCGCACATGATGTACAGAACTAGGTTCTGCTTACGCGGCGAAAAGCCGGTAAGCATCCAGTCGCCTTCACGACCGCCAGGGATTCCCTGGCCATCGCGAAGCCGATGCCGCGGGTGCTGCCTGTGATACCGAAAGTTTTCATAAGAAAACAATTATACAGGCTAGACAGGAGAAATGTCAGGCAAAATTCTAATTAACGTGTAACAAGACGAATTTGCTTATGCCGCAGCATATTGAACGTGCTGGTGTAAGGTATACCCAATGCGATACACACGGAAGGTATCTTTACCTTCCGTCTTCCTTCAGCAGGCGTTTCTAACGTAACGACTGTGTGGCCGCCGCCAAGAGCCTGGGCGCATAGATAGTAGTCGGCGACTTGCAGAAATTGAGTTATCGCAGCCTGCTCATATGTGCCGCTTGTCACCCAACTGCTGATCCGTTGCAGCGCTTCAACATCAGATTGTTGCGGCTGAAGGAAAAAATCCTTTGGTAATTGCCTAATCCACTTAACAAGCTCATCGTCCCCTGATGTAACTTCGTCCTTAACCTTGCCGATACTCTTTACCAGACCATCGTTCGCTTTGCTCTTAATCCAATCCCAGAACCCCGGGCAGAAGTCGATGCCATAATAGAGATTTTTCGCCGTGATAAGGACATTTGAGTCCAGCAGATACGACATTTATCCATATACCGCCAATCGTTGACTCATAGAACGCAGCGTCTGTATGTTTTTTATCCCGAGCATCCTCATCGCATCGGTGAACGAGGTTTTGCCTTCCCATGCACTGCTGAGAACAGCCATTGCAAAGCGATGCCCGGTTCGCATCAGCGTATTATTGTAAAAGTCTCCACCAGAACCTAGCTGTTTGGGTTCGATATTCAAGAGCCGATCAAATTCTTCGTCGTAGACGCTATGGTAGGTATGCTCATTAAGGAGTCCTGCATCGAAAAGGCGATGTATTATAACAAGCGTACTTACTTTAAAGTATCGCGCCAGTTGGAGCATCTCTTCATGGAATTCCACTTCCGGCTCATATTGATCAGACAACGCTTTTAACGGAACGAGGACCTCGGCAGACACCTTATTGCACCATGTTTCAATAGCATTCTCCGAGTTCACCAGGTCAGCATCACTCAGTGCGGTGCTTCCAAGCCATATATGCACATATTCGTGGATTAGGGTGAAGATCTGAGCAGCCTTAGTATCTCCGCCGTTTACAAACACTATAGGAGCGTATTCATCGCTGATCGCGAAACCTCGGAACTCAGTGGGATCAAGCGTTCGATGCGTGTTGCTTCCAACAATACCGCTTATGAACACCATTACACCTGCAGCTTCGACTTTTTCTCGAAGCATGCGCACCATGTCAGAGAAGCTGCGAAGAGCCGCACTATCACCTGCAGATAAAGTTAAGGAAGCTCGTATCTGTGCTGCAACCGCATTCGGATCATCACGGGTTGTCACAGAGCCTACAAAAGGCAGTGCGAGCATTCCTTCGCTTTTAGCGTGATCACGATACCAGGATTGCCGTAACTGAGCAATATGGATGACATCCAGAAGATCTGGGGACGGCGTTTTTCGCTCGCTGCTGCTGATTTTTCTAAAGTCAGGGATCGGTATTTCTAAATTAACGGGTTTTGGAAGATAGAAAAAGCCGACGGGCGTGTGGGTTGCACGGGCAATGTCTTCGATTTGCTTCAACGTAGGCTGCTTTTCGCCATTGAGCCATGCTCCCCAGTTCGGAAATAAACGATAGAGTCGTTCATTGCCAATCCCGGACCGCTGTACAGCCCATTCAAGGACAGTGCTTGCAACCGGAAACTGTACAACAGCCATGACTACTTCTCCCTACACTCCTAGCCTGAACAACTAAATTCTTTAATGCCCATTCACCTACATGATCTTTACTGCCAGTAAATACTGATTTGCTTCAAATATTGGGCATAGTTTTATCACTTCGGTTTATTTTACAGCGGGCAATGCTGAATATCTACCGCTTGGCCGCCAGCTTGGCGACAGCTTCGATCTGGTCTTTGAGTTCGCCGGCGGTGAAGAGTTTCATGACACCCGCCACGCCCAGGCCGGGGTTGCGCAGGCCTGAGGAGGACCAGGTGCGCATGTAGGTGTAGCTCTTGCCACCTACTTCCACCCGCTGGAAGTACCAGGAGGAGTCAGAGCTGTAGAGTTTGCCGTCGTGGCTTTTTATAAGGCGGGCGCGCATGCCCAGGGCGCCGTCGGGCAGTCGGTCGGTGTAGACTTCTACGTCGAGCTTATAGCCGATTGAGATTCCCATGAAGTTTATGCCGATGTCTTCGTAGACGAAGAGGTGCTCGCCTGAGTTTTCCAGGACTTTGACTTCTTTGACCCGGGGGGAGATGTCTTTGATATTGGGGAAGTCCATCACCACGGCCAGGGCGGCTTCCATGGGGATGTCGAAGAGGCCGTGGGCTTCGCCGGTGCCGTAAAGGCGGGATTCGCCTGTGGCTTCATCTTTGTGCTTGACTACATCCACGGCAAAGGATTCGGCCTTGCCGATTAGGGATGCGTGGGGGGTTGGGGTGGCCGGGGCCGCGGCTGGTCCGTAGCGGACTGGCCAGCCCTGGTGGCGGATGTGGGTGCTGTCTTTGGCGGCGTCGGTTTCGATTTGGGCGATCTGGGCTGTTTGGGCTGGCTGGGCGCCGGCGATACTGGCCGCGGCCCCGGCGAACAGCAGACAAAGCAATGTAAAAGTGCCGCATACTCTGCGCATCCTGTGCTCCCGTACCCTTGTACTGCCTGTGCAGCCTACGTGCTATGCCTTACTCACCCGAACCAATAGCCTCCATGATTCGCTGTAGGTCGTCCTGGGAATAATATTCGATGGCGATTGTGCCCGAGTCCAGGTCGCCTTTAATCTCGACCTTTGTGCCCAGTCGCTCAATGAAGAGCTCTTCCAACGCCTTGAGGTTGGGATCCAGCTCCTCGGCATGCACGCCTGCGCCGCCTGCTTTTTTGGCGACCTTGGGCTTCTTGCCCACCCTGCGGAGCACCGAATCCTGAACAGCCTTTTCGGCCTGGCGCACCGAGAGACTTTCCTTGACAATGCGGGAAAAAAGAGCCTGCCGCTCAGCTTCATCCGCCAAGGCTAGGAGGCTACGGGCGTGGCCGGCGCTGATGCTGCCGTTACGGACTGCTTCCTGCATGGGCTCAGGCAGGCGCAAAAGCCGTAAGGCGTTGGCCACGGTGCTACGGTTCTTGCCCACCGCTTCGGCTACCTGTTCCTGGGTGTAGCCGGTGAGCTCCATGAGCCCCTGGTAGGCCTTGGCTTCCTCCATGGGGTTGAGGTCTTCCCGCTGGATATTTTCGATCAATGAGAGCTGGAGGCGTTTTTCCGCCGATACGGAGCGTAGGATGACCGGTAGTTCTTCCAAACCTGCGCGTTGGGCGGCTCGGAAGCGGCGTTCGCCGGCGATTATTATGTAAGAGTCGGCGCCTGATGGCTCGGCAATAATGGGCTGTAAAAGGCCGTGTTTTTTTATGGACTGGGCGAGCTCGTCGATAGAGACTTCGGGAAAGGTTTTTCGGGGCTGATCGGGATTGGGCCTAAGCTTAGCCAGGGGAATTATCTGAATGGATTCACCGGGTTCCAGGGGGTTTTTGGAACTGTCGAAGTATTGCTGATGCTCAGGTATCAAGGCTCCAAGGCCCTTGCCTAGACCGAATTTAGCCACGATTGATCAACTCCTCGGCGACAGCCTTGTAGCTTCGGGATCCTATGCAGGTCGGATCGTACTGCAAAACGGGAAGCCCGTGGGAGGGAGCCTCGGAAAGCCTGATGTTCCGGGGCACGATGGTTTTAAAAACCCTATCCCTGAAGTACTCGCTCACCTGGCGAACAACTTGCTGGGAGAGCTTTGTCCTTCCGTCGAACATGGTCAGCAAAATACCGCTGACCTTGAGCGAAGGATTCATACTCTTTTGCACCAGGCCTATGGTCTGGAGTATGAGGGAAAGCCCTTCTAGGGCGAAATACTCGCATTGCAGGGGAATTATTACTTCGTCCGCGGCGTTGAGGCCGTTGAGAGTGAGGATGCCCAAGGAGGGAGGACAGTCCACAAGGATAAAGTCGTAGTCGGCTTCCACCGTGGCGACGGCGCGTTTTAAGTATTCGTTCCGGTCTTCTTTATCCACCAGTTCGACGGTGGCACCGGAGAGGTCGATGGAGGAGGGCGCCAGGAAGAGCCCCGGTATCTTGGTACTGATGATGACGTCCTTGAGCTGGCGGAGACCGGAGATTACCTGGTAAACGCCTGCGCCGCCCGGAAGACCCCCAACTCCGGAGGTAAGGTTGCCCTGGGGGTCGAAATCGATGAGCAAAACTTTTTTATCCAGTGACGCGAGGGCAGCGCCGATATTGATCGCGCTGGTGGTCTTGCCTACCCCTCCCTTCTGGTTTACGAATACAATAATGCGTGCCATCGGCTCCCTTCCGTCATTGACGTTATTCTACCATACAAGGGACAAAGACAGCTAGAAGCAGCTAACTCCCTTGACCCTCGCTTGAGCGAATCAGTAGTATTATATTGATTTAATTGCCGCCCGCCTATGTCAATACATCGGCTTGCGTTTACAAGGAGAATTAATGCTGCACGATCGTGTTCTTTCCGCTATACAGGATGTCCGCCCCTCGCTCCAAGCCGACGGTGGGGATATTGAACTGGTGTCCGTGGGCGACGACGGAATTGTCAAGGTCAGGCTCACAGGCGCCTGCGGTTCCTGCCCTTATTCGATTATGACCCTCAAGCAGGGTGTTGAGGCGTATCTTAAGAAGATTATTCCCGAGGTCAAGGAAGTCAGGCAGGCCTGAGTACGCGCCCGGCGTCGATCTTAATCTTTTCCCGCTCCGACAGTCTGCATATTCACTGGCAGCTCGACTTTCTCACTTAGCCCTATAGTTGAAGTCTCCTTAGCCAGCCAGCCCAGCAAGGCTAGGGCTCTGTTGCTGGTGGATTCAAAAACCCGTTCCACAGCGAAATTGATCGATTCTATGTTCATCATAAAATACAAAAGCAATCCCTCCCGGCAGGGTATGACCCAGAGCCAGCTCTGCATGTTACCTGGGCTAACAAAGGGAAGCAGCAGATATCGCATCACCGTGAGGTTTTGGCTTTTTAGCAAAAGAGAGTCACCTCCCCGCCCCAGGGTGTAACCGAATACGTTAGCCCCGAAGCTTGTGTCTTTTTGAAATGCCAGGAAATCCAGGCTCTGGCCTGGATCTAACGCCGCCGCATGGACAGGCGTGGGGCTGTCCACAGGCTTCCGCGACGTTTCGCTTTCGATCTTATACACTGTTTCGTAGAGTAGGCGCATTTTTTTACGGCTGGCTGACCAGTACTCCAGGCCTGTAAGCTTTTCGACAGAGCAAAGTAGGGCACTCAATTCATCGAGTATGGCATCCGGGGAAAGTTGGGCGTAGTGTTTACCGGCAGGCAGTAAGGCGAGGGCTTCGATTCTAAGTTCAGTATCCGCAATTGTTTCCATGACCCCAAAAGGAAGCGAAGAATTCTCAAGCTGCGGCGCTAAGCGGGGGCTTCCGCCCAGGCCTGAGTCGGCCACCAAAGCGGGAAGGCCTGTGTGCCTATCGATGCCTAAGGGATAGATATCAACCGCCGCCGGAAGTGGATTCGTCTGGGCGAAGCCGGGGACTACAGCCAGCAGGATGAGCATAGGTAACAGCAGGATGCTTAAAATCTGTGCTGGAGGGTGTTTCATCGCCGAAAGTGTAGCCTGAATAGGCTCAAAACGCTATACTGAAGGCCGGAAATTACCATAAATCGCGGCTTGCCGCGGAGACTGAATCTTTTTGGTGGATCAGCGATGACCATAGTGATGATGTTCTTGAAGCTCCTAGGGGGTCTGGCGCTCTTCATGGCCGGTATGGAGAAGACTTCCGACGGTATTCAGAAAGCCGCGGGGGAGCGGCTGCAGAGCACGCTCAACTTCATGACCCGAAACAGCCTTATGGGTGTATTAAGCGGAGCCCTGGTTACCGTTGCTGTGCAGTCCTCCTCGGCCACCACGGTCATGCTTATCACCTTTGTCAACGCGGGTCTTCTCACCCTCAAGCAGGGCATAGGCGTCATCATGGGCGCCAACATTGGAACCACCCTAACAGGCTGGATCATTGCAGGCGTTGGCATAGCCAAGTTTAGTATCGCCGCCATGGCGGTGCCCCTCTTCGGCGCGGGCTTTTTCATGAACATAGCCAAGCGCAGATCCGACGCTTTTCGCAGTTATGGCCAGGCCCTGATGGGTCTGGCCCTTATTTTTCTAGGCCTTGATTTTATCGGCGCCGCCATTCCCAGTCCTTCAGCGGAAGTGCTACTGTTTTTACAGCGATTCTCGGGCATGGGTTTTATCGCCATTGTGTTGGCTGTGGTCGCGGGGGCGGTATTCACCATTCTTGTCCATGCTTCTAGCGCTACCATGGCGGTGGTCATCGCTATGGCCGCCCAGGGGCTAATTCCCTTCGAGCTGGCCGCTGCCCTTACCCTGGGGGCCAATATTGGCACAACGATCGATGCCTTCTTGGCATCGATCTCGGCGGGGGCGAGTACCAATGCAAAGCGAGCCGCCTGGGCCCATATTCTGTTTAACATACTTGGTACGGTCTGGGTGGTGATTGCATTCAAGCCTTTTATCGCCTTGGTAGATTGGATAGTGCCGGGATCGGTAGGACCTTCCTCCCTCGGTTTGCATATCGCCATGCTCCACACCCTTTTCAATAGCCTAAACACCCTTGTGATGCTGCCGCTGGTGTCCAAATACGCAGCCTTGCTCACGCGGCTGATTCCCGAAAGACCGGGTGAATCAGAGATTCGGGCTATTTATCTTCCAAAATCCCTCATGGCCACCCCGGAACTCTCGCTGCTTCAAGCTCGCAAGGAAATTGGGGATATGGCTCAATTGGCGCGATCGATGTTTGCCAGGGTGCGAAGGGCATCGGAATCCCAGGAAATTGACTATGCATCCGAAATCGAGTGGTTCACCGCCAAGGAAAATTTCGCGGACAGTATGTATGAGGAACTTTCCAAGTTTTTGTTGGCAATCACCACCTCGGATCTTTCGGATAAGACGAGGCTGCGGGTGGGAATCAAGCTAAGAATAGTCTCGGAGCTTGAAAATATCACCGATGAATGCCTTAGCCTGGCTATGTTACTGAAAAAGAAGAGCACCAAGGGTCTACTATTTAGGCCAGACTCCTACGCCGCACTCCAGCCCCTTTCCGACCATGTGGACGCATTCCTAGCCTTTGTTGATGATCGACTGCACAGGGGCATCACGGAGATTGAGCTTGCCATGGCTTCGGAGATGGAAGACGAGATTGACGAAGACAAAAAGCGGCTGAAAAAGCAGGCTCGCCAGCGCCTGAAAGAGGGCGCGGACGTGAAATCGGAGCTTTTGTATATCGATTTCGTTCGCCACATGGAAAAGATCGGCGACTACGTCTACGCCATAGCCGGAGAATTGAGAAGTTATTCGGCCCCCTAAAGGCCTCGAATACCCAGATACGCTGGCAAGCTATAGATTTCCTCAACTCCTTGAACAAGGATTCCCCCCATTCCCAGGGCTAGGGCGGGCTCTATATCCACATCCTTTCTGTCGCCTATGGAAACACAGGCTTCGAATGGCAGGCCTAGACTGCGGCACAGGGCTGTGAAGGGTTCGGGCGAAGGTTTGGACATTCCTGTGTCGTCCAGGCCCACCACGATTTCAAAGTGCCGTTCGACGCCCAGGGCTTGGAGGCTTGCTGTGCCTACAGAGCGGGGATTGTTGGTGAGGAGTGCCAGGCGGAAGCGCTTGGCCAGGGTTCCGAGCACCTCATCCAACTTTTGGTCGGGCTTGAGCCATTCACCGGGGATGAGGGCTTCTTCCCTCCAGCGGATGATGGTGGGCATGTCCACGCCCAGGGCAAGAAAGTGGTTGGCCATGCTGGTGGGGGGCAGGCCTGCCGCCTTGCGGGCAGCGCGGGCGTTCTCGAATCGCCGGTAGGCTTCTTCCTGGCTTGTTCCCAGATACGTCGCCAGGCGTTCCACCTGGGAGCTGGTCTGGAAGCGGTAGTAATCGAGGTTTTCATAGAGGGTGCCGTCCATGTCGAAGACCAGGGCTTTGACGGCGGAAGCTTCGATGCCCAGCAGTGTCACGGCTTGTCGGCTGCTCCGTAGGGGATGACTTCCTCGGGCGGGACAGGGGCTTCCTTTTCTGGCTCTGGCTTGGCAGCAAAACCCAGGCTGCCCTGTTTTGCCTTTCCTTTTTCCATCTGACGCTTTATGAGCTTGGCCACCAGATCCCTGTTATCCAGAAGCGAAGAAAGGGAACGGTCGTGATGGATGAGGCTTATGATCTGGGCAAAAAGGCCGGTGACGTCGGCTTGGATATACCATTCCTTGCGCAGCAATTCTTCGTGGTACACGGCGTTGGTGCCGATTATTCTATAAAAATACCCCTGTCTGTAGGCTGCGTCGAAATCGTCGATGGCGGTGCCGTTAAAAAGCGGTAGGGATACGGCGCAGATTACCTTGGAGGCTCCTAGTTCTTTTAGGCTTTTCATGCCCTTTATCAAGGTGCCGCCGGTGCCGATCATGTCGTCGGCCATGAATATTGTCTTACCCTCAACATCGCCCAAAAGCCGCATTTCGCTTATGTTGGACTCTGCGGCATTCTTGCTCACCTTAGAGTAGTCCCGCTCCTTGTAGAGCAGGGCCAGGGGGCGCTGCAGGGCGTTGGCGTAGAACTTATTGCGGTCCACGGCGCCGGTGTCGGGAGCGAGAACGACGAGGTTTTCTGTCTGGATGTCCACGATGGACATGAGTTTTTCAATTATCTGGAAGGAGGCGTGCAGGTTTTCAAGCCTGAGCTTGTCAAAGCAATTTTCGATCTCCCGGGAGTGGATATCCAGGGTGACGATCCTGTCGGCGCCCAGATTCTCCAGCATGGCACCCACCCGGGCGGCGGTGAGGCTTTCCCTTCCTTTTTTCTTGTGCTGGCGGGAGTAGGGATACATGGGCAGTACCAGGTTGATGCGATCGGCCCCGGCTTGCATGGCCGAATCGATGGCGACAAATAGGTTGAAGATATGATCGTTGACCGACATCAGCCGCTTGACCGTCCCGTCGTTGAAGGCGATGGGCTGGTGATTTTCGATGTCCTGGAAGATGTAAATGTCCTTGCCCCGGATGGACTCGAGAATTTCGGTTTTAATCTCTCCATTGGCGAAGAAGGTGTGTCTGGCGTTTATCTTAAAGCGCGGAGGTCTGTATTTGTCGGTTGGCCCAGGCATGAACAGATAGCCTGAATCGGCATCGTTCGAAAAATTGATCTTCCGGATGGCGAGCTCCTGGCTTATATGATACCGCGAGGAGAGCGCTTGGGTCTTCCGGTCGAAACGTCGCTTGTAAATCCCGGATAGCTTGTGGACTACATTGTCCGCAAATGCTTCGGCACCGGGGCAAGCGATGATACCCAATTTTGTTGGGTCGGAATAACTCATGGGGTCGCCGCCTTGTAATGTGAGCTTGGCTAAAGGCTATACCGATGGTCTTTCTTTGTCAATCGAAAGGGTGTCCAACTTGTCGGGCGGGTTTGTTAGGCCCGACGAAGGAATGCGACAAGTCGCTCAGCCTTGGGCGGTCCCAGGACGAGTGTGGGGCCAGTGGCTATCTCGACGCCCATGGGCCCCCTGGAATCGGCGCCCCAGTATTCGACCCTGTACCTGCCCGGGGCAATGTTAAGGACGAGCTGGCGGCTGCCCGAGGGATTTGTCTGATCCTGTTGATCCTGTCTAATTGATTCTTCCAGCCAAAACAGGATGGCTCTTTGAGGCTTATCCTGGAATTCCTGTCCGCCAAGGATTCCAACGCCGCCGGGCCAGAATGCCTGATTCGAAGCCAGGATCCTCTCGGCGCTGGAGTCGGCCCCGGCATAGCCAGAGTTATTTAGAGGGGCCAGCTCCATAGCCAGGCTCCGCAGGGGATGTTCAGAAGGCAAAAAGAGAAGAATTTTTTTCAGCGTTTCAGAAGTATCGAGCAAAATCATTTTTCAAGGCCTCTAAATCGGGCATTCCGTCGATCTGTGCCCAGCCTGTTTCTTCGTCCATATCCGAATGGGTCATTAGAATGGCCATGATCGTCTCAACCTGGATTCCTACCCTTTTCCACAGGGGAGAAACGTCGTTGTTCAGATGGTCGAAATCGGGTCTGCCGCCGGTCACCTGGCCAGGATTGAGGGTTTCGATCAGGTATGCCGCGGCTTCGGTATTTTCGCCCCAGCCGCGGTGGGACAAGCCGCGGTTGGACGGTCTGGACTGATCTAAAACCATCTGCACGCCCCGCTCGTCGGCGGCGAGGATTCCCATGGCGGCGTAGTCCAAGTTTTTCGGGTGGGCAATGATATTCCATGCCAGGCCGGAAACCGGCCCCGCCTCGTGAAGGTCGAAGGCTGCTTTTACGTTTTCTTTTTGTATCAGATTGAAAAATGCCGCCGCGGCTTGGGCTGTGTGTGGGCCGTTCTCGTTCCCCGGATGAGCACGGTTGAGGTTTCGGATTTCCTTGCCCGCGAGGCTCTGCTCTGTTCCGACCGCCTCGGGAGGATAGTAGCGCTCGGGGTCGGCGGTATTTTCATCCTCGGGTTTTGTAAAGCGCGAACCATACCTGAAAGCCCGCAGGCCATCGGTTGTTTTAAGGACGATTGCTGTGGGACCCGGTCGGTCAGGATCAGACCAGGTACCCGTCGAGGCATTAGCCCTTGGCACGACGATAAGCCGCGCCGCTGTCGGTCTCGCCCAGGTGACGAAGAGGGATGCTGCCATGACGCCCGCGATTTCATCGCCGTGGGTGCCGCCGAGAATTAGAATAGCCGGCAGCTTAGCCTCGGCGCCCTGGGCTGTACTTTGTGTTGATGCCGAAGCCGGCTTAGGCGGATCCAGATAATACACCGGGCTATCCAGCGCAGTTCCCGCCAGGGCTGGAAGGTACTCGGAAAGGGCGCCGATCCTGGTTACGCCTGGGCCGGGTTTTTGTTCATCAAGAGCTGCCTGAAAAGCAGGGTGAAGCGGTTGAGAAAACACCGCAGGGGGGACGGCAGCTGCCGTACTTACCCGCTGGGCGGATTGGGCTGCCAGGGGGATCGCTGCGAGCATAAGGCCGAAGAACAAGAACAACGCCGGGCGAGAAGACACAGGTTTCATGGTAAAAGCCTTTTATAGAAGGATAGAAAGCGGCAGCCGCATCCAGCCTTTGCAGGTATGAATTGCAGGCTGCCACCTTCGCGAAATACCCAGGGCGACCTTTTGGAACGCCCCGGTTTATCGTGATTACAAATACCGCCTCCGGGCGGAATCATTTCCGCCCGGAGGCACGTGGGACAGTTTCTTTAATAGCCGAAAACCGCTCCATCCCTTCGGGGGTCGGCGCCGCCGTAGAGCTGGCCATCCTTGATGATGATGCCCTGGACACCGCCGAAGTAGAGGTCACGATTGTCGTAGCTCTTGATCTTGTAGCCCAGAAGCGCAAGGTCGTCCATGGTCTTCTTGGGGAAGAGAGCACCTTCAAGCTCCATAGTCGTCTTGCCAGGACCCTGGAGATAGGTGCAGTACATTCTGGGAGCCTCGATGGCTTCCTGGATGCCCATGCCGTAATCGATCATGTTGGTGACGATCTGGGCGAGGGTGGGCACGATTCTCATAGCACCGGGGGTTCCCAGGGTGGCGAAAGATTGGCCATCCTTCATGATGAGGGTGGGGGCTATGGTGGTGTTCATTCGCTTGCCGGGAGCATAGGCCGCAGTACCCTTCTTGCCGTTGAAGTTGCCCATCTCGTTGTTGAGAATGATGCCGGTGCCGGGAGCAGCCACCGCGGCGCCAAAGAAGCTGGAGAGGGTCTGAGTGAGGGCAACCACGTTGCCGTCCTTGTCCACCACCGACATGTGGGTGGTGCTCCAGTGCTCACTGTTGGGATCGACCTTGTCGTACTTGCTGGTCATGGCGTCCAGCTTGATGGACTTAGCCTTGGCGTCGGCATAGCCCTGGGAGGTAAGGGCTTTCATGGGCACGTCCACGTAGTCCGGGTCGCCCAGGACGTTGTAGTAGTCGTCGAAGGCTCTGGCCAGGACCTCAGCGAAGAGGTGGAGCTTCATGGCCGAATCGAATCCAAGGAATTTGAGGTTGTAGTTCTCCAGCATGTTGAGGGACTGGATGAGGAGGAAGCCGCCGACCGGTGCTGGTGCGGAGACAATGTCGTAGCCGCGGTAGAGGCCGGTGGCGGGTTCACGCTCGATAGCCTTATACTGGGCCAGGTCGTTCATATCGATAAGCCCGTCATGTGCCTTCATGTCGTCGACGAGGAGCCTGGCGATCTCGCCCTTGTAAAAGGCATCGGCGCCTTCACTTGCCAGAAGTTTGAGCGTTTTGACCAGGTCGGGATTCTTGTAGACATCGCCGGCTTCCAGGGGCAGCCCGTCTGGGGCGACAATGGACATGAGATAGTCATTCTGCATGATTCGCTTGAAATTATCGGAGATGACTCCTGCCAGGGTCGGGCTTACCACAAAACCTTCTTCGGCTATCTTTATGGCTGGCTGGAGCACCTGGGACAGGCTCATGGTGCCGTACTTTTCCAGGGCCATGGCAAGGCCGGCTACCGTACCGGGAACCGCTACACCCCTGTGGCCTGGATTAGGCCATTTTTCGCCTTCCTTGGGTGGATTGAAAGAAGCGCGGCTGCGGTAGTCGATGGAGGTGGCCTTGTTCTCCGCCTTGCGATAGATGACGATATAGCCTTCTCCGCCTAAGCCGTTGGCGTTGGGCTCTACCACTCCGTTGGCAAAGGCGGTAGCCACCACGGCGTCAACAGCGTTGCCCCCGGCCTTGAGAATATCCAATCCCGCCTGGGAAGCCAGTGGATGGGCCGATGCCACCATGCCCTGGCTGGACACGACTTCGGGTATTACCGTGGGAGCTTTCTGGGCGAAAACCGACTGGAAGCCTCCCAGGAGCAGCAGCGCAACCAGCGCCACCGGAATTAGCCGCTTGAAAATTTTCATCGTTCTCCTCCTTATCGACTAAGGGCGGCGAAACCAGGCGCCACCCGGGTATAACAACCGAATTACTGCTTACGCCAGGACCTAGTTAAGGCTTCCTGCGGAGCCTATTGTAAATAGGGCCCTACGCCGTTGGCCGTAAGTTCTTCGAAGCCGGGAAGCCCTGAAAACACGATGGCTTTGTCGGGATGCTCGCCGCTATACACGCGAACCACGGCGACTGTGGCATATACGTGCTTGGCTACCCTGGAGCCCAGGGGATTCTCTGGATCGTTGACCACGTCCGTGTCCTCCGGGGCGTCGGCTACCATGGCGGGGTTAGGCGTCTCGGTGAGGAAGGATTGGGCGTCGGTACCCGCTCCCCATTCCCGGTGGGAAAGTCCGCGGAATTCCATGTTGGAAGGCTCGAGCTTGAGCGAAAGGTTATAGTCCAGCTCCAGGTCGAAGAGGGCGGCTGCGGCGGTTTCTATATTCTTGGGATTGGCCACCATCATGTTGGCCAGGCGGCCACCTGCGTCGGCTTCGTGATAATCGAAGGCGACGTCTACCTTTTCCCTAATTAACAGCTGCATGACGGCGTAGGCGATTTTCTGGGTTAGCCCCGAATCGGTACGTCCCGGATAGGCGCGGTTGAGGTTCCTGAACTCCCAGCCCGCCAGTGGCGCCTCGTTACTGTCGGGGTGGACATAGCCGCCCTGGGGGTCCGCCACCTGCTGGTGCGCCTTGTTGGTCGCCCGGGAGCCGATCTTAAAAAACCGTGTGCCGCTGGGGGTTTCCAGGCTAATCCACTGGGGTCCCCGGGATGCGTAGGCAGGCAAGCCCACTTCTTTTTCCTGATGGCTTACCGCCGAGTTGTTGAGATTGGGAACCACGATAACCCTGCCCGCTTCTACGTTGAGGTTTTCAATGAAGACAGCCGTCGCCATGATGCCGGCGATCTCGTTGGCATGGGTGCCCCCTGCCACGAAAAGGGTTCCCCCCGGCTTTGCGCTCTCAAAATAGTAGACTTTAGAATCGCCAGGGCTGCCCAGCAGCTCGGGATAGTAGTCTGAAAGCCAGCCTGTTCTGCTAAGACCGCTGGAAGGCCGGTAATCGTGCTCAATAAGATAGCGGCCCTGAATATCCTGGGCTGAGGGCGCTTGGGCAAAGGCGTTGTTCGCAAGGCTTGCAAAGAGAAAAAGCACCACCACTACGGCGGCTAACTTCGTTCGCTTGGCCATGAGGATCTCCTTGGAAAAACCCCAGCCCTTTGACGGTGCTGGGGTAAGATTGGCAGAAATCGAGACGCTATCGAAAGCGAATGCTTACAGGTAGTGCCGGATTACTTAAAAGACGCCGCAAGCGGGGTTCCTGCTGCGGAGATGCGATCCACCTTGGCCAGGTTGATCTTAGCCTTGGCTGCCAGATCGGTAAAGAGACCGTCCTCGTCGCCCGACGCGACCACGATGGCATAATCCGCTACTTCCATGCAGGGCTTAATAAAACTGTCTGACATGGCGCCGCGTCGAGCAGCCCCGCCAACATGCATGACGATTATGCTTAGCTTGAGCTCTTTAGCCTTCTTGAGCAGAGCATGGGTTCTGACGAGTTCGGCTTCGGCGCTGATGCCCGCCGCTCCAAGACCCTTGGAGCTAGCACCGACAACGAGAATAAGAGTCTTAGCTGAACCATCAAGTTTTTCTGCCTTGACCAAAGAGTCGGCGGTGTAAGGCACCTTAGCTCTATTGAGGAGCACCTTGATCATTTCGAAATCCGCGCTCTGACCGATGGAGGTCACCAGGGCTGGTTTTTCGGCGAAGGCGGTGCTCTGCTGGGCGAATACAGAAGCGCTCAGCGCGGCAATGAATGCACAGGCAAGAATAAATCGTTTCATGAAAACCCCTTTTTTTGTATCATTCCGATATGTCCGATATAAACGTTGCCAGGCACCCTTGTAACAGGGGGCTACAATGAGCAGTACCCGGAACACATACAGATAAGATATTATCTACTCCATACAGTGCGATGTCAACGCCGTTGAGTTTTAAAAAACCTCTTAAAAGCCCCTAAAAATCGCCCCGGATCGTTAAGGGCCCATCGGCGAACCGCTCGGGTAAAACGCTTTTACAGCCGCTGAATCTCATCTCGACTGAAAAATTTCCGCATGCTACTCTGTACCGAGGCAAGCGGGCCTTAAGCCCCCTGCGACAAAAGGAGAAAACCATGAAGCGAACGGTCTTCAGGATGATGGAAGAGGCGGCCAGGGATTGGGCTGACGATCCGTATGCCCTCAGAAAGACCGACTCGGGGTATCTACCCACCAGTTTCGCCCAAGCGAAAGAGCGATCCAGGGCCTTTGCCGCATGGCTTGTGTCCCAGGGTTATAAAAAAGACCATAGCATGGCTGTTCTGGGCGAGGGCAGCCCGGAATGGATCTGCGGCGAATTCGGGCTAATGTGCGCCGGACTCATTTCGGTGCCCCTGTCCATAAAGCTTTTGGCCGAGGAACTATCTTTTAGGCTCAATCATTCCGACGCCAAGGGAATCCTGACCACCCACAACCAGCTGGAAAAGGTTCTGGCAGCCCTCGACAACGTGGATGAAAAGAACCTGCGCATTATCTACCTGGATGAGGATGTCGATTGGGCTAAGGAAACGATGGAGAAAAAGGGCATCCCAGTCGAACGGCTCAAGGGCTTTGCCCAGGCGGAAACAGAAGGCCGGGCGTTACTCGCCGACCTTCCTTCCGGGATGAGCGTAAAACTCGACAACATCGCAGAGGCTACCGCTGAGGACGATGTCGTTACCATCTCCTATACCTCGGGGACTACGGGGAATCCCAAGGGCATCATGCTCAGTCACCTAAACTACTGGGTAAACTGCCACGATGCCATCGACTTATTCCAACTACCGCCCCACTACAAGACCATTCTAGTATTGCCGGTGGATCACTCCTTTACCCATACGGTGGGCATCTACACCGCACTGGTGCGTGGCATTGCCCTCTATTTCGTCGACTCCAGGGGCGGCGGCATTGCAACCCTGCGCAATATCCCCATAAATCTCAAGGAAGCCAATCCTACATTCCTTCTCACCGTCCCCGCCCTTTCGGGCAACTTTATGAAGAAGATCATCGCCACCATGGAAGAAAAGGGCGGCCTAATCGAGAAAATCTTTAAAAGCGGCATACAGGCAGGCATACGCTGGAACGGGGACGGTTTTCACAAGCCACCCTTCGGCGTCCGGGCAGGGGCGTTTTTCCCCTATTTCTTAGCCAAGACTATTCTTTTCAACACTATCAAAAAGAAGGTATTCGGCGACTCTATTCTGTTCTGCGTAGGCGGGGGAGCCCTGCTCGATCTCAAGCAGCAGGAATTCTTCGCAGCCTTAGGCTGCCCGATCTACCAAGGATACGGCCTTACCGAGGCAGCCCCTGTAATATCGGCCAACGTTCCCTCCAGGCACAAGTTTGGATCCTCCGGCGTGCTCTTCCCCTCGCTTAAGTGCTCCATACGACTTGCGGACGGCAGCGAGGCTCCCCAAGGGATGACCGGCGAAATAACCATTACTGGCGAGAACGTCATGAAGGGCTATTACAAGAACCCCGAAGCAACCGCCGAGACTATCAAGGACGGCAGATTATACTCCGGCGACAGGGGCTATATCGACGAAGACGGCTTTTTGTACGTTGTTGGAAGGGAAAAAGCCCTGCTCATCGCCGAGGATGGGGAAAAGTACAGTCCCGAGGAAATCGAAGAAGCAATCACCACCTCCACGGATCTGATAGACCAGATCATGGTTTGGTGCGACCACAAGAAATATTCCTGTGCCCTGGTGAGCCTGGATCAGAACAAGGTCCAGCGCTTTATCACCAAAAATGGCATCACCAGCGCAGAAAGCCTTTGCACCGCGCTCCAGGAAGAGTTTTTCGCCTTTAAAAAGGATCCCAAGGCCAAGAAGGTCCAGAGCGCCTGGGTACCTGGCGTCTTCCAAATACTGGGCACGCCATTTAGCGAAAAGGATGGTACCATTAACTCAACCATGAAGATTGTGCGCTACAAGGTTTCTGAGCTATACAAGGACAGTCTTGAGTATTCCTATACCAAGGAAGGCTCCCAGACTCTGAACCCTAAAAATCTCGCGACGCTGAGAGAACTGTTCAAGCTTTCATGAAAATGCTTCTCCAATACCTCAAAAAGCGATAAGGCCGTATGAAAGAAAGCCTTATCGCCCTGATAAACAACGCAGCCTCAACCTGGACCTCGAGCCCCTATATCCTTGGGAAAACTGACTCGGGCTGGAAAGCCCATAGCTTTGGAGAAACCAGGGACAGATCCAGGGCATTCGCGGCCTGGCTGCTCGACTCGGGCTATGAACCTAGCCAGAAGGGAGCAATCCTGGGCGAGGGAAGTCCCGAATGGGTAGCAGCCGAATTCGGACTTTTAACCGCCGGATTGGTTTCGGTGCCTCTTTCGGCCAAGCTCACTCCGGACGAGCTCCGATACAGGCTTGGGCACTCTGAAGCGGCGATTCTCCTAGTCAGTTCCAATTTGTTCGACAAGGCCTTGGCAGCGCTGGCGGCTGCTGACAAGGCAGGGGACGGGGCGCCGGCCGATACTGCGCCGCCCGGCGCAGTGTCGGCCGGCGCTTCTGTCGGCACAGCTCCAGCTCCCGGCGCCGGTAAAACCAGCCTTCCAGGCATAATCGAAACTAAGACGCCCTTGCTGGTCTGTCTAGATTCCAACCAGCGCCGGGAGCTGCTTTGCGAAAAAATGAAGACCTCAGGCTTCGGCTGCGACAACCTGGTTTTCTTTAACCAGGCGGTCGAAGAGGGAGAAGCGGCGTTGCGGGAAAGGCCGGAACTGGAAAGGCGTCTGGATTCCATCGCCCTGGGGATGTTAGGCGACAGTCTGGCCTTTATCTGCTACACCTCCGGTACCTCAGACAACCCCAAGGCGGTGATGTTGAGCCACCGCAACATACGGACAAATAGCCATGACGCCTTTGTCCAATTCCACACACCCCAGTATAAAACCCTTATCGTCCTGCCCGCCGACCATGCGTTTATTCACACCGTGGCCATATTTACAGCCCTCTGGTGCGGGGTAGCCCTCTATTTTCTGGATTCCCGGGGTGGAACCATGGCCGGCATACGGAATATCGCCGGTAATATCCAGGAATGCCAGCCTGATTTTATGCTCACCGTACCTGCCCTGAGCGCCAATATACAAAAAAGAATCCTCGCTGGCGTCAGGGCAAAAGGACCGCTGCTCATTAGGCTCTTCAATGCAGGTATCGAAGCCGAAGCCAGGCGCCTGGGCGACGGCTTTCATCTTCCTCCCATCACCGCGTGGCTAACCGCGTTTCCAGCCTCCCTCATCGCCAGACTTTTTATTTTTCCATCGATCCGAAAAAAAGCCTTTGGCTCTCGTATTAAATTTTGCGTTTCCGGCGGCGCGAAAAGCGGGACTGCCCAGGAGAGTTTTTTCACCGCGCTGGGACTTCCTTTTCTAGCAGGCTATGGGCTGACAGAAGCCTCGCCCATTGTGTCGGCCAACGTCCTGGGCTGCGCAAAATTCGGCACTGTGGGTAAACCCATGCCCTCGGTCCAGGTGGCAATACTCGATGAAGAAGGAAATAGACTCCAGCCCGGACAGATCGGAGAGATCGCCGTTTTCGGAGATTCAGTCATGCTGGGCTACTACAAAAATCCCGAAGACAGCGCCCGGGTTCTAACAGGCGGCTGGCTCCGCACCGGCGATCTGGGATTTCTTGACGAAGATGGCTTCTTGAGCGTCCAAGGCAGGATTAGATCCCTTTTGATATCCGACGCTGGCGAAAAATACAGTCCCGAAGAAATCGAGGAGACAATTCTCGGCTCCACCGAGCTCATCGACCAGATCATGGTTTGGTGCGACCATAAAAAATATTCCTGCGCCCTGGTGTCGCTGGATACGGAAAAACTAACGGCTTTTACCGCAACCAATGCTTTGGTTGAGCCTCAAAAAATCCTTCAGGCCTTAATAAAGGAATTCTATGCCTTCAGGGTCGATCCTTCTGCGAAAAAACTGCAGAACGCCTGGACCCCAGCCACGTTTCAGATCATTCCCGAAGCCTTCAATGAAAAAAACGGAACCCTCAACTCTACGCTGAAGATCGTCAGGCACAGGGCTGCCCAGGTATACGGCGACCTTCTGGAATACTCCTACAGCGCCGAGGGTTCCAACGCCAACAATCCCCGGAACCTCAAAACCATCATTTCTATGCTGAGGCTTTTTCAAAACTCAGATGAGTTTTGAAAAAGCTACCTTAAAATGCGTACGTGCCGTCTTACCACAGCGGGCGAGGCTGTTGTATCATCGTCGTCGTGAAAAATAAGGACGATTTTCAAGACATCCAGTCCCTGACTATGCGTCTTGTCAAAGCAGCCAGCGTCACCGATTCGGACGGAGAAAAAGCCTTCCCGTCTTTTCTAAAATCGATTTTATTGGAAATCCCCTACTTTAAAGCTAATCCTGACCACATAATCCTTCAGGAAATAAAAAACGATCCCAAGGGCAGATACAATCTCTTTGCCCTGGTGCGGGGAACAGGGGCTGATTGCGTGCTGCTTACCGGCCACTACGACGTGGTGCAGACCTCGATGTACGGCTGTCTGGAACCCTGGGCCTTCGATCCGGAAGGCTTACAGGCAAAACTGCTGGATGCGTCGCTGGAGTCTGACTCCCAAGAAGGTGTGTCCCAGGGCTTGCGCAAGGATCTGGCTTCGGGAGAATTCCTGCCGGGCAGGGGCGTCCTGGACATGAAGAGCGGCCTGGCGGCGGGCATCTCGGTCTTGTCCGAGTTTTCCCGGAACTGCGAGCCCGGTGGAGAACGCAGCAGCGAGCGCCGCGGGGAGCAGCGCGGAAACCTTCTCTTCTTGGCAGTCGCTGACGAAGAGGGTTCTTCTCGAGGGATGAAGGCCGCGGCGTCCCGCCTGCCGGGGTTTTTGGAAGCCTGGGGGTTGATTCCGAGGCTTGCGGTCAACCTGGACGCCGCGGTTGACCAAGGTGCAGGAGAACAGGGAAGAGCGGTATTCACCGGATCCGTAGGGAAAGCCCTGCCCTTTGCCTATTTTGTCGGGCGCTGCACCCATGCCGGGGCTCCCTTCGATGGGATCAATCCAGCCCTCATGGCTTCGGAGTTCGCCCGGGAAATCGAATGTAACCCCGACGCGCTGCCGGAAGGACGGGGAGTTGCAGAAGCCGGATCTGACGGCTTGAGCCCAGCACAGAAGCACCCTGGCACCCCTTCGAAGCTCGGTGAAGCTCCCTCCCCGCCCACGATTCTTTACTTCAGAGAAACAAGGGAGAACTACGACGTAACGACACCCCAGGCAGTTTTCTGCGCCCTTAATGTGCTGAGCCATACCTTGAGCCCCGACGTTATCATCGAGTCCTTGGGAAAACTGGCCAAGACTGCAATGGAAAGCGCAACCACCCTCCTTCGCAAACGGGCTTCGAGCTTCGAAGAGCGCGTTCCCGGTCGGTTTTCCATACCCAACGCAAAGCCTACGGTGCTGGGGTTCGCGGAGTTTGCCCGCCGGGCTGAACTAGCCAGTCCGGGGATTCTGGACAACGCCCGACAGCTCGCCGCGCTTCGTCATCCCGACGACAGGGTCCAGCAGAGCCTGGAAATCTTGCAAACCTTGCTCCCCTATGCAGCAATCGAAGGCCCCGCGGCGATTCTGGGCTTTGCCCCGCCCTACTATCCCCGGGCGGAATTCGATCAGAAAAAGCACTCAGGCATTATGATAACACTTCATAGAATAGTCGACGATTTTTCCAAGGAAATTGGGAAAAGCATACGGTTTCGGCCATACTTTCCAGGCATCTCGGACATGAGCTTTTTATCCTTTGTAGACAATTCAGCGCAACGCGATTATGTGCAAGGCATGAGCACAATCCCCGATTCAGCCGGTGCCGATGCGGACCTTGCCCCAATTGACTGTCCAGTGATAAATCTTGGCCCCTGGGGAAGGGAGTACCACCAACTAGGAGAACGGGTCCACAGGGAATACAGCTTCAGACAAATGCCTCTATTGCTCTCCAGGCTCATCGATGCGGTCTTGCGCGGGGAGTAATAGAGCCGTGGCAGCCCAGACAACAAGGAATTTATGAAAGCAGAAATTGCAACAGTGATTTTCGACTGCGGCCAGGTGATCACCCATGCGCAGAACAAGAAAATAGCCCGGACTATGGCCGATCTTATTGACATTCCATGGGAGGAGTTCCCCAAGGCCTACCTATCGGTGCGAGGCGAGTATGACCGGGGAAGTCTGGATGCCCAGACCTACTGGAGCATGGTAGCCGCCCCCTTCGGTAAAAAAATCGACCAGGACCTAGCCGCCCGGCTGGCGGTGCTGGATATGGACAGCTGGTTTTCCATCAACATCGAAGTGGTGGACATCATTATCAGGCTCAAGCAAGAGGGATATCGCCTGCTCATGCTTTCCAACATGAACTGGGAAGGCAAGAAGCGGATGTTCGGCTCGGCCCGGGTAGCCCAGGAAAGGGACTGGATCGCCGCATTCGACGAAATTCTTCTTTCCTGCGACCTAGGGCTGGTCAAGCCGGAGCCGGAAATTTACTCGGTCTGCCTCGAAAAAGCCCGGGCCGAGCCGGGGCGCTGCCTTTTTATAGACGACATGCCCGGTAATATTGTCGCTGCCCAGGCGGCGGGCATGAAAACCATTCTTTTCAGGGAGGGCATGCCCCTTGGTACTATGCTCATGGAAGCCTATGGATTATTCTGATTGGCGGGAAAAGCAGAGCCCTAACGTAAAGACCGGGAGGAAGCCATGACCTACGTTTTATCCTTGGGCGGTTCGATTGTAGCGCCGCCCGAGGGCCCGGACACCCGATTCATACACCATTTCAGGGCGAGCCTCGAAATCTGGCTCAAGGCCGACTCGTCCCGGCGCATCATTCTCGTCATAGGAGGCGGGGGCCCCGCCAGGGCATACCAGAACGCCCTGCGGGAGTTCTGGCGCTTGAGGGGAGAAACGCCCTCGGGCGGCGCTCTTAAGGACGCCGACCTAGACTGGCTCGGTATAGCCGCGACTAAAATTAACGCCCAGTTTGTCAAAGCCACTATGGGCGAGCTCTGCGCAGACGACGTGGTGACCGACCCCTCAGGCCCCATCGTTTTTACCGGCAGGGTTCTCGTAGCCTCCGGCTGGAAGCCGGGCTTTTCCAGCGATTACGATGCTGTCCTTTTAGCCGAGCGCTTCGGCGCATCCACCCTCCTCAATCTATCCAATATCGCCAAGGTTTATACCGCAGATCCCAAGCTCGATCCCTCTGCCCGCCCCATCGATAAAATTTCCTGGGAGGAATTCCGCGCCATGGTAGGGTCCGCGTGGAAACCAGGAGCCAACCTTCCCTTCGACCCCATAGCCTCGGCCAGAGCCCAGGAAAAGGGGATAACTGTTATTTGCGCGGCGGGTAGAAATATTCCCAACACAATTGCTATCTTAGAGGGCAGATCCTTCGAAGGCAGCACTATAGGCTAGGTCGAGGAGACAAAGGATGGATGGTGGCACGCGCGCCCAATCGGGGCACAACAACCTGAGTACTCTGGAATCAACCCGTGAAAGGGCTCTGGACACAATTACAGAAGCCTTTGCCAAGGGCAATTTGAGCCTGGAAGAGTATGAAGTAAAGGCCTCGGCCTTGCAGAAAGCCAGGCTCGTCCAGGAAATAGAAGATGAGATCTACGACATTGCGCTTCCATCTTCCCCTTCCCTGGAGACCGAGTCCGCATCGAAGCGCCCCTTAAGCCGCCAGACTAGGACTCCTCGCCCGCCTTCGCCCCAGCTTGAGCGCATCCCCGTGGAGGAAAAGAACGGAACACCTGAGTTCTCCCTCTGCATCATGGGGGATAAAAGGATGAAAGGTGAATGGCTCAACTCTGATCAGGCCACATCTTTCACCCTTATGGGCAGCACCACCCTCGACCTGCGGGGCACAACCCTGCCGCCCGGACGCCTCAAGATAGACGCGATGGCCATAATGGGTGAAATTCAGATCATTGTGCCCGAGGGATTGCCGGTTAAAATGTCCGCTTTCCCCTTTATGGGCGAAGCCACGGTAAAAGGCTCGGTTGAGCAGCGCATCGTGCCCGGCATGCCCTGGGTGGACATCTCGGGCATCGCCCTGATGGGTTCGATCGTGGTCAAATCTTCTTAGACAGGATAACGGGAAAAACAGGATTAACAGGTTTATTATTTATATATAATAGAATTATAGAGTCGAAAATTATGAACTTGACTCATTCTAAGGAAATGTTTATCCAGGGTGAATAACTCAATATCGTTGGCTAGGGCGTTTTGAGCGATGATAAGGTCGGGAATACTGACGTTGTTGATACCGTTTTTAAGATTGGTTATTTGCAGTTTTCTTAAGTTCGGCCAATCAATCTTCAATCTGAGGCGTGGAATCGAGACCATCAGGTTCCGTAGTTCCTGCTCCCCTTTTTGAATGATAGAAGGGATAAGTTCAGTGAGGATGAGTTCGTTGATACAGACCGCGTCTTTATCCAAAAGTCCATCCAGCGCAAGGGAAGCAATGCCACCCTTGAAATACTCGATCCAGACCGACGAATCCACCAGAACAAGATTTTCCGCGAGCATCATGTTCTTTCTCTAACGCTGTTTAGATCGATTTCAAGGTCTAGTTTCCCGTAATACCGTTTGATCCCTTGCATTCGCTCCTTTTGGATCAGCTGCGTGAGGGCTGTTTTAATAACTCCGGTCTTTGTTTTAATCTTGGTTACCTTCATAGCCTCCTTCACGAGATCTTCGGGCAGGTCCAAGGTGGTTCTCATACAGGCCTCCTATGCATATACTCTACTCTCATTTATATGCATGGGCAAGCATTGGGTAATAGAAAAGTCATAGGCGAGAATGGGATACCAGGAAGAACAGTATAAACTTTTCTACATAAAAGAAAGAATTGGCGCATTTTTTCCTATATACTTTCCTGTCAGTCCTGTCTAATACCGTAACCCTGTCCTATACCGTTATTGTATCTTCTCGCTCAGCAAAAACTGCCTAATGTTCATGTGGCGTATGCCGTTCCTGCTACGGTCCACCTCGTCCATCGTCACTACGTATTTGGGATAGTTGTCGGGAATCGACTCCAGCGCGGAAAATTCCCTTTCGACGGTATCGTTGCTGGCCAGAAGATAGGCTACCTGCACATACAGCGTTTCGTTTCCTTTTTTACCGAAAAATCCACCTCGGCCCGAGCGCTTTTTCCTATCGTCACTTCATAGCCGCGCCTTAGTAATTCCATATAGACGATATTTTCCAGTGTCTGATTGATGTCTCTCTGATTGTTGCCATAGAGTGCTTCGCGTATGCCATGGTCGGTAAGATAAATCTTTTCCTGAAAACTAAGGAGCCTCTTGCCTATCAAATCCTCTCTG
Source organism: Spirochaetaceae bacterium UBA6076 (assembly GCA_002428725.1). Classification (GTDB taxonomy): domain Bacteria; phylum Spirochaetota; class Spirochaetia; order Treponematales; family Rectinemataceae; genus UBA2256. The sequence goes on along the minus strand of DIXQ01000022.1, from coordinate 21,022 downwards.
GGCACGAGGTGTAAAAGACAAGCCTCTTGGCAATAGCGAATATAGTTATAGAGCGTTTCGCTTGATAGGCTCCTTCTTTCATTTTTTAAATACTGAACCACCGACGCCGCCGAGAAGGTATTCCCGATATTAGCGATAAAAAATAATATCAGTCGCTTCAACTGGTCGATATCACGAACTTTATTGCGCTGCGCGATGTCCTTGAGAATTATTGAATCGAAAATGTCGCTTAGGTATTGCCGGGCAGCTATCGCATCAAAGGAATGGCGATACAGGAATGGCATACCTCCCATGACAAGGTAGCGCACGAATACTTCAGCTTGGTCGATGGATTGTCCTGTCTCCGCATAAGAGTCGAGCACTTCTCTAAAGGAAAAGGGATATACCTTGATTTCGACATACCTGCCCCCTAGATAGGTAGCCAACTCACCTGAGAGCATTTTCGCGTTTGAGCCAGTGATAAATATGTCAATGTCGAAATCAATCATGCAGGGTGTGAAAAATATTAGCCGACTATATCGAAATCGCAAGAGAAAAATAAAGACCGTTTTCGTTATATCGAATTTAATAAAACGACATGATAACAAGAAAAATCGAGATTTACGGGAATAATTTAAGGGATAAGAAAAGATATATACTTTCTTTAGCTAATACTTTTTCCAGTAAATCTTGCCCTATCTTGTTATCCTGTAGAATATTATTTACGAAACACTAAATTTTGTCGATAAGCATGGAACACTTGCCCGAGGGTATGGGCAGGGTTTTCTTCTTTTTGTTGAGAACGTTGATGGTGAAGTAGTAGAGCTTTTCGCTCTCCATGTGGATTTCCCAGCCCCGGCCCGATTTGGAGGAGAGAATGGTGACCATGTTACGTTTGAGGGAAAGGTTCTCTATGCCCATGATCTCCAGGTTGGGGATGATCCAGTCCACGGTCTTGCGGGGCAGGGAGGCGTAAAGCCCAAGGATGTTTTCGATCATCAAGGTGACAGAGGCCAGGCCATTGAAAGGCAAATAGTGGGGATACGGCCATTCGGGGTGGCCCTCCCAGACAGCCTTGCCCTCTGCCTGGGGCTGATAGGCTCCCCATACTATGGGCTTGTGGTCTTTCTGGTGTCCCTCGGGCGCCGAGGCGTGCATTGAGTCCAGGATAAAGTATAGATGCCTGATGGCACAGTCCCGGGCGAACTCATAAAAGTTGTACTTTTCCAAACCCTTTATAACCATGAAGCTGAAAGCGGTGATCACCGAGCCCCTGTAGCCTCCGCCCTTGCGGTCGAAGGATGGATGGTCGGCCGATAGGGTGGGAAAGGGATTCTCCAGACCAAAGCAGTTGGGATCCTTGAGTTTGGAGATGAGCTTTTCTGCCCTCTCCTCGTTAGGAATCTCGGCGAGCAAAAGCCAGTACGAACCGATAGTCTTGGTCTTTACCTGGCGCTCTGCCTCGTCGAGGTCGTAATAAAATCCCTCCTCGATATTCCACATCTTGCTGTTGATCCGGGTTTTAAGGGAGAAATAATCCCGTTTAAAGAGAAAGGACACGTCCTTGTCGTTGAGAATGTCGCCCAGTGCGGAAATGTAAAGAGCGTTCATCGCCATGACAGCGTTAAAATCCACCATGTAGCGGGCATTCCCCCGGGGGGAGTTGGACATGCCCGTGGAGGCCGGCGGGGTGGCGTACAGGCCGTTTTCCTGCTTGAAGTTTTTCTCCAGCCAGTAGTAATGCTTTTTAAGCGCGGGCATTACATCCTTCACCCGCTTTTTGTTCGCTGTTTTATGGTAGAGGTTGTACTCAGCCCAGGCGAAGAGCGGCAGAACGAGACCTTCAGGATTCTCGGCATCTGCCAAAGGCTTACCGGTTTGTATATCGTAGCTCGCCCGAATGGCGCCGCTTTCTTCCTGAAGGCTGTAGAGAGCGTCCAGGCCGTTGGAGGCAGGGTATATGCGATTGCTATAGACCAGGAAAAATGAGGAAAATATCTGCTCCATAACATCCAGCACGGCGCGCTGGGGATAATAGAAAAACTTGATCTTTTCGAAGGAAGTGCCCGCTCCTCCTGATGTCCAGCAATCCGATGCCCAAGCCCAGGTCCTATCGTATATCTCCACAAAATCCTGATCATAAAAATGGATTCGCGGAAAGTCTTTCTTGTTCAACTACAGCCCCTCTCCCAGACGATTGCTTGTACCGCGGCGTCCCCGGGATCGGGCGCAGCTATCCGAAAAGCTTCGCATGGTTTGTACTTCATTATAAAGCTTTAGAAAAATTTCACTATAATGATCTTCATTACCTTTGTCAAATTTTATTGTCTGTTAGCGCTTCAGAGTTCAGCATTTATCTTTCGCAGACGCACTATACAATCGTCAAGTTTAGCCTCGCCCTTTACGATATCTTCGGCTAAAGCCCTGCAATCCGGGGCGTCGCCGCCTCCGCCATGGATCGCGATATTCATCTCACCTTCGTACATTGCTATGGCAATACGTTTGACAAAATTCTGATCCAGTCCCAATCGGGCTAAAAAACGCTTGGCTTCGGTCGAGGCTTTTCCCACCGCTGAGAAATCCATTGAGGGGATGGTATAACTAAGCTTCACCAACTGCCCCTAATCGATATCCCGCACTCCGCCCCCGCGAAGCCCGGCTTCGTACAGCCTGCCGCAGGCGAGAAACATTGAATACTTTGAGGTCATCAGGGTCATGCCCATTTCTTTAGCCATAGCTATTAGATCGGCCGTGGGTTTTTTGCCCCTGACAAAGACAATGACCTTTATATCCAAGAGGTCGGCGGTTCTGAGCGCCTGGGGATTCATGAGGCCTGTCAATAACACAACCCTGTCTTTTACAAAGGCCATTACATCGCTCATAAGGTCCGCACCACAGGCCGAGTTGAGTTCCAGCCCCAGCTGCTCTTCCCCTATAAACACTTTGGCATCGAGAATCCGCACAATATCTTCAACTTTCATAGTATGCCTCCGAGAAGCGGACGGTTTTTGCCGCCCTGGCCAATCCTGGCAGAGATCGCGCATTCTCCGGTAATCACAGGGGCATTCTGCCTCTAAAGGATCGAGCCAGGGTAAGCCTGTCCGCGTATTCTAGATCCCCGCCCACGGGAATGCCTGTGGCGAGCCTTGTAACCCGCACCCCTTCCCGCTCCAGCACCTTGCGAATGTACAGGGCGGTTGTATCGCCTTCTACGGTAGGGTTGGTAGCTAGCACTACTTCCTCCACCATAGCCTTATGGTTTTCGGATACTGAATCATGGGAGTTTTCTTTGCTACGACCTTCCCGCACCCTATGTACAAGCGATGCAATGCGCAGCTTGTCGGGTCCAATGCCATCCAGGGGCGAGAGCAGGCCGCCCAAAACATGGTAAAGCCCCTTGTATTCTTTGGATGCCTCAATGGTCAGAACATCCTGGGGCTGTTCCACCACGCAAATAATTCGGCGATCCCTGTCCAGGCCAGTGCAGACCGCGCAGGGATCCACTTCGGTATAGGAACCGCAGATAGAACAGAAATGGATTTCACCCTGCAGAGAGCCTATGCGCTCCGCCAAGGCCTGGGTGTAACCCTGATCGGCCTTGAGCAGGTAATAGGTCATTCTGAGCGCACTCTTCCTGCCTATGCCGGGCAGGCGGGTTAAGAGCGAGACAAGATCCTCGATAGCCTTCATTGACCGGCTCCAAAAAAATCTCCGCCGCTGAAGCCCGGCGGCATGGGCATGCCGCCCATATAGTCGGAAAGCTGGTCTCGTATGGCTTCCTGCACGCGTTGCGCGGCATCGTGATGAGCGGCGCGTATGAGGTCGGCGATAATCTTCGGGTCCGATGGATCGACAATCTCGGACGCGATTTGGCAATCGATCATTTCCATGTCACCCGAAAGGGTGATCTTTACCATGCCGCCGCCAGCCTGACCGGTTACGCGGATAGCCGCTGTTCTTTGACGCAGCTCGTTCGCCTTTGCCTGCAGCGCCTGGGGATTTTTAAACGCATTTAAGAGATCGGATAATTCCATGTATTCCTCTCTTTGATTATTGGTCCGATTCAGTGGTTTCCGTGCCCTGGGGTATATCGGCATAACCCTCGAACTTACCTTTAAAAAGCCGTTCCACCAAAGCGATGGATTCCTCTTCTTTTTGGTTCAAGGTCACCGTCGGTTTCACCTCCGAACCCTCAGAGGAAGAAAATTCTGCAGTCACTTCTACCGCTGGATCCGTTGATGAATCTTGAACCGATGCCCTCGGTTTGTCTGCTGGGGGATTATCCTGTGGCGGTTCCCTGAAGGCCGTATGCTGGGTATACGTCCCGGCGGAAGCCTTCCGCTGGGCTTCCATAGCCTTCCCTTCGCCCGACAAGCTAACTTCGAAACGGCAGGCTGAGCCCAGGCGCTGGGACAGAAGTTCCGCGATAATGCCTGTGAACTTTTCCAGCATATCGGCTTCCATGCGACTGGCAACAAGAATTGAGAGTTTCCCCTGCTCCAGGCGCCAGGAACGGCTTTTTTCAAGGGCGGCGCCAAGCATGACATTGTTTTTACGTATATGGGCTACCAGGGCTTTTTTTAATCCATCAATATCATTGGCTGATATAACCGCAGGCTGATTTTGGGCTGATGCACCTTCGTCTGGCAACCTGTTCAGCGCAGGCGCAGGGGCCAGAGCCGTCTCAGCGACACGCCCAGACCGATTGTCCGTCGCTCTTTCTAATGGCGATGCGCTGGATTTACCTACCCTTCTGCCCGCCAGGAGAGCCCCCGACCTACTGTCAGAGGAACTGCCTGCTTCTAGATAGTTTTTAAGCCTTTCCACCGCTCGGGCTATATCGGAGGGCTGGATGTAATCCAGGATATGGGATGCCTTCGCTATCACAAGATCCAGCTCGTAGCGCGGGTCTATGCTCTCTTTCAGATTCCTGTAGACACCAAGGAACATGGAGAGAAGCTTTTCGATCATCTCGCCGCTTAAGGTCTCCCCAATAGCCAGATCGAATGATGAGAGTGGGGCGCCTAAAAGGCTTTCCCGGGTGATGCCGTTTTTAAGGAGCAAGAGCGCCCTGCAATATTCCACCGCATCCGAAACAAATTGCTCGGGCGAGACGCCTGAGGCGAGAATTTCCTCCAGGCCGGCCAAGGCAGCGGGTCCGTCGCTGGCCACGAAGCGGCCAAAAAGGCTGTTCATCCTATCCTGGCCTACCAAGCCCAGTTTTTCCCGGATAAGGGCCGCAGTTATGTTCCCTTCCGAAAAGGAGGCGATCTGGTCGAAGAGGGTGTAGGCGTCCCGCACCGAGCCGCCGGACTCCCGGGCTATCCAGAGCAGGGCTTCGGGCTCGGCGGCGACCCCGATGTCCGAGGCTGCGGACTGTAAAAGCTCCACTAAAATTTCAGGCTGCACTAACCTGAAGGAGAATTGCTGGCAACGGCTTTTTATAGTGGCCGGAACCTTGTGGGGCTCGGTGGTGGCGAACATGAAGATGACGTAGGGAGGCGGCTCTTCGATTGTCTTCAAGAGTGCGTTGAAGGCACTGGTGGAGAGCATGTGCACTTCGTCGATAATGTAGATTTTGTAGCGGCTGGAATTGGGGGAAAAAAGGACCTCATCTTTAATCTGCCTGACATTTTCCACCGAGGTGTTGGATGCGCCGTCTATTTCTATAACATCCAGGGAGGAGCCGGCGGCAATGGACTTGCATGAGTCGCAGACTCCACAGGGTTGAGCGGTGGGGCCCTTTTCGCAATTGAGGGCCTTAGCCAGGATCCGGGCGGTACTGGTCTTGCCGCAGCCCCGGGGGCCGGAAAAGAGGTAGGCATGGGCTATTCGCCCTGTTTCGATGGATTTCTCCAGGGTTGCGGCGACGAACTGCTGTCCCGCGAGTTGCTCGAAGGTTTGGGGTCGTTTTCTTGTCGCGGTGACTTCGTATGGCATGGCTTTAAAAATAGCACGAGGGCTAGAGAGGGTAAAGCACTCGAAGCGCAGAAAGCCAGGCGCTCTGCGGCACCGCACCTTCCGAGTACCGTTGCTTCCTTCCGGACCTGGCGGGTTCCTTGGTGGTTACGAGCACAGTGCCTGGCTTTCTGCGCTCAGAATACTATGCGGAGAGACAGGGATTTGAACCCTGGGTACCCTTACGGATACACGCGACTTCCAATCGCGCACCTTCGGCCGCTCGGTCATCTCTCCAAAACAAACAAAAAACGCCTTTCTTCGTCGCGGAGGCGATGAAAAAACGCTTAGGCGGAGAGAGGGGGATTCGAACCCCCGGAACCAATGAAGGTTCAACGGTTTTCGAGACCGCCCGATTCAGCCGCTCTCGCATCTCTCCAAACGAAGAATGAGGCTAAGAGGATTCGAACCTCCGACCTTCAGATCCGCAATCTGAAGCTCTATCCAGCTGAGCTATAGCCTCGTACAACGGAGAGGGGGGGATTCGAACCCCCGGTACCCTTTAGAGGTACAACTCCTTAGCAGGGAGCCCGATTCGGCCGCTCTCGCACCTCTCCAAGAAAACAGGAACGCTCGTCTTCGGAGCAGGGGGGATTCGAACCCCCGGTACCTCGCGGTACAACGGTTTTCAAGACCGCCTCCTTAAACCCCTCGGACACCGCTCCAATACAAAATAAAATGAATCGGCGAGAATCGACATTACGCGAAAGCCCCCCGATTGTCAAGGTCCGGCGAGGCCGCGCCCTGACGTGGCAGGTTTGTTGTTCAACGTTAAGGAAGATTTAAGACACGATAACGAGGATTTCCATGATCTACAGGATTATTCAATCTTTGTAGTCGATACCTTAAAAAGTATATACAATGTATACTTGAATATTGAATATACAATGTTTATACTTTACCCGTGGAGGTTCTCATGAAAACGGTCGTTCAAAAATGGGGCAATAGCCTCGGTATTAGGATTCCGACGCTCTATGCGAAAGAACTCGATCTGAAGTATGGAAGTTCTGTAGAACTAACCAGTGAGGATGGCAAATTAGTCATCATCCCTAAGAAAACAACGCTTGAATCGCTTCTTGCCCAGGTAAGCGAAGAAAATATGCAAACCTATGTAGACACCGGCTCTTATGTAGGAAAAGAAGCATGGTGAATAAAACCTATACTCCGGAAAGGGGAGATCTCGTCTGGCTGGATTTCAACCCACAGCTAGGACACGAACAAAGAGAGCGAAGACCGGCGTTGACGGTGTCCTTTAAAGCGTACAATGAAAAAATCGGATTGGCACTGTTTTGTCCGATTACCAGCAAAATAAAGGCTTACCCTTTCGAAGTCGCGATCGAGGGAAAAACAATAAAAGGCGCTGTACTGTGCGATCAGGTAAAGAGCCTGGACTGGCGAGAAAGAAATGTGGAGTTCATAGAAAAAATCGATGATGTTGAAATGGAAAAAGTGATAGAGAAAATTGAAGTTTTGATTCGATAATCGGGGCTTGTAGACAGTATTCGACAGGACGTCAGGATGAAACAGGATCGACAGGAAATCTAAGGGAAAATAGTAATATTTATATTCTCTATATGTAATAATTCTTGTTAATCTTGCCCTCCTGTTATCGTGTCAAACGTATTCCCTTTACGATGCGGCATAGGACGGCTTTCTAATACTTATTAGTATGACGGAGAATTCAATTCATACTTGAAATCTCCGTCGCTTACTAGTACTATCTCCCTATGATTCCACGAAAAATCGAAGCATTGATACGAAGGCTGATGGGGGAGTATCCCGCCGTCACGCTATTTGGACCTCGGCAATGCGGTAAAACCACCTTGGCGCTCAGCATGTACCCCAGTTTTTCATATGCCAACCTGGAGGACTTACAGACGCGCAAGCTCGCCGAGGAAGACCCTTACGAATTTTTCATACGGTATCCCGAACCTGTAGTGATCGATGAAATCCAGAGAGTCCCGTCCTTGCTCAGCCTGGTGCAGGTCAGAATCGATGGGCAGAAAAAAATGGGACAGTATATCATCACAGGGAGTCAGCAAATCCGAGTGCGGAACACGGTGTCACAATCCTTGGCCGGACGCACTGCCATAGTCAACTTACTCCCCTTATCGCTGGATGAGTTGGCAAATGCGAGTATTGTTCTGGACAGGGATCAACAGTTGCTCTCCGGCTTCATGCCCTACCTTTTCCAAGCCCCAGGCCGATCCCCATCCGATTATTACAGGAGCTATCTGGGCACCTATGTGGAGAGAGATGTGGGTGCAGTGGGTGCTGTCCACGATCTCTCGCGGTTTGTCAACTTCTTAACCCTTCTCGCGGGACGCTGCGGCCAGCTGGTCAATAATTCAGCCTTGGGCGGAGAGGTGGGAGTCAGCAGTACGACGATAGGTTCCTGGCTTTCCATCCTTGAGGCATCTCATCTGGTCTATCTGTTGAAGCCATGGTTTACGTCACGCACAAGCCAAGTGGTAAAGACGCCGAAGGTCTATTTCAGCGACATCGGGCTGGCGGCGCATCTTTTGGGCATAGAAACACCTGCCCAGATGAATCGGGATCCTCTTTTAGGCAATCTTTTTGAGAACATGGTCGTCATAGAGGCGATAAAAACGCGCTACAATGCGGGCAAAAGCGCCCAGCTGTTTTTCTTCAGGAATAGCAACGGCCTGGAGGTGGACCTTCTTGTTGGGCAACAGAGAAAAATAATCCCCTACGAGATTAAAAGCGGCAGGACCTTGGATATTAAGCACACGTTGAATATCAAAAAATTCATCTCTGCCTACCCTGACGATATCGCGGAACTAGGCGGCGTCATCTATAGCGGAGAGACGGTAGAATCCTTCAAGGGCTATACTTTCCGCAATTTCCACACCTGCGCCTCTCTGTTCGAAAGTGATGAGCGGTCTTTTTCGGTATCGTTTTGATTAACCAGCCTCTCAGTTATGGCGGTAGTGCCACAATTAAAAACAGTAGACATGATACCAGGAACACCAGGATCGACAGGAAAAGCCAGGGTAAAATGAGCCACTTTCAAAACCCTCAGGAATTCCCGCATCAGTGACATCGAGATGCAACTTATAGCTTTTCCAGTACGAAACATTACCCTGCGAGTTCTTCTTGCAGCCCCGCGTACAGTCATGTGAAAGCATGGTGACCGCCTGGTCAAAGGACATCTAATCCTCTTACCCAGGTATTCCTTGACGATTTTACCTAAGGCTTCTGAAAAAGCGCTGTCGCTAGCAAGTTCGGTATCTTACAGGATCTGTCCCCGTTTTTCATCTAAAATAGATCATTCAGATAGTTTTGGAAGAGCCTCTATATATAATAATTTTAGTTAATCCTGCCCTCGTGTTATCGTGTCTAAAGTATTTCCATTACGCTGAATTAAGGAACGGCTTTTATATACCCACAAATATTACGGAGAATTAAAGTCAGACTTGAAATCTCCGTCAGTTTTCATAGACTCTCTATAAGGCACTCCTGTAAACTGGTCAATTATCTGCTATCATAGACATAATAACCTATAATAATAGCATAAATTATTGAAAATACTATATAAATATAGTATAATCGGTTTCATGGAACGATTTGCCCTTGATTTTCTCAATCAGTGGCGCACGAGGCCTGACAGAAAACCACTGGTGATACGCGGTGCGCGACAGGTTGGAAAAACAGAACTCGTGCGTATTTTCGCGCGTCAATCATTTGCTGCGATCATGGAGATCAATTTCGATGAAACACCCGAAAAGGCGAGTCTTTTCGACGAGTCCGATGTCCAGAGTATCGTTCGCCTTATCGAGGCTGATGCTTCGAAGAAAATAATTCCAGGGAAAACCCTCCTGTTTCTTGATGAAATTCAAGGGGCGCCCGGAGTTTTAGCCAAGCTTCGCTATTTCTACGAGAAGATACCCGAACTCCATGTGATCGCCGCCGGTTCTTTGCTGGATTTCTCCCTCGGTGGAGCCGAATACTCAGTTCCTGTGGGCAGGATCGAATTCATGTATCTGGGGCCGATGAGTTTTGAAGAATTTCTCTTGGCGCGGGGGCAGGAAGGGCTGCGGGAATATCTTGCCGCATTTAAGATTTCTGATCGAATGCCAGCAGCGCTCCACGAAAAGGCGCGAACCCTGGTAAGGGAATACTTCCTTGTAGGAGGCTTGCCGGGAATTGTAAAGGCTTTTATAGATTCGGATCTCGACATGGGTGCCGTGTCACGCGCGCAGAGCGGTATGCTGCTCACCTATTATGCCGATTTCAGTAAATACAAGCGGAAAACTGATGTGCCGATGCTGCAGGCTGTTTTTAAAAACATCCCTTCCACGATCGGAAAGACGGTTAAATACTCAAACCTCAATCCTCAAGCTCGATCGATCCAGGTAAGAGAAAGTCTGGATCTTTTAGAGAAGGCGCGACTGGCCTTCAGAGTGTTCCATTCAGATGGGAACGGGATCCCCTTAGGTGCTGAAATTCATCCGAGCGCTTTCAAGCTGATTTTTTTGGACATCGGTCTCCTCGCGTCATTCCTGGGTATAAATGCGGCCAACCTACAGCGGGCTAAAGACCTTCTCCTTGTCAATTCCGGCGCCATGGCGGAGCAGTTCATCGGCCAGCATTTATTATTTGGAAAAGAGTTTTATCGCGAACCTTCCCTCTATTATTGGAACCGTCAGAGTAAGGGTTCAACCGCCGAGGTGGATTATCTGGTTCAGATGGAAGGACGAGTTATACCCATCGAGGTTAAGGCAGGGAAAACCGGCCGCTTACGTTCTCTCCAAGTATTTATGCAAGAGAAAAAAACTCTTTTAGGCCTGCGTTTTAATGATGACTTGCCATCGATTCTGGAAGCATGCACATCGATTGCAGGCAAGGAAAGCCAGCCCTTCAAGCTTCTCTCTCTGCCCTTATACCTCGTGGAACAAGCCGAGCGGCTTTGCGCGACAGGGCTGCAGGCATGATACCAGCACCCTGTCTTTCTCAGATGCCTAATGTATAGCCGCAATAGTTGAGAACCCTGGTAGAGCTGCGATCGCCGCCTTTACCTCCTCCTCTGGGTATTCATAGTCCTGCAGGAGCCCGGCGAAGTAGTCGGCGTAACCCTGGAGATCGAGCATGCCGTGGCCGGAAAGACCAAAGATGATTACCTTTTCCTTGCCCTCTTCCCTGGCCTTCTCGGCTTCCCGGATCACCTGAGCCACCGCGTGGCTGGTCTCTGGGGCTACCACCAGGCCTTCGGATCGGGCGAAGAGCACGGCGGCCTTAAAGCATTCCAGCTGGGGCACTGAGCTGGGGTTCAAGAGCCCTTCCCGCAGGGCTTGGGAGACAAGGGGAGACATGCCATGGTAGCGCAGGCCGCCGGCGTGCATGGCGTGAGGCATAAAGCTGTGGCCCAGGGTGTACATGGGTAGATAGGGAGTCATGCCCGCCACGTCGCCCAGGTCGTAGCAATATTTCCCCTTGGTGAGGCTGGGGCAGGATGTAGGCTCGACGGGAATAATTTCGATATCGGCTCCGGCCATTTTATCGGCTAGGAAGGGAAAGCTTAATCCTGCGAAGTTAGAGCCGCCGCCTGCGCAGGCGATGATCTGGTCGACCTTTTTCTCGCCAAATATAGCAAGCTGCTTTTTAGTTTCTAGTCCAATAATGGTCTGGTGCAACATCACATGGTTGAGCACGGAGCCCAGGGCATATTTCGTCTTGCCCGAGGGGTCGCTTACCGCCTCTTCCACCGCTTCGCTGATGGCAATACCCAAGCTGCCCGGCGAATCGGGGTGCGCCGCCAAGATGTCTCGGCCCGCTTTGGTCTGGGTGCTGGGGCTTGCCACGCAGACTCCGCCCCAGGTTTGCATTAAGTGCTTTCGGTAGGGCTTATGGTCATAACTGGACTTGACCATGTAAATTTTGCAGCCAAGGCCGAACTGGGAGCAGGCGAAGGAGAGGGCTGAGCCCCACTGGCCTGCGCCGGTTTCTGTGGTGAGTTTTTCTATTCCCGCGACCTTGTTGTAGTAGGCTTGGGGAACAGCCGTGTTGGGTTTGTGGCTACCCGCGGCTGAGACTCCTTCGTTCTTGTAATAGATTCGGGCGGGTGTTTTAAGCGCCTTTTCCAAACCATAGGCCCTATGCAGGGGCGATGGTCTCCAGCGGTAAAGAATAGCCAAAACCTCTTGAGGAATATCAATCCAACGCTCGGAGGACATTTCCTGCTCGATAAGGTTCATGGGAAAAACCGCCGCGAGCTGATCGGGTCCGATCGGCTTTCCATCGCCGCCTAAAGGAGGCGGCACCGGGTGGGGCAGATCGGCGGCCAGGTTGTACCAGGCTGTGGGCATCTCGTGTTCTTGCAGTTGTACCTTTGTCATCATTTTCGCCTCCTTGACTTGTGCGTTTTCGCGCTCGTTCGTTTCCGCATTCTTGCGTTTCTGTTTATAGAAACACATATAAACCATGAAGGCGATGTTTCTGTCAATAGATACATGCGATATTTTTTTCTTTCTTTTTAGTTTTGTTGTTGCGGACGCACTGATTTAAACATATTTACAATAATAGACATATAAATATATTATTGTAATCAATGACCTTCGATATGTTGATGGAAAAGTTCGGCAACCACGTTGCTTTCAGTCGTTCCGACCTAAGCCTGATGTTTAATGAAAGCGATGCTTCCATTGGGACAGCTATGCACCGCTTGAAAAAGTCGGGCAAAATCCTCGAACTGAAGCGCGGACTTTACGCTTTTGCCAACCCTTGGAGGAAAGCAGTCCTCCATCCCCCCCTCGTGGCGAACCTTATTTACAGCCCCTCTTATCTGTCGGGGCTTTGGGCGCTCTCGTGGTATGGGATAATTCCAGAAAAGGTCGAACTGAATACCAGCGTCACTTTAAGACCCACACGAAACTTCGAGAATTCCTTCGGCCGCTTTTCATACCAGAGCGTAAAGGCAGATCTCTTCAATGGCTGGGAGCGAACCGAGATTTCAGGCGCCGAAGTTCTCATCGCCACGCCGGAAAAGGCGATTACCGACTATCTCTACCTCGAATCGGGCGAATGGGACTCAGGCCGGATGGAATCCATGCGCTTCGATCCTTACGAAATCGATGGTACTAAGTTGGAAGCTTTTTTGCGCGCGACAGGGGAGGCCAGACTCGCCCGCGCTTTTAACGCGTGGAAAAGCTATGCGGCCGATCAGGCCGAAGGGACGGTGGTACTGTGAAATCCGACGCTTTGCGATTGGCGGAATCCGCCCCAGATCCTGTCGCGGCTGGAAACCTTATCCGCGAATATGTCCAGGCTAGTATCTTGAGGAGTCTCCATGAATCCCGGGCCTTTGAATCTCTGTCATTCGTCGGTGGAACAGCGTTGCGCTTTCTCTACAACCTTCCCCGATTTTCCGAGGATCTGGATTTTTCTCTCGAGACACCTGAGCGTTATGCGCCTGAGAATTGGTTAAAAAAACTAAAGCGAGACCTGGGGTTTCAGGGCTTTGATGCAACGATCAGCTTGAACGATAAAAATGTCGTACAGGTCGCGTGGGTGAGGATAGCCGACCTGCTATATCCCGCCAGCCTGGCGCCAAGCAGAGAGAAAAAGCTTGCGATAAAGCTGGAAATCGATACAGAGCCGCCTGCCGGCGCCCGGTTCGAAACAAAAATGGTCACCCGATATCTGCTCTTTGGTATTCGTCATCATGATCTTTCATCGCTGATGGCTGGAAAGATCCGTGCCATGCTCACCAGGCCTTATGCCAAAGGAAGGGACTGGTTCGATCTACTGTGGTATGCAAGCCAGATTCCCGCCGTGGAGCCCAACATGGCGCTGCTCTCGAACGCCTTGGCGCAGGTAAGCCCTGGCCATGAGTCGGCGATTCAAGCTTCAGAATGGAAGGAAGCCCTCGCCGCTAAGCTCGAAAGCCTTAACTTCGAGGCGCTTCAAGCCGATGTGGAACCTTTTCTGGAGCGGCGCGCAGATACTGCCGTGCTGAACGAATTTGCTCTACGGGTGGCTATATCGAAATAAATGAAGACAGGCTACCATGATGCGCAGGATGTACGGGAAAAATTGTTAAGGGAAGAAATCGTCGCTTTTTTTTATCTTTCCTTTCTTCTCTTTACCAAAAGCTTTTACCTGTGAATCCTACCAATCCTGGCGTCCTGTCCTTATCTCCTATGCCCGAAGAGGGAGTCGAACCCTCGTCTCCGCTGACAAAGCACGCGGACGCTTCCCAAGGCGGTATTCATTCCCGCTTACGCCATTCGGGCCTATGCGTTAATTTAAAACATCTTCCTTAGCCAATTCATCTTCGAGCGCTTTTTGCATGAATTGATTCAGCGAGATCCCCATCTTCACCGCCCTTCGCTTCGCCTTTTTATGTAACTCGGGCGGAATTCGAACATTAAAACTGCCTTTGTACGATTTTTCGGCATCTTTGTTATTTTTCTGGCATAGTTCGAGATAATCCTCTACGGATTCCTGGAATGCCGTCTTGAGCGCGTCGACGCTTTGTGCCTCAAAAGAAACCAGATCTTCTATCCCTTCAATTTTCCCATAGAAGACCTCATCTTCGGCGCAGTAGTGCACAGATCCCATATATTCTTTGTAGGTAAGTACGTCTTTCATACTATCCCCTTCCCCTCAAGTTCTTCCCGTACCAGATCAATTTGATACATCTTCAGTTTGTTCCCTTGGTGCGGCTTATGTAATCGAATGATATGCCTTGTCATTTTATTATAGAAAGCAACTCGTGACCCAGAAGTCTTGCCCCCTTGATCTTCTTCGTATCCGAAAATTTTGAGCATTGTGCGTAATTCATCATAGGTAAAATCCTTCGGACGAGCCAGAAATCGCTGCACCAGCTTTTCATCTTTGCTCATGATTGATTATACTATCGTCGTCAAGACAGATTTGCAACTATATTATAGTTGCATTTTAACAAATACTTTTCGAAAAAGACAGGTTAACACGATGCGCAGGATGGACAGGGAAAAGGGATGATTTGCCTCTATTTAGCATGTAATTTTAAAAGCTTTATCTTCATTTTTACATACACAATTAAGAAAAGTGAACGCAAGCGCCTTCCCTGAAGGACGCCCGGCATCTACGAACTTTCATCAATGATTCGAAAGGTAGGGCGAGAAGGGCATATATCGTATGCAAGTGTTCCCGTCCGCAGCAATTGGATGAACATATCACAGCGATCCCGTGACAGCTACTATGAGAATAAAGTTACTCTTTGAATTTTAAAAAGCCGTCTTGGTGCTAAACACTCAAGACGGCCTCACCTTTTGTAAGGAATATCTATTAGAAGTGGCGAGAGGGTCGAATACGGTAGAGAAAATATCTGCCAGCCGTTTCTGATTTTAGTCCTGAATATAAAATTCACAATCCTTTGGTAAACGTACTACGGAACTGATTGAAAAAGTAGCGGGAATCACACGTAACACCGGTTTAGCTACCATAAACAGATCAACAGGAAGCGCCCTTCCCTGCTAAAAGCTTTTTCCTGTTGCTCCTGAAAATCCTGTCGTCCTGTCTAAAAAAGTTAATCCTCGGGGTCAAGCCCCGATTCTTCACTTTTTAGTACAAGAACTTCGAGGCGGCTCCGTCCACCAGGATGGTCTGGCCGCTCACGTAGGAGGCGGCGGGGGAGAGCAAGAAGGCACCGACCTTGCCAAATTCTGCCACCTCACCGATGCGCCCTAGAGGAATTGCAGCCTCTCGCTCGGCCTGGCGCTTCTCAGGAGTTTTACCCGCGACTGAGGCTTCGTGGGCGATCAGTTTGACCAAGCGCTGGGTCATTATATTGCCCGGGGCGATGTTGTTGACCCGGATGCCGAAGGGGGCGAGCTCCACCGAAAGGGATTTAAGTAGACTGGAAACCCCTGAGCGCATAACACCCGAGAGAATGAGTCCAGGCCAAGGTTCCTTGACCGAGCTGGAGGTGATGGCGAGAATGGAGCCCTTGTTCGCTTTAAGAGAGGGCAGGACTTCCCGGATAAGACGGACCGAGGACATGAGGGTGATCTCGAAGGCCGTGTACCAGGCTGAATCATCGGCAAAGGATTCGAAATTTCCGGCGGGGGGACCGCCTGCGTTGACCAAAAGTCCCCAGGGATCTCCAAGGGTTTTTTTACCCTCGGCTACCCAGTTTTTTATGGATTCGGCTGAAGCCATATCTAAAACAGCACCTTCCACCTTGCCGCCGGAGGCTGCAGCAATTGGACCAAGGTGCTTGAGCGTAGCCTCGAGCCGTTCCTTGGAGCGGCCACCCAAAAACACCAGGGCGCCATCGGCCAAGGCTGTCTCGGCGATGCTCAAGCCCAGGCCATCGGTCGCCGCGGAGGCGAAAATTACCTTATTCTTTATTCCGGTATCCATAGTTTCTCCTATATTGTAAAATTTATATATAAATCGATTAAAAGGCTATCTCGAAGGAAGTATAACGGTTGTTGGGTTCCTTCCAGATACAACGAACATGCAATACTTCAGCGTAAGCCGGGCCCCGATGCAGCCATTCAAGAAAGTCCTCCAAATCCTCATCCTTGCCCTGGGCCCAGACTTCCACCTCGCCGTCCTGGGTATTCCGCACCCAGCCACAAAGTTCTAAAAGGCGGGCTTGGCGCAGAGCGGCGTAGCGAAAGCCAACGCCCTGGACTTCGCCTTCGACAAAGACGTGAAAAGCCTTCATTGTATGGCTCCTCTGGTGGCTCGGCTGCCCTGCCTGGTATTTCTGGTCGCTAAAATTTCTTCCACCGCGGTGTAGAGCCGGTACTTTTCTGGCGGTGGAAAAATATCCAGGCAGGCCGCTTTTGGAAAATCTGCGGAAAGTCGCAGGATTTCCACCTCCCAGGGCAATGTTTCGAGTATTTCCGCCAAAAGACCAGGCAGACGAGAGGGATGAAGGGGGGAAAATTCCCCCGCAGGAAAAGTGCGCGCCAGGGCTGAACCTTTGACGAGTCTAAGATCGTGGAATTTTATGCCTTCAATGCCCTGGTCAGCGGCAAATTGAGCGGATCGCAGCATATCGTTTTTCGATTCTCCGGGCAGTCCGAGAATGAGGTGGCAAGCCCGTTTGAGCCCCAAGCCCTGGGATACCCGGGCTGCGTCGATAAAGGCCTGCGCATTATGGCCCCGGTTTATCCTGGCAAGGGTCGAGTCATTAGAACTCTGGAGGCCAAGCTCGAGCCATACTTCAAGGCCGTCTGCGACATAGGAAGCTAAAAGCTCTGCCTTAGGTCTGTCCAGGCAGTCTGGCCTGGTGGACACCACAAGCCCGCTGAGAGCACCTGGGGCCTTAGCCTTGAACAAGGCGATAGCCTTGTCGTAGATCGGGGCGAGCTTGTCGACGGGGAGATTTGTGCAGGTATAGGCTTGAAAATACAAAAAGAAAAGCCGGGCTTTATAGCGGCTTCGCAGAAAAGCCAGGCCCCGGTCTATCTGTTCATCCAGGTTCTCCACCAAGCGAGAACCATCGTGCTGGTAGGCGGCGAGGGCTGCGTCAGGGGCGCAGAAAGCGCAACCGCCTGCTCCCCTGCCGCCTTTGCGGTGAGGACAGCCAAAACCGGCGTCGAGCCCTATGCGCCACACCCGTTGGCCATGCCGTTCGACAAGGCGGTCGGCGTGACGGTTAAATCGCGATTCCATGCTCCTCCTGCTCTAGGGTGACCTTGTTCGGCTTGCCATGAGGCGGCGAAAATTATATCGTCATACCGATGGCACATGGAAAAACAAGGCAATTAGCATATATTCTCAGAATTCTTGCCTTACTGACAAGTCTTTCCTTCTTTTCGTGCTCCCTACTGGAAAAAAAGCCTGCCGTTCTCTGGACCGATAGCCCCGAGTTGCTTATCGCAGCGGAGCTTTTCAACGCGCAAAAACAGGGACATCTTTTAGAGCTGCACTATGTAGAACAACCCTCCCGGGAGCTTAGTCAGGCGATTGAAGCAAAAAAGCCACTACCCTCCCTGGTTATAGGCAGGGGTTTACGCAGCCCCCAGCTCGCGGGGCAGTTCAGATCTTTGAATTATCTGTTCGACGATACCGTTTTTTCTCGAGAGTTTTTTTATTCTGGGCTCCTCGAAGCGGGCAAGCGAGAAGGCGAACAGATATATCTTCCTTTGAGCTTCAATCTCATGTTGATTCTAAGCGACACGGACAACGTGGACGCCCAAGGTATAAAGGGACTAGAACCCTCTCTTCCCCTGGGCAGCATTTCACTGGAGGAGATACAAAGGCGCTCTCTGCTCAGCAAAGCAAGAGATTCAGGAAAGACAGCCTTTATGGGTTTTTCCCCCCGCTGGCCGGATGAGGATTTTCTTTTTCAGTGGATCCAGTTAAAAGGGGCTGATTTTCATGAACCCGAAGGCGAGGAACTCAAGGGCAGGGGTCCTGAAAGCCGCCTTTTAGCCTGGGACGATACACTGCTCGCGGAAGCTCTGGAAGACCTGCGGAGCTTTACGACGACAGTCAACGGATCAGCCGCGAAGGAGGATGATTTTTATTTCTCCTATCTCTTCGCTCCAGGATATAAAAATGTGGAATCCGGGCGAATCCTCTATTCGGCCATGGATTCGGCGGAATTCTTCGCCCTTCCGCCTGCAACCCGAGCTAAGTTCGACTTTCATTACCTGATGGAGCAAGACCGTCTGGCAGTATTGGAAGGCATACGCTACGCGGGGATTCCTCGGAAAGCTAAGGCAAGCGCATCGGCGGAGGCTTTTTTGGCTTGGTTTTTTACTCCGGAAAATCAACAAAAAATCCTGGAAACATCCAGAAGTCTCAGATTTTCCGAAACTTCTTTCGGCATTGCGGGAGGGTTTTCTTCGCTACGGATTGTGACAGAGGAGATCTTTCCCCTCTTCTATAGCGATTTGAAAAACCTGCTTCCCCCAGCTGAAAGCGTACAAGCCACAAAACCCCTGCCTACCGCTTGGGAAAGCTTGTACAGCTCTGTGCTTCTCCCCTGGCTTAAGGAGGAAGCTTCCAAAGCGCCCGAATCAGGAATAGACGAAAATCTAAACGCAAAATTTGAAGCCTATCTCGACAGAAACCCTACTATTCGATAGCGGCAAGGCGCATAAGTAGTAAGCGCGGCGTTTATCTATTCCGCGGCAAGGGCAAACTCGTCCAGCACCGCGTTGAATTCAGCTTGTGTAGAACAGTGTACAGCCCTCTCCCTAAGCCTAGCTCCTCCATGCCTCCCCTTGGTGTAGGCGCAAAATTGTTTACGAAACTCAACACATGCGGTCTTCTCACCAAGGAAACGCACGGAACGCTCCAGGTGGCGCCGAGCCGCGGCGGCTACATCGGCGTTGGAAAAAACAGGCACCGGTTCGCCACGGAACAAGGCGGCGGCCTGGGCAAAGATAAAGGGGTTGCCCATGGCGCCCCGGGCGATCATTACCCCGGCGCAGCCGGTTTGTCGCAGCATGGAGAGGGCGGCCGGGGCGCTGAAGGCGTCGCCGGAGCCGAAGACTGGGACGCCTGAGCCCTTCAGCGCCCCGGCCAAGGCGCCGATTGCTTCCCAGTCGGCCTTGCCCCCGTAACCCTGGGCCCTGGTACGGCCATGCAGGGTAATGGCCGCCGCCCCGCCTTCCAGGGCCGCTGCGGCGGTATCGTGGTAGTTGATGGATCCCTCGTCCCAGCCCAGCCTGAGCTTGACTGATATGGGCAGCCCCGATGCCTTGTGCATGGCCGCGACAATATCGCGAATGAGTGCGGGGCTCTTCAGAAGGGCCGAGCCTGAACCGGTGCGCACAATCTTGGGCACCGGGCAGCCGCAGTTGAGGTCGATGAGCAGCGGGGCGCGAGCGGCCGCCATGGCGGCCGCTCGCGCCATCACCTCGGGATTGGATCCGAAAAGCTGGATTGCATAATAGGCCTCGCTCTCTTCCCGGCCTAAAAGGAATTCGGTTTTTATGTTTTTTCTCGTCAAGGCCTCGGCACTCACCATCTCAGTGTAGCAGAGCGAGGCACCCAATTCAAAACAGACCGACCTGAACGCCGCATCGGAGTATCCGGCAACTGGAGCGAGGAAAAAGGGATTTTTAAGACGTTGCCCGCCAAGCGTAGGACCCGAGGGTTCGAGGTTTACTAAGTCTTTCTCTCCGGAGCCTGCGCCAGCTTTATAGCTAAAGCCAAGCCCAGCCTGATGCAATGAACTGCCCGGCTTAGGGCTCGAGCTTGAAGAACCTACAGGCATTCTGATAGGTCATCTCAGCGGCCTCCTCCGGATCCATCTGGAGAATCTCCGAGAGGAACCAAGCGGTGGAGGGCAGATATTCGGGCTTGTTGCGCTTGCCACGGTACTCCGCGGGGACCATGAAGGGAGCCTCGCTCTCCACAAGGATTCGGTCGAAGGGGAGCATGGACACCGTTTCGTGCAGATTACGCGCGTTCCGGTAGGTGAGATTGCCCGCAAAGGAAAAGTACACGTTCAAGCCAGCCGACAGCACCCTGTCGGCGTATTCGGCGTTCTCCGAATAGCAGTGGAGCACGGCCCCCGAAGGTGGTATTCGGTCCCGCAGCACTTCCAGCACATCCTTACCCGCCTCGCGGTTGTGGATGATAACCGGCAGATCAAGCCTGGTGGCCATTTCGAGCTGGTCAATAAAAAGTTCGATCTGGCTTCGCCTGTCACCATATTTATGGAAATAGTCCAGACCAATCTCGCCCAGGGCGATTACCCGTGGGAGCTTGACCGCTTCCTCGATCGTAGACTGCCAATCCCTACCTGGATTGGCTACCTCCGAAGGGGAGACACCTACGGCATGGAAGACATGTTCTGCGGGTTTGAGGTTTTCGTACACCTGTTTGAAATCAACAAGGCTGTTGCAAATGCTGATGATCCGCCCGACGCCGGCCTGCTTCGCCTCTTGGCAAACAAGGAGCTGTTCGATCGGGTCATCGTATATAAGCCCGATGTGGGCATGAGTGTCAAAATACCGCATTTATCTTCCGTTTAGAATAATGGTGGGCAGCCCGTACGGGCAACCTAAAATGTACCATGCCGAGAAACAGGAGTCAATCTTTATTTCAATAGGGGGTGCACGTCAATTTTGTTGGGCAACCGCTAAGTCATGCAACTACAGGGTTG
>DIXQ01000026.1 GCA_002428725.1 Spirochaetaceae bacterium UBA6076 | reverse complement strand
ATATGGTCCGGAACAATAAGCAGGAGATTGCTCACCTGTGGCAAGCCTTCATGTAGCTGCCACACGAACGCTGAGGCTAAACACGGACCATATTATTACTGGACCACAAAGAAAGCCGGCAAAACCGTTTCCCGGTCCCTTTCGCGGGAGCAGGCTACTATCCTTGGGCAATGGATTGACAACAGGAGAGAACTTGAACAGGTCACCGAAACCATGAAGAAACTCTCTCAGGAAGCCTATGAGGCGATGCTATACCTTGCGGAGCATTCTCAGTGACTCGTTTACACCTCTGAGCTGCTCCGCAATAAATGGTCAGATTTTATGAAAAAAAGGTGAGGAAAGCGGGTTATCAGTGATTTTTGTGATCCATTTTATCTCATATATCAGCACATGCCCCCGTAGGGCACGACAGTTCTTCTCCAAGCTAGGGTTAAAACGCAACAAGAAAAACCTCGAAGAAGCGCGCCGCCAGAGAGAGAAAAAAACTACCGAGCTGGGCTCCTACGCAGAGCTGTACCAGAATGCCGAAGAATCGGCCTCCGAGATCGAGACAGCCCTGGGAGACTTCGCTCCAGAGTTTAAACAGGAGATGCAGCCCCAGCTCAAGGACTACCTGGGCCAGGTTCTCCTTCTCGCTAAAACTGCCAACGAACTGGATGGAATAATTGGCGACATCCCCGTCGAGGCCTTGAAAAAAGATAAAGGTGAACTCAAGGTAAAGCTGGAAAAAGCAAGCCCCTCTATGAAATCGAAATATGAAGACTCGATCAGAGAGGTAGAAGCCCAGGAGGAATCCTTTAAAGCTCTGGTGGAGCAGCGGGAACTCATCGATTTAAGGCTCCACTCCTCGGTCAATCAGATCCAGCAACTGCGCATAGATCTCGCCAAGGCCAAGGCGGCGGACAAGGAACGGGAAGCCCTATTGCCCGAATCCCTAATTTCTTCGGTGCGCAGTCGATCCGAGGAACTTTCGAATTACATTGAGGATTTGAAAAAAGGCCATCTGGAAGCCCTAGCCGATCCCTTCGAAGAGCTTGAGAGAGCCCAAAAAGAGCAAGAATCAGCGAATAAGCCTTCTTAGCGCCCGGTGATTTTCCACACATCGGCCATGGATTTATCAGTGCTGGAATTGTCTATGTATATCCCCGGCAGACGGTAATAGTCTAACGCAGACACCAGCGGGGCAGTTCTGTCGGAACTCCGCAACGCCTTGTATCCTGTATCAAAAGCGAGCTTCTCGATATCCTTCCTCCCCGCGCCAGAGCCGTACGGCAAGGCGAAAACGTCCACGGGAAGGCCGACCTGCGCTTCGATTATGCGCTTGGATTCCGAGAATTCTAAATGCAATGTTTTCTCGTCCACCTCGCCCAAAGGCAGATGATTAACCCCGTGGGAACCCATGGTAAAAAGACGAGCGCCCGCCTTGTTCCGATACGCTGCCATCTGTTGTATTTGCGCCCAGTTCATATAGCCCACCTGTCCCACCGAGCCTGTGATAATAAAGAAGGTAGCCTTGATGTCGTATTGTCTGAGCAAGGGATAGGCGATGCCATACATTGAAAGGTCCCCATCGTCGAAGGTGATGATCGCAGCATCATGCTTCAGCACCAGTTCACCCCGCTGGATAGCCTGAAGCTGGTAGAAGTCGATTATCTCAAAGCGTTTTCGTATAAAAACCAGATCGTGCTCAAAGTTGTAGATATCTCTGTTATACTCGCCTCCTGTCCTTCCATATACCAGATTGTGGTACATGAGAATTACGAGCTTAGGGTCAGATCGAATCGGTATTTCCTGATTTATGAGCTGATCGTCTGAAACCGTCATAGCCTTCATGGTCTTCGCGTCCCCAGCATCAGCCCCCTGACTCCAATATCGCACACTATCGCTTTGGTTCATTGACTGACTACCCCCTGTCGCGCAGGAAGCAAGCAGACTCAAGGTAATTACTATAAAATAGACCCGCAGCCCAACGCTCGGGAAAAAACCTTTCGCCGAAACGAGGTTTAGCCCAACAGTGAGCACTCTTGAAAATCCCAGTCTATACATGCCTTTTACCTACTTTTTATTGACTACTATGATAAAATAGCATCTATCATAAATACTATGTAAGCGCTTCATCGAGGAGGATGCGCCATGAACGATGTATTTTCAACAATCAAATCGATAGGCATTTTGCCGGTGATAAAATTAGAGTCCCCAAGGGATGCACTCGCTCTTGGGAAAGCCCTTGTGGAAGGAGGCTTATACGCAGCCGAAGTTACCTTTAGAACCAAGGCAGCCGCTGAATCCATCGCCCTTCTAAAAAAGGAGTTTCCCGCCCTTACCACCGGCGCGGGTACGGTGCTCACCATCGAGCAGGCCGAGGCGGCGATCGCATCTGGGGCTTCCTATATCGTAAGCCCGGGCTTTAATCCTAAGATTGTCGATTTTTGCCTTTCTAAAGGTATGCCAGTGATTCCAGGCATAAACTCCCCGAGCCAAATCGAACAAGGGCTGGAAAGAGGTTTACAACTTCTTAAATTTTTCCCCGCCGAAGCCTCGGGGGGAGTAAAAATGTTAAAGGCTCTCCATGGACCATACGGAGATGTAAGCTTCGTACCCACCGGAGGAATAGACGTCTCCAATGTGGAATCCTATCTCCAACTCTCCTATGTGGCAGCCATAGGCGGCTCATGGATGGTAAAAGAAGATCTCATCGCATCGGGCAACTATGCGAAGATAACCGCCCTCAGCGCAGAGGCGGTTGCCATAGTGCAGCGCATACGGGGAATACAGCACACCTAAAATAGGGGCCGCCCCGCAGTAAGTGGGCAGCCCCTAAAACGCCTTATACCTGGCGGCGTTTTTCTCAATTTTTTATCTCTTACTTAGCAAAAGCCCCGGGATACTTGTCCCTGTAGCTGGCCGTGGTGCCCACGGTTTCGGCGTTCAGCATGGCGTGGACAATAGCCCTAGAGAGGGTGTCGGCAGCGGCGGAGCCCAACTTGTTGACATTAGCCGAGGTATTGCCCCAGACAGCCTTCTGCTTGAGGGTGTCCAGATCCAGCTTGCCGGTGCCCAGCACGAAGATTGTGTCGCCGTCGAACATGGTGTGTGAAGGCCGGATTGCCCTGGCCATGCCGTCGTGGGCCATTTCAGCGATTTTCTGAGCCTGGGCCTTGGTGAGCTTAACATTGGTGGCGATGCAGGCGATGGTGGTGTTTTTGGAAGCTTCCATGGTGTCCAAGAAGGCAAGCTCAAAGCCGTCCTTAGCCAGTGCGTTGGCAAAGGGGCGCTTCAGGTCACCAAACTCATTGCCTACTTCCAAGAAGGACGCATAGAACTCACCGGTAGCTTGATTGACCGTGGAACCGCCGGCATTTACCGCCACGATGGCTCCCACCATGACACCGTCGCCCAAATCCTGACTGGCCGTACCCAGGCCGCCCTTAAGGCCGCCGCCTATCGCTCCTGCACCGGCGCCTTTGTTGCCCATCTCAACTGGGCCTGCGCTGGCCGCTTCGCAAGCCAGGTAACCGAAGCTAGCGTTCGGCCTATCGGTAAATTCCCTGCCAAATCTGCCTGGGTCAAAAAGCACGGCGGCGGGTACGATTGGCACTACCTTGCCACCTCCCACTGCCCAGCCTCTATTGTTCTCTTCAAGCCATTTCATGACGCCATCGGCCGCTGCTAGACCATAGGCCGATCCGCCTGTGAGGACAACCGCGTCCACCTTGTCCACCATATCGATGGGCCGCAGAAGGTCCGTTTCCCTGCTGCCCGGTGCCGAGCCGCGCACATCCACGCCGCCCACCGCTCCCTGGGGAGCCAGGATGACCGTTGTTCCGGTGAAGTTTCTTTCAAAACTACCCACCTGGATGCCCGGCACATCGGTGATGGCGTTCATCGGACCGGTATTTACCACTGGGACGACAGGCTTTGCGGGCTCGATTGTCTGAGCGCCCACAGCCATAGCCAAAACCGCAAGCAAAACTACTGCGGCTGTACAGGTTTTCTTGACCATTGGGTCCTCCTTTCTAGATGGGTGTTGTTTTAAAAAGAGTTAGAACAAAGAATCGAGAATATAAAAAGCATTGCAATTGCTTTTTCTTAATCTTCCAACTCTTTTTGCCCATGCAACACTTTACACTCCATTGCTAGACAAAGAAAGCTGATTTTGGCAACTTTTTTGTTGTTCTTGCTAATTCGACTCATGATTGCGCCACCGGGCTTCCTGTTCTACAATAAAACTATGAGGCACCTGAGGCTTGCATTCTTGTTCCTCAGTTTTTTTATTTCCCTTAGAATCTTTGTCCCCTCTAGTCTAGTGGCTCAGAATACCTCGGCCACAGCACCTCGTTTGGCCCTAATTGTAGGCAACAGCAATTATTTAGGCACCAGTAGCCTGGCAAATCCTGTCAATGATGCCGAGGACATGGGCTATGCGCTCGATGGCTTAGGCTTTTCCGCCGAAGTGCTTACCGATGCAGGGCTCGAGGCCATGGAAAATGCCGTGCTCACATTCAGAGATAGATTGGCGAACAATTCCGAAGCTGTCGGTCTTTTCTTCTACGCTGGCCACGGCGTGCAGTCCGGAGGCGAAAACTATCTCATCCCGGTGGATGTCCAAATTCCATCCGAATCCCTTTTGCGAACAAGAGCCGTGTCCCTTCACTTCGTTCTGGATAGTCTCAGGGAGGCGAAGAATAAGCTGAACGTAGTAATTTTAGACGCCTGCAGGGACAATCCCTTCGCCTGGGCTAGATCGGGCAACCGTGGCCTGAGCATTGTGGGAACCCAGCCTCCCGGCAGCATCGTTGTCTACTCCACCAGCGCCGGCAGTACAGCCCAAGACGGCACGGGTCGAAACGGCACCTTTACCGAAGAATTGCTCAACCACATAAGGCAGCCCGGCTTGGAGATAAGCGAAATTTTTAGGCGCACTGGCGCAGGGGTACAGGAAAAAACCTCAGGAGCCCAGATCCCAGCTATTTACAGCCAATTTTTCGGCAGCTTCTATCCGGGCGGAGCACAGGCATCCGCAGATGCAACTAAAGAAGACCAAGAAGATCTTCCTGAAGACTTTTTCCTCCCAGCGTTTTTCGAGGATGCCCCTGCTTATGCTAAAAAAGCGATAGCTTCCGCTGAAGAAAATACATATTACGGCCAATGGCTATCGGCCTGGTACAGTCTTCTGGAAGCCGATCCCCTGGGGAGTGACCCCTATATACTGGCGCAAAAAGTCAATATAGCCTTGAACGGCTATATTGAACACTTTAATTATCGAGGATTCGCCTTCGCTGACCTCGACGAGGGCGAAGACTTAGAATTAATCCGCTACAGCTCCTCTAAGGCCTCGGAATTCTTTGATTTCGATCCCCATGCTCAATTTTTGGCGATAAACAACAGTGGCATAGCTATACCACCAATCCTCTTCCAAGCAATGGGTGATTATTATTTTACCCTTTGGCATAATTATGCCGAATTCTCCGAAAATTGGGTAAAAAACCTGGATGAAGCCTTCGAACTGGCCATGAGCTGTTACCAGGCGGCAGAAGAAGCTTACATTCTTGTGAATACCAGTTCGGTACTTCGTTATGCCAAACTACTGACCCACATAGGTCAGTACCACAAGACAATCGCCCTTCTCGTCGAAATAACCGACTGGGAGCCTGAAAACACCGAAGCACGAAAAGCCCTAGCCGAAGCCTATGCCAGTATCATGGATTTCGATCAGGCATTCTATCACTATGATCTTCTCGCTTTATCAGACCCAGGGGGAGATCTGGCTTACAACGCCTATTCGGAGGCTGCGGATCTTGCCATAACCAATGGACAGCCAAAGGAATTTGAAAAATACGTTTCGGCCCTAGAGCAGTATTTCCCCGACGATTGGCTACCTTTGCTACTTAGACACAAAAATGCTGTTTCGATCAAAGACTGGACCACAGCTAAAACCCTGGCCGAGACAGGGTTGGAAAGATATCCTGATTATGTGTATCTGCTGGATTCTCTCCTAGGCAGCTGGCTGGTAACTGCCGAAGGATACACCGAAGGGTTTAGCTTTCTCGAAGACCAAGTCCTAAAAACCCAGGAGAAAACCAAAAAGCTCGTGATACTACTCTTCTACAGAGCCGCGTATCGCTTCTATGGCATAAGGACAAACTTTCTCATAAACACCAAGGCTGAAATCCAGCTCATCGAAGATGATCTGGCCACTGCCGAAGCGATTAACGCCAGTCTTCCCGAGAGCGATCCTGATATTGTTTCTAATATCAAACTGATGCGTCAGGAACTCGAAGCCTTAGCTCCGCGTTGACATTTGCAATTCTTTACTATACTGTCCTGACCCAAGGGGAGCGTGACTAAAAGGCCCCGCAGCTTGACCCAGTAGCTCAGATGGATAGAGCGGCTGCCTCCTAAGCAGCAGGTCGCCCGTTCGAATCGGGCCTGGGCCAACTATATACTATAAAGAATTACGTTTTTGCCCGGATGCCGGAAAGGCCCCATTCACGTGTTTTTTCACGTGTCGCAAAAAACCACTCATAGGAGGTTTTTATACGAGGAACTTTCCAACAATCTTCGAGGCACTAACTCTAGCTCACGCCTCAGGCGGACAGAAGTTTTCCTTGATCGACCGCATCGATACCCATCGCATAAGGTTAAACTCGCTCCCCGCCTTGTCATTAGTCCCCGAAGCCCTGGCGCCCCCGAAAGGCTGTTGGCCAACCACGGCTCCCGTCGATTTATCGTTGATATAGAAATTGCCCGCCGTTTCGCATAGGGCGGAGCTAAGTTTTTCTATTATCGACCTGTCATTGGCGAATATGGATCCGGTCAGGGCGAAGGGGCTGGTTGAATTAAGCAATTCCAAGGTCTCTTCTAGCTTGTCGTCATCATAGACGTACACGGTCAGCAGGGGTCCAAAAATTTCTTCTTCCATGAGCTTACATTTCGGATTTACGGTCTCGATGATGGTAGGCTCTATAAACCAGCCCTTTGAGCCGTCCCAGGAAGCGCCGCTTATTATTCGGTATTCCTCCGGAGAGGCTTTGGCTAGCTCAATGTACGATACGATTTTTTTAAAGGCTTTTTCATCGATCACCGCCCCCATGAACACGGAACTATCGGTCGGATCCCCTAGGTTGATACTTGAGCAGCGCTGTTTCAGCACCTCGCTGACCTGTGGCCAGATCGACCTGGGGATGTATGCTCGACTTGTGGCGGAACACTTCTGCCCCTGATACTCGAAAGCCCCACGGAAAATTGCCTCGGACAGCGCTTTTATGTTGCAATCCCTATGAGCGAATACAAAATCCTTGCCGCCAGTTTCCCCGACAATGCGTGGATACACTCTATAGGTGTGCTTTTTTACATTTTCCGCGATCCTCAGCCACAGGGCGTTGAAGGTGCTCGGCGAACCGGTAAAATGAACCCCAGTGAAGTGCTTGCTGTCTATCACCGGATCGCCGACCTGGGCGCCGTCCCCTGGAACAAAATTGATAACACCGTCGGGCAAGCCGGCTTCTTTTAAAAGCCGCATAATATAGTAATTTGACAAAACCGCGGTGCTCGCTGGTTTCCAGACTACAACATTGCCCATTATTGCCGGCGCTGTGGGTAAATTGCCGCCGATCGAAGTAAAGTTGAAAGGCGTGAGAGCGAACACGAAACCCTCCAAAGGTCGGTATTCGACATAGTTCCAGACATGTTCATTGTGGTGCTCGGGCTGCATCGCATAAATCTTTTTCATGTAATGAACATTGAACCTGAAAAAATCAATGAGTTCACAGGCGGAATCGATTTCCGCTTGTATGGCTGTCTTGCTCTGACCGAGCATGGTGGCCGCATTTAGAATCTGGCGGTATTTTGTGGAAAGCAAATCGGCGGCTTTGAGAAAAATCGCCGCCCTGGATTGCCAGGGCATGTTCATCCAGCCATTTCGCGCTTCCATTGCAGCCTCTATCGCGGCGCTCACCGTTTCCTTGGTCGCCTTATGATAGGTTCCCAATCGAAGCCCATGATTGTGGGGAGAACGGAGCTCGCCAAGAATGCCGGTTTTTACTTCCTTTCCGCCTATTATCAATGGTATTTCCAGGGGACTATTGCTTTGCCTGATTAGTTCTTTATGTAGATTTTGAATTTCCGGACTACCACTGGAATAGCTGTACACCGGCTCGTTTTTTGGATATGGGAGGTTGATTATCGCATTTACCATACCTTCTCCTTTTTTACCAAGATCTCTCGATTAGCATTTTCCCTTCCTTCTGCCCATTCCGCAAGGTCTACAACAGCGGTGCGAGCCCCCAGGTTGACCGTAGCTTTAGCCTGTGAGTATGCTGAACAGCGATGAAACTGTGGTTTAAGTATCTGGCTGGCATAGCCTTTGGAGCCCTACTCTTTTGGGTAAGCCCCCCATCCCTCTTCGAGCCAGGAGCAGCCTTTTATCTCGCCTCCGAAATCGCCGTGCGAATCGGCTTCTATGTCCTGGAACTCCTATTATTGGTAAACATTCCTCTAGCAGTGGTAAAACTGTATGAAGAAAAGCGTTTCTGGGGATTGAGTTTACAAAGCTTTGCTTTTTTTGCCCTGTCGCTTTTGGTCGCCACGATCCTCGGTTTGGGCGCCGCGTTGCTCGTTCTGCCCATTAGGCTTCCTCTTTTATCAGATATCGCTGCGCCAGTCGCCCAGGGCTTTGGCAAGGGATTCTTGGAGCTTTTCCCGGCCAATATCTCCGAGCTATTTTTACGTTCCGGCGATTGGCCCCTGCCCGCTCTTCTCCTTTCGCTCTGCATTGGACTTGCAATGGCCCATGATCCCATAGCCGCCAAGCCTTTTACCAATATTTTAGATTCTTTATCCCGAATCCTTCATACGATCAACGTGTTTATCACCGAAATAGCCGGAGCGCTCTTGATCCCCATCTCAGCCAAAGCGTTTTATCTAATGGCTGGTTCTCTCCGACAGGGGATCTACGGATCTTTCATCCTGTACCTCAGTAGTGCTTGTATTGGGCTTTTACTCATCGTACTCCCCCTGGCGCTTTTTTTGCTCAACGGGAAAAAGAACCCCCTGCCCCTGCTCTACTCCAGTCTGCCCGCCGCTCTGGCCGCCATGAGTTCCGGTGGTATGCGATTCGCCCTGGGAACGATAATAAGGCAATCCAGGGAAAATCAGGGAATCAAGCGACGATATAATGCAGTTTTTCTTCCCAGCGGACTCTTCACAGGCCGTATCGGCACTGCGTTTATCGCCGCCTTTTCTTTTGTCGCGGTTCTGTCATCGTACTCCCAGCTAACAATTTCCCTTCCCAGGATCCTTCTTGTCGCTGTGCTCATTCCCCTAGCAAGTCTTGCGGCATCCACATCCTTAAGTAGCGGCCCCATCGCAGTGATCACGCTGGCTTGCGGTCTTTTTGGCCGGGGATTCGAAAACGGCTATCTCGTCATTGTGCCTGTAGCATTTTTGTTAGCAATGATGGCAGGGTTTCTGGACGCGCTATGGATTGGAGCCGCCCAGTCCCTGGTTGCTAAAGGATCGATCAAGGCCGATTCCAAGGTTCCCCGCAACTTTATATGAAGTCAGGGCGCAGACTGCTCTGCCCCGTCGATTATGTTAGGCCAACCAAGGCTTGACGCCTTAGATTTGGCACTCTACTATCAGTATATATGGACCTCATGACAGTTTTAAAACCCGAGCTCGTTGCCCTGCATCTTTTAGGGGAAACTAAGGATCAGATTATCGACGAGCTCATCGATGTAGCTATGAAGAGCGGTAAGGTGCGCGACAAGGCCGAAGCGAAGGCTTCGGTGTTGGAGCGTGAAGAGCGCATGAGCACGGGCATGAAGCATGGCATAGCTATTCCACATGGAAAGACCCAGGCTGTGTCTGAGCTGGTTGCCTGCGTAGGTGTCTCGGATAAAGAGGTCGATTTTGAAGCCCTGGATCATAAGGGTTGCAGAATCTTTATAATGACTCTTTCACCGCCAGACAAAACCGGTCCTCACCTTCAATTTCTGGCCGAAGTAAGCATGCTCTTTCGCAGCGAGGAAAAGCGTCAAGCGCTACTCAAGGCGAAAAGCTCCGAGGAGCTTCTGACTATCTTGAAGCCTGAGGCTCGCGTAAAGCCCTAGTTTAAGGCATTTTCTAAGGCTCAATAATTCTATGGGAAATACACTCAAAAAAGGACTGCCTGTGCAGGCAGTCCTTTTACGCTATCCCGTGGGTCTGGAGTTATTCCAGTACGGCGAGGATATCGGACATCTTTACGATGAGGTGCTCGGCGCCGCCGATTTTTATCTGGGTGCCTGCGTACTTATCGTACATGACTTCATCGCCTGCCTTGACTTTGATCACATCCGTGTCAGTTCCCACAGCGACGACCACGCCAGTCTGGGTTTTTTCCTGGGCGGTCTGCGGAATGATAATGCCACCCGCAGTTTTGGTCTCGCTCTCCTTGATTTTGATCAGAATGCGATCTCCCAAGGGTTTGACGTTCATACCTTATCCTCCTGAAATACAATTAAAGTAGAATTGATCATTAGAAATATAGAAAATCTAAGCCGAAGGGTCAAGGGAATGGAGCAATGAAGATACTACTACGTGGGAACTCTGATTTGCTCCACCCGCAATACGTCGGCAGATGTATTGACAGCTTCTCGAGCTTCGTGTTGAATACTGTAAAATGACAAATTTACAATATTCGTCATTTCATAAAGGAGTTGTCTATGTCAGTGATACTGCGCTCCCTGGGGGCGAGCATAGCCCCCGTTAGAATGAGTAATGAAGAAATCGCGGAACGACTTGATACGACGGATGATTGGATCCGTTCTCATACGGGAATTGGAGCCCGGCATTTCGCCCCCAAAGGCGTGATGACCAGCGACATGGCCGCCGAAGCCGCCCAAAAAGCCTTGGTAAAGGCTGGTATAGGTCCTAGAGAACTCGACCTTATTGTAGTAGCCACCGCAACGCCCGATTACTTTGGCTTTCCCGCCACTGCCTGTATCGTGCAGGACAAAATCGGCGCCTATGGCGTCCCGGCATTCGATTTAACCGCTGGCTGTACGGGCTTTATTTACGCCCTGGACGCCGCCGCCTCGATGCTGGAAGCTCGGCACGGACGCCACGCCCTGGTTATAGGAGCGGATTTGCTGAGCCGGATCGCGGATTGGAGCGACAGATCCACCGCTGTTCTTTTCGGCGACGGAGCCGGCGCGGCGGTGATCTCCCGGATCGACGAGGCAGGCAGGGGCTGTCTTTCATTCATTCTAGGCGCCGAAGGCATGGGCGCAAAGGATCTTTACCTAGAGCAGGCATCCAGGGATGATATCTGGGAGCGGAGCGAAGCGACGGTGCCAAAGTTGCGCATGGATGGAAAGAAGGTTTACGAATTCGCCGTAAGATCGATCACCGTTTTGATAGAAAGAATCATGCATGCTACAGCATATAGCCTCGGTGATTTCGACTGGATCGTACCCCACCAGGCTAATGCAAGGATCGTCCAAGCGGCTGGCAAGCGTTTTGGTGTACCGATTGAAAAGTTCTACATGAATATTGAAGAATATGCTAATACTTCGGCGGCCAGTATCCCCCTCGCCTTGGCGGAGATGGATGAAAAAAAGCTGTTGAAGCCCGGCAACCTGATAATGCTCGTAGGATTCGGTGCAGGCCTCACCTACGGATCCGCGGTAATACGCTGGTAAACTAGACAGGAGTGATTATATGAAACGAGAAATAGCAGTAACGGGCCTCGGCCTCATAAGTCCTGTTGGCAATGATGTGGAAAGCTTTTGGAATAGCCTTTTAAAAGGCGAATCAGGGATAAGCGCCGTGACCCATTTTGACGCATCAGGCTTGGAAAGCAGGGTTGCCGCCGAGGTGAAAAACTTTGATCCTTCCCCGTGGATGGACAAACGGGAAGCCCGCAAGATGGCTTTGTTCTCCCAATACGCGGTGGCGGCTTCGGTCCAGGCCTGGAGAGATGCAGGATTCCATGAGGACTCAGAAGGTGCCCAGGGCTCAGGCTATAGACCGGAACGGATCGGTGTCTGTATGGGCAACGGCATAGGCGGCCTAGACATTTTCGAAGAATCCCACACCAAGTTGATGGAGGCGGGGCCTGACAGGCTGCCACCCATGACCGTTCCCCTCATGATTTCCAATGAGGCGGCGGGCAATGTGGCCATGAGGCTGAAAATACACGGCCCAGCCTTTACCCAGGTGACGGCCTGCGCCTCCGGAACCGATGCCATCGGTCAGGCTATCGACCTACTGCGCTCGGGCCGCCTGGATGTGGTGGTCGCGGGCGGCACCGAGGCGGCGATCACCCTCTTTGCCATGGCGGGGTTCTGTAAACTAAAGGCCCTTTCCACGGGCTACAACGAGAGGCCGCTCCAAGCCTCCAGACCCTTCGATGCCGCCAGAGACGGCTTTGTCATCGGCGAGGGCGCCGGTGTATTGATTTTGGAGGATTACGAGAAGGCAAAAGCGCGGGGAGCTAAAATTTACGCCCTCGCCGCGGGTTACGGCGCAACCTGTGACGCCTACCACCTCACAGCCCCAGACCCCCAGGCCGTACAAGGCGCCAGGGCCCTCTCCCTAGCCCTTGAAGATGCCGGCCTTGAACCAGAGCAGGTGGGCTACTACAACGCCCATGGCACCTCCACTCCGCTGAACGATCCCACGGAAACTCTTATGATCAAGCACTGCTTTAAAGACCACGTGAAGAAATTAAAAATAAGCTCTACCAAGAGCATGACGGGACACTGCCTGGGAGCGACAGGGGCGCTGGAGGCTATTGTCTGCATCAAAGCCCTGGAAACTGGTTGGCTGCCCCCCACGATAAACCTAGAGAATCCCGATATAGCCAACGGTTGCGATCTGGACTATATCCCTAATAAGGCTGTCCAATTCCAAACCCAGGCGGCGCTGAGCGCTTCATTAGGCTTTGGCGGGCACAACGGAGCCCTGGCGTTCAAGAAGATCTGACCGGGAGCGCCTTCTTTCGGTTTTATAAAAAAAGCGCTATAGTAAGAAAAACAATTAAATACCGATCATCACTGGAGAAGGATAGAATAATGGATACGGTTGAACAGTATTTACCACATCGAAGCCCCTTTCTTTTCGTGGACGAGGTTCGGACTGAAGGTAGTACTATACTTGCCTCAAGACTTTTCAAGCCTGAGGAGTTTTTTTTCGCCGGGCACTTTCCCAAACACCCCGTAGTGCCCGGGGTACTACTCATCGAAGCAATGGCCCAGGCGGGGGGTGTGGGAGCAAAGCTCTTAGGCATTAAGCCCAAGGGACTTTTCGTGTTTGCCAAGATTCGTTCGGCCAATTTCCGAAAACCTGTCTTTCCGGGCGATAAACTGGAAATGGAAATCGAAATATGCAAGTCCGGTTCCTTGGTCCTTCACCAGAAAGGGCGAGGAAGAGTCAATGGAGAGTTAGCGGTGGAAGCCGAGTGGATCGCCATGTCTTCGGGGGTGGAAGAATGAAAATTTCGCCAATGATACGAAACAATATTTGTCTCAACGCTCATCCTGCGGGCTGCGCCAAGGATGTAGAAGAGCAAGTTCTGCGAGTCTTGGATAAAATGAAGGGCACAGTCCCGGCAAAATCTCCTCGCCATGCCCTGGTTATCGGCTGTTCCTCGGGCTATGGACTAGCCTCCCGGATCGTGGCCGCCTTTGGCTACGGAGCCTCGACGCTGGGAATCTCCTTTGAGCGGGAGCCCGCAGCCAGCAAGACCGGTTCCCCCGGCTGGTACACCAACCGCGCCGTTGACAGACTCGCTGCCCAGCGGGGCATTGCGGCTAAAAGCTATTCGGTGGATGCCTTTTCCAAGGAAGCCAAGCGTCTAGCCATAGAGGAAGCCAGGGCGCAAGGCTATGCCTACGACCTGGTTATCTATTCCCTGGCCAGCCCCGTTCGAGTTGACCCAGAAACGGGCACGATGTACCGGTCGGTAATAAAGCCGATAGGCACGAGCTACTCCGGCACAACGGCGGATCCCTTCACCGGTAAACTAGCCCAGGCCAGTGTGGAACCGGCCTCCGCCCAGGAGGTCGCCGATACGGTAAAGGTGATGGGCGGCGAGGACTGGAAACTCTGGATCGATGCCCTAGCCCAAGCCGGTGTCTTAAAGAAGGGAGCGTTGAGCGTCGCTTACTCCTACATTGGACCTCCCCTCTCCCACCCTATTTACAAGGATGGGACGATAGGAAAGGCCAAGGAAAACCTCGAGCATGCAGCACGATCGCTCAACATTCACTACGCAGATCTCGATTTCAAGGCCTTCATTTCCATCAATAAGGCGGTGGTCACCCGTTCTAGCGCGGTGATTCCCATAATTCCACTCTACATCTCGGCGCTCTTCAAGGTGATGAAGGACGATGGAAGCCACGAGGATTGTCTTGACCAAATGGCAAGATTGTTTTCCGATCGGCTCTATCTGGGCTCCGGCAAGACTGTGCCTGTGGACAGCGAGGGCAGAATACGCTTGGACGAGCTGGAAATGCGGGATTCGGTCCAGAATAAGGTTGTCGAGCTGATGGGAAAAATCAATGAGGAAAATCTGCCGTTGCTATCAGACTTGGAAGGATTCAAGGCCGATTTTCTGCGGGTACACGGTTTCGGAATTCCTGGTGTCGATTACCAGGCAGAGGTAGACCCTCTGGCATGAATATTCTTTATTTAAAAGAGGAAGAACTCGGGATTCCCCTCCATAGAAGCGATGCGCGCTATAGCCATATTACCCGAGTGCTCAAGAAAAAAGAAGGCGACAGTCTGGCAATCGGCTGCTCCAACGGCAGTCTAGGCAGCGCACGAATCGAAAGGCTGGATAAAAATTCCATACTTCTAAAATACCAGGCTGAGTCCGAGGCTCCAACCCTCTATCAGGTGAATATTCTCATGGGATTCCCCCGGCCTATCCAGGCAGGCAGAATACTCAAGGATCTCACCAGTCTGGGCGTTGAGCGAATTTGGTTTACCTTGAGCGAACTGGGAGAAAAATCCTACGCCGAATCGACCTTCTTCAGGACCCGTGATTTTGAAAGCCATTTAATTGAGGGCGCCATGCAGGCAGGCAACCCAAGGCTCCCCCAGGTGGAATGTTTTTGGAGTCTTTCTCGAGCTTGCGACGCAATCGATGCCGCGCAACGCGGTGAAGTTTCGATCGAAAGCGATAGGCCCCTGGGCGCCCCCAACTTAAGTGGATTATCGGGTCAAAATCCAACGCCTCTGCGAGCAAGCAGGTTTGTATTCCACCCGGGAGATAATCTTCCGCGCCTAACTGATTTTTCAGCGTTGAGCGCTCCACTCTGGCTAGCCATTGGGAGCGAGCGGGGTTGGACGAATAGCGAAATGGAAGTTTTGCGTTCCCGGGGTTTTGCGGCCTGTTCCCTCGGTCAGCGGATACTGAAAACCGAGACCGCTGCTATTGCGGCGGCTAGCATTGTATTGGCGAAGTTCGGGCTTTTATGATGCGCTATGTATCCCAGAATTTTTCAAAATCCCTTGCCCAATAGACAGATAACAGGAGGGCAGGATTTACAGGAAAATTAAGAAACAGGCAAACTGAAAAGATATAGTTGTGCGATCACGGGGTAAAGAATCCTGTCGATCTTGACAATCCTGTTATCATGTCCAGTAAAATTTTATCGCTTGCGAACCAAGGCAGAGTAAATGCAGTTTCAATTATCCACAGAGAGCAAGCCTCTCGTTTATGGGTTTTATTAAAGTTTCCATCCAAGATCGAGGGCCAAATCGGGAAGGACCAAGGTTCCATCGATGTAGATATACCTGCCGCCTAGCATCAGTCCCAACACCAGGCCTTTTCCCAGCACCCACTGATACCCGCCTTTAATGGCGGCGGCAAAGCCCACCAAGCGGGAGTCGAAAGCATAGAAGACCCCCGGCGACAACCCCATGGTCCAGCCCTCAAGACCATCATTAAAATGAAAAGAAGCCCCTAGCTCGAAAAGAACCATGAAGTTTTCTTCCTCGTTTGCGGCGTTCTTGTTGTAAACGAACAACAGGGAGGGATCTATGCTGATTTTTTCAGTGACCATGATCTGGGATTTTAACGGCAGAACGAGGAAGGTGTTCTTTGGGCTTGTTGAGAGAGCGCTCAACGCGAGATAGGCGACATTTGTCTCCACCAAGACTTGAGGCTTAAATCCATCCTCGGCGGGCTACGCGGGGAGACTCTGGCAGAACAGCAGCAGGATCGGTATGAGGAAGCGTAAATTACGTTTTCCCATGGACGGCCTTCTTATCGCCGAGCCAAAGAATTTCTTGGCTCAGAGTTTTAAAATCTCTCGCAGCGCCTTGACATCGGAGGCAAATTTGGAGCAGGCGGCGCGCACTGGTTCGGGGCTTGCCATGTCGACGCCGGCGAGTTTGAGGGCTTCTAAGGGGAAGCGCGCGCCGCCGGAGGCCAGGAAGGCGAAGTACTCCTTGCGCTCCTGGCCCCCGCCGGTGAGCAGCCGCTGGGAAAGGGCGATGGACGCGGCAACGCCGGTGGCATACTTGTACACGTAAAAGGCGTTGTAGAAATGGGGAATTCGCAGACCTTCCAGGTCCGAGACCTGCTCAAGCTTCACAAGCGGGCCGAAGTATTTGACAAGGAGTTTTCTGTACTCCGCTCGCAACACTTCCAGGGTAAGCGCCTGACCCGATTCGATTATGGCATGGGTTATAGCCTCGTATTCGGCGAACATTGTCTGCCTGAACAGCGTGCCTAGTATTCCATCGATCCGGGTCGAAAGGAGGGATGCCCGTTCCTGGTCAGAGCTCGAACGCTTGAATAGGTAATCGAAGAGCAATTGCTCATTGAAGGTGCTGGCTACTTCGGCTTCGAAAATGCTGTAGTTGTAACAGAGGAAGGGATTGTTCGCCGTGGAATACCAGGAATGCATCGAGTGCCCACCCTCGTGGGCCATGGTGAACATGTCGCTCAAGACATCGTCCTTGTAATTGAGGAGGATGTAGGGCTTGCCTGAGTAGCTGCCGGCGGAGAAGGCTCCAGAGCGCTTACCCTTGTTCTCGTACCTGTCCACCCAGCCCCCCAAAAGGCCGGATTTAAGGGTTTTCGTATACTCCTCGCCCAGGGGCGCCAGTGCATCGATGACGATATCCACCGCTTCTTCGTAGGAATGCCTACTTTTCGCCTCGGGAACCAGGGGAACATAGACATCGTAGTGGCGGAGCTCCTTCAAGCCCAGTGCCTTCGCCCTCAGTTCGTAGTAATCATGGAGGACGGGGAGGTTTTCGTTGACGGTTTTAACCAGGTTGTCGTACACCGCTTCGGGAACCTTATCCGGGAAGAGGGCTTGGGCCCGGGCGCTGGGGTACTTGCGCACCTGGGCCTGATACTTGTCTGTCTTTACCGAGCCGGCATAGAGGCTGGCCAGGCTGTGCTTATGGGCGTCATAGACGCCGTAGAACTTCATGTAGGTCCTGCGCCGCAGGTTCCTGTCCTTGCTCCGTATTAGGGAAGCGAAGCTGGATTGGCTTAAGGACTGCATGCCCGTATCGGTCTTTATTTTGCCGAAATCGAAATCGACATTGGTGAGTATGCCGAAGGTTTCCTGGGATACGCGATTGCTCTCTGCCTGGAGGGCTAAAAGCCGCTCTTCCTTTTCGGTGAGTATGTGGGGTTTAAAACGCAGGAGCTTGCTCAAGAATACCTTAAAATCCGCAAAGGAGAGATCCTGGAGGCAGGATTCCACGAAGGTTTCGGGCAATGCCTGGATGGCGGGCACTAGCCAGGACCAGGCGGCTTGTCCGGCTGTGGCGGCGCCTACATACCGGGCGAGGCGTCCCCTGGCCTGACTGTCGCCTTCGTCCTCTGTGGTCCGCAGGTCAGCGTAGTAGGCCAGGCGCTCGTCCAGGATGGAATAAGACTCGTAGAAGCCGAGGAGAGAGCGAAAGGCTTGCTTGGAGTCGGCAAAGCCTCCCCTGGCTTTATCGATGCCCGCTTGAAGGCTTACAAGCTTTTTGAGGCCCTCTTCCCAGGCTTCGTCGGATGCAAAAAGCGCAGAGAGATCCCAGCGATCTTCTATCTTTACCTGGCTTCTGGCGGGTATTTCACGATTCATGCTGTCTCCTTCGATTATAAAGCCCGAGAGTTGAAGCAAAAAGGGGGATTCTTTGCGTCTAAAGACGGAGAATCCGGGAATTGGACAATAGATCTTGCTCTTAGCTTCTCTCTAGTGCTGTGGTATGGTTTATTGTACCCTTTAGCGGTTCTAATCGTCAAACACAAGAGGTTGAGAATAATGACACAGATCTCTGTTTACTACGAATCGGGTGAATCCAGCGTCTTCCCCGCCGGGGTGCGGGTTATGGACGTTCTTTCCAAGACCGGCAGTCTTGAGCATGCCCTGGTAGCAGCCTTGGTGAACAATGAGATCAAAGGCTTGGATACAAAGCTGACCAGTGACTGCAAGGTAAAGCCCGTTCTTTCCAATTCCGCCGCTGGAGCCTTAGTCTACCGCAGATCGCTCTGCTTCCTTTTGGCAATTGCTTCCCGACAGCTTTTCCCAGACCGGAGACTGATCGCTGGCATGGCCATTGGAGCTGGATTTTATCATTACTATGCTGATGAAAAAGCACTTTCTGAAGCGGAGATTAAAGCCTTAAGCGAACAAATGAAACGGCTTATGTCGGACGATATACCCATCCAGGTTGAAGACTGGTCTTGGGAAGCGGCATGCGAATATTTTAAAAACTCAGGACAGTTAGACACCCTTGCCTTGGTAGAAAATCTCAACGATCCCCATATCTTGCTCAACGAATGCGCTGGTTTTAGAGATTTGCACATATACCCATTGGTGATGAGCACCGGGATTCTTTCGCTGTGGGAGCTCATTCCCTACCACGGCGGCATGCTGCTTCGCTATCCGCGAAGGTACAGTCCGGATCGCCTGGCAGCCTTCGAAGACGTGCCCATACTCTACCAGATTTCCGAAGACTATAAGGAACGAGGCCGCGTCCTTGGGATAGGCTCGGTCGGAAGGCTCAATAAACTTTACTCTTCTGGGGGGATAAAAGAGTACATAATGGTTGCAGAAGCCCTTCAAAACAAGAAGATAGCCTCCCTCGCCGAGGCGGTGGCTCAGAAGGCGGGCAAGGTAAAGGTAGTGCTCATCGCCGGACCGTCCAGCTCGGGCAAGACTACCAGCTCTAAAAAACTGGCCATTCAGCTCAAGGTGTTGGGGTTCGAGCCTATTTCTGTCGAGCTGGACAATTTTTTTATCGACAGGGCTAAGACTCCGGTGGACGAGGAGGGAAAACCAGATTTTGAATCCCTCCAAGCCCTGGACGTGGCGTATTTGAATGAATTATTGCTAAGACTTTTCAATGGCGACATGGTTGAGATGCCGCTTTACGATTTTAAAGCCGGTACCCGCCGCCAATCAGGCAAAAGTCTCCGGCTTTCCGGCCATGAGGTGTTGATCTTAGAGGGAATCCACGGCCTCAACGACCAGCTTACCCCCAAAATACCCCATGAGAATAAGTTTAAGATCTATGTCTCTGCCCTTACCCAGCTCAACCTAGACGACCATAACAGAATCAGCACCACCGACTACCGCCTCTTGCGCCGCATGGTGAGAGATTACTATTTCAGGGGGCACAGCGCCCTCACTACCTTGTCTATGTGGCCTTCGGTGCAGCGGGGAGAACGGCGATATATCTTCCCCTTCCAGAACTCAGCCGACGAAGCCTTCAACTCTGCCCTGGATTATGAGTTGGGCGTGCTCAAGGTGTTCGCCGATCCGCTACTGGATACAATCAAACCGACAATGCCTGAATATGCCGAGGCCATGAGAATCGAGGCATTTTTGCATAATTTCTCACCCATCCCGGCCCAGTTTGTGCCCAGGGACTCTATTTTGAGAGAGTTTATCGGCGACTCGGACTATTCGTAGTAAAGGCAGCCCTGTATTCCACTTCTTCCTTGCTGTTTGCCAGAACAAAGTGGCCTGGGAAGACCTCCCGCCAGGAAGGCCCCTCTTGGGCGTATTCGTGCACCGAGGGGTCGTAGATCAGAAGGCTCTTGTGTTTTTCCACATCGGGATCGGGCATGGGCACGGCCGACAGGAGCGATCTGGTATAGGGATGCAAGGGTCTAGCAAAGAGCTCTTCGGCGGTGGCTAATTCCTTCAGCTCGCCCTGATGGATTACCCCGATCCGGTCGGCAAAGTAACGGACTACCGTGAGATCGTGGGCGATGAAGAGATAGGATAGTCCTCGCTTATTCTTGAGATCATGCAAAAGATTGAGCACCTGGGCCCGTATGGATACGTCTAAAGCCGAGATGGGCTCGTCGGCGATGATGAATTTAGGTTCCATAGCCAGCACTCTGGCTATGCAGATGCGTTGACGCTGACCGCCGGAAAACTCGTGGGGATACCGCTCCGCATGCTCCTCGAGGAGGCCAACATCGTTTAAGGCCTTGAAGACTTTTTCCCTGCGCTCGTTCTCATCCTTGAAAAGACCAAAATTGTACAAGCCTTCGGAGACTATATAGTCGATGGTAGCCCTTTCATTGAGAGAAGCCATGGGGTCTTGGAATATCATCTGAATATTGCGAATAACGTAGGTATCCAGTTCTCGGTCAATAATCCCGGAAATCTTTTGCCCGGCAAAGAAAATCTCTCCCTTGGTAGCGGGATTTATTCTGATTATTGTCCGGCCTATGGTGGTCTTGCCCGAACCCGATTCGCCTACAAGGGCGAAAGACTCGCCTTCGTGGACATCGAAGTTAACCTTGCGCACCGCGGTAAAGTTTTCCTTGCCATTCTTGAAGGTGACTTCCAGGTTTTTTACCGATAACAACACATCGCTCATTTTCCGGCCTCCGCAGCGCTCTCGGCGTAGATGTTTCCTTTCTTGCGCATGATCTTTACCGCCTGGGGCGGGTCGGCAAAGGGGGCTCTGGGATCCAGAAGCCAGGTTTTAGCGTAGTGGCTTTCGCTCACCTTAAAGAAGGGAGGCTCTTCTTCGAAATCTATGCCCAGGGCATAGCGATTGCGGGGAGCAAAGGCATCGCCCTTGATCTCATTGAACAGCGTTGGTGGAGTGCCTGGAATGGCATAGAGAGGTTCCCCTTTCCTTGCCAGTGTGGGGAGGCTGGAGATTAATGCCCAGGTATAGGGATGCCGAGGATCGTAGAAGATTTCCCGCACTGAACCGTACTCCACGATCTGGCCTGAGTACATCACCGCCACCCTGTCGGCCACATTGGCCACTACGCCCAAATCATGGGTGATGTAAATGGTGGTGAACCCATAGTCTTTCTGGAGCGAGCGGATGAGGTCAAGAATCTGCGCCTGGATGGTAACGTCCAGGGCTGTGGTGGGCTCGTCGCAAATGAGGATGCGAGGCTTGCATGCCAGTGCTATAGCGATGACGATGCGCTGACGCATGCCGCCTGAATATTGAAATGGATAATCATAAAAGCGCTTGTCGACATCTTTTATTCCGACTTTATCCATTAGGCTCAGGGCTATACGCTTGGCCTCGTCGGGCGGGAGCTTCTGATGCTTCTCGATAACCTCGGTGATCTGAATGCCGATACGCTTAAGGGGATTGAGGCTGGTCATTGGATCTTGGAATACCGTGGCTATCTTGACGCCCCGGATTTTCTCCCATTCTTTGTCGGTTTTAACCTCAACCAGGTTTCGGCCTTCAAACTCTATGGTACCACCGGCTATTCGCCCATTGGTGTCCAGCATTCCGGTGAAGGTTTTTGTGAGGACTGTCTTGCCTGAGCCTGATTCGCCCACAATAGCCAAGGTCTCGCCTTCGTAGAGGTCGAGGGATACCGAGCGGA
Source organism: Spirochaetaceae bacterium UBA6076 (assembly GCA_002428725.1). GTDB lineage: Bacteria > Spirochaetota > Spirochaetia > Treponematales > Rectinemataceae > UBA2256. The sequence continues at coordinate 53,270 of DIXQ01000026.1, read as the reverse complement.
TCGCCGTGAGCTCCCGTCGACGTACCCTGAATTTAACCACGAGATCTCGTACCTTTAAAATTCCGTTGTTTTGTTCCATGATCTGCCTCCTATCGATGGGTTCTGGGGTCTGATGCATCAGCAAAGAGCTGACCCACAACATAGAAGGAGATCGTTACCAGGCCCATCACGACGCCGGGAAACACGATCATATGAGGATAGGTGTCCACGAAGGACCAGTATACATCTATCATTCTACCCAGGGAGGGATAAGTGGAAGGTAGGCCTATGCCCAGGTAGGAGAGGATGGTTTCGGTATTGATGAGCCCCGGTATCTCCTGATAGATGAGGGTTGCGATGACCGAAACCATATAAGGCAGGATATTCCGCGTTACCATGCGCTTGAGCGGGGTGCCCAGGCAGCGGGAGGCCAGATTGTACTCTCTGTCCCGGATTATCATTACCTGGGTTCTGATGAAGAATGCGATAGAAAGCCAGCCGGTGATTGTCATGGCCAGGATCATCTGCCAAAAACCGCGCCCAAAGATATACATGAGCATCATGGAGCGCAAGATATAGGGCACATTGGACACAACGTTGTAGACCGCCAGGAGTATAGGATCCAGGCGCTTGGAGTAGCCCCACACCGCACCCACCAGAATACCCGCGCCGATATTGATCGCCGCGGCGATAAAGGCGATGGAGAGGGACATGCGGGTACCAGACCATACCACGTCCCAGAGATCGTTACCCCTATCATCGGTACCGAACCAATGTTCCGCCGAAGGTTTCTGGTACCATGTGGAAGGTGTGTTGATGTTGGGCGCCACCGCGGGATCGTAGCCCGAGATCAGGGGCTGTATGAAGGACATGAGAGTGAGGCTCAATAAAAGAGCGAGCCAAAAAATCGCAGTTTTGCGCTTGAAGAATGTTTGGAATACGGATTTCCAATAGGAATACCGGGGTCCTGCTATACGTTCCGACTGGAGAACATCGAAGGTCGCGAAGGCGAAGCGTTCTGCTGTTTTTGCCATACCTACCTCGCATCCTTTCTCGCGGCCAGGCTTATACGCGGATCCACAAAGGTAACCATGATGTCCCCCAGGAAAATAGCGAGAATGGACACCACGGTGAATATAAAGGTAAGGGCGATGATCATGGCGTTGTTGTAATCAGAGATAGCGCTGGGGAACATCTTTCCCATGCCAGGCACGGCGTAGAAGCTTTCGGTGATCAGCGCTCCCGCCAGAGTCCCTATGACCGCCATGGGAATGGAGTGCACAATGGGTATGAGGGCGTTTCTGACTATGTGCCTAAAGAACACTTCCATCTGCGAAAGCCCCTTGGACCGGGAGAATTTGACATAGTCGGCGTTCATTTGATCCACCATGTACCGCCGTATCCAGAGCGCTTCCCCGGCTATGCCGCCCAAGGAAAGCGATATTGTAGGTAGAATGTAGGAGAGAATGTTCTCGGACCCCATGAAGGGAAACTTATCTGGCAGACCTAGCACTTTCATGCCGAAACGGGCAAATAGAGCAATATAAAGAAGCGTTGGAATGGAACTGATAAAAACAATATAGGCCATGGTGATCTTGTCGAAGATCCTGTCCTTCTTCATGGCTGCTATAACGCCCACCGTGAGGCCTATTGCTAAGGACAGAATGAGAGAGTACATGCCGATGGTGAAACTCGTGCCGAGCATGGAAGGATCGATTGTTAAAAGGTTGCCGTCGGCGTAGTTGTCCTCGAACTTGTTAAGGTCCAGCCTGTCCAAGACGGGCTTGTATTTAAGGCTGTGTTCGTCGATGGACGTATAAAACGTTACTTCCTTGCCCCGAACGGTAGTATTGATTTCCTTGCGCGCCGATCGGCCTTGGCCGCCGGAGATAACATCCAGTACCGGAACGCCATCGAAGGTCGGGTATGACCGGCCCATGTTGAGCTTGACCATATTCTGGTGGAGGAAGGGAAAGGTGTCGTCTACCCAGATTTGATATTTATACGTTGTACCAGAGGCTGCCAGAGCAAGTCCCCCGCTCCAGTCTCGGGTAAGATAATAGCCTCGCTTCAAATCGGGGTTGTTCGGGTCCTGGATTCGATAGGGATGGTCTATCTGTATGAGCCTGGCATACCAGCGGAACACCCGGGTTAAAAGCGCAACATCCTTTGTAGCGTAAAGATAGCCAGAAACAGGCAGCGGCTCGACCTTGTAGCCCCGGGCTGTGAGATCAGCCCCGAATTTGTCATAAAACGAAGACCCCAAAGTCAGCGCTTCGCTCACTTGGGGCGAATCGGATCCGAAAATCTGCTGCGCATATTCCTGCTGGGTTACATAATCGATATACCCCAGTTTTTCCCAGGTTCTGAATTTATAATCGTTGTATTCATCCGGCTTGTTCGCGATCTTGGGAAGCACAAGGTCGCCCTTGAAGACAAGCTGACGAGGAACGCAGGAATAAACCAGAAAAAGGGTGAGGGTTGAAACGATAAGTACCGAAAAAATCGACTGAAAAACACGTTTTACAACATATCCTAGCATGGAACCCCACAATCAGAGCTGTAGTGACAGTCTTTTGTCATTATACCTGATAGCCAGAATATGCGCAATAAACTTGAAGTGCCTCGAACCTTGTTGAAGTTGAAGCAGCGGGGGATGTGGAAGGCGTAGATTGAGTATGGAATCCTTTTCACCCCCCTTCTGCGCCTGCGCCAGTTGCATCCATCACCAGCCTCACCCTTCTTCTCCCTACTGCGCCTACGTCCCATGGGGTTCCTACACTACCAAAGCATTCGGACGAGTTCCCAGATACCGTTGCACTGCCTGCGGTGCAACTTTCTCTCGCCAAACATTTCGCGTAGATTACTACGCCAAGCGCATCCTCTCGTATCAGGACATCATTCAACGACTGTCCTCCTGCGAGAGCCTTTCTGCTATAGGACGAGCAGTAGGCGCTTCCACCGATACAATCTCCAACCGTATAAGCAGAGCAGCCCGACAAGCTCTTGCCCTAAGCGCCGATCTTAGCGCATTCATGCATCCTGATGAGGATGTTGTCGCTGATGGTTTTGAAAGCTTCTGCCGCTCCCAATACTTCCCGAATAACATTACCCTCTTGGTGGGTTCATCATCCCAGTACGTGTATGCAGCAGATCATGTCACATTACGAAGAAAAGGAAGGATGACAGACCAGCAGAAGAAGCGACGAATAAAGCTCGAAGCCCAGTGGAAGCCTCAGCCGAGGGGCATAGAGAAATCCTTCAGTCGCATCGCCTATGAGGCGTTGCGTGTTTATGTACAAGGAAAGCGACCTATGCTCACCCTCTGGACCGATGAGCACCAAAGCTATACGCTAGCTCTTGCCCGTTCGCCCCACCTTTCGCTACTCATACAACAAGGACTCATTCGTCATCGGATGGTATCTTCCCGGGCCGCACGCACTAAAAAGAATCCATTATTTCCGGTGAATTACCTAGACAGGGAACTACGCAAGGATCTGCATGAGCACGCTCGGGAAACCGTGTGTTTTGGAAGGAATGTGAATCGGCAGATGGAGCGGTTGTCAGTGTATCTGTACTGGCACAATATGATGAAGTCTCACAGGGCGCGGGAAGGACCGAGGAACAATATAGAGTATGCGAGCAATAAAGCGGCAGGAAGTGAACGAGGCTGGAAGCAGTTATGGGCATTAAGGGCATGGAGGACACTGACTGAATTATCGGATTCGATGGTCAAGACATGGGAGCGACTCTGGATGACGCCGCTCACAGAAAAACGTGATTATTTGCCTTGGTATGCGCTGATGTAGGTAAGAAAAAAAAGGAAGCGGTCATTTAGAAAACCCAAACGACCGCTTCGCCAACAAGGTTCGAGGAACTAATTATTTCTTAGCGCTGAGCTTCTTGTACTCCGCGGCCTTCTCCTTCTCCCACTGAGCCTTGAGCTTGTCGCGCTCGGCAAGGCTGATTACCTTGTCGCCCACGACCATGCCCTTGAACTTATACTCATCGTTGCCGAAAGCGGCAAAGGGAATAGTATAAGGAACAATCCGGGTAACGGCAAAGCCGCCGCCGTAAGACATGTAGGGGAGGATAATCGCGTCGTCAAGCAACTGAGCCTCGGCTTCGGCAAAGAGCTTAAAGCGCTTTACCTGGTCGTCGTATACGGCATTACCGGCTTCGACCTTCTTGGCGTACTCGTACAGGCCTACCTTGGTGGCAGCCTTGTAATCGCTGGAGTTGGGATCATCAGTCCAATCAAGGCCGATCTGGATCAGGACGGCGCCAATTTCGGGTTCCAGGGTCTGGAGGAAGGTGTAGGGATCTCCGAAGTCGGGGCCCCAACCTGTGTATCCGCCGATATCGTAGTTGGACTGGCTGCCGGACTCGGCATAATAAGTGGAGGCATCGGCGTTGTCGGTGTCCATTTCGACCACGTTTACCACCAGAGTGTCGGTACCGAAGACGGCCTCAAGATTGGCTTTGAGCGACTGATCGCCCTTTAAGCCCTTGGTGTAGGAAATATCGGTGGCTGTGTCGAGCTTGACGGGGAACTTGACCCCCTGGGCAGTGAGCTCGGCCTTGGCCTTGGCCATGTATGCCTTGGCTTTGGTAGCGTTGAAGTATGGATCCTGGGCATCGTCGATCTTGAAGGAAGCGGGGAAGTCCGCGGGGTTGCGGGCCTTAAGGGCATCCTCGACATACTTCACGTAATCCTTGCCAGCCTCATCCTTGGAGAGCTCGGTGCCGGTGTAGGAGTTACGGATAGCCGCTAGTTTATTCACTTCACCGTTGCGCTGGGCAAGGATAGTGGGTCTGTCGATACCGAAGAAAATTGCCTTGCGGAAATTCCTGTTCAGGATTGCGGTCTGGGTATCTGCGCGCTCTTTCTCGCTCTTGGGTGATACACCCTTGGTGGGATCGGCGGGGGAAGCCCAGGTATTGCGGTCGTAGTTGAAGGCATAGAGGAAGGTAGTGGAATCTTGCCTTGCCCTATAGATATTCTCCTTGTACTTGGCCTGAGCCCTGGCAAAGAGTGCTTCGTTTTCGGTATTGACCTGGGCCGAGGCATAGATGCCCGCGTCGAAGTTATTAAAGCGGGAATCAGGGTCCTTGCCGTCGTCGTAGACGAGCTTGACATGCTGGATGGTTATATTGTCCTTGTCCCAGTAGTAGGGGTTAGCGTCGTACTCCATGACGGACTTGGAGGTGAAGTTGGACAGTACATAGGCTCCGTTATAGAGGAGGCCATTCTTGTCCACCTTGCCGAAGTCGGCGCCCTTGGAGGCGAGGAACTCGCCGTTGACAGGCATATAGGGGTTATAGGTGAGCATGGTGTCGAAATAGGGCTTGGGGCCATCGAGGGTGTACTCGAGCACATAGTCGCTCTTGGCCTTTACGCCTACCTGGGCGAAATTGGTTATCTCACCGGCCAGATATTTGTCGGCATTTTTGACAAAACCGGCCACCAGGTAGTTAAGTTGGCTCTTTTTGTCCAGCATGAACTTCATGGCGTCCACCCAGTCCTGGGCCTTTACCTCGGCGTAGACTTCTAGATCTCCGGTTACCCACTGGACTCCCTTGCGGATATTGAAGGTCCAGACCGACTTGTCGGCGTTGGAACTCCAGCTCTCGGCCAGGGCCGGCCTGAGGATGCCATACTTGTCGTGCTCAATGAGGCAGTCGACAAAGTTGACAGTGTGCATGGACGTGGTCTGCCGCTGGCTTTCCAGGTAGTTGAAGGTCCTGGGATCGCTCGTGAAGACGTTCACGTAGTCCTTCGATTGGGGAGCGGCGCCGACTAGTCCCACAAAGAGGACCGCGATGACGGCTGCTGCTAACAGTGTTTTTTTCAGCATTTCTGCCTCCACTTACGCCCGCGCAGAGGCGGGTTCAAGATTTCCGCCGCAATAAAATATGGAAACGGCGGCATATTAACTTTTTTCATTTTCGCCGCTTTATGACCAGCCGTCAACTGGCATTATCATCGAAGGGCAAGGAATGCTATAGTGGTTTTATAAGAAATGGCCATAAACTATAAAGAGAAGCACGGTAATCACACCGGAAGATTTGACCTCGGGGCTTGCGCGGTCCTGTTAGGAATATGCGCGATAGGAGCCCTTATCTTCGCCTTGGTAAAAAAGAGCGATTCTTTTTTTATCGCACTAGGCGATGCATTTATCGTCGAAGCCCTTTTCTGTTTCGCCCTAGCCTGGGTCGGTTACTTGAAAAAAGACGGTATTCGAATATTGCCGCCGAAAAAAAACGGGAATGCAGAGAAGCCTGAATCGTGGAAGGATCGGGTGCCCCGAATGGACCAGGAGCCTCCTTCTTTCTCACCTCTCCCTGGCCCTGAAGGACCTGGAAGCGCCGAGTACAACAAGCTGGTGGAGGCTGAAGCCAAGCTCCGGCATCGCATTCTTTATGGCGAGAATAGCGTGGAAGGGGCAACATCGGAGGCAAGAAAAGACCGGGGCGTTTCGAGCAGTTCTAGAACCTTGATCGTTTGCGGGTTTATTCTTTTCCTTTGTGGCCTGTTTTTTGCTTATCTTCTGCCGTAGCTCCTCGTCGATCTTTATTCATAGGCCCAATAGGTCTAATAGGCCCAATAGGTCTATGCCGTGAATCTCGGGGTGCCATAAATTTTCCGTATTTTCGTACAATCAGCAAGGCCATGGGACGGCTCTGCTTCTAGGAATTAGCTCTTTTTTCCAGCGCCAGCGTCCCTGCCTCCGCCCAGTGAGCGATTGACCAAATAACCAACAATAAGGGCAGGATATCCGAAAAGAGCGAGAAGCAAAGGTGGTTTAAAACCGAGATCATAATCGTAGATTGGTCCCTTGAGAATAAGTCTTGTTCCTAGCTTTATCTTGTATACTATAAGTAACAATAATAAAGAAATTCCTAACGTAAGTATTATTAATACAAGTATTTTAACCGCGATTATTCCGGCCTTGCTGTCAGTGGCTATGTATACTCCCAATAGTAGCAAAGCTATGAAAGAAAAAGCTACGATAAAGGTATTAATTACTAATGATGAAAGAATTAAAGGCTTTATTGACTCAGCGTCCGATGCAGAAGCTACTTCCCGCTGCACATCGTTCCAGGTTTCGGCGCTTCGCCATGCTCGGTGCTGCTCAGAAAGATCGAAGGTGGCTAAGACGCTCAAGAAAGCGCTGGCGCAGATAAGTAAGAGCAAGGCTTTAGCCTCGCTCTTCAGCGGTCGAGAAGTCCTTTTGTTCATACGGGAATGATACGGCCGGGGAGGCCGCGGCGCAACAAGCGCCGCGGCCTCCCCGGCCGCTGCATCGCACAATAAGATAGTTTAACGAACTTCGGCGATCGCTTCCTTGAAAAGCTCTTCCAGCATCGCCTTGGGCGGTTCCTTGATATACCCGGCAGCCATGAGATCCTTGGTAATGTTTCTGGAAACCTGGATATCGGCCAGCGCCTTGTCGTGCACTTCCTGCCAGCTAGCCTCGATGCGGGCCACGCCCTCGGCAATAGCCTGCATGGCCACGTCGGCGGCTTCCACCGCAAAGACTTCGGTCTCTTCCATGGTAGCAACGATGTTATCGGGGGCAATGCCCCGGGCTTTGGCAAAATCTGCCAAGGAGTGGGCGCAGCGAATGGCCATGCCATCCGTTATTTTACGGGCTCGTACCGCCAATGCCCCCTTGAGGATGCCAGGAAAACAAACCGAGTTGTTGACCTGGTTGGGAAAGTCGCCCCTGCCCGTGGCTACGATAAAGGCGCCTTCTTCCTTGGCTGCATAGGGCCAGATCTCGGGTACGGGGTTAGCGCAAGCGAAGACGATGGGCTTAGGTGCCATGGAACGTATCCACTCTCGCTTGACCGTGTCGGGACCGGGGGTTGAAAGGGCAATGAGAACATCAGCGCCCTTGATGGCTTCGGCCTCCCCTTCGATGCGCTTAGGGTTAGTGGCCTGACAAAGTTCCCATTTCCTGTAGAGCCTGGAGTCGGCTTCGATGTCCTTTCTGCCCGCGTGGAGAGAACCCTTGGTGTCGAACATGATCATGTTCTCACCCTTGCCGCCGTCGGTCAGAATGAGGCGGGCAATAGTGGTGTTGGAGGCACCGGCGCCCAGGAATACAATCTTGGCTTCCGAGAGTTTCTTGCCCGCCAGGTGCAGGGCGTTTAAAAGCCCGGCTAGGGTCACGCTAGCGGTGCCCTGGGCATCGTCGTGCCAGACGGGGATGTCACAGCTTTCTCTCAGCTCGTCCAGTACCTTGTAGCAGTTGGGCTGGCTGATGTCTTCTAGATTGACAGCTCCCACCGACGGCTGGAGCATTTTCACGAACTCGATGATCTTGTCCGGATCGTGCTTTCCATCCTTGCCCCTGGAGTCGACGCAAAGGGCAATGGAATCAACGCCACCTAGGTATTTCATGAGGAAAGCCTTGCCTTCCATAACACCCAAGCCGCCGGGGGGTGAACAGTCGCCGTCGCCTAAAACGCGGGTGGAATCGGAAACTACCGCCACTAAGTTGCCCCTGTTGGATAGGGCGAAGGAGGCGTCGTTATCGTCCCGGATGGTAGTAGAGACCTTGGAGACCCCCGGGGTGTACCACACATTGAACCAGTTAAAGCCGTAGACTCCTGCCTTTGGCAAGGTCTGCATTTTGCCGCCGTAGAAGGCATGGGCTTTGAGTGAAAGCTTTTTCAGGAAGAGTGTCTGAGCCCTGGCTTTTTGGTCGGGACTCAGGTCGGCGGGAAAAGCTTTTGAGAGATTGGCAAGACTTAGTTCGAGTTCCATCGCGGCACCATCCTTAAGAGTTCAACAATTTTTATCTGCCCCAGACGGGACATCAAGAAATTCCGGTGAGCGCCTTTATGTACTGGAAGCGCATATATTCGTCCAGGCGGCCCCTGCTCTGGGCTGAAAGTCTGCCCTGCATGGAATCAACGGAAGAAAAACCCTGAGTTTCCATGAGGCTACGCAGGTCATCCAGCATCATTCCGATTGTCTTCCAGCCTCCCTTGTAAAGGGCAGAGCAAATCTGCACGGCGCTGGCGCCGGCAAGGATGAATTTCGCCATGGTCGTCGCGCTGTGGATACCCGTGGCGCCGCAAAGTTCAATCCCTGCCCGCTGGAACAGAATTGCGGTCCAGCGGAGGCTGTCGTAATATTCGTTGCCGTCGCTCATGGGCTGTGCGCGGGTGAGCTTCATCCTATCGATGTCGATATCCAGGCGATAGAAGCGGTTGAAGAGAACTAAAGCGTTGGCGCCGATCTTGGAGATATGTGCTGCAAGATAGGGTAGGCTGGAGTAATGGGAACCTAGTTTTACTTCAATGGGCAGCTTTGTGGAATTTCGAACTTCTTTGACGGTGGAGAAAACCCTGTCCTCTATGGTTTTGGAGCTGATCGAAGGGGAGTCTGGCATATAGGCGATATTGAGTTCCAACGCATCCGCTCCTGCCCGCTCAATCTGAGAAGCAAAGGAAGCCCAGTTGCCGGAGCCTACGCAGTTAATGCTCGCGATCAGTGGTGTCTTTCCTACCCTCAGCTTGGAATCCCTGACTAAAGAGAGATAGGCGTCACTACCCTCCTCCCAGGCTGTCCTGCTCATAAAGGCTTCGGCCTCGGGATGGGCGTCCAGATCGACTCCTTCTGTTTCTTTTCCCAACTCGGCCAGTATTTGCTCTTCGAAGAGCGATTTAAGCACCACCGCCCCTGCCCCTGCGGCCGCAGCCTTCCCTGCGCCTTCGGGGTTCCCTGTGAGGCCAGATGACGCGATGATCAGGGGGTTGTCAAGCACGAGTCCCATATAATGCGTACGAAGGTCTACCATGCGTATTCTCCTTGAATACCGAATGCCTCGGCATAGTATAGCAGGATTCTGGAAACTCGGGGAGCAGAAAAATCACCAAAGGCTTCGGTTTATCCTGGCTTTTCTGGTGTTTTCCCCTCCCTAAATCTTCGTTTTATAGTTCCAGTGATTTTTTCTCCACCAGATCCTTCACACGGGCGATAAAGGCATCTACGGTTAGTCCGTTTTCCTGTCGGCCATCTCTCATGCGCAATGAAAGGGTTTTTTCGTCCATTTCCTTCTGGCCAACCACGAGCATGTAGGGGATCTTTTTGCCCTGGGCTTCCCTGATCTTGGCGTTCATCCTGGAATCCGAGAGGTCGGCCCGTACCCTCAGGCTCGAGGCTTTGAGGGTAGCGCAAAGCTCCTTTGCATAGCCATCAAAGGCTGGCGCCACGGGGATTACCACAGCCTGCTCTGGACAGAGCCAGACAGGAAAGGCACCGGCCGTATGCTCGAGATAGACGCCGAAGAAGCGCTCGATGGAGCCCAGGAGAGCCCGATGCACCATATAGGGTCGCTTGCGCTGGCCGCCGGCGTCCACATAAGTCATATCGAAGCGTTCGGGCTCGTTGAAGTCGAACTGTGTGGTGGTGAGCTGCCATTCCCTGCCGATGGCGTCTTTGATCTTGAGGTCGATCTTGGGCCCGTAGAATGCCCCGCCCCCCTCGTCCATCTCGTAGGCCAGGCCTTCCTTGTCCACGGCTTTTCGCAATGACTCCAGGGCCGTGTCCCACATTTCCTGGGCGCCCACCGAGCCGTCGCCCTCTGGCTTGGTGGCCAGGTAGGCCTTGATTTCCTTGAAGCCTAGGGTTTTGTGCATGAAGAGGGAGAAGCGCAGTACTTCGGCGATTTCGTCCTCGATCTGTTCGGGGGTGCAGATGATGTGGGCGTCGTCCTGGGTAAAGCCCCGCACCCTAGCCAGGCCGTGGAGGGTACCCGAGCGTTCGTAGCGATAGACAGTGCCCAACTCGGCCCAGCGCAGGGGCAGATCCCTGTAGGAATGGCCGCTGTTGTTGTAGATCATGATGTGGAAGGGGCAGTTCATGGGCTTGATATAATAATCATCCTCGTCGATCTTCATGGGCGAGTACATGCCCGCCTTGTAGAAGCCCAAGTGTCCAGAGGTCTGCCAGAGCCAGGACTTGCCGATATGGGGAGTGAAGAGGATTTCGTAACCGTTCTTGTAGTGCTCCTCCCTCCACCAGTTCTCTAAGGCTACCCTAAAGCGGCCGCCCATGGGATGCCAGTACACCAAGCCGGGGCCGGCTTCCTCGTGGGTGGAGAAAAGGTCTAGCTCCTTGCCCAGCTTGCGGTGGTCCCGCTTTTCGGCTTCTTGGAGCATTTTAAGGTGGGCTTCCAGCTCGGCCTTGGAAGAAAAGGCGTAGGCATAGATGCGGGTAAGCATGGGGCGCTTTTCGTCGCCCCGCCAGTAGGCGCCGGCCACGGAGCGCAGCTTGAAGCAGTCGGGGCGAATCTGCCTGGTGTTCTCCAGGTGGGGTCCCCGGCAGAGATCTATAAAGCCGTCCTGCTCGTAGATAGAGATAGTCCCTTCCTCCAAGCCGTTTATAAGCTCCAGCTTGAAATCCTGTCCTGCAAACAGTTTTTTAGCCTCTTCCTTGCTGATTTCCTTTCGCGTAAAAACATGGCCGCCGGAAATTATGCGCCGCATCTCCTTTTCAATGGCCGGCAAATCCTCCAAGGTAATAGGCTGCGGCAGGAGAAAGTCGTAGTAAAACCCGTCGTCGATGGCGGGGCCAATGCCGAACTGGGTGCCGGGGTAGAGGTGAAGCACAGCTTCGGCCATTACGTGGGCGGCGGAATGCCGCAGCTTGTTTACATCTACTTCCATAGTTTTCTGCTCCTTTTCCGCTTCCTGCTAGCAGCGCTGTACCGCGCAGGTGGGCGGTTAAAAAAGGCACGGCCCCCACGCAATACGCCTATAACGGGAAGCCATGCTTCGCGTAAGGACGAATTGCGTGGGGGCCGTGCCGGAAGAGCCTGCCTGAACCCTTTAGGGCTAGGCCGGCGCGATTATCCTGCGGGCTTCACGGAAATCCGCGGTACCACCTTACTTCGGCACCCTGCGACAGGGGCCGCGCTCGTCGCCTGTAACGGAAGGCTCCGGCCTGAGATACTTACCGCTTTTTGGTGCGGCTTTTACCCAAGCTGCTCGGGAGTGGTTTTCTTCAGGTGCGCGACAGGGATCTTCCAGCCTGGAAAGCGACAGCTGTAAGGCTGCATCTTCCCCGAATCCCCTCTCTCTGGACGCGCGAAGCTCCGAATACTCGTCTCCTTCGACGCATTTCAGGCAACTATGCTCCCGAGGGAAGTGAAATGTCAATATGGATGCCGTCCGATGCGTAAAGCTATTCGATAGTCTTGTTTCTCAGTATATTCGTCGATACTTTATTATAAGCATGAACGGATCAGTTTCTAACCAAGGGGAGATACTCTCCCAAACAGAAGAAGCGGTTGGGTCACGAGAGCCCGAAGAATATAGGGTCATTCTGTTGAATGACGATTTTACTACCATGGAATTCGTAGTTTCGGTGCTGATGACTATCTTCCATAAATCCTTGCCGGAAGCTACCAAGATTATGGTGGATGTCCACCGTAAGGGCAAGGGAATTGTGGGCGAGTATAGTTATGATATCGCCGCGACGAAAATAAATCAGGTGCACGCTCTAGCGCGGCAGATGGGGTTTCCCCTTAAGTGCACCATGGAGAAAGTGTAGATTATGAAGGTTAGTCAGGAAGTACAGGCCATTTTCAACGCGGCCTATAACGAAGCCAAACTCCGGAACCACGAGTACCTTACGCCGGAGCACATACTCTACGCGGGGCTCTCCTTCGAGAAGCTCAGGCTCGTTATGGAAGGCTGCGACGCCGATGTGGAGCAGCTTAAGCGGGGCATAGAGGCTTATTTCGAGCAAAAGGTGCCCGTACTGCGTTCTAGTGCAGAGCCCGTGCAGACATCCAGCTTTCAGGCGGTGATCGAGCGAGCTGTCATGCAGTCCCAGGCCTCGGGCAAGGCTGAGGTGGAAATATCAGACCTTATCGTTTCCCTTTACGACGAAGAAAGGACCTATGCCGGCTACTATATGCGCAAGATGGGCATCAAGCGGCTGCAACTTCTGGAGGTGCTCTCCCACGGCATAGGAGAATCCTCGGGGGATGACGCCGAGCTTTTGGACGAGGGAGAAGGCCGCCCGGATCTGGATGGCCGGGACAAACGCGGGCTTAAGCCTGGGCCGCTGGAGCGTTTTGCCACCGATCTAACCGCTCAAGCCGCTGCCGACAAGCTAGAGCCGGTCATTGGCAGGGAGTCGGAGATCGAACGTACAATCCAGGTACTCTGCCGAAGGCTTAAAAATAACCCCATTCATGTCGGGGAAGCTGGGGTGGGCAAGACAGCGATCACCGAAGGGCTGGCACAGCGCATTGTGACAGGCAACGTCCCTCCCCTGTTGAAAGATTACACAATCTACAGTCTCGATATGGGAGCTCTGTTGGCGGGCACAAAATTCCGGGGAGATTTTGAAGAGCGGGTGAAAAAAGTTGTCGATGTTCTTTTAAAAAAGGAAAAGACCATTCTTTTTATCGATGAGATCCACACCATCGTGGGAGCTGGAGCAGTAACCGGCGGTTCCATGGACGCTTCCAATCTTCTCAAGCCCGCCCTCAGCTCGGGCAAGCTGCGCTGCATCGGCTCCACTACCTACGACGAGTACAACAAGATCTTTGAAAAAGACAGAGCGCTATCCAGGCGCTTCCAGAAAATAGACATCAGCGAACCGAGTCAGAGCGAGGCTGTGGAGATTCTCAAGGGCTTACGGCCGAAATACGAGGAATTTCACAGGGTCCATTTTTCGGATGATGCCCTGGAGGCGGCGGTGCGGCTTTCGGCCCAGTTTATCACCGAGCGAAGGCTTCCTGACAAGGCTATCGACGTGATCGACGAAGCTGGGGCCAGGGCAAGGATAGGCGCGTACAAGCAAGGGAAAAAGGCTGGTGAATCCTCCACGGCCGAGAGCGCTACCGCAGAACCATCCTCCGCTGAAGTATCATCCGGCGAGTCACTACCCGGCGAGCTGATCGTGGATATTAGGGTTCCGGAGATCGAAACCGTCGTGGCCAAGATCGCCCGTATTCCCGAGCGCTCGGTCTCGTCATCTGAGAAAGAAAGGCTCTCTGGTCTCGAAACATCGTTAAAGCAAGAGGTCTTCGGACAGGACAGTGCCATCGATGCGGTGGTTAAGGCGGTAAAACGTTCCCGGGCAGGCTTCAGAGCCCCAGATAAACCAGTGGCTAATTTTCTCTTCGTGGGTCCCACCGGCGTGGGCAAGACCGAGCTGGCCAGGCAGCTGGCCAAGCAGCTAGGAGTCAGCCTCCACCGCTTTGACATGAGCGAGTACCAGGAAAAACACACCGTTTCCCGGCTTATAGGCTCTCCTCCGGGCTATGTGGGTTACGAGGAAGGAGGCCTTCTCACCGACACGATACGAAAGAATCCCCACGCCGTCGTGCTTTTAGATGAAATAGAGAAGGCTCATCCTGATATCTACAATATCCTTTTACAAATAATGGATTACGCCACCCTCACGGACAACCAGGGGAGGAAGGCCGATTTCCGCAATGTCATTCTCATTATGACCAGCAATGCCGGCGCCCGGGATGTGGGCAAGAATCTCATAGGTTTCGGTGACAGGACATTGAGCAACTCAGCGCTGGATGAAGCGGTAGAACGAGCTTTTACCCCAGAGTTCAGAAATAGGCTGGATGCGGTGGTCCATTTCGGCAATCTGCCCATGGATGTTATAGAGCGCATTGTCTCTAAAACCCTGGAGGACTTTAACGCACAACTGGCCGAGAAAAAGGTCAGGCTGGTAGCCCGCGAGTCGGTAGTAAAATTCCTAGCGGAAAAAGGTTATTCCAGGGAATTTGGCGCCCGCAATATTTCCAGGCTTGTGGAAGACAAGATCAAGTCCTTCTTTGTCGACGAGGTGCTCTTCGGACGGCTTGAAAAGGGCGGTACGGCCATAGCCGATTTGGTAGATGGACAGATAATGTTCAGTGTCGAGCCCCAGGCGGCAGAATTGATAGACAACACGTCGAAAGAACCTGCGCCGGTTCATTCATAAGCTTCAAGCATGATCCGCTTTCTAGGAAGGCTGGAAGAGCTGGATAGTGACAGAGCCTATCGTTTTCCTCCGATTCAAGAGGCATCACCCGAGGGCATAGTCTGCGCAGGTGGCAACCTTTCGCCGGGTATGCTACTTTCAGCCTATAGACAGGGCATATTCCCCTGGTACAACGATGATGAGCCAATACTCTGGTGGAGCCCCAATCCTCGCTTCGCTGTTCTGCCCGAGACACTTCATGTCTCGCACAGCTCTGTCCGCCTTTTGCGCAAGGCAGACTATGGGTTCAGCCTGGATAAGAAATTTCGGACTGTAATGGAGGCCTGCGCCAAGGTGTTTCGACCGGGCCAGGAGGGCACCTGGATACGCCCAGAAATGATCGAGGCCTACACGAGGCTGCACTACCTAGGGTACGCCCATTCGCTGGAAGTCTGGAAAGACGGCCTTTTGGTTGGAGGGCTCTATGGCATCAGCCTTGGGGGGGCTTTTTTCGGCGAATCCATGTTTAGCCTGAGCCCCGGAGCGTCAAGGGCAGGGTTTCTGAGCCTTGCGCTCTGGCTCTTTGATCAGGGTTTTCTGCTCATCGACAGTCAGGTTCATACCTTCTATGTAGAAACCATGGGCGGTGTAGACCTGCCCAGGGGCAGCTATATGGCAAAATTGGACAAAGCCCTTCGCATGCCTGACCGAAAAGGCAACTGGTCCGAGCTCTTTCCAAGCTTTCCCAAATCCGAAGCCCTCACCCGGCTGCTTAGTCCTCGCTCTGTTTCTAGGTCCAGGATAGAAAAAGAGAGAAGACCAGGTGCGGATGTAGAATAATTATCGTTTTTTTCATAGAGTGCAGTACATGTCAGGTAGTGGAGGACGATGAAAGTATTATTTGTGCAGCTGCCCGTTCAGGATCCCGAGGGCGAAGACTCAAGAGCAAATGTACCTCTCGCAGCCGGCTACCTGGCAGCCTATGCCGAGTCCCAGAACCTATTAGCCCGTTCACAGTGGAGCATCCTCGACGGAACAACCAGCGCCTATGGCTCCGACACTGCGATTATCGAGGCGATTGTCGCCTCTGAGGCTGACTTAGTCTGCTTTAGTCTTTACACCTGGAATCTGGAGCGAAGTCTCTTTATCGCTAGCAAAGCCAAGGAAAGGTTACCCAGATCACGGTTTATCGCCGGCGGCCCAGAGATCGCCGAAGGCATGCCGATCATGGACAGGTCCCCTTTCAACGCCCTCGTCCTTGGCGAAGGAGAACTCGCCTTCGCGGAAATTCTCAAGGACATGGAAAAACATCGACCCCTGGCGAGACTCTACAAGGCTAAAGAACTGCTCGACCTCGCTACGTTACCCAGTCCCTACCTCGCTGGCACCCTCCCCCTTAACAAGGATAAGCCGGTTCACATCGAAACCCTGCGCGGCTGCCCTTATCGCTGCGCTTATTGCTTCTACGGCAAACAATATCCGGTCTTACGGTACTTTCCAGAAGACGAAGTCATATCGCTCATACGCCGAGCCTCCCAAACGGGAGTTTCCGAGATCTACCTCATGGATCCTTCATTCCAATATGGAGACAGGGCGTCTGGTCTGCTAAAGGAAATCTCCCTGGTCAACACCGCTGCCATACCCATCCACGCCGAACTTCGGCTGGACATGCTGGATGACAGTTTCGGTTCCCTTTTAAAAGCCGCCGGCGTAGCTTCGATCGAAGCTGGCCTGCAGAGTACCAACCCTAAAGCTCTGGAAGCTGTGGGCAGAAAAATGGACAAGGATAGGTTTGCCCGGGGGGCTGAGATCCTTCAAAGACAACGAATTTTGGTCAAGACGGGCCTCATTCTTGGCCTTCCCTTTGATGGCTATGAGCAGGTGATCGAAACCTTCGACACCTTGGGCATGCACGGGCTCGGCCAGGAAACTGAATTGTATCCACTTGCCTTCCTTCCTGGCACAGACGCCAGGGAAAGAGCCGACGAGTGGCGCATGTCGAGAATGGAACAGCCCCCCTACTGGGTAACCAGCAACGACTGGATATCCGGAGACGATATGGTGGACGCAATAGCGGCTTTTGAGGAAAGTTTTGATGTGGAATGGGCTTCGCCTCCGGCCCCGCATTTTGGCCTCGAGCGGGAGGGCTTCCGTTCCTTTGTCGATACCAGAAAGCTGGAAAACATTGACTGGATGCGCCTTAATCCTGGGAAACTCGCTTCTTCCGTTACCCTTTTGGCCGACGCCGATGATCCTGAAAGTCTGTCCCGGCTTGTCCGAGCCGCCAGGGACTTTAGACGAGATAATCCCTATAGCCTTTACCAGATAGTCCTTTGCAGCGAAACGCGGATTCCTTCGGAACGTTTAGTCGAGCGGATTCAGGACGCCTTTATATTCCCCGATCACTATTACGAGCTCTCCCATTATTTTTCTCCCGATCCCCAGGAGGGATACCAGGCAAGAATGTTCTTTGCCACGAAGAATTTTTCATTGGCCTACAGGGCAATGGAAGAAGCCCAGGATCTGGAAACGATGATCGTGATATCAGGCAAGGGTGGCTATAACGCTGACAGGCTCTACGACTTGCTTCCCTATGTGGTGTTCGATAGGGAGAAAATCCCCTTTGACAGGCTGTATCAGCTTTTAGGCCTTTACACCGATTTCCCCCACATGCTTATCGAGGCTCCAGAAGACTTGTTCTAGTACATAGCCTCTAAGTCCGCCTTGGATGCGCAGCTTCCCGTGCTTAGATATTCCCGTATATTCGCCAGGGTCTGATCCACCGCCCTGGCTGTTGCCTGATGGGTCGAGCCTCCCACATGGGGCGAAAGTATCACGTTTGGCAGTTCGTGGATGGGATAGCGGGATGGAGCTCCTGTTCGACCGCTCTGGGGGTAGGTGTACCAGGCGTCGATGCCGGCTCCGAGCAGGATCCCATCCTTCAAAGCCAGATAAAGACCCTGCTCGTCCACGATTGAGCCTCTGCCTACGTTAACCAGGAATTTGCCTTTCATTCCCGCAATAAGCTCCCTACTGAGCAAGCCCTGGGTGAGGTTGGTGGCAGGCAGGGTGACAAAGACAATTTCAGCCTCGTCCAGCGCCGTTTTTAGATCAGGGACGATCCTGTCGAATCCTTCCGGAAGGGCAAGACCGCTCTTTCTCCGCCAACCGATAACCTGACAGGAAAAGGCTTTGAGTAGCTTTGCCAGGGCTTGCCCAACTGCACCCGTGCCGAGGATGGAGCAAGTCTTGCCGTAGATACTGTTCCAGTTGTCCTCAGCGCCAGCCTTGACCCAGAAACCGTGCCAGAGGCTTTTGCTTAGGTCGTTGTGGTATTCCACGATCCGCCCGTAATAGGCCAGGCAAAGGGCTAAGGCTTTTTCAGCCACGTCGAAGGCGTTGGCATGAACATTAAAAACTTCTACACCCCGTTCCATCAGCTGAGACAGGGGTAAATGATTGATACCGGTAAAAGATTGAAAGATACCTTTGAGCCTAGGGCTTGCCAGATAAACTTCCTTGGGCAGGTTCCCAGCGAGCATAAGGTCAAGATCGAAAACTTCGGGCGAATCGGGCTTTAAGCCCAAGGAGAATCGATGGTCGGGAAAATCCTTAGCCAGTGTCTCCAGGCCCTTGTCCCACGCCGATCGAAGAGGCATAAACGAACCGAAATGCATTCTTTTGTAACCTCCAATGTATAGCTACCTACAGAATAGAACCGGATATCAGTCTTGGCAAGACTATCCAGCCGCAGGAGTTTCTTGTAAGTTCCTGCCGTCCCGAGGCCGCCCGCCATCGGCCAGCTATGATGTTGGGCGGCCTGGAAAAAATGTGATATAGATTAGCAAAGGGATTTTCCGCCGGTCTTATTCTGCCGATACATATAAGGATAATTCCTGTTTATATGCTGTATCCAAGGAGAGCTGCACGAATGAGAGTTACCGAAAGGCTTCGACGCCTGAGTTTATACGCTGTGCTGGCAGCGTTGTTACTGGCTACAGGCTGCGCGAGCGCTCCCCCGGCCAAGGAGACGAGTCTCACCGATCTGGTCATTGCCGGGGATATCAACGCCATCAAGAAGTTCTACGCCAACCAGGAGCAGCTCAACCAACGGGATGCCCAGGGTCTTTACCCCCTTCATTATGCGGTTCAGCGCGGCGATCCACAGGTAGCGGAAATCCTTATAGTATTGGGTGCCAAGCCTGATGTTACAGACCCTGCGGGCAAAAGCCCCCTACGATATGCCGTGGACCGGAGACTTCCGACTATGGCTTCGATGCTGGTGGACCGATCGGCCGACCCCTTCGTAGCCGATGCCTCTGGATCCACCCCCGCCGAAGCAGCCCTTCTGGCGGGACCGGAGATGATCCGGGCTGTCTTTAATTCCAATAATATCAACGCCGCGGGCAAAGACGGTAGGACCGTCCTTCACACAGCCTCGGATAAACTTATGGTGAATGAGGTGGGGGTTCTCCTGGACCTGGGCGCATCGGTACAGACCAAGGACAAGGCCGACAGAACTGCCCTCGACCTTGCCCTCCTCTACCCGGACAGAAAAGAAGCGGCGATGATAGCAGAGAAGTTAATCCTGCGTGGTGCCAGCCCCTCATTCCCGGAATTTTCCTGGTTTGCCACCACGGTGCGCTCTAATGACTTTAACACTGTTCGGTTTAGCAACGGCAACACACCGTTGCATGAATCCATTTCCCGCTTTCAACTTGGCTTCGCGGATTTTCTGCTTTCCAGGGGACTTACTCCCAATATCAAGAATGTCAATGGCGACGCTCCCCTTCATACGACAGTAAGAACTGGCTGGCTGGAAGGAGCCGAGCTTCTGCTAAAGAACGGTGCTGATCCAGACATTCGGGATGCCAAGAGCAATACTTCCCTACACCTAGCCTCGCCCCCCACCGTTCGGCTCTCAATGACCCAACTATTACTGCGTTATAAAGCCGATCCTTCACTCAAAGATCAGGAAGGAAATACGGCGCTCCACAAGGCGGTCAAGCTTGCCTATGAGCCCCTCATTGTAGAAGAACTTATCAAGGCTGGCACCCCTGTCAATTCCGCCAACCTGGAGGGCGACACGCCTCTCATGATCTGTGTCAAGGCGGGTAATTACCAGTATGCTGACGCGCTGATCAACGCCGGCTCCGACGTATTCCTGCGCAACCTGGCCGGTCAAAGCCCTCTCTCAATCGCGGTGAGCCGAGGAATCAAGGCTGTGGACAAGATTGTTCTGGAATCCAACGTAAATAATCGAGACAATGTGGGCAACAGCGTCATAGCTACTGCGGTGGGTATGAAGGGCTCTCCCGAGGTTATTTCCCTTATATTGGCAAAAGGCGGGGATCCCAATACCAGGAACAATTCCGGCGACAACGCCCTCCATGTGGCGGTGCGGCTTAACCTTGCTCAGCAAGGGCTGCTCTTGCTCAACGCAAAAGCCGATATTTTCCCCTCCAATTCCGCCAACGAGACACCGGTATTCCTGGCATTGGCTGCCAAGGATGGGCCCTACGACTGGTTCTTTATTCCGGCGGTAATCACAGCTAGAGATTCCAACGGCGATACGGTTGGCCATCTGGCTGCCCGCAGAGATTTAGCTGACGGTTTGGACTACCTCCGAGGCAAGGGCGCCGATCTCGAGGCGGTGAACGCCGCCAAGGAAACCCTGCTCCACGCCGCGGTTAAGACCGACGCCGCCGAGGCGACTAGATACTTAATCGCCAATGGCGCGGTGCTCTCGGCAAGGGACGGCAACGGCGACGCCCCGCTTAACACCGCTGTTCTCTCGGGCGCCAAGACATGTCTGCAGGTTTTGGTGCTCTCCGGCGTCGATCTAGATGCCCGTAACTATACGGGCGAGGCTGCCCTGCACCAGGCGGTGCGCAAACAGAATGCAGAATTTGCATCTTACCTTGTCGACCGAGGGGCATCCCTGGAAGTGCGGGATAATCGCGGCTTTACTCCCCTGGCAGCCGCAGCCCGGGAAGCACAGACTTCAATCGCTCAGTATCTTATTAAATCCGGTGCATTTATCGATGCCCGGGATTACGCAGGCTCCACACCGCTGTATCAAGCTGTGGACTCTGGACAGCTGGACCTCATCCGCAGCCTTGTGCAAGCAGGAGCCGATATCTTGGCCAAGAACGCCGCTGGCGACTCGGTCCTCCTCTCCTCGCTTAAAAAAGGCCTGGGGGTGATGCGGGAAATCCTCGGAAATTCCACAAAAGACAAGGCCGATTCCGAGGGCAAGACACCCTTGCGGCACTTGGTGCAGGCAAGGGCTTCCATGGACGCCCTCAAGCTCGCTCTCTCGGCAGGCGCCGATCCCTCGAGTAGGGATCGCTATGCCGATACCCCCCTTCATGCCGCTATTCAGCAAAAAGACGCCGAAACAGTCGCTCTCCTTCTTGCCGCGGGTGCCGATCCATTCGCTCCCAATTATAACAGCGACAGTCCCATCATTCTCGTGCTCGAAGAAAATTCTGAATCTTCCCTGCGCAGCTTTGTCAGCGCTGCCGGTCTGGATTCTAAGGATTCTATGGGAGAAGGCTTTTTGCACTACGCTGTTCGGAAAAGCAAAATCGACGCGGTCAAAGTTCTCCTATCCATGGGCGCTGACAAAACTACGCGGAACAATGCAGGCGAATCAGCCAAGGATGTGGCCGCAACAAAGGGCATGAACGACATTCATGCCTTGTTCTAAAAATCGTTAGGCCCTTTGGGGCGAGCAAAAAAAGCCGACCGGCTTTTTTTGCTCGCCCTTTTTCTTGTTCATCGAACCTTGTTGTAAGGAGGCCACACGGACAATCCGGATTTTTCAGCTAAAACTTATTGGCGCCGGCAAGGCGGATAGCATGAGTATAAAAGCGGCTATAAGTCGCTGCATTCAGATAATTCTTGACACTCCCGAAGTTTTTCCACCGCCCTTTCCTGTATCTGCCGTACTCTCTCCCTGGTTATTCCCAAGACCTTCCCTGTCTGTTCGAGGGTGTGGGTTGATTCTCCCGAAAGACCATAGCGAAGTCGTAGGATCGTGGTTTCCCGGACGCTCAGGTCTTTGAGCACGCAATCAAGCACTTCCGCCAAGGTGGTTTTAAAAACCTCTGAATAGGGATCGATTATTGTTTCATCCTTAATAAGTTCGGACAAGGGAGTCGAGCTATCTTTATCGATAGCCGAATCGAGGCTAGCGGTATTTTGGGAGAATTCCATGACCTTTACTAGTTTTTGCCTACTCATGTTCAGCCTTTCGGCGAGCTCATCAACATCCGGATCTCGGCTTAATTCCTGGGTGAGCTGCTTGGAGGTGTAATAGCATTTTCGTATTATGTTGAGCATGTGGACGGGGATTCGTATCACCCTGCCCTGGTCAGCCAGGCTTTTTATTATCGCCTGCCTGATCCACCAGGTTGCGTAGGTAGAAAAGCGGTAGCCTTTTTTATAATCAAAGCGTCCCACCGCTTCAAGAAGTCCGATATTTCCCTCGTCGATAAGATCCAACAAGCCCAAACCTCTATGCTGATAGCCCTTAGCGATGGATACGACAAGCCTGAGGTTGGCTTTCACCATCTTCTGTTTAGCATCGGACAATCGTCGTTCGGTTTCATGGAGTTCTCGAATTGTTTCCAGATTACCTTCGACGCTACCCGCACGAGCCCTCAATGTTTCAGCCTGAAAGCTCGTATCGCTTATTTCTTTGCCCAGCGATTGCTCTTCTGCCGCATTTAAAAGCTCTACCTTGGATATCTGATAGAGATAGAGGGATAAGGGATCCTGTTCCTCGGAGTTAATTTTAGCGCGTCGTGGTTTTTTTAGGTCCGAATATGGATCGTGATGGGAATTTTGCACCCCATGAGTTCCATGAGAGCTCGTAACATCGTCATACGGTCTGCGATGTACCATATCTGTTCGGCCCTTGACTTTTCGAAATAGAAATCCAGTAATTCGCGAAAATTCTTACAAGTTCCGCGAAAGTCTGGCTTGTTATACAATACTATGACTAAGCAAAAAAATATAGTGCCATTTTATTTTCTTAATCCCTGGGCGCCAATGCAGGGTCGATTGGTTGGCCGTTCCGGAAAACGAAGAAATAGGCAATGGGAGAGCCGTCTTTCGCATCAAGTCCGATACGGCCTATTTCCATGCCTGAGCTCACCTGATCTCCTGTTTTTACAAAAAGGGTTTCGTTTCCACCGTAGACATAGACATAGCCAGACTTAGCCTGGACGAATGCTACCTGGTTAAATCCCCTGGATGGTCCTGCGGAGACCACTGTTCCCGAGGCAACGGACCTTGCGGATTCACCTGGCTCAACCTTAAATAGTACCCCTTCGAGTTTGCCGTCGAGGTACATGGATTGTCCTTTCGCAGGCCAGCCAATATTGGGATCTACCGCTTTATTGTGGGTTTTTACAGGTTCGGGCATGGGCACGGCTGTATGAGGCTGTGTGGACGCGGCGACGGGTTGTTGTATCCCATCGGTGCTCGGAACTGTGGTCGTGGACTTTGCCACAGCTGGAGGATTGTTTGATCCGGAGGTCTGGGCTAAAGGAGCCTGGCCGCCGGAGCTTTGGTTGACATTGGGTTGAGCCGCTATAGGTTGAGCCTCTACTGGTTGGGCTTTTGATGATTGAGCCGTCGAATCCCTAGCCTCGGGTGTCTGTGCAACCTCCGTTTTACCGGGGTTTGGGCTGTTATCTGTCGGCGTTTGTATGGGGCCAGTCTTGACAACAGTCTCCTGTGTAGGAGGTATCAGGTTGCTGTCCACTGTCGTTCCTTCTTTTTTACCCGGAATGACAAGGATATCGTCGATTTTCAAGATATATGAACTGCTCAGTTTATTAGCAGCCAGAAGTTGCTGAAGGCTTATGCCGTACTGCCGCGCAATTCCGTAGAGCGTCTCGCCCTTAATCACTCGGTGAACCGAGGGGATTATAAGTATCGTTCCTATCCTCATTTTTGTCGGATCGGTGATATTATTGGCAGCCGCCAAAGCTTCGTAGGGAATATTGTATTTCCTGGAAACCGAGTAGAGGGTTTCTCCCTTTGCCAGGCTGTGGCTCGCCGTCTGCCCCTCAGCTGCTGTGAGAAATGCGGCAGAGAATAGGGAAAACACCACCGCGAGGATTACTGTTGCACGTTGTCTCATATATCTGTTTGGTTTATCGGCAAAAAACCATGGGGGGTTGAGGATAAACCGGTTTTGCGTTTCACTCAGTTTTAAGCTTTTAACATTACAGCCGACTCATCCCTTTTCTTTTTACTGGTAAAAGGATAGTATAAATCATATTTATCTGAGGAGATCTGGACCATGTCAGAACGCTCACCCCTACATAATGCGAGGTTTGCCTATATTCCCAAAATGCCCGAAATCCTTGGCTCAAGCCTGTCTTCGATCGAAGCAGTCCCTGTCGGTGTTGTAGAGCCTTCCCATGACAAGGAAGCGTTAAAACAGATCTTCCCACACAGCTACGGAACGCCGGCAATCAGATTTAACTCTGGCAAAAATCCCTTTGTGGGCAAACCTATGACCCTCGGCGTGCTTTTATCTGGGGGACCCGCTCCCGGCGGGCACAATGTCATAGCCGGTCTCTTCGACGGACTAAAAAAAGCCTCGACCAATTCCAGGCTCATCGGCTTCAAGGGCGGCCCAGGGGGTCTAGTAGACAACAAATACCAGGAAATCGATGCGGCTCTAGTGGATTCCTACAGGAACACGGGCGGTTTTGACATGATAGGTTCGGGCAGGACCAAGATCGAGAGCCCCGAACAATTCGCAAAGGCCTTGGCGGTCGCCCAGCAGCACAAGCTGGACGCCCTGGTGGTAGTTGGAGGCGACGATTCCAACACCAACGCGGCCTTGCTGGCCGAGTATTTCGCCTTGAACGGAGCTACTATCACCGTCGTGGGCGTTCCCAAGACAATAGACGGCGACCTCAAGAACGAATGGATCGAAGCATCCTTTGGATTTGACACCGCCACGAAGGTCTACTCAGAGTTGATCGGCAATATTTGCCGGGACGCCCCTTCGGGCAGAAAATACTGGCATTTCATACGACTCATGGGACGTTCAGCCTCCCATATCGCCCTTGAATGCGCCCTCCAGACCAGACCTAACGTAGCCCTCATCTCGGAGGAGATCGAAGCAAAAAAAATCAGCCTTTCGGCAATCGTCGAGACGATCACCGATTCAGTCGCCGCAAGGGCTGCGAAGGGCGAAAATTTCGGTGTCGTCCTCATTCCCGAAGGTCTTATCGAGTTCATTCCCGAAATGAAGGTTCTTATAGCGAGCATCAACGAGCTGCTCGCCAAGGACACCGAGATTTTTAAAACGCTACCTTCCCTGGAAGCACAGGTGAGCTTTGTCGCCCAGCATTTACCCGAGAATCCCAAGGCGCTCTTTCTCTCTCTCCCTTCGGACATCCAAGCCCAGCTCTGCTGGGATAGGGATCCCCATGGCAACGTACAGGTCTCGAGGATTGAAACAGAAAGACTTCTTGTGGCCATGGTAAAAGAAAAACTGGCGGTCATGGCCGCCCAGGGCGCTTATAAAGGCAAGTTTGATTATCAGACTCATTTTATGGGGTACGAAGGAAGATGCGCATTCCCAACCAATTTTGACGCTGATTACTGTTATTCACTGGGTTTTACCGCCTTTCTCCTATCCCTCAATGGGCTGTCGGGCTACATTGCCTCAATACGCAACCTCGTAGCTCCCGCCTCGGAGTGGATTCCCGGTGGCATACCCCTGGTTTCCATGATGAATATCGAACGCCGTCACGGTGCCGATAAACCTGTAATCCGCAAAGCCCTGGTGGAACTCGAAGGCAAGGCGTTTATACATTTCGCCGCCCAAAGGGAACAGTGGTCTAAATCCTCGGACTACAGGCTGCCGGGAAGTATTCAATACTTTGGCCCCCCTGCGGTGACTGACATGCCGAGCATCCTTTTACAGTTGGAAGGGAAATGAGTCTATGAAGAAAAGGGTATTTCTTATAGTGATTCTGCTCGCTTTTTCCATGGCCGCCTTCGCCCAGGAAATCGCCACAGCCGAACAATTCTTTGCCAAGGTGTCCGATCGCTACGCGGAGATATACGATTATGAAGCGGCCATACTGATCAGCTCCAGCGGACAAATCATGCGCGGCAAGCTTTTTTTCAAATCGCCTTCGCTGCTCAGGATCGACTTTACCCAGCCGGCCGACCAGGTGATCGTCTTTGACGGAGAACGGTTGGTAGTCTACATACCCCAGTACAGAGCTGTGCTTCAGCAGGAAACAGGGAGCGCAGGCCTGGGGGCAGCCTCCGTCGCCCTTGCCTCCCGGGAAGGGCTTTCCATGATGAAACGCAACTAT
This sequence comes from Spirochaetaceae bacterium UBA6076, assembly GCA_002428725.1. Taxonomy (GTDB): domain Bacteria; phylum Spirochaetota; class Spirochaetia; order Treponematales; family Rectinemataceae; genus UBA2256. Next base: position 26,972 of record DIXQ01000026.1, on the reverse strand, counting down.
ACCATTGCCTGGGAAAAATCCCCGCCCCAGGCTGAAGCGCTGGACGAAGGATCCCAGGAGATGGTGTACCGCCTTGTATTGACCAGAAAAACTGTCTCCGAGGGATTCAAGACCGTGAGAATATCGGTTTCGGAATCCAGCCTCCTCATGCTGCGCCTCGAGGGTTGGACCGTGGCGAACGAAAAAATCTCCTTTGATCTTTCATCCATGAAGTTGAATCAGGATATTCCCGCGACTCGATTTTTATATGACGCGCCCGCCAGCGCGAACATATATAACAACTTCCTGTTTCAATAAGGAAAGGTGAGATAGCCGGGATGGCTAAGATTGGTTCGATTTTACTTAAAACTCGTCTCTCCAAAGGCCTTACCTTGGATAGTATTGCCGACGAAACCAATATAAGCGTTCGTTTTCTCGCTAAGCTTGAAAATGACGATTTTTCAGGCTTTCCCGGCGAACCTTACATTATCGGGTTCATCAGAAATTACGGAGAATATCTGGGATTAGACGCCGAGGCGTTGATAATCCGTTACAGATCCAAGGAAGCCATCCCCGATGAAGCGGGGAATTCGGCAGCCTTTACCAACGCCGCACAATCAGAGCCGTCAAATCTTGCAGGTCCTGCGGGCGTGCAGGAAAAACCCGAAAACCCTGCAGAGCAGAGAGACAAGCAGGTAACCAAGGCTGCGGTGCGGCAAAAGAAGAAAAAATCAACTTCGGTGGAAATTCCAAAACAGCCGGATAATTTCGCTGTTCCCCCACCGCCGGACTCCATGAGCGCTGGACAAAATGCACCTGCGGCGCGGACTTCTCCGCCGTTGCGCACAATTATCATGGGAATTCTGGTAGTCCTGATTATTGGCGCGGCGATGCTTTGGGTTTTCGCCGGAGGGAAGCTCAGAGGCAGTTCGAACAATGGCAAAGAGGGGTTCACGCCTACCGAGTACAAAGTTGAAGGCGGGGATTTTCAAAAGCGCCTTTACCCCGGGGATAGCCTTCTTGTTCCTTTCGCCGAGGATGTGTACAGGATTAGCCTTGGAAGCATCGGCGAGACAGTGATCTTGGAAACTCCCTTCGGCTCCAAGGAGCTTCGCTTAGGGGAATCGGCAGAGCTCGATCCAGACGCGAACGAAACTCCAGATATCCTTTTAGCCTTGGAGGATTTTCAAAAAGACAGCCCTACGGCTGGCGCCCTGCTCAAAATTAGCTTTATAGAAAGCGAAGCCACCGAATCGACGCTCTCGGGGGAAGTCACCGTGCCCCAAGCGACGCCGACGCCGGCCCCCCCTGGGAAAAACCAGGATTTTGTTATCCTCAAATCGACCCGTGGTCCCTACCCCTTTATTGTTCAGGTGAGTTTTCGGGGCAATTGCCTGTTCCGCTACGAAGCCGATCGCAAAGAATGGGTGGAGAAATATTACTCCAAGGGTGAGAGCATCAACATAAATGTCACCAATGCCCTTACGCTGTGGAGTTCCAACGCCCAGGCGGTCAAACTCACCGTGCAAGCTTCTGGCGGCAGAAGCGTCGATGTTGAGATCGGTGGAGCCGGCGAGATAGCGGTGAAACGACTTTCTTGGTCCAAGGTGGACAGCGCTACCTGGGCTCTTTCTTCATCAGAACTCGACTGAGGTTAGCTTTGAAATTTTTTATCGATCATCACGGTTGTGCTAAAAATCAAGTGGACGGCGAGGAACTGGCCGCTCGACTCGAAGCGGCTGGACATCAGTATGTTCCCTCCGGTGAAAACGCAGATTGTATAATAATAAACACCTGTGGTTTTATTGAATCCGCAAAACGGGAATCCATCGATGCGGCGCTGGCTGTCAAGCGCTTTTGGCCCGATAAAAAAGTGCTGCTCGCCGGCTGCCTTGCCCAGCGCTATCCCGAAGCTTTAATGGCGGAGATGACCGAGGCTGACGGGGTCTTGGGCAATGCCGACCTCTCCCTCGCTCCCCAGGCGCTGGACAATCTTGCCAGGAACCTGAGGACCAGCATTGTGGTTGAGCAACCCAGGAACATTGCCGCGCACTTTTACCCGAGACGCAGGTTATTTGATTATCCAGGTTCTGCGCATCTAAAAATCACCGAGGGCTGTGACAATCACTGCTCTTACTGCGCCATTCCCCTTATTCGGGGCAGGCTGCGCTCCAGGAGCATTGAAGACGTGACCGCAGAGCTCGAAACCCTGGTTGCCCGGGGAATTTTCGAGATCAATCTCATTGGACAAGATCTAGGCGCTTATGGCAGGGATAGCTCTGGGGAAAGCGACCTTGTTAGGCTGTTAGAACGACTAGAGCGTGTCCAGGGGGATTTCAGGCTCAGAGTCCTCTATATTCACCCTGATCACTTTCCAGAGGGCTTGCTAGAAATCATGGCTTCCAGTCGGAAAATCCTTCCCTATTTCGATCTGCCCTTCCAACACGCTTCGGAAAAAATCCTGCGGGCGATGAATCGTCACGGCTCAAGCCAGGTCTATCTCAAGCTCATTGAGCGCATACGGAAGACATTGCCCGAGTCCATGATACGCTCCACCTTTTTAGTCGGTTTTCCAGGGGAATCGGATGAGGATTTTTCCGCCCTAAAGCAGTTCCAGCAAGAGGCAGCCCTGGATTGGCTGGGCGTATTCAGCTATTCCAGGGAAGAGGGCACCCCTGCCTATTCTATGAAAGGAAGGGTATCGAAAAAGCTCGCCGAGCTGAGAAAAACCACCGTTGAAGCCGCCCAGGAACCCATCACCACCGAACGTTTGCAACGATTTGTCGGAAGCAAATTCGAGGTGCTGACGGAAGAAGCCGTGGACGGCTCGGCACTCAGCTTCGCCAGAGGCTGGATGCAGGCGCCGGATGTGGACGGCCTAACCCTGGTCAAGGCGAATCTTACGACGGGGGCCAGGGCGATGGTGCGGATTAGCGCGGTCAATGGCGTCGATTTTGAAGCTGACCTGCTTGCCGACGACGGGACTGAGACACTGTGACCGAACACGACAAACTTCCCTCCTACCTAGCCCACCTCAATCCCGAACAACTAAAGGCTGTTCTACACGAAGGCAGTCCGCTTTTAATCCTTGCCGGAGCGGGCACGGGTAAAACAAGGGTGATAACGACAAAAATCGCCTACCTGGTAAAGGAACGAGGCATCAGCCCAGAATCGATCCTAGCGGTTACCTTTACAAACAAGGCAGCTAGGGAAATGCGTGAACGGGCAGCCCTTCTGGAAGCATCCTGCGAGCGGGCGATTATACGAACCTTTCATTCATTTGGCTCATGGTTTTTACGGCGCAACGCAAAGGCACTGGATCTCGACTCAAATTTCGTTATCTACGATGACGAGGATTCGGCATCCCTGGTGCAGGCAATTCTGCCCAACCTGAGCAAGCCCGATTGCAGGCGCTACGCTAATCTCATAGCCAGGGCTAAGGACTACGGACTGGAGCCTGACTCACCCAATTTAGCCTCCCTTATCCGGGACGACGATTTTAGAAGAGTCTACGCTTTGTACGAGGCAAGACTTCGGGCTACGGGCAATGTGGATTTTGGCGACCTCATACGCCTGCCAGCCAGGATTCTAGAAAAGGATGATGCTATAGCAAAACGGACACGACAGCGCTTCCGGGTGCTGCTGGTGGACGAGTACCAGGATTCCAACGTAGCACAGTTTTTACTCCTCCAACGGCTATTCAGCCCAGAAACCTACCTCTGCGTAGTGGGCGATGACGACCAGTCCATTTACCGTTTCAGAGGCGCTGAAATCCGAAACATCCTCAGTTTTGCCTCCATTTTTCCAGGGACTGAGACAATCAAACTAGAGCGCAATTATCGATCCTATCAATCGATACTTGATTTTGCAGGCAATGTTGTTTCCCGCAATTCAGGAAGGCTGGGCAAAATGCTGCGCGCCACCAGGGCGGGAGGGGCCAAGCCCCAGCTAGCTCTCTTGGACGACCAGGATCAGGAAGTAAGCTTCTGCGCCAGGATTATCGGTGACATGAGGGCCAAGGGAGCTATGTTTTCCGATATCGCCATTTTGTACAGAACGAACGCCCAGTCCCTGGCCTTTGAAAAAGAGTTTCCCCGCCGGGGCATACCCTACCGGTTGGTCGGCGCTCTGCGCTTTTACGACCGGGAGGAAGTAAAAGACCTTCTGGCCTATCTCTCCCTTTTGCTTAATCCCAGGGACGAGATCGCCTTCAGGCGGATAGTCAACAAACCTGCCCGGGGCTTGGGTGAAGGTAGCGTCGAAAGCATTTTAGACAAGGCTGGTCGGGAGAGGCTTTCGCCTATCGATGCTTGCCGACAAAGCCAGGAGCTACTTCGAGGCCGGGGAAAAGCCGGCATGGACCAGTTTTTAGCACTTTTAGATAGGGCTTCCGCGCTACTTGGCACGGCGCTAAGTCAGGATGAACCATATTCCCTCTCGGATGGGGGAAGGCGAAAAAGCAGGGCTAAGGACGAAGACACATCAAGCGCCTCCCTGGCCGTGTTGCTTGAGAAAATTGTCAAGGAAAGCGGCCTCGTAGGCTACCACCGGGATCAGGACGAAATCGCAGGCACACAGAAACTCGCCAACTTGGACGAGCTAATCAATGCATCCTCCCTCTATCCTCTTGCCCGCGAAGGCTTGGCCGAGTTTCTCGAGACCATCGAGCTGGACCGAAGTTTTCAGGCTGGAGGTGAAGGAGATACTAAAGACGCTGTTACGCTGATAACCATGCACAACACCAAGGGGCTGGAATTTCCCTGTGTCATTGTTAGCGGACTGGAACAGGGGCTTTTCCCCCGGGACGACGAAGAGGGAGAGGATATAGAAGAACAGCGGCGGCTATTTTACGTCTCCCTGACCCGGGCTAAGGACAGGCTCTATTTAAGCGCCTGTCGCTGGCGACGCATCAGAGGGAGAATCATCGAAACGAGCCCCTCCCGTTTCCTCACCGAACTAGATCCGAGCCTCTACGAATTTTGGAAGCTGGGAGCCAGCGTTTCACGACCCCAGGGAGGATTGTTCCCACGCGGGGTTTCCCCTGGGTTCCAACGCCCTTCAGCAGCATCCTCCATCGCCTCGACTATTCCCAAGGCAGGAAGCTATGGAGCTAGGTCGCTACCCTCCGCCCGGTCGGAATGGAAACAGGGACAGGCTGTCTACCATGACGAATATGGAAGGGGTTCGGTTATCAAGGTCAGCATGACCGAAAGCTCAGGCTCCCTGGTAATTGTTCAGTTTGAAACCGGAAAAATAGCCCAGTTCTTCCCCAAGTACACGAGAAAACTGGAACGGATCAAGGACTGAAGAGCGGCGCGCAAGAAAGGGGTCAGGTCTCGGTATCGAAGACGGTCTTGCCGGGGGCAAAGTTGTCCAGATTTACTGATGCTCTCAGTTTCTCTATATCCGCTTGAATCCGCTTGAGTTCTATAAAATCGTAGCCGCCTTCTTTTGGCTCAGCCCTGGACCAGGCGGCGAGACGCCGGCTGATTTTGTCGACCGCATTTATATCGGAAGGTCTGGCTTCTTCAATCTGTGAACCTAGTTCCGGGCCGACAAGGCCGTCCCCCGATAGAATGTTTCTGTACACAATTCTCCTGAGGTTTTCCGTCTTAATTTTTTCGTTGTCTTCTTTCTGCTTTAAGGCGCGCAAGATCGGTATGGCGAAGAAGAAAGCCGAGAATACCAGGGGCACGACGCCCAAACCCCAGAAGATTATGGACACGGGATTTATTGAGCCCAGACTCTGCAAAAGGTAGCCTGTTGCCGAATAGACGATCGGCAATCCGCCGCGAAGAGCCAAGCCCCTAGGTGTGGAAATATAAAACGTCGTGCCCAGACTGAATGCGTGGTACAGAAAGTAGCCGCCAAAGACGATATTGACTCCGTTTATCATTCTGAAGGTTCTGTCAGCCTTGGGGCTGTTGGAAGAAAACCTATGCAGCCTTTTTAGTTTGACGCTGGATCCGATGAACTCCGGGGTGCTGCCCATGCGGCTCAAGAGGCTGGGAAAAGTAAAATAGATGCTACCCTCGGGACTGACCTCAGGGCTGCCCTCAAATTCCAGTAAATACTTATTGATCGCAGTTTCGGCATCCTCGGGCTCCAGCCCTGTTATGGCCATAAATTCCGCCATGCTCATGATGCCCTTATGGGTCTGAAGAAAGGCTATGACAGTCTTTTTTTCCACTTCGCCCCAATCGGTGTTGGGGTCCCCATCGCCGAAGACATGGGAGAAAACAGCCTTGTGCAGGGGCCTGCGCTGCGCCTTCGCCCTTGCCTGTCCAAATCGCTCCTGGGGTGGCTTGAAAAGTTCGGAATAAAACCAGATGCGTATGAGACTATCGAAAAGCCTGGTGGTGAGCCACAGGCCACCCAAGCCTCCTCCCCTGGAGCTGCTTCGGGAATCATTGCGGTTGCCGCCGCCGAATTGCACGGCCACGGAGGCGAGCATGGCAAAAAGCGCCAGGGCTAGGAAGAGGATAAAATACCCGACGAGCATGACAAGGATCCAGGCTTTGAAGAGGAATTTTGAAGCCTCGGTCGCGGCCTTTCCCAGCGTCTTGAACAATCGTTTCGCGCTCGGGCCAAAACCCTTATAGCGACTCTTCATGCCCTTAGGAAACGAGTAAAGGAGTTCGCCCTTTTCGGTAACCTTGAGTCTGGCACCAAATTCATCCGCCAGGGCAGGGAGTTCGGCGTTTATCTGGGGAAGCGGAAGGCCTGTCAGCGCAGCGATATCCGCTACAGTGGATTCTCCCTTGGTCTTTTTAAAACCCGACAGGAGGTTTTCTCTAACTTTTTGCCTATTGTACTCGTATACCTTGTCTTCTTTTTTCACGCTTACCTCTGACCCTAATCTATACAACTAAAGCTAGGCGGAACCCTGAGGTTACAGAAATCGGGAACGCCCGAGGGCGAGAGCCCTGCTGTAGAGCGCAGTATACTCCCTGGCCGATTTTTCCCAGGAAAAAACCCTCGTCATAGCCTTAATACGCATCATATCGATATGAGCGTTGCGATTATACCAAGCCCAGACAGCCCAGCCTATTGTATTGTACAAAGCCCTGGGCGTTAAATCATCGAACATGAATCCCGTGCCGTCCCCCGTCTCCTGCACATAATTCTGAACGCTGTCGGCCAACCCCCCGGTTCGGTGCACAATAGGAAGGGTTCCATAGCGAAGACTGTACATCTGATTCAAGCCGCAGGGTTCGTAACGACTGGGCATCAGGAAAAAGTCGCTTCCCGCTTCGACCAAATGGGCGAGTGTATCGTCGTAGCCTATTCTGGCCTTAAAGTTAGGAAAGCGCCCTGAAAGGCTCTTAAGCTCCTCTTCGCACCAGGCTTCTCCCGAACCGATGATCGCAAATTGCACCGCCATGCTCCGGCATACTTCGGAAATAGCACCAAAGCTCTTGCCGAACATTTCTTCAATTCCCTTCTGTTCAGTAAGCCGGGCGACCATGCCTATGAGCGGAATTCCGGGATCCAGGGGAAGGCCGAAGCTCTCCTGAAGTGAACGCTTGCATACAGCTTTGCCATCCATTTTGTGCACCGAATAGGTGGCCGGGATATAGGGATCGAGCTCGGGGTTCCAGACTTTGTAATCGACTCCATTGAGTATGCCTACCAGGTGCCTGCTTCGGTAGCGGAGCAAACCATCCAGACCAAAACCGTAGCTTGGGGTCTGGATTTCTCGAGCATAGGTGGGCGATACGGTGCTCAGGCAGTCTGCACTGCAAATGCCCGCCTTGAGCAAATTGATAGAATCGTGGAATTCAAAGCCAGCGCCGTGAAAACTCGTCCATTCCAGTCCGAAGGATGGAAAGTGTTCTTTTGGATAGATTCCCTGGTATCCCAGATTATGAATACTCAAGATACTGGCGGTATTGGAAAATTCGTCCTTTCTTTCCAAGGTTGAAAGATAAACAGGGACTAAGGATGAAGGCCAATCGTGGGCATGCATGATGTCGGGAATCCAGCTAAGTTTTCTGCAAAGCTGGAAGGCAGCCCTCGAGAGTAGCGCGAAACGCTGGGGGTTGTCTGGATATTCCTGGCTGTTTGAGGCTCCATATACCCCTGCCCTGCCGAAAAAGGCCTCATAGTCAAGGAAATAGACAGGGACCTGAGAATTGGGCAACAGGGAACTAAACACCTCTGTCCAGCGCTCGGAGTCCCCCATGGGTACGCCCATTGGTCCTTCCAGCGCCTTGAGTCCGTCCGTTGCGATTGAGTAGTACCGGGGTATGAGAAGCCTTACATCGTGGCCAAGCTCGGACAAGGCAACGGCCAAGGCGCTAACCGCGTCGCCCAGGCCGCCGGATTTGGCGAAAGGGACAGCCTCGCTGCTGATCATCAAGATTTTCACAGTTTGATTATACAAGTCATAAGCCTTGGCCGCAATGAGGATAAAGTCGGAGAAAAGCCCTGCCCTTTTGAAGCACCAGCCCAATTCCAGGACGAGGATGCATGGGAGGATACATAGCATGCGACAAAAATGTCTGTTAGTTTTTCTATGTTTTATTGGCATTACCCTGCTCTTGGCCTGCTCAGGAATGCAAAAACAACGATTAGGCAGAATTGACGCAACCATACGGTTCGACATTGGACAAAAGATTTCCCGGGAGATAGACCCTACTTCTCAGAGCACCGTTTCGCCAATACTTCCAAGCGGAGGCTGGACTCCACTCAGTTACATATTATCGGGGTCGGGCCCCGGAGGTGCAAGCTTTACCCAGGAAGCCGAGGACGGGGGTTTTTCTATTGAGTGCACCCCGGGGGAGTGGCTCCTGGAAGCTTGGGTTATTTCTCAGGACACTATCGAACTCGCCAGGGGAAGCTGCAATTGCATTCTTCAGCCGGGCAAGACAAGCAGGGCGGACATAACGCTCTATCCTCTTGAAGGAAACGGTGAGCTTTCTGTATACGTGATAAAAAATCTCGAGATGCCTACCGGATCCAGACTTGTAGGGCAATTGCGATTCAAGGGCTTACCCGGACAAGCTAGTCCGTCTCAAGCCCTATCCATACCGATAGATAAGCCCGCCACAGAGAACGAATTGCTTTTCCCCGAACTGCCAGCCGGGTATTACATTCTCAGCCTTGAATTAAAAGCAGAGGACGGCTTTGTTTCTGGAGGCTGCGCAATTGCCGCCCTGGTATTGAAGGATTACACCAGCAGCGGCGCCTGCGAAATCGTGATGGGATTGCCCGTGGCCGGCATAGGCCTTGAGCTCTATCCCAATGAACCTTTAGCCCAGGCCCTGCTGTCGGTTGAGCACAGCGTTCCTGAAGGCGTCCTTGCCCTACCCATCGCAGTCTCCAAGGCCGGGGATAGTACTTTGGAGGCTATCCAGCGAATCTGGTACCGCAACGGCAGCGAGGTCGGATCGGCGGTTCCAATTCTCCAAGGCCCTGCATTTCTTCCTGCCGACTCGTTTATCTTTCCGCTGTCGAGCAATAGTCAAGAAGCAAGCGTCAGCAGAATCGATTATACCGAAGAAGGCGAGGTAAGCCATCGTTTTGGAACGGGCTCGCTCTTCTTACACTCCTGTGATGCTACTCAAGATTCGGGGTGGAAAGCTACGGCTGTGTATGATTATCGCGCCGCAATGGGGCCTTCTCTCTGCCCGCATAACGAGACGGAAAACCAAGGAAGCGGCCAAGCTGAGGAGGCGCGCTCTATAGCAGCCTCCGAAAGCGGCTTGATCGTCGCTGCGGACTTTGATGCGGATAAGTATCTCCATGCTTTTTTAGCAGCCTATGAATCCACACTCGCCCCTCCAGCCCAGTCTGTTCCCAGTTCAGCGTCGTGGTTAAGGCTCTGGCGAAGCCGGATCAGGGCTCAGGACCCAAAATCATCGGATTGCTTGGCTGTATCCGCCGATGGCAGGCTTATCGCCGCCGCCGCCACCCAGGGGGCTTGGATTTGGCTAGGCCACTTAGGTGAGCAGGGGGAGATCGTATCAACATCGTATCTCACCAGTTCATCGAGTAATGAGCTGGAGCATTTCGGCAATGTCAAAGCGCTCTGCTTTTCGCCGTCGGGAGACAGGCTTTACGCGGCCTGCTCCACTGCCGCCGAAGGAAGGATTTTTGCTTTCAGCACGAGCTCCAGAAGTTTGGAACTTATTCATTCCAAGGACCTCATTATTGGTACTACTACTGCCTTGCCCATTTCAGATATGGTTCTCACAGCCTCGGGGCTTCTGGCGGTCAGCAGCAAGGATGCATCAAAAATTGTAATCTTCCAGGATGGAGCTAGTCTTGAGATTTTGTATTATCTAGAAAATACAGGGGTCAACACAGGCTTGGACAAACCCATAGCCCTGGCTACCTCAATTCAGGGCGATTCATTCTATGCACTCTGCAATGGAGAGAACCTTGTGCGCTTTTCAAGGGCGGATTCCACTTCTCTCTATACCAAAGACAGTCTGATACCCTTGGCGCTGAATAGTCAGGGAGCAAAAATGATCGCGGCAGGACATAATGGATCGGCTTTGTCCGAGTCAGTGCTTGTTGTCGGCGGCGATTGTTTTGAATTTATCGATATTTCCGCCGATGGAAGCCAGACTGCTTCGCAGATCATAGATTCAGAGGATATCGATTCGCTGGGTGTAGCAGCACCAAGTTCGATTTGCTTTTGTAGAGGAGCATTTTTAATTTCCGGAGGTGTAACCGGTAAAATCGCAGTGTTTGGAAATAGTATGTAACCTACGGCTCCTTCAGAGCTTACTAGCCATAGAACCCATAAGCCTGTATTCTTCGGTTATCAGGAGGAGCCATGTACGCTCTGAAAGAAATGACCTTGGTGGAACTTGTCGAAATGGGGGCGGAGCACTACGGGGAAAGGCCGGCATTGAGCATGTTCGAAGGCAGCGGCCTAAGCTATGCCCAACTTGAACAGGCTTCTGCGGCCTTCACCCAAAAGCTGCTCGCCCATGGAATCGAAAATGGCGACAAGGTCGCCCTGCTCTCGGAGAACTCTCCGCTCTGGGGCGTCGCCTACTTCGCGATTCTTCGGGCTGGAGCGGTGGCCGTTCCGATACTGGTGGATTTTAACCCCGATCAGATAGCCAATATCCTGAAGCATTCGGGAGCGAAGGCCGTGATCTGTTCGACCAAGCTCGAACCAAAGCTCAAGCCCTCCTTTGGCAGCCTTATGATTCTTGATATAGCCGATGGAGGATTGATGAATAAGGGACCGGCGCAGGAGAAGGCTGCGGGCAAAGCGAAGGAAAGTAGCACCGGCAAGGCCGGGGCTGCGAGAAAAACCCATCCCCGAACCCCCTCCAGACCGGGAAAAGATGACCTGGCGATGATCATCTACACCTCGGGTACAACCGGAAACTCCAAGGGCGTTATGTTGAGCCATTGGAATATACTTTCAAATGCTATTGGATGCCGTTCCATAATCATACTACACCGCACCGACCGTGTGCTCTCGATACTCCCCCTTGCGCATACCTATGAATTTACCATTGGCTTTATAATTCCCCTTCTAGCTGGTTCCCATATACATTACCTGGACAGGCCTCCATCGGCGACGGTGCTTCTTCCTGCACTCAAGGCAATCAGGCCTACGATCATGCTTTCGGTCCCCCTGGTTATAGAAAAAATCTATCGCTCCAGTATAAAGCCTACCCTGGAAGGGATGAAACTTTACTCCAACAAATTCTTCAAGCCCTTATTGATTCGCTTTGCGGGAATTAAACTCAAGAAAACCTTTGGAGGGAAAATTCGCTTTTTCGGTGTCGGAGGAGCCCCCTTAGCTGCGGAAGTGGAAACTTTCCTAAAAAAAGCCAAATTCCCCTACGCCATTGGTTACGGACTCACCGAGTGCTCCCCCCTCCTGGCGGGCTGCAGCCCTAGCAAAACCCATATCCGCTCCACTGGACCAGCCCTCAAGGGCGTTCAAGTGAGAATTGCCGACCCCAATCCATCTACGGGCGAGGGTGAAATCCAGGCAAAGGGTGACAATATTTTCAAAGGTTACTATCTCGATGCAGAAAAAACCGCCGAAGCCTTTACCCAAGACGGTTGGTTCAGGACCGGGGACTTGGGCTTTATAGACAAGGAAAATCGAGTTTTCGTGCGTGGACGAATAAAAACTATGATACTTGGCGCCACCGGCGAAAACATCTACCCCGAGGAAATCGAAGCGGTTTTAAACCAGTCGCCCTATGTCGTAGAGTCCTTGGTGGTGGAAGGTGACTCAGGGCTCACAGCCTTCGTCTATCTAAAGAGCGAGGTGCTTGAAAACCTGGGAGCCAGGATCCAAGATAGCCTAGACGCTGCGGGCGAACTCTCCTCCAGGCTCGGAACAGCCATAGCCAATGCGGAAAAGAGCGTCGCCAACAGTTTAGGCCATGCCTTCGAGGACGCGGAAAAGAAAATTTCCCAACTATTAGAGGGAATTCGCAAGGAAACAAACTCAAAGCTCTCCGCGTTTTCTAAAATCTACAGTATAAAGCTGCAGGAACAGCCCTTCGAGAAAACCCCTACCCAAAAGATCAAGCGATTTCTCTATTCCAAGCAGGAAAAGGGCGAGAAGAAAAACTAAAGTAGCCGCAGCAGAGCAAGGATTGAATAAAAATTATTCTGTCCTTGTTCTGCCTGTTACCCCCTGAAGCAGAGCACGGGGCTTCGCGCCGCAGCGACCTCGTCCAGGCGGCCGACGGGGGTTGTCCCTGGCGCGTCATGAAGCAACTCGGGATTGGATTTTGCCTCGGCGGCTATAGCCAGCATAGCCTCTACAAAACTGTCTAGCGTTTGCTTGCTCTCGGTCTCCGTCGGCTCGATCATCAGCGCTTCGGGCACTATGAGTGGGAAGTAAATAGTGGGCGGATGAAAACCGTAATCGATGAGGCGCTTGGCTATGTCGAGGGTGCGTATCCCAGGGGCAACATCGCCCATGGCCACGAATTCGTGCATGCAGGGGCGAGTGTACTTAAGCTTGTAGGTTTTCTCCAATTTCGCTCTTAGATAGTTAGCGTTTAACACCGAGTTTTCCGCTATTCGACGTAGCCCCTCGGCTCCCAGCATACTAACATAGCAATATGCCCGGACCAAGACACCGAAATTTCCATAGAAAGCCTTGAGCCTACCAATGCTTTTCTCAGGCATCGCCAGCTCGTACTTCCCTGCCCTCCGCCAAGCGATCGGCCCAGGGAGGAAGGCCGCTAATTCTTTGACCGCCGCCACCATGCCTGCCCCCGGCCCTCCACCGCCGTGGGGTGTTGAAAAGGTCTTGTGCAGATTGAAGTGCATGACATCGATGCCGCTCTTGCCGGGTTGAAATACCCCGGTGAGGGCGTTCATGTTGGCGCCATCTCCGTACACCAGACCACCTGCTTGATGCACCATTGCCGCTATCTTTGTGATATTCCGCTCAAAGAGCCCGAGGGTATTGGGGTTGGTGATCATTATGCCAGCGACGCTGTCGTTCAAGGCTGCCTCGAGGGCTTTAAGATCGATGTTTCCGTCCTTGCCCGAAGGAATTGTCTGAGTGCTGAATCCCGCCATAGTACAGGAAGCGGGATTGGTGCCGTGGGCAGAGTCGGGGATGAGCATCGTAGTACGATGTCCCTGCCCTCTGGTCTTTAGACAATCCCGGATCATAAGGACTCCGGCAAGCTCACCATGAGCCCCAGCCGCAGGCTGGAGTGAAACGGCGGCGAAGCCGCCGATCTCGGCCAAATATTCCTGCAGCTTATAGAGCAGTTCCAAGGCGCCCTGGGTCTCAGAATTCCCCGCGAGGGGGTGAATATTCTTCCAGCCTGGGTGGGAAGCGGCAGCTTCGTTAGCCTTTGGGTTGTATTTCATGGTACAGGAGCCCAGCGGATAAAAATGAGTATCGATGGAATAGTTTTTCTGAGAGAGCCTAGTAAAGTGTCGTACCACCGTGAGCTCGTCCAGCTCGGGCAGATCGAGACTGGAACGGACAAGAGCCTTAGGCATTTGGGCGGCGGGGACATCCGAGCCGGGCAGGGAACAACCAACCAGGCCCGGACGCGAAAGCTCGAATACGAGAGGTTCGGGGCTTAAATTCATAGCGAAGCCTCCTTGAGCGCCGCGACCAACTGATCGATCTCAGCCTTGCTGTTCATCTCGGTGACACAAATCAGGAGTTCCTTTTCCCTTGCCGCGTCGTAACGCGACAGAGCTAGGCCGGGCATTATCTTTCGCTTCGCGAGCCTGTCCACAAGTAGCTGGGCTTCAACTGGGGTGGAAACCATAAATTCTTTAAAAAAGCTTCGATTTTTTACCTTGAATCCTTTTACGCCGTCTATGAGCGAGGCTGCGTAATGGGCTTTATCGTAGCAGAGCGAAGCTACCTGGCGCATGCCCCCGGCGCCCAGGGCTGCCATGTAGATGCAGGACTGGAGCATAACCAAGCCTTGGTTGGAGCAAATATTAGATACCGCTTTCTCCCTGCGGATGTGCTGCTCTCGCGCCGTGAGCGTGAGTACGAAACCCCTGCGGCCATCATGGTCCTTGGCTTCGCCCACGATGCGTCCCGGCATTTTGCGCATGAGTTTTTCGGTCGCCCCCATCATCCCTAGCCCAGGACCCCCGAAATTCATGGCGTTACCCAGGCTCTGGCCCTCTGCGACAACGATATCCGCGCCCTGGGCGCCGGGGCTTTCCAAAATGGCACACATCAACGGATCGGTGTGAACGATAAAGAGCGCCCCCGCATCGTGAGCCCGCTGAGCAGCCGTTCTAAGCTGGTACAGCTCTCCGGAAAAACAGGGATACCCGGCGATGAGGCAAGCGCAACGCGCATCCACCTTTGCTTTTTCCGGGGCTCCGGAGTATTCCTCAAATTCCACATCGAAAGATGAAAAATATGTCTTGAGCACTGCCTTGTATTCTGGGTGCAAATCCTCAGGCAGAAGGATTTTCTTGCGGTCCTCATCCAACTTCCAGGCCATGAGCGCGGCCTCCGCAAGGGCTGTAGCCCCATCGTAATGGGATGCGTTAACCACCGAAACGCCTAAAAGACGCGCTGCCATGCTCTGATACTCAAAAATTGCCTGCAAGGTTCCTTGGGAAACCTCTGGTTGATAGGGAGTATAGGCAGTGAGAAACTCGCCCCTGGAGGCGAGGGCTGGCACAAGGGCTGGAATAAAGTGATTGTATACGCCGGCTCCTAAAAACCAGGAAGCCTTATCGGCACCCCGGTTTTTTTCAGCCATCGCCCCAATCTGCTTAAGGACTTCTTGTTCAGAGAGAGCCCGGGGAAGTTTAAGTGTGGGAAATCGCTTCCGAGCCGGGACGTCGGCAAAAAGCTCTTCTACACTCTTTTTGCCAATCGCTTCAAGCATCTCCTTGCGGTCGGACTCCGCGTTAGGAATAAAAGGCACGGCTTATTCCTCCCCCACCATGGAGGCATAGGCTTTGGCCTCCAAGAGCGCCTCCATATCCTTAGCATTGTTGGGTTTGACTTTAATTAACCAGCCATTGCCGTAGGGCTCCCTGTTCACCAAAGCGGGATCAGCCTGCAGGTCATCGTTTACCGCCTCGATGCTGCCGCTCAGGGGCATATAGAGATCGCTAGCGGCCTTGACCGATTCGATAGTGCCAAAAACCTGGCCCCTTTCCAGTTTCTTTCCCACTTCCTTCAGCTCGATGAACACGATATCGCCCAGCTCATCCTGGGCATGATCAGAAATACCTACTATAACAAGATCACCCTCTAGCCTGGCATACTCATGGGATTGCGCGTATCTCGCTTTAGCATCGACACTCATGGATTTTCTCCTTATTAGGTGTAATCACCGCCTATAGGCGGGTATATAAAGAGGCCGTTTAACGACCATCGCATCCTTGGGCTGACCGCGGATGATAACTTTGAGAGCAGTGCCCGGATTCGCCATCCCAGGCTCGACAAAAGCGTTGGCTGCGTATTTTTTTACACTTGGGCAGAACATCCCAGCCACGCAGCTGCCCACTACCCTGCCCTGGTTATCCGCAACCTTGTAACCCTCCCGGGGGACGCCGCCGGAAACCTCGAGGCCGATAAGTTTTCGCGCCAAACCCCGGGTTGCGATCGCCTTAAGGGCTGTCTTGCCGATAAAATCCTTTGTAAAATCACAGGCCCATTTAAAACCAGCTTCTAATGCGTTGATCGATGTACTGATTTCGTGGCCGTGCAGGGGCATGCCAGCCTCGAAACGAAGGCTGTCCCTTGCCGCCAATCCAATGGCTTTTGCTTCTATTCCAAGCTCGCTTGCTCTATTTAATATATATTCCCAAAGGTACAAGGCTTTTTCCGCAGGAAAGAATAACTCTCCACCATCCTCGCCCGTGTAGCCAGTTCGTCCGAAGAGAATAGGAACGCCAGTAATCTCGGTTTTACACCAACCAAAACGCTCGGTGGCCGATACCGGCAGAGTAGCTAGCGCATCGAGCAGTTGGATAGCCTTAGGTCCCTGGACCGCAATCATATAGGTTTCGTCGGATCTATCGTCGATTTGGACGCCTGGGCTCGCCTTGGATTTTAGCCAGGCCAGATCGGTTTCTCGATTAGATGCGTTGACCACAATCCACCACGATTTGGGAAGGCGGTAGACAAAAAGATCATCCAATACACAGCCTTCTTCGTTTAAAAGAAGAGAATAACGGGACATGGGAACCCGTAGATCGGAGATCCTGGCACTCACCATACGGGAGACGAAGGACTCAGCGGAGGGTCCGGAAATCTCGAACTGCCCCATATGGTCGATATCGAAGAGCCCCACTGAGCGACGAGTTATTCCATGTTCTTCAATGGCTCCCGTGGGGTAAGAAATCGGCATATCGTAACCGGCGAAGCCAGCCATTTTTGCCCCGTGTTGGATGTGCCAATCGTGCAGCGCTGTGGTGTGCGTAAAGACCTCCTGGAAAGGGTGTCGGGAACAATTTAATTATAGCACCGCATTAGAATATCCGCAACGAATCCCGGGCGCGGCCACAATACCGCGGCCACAATACGCCAATATTATAGCGAAGCCCTGGAAAGCGGCTTGCCTATATAGACGCCTTCGCCTCCCAGATACTCTTTCTTCTGACCATCAATAATGATTTGCACATCCTGCACCGACGAAAAAGAGGTCGCGGTAAAGACGATTTGCCAGAGTTGAGCGACAAAGCCCTCCGTTCCGTAGTGGTTGTACATGAAATCTTCGCTCAGATCGATAATGGCGGTGGTACCCTTCATTACGATACCTAAAAGCTTTGTACTCCTGGGAATAAGGGAAACAAGACCACTGCGAATCTCCCCTTCGCTGGGACCCGCCAGGAGGGCTTCGATCGCGTCTGTAAGGGGCGAATCACTCACAGGAATGCTTCGCTTCACATCATGACGTTGGATCTGTCCGTCCTCCCCGATATGGACAAAATACAGGCTACTCTGCCGCGTCACCGGCTCGACAACCTTTACATCGGATGGAGACTGATCCGAGCTCTTAAGAGTGGGGTCAACCTGACCTTGGGTATCGACAGCATCGACGACAGAGCTCGCACCGTCTTCCCTCGATTTGGTAGTAGGACTTGTGTCGTCTACGCCTGAGACTGTATCTGGACGCTTTGTATCCGAATCCTCCATGAGAGTGGAGCTTGTCACAGTTTTGCCGGAAGGAGTCTGTTCTTTTTGTTTCGCGCTATTTTCCCGAACCAGATCGAGAAACTTAGTCCGCTCGAGTATTCCCTTTATGTCAGGGAGTTTGATGACAAAAACGATGGCAAGAATGATCAGGCCGATGAGCAGTATCAGGCAGCCCGGACTCCCGCTGGAGCTTTTTTTTCGCTTTTTTTTGACAGCCATGGATAAAAATACTAGTCCCGCACCCTTAAAGGGTCAAGCCCGATGATGACTTTCATGGCCAGGTCCTGCCGCGTTTTCACTGGAGAACTCCTGGCAGGGGGGCACAAGGGCGCTTTGGCGTAAAATGCCGGTTTTTTCATCCAACTCGACGATGCTAAGCTCGGCACGCGCCGCGTCAGTGTTATCTTTTAACAATGCGGCCTGACTTCGCTCAGGATTATGAATCTGCACTAGCCGTTTCCCAGCCCTGAGGGTATAGCTCCCTGTCACCGGTCTATGGCCTGAAATCCAACGCAGCATGGCAGGCCGGGGATTGGAAGGAAGAAGCATAAGGAGGCTCTGTTCCACCGCCCGGGGCAAAGCTTCCCCGTTCCCCGTCCAGATCAGCGCCCTGACAAGCTCCGGCCTGGTCCTATAGGCGAGAATATCCTCATAGCCAAAGGCAAAGGCCGGCTCCGCATGGCTGGCGCAAAAACTTTTGCCCCGGGCGGCAAGGGGCAGAAGCAGTTCATAGCGCCTGAGCAGCTCAAGTCCAGGCCTGCCGTAGCGCAACTCGAGCCATTCAGCCCCCATCGGTCCCTCCTGGGCGTATTTGTAAAACGGCAAGTCTCCATGCTCGGCGCTATTAGAAAGGTTGTCATGGTTCCCTTTGAGGCAATGGAAACCATCTCCCAGCAGGGTTTTCAATTTCATTACCAGGCAAAGCGCACCCAGGGACAAACCCATTTCCTCTTCCATAAAGGGATTAAAGACACCATCAGAACCGGTATAGTCGAGCCTTGATAGCGCTGCCAAGGTCCATCGTCGCGCCGCCCGATTTCCCTCGCTGTGCGGTATGTCACCCAGGCAAACAAGGCAAAGCCTGCGCTGAAGAATAAGCTCCAAAACAGAATAATCCGGGATCTGCGCCAATCGCGAACCGAGAATTTGCGTTAAAAGCGTGGCTCTGGCGTGCAGATCAGGGACAACAATGATCCAGGGGCTATCGATCTGGACCAAACCGCCGGGCCTGCCATCTGCAGATCGAGGTCTTATTTCTTCGGATTCGCCCTCCAAGGCTGTGATGGCGGCTTTCGTAAGGGTAAAAAAGACTTTAGGCTCGGGAACACTAGTTTGATCGATAGAGGAGCCGAGGCGCCGAACAATGGATTCGGCTTCCTGACGGAAATCCATAGTCTCCTTCACCCTAGTCTCCGTTTATTCTCCTATCCGCGAAAGCCAGTCCCTGGCCAGGGCATCATCGGGATCGAATTCCAGGGCGCTTATAAAAAAGCCCCGGGCTTCGCCGATTTTGCCCATTCTATGGGACAGCGCCCCTAGATTGACGATGATCTTCACATTCTCCGGTTCGAGCCTCAGGGCTTTTTCCAGGCTTACCTTGGCTGCGCTTAGCTCTCCCAGCTCGGTCTGGCAAAGGGCAAGCTCGTTAAAACTGTCCGTGTCCCCGGAGTTGAGCTCGATCGCTTTTTTAAAGGCATCCGCCCCCTCCTGCCAGCGACCCAGGCGGCGCAGAGCCCAACCGGCTAAAAACCAGCCGTTCCAGACATCAGGATGAATAGCGATAAACTCTCTGGCTTTTCCTAAGCCCTTTTCTTCCTCACCCATCTGAATAAAATCGTAGGCTTCCTTGAAAGTCCTGTCCAATAAGCCCAGATCCTGGAGTTTTTTGAGAATGGACTTGGCTTTTTCCACCTTTTCCCTATCATCCTCGAGCCCTATGTAGCTGGTGAGTAGGGACACTGCCCGGTCGAAATTGCGTTTTTTAATAAAGAAAAGTGCGGCATGATAGTATGCTGGAGCGAAGGGCGGCTCCATTTCCAAGAGGCTGACATAGCTCTGGTACGCCTGGTCTTCCTCCTCCTCCGCCAAATCCTCCCGTTCCTCCTCCCTGAGCAACTTTGCCCGCTCTTCCCACATCAAGGCTAGGTCGAGAAGGGGCAGCGGCGATTCGGGATATAAACCCACCAGGGCAAGAAAAATCTCCTGAGCCACATCCCAGTCCTTGGCTTGCGCCTTAGCCACCCCCGCGTCGGAGAGCTGGGCCAGCAAATCGGGTTTGAGGGCTTTGGCAAGCTTTCTGTACTGGGCAGCCAATGGATGCCCGGGCTGCCAAGCCAATACCCGCAGAATCCCCGCCACAATGCTCTCAATGCTTATCATCGATGGATCAAAGCGCAGGATCTGGCCCTGGGTCTGTACGGGAAGCGAAGAACCAGCTTCCCATCCATCGATGCCCAGGGCCTTGAGCCGTTCGGCGTCTATCTGAATAAAGAGAATCCCCGAAAGGGCATCTGCGGCTTTTTCGGCGCTCCCTTCATTTCCCTTTATTTTTTTCATAGTGTCATCGTTCTTTTTCATCCTCAATCCTTCCACGGGAAAATCATGTTTTTCAGTGTTCGTATACCTAAAAGTTCTTTTTCTTCCGCAAGCAAAGATTCCCAGGGAGGGTTTTTTCTGTCCGCCTCGGGATTTTGTTCCAGCCATTCATACTTTTTAAGCCGCAGTTTTACCGCCTCAGCTCCCCCAAGGGCTATGCCAGCCAGCCCCGGAAGTAGAAAAGCCATCAGCACCGAGAGAATAACCGTCGCCAATCGGTAGAACAGAAGAAAAAGGCTAAATCCTGGGTTGTCGGCGACCAGTACGAGGGCATGCTTGGCATTTTTCCCCACACCTCCTCCTCTGCGAGCCACGAGGGGCAAAAAGTACTGCGTGGCCAAGAGTAGAATAAGGCAGGTCCAGAATAGAAGACTAGCCAGCACAATCCACAGAAAGCCGCCCCTGGAGAGATAGAAGGGAATACCTACTATTATCGAGAAAAAAATAACAATCAGGACAAGACCGAGAGCGAGACCGGGCTTCCATGCCTTGGATATACACGAAAGGCTTTCACGAATGCCAGGTGTCCCGAAATCGGCGACTTTGCGCATGGCAAAGGCCACGACAGCCTGCCAAACCGATAGACCGAGTATTCCCACGCTTATGCAAAGCAGCAAGACAAGGGATGTTGCTCCCAGCATGGAGGGCAGAAAGAAAGCTAGGCTGGCGATCAGAACATGAACTAGGTTGAACAGACCAAGGGTGAGAACATTATCCCAACCGTTCCAGAATGCTTTCTTTACGTAAAAACCGATCATACTCTGTCTATACTACACGCTTGACCTTTGGACAAGTACGCAAGTATTGTAAGCCTTGGAAGCGTCGCCGCCCCGACCGAGCGACGGATCGCCCCCGAGCCAGGAGATTCAGGCCGGGTCAATCACAAAGCTTGAAGGGGTACGGCAATGAAAGACCAGTACCGCTTTCCGCTCGAGAATTTCATGCCTCGCGAGCGATTCGAACGCATTAAAAACTTTGCAAAAGACAAGGAAACCCCCTGTCTCATTATCGACTTGGATATAATTCGAAAAAATTACCAGGACTTGCGGACCTACCTACCTTTTTCCAAAATTTATTACGCGGTAAAGGCCAACCCCGACGATGCCGTAGTCGCGCTTTTACGGGATTTGGGCTCCTCCTTCGACGTGGCAACACGCTACGAGCTGGACCAGTTGCTAAGGTTGGGCGTCGAGCCCGAGCGCATGAGTTTTGGCAATACCATCAAGAAAGAAAAAGACATAGCCTATTTCTACGAAAAAGGCGTGCGGCTCTATGTTACCGACTCCATTACCGATCTGGATAAGATCTCAAGAGCCGCTCCAGGCTCCAAGATTTTTTTCAGGCTCCTCACCGAAGGGCTGGGAGCAGACTGGCCCCTTTCCAAAAAATTCGGTTCGCACCCCGACCTTGCCCGCCAGCTTATAAAAACAGCGGTTCGATTTGGGCTTGTGCCCTACGGCATCTCCTTTCACCCTGGAAGCCAGCAGCGCGATGTCGGCCAGTGGTCCTCCGCCCTCACCACCGTAGCCCAACTTTTTACCTGGGCAAGGGAAGATCTCAAGGTTGAGCTAAAAATGATCAATATGGGGGGCGGTTTTCCCGCCAACTACACCGAGCCCACCGACAGCCTTAGCCAATATGCCGAGGACATCAAACGCTTTTTAGACAACTCCTTTAAGAACAACTGGCCAGAGGAGATAATCATCGAGCCTGGTCGTTCCATGGCCGGAGACTCAGGCGTCATTGTATCGGAGATTATCAATATTGCAAAAAAGTCGGTGCACGAGCGCTATCCCTGGGTTTTCCTGGATGTGGGAAAGTTCGGCGGCCTTATTGAAACCCTGGATGAAGCGATAAAGTACCCCATTTATTTCGAAGGTGAGGGAACAGCGGTGGAAATTATCCTGGCGGGCCCCACCTGCGACTCAATGGACATACTGTACGAAAAAGCCTCCTATACCATGCCTGAAAACACTCGAATAGGGGACAGGGTATACATTCTCACGACAGGAGCTTACACCCAGAGTTACTCCTCCATTTACTTTAATGGGTTCCCGCCTTTGAGTTCTTATATACTGAAGTGAAATTCCGCTCCGCCGCAGCCGCGATCTTTACTCTGTTGGGTGTGGCGGCGATTCTGGGTTTAGCAATACTTCCCCTTTTCGGCCACAGCGGCGATGTGCTTCTCCTTGCCGACCAGGGGCCTTCAGCCCTGCCACTATCCAAATTAGGCGGGGCAGCACCCGCAGAAGCGACCCCTGTAGGAGCGCCCCCTGCAGGCCTACAATCCCAAGAACCATCCGCTGAAAGCCCCGAAATCAACCCAATCACGCTCCGGGTAGGCACATGGAACGTCCGCGACTGCGCAGCCTGGGACAATGCGAGCAAGGAAAGAATAGCCCTCCACGACTATGTGGCCGCCACCATTCGGGAAGCCGAGGTTGATATTCTGCTATTCCAGGAAATCCAATCCGATGAAAGCAAGGGCGGGGACATCGCCCTTCTCTCTGTTGCGCTGGCTAAGCAGGGATGGGCTATGCCCTATACTGCTGTTGTCAACGCCAAGGGCGAGGACGACCTGGCTGTTTTTTCACGGTATAAAATTGAAGCGCAGGGAAGCGTTCTCGAGCCTTCGGCAACAGATCCCTGGCCGAGACCGGGCATCTATGCAAAGGTTGAAATCGCCCAAACCCCTCTGCACCTCTATGGTTTTCATTTTAAAGCCATGGGTGATAAAAAATCAGAGACAACCCGGAAGGCTCAAGCGCTGGCGTTGGTCCAGGCTCTGGCTGAGCGGCACTCAGGCGTTTTGGATAC
The DNA here is from genome assembly GCA_002428725.1 of Spirochaetaceae bacterium UBA6076. Taxonomy (GTDB): domain Bacteria; phylum Spirochaetota; class Spirochaetia; order Treponematales; family Rectinemataceae; genus UBA2256. Next base: position 3,988 of record DIXQ01000026.1, on the reverse strand, counting down.
AGACAGGATCATTGTTGCAGGGGATTTTAACACAGCGAATCCCAGCGATCTCAGCGGTTCGGATGCTACCCTCTCCACACTTTGCTCGCTGGGCGATCAAGATCCGAGCAATGATTTTCTCGCCCTTAACTATCAATTCCACCCCGATGTGCCCAGTTTTGTAGACTCTCGGTATAGAAGCGTCCTGGACCATATCCTTGTATCTTCAAGCTTGAAGGTTGGGATGAGCCAGGATTCCATTCATCTAATCGAAGCGGTAAAGGCTCAAGGGACTATCCCGACCTCGGACCATAGATTGCTGCTGGCAGAGATAGTCCTTGCGGCGCGTTGATTACAACTCCTAGCGGGATAGCTCCTGTGTTTTAGCCACCACCGCATCCAAGAGTTCGGCAACCTGAGTTTCTTCAACGCTTGAGAAGGCAATTCTCAAATATTTGTCTTGCATAGAAATTGTGCCTATACCGAGCTCGTCCAGCAGCTTCTGCCTCAAGGTTTCTGCGGAAAAACCCTTGCATTCGAAGCTCATGAAGTAGCCTGAGTTGAAGGGAAGAGCCTTGAGAGATGGGGGTAGTCTATGGCTTTCCAAGTAAGCTTTCATGGCCTTATAGCGCCCTTCCAGAATTTTTCTGTAATGGGCTTTCTGGGTTTCGTAGCCTGGGTATAGAAGCGCCTTTAACAACAGGTGCTGGGCTAGTCCACTTGAGCTGGATACCGAGGAGCGGATCACGCCCATCATTTTTTTTACTAATGCATCCTGCATGGCCTCGTTGAGACCTTTAGCGCCAAAACTGACAAACCCTACCCTGAAACCCCAGACATAGTCTTCCTTAGTAGGACCATCGGCTTTTGCCGCGAGGATTCTTTCGTGGGCATCCACCAGGCGGGCAAAGATAGACTCTCTTAAAAGTCCCTCTTCGTACTGGAGACCGAAATAGGCGTCATCGGCTATTACTAAAAGGTCGGCACCCCCTTCGGCCAAGGAAACGAGAAGCCTAACTATCGCATCAGCCTCCTTCAAGGTGAGGGAATAGCCGGTGGGGTTATTGGGGAAATTGAGGATGACAGCGGCCTTGCCTTTTTCGGCAATGGCTTTCTTGAGGGCGGAGCCCAGGCCTTCGATATTGTATCCATCGCCCGAGAAAGTGGGAAAGGTATAGCCTTTGGCGGATTTGCGCTCCTCTATGATAAGTTTGTAATTAGGCCAAAAAAGATCGGGCATAACCACCGCGTCGCCAGAGTTGACAAACATGTCACAAAGATATGAAACCGCCGAGGTCAATCCGGGAACAACGACAGGAAGAGATAAGGATTTACCCGCGAGGGATGGATTCTTTTTATACAGGGAGGCTTTCCATTCCTTACGTAATGCCGCAACGCCGCCGGTGGGTGCGTAGGCTACGGCCTCGGTCCTGTTCAAACCGGGCAGCGCTTCTCTCAAGGCATCCAGCATCATCGGTTCACCGAACTCATAAGCCATGCCTATGGTTGCATTAAAACGGTGCGCCTTTTGTCCAGCCTCCGCGCTCTGGGTAAGTATGCCCTTGGGGAAATACATCTCCTTACCCATTTCCGATAGCAAACGGCTCGCGACCGAGCCGGCTAGAATTTCATTCAGCTCTACGGCCAACTGGTTCATCTAATACTCCTTGGGAAATTTGAACGTGTCAAAGTATACCAATCCTAAAGGCACCTCGGCTATCTGTCAAGGAAAGAGGACTGGCCTTGAATCGACGCGGTACGTAACGGGCAACCATATTGAAAACTAGCCCAGGAGGGCTGTGCTTTGGGGAAATCTTCGATTGAGTATAAAAATCACTATATAGCACCCTTGTCAGAGTCGGTCACAATATGGTATTTTCCGTCATTATAATACCCTTTTTACGCGGAGGACTTTTTTGAAAAAGGTTTTCATTCTATTTTTTCTCGTGATAGCAGCTCTCTCCCTTCAAGCCCAGGTTTCCCTCGGCGCAGTGAAGGACGGCTACTATTTTGCCCAGGATGATAAGTTTCCCTCCGATGGATGGAAAAACCAGGCTGTGGTAAAGGTTTCTGGCGGAAAAATCGTCGAAGCCATGTGGAACGGTGTCTCCAATGCCGCCTATGCCAGGGACAAGATGTCTCAGGCCGCAGCCGGGCGCTATGGCATGGTGAAAGCTTCTAAAATCAAGGCCGAGTGGGATGCCCAAGCCAAAACCACCGCCGCCTACCTCATTGCCACACAGGATGTAAATTTCACCAAATATGGCAAGGATGGCAAGACCGATGCCATCTCCGGGGCAACCATGGCCGTATCGGATTTCTACGAGCTAGTCCGCAAAGCTTTAGCCGGACAACCTGTCGCCAAAGGCCCATACAAGGACGGCTGGTACTACTATGAGCAGCCAGATTTCGACAAATCTGGGTGGAAGGAAACCGTTCTGGTCACCGTGGTCAACGGCTCGGTGGTTGATGTTGTGTGGAACGGCGTTTCCAACAAGGCTGGCAGCAAGTCCAAAATCGTGGAAAGCACCAATGGAAAATACAAGATGGGCGCAAAGAACGGCGAGTGGCATGTGCAGTCCACCCGTTTGAGCGCGGCCATTGTCGCTGCCGGCGACCCCGCAAAAATCGCCGTTAACAAGGACGGCAAGACCGACGCCGTTTCCGGCGTGTCGATCCACGCCAACGCTGTGGGCCTTTGCCTGGAAGCGCTAAAGGCAGCCAAATAAATACACAACAGTAAACAGGAGGCTAGCCCGCCCCCTGCAAGTTAATTCTAAAAGCTATGTCGATAGGAATATCGGCATAGCTTTTTTTTATCCATTGACCTGTAGAAGACTGGAGTATTTAACTAAAGCCAGCAATAATCGCTAAGCTGTAAACTGGCTTGTCCTACATGCTTTACGAATGCTGCGGTTGGAAACCCCAGGGGAGGAAAATGCATAGAGCTGGATGTTATGGAATCCGGGGCACACTACAGTGCATAAGCAGCAAGTGTGCAATATTGCTGTTACTCATCTTTAGCTTCTTGATTTTTCCCATTTATACTATCCGAGCCTTCGAACTGGAATCCATCGCCTGGAGAAAGCTCGATTCGGATCAAGGCTTTACCGGAGGCGCGGTATCCTCCCTTTTACAGGACCGCCGAGGCTTTATATGGATCGGAGCATCGGGAGGCCTCTACCGCTTCGACGGTGTACAGTTCAAGCGCATAAATCCGATCCTGGACGAGGATCCATACCTTCCTGCCGAAAACTTCTCCGCAATAACGTGTTTGATCGAGGACTCTCGAGGTTTGATCTGGGTCGGGTCAAAAGGCATGGGACTAGCCGTGTACGATCAAATAGGAGGACGATTATTCAAAATCACGCTGACAGGAGCGCCCGGCGATGTAGCTCAAAGCGCACCCGAACGAGAAAAGCATCGGGGTGTGGAAGCGCTCGCGGCAGATCGCGGCTCCAATATTTTTGTAGCTTGGTCCAACGGAGGAGTAAGTAAAATAACGTTGAGCGCAGAAGGTGTCAGCCCTAAGGCTGAGGCGTCGAGATCCGAATTATTGGCCCAGGAAGACGAGTCAAAGACCTCCACCAAAAGTGGAGGTCTTTGACTGACATTCTCCATAAAGCAAGCGGGACCAGTGGCAAAAAGCCGAGAACCTATCGAATAAAAGCAAGAAAAGATTATCTGTCAGTAGCCAGAAAAAGGAAGAAGTCGGCCCGGTTGATCCGGAAGGCAATCGGGAGCAACTCAGGTACTTGAAGCGTAATCTCAGTTCTATAAATGAAATAATCATGTCGTGTACTTCAGGTGCATGCACTGTTGGCAGCCCGTTGCTGGCGCTGTCGAAAAAGCAGTACCAAAATCTGCTGGTCATGGGTGCACGTCAGAAAAGTTAAGCCGCACGCCCAAGGCATTGGTAGTCAGCATGGGCTTTCCATTCCCAGAAATCCTCAAAGCGACCCGATAGTCGGCAGCAGCGAAGAGCAATGATGGCATTCGAACCATGAAG
>DIXQ01000020.1 GCA_002428725.1 Spirochaetaceae bacterium UBA6076 | reverse complement strand
CGCTTAACTTTTCTGACGTGCACCCCAGCAGTAGCCTGAACTCGCAAAACGGCTTTTGGAACAGCGACGATTTATCCAGGTTGTCTCAGGTCCTCGCCAGGTGGGTAAGACAACCCTGGTTTTGGATGCGCTAAAAAATCACAGATCTGTTTATCGGTATGCGAGCGCCGATGAGCCTGGATTGAGAGGCTCGGAATGGATAGCCCAGCAATGGGAAGCCGCGAGGATGGATGCCAGGGATTCTGGAGAGGTTATAGTAGCCCTGGATGAGATTCAAAAAGTTCCCGATTGGTCTGAAACTGTCAAGCGTCTTTGGGATGAGGATACCAGGGAGGGCAGAAACCTCAAGGTGATCATCTTGGGATCGGCTCCTCTCCTTATCGCTCGAGGACTCTCGGAGAGCCTTGCAGGCCGCTTCGAAATCCTGCGCCTTCCGCATTGGAGCTATGCCGAAATGCGGGATGCATTCGGCTTTTCCCTGAATGAGTATATCTATTTTGGAGGCTATCCAGGCGCGGCATCTTTGATTGGCGATCCTAAGCGCTGGAGGCGTTATATCGCCGACAGCCTAATTGAAACCACACTTTCGAGAGATATCCTTTTACTGACGAGAGTGGATAAGCCGGCATTGCTCAGGATGGTCTTCGAGCTCGCATGCGGTTATTCGGGCCAGATACTCTCCTATACCAAAATGCTCGGCCAACTGCAGGACGCTGGCAATACCACAACCCTGGCTCACTATCTGAACCTGCTTTCCCAGGCGGGCATGGTGAAGGGCTTGCCGAAGTACTCGGGCGATACAGCGCGCAGTCGGGGGTCGAGTCCCAAATTGCAGGTATTGAATACAGCCCTCATCAGTGCCGCCTCGGGTCGGAGTTTCGAAGAAGCCTTGAAAGATCATGAGTTTTGGGGGCATCTCGTGGAGTCGTCTGTGGGGGCACATCTGGCTAATGCAGAAGCGATTGATGGCTTTGAGCTCTCGTATTGGCGTGAGAACAACCGGGAAGTCGATTTCGTAGTGCGCTCGGGGCGACGAGTTACGGCGATAGAAGTAAAGAGCGGCAGACGCTTGTGGCCTCTTTCAGGTATAGCCGCATTCCAAAAGGCATTTCATACGGATCGCAGTCTTCTGGTGGGGGGCGATGGAATCGGATTAGAAACCTTTCTTGGCAAACCCGTGTCACATTGGGTGAATTGAGTCTCATTTCCATAGCAAGTAACGACAGGATAACAAGATATGCAGGATGGAGCAAACAAAGCATAAGCAGTGAGCCATGCGTTCGATGGACGCTGGCGCAACAGTAGTAAGAAAATAATATATAATCGAGGCTTTTTCAAAACTCAGACAAGGTTTGAAATTTGCTCAATCGATATACTTGTCTTCTTGTCAAAATGACAACTTGACAAAAATAAAAATCAGAGTTATCGTTAGCTTATGAAAACACTACCTGTTGGTGAACTTAAGGCTCAGTTCTCAGAAGTCCTTGAAAAAGTACGAAAGGGAGAAAAGTATGGAATCGTATATGGTAAAAAGAAAAAACCTGTCGCGATGATTGTTCCATATACTGACATCGAGAAAAAAAAAGATCGGAAACTAGGTATTCTTGATGGGAAGTGTGCTATACATTTTGCAGATGATTTTAAAATGACTGAAGAAGAATTTGTAGGTTTAGAATGAAGTATTTACTTGATACACATACGTTTCTTTGGGCTATTGGTCAATCAAACGATTTGCCTGAAAAAGTAATTAAAGAACTGAAAAATCCAAATAATGAAGTATATGTTAGTGCTATTACATTCTGGGAGATATCAATAAAGGTAAGAATAAAGAAATTGGATCTTGGAGGGATTCAAATAGAAGATCTAATTACCTTTGCAGAAAAGATGGATTTTCAAGTTATTGACTTAACACCTGAAGAAGCGAGTATATACGTTAATCTTGCGGAAAATACGCACAATGATCCCTTTGATAGGATGCTGATTTGGCAATGTATTCGCAGAAATATGACAATTGTGAGTAAAGATATTGAATTTGATAAGTTCAAAGATTACGGGCTAAAGATACTCTGGAAGTAAATACAAGACATCGGACAGCTATTTCTTTCCCTTTTTTGTGGGAGCTTCAAGGCCTTTGATAGCTCTATCGAAATCACTTTCGTAGAGGCGGTCCTGGACAATCCGATATTTTTCAAATTCGGCCTCGGCGTGCACCTTGGCTATTTCAGCAGAGACCTTGCCGGCGTCCTGAAGTATCTCCCGATCCGTTGCCTCAATGAACTTGTTCAAACGGAGTTCCCAATCCTGCATGGTCATGGGTATGTGGCGAAGGGCCATATCTTCCGCCACGTCGAGATAGGCAGAAACGAGCCGCTGCAACTGGGCCATTTCCTCTTCCTTTAGGTAATTCTTGGCCACCGCGACGTCGAATTTCTGGATTTTGCCCTTTGGCGCATCCTTCCAGGTGGTTAACCCCATGTATTCTTTTTCTGCGTCGGCGCGATTATAAATGACTTCCGCGGCGGTTTGGCCGTGAATTGCCCAATGCAACTTGTTCTGGACGGTGGCGAAAAATCGCTTCGTCGCTTGGGCGGTGACATCGTAGTCAATGGAAGTCGCGTAAATGTCGGTGATCTTCTGGTAGAACTTGCGCTCGGATAGTCGTATTTCCCTTATCCGCTGCAGCTGTTCTTCAAAGTACTGCTTGGTCAAGGTCGAGCCATCGTTTTTTAGACGTTCATCATCCATGGCAAAACCTTTGATGGTGAAAGACTCGATGATGGTGGTGGCCCATTTCCGGAACTGTACGGCCCGCTCAGAGTTGACTTTATAGCCTACAGCGATAATTGCACTGAGATTGTAATGTTTGGTGTCATAGCTCTTCCCATCTTCGGCAGTTATTCGAAAATTTCGAATAACTGAAGATTGCTCCAGCTCGCTATCCGTAAAGATCTTTTTAAGGTGATAATTAATGGTGTTGACTTCGATATTATACAGGATCCCTAACATCTTCTGGGAAAGCCAGATGTTTTCATCTGCATACACCGCCTCCACTCCTCCACGGCCGCTGGCGGCGATAAAGGTCAGGTATTCTGCTGCTGAAGAACGGATCAATGTTGACTGGCTTTTCATCTTCATACCTCCATACAATCAGACAAAGGACGAGGGAAGTTTTCCTTTATAAGCCGGTCCTGTCCTACCATGGTCTTCCGGGAGAGATCATACGCGATATACTTACACTGATGCGGGGTCATGGTCCGATCCTAATTTTGTCATCTTGGCTTTATAAGCTTCGAAATGTTCTCGAACAAGATTGTGCGGCTCTGTATGGCCCATCTCCCAGCGGTTTATCGTTGCGTAACTAACACCCAATTTTTCGGCAAGGACTTTCTGGCTTAGGCCTAGCGATTTTCGAAAGTCTTTTACTTCATTGGCAAATACTGATTTTTGTAGCACATAAACAGTGTAACATATGTTATATATACGTCAAGGCGCACTCTCGAGACAGGCCTTGCTTTTCTCCGGAAAGTACATTATTATAATACTTTCTGGAGATAAGATGATTATTCCTCATTTCGCCATCATGGAGGATCTCAAGGGCTACGCCTCTCCTAAGGCACGGATCACGCGCATCCTAAAGTCCGGCGGCTTGATACAGCTACGCCGTGGCCTTTTTACGGATGATCCTGCCACCCCTGCCAAATGCCTCGCACAAGCTATCTACGGACCCTCCTATATCTCCTTTCAGGCGGCGCTCGCTGAATCAGGCTTGATTCCCGAACGCGTATATACCATTACCTCGGCTTGTTTCCGGAAGAACAAGGATAAACTTTTTCGGACCCCCTTAGGAGAGTTTCGATATGCCTATCTCCCCGAATCCGTGTATCCATACGGTTTACGCCTGGCAGAGGAAGAGGGAATGGGGTACCTCATCGCGAGCCCTGAAAAAGCCTTGTGCGATTCTGTGTATAAAGTGCCGTCGGCTAACTCGAAAAGCAGGATACAAGCCTTGCTCATGGAGGATTGGCGCATGGATAGGGAAGCGATTCTTTCGCTGGACAGAGAATTCATTTCGTGGATAGCTCCGATGTACGGAAGACTATCTCTACTAGCCCTTCGCGACTGGCTTTCAGCGGAGTCACAACAGTGAGCATGCCATCCAATATCCAGGCTATGCTCGACAAGCGTCCATGCCGCAATGATGTTGAGCGCAGAGCGGCACTTAAAGAAGTGATCCAGGAAATCGCCTTGATAGGGCTGGGCCGGGGAAACTTTTTCTCCAAGGCCGCGTTTTATGGTGGCACTGCCCTCCGAATCTTTCATGGCTTGGACCGATTTTCCGAGGACCTGGACTTCAGTCTCGTGGAACCAGACTCCGGATTCAATCTTGGCAGATATCTGCCTTTCGTTCGAGATGAACTGGGCGCCTGGGGCTTCGAGATAGAGGTGGAAGTAAAAGCCAAAATCCCTTCAGCGACAATCCAATCAGCCTTTATCAAGGGCGGTACACTGATCCATCTTATAAAGATAACTTCGGTGCAGCCCCCGGTGCCCGGTGTTCCCATCAATGAAATGCTGAAGGTGAAGCTTGAGATTGATATCGACCCCCCTTCCGATGCGGGATTCGAGGTGAAGTACGGTCTGCTTCCTCAGCCCTACGCGGTTCGCCTCTATGATCTACCCTCGCTTTTCGCCGGCAAAATCAGTGCCATTCTTTGTAGGTCGTGGAGGGACAGAATCAAGGGAAGGGACTATTACGACTATCTCTGGTTCCTTGGCCGCGGCGTGGCGCCCAACCTTTACCACCTCGAGGCCAGGCTCAGGCAGATTAAGGCTTGGACGGATGAGCGTCCTATAGGCAAAAAAGAACTCCTCGATATGCTGGAGGCGAAATTTTCCACGGTGGATTTTTCTCTAGCGCGCGCCGATGTAGCCCCCTTTATCCAGGACAGCCGAGTGACACAACTCTGGAGCAAGGATTTCTTTATTTCTATATCGAGAGAAAAGCTGTAGGGACTGGATTAGACGACAGGAGAACAGGATCAGCATGATCTGACAGGATGTGACATTGTTTGACTGGGAAACGGAGTTGTGCAACACTGCGTATGTATGGATTTTTTTAAAGAATCAGAAAATAGTAATATAAATAGCACGGTTTTAATGGCCGAATCCCAGGAGCAAACGCGGTTTACGACCACTGATCACCAGGCTCTGTTTTGGGCGTGGGATCTTTCCAGGCATTCACAGGAAGACAGCTACGCCTGGCGACGCGTGTTCAGCGGACAGGATGAGATTGATAAAAAAAGGGGCAGGATAATCGGCAAGATAGAAGAAGATCTCAAGGTTGATGTTTCGCAGAATAGCCTTTTTATCTTACGATGGATCCCTTCTTCTGGAGTTTGCCATGAATGAGTTGGAGTATCTCTCTGCCTTTGATGAGATCGTCGAACTGATCGAGCGATCTAGGCAAACCGCTCTCCGTGCGGTAAACACCAGCTTGATCGAGCTCTATTGGCAAGTGGGGGCCTATATCAGCAACAAGATTGCGACCTCAGCATGGGGCGAAGGTGTTGTAGACCAACTGGCGGCATATCTTGCCCAGACACAACCCGGATTGCGGGGCTTCACACGACCAAATCTCTTCCGGATGCGTCAATTTTTTGAAACGTATCGAGATGATGCAATTGTCTCACCGCTGGTGAGACAATTACCATGGACACATAACTTGATAATCTTGAGCCAGAGTAAACGATCAGAGGAACGTGAATTTTATCTCCGTATGGCAATCAAAGAGCAATGGTCCAAACGCGAACTTGAGCGCCAATTCAAGGCGGCGCTCTTCGAGCGGAGTGTGCTTAACCCGCCACAGGCGACCGCCGGGCTCGTAAAATCCCGTCCTGAGGCGCTCGCTGTATTCAAAGACGCCTATATGGTCGAGTATCTCGATCTTCCGCCTGAGCATAGTGAGAGCGAATTGCATCAGGCCTTGATTTCGAGACTCAAGTATTTTCTCATCGAACTCGGTCGAGACTTCTGCTTTATCGGCTCCGAATATCCACTTCAGGTCGGCAATCGCGACTTTGCCATTGACCTTCTATTTTTCCATCGCGGATTGAACTGCCTTGTCGCGATAGAGTTGAAGGTCGGCCGCTTTGAGCCTGAATACCTCGGAAAACTCGGCTTCTATCTCGAATGCCTGGATCGCGATCATCGAAAGTCCCACGAAAACGCCGCCATCGGCCTCCTCCTCTGCGCGAGCAAGGACCAGGAGGTCGTCGAGTATAGCTTGAGTCGGAGTCTTTCTCCCGCCTTGGTGGCGGAATACAAGACAAAGCTTCCCGATACTCGCTTGCTTAAGGATAAACTACTGGAATTTTACGCTTTGGAGTCACCGAATGAATAAACAGAAGCTTGAACTCACCTGGATAGGCAAGGAGAACCGTCCTCGCCTTGAGCCGCGAATACTTATCGAAGACCCTTCCTTAAGCCGTCACGCGGCTCTTCGAGTTTCCAACAACGACATTTTTGACAACAAGCTCATATTTGGAGACAACCTCCTCGCCCTCAAGGCGCTCGAGGCTGAATACACGGGAAAAGTCAAATGCGTTTTTATCGATCCGCCCTACAATACCGGCTCGGCATTTACGCACTATGACGATGGGATCGAGCATTCTCTTTGGTTAAGCCTGATGCGTGATCGGCTTGAGTTAATCAAGCGGCTGTTATCTCCGGATGGAAGTCTTTGGATTACGATTGATGACAATGAGGCGCATTATCTTAAAGTTTTGCTCGATGAAATATTTGGAAGATCAAACTTCGTTGCAAATGTGATTTGGCAGAAAGCGTATAGTGTGAGAATGGACTCAAAAGGTTTTAGCTTCGACCATGACCATGTATTAGTGTATCAAAAAAGTGAGTTGTTTTTTGTTAAGAAATTAGAAATCGAACAATCCGATAGCCAATTCTCTTACTTTGATGAAAAGAAGCAGAAGTATTATAGACGCCGGTCGCTAAGAAAAGAGGGCTCGAACTCACTTCGGAGTAATCGTCCAAATCTCTTTTACCCTATTAGTGCACCAGATGGCACTGATCTATATCCGATCAAACCAGATGGTACCGAAGGATACTGGCGTTGGTCTCGTGAGACTCACCTACTTGAAACAATGGCCGATCCCGATGTCCTTGAGTGGATAAAAAAGGATAATGGCTGGCAGGTTTATGTAAAACAATACAAAGAAGAAAACGCCAAACGCCCTCCATCTACCCTTTGGATTTCTTCTGAAGTAGGCCATAATCATGAAGCAAAAGAAGAAGCGAAAGCATTTAACAAGGTAAGTGTATTTAGTACTCCAAAGCCAGAGAGGCTGCTCCATTACATTCTTAAAATCGCCACTAACCCCGGCGACCTCGTCCTCGACTCCTTCGCTGGATCTGGCACCACTGGCGCGGTCGCGCACAAAATGGGGCGCCGCTGGATCATGGTCGAGCTTGGGGAACATTGCCATACCCACATAATCCCGCGCCTCAAGAAGGTGATCGACGGCCAGGATCAGGGCGGCATCACGAAGGCGGTGGGGTGGAAGGGCGGCGGCGGGTTCCGTTATTACAAGCTCGCGCCCTCGCTCCTCGAAAAGGACAAGTGGGGCAACTGGGTCATCAATAAATCGTACAACGCGGCGATGCTCGCCGAGGCGCTCTGCAAGCTGGAAGGCTTTACCTACGCGCCGTCGGAGACCGAGTACTTCATACACGGGCATTCTACCGAGACGGATTTTATCTGGGTGACGACCCAGGATCTCGGGCACGAGCAGCTCGCAGGCCTGAGCGAGGATGTAGGGTCGAATCGCACCCTCCTCGTTCTTTGCTCGGCCTACCGCGCCAATCTCGGGCAATTCCCCAATCTCACGGTAAAAAAGATTCCAAATGCCGTCCTCGCCAAGTGCGAGTGGGGCCACGACGACTATAGCCTCCAGGTGGAGAACCTTCCAGTCGCGCCAAAGCCCAAGGTCGATCAGCCGGATCTCTTCGGAGGTGAAGAATGAGCGAGAAAAACCTCCCAATCGCTCCCGATACCAATTTCAGATTTTTCGTGGCCGAGGATGGGAAGACGCGGATCTCCGTAAGGCTCGAGGAGGAAACAGTCTGGCTGAGCCAAAAAGCGCTCAGCGAGCTGTACCAAGTCTCTTTACCGACTGTAAACGAACATATCAGAGGAATACTCGACGATCGTGAGTGTGCCCCGGCAACTATTAGGAATTTCCGAATAGTTCAACAGGAGGGAGAGCGTCAGGTCTCTAGGAATGTAGAGCACTACAATCTCGAGATGATCCTGGCTGTTGGATATAGAGTCCGCTCACTTAGGGGCACCCAGTTCCGGCGCTGGGCGACAGCGCTTCTGAAGGAATACGTCATCAAAGGCTTTACCATGGACGATGAGCGTCTCAAGGCAGGCGCCAACTGGGGTAAAGACTATTTCGACGAGCTGCTCGAACGCATCCGCGACATACGCAGCTCGGAGAAGAGGACTTACCAGAAGATCCGAGACATTTTCAAGCTTGCCGCCGATTATGATCCTTCAGCTGTGGAGACGTTGGAATTTTTTAAAATAATCCAGAACAAGCTCCATTGGGCTATCACTGGAAAAACCGCCGCTCAGCTTATATCTGAGCGCTCCGATCCCTCGAAGGACAATATGGGCTTAACGAGTTGGACCGGAGCGAAGGTCCGCAAGACCGACGTTGTTGTGGCCAAGAACTATCTGGATCGAGAGGAACTGGAATCGCTCAGCCGAATCGTGACGATGTACCTCGATTACGCCGAAGACCAAGCCAAACGGAATCGGCTCGTCTATATGAAAGACTGGCGGGCTAAGCTCGACGCCTTCCTTCGATTTAACGAACGGGACGTGCTCGACAACCCAGGCTTGATCTCCATGGAGGTGGCGAAAGCGCTCGCCGAAGAGCGGTACGAGGAATTCAATCGCCACCGACTCGCCGATGAAACCAAGGCTGAAATAGAAGAAGATATCAAAAAATTGGAGTCTTACCATGACTGACCGCATCGTCAACACCATATCAGGAAGGCTGTCCTTGCGGGAGCCGCAGCGGAAATCGCTCGAACTCCTGTCAAGAATCACCGAGTTGGTGAAGCCTTCCAAGGATACGGAAACTTCTGCCGCGCTTTCGATTATTAGATCCGAATTTTCCCAGGTGACTGGCTTCGACCGCGATTTCGTCTCACTTTGCTTCGCCCTCGCCACAGGGGTGGGGAAGACGCGTCTCATGGGAGCCTTCATCTCCTACCTTCACCTGGCGCACAAGGTAAATCACTTCTTTGTGCTGGCTCCCAACCTGACGATCTACAACAAGCTCGTGGCGGATTTTACCCCGGGCACGCCCAAGTATGTCTTAAAGGGAATAGCCGAGTTCGCCCAGGACCCGCCTCAAATAATCACAGGAGACAACTACGAGCGGGCTGATGTGGTTAGGAGCGGAGTACTCATCGAGGGGGGCATCCAGGTCAATATTTTCAACATTTCCAAGATCAACAGCGAGGTGCGCGGAGGAAAATCGCCCCGTATTAAGCGGCTTTCCGAATACATTGGCGAAAGCTACTTCGAGTACCTCGCCGCCTTGCCGGACTTGGTACTCCTCATGGACGAGTCGCACCGCTACCGCGCCAGCGCGGGCGTTAAGGCTATAAACGAGCTCAGGCCCATCCTCGGGTTGGAGCTCACCGCGACTCCATTCGTCGAATTGGGCACTAAACAGATACCTTTTCAGAACGTCATATATCATTACCCCCTTGCCAAGGCCATGGAGGACGGCTTTGTGAAGGAGCCGGCTGTTGTAACCCAGAAGAACTTCCGCGCCGATCAGGTGAGCCCCGAAGCCTTGGAGAAGATCAAGCTGGAGGACGGGATCCGGGTGCATGAGAACACCAAGGTCCACCTGGAAACCTGGGCGCGGCAGAACGACAAACCCATCGTCAAGCCTTTCATGCTAGTGGTTTCGCGCGATACGACCCATGCTGACCAGCTTCAGAAGTTCATGGAATCAGAAGAGTTTTTCTCCGGGCGCTACGCGGGAAAGGTGATCCAGGTCCACTCCAACCAGTCAGGCGAGGAGAAAGAGGAAGTCGTCCAGAGGCTCCTCGCAGTGGAAAGCCCCGACGAGCCCACGGAGATCGTGGTTCACGTAAACATGCTTAAAGAGGGCTGGGACGTGACTAACCTCTACACCATAGTCCCACTGCGCGCCGCCAACGCGCGTACCCTCGTGGAACAGTCCCTCGGCAGAGGCTTGCGGCTGCCCTACGGCAAGCGCACGGGCGATCAGGCTGTCGACACCCTACATATCATCGCCCATGATTCGTTCCAGGCCATCATCGACGAGGCCAATCGCGGTGACTCGATACTCAAATTCCGCGCGATAGAGCTGGATCCGGCGGGACGAGAGCAGAAGGTAAAGACGGTTATCACCGAGCCTAACCTAGAACGAGCGATCCGTACCGGAACGCAGGGCGAGCAGCGTTTCAAGGCTGCCGTGCTCGAGGTAATAGCCGAAAAGAGGGGCTTGGTCTCATCCTCGGAGCTTGAAAAACCGGAGGTGCAGGCAGAACTGGCAGCGGAAGCCCAAGCCCGGTATGGCCTGGCCCAGGGCGAATTGGAAGGCATGGGAAGCGCTCCGGTACCGGAAGCCATGGTGCAGGCTGTAGTCCAGTCGGTAGTGGACGGCATCATTGATATTCCCAGGATCATCGTCTTGCCCCGGGAGGGTTCGCGGGTGTATTTCCCGAGCTTCAGGCTCGATCTGCGAAATATCCATTTCCAGCCGGTTTCTCGGGATCTGCTCATGCAGTTCTTGAGGACGAGCGAGCAGAAGGTTTTGTCGTTCAACAAGTCGGCGGGGGCCGAATCGCGGCTTGAGGACTACCTGGTGCGCGGCTTGATCAATGAACCCAACATCAACTACGACGAGCACGCGGATCTGCTCTACGATCTGGCCGGCCAGGTCGTCTCCCACTTGAGGTCGTATCTTGCGAATGACAAGGAAGTGGGCAACGTCCTTCAGTATCACCAGAATGATCTAGTGGCCTTCATCGCCGCCCAGATGCGAGAGCATCGCGTAATCTCGGACACCGGCTTCGAAGTCAAGGTGAATCGCGGCTTCACGCCGCTGCGCAAGAGCGCCGCCATCGTGGAAGAAGGCTTGGAGTCCATGGATTTTAGACGAAGCGATTTCGACAAGTCCAAAATCGGGAGGATTTTATTCACCGGATTCAGGCGCTGCCTCTATCCGGCGGTGAAATTCGACTCGGACACCGAGCGGCGGTTTTCGGCCATCCTGGAGCGGGAGTCGGAAAAATGGTTCAAACCCGCCAAGGGTCAATTCCAGATCATGTATCAGGACGGATATCAGCAGAGCGAATACATTCCAGATTTTGTCGCCGAGACGCCTGACTCGATATACATGGCCGAGACCAAAGCCCGGAATGAGCTGACCGATGCCGGCGTGCTTGCGAAAAAGCAGGCGGCCGAACAGTGGTGCGTCCACGCAACCGAGTTTAACCGGGGCCTGGGGAAGAAGCCCTGGAGATATATGTTGGTTCCCCACGACCTGGTGCAGGATAATATGAGTCTGAAGGCATTGGAGGTTGACGCGGGGTAGGGTGGGATCGCCGACTTTGCTATATTCCTTGAATCCTGTCGATCCTGATTTTCCTGTTCTCCTGTCGCGGTATTCTGTCGTAGCACCCTGTCGCGATATTCTGTCGATGCATTCTGTTGTAGCACCCCATTGCGGTAAAATCCTCAAGAAAGTTGGGCGATGTAGGACGAGCACTCTCCGGAAATACGAAGCATCCTTTCGAACACCTCGTTCTGGTCGAAGCCTGTCATGCGCCTGTCCTTGACCACGGGGCGGCCATCGACGAAGACCGAAGCGACGTTGTGCGGTCTCATAGCGTAGACGATGGTGGAATACCAGTCGTAGACCGGCTGGATGTTGAAATCATCGAGATCTACTAGGATGAAGTCCGCCTTTTTCCCGATTTCAAGAGAACCGATCTCGTCGCTCAACTTCAAGGCTTCGGCGCCGCCCAACGTCGCGGCGCGGACGGCTTCACGGGCTGTGACGATATCCCAGCGCCCTTCTCGAACCTTCTGCATCTTGGGGAAGAGATTTAAGACCCCCTGCATATCCATGCCGTTGCCCGAGAGGGGGCCGTCGGTGGCTAAGCCTAGGGAGACACCCGCAGCCTGCAGGCGCGAAGCGGGGCAGATGAGTCGGCCGGACTTGGCGTTGGAGGCGGGGCAGTGTGCGACGCGGAGGCCTCGGCGGGCGGCGAGGTCGATATCGGCCTCGTCCAGGTACAGCATGTGAGCTGCCAGAAGACGAGGCGAAAGAAGGCCGGGAATAGAGTCCAGATAACGCAGCACAGAGCCACCTTGCTTTGAGAATTTCTCGTGCTCGAAATCCATCTCCGCCACGTGCATCATAACATCGACATCCAGAGTTTCTGCTTCCCGGGCGATTTGTTCCAGGTGTTGGGCGTCCACTGTGTACGGGGCGTGAGGGGCGAAGCATGGTGTAATGCGGGGATGGCCCTGCCATTCGGCTATAAAGCGGCGGGCATAGTCTATGCCCCCGTAGCCTTCGGGGGCGTCGGGCGCCGCGTGGCCGAGGACTGTCTCGCCCAGGATAGCCCGCAGGCCAGATTTGTCCGTGGCCTTGGCTACCTCGTCCTCAAAATAATACATGTCGGCAAAGGTGGTGGTGCCCGATCGGGCCATTTCCACCAAGCAGTAGAGGGCAGACCAGTAGGTGAGTTCCCTGGTTACCAGGTCTCGCTCCAAGGGAAAGATAACCTTTGTGAGGCGGTTGGGTATGTCCTCGCAGGCGCCGCGGAAGGCTGCCATGGATATGTGGGTATGGGTGTTGACCAATCCGGGCATAATGAAAGCCCGCGGCGCCTGCACGCGTCGGGTTGTTCGTCGGGCTGCGGTTTCGGCGGCAGGGCTAGCGTTTAACGAAACAGCAGGCTGGGCTGCGGATTTTGCCACGAGGCCGGAGGTTTGGTCGGCGCTTAACGCGGCGGTTGGTCCGAGGCCTGAAATCCTGCCATTCTTCACCGCGATATAGCCGGGGGCAAAAACCCTCCATTCGGGATCGACGGTGATGACCGCTGCCGCTTCCACGATGAGATCATCGTGCATCCTGGACATCCTGTTATCCTGTCCTTGTGGGTGCTGGGATGCCACATCGCTTGGTAAATCCTGGAGCATCCTGTTATCCTGTCTATATTTATTCACTAATTGCCACCACCTAAACTGCCGCCGTTGGCTCCGCCCACAGCAGCCGGCTTGAGGCTGCCTTTGGGAAGCTTGCCTTCCAGAAGTTGGCGCTTGCGGATGGATTCGCGCCTATCGCGAATAAGGGTGACCACGATAAAGCCCAGGATTGTAACAAGGTACGGCAGGGCTTGGATGAGCTCCGGCGGCAGGCCGATATTCTGTAGATAGGTGGCCATAGCGTCGGTAAGACCAAAAATGAGGGAGGCGAAGATGGCGCCTATGGCTGTGCCGCCGGCCACAACCTGGGCGGCGTTGGCTACGTAGCCTCGGCCTGCGGCTATGCCGGAGGTGAAGTTGGACGTGTAGCCCATACTTAAGAAGCAGCCCGCAATACCGGCTAGAACGCCCGAGACGATCAGGGTAAAAAACTTGACCTTTATAGGATCAATGCCCGCCGCCTTGGCGGCTTCGATGTTCTCGCCAGTGGCTCTGATCCTTCTGCCAATTGTCGCCCTGTTCAGGATAAAATGAACAACAACGACGGCGACGGCCGCTAGCCATACTATGAGATTCTGGCCTGAGATAACCTTGCCGATCCAGGGAATATTCTCCACAAAGGGAATTTTTATAAAGGGGATGATCTTGGAGGGCAGGGAAGAGGAGATTCCCTTGTCCCCGGTGAGTGAGTAGAGTACGAACACCGTGCCGCCTGTGGAGAAGAGGTTGAGGGCTACGCCGCAGAGCACCGCGTTGGCATCCAGCTTGAGGGCAAAAAGGCCAAGGATGAGGGCGATGGTAACCGAGGCGAGAATGCCTCCCAGCATTCCCAGCCAGGGACTGCCGGTATACGCGCTTACAATGACGCCGGTCAGGGCTGCCCAGAGCATGGAGCCTTCCAGCGCCATGTTCTTGATGCCCGCCTGTTCGGTGATAACCGCACCCAGGGTGACCAGAAGTATGGGCGCCGTGGAACGCAGGACGATAAACCAGTAATTGGAGGAGGCGAAAACTCCGGCGATAAATTCGATCATGCCCTGTCTCCCCTATCCGCTATGCCGTTCAATCCGCCGGCTATGCCGCGGGTCGACCCGCCTGTCGCCGCCAAGGCAGCATCGGCCGCCAGGGCGTTGCGTCGCAGGCGCCGGGCCTTAAAGTAGTTGGCGATCTTATCCGAGGCGAGAATGAGTATGATGATACCCTGCAAAAGGGTGATGAACTCGAAGGCCACATCGCCCCGGCGGGACATGAAGTCGGCGCCCACCCGCATATAGGCTAAAAAGAAGGCGGAAATCGGCACGAATTTGGGATTTTTTCGCGCCAACATGGCCACGATTACCCCGTCCCAGGCGTAGGAGGGGTTCATCTGCCAGATAAAAGCCCTGTAGAGGCCGGCCATCTCCACAGCGCCGCCTATGCCGCCGATAAAGCCCGAAACAAAGTGGGCGAAGATAGCCACGGATGCCACCGGAATGCCGGCATAGGCGGCGAACTTAGGATTAGCCCCTGTAATGCGGATCTGATAGCCCCACTTAGTTCTGAACAGGAATATCGACACCAGAACTATAAAAACCGCGGCGATGATAAAGCCTGC
Organism: Spirochaetaceae bacterium UBA6076; assembly: GCA_002428725.1. Classification (GTDB taxonomy): domain Bacteria; phylum Spirochaetota; class Spirochaetia; order Treponematales; family Rectinemataceae; genus UBA2256. Next base: position 13,190 of record DIXQ01000020.1, on the reverse strand, counting down.
ATGGAGCTGGGTGTTTTCCACCAGCTTAGGCAGAGCGAAGGTCTTCTGGAAGGGCATGGAGGCCAGGATTGTCTGGTTTCTGTCCCGCAGAAAGTAAAGGATGACAAAGCTGCCGAAGAAGTAGAACACGTAGTTGAACATCAGGGAGGAGACTAGCTCGTTAGCCCGCCACTTGATTTTAAGAATGGCCGGCAAGGTGCCTATGAGGCCTCCGGCAAGCCCTGCTGCCAACATGGCCACCGCGGGATGCCAGCCTGCCGGCAGGGCGAGCCTGACGCCTATCGCCGTGGCTACGATAGCCCCGGTGTAAAAGCTGGAATCCACGATGAGGCTCATGTATTTGAGCTGGTAGATTATGCAGAGGGCCAGGCCGGTGAAGGTGATGGGCACCATGGCTACGAGCAGGTAATAGAAATTGTAGGTACGCAAGAAAGGCCCAAGAAGAAAGTTTTTCGTCGATGTAACAGGATCTTTCGATACGATAAAGATGAGGCCGACTCCCATGAGAATCGCGAAGATGGCCGCCAGAAGGGTGATTACCGCCGGCTCGAGCTTGTCCCGGTCGGTAAAGAAGAGTTTTATCGAGGCAAAAGGTCCAGGGCGTTTGGTTTTTATGTTATTCATGGAGGACCTTCTCGATTTCTTCAGTGTTCTGCTTTTTTAAGCCCAGCATGTAGAGGCCTAACTCCTTGTCGGTGGTGGTAGAAGCGTCGTTGAAATATGCCACAATTTTGCCAGAGTTCATAACCACAAGGCTGTCGGATATCAGCATGACTTCCTGTAGGTCCGACGAAACCAGAAGAATAGCCTTGCCCTGGTCCCGCATTTCGATAATGCGCTTATGGATAAACTCAATGGCGCCCACGTCCACGCCCCGGGTGGGCTGGGCGATAACCAGGATGTCGGCGTCGGCGGTGAATTCCCTGCCAATGACCACTTTCTGCATGTTGCCGCCTGAGAGACTTGAAACCGGCTGCTTGGCGGACTTGCATCGGATATCGAAGGTGGTCACGATCTCTGAGGCTGCCTGGGCCATAGCGGCGCGATTTAAAAAGCCCGCTTTGCCCTCGTATTCGGGATGAAAATACCGATCCGCCATGAGGTTGTCCTCGATGCTGGCCGGTAAGGCCGTACCTACGGTCATGCGGTCTTCGGCGATGTGGGCTACCCCGGCTCTCCGCAAAGCCCCGGGCTTCTGGTTTGTCATATCCTTGCCTTTGACCACCACCGAGCCCGAAAGGCTGTGCGCCGATCCGGTGAGGATGCGCACCAACTCGGACTGGCCGTTGCCGTCCACGCCTACCACACCCAGTATTTCGCCCTTTCGTAGGGCCAGGGACACATGGTCCAGGGCTGGGATGCCGAAATCGTCGATATAGGAGAGGTCTTTGGCCACCAGAACCCTTTCTCCAACCTGGGCTTTGTCTTTTTTGACCGAGAGCAGAACCTCCCTGCCCACCATCTCGTTGGAGATAGTCTGGCGGTCCACATCGGCGACATTGTGGGTGCCGATCATGCGACCATCCCGCATTACGCTCACCCTGTCGCAAAGCTTGAATATCTCGTTCAGCTTGTGGCTGATAAAGATAATCGTGTGGCCATGGGAGCGGAGAGCCTGAAGCTCAACGAAGAGCTCGTCGGTCTCCTGGGGTGTGAGCACCGCGGTAGGCTCGTCCAGGATAAGTATTTTGGCGCCCCTGTAGAGAGCCTTTAGGATTTCTAGCTTCTGGCGCATGGAGACTGAAACGTCGACTACGCGGGCTCGCGCAAGCACTTTGAGATTATATTTTTCTCCGAGTTCTTCCGTTATAGCCACCGCTTTTTCCAGGTCGAAAAAGCTGCTCTTGCCTTTCTTCGGCTCCTGGCCAAGGACCAGGTTTTCAGCCAGGCTCAAGGAAGGCACCAGCATAAAGTGCTGATGCACCATGCCAATGCCGGCGGCAATGGCATCTTGGGATGAGGTAAAACTTATGGGCTTGCCCTCCAGGAGTATTGTCCCCGAGCTGGGTGCCTCCTCCCCATAAAGGAGTTTCATAAGTGTGGACTTGCCCGCGCCGTTCTCGCCCACAAGGCCGAGGATTTCTCCCCTGGCAACGGCAAAGTCCACCTGTTTATTCGCGAGGGTCCCATTGGGATATACCTTGCTCAGGCGTTCCGTTCGAAGCAGATAGTCCACCTCATCCTCCCTGGAAAATAATCGATTCAGTGTATTGAATATGGAAGGTGCCCAGGGCTCCTGAACAGAGACCCCGGGCACCGCTACATTACGTGATTACATACTCGCTGCGAATTATTGTGGGCGGGCGCGAAGGTCGCAAGACCTTCGCGCCACCCGGACTGCAGTAAGCTCTTATTTCTTGGCGGCGTTCACCGAATCCCTGAGCTTGTTGATCTCGTCGGCGCTCATGGTGAAGGCCGAGGGAATTTTCACCAAGCCGGCCTTGATTTCGTTCTGTACTTTTTCCAGTTCCTTCTGCAACGAGGCGGGAACGGCCTTGTTGAAGGGCGCATAAGCGATTGCACCTTCGGCGGCGCCCACATACACCTTCTGACCGCCCAGTTTTTTGCCTTCCATGAAGGCGCTTACCGCTTGGAAAAGGGTGAGGTCGACACGCTTCATGGTGGATGTCAGGATGAGATTAGCCTTGGCGGGCTCGGAAGCGAAGAGGGCAGCCTGGTTTGTATCGACGCCAATGGCGTACTTGTTAGTTTCAACTGCCGCATCGAAGAGCCCAAGGCCAGCGCGGCCGGCGGCGTGGTAAACAACGTCGGCGTTGTAGGTCTTCATCTGAATCAAAGCCTGATCCTTGGCCTTGGCGGTGTCGGTGAAGGAATTGACGTAGTTATAGATTACCTTGACCGCGGGGTTGACCTTCTGAGCGCCGGCGATATAGCCGACAAAGAAGTCGTTAATGCCGGTGATGTCCCGGCCGCCGATAAAGCCAATCACGTTGTCACCATTAAGGCGGGAATCCCCGGTGGATTTGGTAATGAGTCCAGACAGGGCTCCGGCTAGGTAGCCGGCTTCGGAATTCTTGTACTGAATGGAGTGAACGTTACCAATGTCGGAGGCGATCCAGCCGTCGTACATGACATAAAGGGTTTTGGGATAGCGGCCCGCAACTTCCTGCACCGCGCTGTTGAAATTGTTGGAGCAGATCACCACGGAGTAGCCTTCGGCGCCGGCATCCTCCAGGGAGGGAGCGTACTTTGTGGTGTCCGAACCAAGCTCGGTGTATTTAACCGTTACCTTGTCTCCGAACTTTTGCTTGATCATGTCCAGTCCGGCTTTGGCCGAATCGTTGAATCCCTTGTCGCCCAGGGATCCTGAGATGAGCAGGAAGACGCTTGCCTTGGCGGGTGCCTGGGCGAATGTTGGCATGGCTACGGCGAAGGCCAGCAACAGAGCAACGACTGTGATGAATTTTCTCATTAAATCGCTCCTTTTTATTGTACACCCCGCTATGGGGGTGACGAATTTCGTATTCCAATTGAATAGCACTATTATTGAATCGAGTAAAGCCATAACAATGAAATAGGTTCATCTAGCATAGATTCCATAGGGGCGCTAGTATGATTGCTAATCATAGTATTTTTTATGAGGAATTCAAGGAGCGGCGGGTATGAAAAACCAGCGGCAGGCAAATTTTCTCACTATCGATGAGAAGGAGCTTTTCCAGCTTGCCGCAAGGCTCAAAGCCATGCCTGAGCCTGGGTTTTTCGAATTTGAGACGAAAAAAGCTCTCCAGGACTTTTTGGCGAGCACTGGGGACGACAAGGATACCGCCGTTACTGCAGAAAGTTTACCCAAGCAGGCGGGCGCTGCAACAAACGGCGTTCGCATCATTGAAGGACTAGCCAGAACAGCGGTCTTGGCCGAGTTAGGAGCCCCCGATGCTCCTGCCTTGATTTTGTTGGCCGATATTGATGCTCTTCCCACGCCGGGAGCCCCCGGCGGCATAGCACATTCCTGCGGCCACTACGCCCAAGCCGCGGTTATGGCTTCGGTTTTTAAGGCCTTGGCGCGGTCCAAAGTATTTCGCCTTTCGGGAATGCGGCTGCTCTTTGTGGGAGCCCCGGCGGAAGAATATGTGGAACTACAGCGCCGGATGGAGCTTAAAAAAGCCGGAGAACTCCATTTTCTCTCAGGGAAACAGGAGCTTATCCGCCTAGGCATATTCGACAAGCCCTGCCTGGTGCTCAAGTACCATTCAATGGAGGATTCTGCAGCCAGGGAACTTACGGTAAACGGAAGCCTAGGCGGCTTTATGGCAAAACGGGCAGAGTTTTTCGGCAAGCCCGCCCATGCCGGTGCCCACCCCGAGGATGGCATCAATGCCCTGAGCGCCGCTAGTCTTGCCCTGCAGGCGATTCATGCCCAGCGGGACAGTTTCAGAGACGAGGACCATGTGAAAATTCATCCCATCCTCTCCGAGGGCGGGGCAGTGGTAAATATTATACCCGCCAAGGCTGTGATCGAAACGTATGTCCGCGCCTGGAATCAGACTGCCATTGCCGACGCGGCGCAAAAAGTCGACCGATCCTTCAGGGCAGGGGCTCTGGCCCTCGGCGCGGCCTTGCGCATCTTCAACACCCCCGGATACCAACCTTTTTTCCCCAACCCCGCTCTGGGCGAGATCCTGCGCAAGGCCGCGCTGCAGTTCGAAGCCCCCGACCGTATCGACTTTGCCGATCGGTCCAATGCCTCCGACGATATCGGCGATGTAGCTTGCCTGGTTCCCACCTGCCAGCTAGGTTGCTCGGGCTTTACCGGCGCCATTCACTCCAAGGACTTCGAGCCATCCGATCCGTTGCGGGCCTATCTGCGACCAGCTGAAATTCTGCTTCGCACCGCACAGCTTTTACTCGACAACGAAGGAGAAACAGCCCGGCGTATTATTAAAGAATTTAAACCTCGGTTTTTCAAGACCGAATACCTGGCAACGGTGGAATCGATGTTTTCGATTCAGGATTTCAGGATCGAATAGCCAATTCTCGAAATCTCGATAAATCGGCTATACTCATTCCATAAGATCACCAGGAGAACCACCATGGGAAAAGCCAAGGTCTATTTTACCGATTTTCGCACCCTTATAAAAATGCACTTTGGCGAAATGGGGAATATTAGCTATCTGCGGCCAAACTTTGCCAAGGCCGTCGCCGATACGGTAAAGAATATAGGCATGGGCTGCGGTTCCAGGGCGGGCAAGACGGAGCAGCACTCCGGCGGTAAGGCACATATAAAGCAGGCGCTCTGCCGTGGTTGTCGCCGCTGCCTGGGCTCCTGTAATTACGACGCCATCGTATTCAGGGACAGCGCCGCCAATTCCCTGCTCAACCGGCGCATGGCGGAGTATACAAAGGCTGTGGTGGACAGCCGCCCGAGTTTTCACATTTCCCTTGTAGTCGATGTGTCTCCCTACTGCGATTGTCATAGCGAAAATGATGCGCCGATTCTGCCGACCATCACGACTATTTCACCAACACTAGCCCCGATTCAGAATGGAAAACCTGCTTAGACCACACGGAAAAATTGGCCTCGGATCCCGGGACTATGCAGTAGTGGTAATCTGATACAACCGGCGGAGCAGGTTTGGCATGTCGCCAAACCTACCCCGCCGCGCCCGCCGCACTCAGACTGAAACGCCGGCTCGCCGGGACTGGCGCTCTGACGGTAAAAGATTGAGCTTGACCAGCAGAACCGGCTGACATATAGTGATATCTGATTTCGGAGCAGGCGAAGCAGTATCCACAGCTTCACCGGGCGTCAGCAACAGGCCAACCATAGCCTGCCGGACCGAGCATAAGGTTCCGGCAGGCTTTTTTATACCCCTGCGGGATCTTTGGACTTAACGCGGAGGAAAAGATGGAAAAGGAAAAACGAAGGCTCGGCTACCAGGAAGGGCTGATCTCAGCCGTCATGAATACGCTGTTATTCGGCCTGAAATTCTGGGTTGGCTCGGCAGTGGGCTCCGTGGCCATGATCGCCGATGCCTGGCACACCCTTTCGGACACATTGACATCCCTTGTGGTTATTATTGGGTTCTGGATCTCCGGAAAACCGGGAGATGAGGAACATCCATTCGGCCACGGCCGGGCTGAACTCATAGCATCGGTGATTATCGGGACCCTTCTTGGAGTTGTGGGGGTTAATTTCATCAAAGAATCGTGGAACCAGTTGATGAACCACCAGGCGGTGAACTACAGCACAATTTCAATAATTGTCTTTGCCGTATCGGTGGTGGCTAAGGAAGCCTTGGCGCGGTACTCACTCTGGGCGGGCAAAAAAGTGAAGGCCCAGTCTCTCCTTGCAGACGGCTGGCATCACCGCAGCGACGCCTTGGCCTCGGCACTAATCATCGTGGGAGCGCTTTTCGGCGCCAGGTTTTGGTGGATAGATAGCATTCTAGGATTCGGCGTTTCGGCGCTCATCCTCTACGCGGCGGCGGATATTATCCGGGGGGCGGTGAACACCCTCATGGGAGAAAAACCAGATGTCCAGCTGGTGGAGCAAGTGCGGACCATTGTGGAAGAGAGTCTGCCCGGCACCTCTAAGTTGCATCACATTCATCTGCACGCCTATGGCGACCAAAAAGAAATGACGCTCCACATTCGCTTGCCGCCCCAGATGAGTCTCCAAGAGGCTCATGCGATAACCTTCACCATCGAAGACCGGATTCGCAAGGAGCTCCATATCGAAACAACCATACACCCGGAACCTGAGTTAATATCCTAGGTCTTCTTTCAGACCTCAAACCGCGAATACCAATCTTCTCTACTTGAATTTCTGTTTACTATATACCTGAATCCGTATCGAACATATAAAAAACTAATAAAGCAGGTCAAAAATCGGCAGTATCGAGGCAGTCTTTCTTTTTAAACGACTCGTTTTGCAATCTTAAGGACCAAAGTCATGATTTTTGTTCTTGTGCCACAAAATAGTGTGCGTTATATGCTACCTATGTGCAGCCTTCGGCCACGATGATTTAGAAAACATACCTTTGTATCAAAAAAGTAAGGGTACAAATCTAGTTACAATCGAGCAAATTTCATGTGTAGCTGCATGAACACTGGAAGCCAGGGATTGGATCGACTGATTCTCAAAATCCAGGATCGCCCATGTTGAACAAGTTTACAGCCTATCATAATCAGGTCCGCAATAACCTTACGAAGACGTCGTGGAATTGCTCCGAGGTACCATGATCGTGGTACAGAGCAATTACTGTCTCCGGTGATTCACAGAGATTCGTCCACCAGACTTCAAGGTCAGTTTCCATCACCAATAACAGTTCACCCCTTTTGTCGATAGTTCGCTCGGTATACCTAAAGACCAAATCGAGCATACAAGAATCATCATCAGCCTTGGGGTGCTGTTTCGTGATAGTTCCTGTCCATACCCTGGTGCCAGGAAAGGGCGTCGTAACGTTTCCGAATACCTTGGCGTTCTCAGCCCACAGTGCTTGATTCTCTCGTCTCAGATTATGCTTGATGATAAAAAACCTTCTCCTTGTGGGAGTCGGAATTGTCCATGATAGAAACATCGATATCTACCGGGATATAGGATTGTACTGTTGTTACTGTCACCGGCGTTGGCGTTACATTCTTGAGTAATCGAATATTTGCCTGTCGTACTCGATCAAGAATGCCTATGCTTTGAGCGGCTCTCTCAAGATATAATCGCAAAGTTTCTTTTGCCGGCACATAGAAAAGGTTGAATGCTTGTCTAAAAAGCGCGCAATACCTGAAAAGCGCTATTTCCTCAAACGAAGAACGTCCCTGTACCAATAAACCAAACATAGATCGTAGGCAGCTGTTTAACGCTGGCTGGCCGGGTTACAATGATCTTGAAACAAGTGGATTTCATCATCAAATTCTTCGACAAGAGGCAACAGTAGGAGAGGATCTCTTACCGAATTGCCATCGTGTTGCCAGCTTATTGAAACGCTGGCTCTTGGGTACCCATCAGGGAGCGGTATGTAGCGAAAATCTGCAGTATTATCTCGATGAGTTTACGTTCCGCTTCAACCCGAGTAAATCTTTTTAAGATCAGCGGCAATCGCCTTCCGATGAATTCTCGTCACAGATCTTCCGTATGCTTGCTCGAATCCCGTCTTCCATCAACTCGCCTTGCAGGGTCAGGATTCGGTCTCGTCCGAAGTCCCTCACAAGGCTTTTGCTTTTTTAGTATGGCGTTCTCCACATACAGTTCCCCAATCGTCGTCTTTAGTGTTCCTTGATCTCTTTCTCTGTCTGCTCTTGAAGGTCACTGGCATGCGCTTTCAGCCCTTTTTCTCCTGCCTTCAAAAACGTGTCGATCCATTCCTGGACCTCACTGGGGCTAAGGTCGTTCTGCCTGGCTACATCGACAACCGTAGTCGTCTGGTGAATAATCTGCAGAATAATTTCTGCTTTTCGCTTCGCTGTCCATCGTTGTTGTTCTCCCATCTCTCCTCTCCTCATTTATTATATATGGTCTGAACGAAGAGGGGGACACTATACCTGCGCGCAATATCCATCAAACATAGAGGATTGCGAAAGGAAGGATAAGTGGACAGCCTGCCAGTCACCGGCCCCCTGATTTTCAATAGCCTATGCTAATGTATTTTCTGTACCTTTTTGGGTTTCGAGCATTTAACAACATCGAGAACTATTTATTTCATTATTTGAAAACAAATTTTTTGTAATAAGGGAAATATAGGGTATAATAAACAAGGTTCTTTGATCAATTTCACCATTAGAAACAGCCGTACGGTTTTGGTTCGCAGAAGAGAATTTTCGCCCGTGGGCGAAGAAAAAATATCTGGTATGTGTGGAAGTGTAATATGGCCATAGCTTTTCAACAAATTCCTTCTTTGTCTGCTCAAACCCAAAAGATGAAAAATGATATCATTGGATCTGTCCGTCGGGCTTTGGGAATAATGGAATTGCTCGCGTCCTGTCCTGATGGCTTTAATGCTAAGCAAATTGGCTACCGCTTGCGTCTTAATGTGGGCACTTGCTATCACCTTCTCAATACACTGATCGTTTCTGACTATGTTGTAAAAGATCCCGACACCCAGTTGTTCCGGCCCAGCGGAAAAATTGCCTACACTCTCTGCAAAGCCGTTTCACCGGCACAGATCGTGTCGTATTTAATGCCGCATGTGCAGAGCTTGCAAGAAAAGACTCATGAAACCACGTATCTTTCTGTGTGGACTGGGAAGGACATTTTTCTGGCGGCAATTGACGAAAGTCCTCTCTCTGTGCGAGTGAAAAGCCTAACGCTGGGCTATGACGAAGCTAACCATGCGATAGCGCTGGGGAAAGCCATCCTGGCACACCTCGATGAATCACAGCTTGATAATTATTTGATAGATCATGGGTTAGAGAGGTACACATCCAACACCATCACTTCAGATGATCTGCTCAAAAAACATCTGATGGATATTCGGCGGCATGGTTATAGCCTTGACAGTGAAGAGTTTTTGACAGATGTCTGCTGCATCGGCGCACCAATCTTTGATGCAGAGGGGCAAGTCATCGCATCAATAGCGATCTCGTTGCCAAGCACGCGCTATCACAGCCTCGGCGACACACTCATACCCTACGTACGGCAGTCTGCCAAAGCCGCTACGAGAACCCTCTCCATTCTGGGATATATCAGACCGACTGTCGTCAGTGAGGGAGAAAGTTGCAATTGACCGGGATACTGCTCATTTTCCCATGTGGAGGTGGCCCCGGCGAGAATCATATATACCTTAAGGAGGTACGTCATGGCTCCGAGCACAGAACAGTTGCTGGAGATGGATCGTCAAGCATGGACCATCCGGCTTTTTGAAGAAGCCTTGGCCCAAGTTTACATGGAGGGCAAGAGTCCCGCCTTCGACATCGGTTCCGGTACAATTCCAGGCGAGATGCATCTGTCCGCCGGGCAGGAACCGGTGGCTGTGGGCACCTGTGCCCACCTCGGCCAAGAAGATACCGTGGTAGGCACTCATCGTGCCCACCACTTCGCCATCGCGAAAGGGGTTGATTTAAAGGAAATGGCGGCGGAGATATTCGGAAAGGAAACGGGCTTAGGGAAAGGCAAGGGCGGGCACATGCATCTTTTTGATCCGAAGCGCAAGTTCAGTTGCAGCGGCATCGTCGGCGCTAGCTTCCCTGTGGCCTGTGGTGCTGCGCTGGCAGCCAAGAAAAAAGAAAAGGACTGGGTGGCGGTCGCCTTCGCCGGAGAAGGGGCAGCCAATGAAGGCTCATTTCATGAATCGTTGAATTTGGCAGCACTGTGGAAACTTCCTGTCATTTTTATCATCGAGGACAACGCCTGGGCTATTTCCGTGGCCAAATCCAAATCCACAGCTATCCCCTACAACAGCCAGCGAGCCGTTGCCTATGGTATTCCCGGGGTGAGGGTGGAGAAAAATGACTTTTTATCGGTCTATGATGCCGCAGGCGAGGCAATAGCGCGAGCGCGGCACGGAGAGGGGCCGACTCTGATCGAAGTCAAGACCGACCGCTACTTTGGCCATTTTATAGGCGACCCAGAGCTTTACCGACCAAAGGACGAAGTGAAAAGCCTCAAGGCCGCCGATCCCATTGGTCAGTTCGAGCAAACGATCATAGCAAAAGGGCTGGTCAGTCGGGCTCAACTTGATAAAGAAAGGGAAACAGCCGTCAAAGCCGTCGACGAGGCCATCGAATTCGCCCGCAAGAGCCCCTACCCTAAGTCGGAAGAGGCTCTTGAGCATGTTTTTGCTTAAGATCGAGGGAGGAAACTACAATGTCAAACGAACGAGAATTGACTATGGCCAAGGCCATTGCCGAGGCTATTTCTCAGGAAATGGAGCGAGATCAGCACGTATTCGTCATGGGAGAAGACGTGGGAGTTTACGGCGGTATTTTCGGTGCCACTCAGGGGCTGCTGAGCAAGTTCGGGCCGGAGCGGATTATGGACACTCCTATTTCGGAGACAGCATTCATCGGTGCCGCCACCGGCGCCGCGGCAGAGGGAATGCGCCCCATTGTGGAGCTGATGTTTGTCGATTTCTTCGGAGTGTGCATGGATCAGATATACAATCATCTGGCTAAAAATACATATATGTCTGGCGGCAACCTCCATCTGCCGGTTGTACTCACCACCGCTATCGGTGGCGGCTACGGCGATGCAGCGCAACATTCCCAGTGTCTCTACAGTGTTTTTGCTCATACACCAGGACTGAAGATCGTTGTCCCCTCCACGGCCTATGATGCTAAGGGCTTAATGATCGAAGCAATCCGAGACGACAACCCTGTCATGTACTTTTTTCACAAGGGGCTCATGGGCCTCGGCTGGATGCGCTACCCTGAGAGGAGTGTCAACGTCGTCCCCGAACGAAGCTACACCATTCCCTTTGGAAAGGCCGATGTCAAACGTCCAGGTACCGATATCACCATCGTTTGCCTTGCAATGATGGTTCACTGCGCCCTCGATGCGGCTGAAAAGCTCAGCAAGGAGGGAATCGAGGCTGAAGTGATCGATTTGAGGACTTTGGTTCCCCTGGACCGCGAAGCGGTCATAGCTTCAATCAAGAAAACACACAAACTTCTGGTCGTAGACGAGGACTATCTCGGCTTTGGGCTTTCGGGAGAGATCGCCGCCATAGCCGCCGACGAGGCCTTCGAATATCTGGACGCGCCAGTCAAACGGCTTGCAGTACCCAATGTTCCTATTCCTTATAGCCAGCCACTGGAACAGTTTGTCATTCCCAGCGTAGAGGCGATTGCGGAGGCGGCGCGATCCTTGGCCAGATAGCACAGTAACTACAAAGGGGAAAAATTATGCCTTATCAGTTTCTTTTAAGCGGGATCGGAAATACGACAGAAGAAGGCGTGGTCGTAGCCTGGTTTAAGCGCGAGGGATCTGCGGTTCAAGAGGGAGAACCTCTCCTCGAGGTACAGGTGGCGAAGGCCAGTTACGAAGTCCCGGCACCTGTGTCCGGCCGCCTCCATCGCATTGTTGCTCCGCGGGATACTATCGTCAAAGAAGGCCAACTTCTGGCACTACTTCTCTTGCCGGGTGAAGAACCCCAAAAGGAATGAGAAGAAGGCATTGACGGAAGCAGCGGTACTCCTCACGCTCAAAAAAACACCAGAATCTGTTCGCGGAGGACGATCCAGAACTGGCGCAGGCAGGGTCTCCGGGATCGCAGGAAGGGCAGTATCCGGCACGTAGCGCAAAGGCTAAACCCCGAAGAGGAGGCACGATTTTCCTCAACGCCTTTATCGAGCCCTGGCATAAGACTCTGAAGTACACGGTCGGCTACCCCAGTTTCTTCACCTCTCTTGACCAAGCCCGCAGATGGTTCGCCGACTTCGTGGCCTGGTACAACACAGTGCATCTCCATTCAGGGCTCGGCTATATCACACCCTGGCAGCGTAGATCCGGTGAAGCGCTCGACATTTATGCCCGGCGAAACAGAGCGGTCGTTGAAGCTCGTCTGCGAAATCCTCTCAGCTGGGGTACCGGGCGAACCATGAATTATGGATCCCTCTCCGTTGATGCTTAGGTGTTGCACGTTAATAAATGTATCAACCTAATTATTCCGATGTGATTTTATTGTATAGTTCCAATCACCATGAAAATCATCTCGAATAAGCTGTATTGACTCGTATTCCTGTTTAGAAACTGTCTTACCTACTGGATACCTTCTCTTGTCGAGACGGCACGCTACTTTCAATCCACTCGATGTTTTTGTTCGGGAAATCAAGTTCACCACCGTACCGTAATCTTTCAAAGGTTCGCCTCTCCAATTTGAGCTGATAAAGGAAAAGAGACGATGTTCAACCTTGTTCCATTTGCTTGTACCAGGAGGAAAGTGCGAAACAGAGATAGATATGCCCATTTCATCGGCAAGTCGCTGCAACTCCCACTTCCATAGCCTAAGTCGTGATCCATTGCTCCCACCAACATCAGCAGTGATCAACAAACGCTTGGCCTGTGGATACGCCTTGGCTCCTTGCGCCTTCCACCACGACCTGATCGACGCAACAGCGAAGGTTGCTGTATCGTGATCAGTCCCGACATTCACGAAGCCTGCGTTCCGCTTTAGTTCGTAGATACCATAGGGATGGGCCCTTGGTACTTCCGGTCCTGGAAAATCATGCCCGTTGACTTCCTTCGCCTCTCCCTTCTTGAGCCACTGTGTACCCTTGTTTGCATAATCCCCGATCAG
>DIXQ01000003.1 GCA_002428725.1 Spirochaetaceae bacterium UBA6076 | reverse complement strand
CTTTTTAGAGGGGACTCAATATTTACAAAAAACTTCCGAAAAAGCGCTTCATTTTCAAGCGCTTTCCGGCTTTGTCCAAGGCATTATTGCCCTCATTCGAAATATTTAGCTAAGCTGAGCTTCTGGATGAGGATATCGTACTGGATTTTCTCAGCCTCCAGGCTTTCAACCGAAAGATCTATCGATGCGATAACCAGACTTTCTTCGTTGGCAAAGCCACCCTGATAGAGGGCTTGCATCATCGCCAGCTCATCCTGGGCATCTTCTATATCCAGTTGTTGAATTTTTAAATCCAATTCAAGGGACTCGATGCTAGTTTTAGTAGTACGAATACCCTCGGAAAGACTTTTTTGCGCATCCGTGAGTCTTGCACGGTAAATTTCAGGATACTCCCTTCGTTTCAGCGCTTCCAGCGATTTCTGGCCCTTGTCGGCCACATTGTAGGAAAGGGATAACGATAGAGCCCAGTCCAGGCCTTGGGTGCTGGTGTCGTAGGAGAGTTCGGCGGAGATGTTAGGATTAGGAAGGTAAGGGAGCAAGGCGAAGGCCTGTCGTTTTTCGGCGGCGGCGAGGGTAAACTCCAGTGCCTGGGTGCTCAGACTAGTCTCGGGAGCTTTCATCTCAATGCTCTTTACCCACTCGCCCTGGAGCGTATGCAGGTCAGCCACTAAGGTTTCGAGATTATCCTTTACTTCATCGGATATATCTTCTAAAGCCTTGGCGGCGGATAGAAGAGATTTTCGCGCTCCCAGAATCCTGCGTTCCAGCTCGCGCAGGGTTGTCGTGTTCACCGTCGCTTTTTGCACTCGCTCGAGAACTTCCAGGTTTTTACGACTCGCATCGAGAAGGCATTTATAATAGTTCGCGTTGAGCACTTCCTTGGCCAGGTTTATTCGAACCGTATCTTCGGCGTTTTTAAGGGATGCCTTCGCGTTGAGCAGGGCCGCCTCGGCATCCAGCCGAGCGGCTTCGTCTTCGGTGAATAATTTCCTGCTTATGCTCAAGCTTGGGTCGTCCAGGCTCAAGGAACCGTTGGAAGCCATTTTTACCGGTACTTCCAGCGCAAGGTCGGCGCCTAGCAGATTCTCAATCCCCACCGCGGATACGAGGCTGCCCCCCACAAAACCCGAAGAGCTAATACGAAAAGGGCTAGTGGCGCTAGTGCTAAGCGATACTATGGGGATATAGGGCTTTGTGTATTGCTCTAAGGCGAGGGTCGCGCTTTTCACTGCTATGGCAGCCTCCCTGCTGGAAGCCGAGGTTTCCAGCCTCGCCGCATAGAGTTCGTCCCAGCCCAGGGGGGGGGCGGAAGGCGTGGCTTCCTGGGCAGCGATTCGCGGTCCAAAAAGAAAAATAAGGGCGATGAAAGACGCTGCGAAACTAGCTCTGGATACCATGTTACAGTCCTAAGGGGTTCTCCCCCAGGGCGCTTAAGCAGGATCCTATGGATTTAATGTAGTTTTTCCTGGCTGCCAGGAGGATCTTTTTAACCGAAAGCAAGGCCATGGCTTTTTGATTCTTGTCGTTCTGGGAAATAATTCCCTTCTCGTATTGCCTCAAGCCATCCTGGAAGGACGATTCCTCCAGAGCGTACTCGTCGCTACGGATCTGCAAAAGGGCAGCCTGGTTGCGAAGGGTAATTTTCATGCTCTCGTAGGATCTTTTAGCGTCGCTCTCGGCATTGGCCAGGCTCACCTTCGCCTTGAGGTTTTCGGTTTCCTGGATACGCTTGTCATAGGCGGAAGCGTTGGTCGCCAGGGATGCTGTCTTCAAGTCCTGTATTTTAACCGCAAGTTTGGCACTGGCAAGGCCGGTGTCTTTGGCTAGCCAATCCTCTCCCGAGGCTGTGAAGGAAAAGTCAGGCACCTCTGGCAGGAGCGAGGAATCCCAGTCTCTGCCAGTAGCCAAGAAAAACACGTTCTTTGCATCCAGGAGGGTCCATGCAGCAAGATCGTACGAATTAGAGACCGTTTTATAAGCTATGTCGATTTCCTTATAGACTTCTTCAGAAATAAGACCGTTCTGGAACCTAGTATCGGCGTATTCCTTATCCACCTTGGCATTTTGGAGGCTTAATCCGATATATTCCAGATCCAATTCTGCGGTAGCCGCCGCGAAGGCGGCATCGATCACCTCGTTATAGAAACTTAATACCGATTTGCGGTAGCTCGCCAGGGCAGAAGCATAGGAGTTCTGCGCATTTACCCTGTCCAGCTCCACCTTGGCCTCAATTTCACCCTTGGTTTTCTTCAGCTGAGCCAGCTCGAGATCCAGGGTATAGACTGAATAGTCCTGATTGGATTGGGTGGCTGCGGTAAAAAGATCCTTCAAGGATCCGGCGGAGAGGGGCGCTATTGTGAGAGCCAGGGCGAACAGGGCGATCGACCACTTGATGCCGGTCTTGGATTTCATACATCACTCCTTGCTTTTTCATCCACGCCATTGTCTGCGGACTTCGTGTCGTCGACAAGGTTAACGGAATATTGAAACATCTTGATACCCTCCCGGGGGAAGGCGTTTTTCACTTCGATAATAGCCTCGCGAATGAGATGGGCCTGGAATTCCGGTCCTACTATCACATAAAGAACATTGAGCTCAGGCCAGATGGCCGTGCCATGGCGAACACCGCTTCTTCCCCGGCCCTGCACATCCTCGAAGAGCGAGTAGCTGAATCCGGGAAGACGCTTTTCGATGGCCTCGAAGACATCCTCTTCGACCGAGCGGTTGGCGTAGATTTCAGTTCTGACCATCCGCGACCTCCTGAGTGGCATCGTTGTAGTCCGGCAGGGTTTTACGCCATTCTTCCATTTCCCTCATTTTTTTACTGTTTTTCCGCTCTCCACGACTGTTGAAAATATGGTAGAGCACAGGAGTGAGGAAGAGGGTGAGGATCGAGCTGATAAAAAGCCCGCCGAACATTGTTTTGGCTATGGGTTGTATCGTTTCCGTACCCTCGCCGGGGAAAAGGGCCAAAGGCATTATGCCTAAAAGGGTCGTAAAGGTGGACATCTGTATTGGCCGCAAGCGTCGGCGGCCCGCCTCCGTGCACGCTTCGAAAAGGGAGTAGCCCCGGGCTCGGAGGGTATTGGTGTAATCAACGAGCACTATGCCGTTATTGACCACAACACCTGCCAGGGCCACGATGCCGATCATAGAGAAAAGGGAAAGCGTGTCCCCGGTAAGCTTATAAATCCATACGACGCCGATGAACATGAGGGGAATCGACAAAAAGATTACCAGTGGATCGATAAAGGATTCGAATTGGCTAGCCATGACTCCATAGACTAAAAATACGGCAACCACGATGATGAGCATAAGAACAGGCAGAAAAGTGGTCACATCCTGATTCTCCCCACCCACCGACACCGTTACCCCGGTCTTGGGAATATACTGCTCATCCAGCACTTTCTGCACAATCTGCGCCATCTCGGTGGAGCTCACCCGCGATGTGGCAGAAAGACTGCCGGTCACATGGAGAATTCTTTCCTTATTCTCCCTGTTGATCTGTCGCGGAGCCGTACTATTGGAGATTGTGACGAAGCTGGATACGGGAATCCTTACCCCCGAGGAATTCAGCAAAAAAATGGATTTCAAATCCGAAAGGGTCTTTCTGTCCTCCTCCTTGAGTTGAACAAACACATCGATTGCCTCGCCCTGTGAATTGAAGGTTGTGGCCGTAGTGCCATAGATGGAGTTTCGAATTTCCCGGGCTATCTGGGAAACCGAAAAACCGAAAAGAGCCGCTTTTTCGCGGTCTACGGTAATCAGGAGTTCCGGTGAGCCTTGATCCAGAGAAAGGCTCAAGTTCTGGATCTCAGGTAATTCGGATGCCAGTATACGTTTGATTTCCGCCGCTTCCTCCGCCGCCCTATCTTGGTCCTTGGAGCGGATTTCCACGTCCACCGCCGAACGGGAGGAGAATTGCCTGCCGGAGGAAAAGGAGATTGTCGCTCCGGGGACGGAATTGGAATAGGGCGTAAGCTTTGTCCGTATGGTTGTGGGCGTGTCTATCTGTTCTCCTGGATCGGGTAAAAGAATCTGCAGCGAACCCGAATAGCTGGAGGTACCCCCGCCCACGGAGAGCACGAGGCGCGTATAGCCCTGAATGTTGGTCTGTACATAGATCTGCAAGCCATCCAGCACCTCCTGGGTTTTCTCGCTTACGGTACCCAGGGGCAGGGATACGTTTACGGTGATGCTATCGTCGGTGGAGGAGCGGGGAAATAAGTTGAGACCAAAGGCTGTAAGTTGAAGCATGGACGATGCGAGTATCACTACCACCAGGCTGACGACAAGGAACTTGTTTCTCAAGCAGAATTGGAGCGCTTTTTTATACGCCTTTTCCTGGGCTTGGAAAAAAGCTTCCAGGATATCGTCTATCTTTTTTATAAAAGGTGTTTTAAGGGGTTTTTGAACCCTGGTGTCGAGGTGCATGATCGGCCCCGCCAGTACGGGGACTATGGTCATGGCGACCACGAGAGAGGCTGCCAGGGAAAAGCAAATAGTGAAGACAAGGTCGTTGAAAAGCTGGCCCATCATACCTAAGTCGTTGCGGAAGAGAAGGATGGGAATGAACACACAGAGGGTAGTCAATGTGGAAGCCATGATGGCGGTGACCATCTCCTGGCTGCCCAGAATGGCGGCTATCCTGGGTTTTGTGCCTCGCTGCCTATAGTGATAAATATTGTCCAGAATGACTATCGAGGCGTCTACGATCATCCCCATGCCCATGATTAAACCTGTGAGGCTTATCGTATTGAGAGTGAGCCCCATAAAATGCATGCTCAGCAATGTGAGGAGTATCGATATAGGTATGGAAACAGCGACAATAAAGGTGGCTTTAATGTTGCGCAGGAAGAGGAGAAGAATGAGAACAGCCAAGGCGATGCCCTGGAAGGCCGATTTGTACACTTTATTAAGGGTGGATGTTACCAAGGTGGTATCGTCTGAGATTATCTCGACCCTAACCCCTTCGGGCAAAGAACCGTTGAGCTCCCCTAAGGCTACGTACACATCCTTGGAAATCTGAACCGCATTGCCGTCGCTCTCCCGCTGGATCTGGACGTTAATAACCCTACGTCCATCATAGTAGACTTTTCTCGAAGGTTCATCTTTCACCAGCTTGATATCCGCCAAATCCTCGAGGCGAATAGCTCGAATGCTGTTTCCATCGCTGGAACGCATTGTCTTGATGACTAAACCCTTTACATCATCCACCGAGGAGAGCTTTTCATCGGTACGGATCTGATATTGGGTGGATCCCCGCACAATAGAGCCGCCGGATACAAGGACATTCTGGGAAGCCAAGGCCGAGGTGAGGGAACTGAAGCTGAGATCGTATGCGGCCAGCCTGTTTTGCGACACTTGCACATTCAGGATTTCTCCGCTTCCCCCCGAAACGCTGGCGGAGGCGACACCCTTGATTCTCTCCAACCTAGGCTGAACTTCCTCCTCACCAAGGGTTTGGAGCTCTTCCAGGGAGCGGTCACCGCTGATAATAAGGCGCATGATGGGCATGGCGTTCATGTCGAATCGCCTTACCCTGGGCGTGTCAGCATCATCGGGAAGCCTGTTTACAAAACCGCTGGCGATGGACTCTATCTCCGACTGCGCTTTGTCCAGATCCACTTCGTAGCCGAATTCCAGATTTATGTTACTAGAGCCCTGGGAAGAGCGGGAAGAAATACTTTTCAACCCTTCCAAGGATGAGAGGGCATTTTCCAGGGGTATGGTTACGTTTTCCTCCACATCCTCAGGGCCTGCCCCCGAATAGGAGGTATTGACCGACAGCATGGGCCGCTCAGTTTCGGGATTCAGCGCGATGGGGATTCTCCCCACAAAGATGGCCGCTACCCCCGAGAGGAGGACGAAGATCATTACGATAGTAACCGGATGATCAATCGATCTTCGAACCATACTCATCAGAGCATCCCATCCTTTCCATTGATCACTCTGACCGAATCTCCATGGACGACTGAACCGCTGCCCTCGGTGACTAGCTTTTCTCCTAATTGTAAGCCTTGGGTTATTTCAAAGGAATTCTCTCCCTCCATGCCCAGGGTTACCGAACGTTTCTCGACCCTGGCGCCTCGGGATGGGTCTTCATTAAGCACATAGACATAGGATTCATCGGTGGCCAGAATTACTGCACTCCGCGGCGCTATCAAGACGTTGTTTTTCATTTCCGTTACAAGCTTAACCGTCGCGAACATCCCGACGAGAATTCGGGAATCGAATCGATCCAACTCAAGTTTAACGTCCCGGGTTCTGCTAATGGGGTCGAGCACAGGGCTGAGGCTGGAAATTTTAGCGCCGAAAACTTGGCCGGGCAGAGCATCGAAACTGAGCTGTGCGGCGCCGCCAATCTTGAGTTGGCCGACAAAACGCTCCGGAACCGCCGTGGCGATTCTCAAGCGCGTCAGGTCGCCCACTGTCGCGATAATTGTATTAGTAGATACTGTGTCCCCCTCCTGCACTGGAAGCGAGAGAATTGTCCCGGCTACCGTCGATTCGACAGGATTGGGCAGGTAATTCTGTCCCACCCTGGAAGGATCCACGAGAGCCACCACCGTACCCTTGTCCACCCTATCGCCTATGGACACCTTGGTTTCCATAAGCTTGCCAGCCACGCTGGGGAAAATTTTAACTTCGGTGGCCGATACCACATCGCCATGCAGTTTGGTGTAGTTGCTGAGGGATCCCTTCTTAGTTTCCTCCACCCGCACGGCAATGGTCCGCGTTGAGGCCGCCCGGGCGGCCGAGGCGGCACCGCCTGCTGGCGCTTGGGCGGCCGGCGCTGTTGCGGCAGCGCCGGCCGCCTGTTGTCCAGAAGTCCCGCCCGAGGATCCGCTCGGCCGGGCGGCTATCTTGGGAGAAAGCAGTCCCAGCTGACCGATTATAATGGAAGCGCCTACGGCTACTATTACAATGACAATGATTATCTGTGGAAGCTTTTGCATTATTGGCCGCTTCATACCGCGTTAACTCCTCAACATGCCAGGGAAACTAAAAAAACCTTAATCCTGGAATAGAATACACAGGCCGCACTGATTCTGCCAGTCGCGTCCGTCATAATCGGATGTGACCGAAGTCATATTGCAAATGGCTTTACGCACTGGGCAGGGCATGCTTCTCCATATATAGTCATAGGCATGGACGGTGCCTTGACCGCAAAACACAAAGAACGGGACTTCGCCCGCATCATACTCATGAGTCTCTTCTTTCTTTTCCATTTTATGCTCACATCTAGGCCACTTTTCTACACTCGGCGTTATACCAGGGCGGATTCGGGCTTACCTTCTCTTTTTACGCTTCTGAACATCGCTATAGTCGGGTTCTGGTTCATCCTTGAGCTGTTCGAATTTCTTGCCTGGAATTATCGTTGGAAAAAATCCTTTCACGGTTTTTTTATTACCGCCCTTCGCTGCCTGCCCATTCTGGGTATTATTTTCTTTGACCCCCGAGCCCTTCCGGGCATGATGACCCTGGTGGCGCCTTTGCTCACATTTTATCTATCACTGGTATTCAAACAATTCTGGCGCTACGGGGTAGCGGTCTTTTTTTGCGCGATCCAACTGGGCTTGTTTTACTACACGCCGCCCCACTCCCCTCCCCAAAACTCGGAAAATCAATACGAGCTGGTGATTCTGCTCTACCAGCTTATGAGTATTGTGCTTATGTTTCTCTTCGCCCAGCTCTGGGAGCAGGATCGCAAAAATCGGGATCATCAGGCTGCTCTCACGGCGGAGATCACCGCCAGCCATGAGGAGCTTAGAAAATTCGCCACCCAAGTTTCTCGAACCGTCGCGCTGGAAGAAAGGACGAGAATCGCTCGGGACATACATGACAGCCTCGGGCATACCCTGACTGCGGCATCTATACAGCTCAACAAGGCTCAAGCGTTCTTCGACAAGGACGCTGCCGTGTCCAGGCTTGCTATCGCCGATGCGCGATCAAGCATGCAGGAAGCCATGTCGGACGTTCGATCAACGTTGGAAACGCTCAACGCTAATTCCGAAGGCTTCGACCTTATAGCCCAAGCCGCCAAGCCGCTGGAAAGCTTAAAGCGTGGTGGCGTTAAAGTTACAAGCCAATTCTCCGGCAGCCCCGACGGCTTTAACATAGCCGTGCTCTTGGCGCTCTACCGCTTTATTCAGGAGGGAGCAACCAACATTTTAAAACATTCAGAAGCGCACAATGCGAAACTCACGGTCGTTTTCCAGAAATCCTGGGTAAACGCAGAGCTTTCGGACGATGGCCGAGGATTTATTCCAGGATCGATGGGGGTTGGAAATCCGAAATCGGGAGCCTATGGGCTTTCGGGTTTGATGGACAGGATAGCCCTGGTGCGGGGTGAATTTACGGTAAGCTCGACGCCTGGTCTGGGCACGACGCTAAAGACCAAAATGCCCAGGGACCCGGTGTCGCACATCGGAAAGGACGCGGAATCCGATGTGCGTGGATAAAAAGATTAGGCTTTTGCTGGCCGACGACCAGCGGCTGGTGCGGGAAGGTATTGCCTCGCTTTTGAGCCTCGATGAGGAAATCGAGGTGGTGGGCACCGCCGAAAACGGTCAGGAAGCGGTGGATCTGGCCAAGACTCTGAAGCCCGATGTTTGTCTGATGGATATACGGATGCCAGTACTGGACGGGATTTCGGCGCTGCAGAAGATCTGCCAGGAAGAAACCTGTCCCTTTGTTATTATGCTTACTACCTTCGACGATCGAGAATACATTGTTCAATCTTTAAAAGCCGGCGCGGTGGGGTATTTGTTGAAGGACCTGCCCAGCGAAGAACTTTCGAAGGCGGTAAAACAGGTGGTCAAGGGCGTCTTTATCGCCAACGGTACCGTGATGAAAACCCTTATGGGTGTACTAGGCGAGGTCCAGCGTGGAACGAAGGGCGAATTCTTAGGGCGAGAAACTTTCAAGAGCGACGATGCAGAAAACCCCTCAACCGGAATCTCCACCTTGCAGGGCTCCCATCATAATGACCGCGACGACTCTTCCGAACTGGAGGCCGACCGCTTTGCGCTCTCCCAGCGCGCATCCTTGAGCGAGCGTGAGCGAGAGGTTTTATCGTTTCTGGGCGAGGGCTTTACCAACGGCGAGATCGCCGAAAGCCTGGGCCTGAGCGAGGGTACGGTAAAAAACTACATCTCGAGCATTCTCACGAGCCTGGGCTTTAGGGACAGGGTGCAGGCCGCCCTCTTCGCAGCCAGGCATAGCGGACAAAAACAGTAATCAACAGGCCGGCTGGGCGCATCGCAGCCTGTCCGGGCTGCGATGTGCCCAGCTTGCGCCGCCGGCCTTTCTGCCCGCATAATTGATGCATGATTGTCTGCATTACTCCGGACGAAGGAATAGCCCAAACCTTCAAACGGGTTGCCCATGAATTCAAGGAAAAAATTGTCGTCGAACGAGGCCTTTTAGAGCAGGCCATTCCCATAGCCCGGCGCTGGGAAGACGAGGCGGATGTACTCGTAAGCAGGGGCGGCACCGTTTTGGTGATGCGGAGCGCCGGCATCTCTACACCGATCGTTGAACTGCAGGTTACGGCAAAAGACCTCGCCCTTGCCCTGGAAAAGGCTCGAACCCTTATTAAAAAGGAAGAATTCCGAATCGGGGTTATGACATTTTCAAATATGACCCAGCAGTTGAAGGACTTCCTTCCATTCTTAAGCCTAGATCTTCGTCTTTATGAACTAAGCATCGACACCGACCAGGACAAGGCGATCCGCAAAGCCATGCATGACGGAATGGATGTGTTGCTAGGCGGGGTAATAACCTCAAAGTTTGCCGCGGCCTACGAGATTCCCTCGGTGCTTATAGAATCTGGGGAAACCTCTATTCGCTACGCTCTGAAAGAAGCATCAAAAATCGTTTCTGCGAGAAGGTTAAAAACCCGTCGAGCGGAAGAGCTCAGAATCATTATGGAGAATATTCGAGAAGGAATTATCGCCACCGACGGCGAGGGACATATTTTTCAGATGAATGGCAAGGCAAGAGAGCTGCTAAAGCATTCTTCCGAAGGTCAGACCTGGGGCTACGGCACGAAGCTACCTTCTTTTCTCGTCGAAATGATTCAAACCCCGGGTTCCGAATCGAACCAGGAAAAGGAAAAACGCAGGCTGACGGAAATAGGTGCCAAGCGGGTTATGGTGGATGCGATTCCCGTCAAGGTTGAGGGCTCGGTCGCTTCTTCGGTGATCACCCTGCAGGATATCGGCAGTATCCAGAAACTGGAAGAGGATATCCGGCGGGAAATCTACTTTAAGGGCTATGTGGCCAAGTTCGATTTTGGGGATATCGTCGCCGAGGATCCTTTGAGTCAAAGGACTATCGATTTAGCCATGCGCTACGCTCGAACCAACGCTTCGATCATGATTCGCGGGGAATCGGGGGTAGGAAAGGAGATGTTCGCCCAGAGCATCCATAACGCATCGGATCGCAGGTCGGGGGCCTTTGTTGCCATGAACTGCGCCGCTATCCCCGAGACACTTTTCGAGAGCGAGCTTTTTGGCTATGTGGATGGGGCTTTTACCGGAGCAAGAAAAAAAGGCAAGCCCGGACTTTTCGAAATAGCCCACGGGGGTACGGTATTCTTGGATGAAATATCAGAAATGCCCCTATCTCTGCAGTCCCGATTGCTCCGGGTGCTCCAGGAGCACGAGGTAATGCGCCTGGGAGACGATAAGATCATCCCCGTGGATGTTCGAATTATTGCTGCCTCCAACCGGGATATGCCTTCTTTGGTCTCTTCCGGGGCTTTTAGAAACGATCTGTTTTGGCGCCTGAATGTGCTCAATTTATTTATTCCACCTCTGCGGGAACGAAAGGGCGATGTTTTGCCTTTGATCAATCACATGTTGGAACATTCCGATTTTTGTGGGCAGGTTCCTCGCCTGGGTCCTGGCTGCGCAGCACTGCTTCAGAACTATCCCTGGCCGGGAAATGTCCGGGAACTCAAGAATTTTTGCGATCGTATCGCGGCGATCTGCGAGACTGAGGAAATAGAGGCTACGTTTGCCCTAGCCCTTCTGGATTCAGGGCTTCTCATCCATCAGGATAAAAAAACCCAGGAAAAAGTTTTGTCGGATAATAGCTTAGCCTCTAGAGGCTTTGAGTTTGAGAGAATAATTAACGAAGAAAAGACTTATGAGAATGCGGCTAAGCGCCTGGGAATTCATCGCACTACCCTGTGGCGGAGGATGAAAAAACTAGGACTTCCCGGTAAAACACCGCTAAAATAGACAAAATTGACCTTGCCAAAGTGCGTCTGCTGAAACGTTGCATTTGCTGCACTTGTTGCGCATTATTGCAACACCTGCAACGCATCAAGCTTGCCACTATCGCCCCTTTTCTAAACAGGACGGATGATTGAATCTCCATCTCTCTATTCTAAAACAAGATCAGATTACAATAAACGATGATGTAGTAAATTCCTGATTGGCATGTATTTTGCATACTGATTGCTATGCACGCTATCGAAAAAATCCTAGCCCAGGCGGCCGGAAAGAAAAGCGTATCCACCGGCGAGATCGTCACTGCCGGTGTCGATGTCGCAGAAGTAAACGACCTCTACCTTCAAGTAGTTACCTCGTTTTATCAGCTCGGCGGGACGAAGGTAAAGAAGCCTGAAGCCACAACCTTCGTCTTCGATCACTATGCCCCTGCCCCCACGATCAAGGCGGCGGACAACCACAAGGCTATGCGGGAATTCTGCACCGCCCAGGGTATCGATAAGCTCTTCGATGTAGGCCGGGGGGTTTGCCACCAGGTTCTCATCGAGGACGGGCTTGTTGCCCCCGGATCAATCGTCGTGGAAACCGATTCCCACACCACAACCCTGGGCGCCCTGGGGGTTTTCGGCACCGGAGTGGGTGCCACAGACATGGCGCTCATTCTTCTCAATGGATCACTCTGGTTCAGAGTTCCCGAGGTGATGAAGATAGTCCTTGCGGGCGGCCCACTCGGGCCTGGTGTGATGGCCAAGGACATCATCCTCCACATTATCGGAGACCTGAAGCAGGACGCGGCCATCTATAAATGCGTGGAATTCACCGGCCCCGCCGTCGCTACCATGTCCGTAGAAGAGAGGCTCGTGCTCTGCAATATGTCAGTCGAGATGGGCGCCAAGACCGCCTACATCCAGCCTGATGCCAAGACCTGGGAGTACCTGGCCAGGATGGGCATTGCCAAGGCTATCAGGGATGTGAGCACCGATGCGGACTACGTCTATTCATCGGTCTACCATTATGATGTCTCAAAAATCCAGCCCAGCGTTGCCACTCCCGGCAGCGTGGACAACTTCGCCCTGGTGAAGAGCGAAGCGGGCGTCCAGGTAAATCAGATATTCATTGGCACATGCACAGGCGGAAGACTTAACGACCTGGCCACAGCGGCGAAGATTCTCAAGGGCAAGAAAGTCGCCAAGGGTACTAGGCTCGTTATAATTCCCGCATCTGACAAGGTTATGCAACAAGCCATGGCCGCCGGCCATGTACAGACCCTCATGGAGGCGGGTGCTGCTTTTTCGACTCCGGGCTGCGGACCCTGCCTGGGAGCCCACGAGGGTATCCTGGCTGCGGGAGAAGTGGGGCTTACCACATCTTCGCGTAATTTTCCGGGTCGCATGGGAAGCACGGAATCCAAGCTGTATGTCGTGTCGCCAGCAACCGCTGCCGCTTCTGCCATTTCGGGCACTATTACCGATCCGGCAAGCCTCTAGGGAGAATCATGATGAAAATACTTAAAGGCAAGGTCTATAGCTTCGGAAACAATATCGACACCGACCAGATCTATCCCGGACGCTTCCTCGAGCTTACAGAGCACAAGGATATTGGCAAGCACGCCATGGAAGGCGCGGATCCGAGTTATCCCCAGCGCTTCGTAAAAGGCGGGTTTATCGTGGCCGGATCCAATTTCGGCTGCGGATCGAGCAGGGAGCATGCGGTGATCACCCTCAAGAACGTCGGAGTGGCAGCTATCTTCGCGAAATCCTTTGCACGAATATTCTATCGAAACTGCATCAACCTGGGCGTACCGGTGATCATGGCGCCAGATCTGGACTCTTTCGGTCTTACCGAAGGGAAGGAAATCGAAGTAGATCTGGCTGCTGGAACACTGGAATCGGGCGGATTGGTCCATACTTTTGTCCCTTTATCCAATGACATTATGGCTCTTATCGAAAACGGGGGAGTTTTTTCCCTTTACAAAAAGTAAAAATGGGCCAAATATTAAGTGCTGGTTTTCAATGCGGCCCGTGGAGGCCTAGCAACAATATCGCAGGAGGCAAGTAGATGAAGTCTTTGAAAAAAGGGGTTATCGCCCTTTTCCTCGTGCTCGTAGTGGGAGGAATGGCCTTTGCCCAATTCCCCAACAAACCCCTTAACTATGTGATCGCATTCAATCCGGGTGGCGAATCCGACATTTTCGCCAGAGCTCAGCAGCCCTTGCTGGAAAAAATCCTTGGCCAGAAAGTAATTGTCGCTTATAAGATCGGCGGCGGTGGCGCAGTGGGTTGGGCCGACCTTCTGAAGCAGAAGACCGACGGCTATACCTTTACCGGGCACAACCTACCCCATATCATCCTCCAGCCGCTCACCACTCCGAATGCCGGGTACAAAACCAAGGAAATCGTGCCGGTCTACACCTTCATGTCCACCCCCTGCGTGCTCGCGGTCAATGCCAAGAGTCCGTTCAAGACTGTTGAAGATTTCGTAAAGTACGCCAAGGCCAACCCCGGCGCTACCATTGTAGGCGGCTCAGCTTCCGCATCGGCCAATGAAATCGCCCAGAAAATATTCGACAAGCTTGCAGGAATCAAAACGACGTATATTCCCTTCACCGGATCGGGCGATGCCATTCCCGCGCTTCTGGGCAACCATGTAAACGCCCTCATGACCTATACCACCATGGGCAACGCCTACGAGGGCGAGATCCGCCTTCTGGCCGTAGCGGCCGACAAGCGTGTCTCTTCCCTGCCCAATGTGCCAACCTTCCGCGAACTCGGTTACGACCTTGTGGAAGGCGCATTCCGCGGTGCGGCGGTTCCTCCTGGAACCCCCGATGCTGTCAAGAAAGTCCTGGCCGATGCCTTCGAAAAGGTGAACAAGGATCCGGAATTCGCCAAGAAAATGGAAGCCTCGGGCTTTAAGCTGGAGTTTTTCGGCCCCGAAGCCAGCGAAAAACTGGTGGACGAAAAGATCATTGCCTATACCCCACTGGTGGCGGAGTTTAAGAAATAAGACTTTTACTTTCGATGCTTTAGGCGCAAGGCGATAATCGCCTTGCGCCTTTTGTCCACAACGCCGCGGAACTTGCCGCGGTAGCTTCGTTGTTACGCAGGTTTCTTTCGAGGGTAATTTTTATGACAATGCAAATCTTCATGGAATCCATCGTCGCAATTTTCACTTTTCAAAATATGATCTTCATGCTCGCGGCGATTGTGTTTGGCATGATGGCCGGCGCCTTGCCTGGCTTCACGGCTACGATGGCCGTGGCCTTGATGGTGCCATTTACCTTTACCATGACACCGGTATCCGGTCTTATCACCATAGGGGCGCTCTATTGCGCCACCGTATTCGGGGGATCTTTTTCGGCGATTCTGCTCAACACGCCGGGAACCCCCTCATCGATAGGCACTTGTTTCGACGGCTACCCAATGGCACGACAGGGCCGGGGCAAAGAGGCCATCTACACCGCCACCATTGGATCCGGTGTGGGCGGCGTTTTTGGAACCTTTGGGCTTATCCTTTTTGCCGTACCCCTTGCCAGAGCAGCCCTCAGGTTCGGCCCCCCGGAGTTTTTCTGGGTGGCGATTTTTGGGCTTACAATAATTTCTTCCATATCGGAAGAATCCCTGCTAAAAGGTATCGCGGCGGGATTTATCGGCATTCTTATCTCCATGATCGGCATAGCACCGGTGGGCGGCGACATGCGCTTCGACTTCGGACTGGTTTCTTTCCAGGGCGGCGTGGAGATTGTATCGGTGCTTATAGGTTTCTTCTGCATTCCCGAGATTTTTAGGATGGCGATGGATCCATCCGCCTCTTATTCCGATGCAAATTCAGTCCAGCATGAAAAAGGCGCCTTAAAACGGGCTTTTAATAACGTTATCGGGCATCCCCTGGCTTCGCTCCGAGCTTCGGTGCTCGGCCTCCTTATAGGAATCCTTCCCGGCGCGGGGGGTAATATCGCCAACCTCATCGCCTACAACGAAGCCAAGCGGGCTTCCAAACATCCTGAGACATTCGGCCATGGTGAGCCCCAGGGCATCGTTGCGACCGAGGTTTCGAATAACGCGGTAGTGGAAGGGGCCATGGTTCCCCTGCTTGCCCTTGGCATTCCCGGATCACCCCCGGCGGCGATAATCTATGGAGCGCTCTTGCTCCAGGGGCTATCTCCCGGACCTCAGCTTTTTACCAGGAACGCGTCCCTGGTGTACGCCTTCATGCTTTCCTTTTTCGTCGTTAATATTCTCATGATGATCGTGGGATTTTTCGCCGGCAAGGGCATGTATAAGGCTGTCATCAAGGTGCCAATTCGGATACTCATTCCCACGATTCTCTTTCTGACGGTTCTGGGATCCTACGCAATCCGCAATAATCCCATGGACGTTATCATCATGTTCCTCTCGGGTATCGTCGGCTATATTCTCAAGGACCTGGGATTCAATACTGGTGCCTTCGTGCTTGGTCTTATACTTGGGCCTATCGCTGAGCGGGGCTTTGTGCAAGGCCTACTGATGGGGAACAATGTCTCCATGACAGCTCCCTGGATAATCATGTTTACTAGGCCCCTCTCCATCGCCCTTATAGTTCTGTCGGTGTTCTCCGCCTCCTGGCCATTCATCCGTGCTGCTTTTCGCAAGAAAAAGGGAGGAGCTACAATCCTCGCTGCCGCGCTGGAAAAAACGGAAGACCCGAGTGTTAAGAAACTCAATACCGACTACGTTGGTGGCGCTATAATTCTGGGAGTCACGGCGATTTTCTTCTTCCAGATCAAGGAATGGAGCAGATACGCGACCATGGCGCCCAAGAGCATACTGTTAGTACTGGCTTTATTCGGCCTGGCACTTCTGGTTAAAGGCAAGTTCAAGCCCGAAATGATAGCCACGACCTTTACAAAGGTATCGAAATCTCTAGCCCTGGTGATCGTAGTGGGCGTTCTCTGGGTATTCCTATTGGATAAAATTGGCTTCCTAGCCACTAGCTTTGCAGCTTTCTTCATTATTATGTTTGCGTTCCACCCCAAGAAAGGGGCCCAGAGAATTATCGGCTCCACTGCGGTGGCTGTGGGTGTTATCGCTGTTCTGTACCTGGTATTCGTCAAGTTCCTTTTGGTTTCACTACCTACGGGCATTTTGATTTAAGGAGAACTTTCAATGCATTTTGCTCTAAAATATGGAAAAGGCAGTCTCCCCCTCGATCTTGAAGACAAGCGCATTCTCAAAGTTGTTATGCCCGGGGAGAAGAAACCCCTGAAAGACGCCCTTGGCTCGGTTAAGAAGGTACTCGAGGCTCCAGAGGGGACGCCGGCGCTTTTGGATATGCTAAAGGCTGCAAAGCCAAAAAAACTCATCATAATCGTAAACGATATAACCCGGCCAACGCCCTATTCGGTGCTTATGCCGCCCCTTGTGGAAACCATCGAAAAAGCAGGGATTCCCGATTCCAATGTAACGCTGATCACCGCTACAGGCATCCACGATCTCCATACCAGGGAGCAGGACATCCAAGTCTATGGCGAGGAGCTGTGCCGAAGGTTTAGGGTGCTTTCCCACGACGCGACTGACAAGAGCAATCTGGTCTTTAAGGGGAAACTTCCCTCTGGCTACGAATTCTGGCTCAACAAGCTTGTGGACGAGGCTGATTTCATCATCACCTTGGGAGTTGTAATGCCGCATTACTTCGCTGGCTTCTCGGGAGGGCGTAAGTCCATACTCCCCGGCGTGTCGGGCAAGGAGACGGTGGAGAAAAACCATGCCCGGATGGTGGAGATAATGGATAATCTGCCGCCGATAAGGGAGAATCCGATCAGCCTCGAAATGATCCATGCTGCCCGGATCGCAGGGGTAGATTTTATAATCAACGCCGTGGTTGACGATGCTGGAGAACTGGTGGAAGTTGTGGCAGGAGATGTGGAAAAAGCCTGGTATAAGGCGGTAAAGGTGAGCGAAGCCATGTATCTTACGCCGATTCCCAGAAAGGTTAAGATTGCAGTGGCCGCCTCTTCGGGCTATCCACGGGATATAAATCTGTATCAAGCCCAAAAAGCCCTAGACCATGCCGACAAGGCAACGGTGGAGGGAGGAACTATTATTGTTGTGGCTGAATGCAAGGAAGGCTACGGCGAAAAGATTTTCGAGTCTTACATGAAGGCTGGGTACACAGCCCAGGGCATCATGGATGCTGTAAAGGCAAATTTTGTCATCGGAGGCCACAAGGCCTACGGTTTTGCCAAGGTAGCCGCCGAAAAAAAGGTCATTTTCGTGACCAGCCTCTCCGATGAGGTGGTAGCGAGCCTTTTCGCCCGCAAGGCTGCTACCATTGAAGAAGCGGTTCGCATGGCCATGGAAGACCAGGGATCAGATGCGGACTTTATCGTATTCCCCGAGGGAAGCGTGACAGTGCCCTATGTAGCATCCTAGGTTCCTGCCCCGGGGCTCGATACCGAGAATCTTAAAACCAGCATTTACTTACAGAAGGTTCAGGGAACCTGGGCTATGATATCCTTGAGCCATGGTTTCTTGGCTAAGTCTTTTTCAAGGCCTGCGGCCCTTGTCTTGTTAATGTAGTCCCGGTTCTCAAAATAGTAGTGGTAGTTGGTGTGGACATCGTAGCTACCCTTCATGAGAGCGAAGGCATCCTCGGTCATGACCAGTTCTTCATCGGTGGGAATAACAAAAACCTTGACCTTGGAACCTTCTCCGGTGATGTCCAACTCGGCATTGCGGCACTTGGCCAGGGCATTTTTCTTTTCATCGATGACGATGCCCATGTTGGCCAGGCCTTCGGTGGCCAGTTGCCTGATGTGGGGTCCCATCTCGCCGACTCCTGCGGTAAAGATCAGGGCATCGACCCTGCCTAAGGCTGCATAGTAGGCGCCGATATACTTCTTGATCCTGTAGCTTTCCATGTGCTGGGCCAGCTGGGCTATGGGATCACCCTTCTCGGAAGCCAGCTCAATATCTCTGCGGTCAGCCCACTTGCCGGTGATTCCCAAAACCCCCGATTCCTTGTTGAGCTTCTTTTCCACATCCGCGGCGCTCATGCCGGTGCGGCGCATCATGTGGAACACGATGCCCGGGTCGATATCGCCCGAGCGAGTGCCCATGACCAACCCCTCCAGGGGCGTCAAGCCCATGGAAGTGTCAAAGGAGCAGCCATTCTTGACCGCGTTGATGGAGGCGCCGTTGCCAATGTGGGCGATGACGAGGTTGGTTTCGAAGGGATCTTTGCCCAGAAGCACCGCGGCGCGCTTGGCGTTGTAGAGGAAGCTGGTGCCATGGAATCCGTAGCGGCGCACCATGTGTTTTTCATACCATTCCTGGGGAAGGGCGTACATATAGGAGGAAGCGGGCATGGTCTGGTGCCAGGCCGTGTCCATCACCGCGCAGTGGGGCACATTGGGCAGCACCGAGCGGGCAGCTTCGACGCCCATGAGATTGGCGGGGTTGTGCAGGGGAGCCAGATCGGTGAGTTCCTTGAAGGTTGTTAAAAATTCGTCATTGATGATCGAAGAACGGGCGAAGCGGGAGCCGCCGTGCACCATTCTGTGTCCCACGGCCTTGATCATTCCCATATCGGAGATAACGCCGTACTCGGAATCGACGAGGGTGTTGAGGATGAGTTCAATGGCCACGGTATGATTGGGGCACTCATGCTCGACAACATAGTCGAGTTTGCCCGCCGCCTTGTGGGTGATGGAAGAGCCGCCGATAGTGACCCGCTCCACGATGCCGGTGGCAAGGATATCTTTTTTGTCCCAATCGTAGATCTGGTATTTTACGGAAGAAGAGCCGCAATTCAGGGTAAGAATGACCATATTCTCTCCTAGGGGGTTTTTTTCATACTACCACTCGATACAAATCGCGACAAGATGAGGACAAAGGGACTAGGTATGGTTTTAATCGCCCAGGCTGAAGCCTGTGGCAAGGACTCGATATGTCAGAGCAACTGTACCGGATCTATGTCGATTTCCAGATACACCGGAGCGGGAAGCTTTAATCCATCGGCAAGGAATCGCACAGCCTGATGGAGGTTGTTCAAACTGGAGGAGCGAAGTAAAAGCTGCCAACGGTAAGAACCTGCGATCATGCCCAGGGGGCACTCGGAGGGACCGAGAAGTTCCACCGCCGAGCCGCGCAGCTGAGTTCCTTTTCTGGCCAGCTGTCGGATCGAATTGATGCAGGCGACCTTGTCTTTAGAGCGCACCACGAGGCGAGCGATGCGGGCGAAGGGTGGGAAGCCCTGGGCTTGTCTGAGCATGAGTTCCCGGGCGTAAAAGGATTCCATGTCCATTTCGCTAGCCAGGCGTATGACCGGATTGTTCGGTCTGAAGGTTTGTATATATACCCTGCCGTCGGGGTCGTAGCGCCCTGCCCTACCCGCCACCTGGACGATGAGGGAAAAAACCCGTTCGGCGGCACGAAAATCGGGTAGGTTGAGCCCTGCGTCGGCCAGGACGAGGCCGACGGTCTTAACCCCCGGAAAATTTAAGCCATTGGCCACCATCTGGGTGCCCAGCAGTAGATCAATTTTTCCCTTTCGAAAATCCTCGAGGATGGATTCGAGACTTCCCTTTTTAGTTACCGAATCGGCATCCAGCCTTCCGATAGTCCAATCGGGAAAGAGGTTTGCAACCTCCTCGGCGACGCGCTCGGTGCCAAAGCCCTTCCAGCCCACATCCAGGGAGCCGCACTCGGGGCAGGCGGTCGGAGGGGAAGCCCTGTAGCCGCAGTAATGGCAGACTAACTGGTTCTGTTCCTTGTGATAGGTGAGACTAACCGAGCAATTTTTACAGCTGAGTTCGGCGCCGCAGGTGTTGCAAACGAAAAAATGGGAAAAGCCTCGGCGGTTTAAAAAGAGAATAGACTGGCGCCCTTCGGCCTTGGTGGCCTTGAGAGCTTCGGCCAGGCGGGATGAGATAGTAGCCTTTTCGCTCCTCATATCCACCACTTCGATTGACGGAAAGGCTCCCCCCGCAGGGCGCTGCTTGAGGCTTTCCTTTTTCATGCCCCTGGTTTCGCACGAATGCCAGGCCTCCACCGAGGGGGTGGCGCTACCCAGGATAAGGATGGCTTTTTCCTTAATAGCCCTATGCATTGCCACCTGCCGGGCGTGGTAGCGTGGGTTGTTGCCCGACTTGTAGGAGCCTTCGTGCTCCTCGTCTATGACGATAAGCCCCAGGTTGCGCGCCGGGGCGAAAATTGCGCTCCGGGCGCCTATTATCATGGTGGCTTCGCCTTTGAGAATACGCCGCCATTCCCCCAGTTTCTGGGAAGGGCTGAGGCGAGAGTGTATTACCGCGCAGTTGTCTCCAAATCGTTTTCGAGCCGATCGCACCACCTGGCCGGTGAGGGCTATCTCGGGCACCAGGTAGATGACCGACCGGCCTTGGGCTAATTGAGCCTCGGCGAGCTGGAGAAATACCTCGGTTTTTCCCGTTCCCGTGGGTCCGTAGAGGTAGGTGGTTGCAGGACCAGAGGCGAGAATGTTTTTCAGGGCTTTGGTTTGTTCGTCGGTAAGGGCTAAGGCTTTGTCTCCTATGACAAAGTCCTCCAGCTCGCCCAAGGCTTGTGGACTTTCTCTTCTCCCCGAGGGGAGCATGGCTCCCAGGGCTTCACCCAGGGAGCAGAAATACATGGATGAGAGCCACTGGGCTAGGGCCACGGTGGAGGCATCGAAAAGCGGCTCCTTGTCCACCTTACGGGTGATAGGCTTGAGCAATCCTTCTTCCAGCGGGCAGCTATCGGCCTCTTCTATGACGAAGCCGGTGGTTTTTTTTCTGCGCCCTAGGGAAGCTTCAACCCTGTAGCCGAGCCAAGCTGGGGAATCGGGATTGTTCTTATACCAATAGCGTGCTTCCAGGGGCAAGGAAAACGCCAGCCTCAGGTAGGGCTTTGGGCTTGCTGCGCTAGAATTACCCAGGGCTCCCGGACCGCCCGGACTGTCGGGTCTGCCGGTAGCAGTCACAGTTTTCTGAGCACGCCGCCGTGCGGTCTGCTCATTCATGTGCGCCCCTATCGGCCTCGATGAGGTCGCGGAGCCGTTTTAGATCCTCCCAGGCGGGCCGTTTTAAGCTTTCGTCCCTGAGCAGTGCCGACGGATGGTAGGTGGGCACCAAGGGGATGCCTTCGTAGTCCCGTATAGTGGCTCGAAGCTTGTTGATGCCCTCGGTGGTGCCGAGCATGGCCTGAGCTGCCGTTCTGCCTACGCAGAGAATAAACCGGGGCTTAAGGAGATCTATCTGTTTGCGAAGGTAGGGCATGCAGGCCGCCCGTTCGTCCGGTGCGGGCTCTCGGTTGTTGGGGGGTCTGCATTTGACTATGTTGGCGATGTAGCAATTCTTGTCCCTGTGCAGCCCGATGGACGCCAGCATCTTGTCTAAGAGATGCCCCGAGGCACCCACAAAGGGAATGCCTTGCTTGTCCTCCTCGACGCCAGGCCCCTCCCCAACGATGAGAACCAGGGGATCAAGAACGCCTTGGCCGAACACGGCTTTGTGTCTTCCTGCGGAGAGAACGCAGCGCGTACAGGCATTCACCTCCTGTTCCAGCTGCGCAAGGACTGCAGCTCTGTCGAAATCGGGGGTGTAGGAAGCCGTGGCGGCAGCGCTGGTATCGATGCCATCGAGGGCATAAGGGGTATCTGGGATATCGAGGATATCGGGAGGCTCTTTAGTTGGAGCGAATTGATAGAGGGTTTCGGGCACCGCACTAATGCGTAAGCCGCCGGCGAGGGAATCGCCTATGGTGGCCAGGGCTTTGTATAAATCCGCTTTATCGATGTATGAACCTTCAGCCATTGCCGTACTCCACGTCGATATGCACCCCGAGCGGCTTATCTGCCAGCACCAGGGTAGTTATGGGACTAGTGATCGTGATTTCTATTCTACCCGTTTCGCCTGAACTGGCAATCCAGAACACCGCTTCGCCGCATAAAAGGCTGCGATCCGCTGGTCCTATGAGGCGTCCAGGGCCTTTGAGTTCTATATGAAAAGGCTCAAAGGCAAAGGGGCAGGTATTGCCATACTGGTCGACAAGCCTGAGCACAATTCTGCTTGATTCCCACTCCCCACCTTTCTTAATCGTCAGAAGCCGAGGCGCGGCATCCAACTCCAGGTTGTTGGCATGGGCATCGGGGCCAAAGCGTCTGGATACAACAGGTTTTTCGTTCAGAATCCCCACCAGCTCCAGGCTGTCGTCTGCCCTGCCCCAGGCCAGTCCATATTTTATCACCAGGTCTTGGGCACGCTGAAAGCTCAAGCCCCGCCTGAGCATAAGGAAGGCAAAATTAAGCTTGTCGGCTATGCCGAAAGAGGATATGCCGTTGCTCATGGTTTTAGCGGCGAGGCGCAAGAATCTTTTTGCGTCGGCTGGTAAAAAGCCCTCTGGGTCAAGTCTGTGGCCGATAAGATCATCGATCAGTACGGGTGGATGTTCCAGATAGGGGTAGGCTGTTTTATTGGGGAAAAAACGTTTTACAAGGTCTCCGGATCTATAGAGATCCACCGCATCGCAGTTGGTATAGACATCCACAGGCAACATCGTGGCGCCGCTACGCTCACCCTTGGCAAATCGGCTGGCTAGTTCGAGCACGATGCCTTCGCAAGGCGGTTTCTGGCTTGCGTAAAAGAATGCCGCATATTTTGGGCTTCGGAACATATCGGCTACGCCATGGTAGCAAATTCTGTCCCCGGATCCGAAATCTTTATGAGTATTATAATCGAAGGCGCACCATCCGATAGCGCCGGATATTCCGGAATCGCCCATCGCTGCGTTGAGGACCCTCGCGTGGCGCCGCGCGTGCTCGGCAAGCCTTTCCTCCTGATCCCAGCGCTTAGTGGGAAACATGTGCCCATTGTGTTCGGTGATGAGGTAGGGGGCTACGGAGGTTCGAGAGAAGGGCGCGGCGCCACCGCCTGCTTTGGCAGCTTTTCTTTTCGCGTTGCGCGTTATCACACTTTTTTTTGCAATTACCTTATCGCCGCCGTCGTGGGTGAAATCGTTAAATGTGTACACATCTTCGAAGAGTGCGCTTCCCGAAAAGTTGCGCACCCCTCCACGCTGACGGTCGGGGTCGAGGCTTGCGGCCAGTGCATTAGTTTTCTTGTAGAAATCATCGTCATCCGGCGATTCATTGATACGTACGCCCCACAGAACAATGCTTGGATGATTTCTATCTCTCTTGATCATGCATTCAAGATCGCGCAACGCATTATCCTGCCATGCCTCATCGCCGATATGCTGCCAGCCTGGTAGTTCGGCAAAGACTAGAAGGCCCAGTTCGTCGCAGGCGTCCAGAAAATGTCTGGACTGTGGATAGTGGCTTGTGCGCACAATGATACAGCCTAAGTCCTGCTTTAAAATTTGCGCGTCCAGCCTTTGCGCGCCCGGCCCCATCGCATACCCCGCAAAAGGCCATGACTGATGTCGGTTGAGCCCCCGCAAAAACACTCGCCTGCCGTTGAGAAAAAAACCCTCAGGCTTAAACACAGCGTCCCGGAATCCGATGCGGTTGTGTATGAAATCCAACTGCTTTTTACCGCTAAACACCGAGAGTTCCAAATCGTAGAGCACTGGATTTTCGATATCCCAGGGAAGTATATCCTCCAGCGCCGGAAAATTTATGCTGACAGCATGGGTGACGGGCTCAGTTGCTGAAGCGGAGCCCTCGGAGGAAGCGACTGGGCTTAGGCCGGAGCTTGTGGAATATTCGGAGATGGTTCTGGAAACTTCGGCCACGCTGCGCCCAGAGTAAAGAAGTCGCGCTTCGATCCTTAGGCTACCGGTTTCTGGCGTGGCGGAAGCCACGATGGACGAGTCCACGATGTCTGTATTCGAGCTTATGGCGGCGCTGGCGTTGACGCCCCGAGACGCGATCGAGAACTCCAGCTCCACCGCCAGCGCCGCCTTACAAGGCTCGGTGCTCCACTCGCCGGCTCGGTTTTTTGTCGCTTCGGCGATAGCGCTTGTATTCACCCCGCTGGTCGCCTGGGCATCTGTCTTTTTCCCAAATGAGTAAATCTTAGGCCGGGCATGGAAGTGGGTGATATAAATCGGACCCTGTATCCGCAAACTTACTCCCCTGTAGATTCCTCCATAGACAAGGTAGTCCACCACCCCGCCGAAAGGAGGAATGGAAGGATCCTCACGGGCATCCACCTCCACACAAAGCTGATTGTCACCCTGGGACCTAAGCGCGTCGGTTATCTCCAATGAAAAAGGCGTAAACGGTCCCTTGTGCCCTCCCAGTAAACGATCATTGAGCCACACCTTACAAGAGACCGCGACTCCCTCGAAATCGATAAAGGCTCGAGCGCCATCGACAAGATCCAGGCCGGGGAATTTTTTGCAATAACAGGCTTTTTTTTGATACCAGGTTTCGTCAAAATTATTTAATGGAAGCTCGAGGATGGAATGAGGAAGATCGACAGAGACGCCTTGGGCTGCTGTGCCCCTGGGAGCATCGAAGAAAAGCCAATTTTGATTAAGCGCTATACTCCTTCTCATGGCACGGACTTCAGCCGCTCATCATAACCTGGACAATCTGCAGGAGGGGCAGGACTATGCAGACCACGATGAACACCACTTCCAGATTGATCATTCTCCGCTCGGCGATATCGTTTTTGAGCAATTCGTATAGATTTTGCAGGGCTCCCAAACGGCGTTCAACCGAGACTTTCCATCCCTCGGTATTGAAGATTTCGCATAGGCGCTGGTAAATATCGCCTAAAAAATAATCACCGATGATCTTAGATGAATTGTCGAGGTTTTCTAGAGTGAAGAGAGCGTCAAAGCGTAGAGCCTGGAGGCGAGCGAGCTTCATTTTCACCGATCGCTGGCCAAAGTGGGATTCGCCGCCTGAGGAATAAATTTTCCGCATGTCTTTTTCGGCTTCGTCCAGCCAGGTATCCAGCAAGCTGTCCAGGGCTCGCAGTTCGATCAGTCTGTAATTGGCGTGCTCTGCGATGATAAGAAGATCCTCATAATCCTTGGCAGGATCGATTATGAGGCAGCGGTCCATGTCAAAAACGGCGAGGTCGTTTTTACGATAGCTTACCGGCTTAGCCAAGATCTGCTTTACCTGACTGGGATGCAGAATGCCGGGTTCTTCCCGCGCAAGTAGCGCGGCGGCTACTTCTCGGTTGGCATCGAGAAAAGCTTCAGGACTCCCACCGGGGCATTCCAAAAGGCAAAAGGCAGTGTAAGTTTCCCGGTCGTATCCCTCATTGCCTTTCTGGCCCGATACCGAAGTCTTGATCGCGTCGACAACCATGTGAAACGAGGAGTCGGCAAAATCCTCTATGCACGCCTCGCCGCCGGTGTCGCGAAGGGGTAAGTTGCTTGTAGCCGAGAGATCGTTGAAGCTGGAATGGGTTCGATAACGAATCACCAAGGTGATAGCACCATCGTCGTATATCTTTGCCACGGCGCTGAACTTTTCAAAACGAACGGAATCGCATTCATCGCTGTTGAGAGTGAGCATGAGGGGTTTAGGGAGCTTAAGAGATGAAGGGGTGTCGCGGCGCTTTCCAAAGCCTATGTCTGGATAAGCAGGAATAAGTGATGCAGCTTTTTTAAGATCGACAGCCCTCCCTATGTCGTAGACGTAGAGGTGTACAATCTCAACGGGCAGCACTTTGTTTCCAATATCCTGATCCATCAGCGTTTTACCCCCGTCCGGGAGATTTCTTTGTCCAAAGCCGAGAGAATCAAGGTGCTGCCGTCTGGGAGAAAGAATGGGACGCTTAAAGCGCCACCCGGGTGCTTGATCGAGGCGATAAGCTGGCGCTGTCCGCTCGGTTTGAGCGCTTCGAGCTTGACAGGTACTGGGTAGGGATATTCGGGAAGAGTGTACATAAAGATCCCCTGGACCATGCCGGAACTGGCTTCGGGTGCGCTCATAACGAGCTTCAGTCTATCCTTTATTCGGGCTGTGGCGTTGGCTTTGGGCTCCTGTTCCACTACTGTACCAGGCTTTTCGCCTTGTTTGGCTTGACGCATGGAAAAATCCACCGTAAAGGGAGATTTCTCCATCAGCGCGATCGCCTCTGCCAGGCTCAAACCCAAAAATGCAGGTACTTTCTCCTTGGCGCTTTCGGGTCCTTTGCTGACTACCAATTCCAAGACTGTCGGCCCGGAAATCTGTTCGCCTGCAGCGGGGTTCTGCTCCAGAATCGTGCCCGGTTCGGAGTCGTCAAAACGGTAGACCGGAGGCTCCCTAACCGTCACCAGAGCTTGGGTAGAGGCGAAGAGGCTCAAGAGCTCAAGTTTTACCGATTCGATATTCTTGCCAATATAGTTTTCAATCTCGTCCAGGACGGCGCCCTTGCTAACCGTAAGTTTGATCCGCCGGCCAGCCTTTACGATGATCCCAGGCAGCGGTTCCTGTTCGAGGATGGTGTTCTTGTCTTGAGGATTATTGGTAAAGCGCAAGGAAAGCCTGGGATAGAGTTCCCGCTCCTGCATTCTCACCAGGGCGTCGGCTAGCTCCATGCCTCTGAGATCGGGCACCAGTACTTTTTCGGGCCCGTTGAGGATGACAAAAAACGCCACTACCGCCGTGGCGAAAAAAACTACAGAAAGTCCTAGGGCAAAAAGGCCGAAAAGCTTCCGCTGTTCTTTAGAGAGGCTTTTAAAATTCATACGAGGTCGATCGGCTTTGGCTGTCGTATCCTTATTCTTCATAAATGCGGATGTTTCCTTATTAAGCGCCGCCTAGAATCGGTGAAGGACGTAAATCCCCAAAGGTTTTCAGCCAAGCACCAGGCCTGAAATATCTCGAAGGCCATTGGCGAAGTCTTTGTACGAAAGAGCTTTGCGGCCCGAAAGCTGGAGCTTGGTCAGCGCGAGGAAGCCTTCACCGGTACTGACTACGATACCCTGCGCTTTATCAAGGCCAATTATAGTGCCTGGAGCGGCATTGGGCAATGCTTCGCCGCCGACCTTGCTCATCGGTCCGGCATATAGCACAGCCGCAAGTATGTTTAAGCGCTGACCTTTTATAAGCGTATAGCTGCCTGGCCAGGGGTCGAAGGCGCGGATCAGCGCGTCCAGCTCCCGGGCGGGCTTGGTCCAGTCAATCAAGCCGTCTTCTTTTTGGATTTTTCGGCAGTAGCTTGCTTTGCCCTGCTGTGGCCAGCTTTTTGCCTCACCCTTATCGATAGCCTTTAAAACATCGGTGCAGAGTCTGGCGCCTATAAAGGCGCAGCGGTCGGAAAGCGAAGAAGTGGTTTCGCTGCCATCCAAGTCAAGCTCTTCCACCGCCAGAAGTTCTCCACTGTCCATTTCAAGGGCGATTCGCTGCACCGAAACGCCGGTTTTTTTATCTCCATCGAGAATAGTTTGCTGTATGGGCGAACTGCCCCGGTGGCGGGGCAAAAGGCTCGGATGGATATTGATCCCCCCCTTGGGAAAGAGGGCGAGGAACTTAGGACCAAAAAGCTTGCCATAGGCAAAGGCGACTAAAATATCCGGCCTCAGCTCGGCTATACGCTGCCGCTCTGGGGAGCCGAGTTTTTCAAACTCGAAAAGGGAGGCTGCCCCGCTGGAAATTCGGGAAAATGCCTGGGCGACCGGCGTTGGCAGGGTAGTTTTGCCCCTCCCTTGGGGTGATGGGGGATTGCAGAGAACGGCCACGAGTTCATGCTCTTTTGCTATAGCCTCGAGGCTCGGAATGGCTATGGCTGGACTTCCAGCGAACAGGACTCTCATACAAAAGGTTATTACATCCGTATCAGGCGGGCGTAATGCTTCAAGGCTCTTTCGCGCTTGAAGGGGCTTATCCGGTCGATAAAAAGCTTACCATCCAAATGATCGTTTTCATGGAGGATTACTCTTGCCAGCAGGTCATTGGCTTCGAGGGTAAAGGCTTTCCCTTTCTCGTCGAAAGCTTGAACTTTTACAGCAGCGGGGCGTGTCACATTAAAATAAAGCCCGGGAAAGGAAAGGCAGCCTTCTTCGTATTCCGTCTGCTCAGGGCTTGTCATGATAATCTCTGGATTGACAAAAACCCTCTTACAGTCTCCTTCGATATCGGTGACAAATACACGGCTGGACACGCCCACCTGCGGCGCGGCAAGGCCAATGCCTCGATCGTGTTTCATCGTTTCAAACATATCACTACACAGGAGTTCCAGCTCAGGGCCAAACTGGGCAACCGGCTCAGCCTTGGCTTCCAAAACCGCATCTCCGTATATGACAACGTCTCTCATTTCCATATCTCCTATGCTCTCCTAAGCACCTAAGCTCCTAAGCTACCCCGTCCCTACTTGAGCGTAGGGATTTCAAACCTATCGCCCACGGTGATCCCCACTTTTTCGAACCAACCCTGGGGCACTTCCAAGGCATATCGGATACTCCGCTCCGAAAGCCGGGGATCCTCGGAAAATGGGACAAGGTCTAGTATCTGAAATATAGTACCATCCGAGCCAATATAGGCAAGTGAAAGCGGGATGGAAGTATTTTTCATCCAAAAAGCCATTTTTTGATCGCTGTCAAAGACGAAGAGCATGCCCTTGCCCTCGTCCAGGCTTTTGCGGAACATCATGCCCCGGTTGCGCTGCTCTTCGGTCTTAGCCAATTCTACCTCTAGGGATACTTCCCCGGATCGAAGTTTCGTCGTGGGCAGTTTAGGATTGGGCTTGTCGGTGGTTCTAAGCTGCTCCGACTTGCCGCTGCATGAACCGGCGAAAAACATCAAGAGCATGAGAATAGTCGATAGCCAGAAGTTATTTTTCTTTTGTGGAATATTAAAAAGCATACAGCGCACTCCTTAAAGGCTTCGCTTTGAGCATATACCAGGCCTTGTATATTAAAAAGGCTGCCCTAGGAGGCAGCCTTTTTTTCGGAACAAAGCGTTACACTTAGTCCCTTAATACTCGATCAATCACTGAAGATTTATCAGTAGCCGCCCTTGGAATCGTGGGTTTTTCTGGTTTTCTTCATCAGCTTGCGGGCAAGGGCTTTCTGCTTGCGGTTCTTGATAGTGGAGGGCTTTTCGAAATACTCCCGTTTTTTCCATTCACGAATAATTCCCTCTTTTTCAACCATGCGCTTAAAGCGCTTAATGGCTTTCTCGAGGGGCTCGCCGTCTTCGACCAATATTTGCCGGATAGTAATCACCTCCCTTCTTTGTTGGCAAGCTAGAATTCACTAGAAAGCCATGTTTTGTCAAGTATCGGACGGGAAAGCCAATATTCGGGGTTTACCGATTGCAAGCCTACCCGAAGTTCCCAATGGAGATGAGGACCGGTGGACAGGCCTGTGGAACCGACTTTGCCCAAAAGTTCGCCCGATTCAAGTACATCACCCGCGGCGGCGCCGGCCTTCGCGGTCGTGGGGACGGCTAAAATAAAGCCGTAGAGGTAGCCCGGGGCTTCGGAGGGCAGAAAGAAGGCCGGCGCCGCAGCGCTTTAGTGCTCCACCGCAGCCTGGTAGTTTATTTACGATAAAGCTCCTCCTTTCAAAGCGGCAATGCCCTTTCACAAGCCAGGTATATATCTTATACTGCAAACAATTGTTATTCCCGTCCAGGAGCGTCTCATGCTTTTTTCGATCGGAAACCTGATCACCCTTGTCATAGTTTTACTTTTTTTCCTTGTCTACCATAAACTTACGGCTAACAACAGGTCACTCGAAAAGGTTAAGCGCTTGGCGGACAAGCTCGAGGTTCAGCTTAATGATTATGTCGGCGAAAGGGCAGAAGAACTCAAGCACTACGGCATCGATCTGGATGTCCAGCAAAAGGCGGCCAAGATCGCCTTAGAAAAGCTGCAGACAGCCCAGGCGGCGGTAGCCGAAAAAGCCGAAGCCGTCGGTGTCATAGCCGAACGCTTTAGACAATACGACGAGGTATTAGCCAAGCTCATGGACATGACCGCCCGGGTAGACGAAAACCTAAAGCGTGTGCACGAAGAAGAAGTCTTCGCCGAGGGTGTTAACCGCAAGCTGGATCTGGCCAAGAAAAGCCTGGCCGCCATCGAGCGGGAGATGCCCCTTTTACGTGAAGGGTTTGCCCAGGATGCCCAGAAGACTATCGAGAATTTCCGGGATTCCATCCTCTCCGAGCTACAGTCGGCCCTCACTTCCGTAGAAACCGAACTAAACACTGTACGGGACGAAGCCCTGGCTGCTTTTGAAAAAGCCCAATCCGCCCGCGCCCTGGTGGACGAAGAATTTGAAAAATCTCTGGCCACAGCACAGGACAGGGCTGCTTCAATCGAAGACGAAGCCTTTGCAACCCTG
This sequence comes from Spirochaetaceae bacterium UBA6076, assembly GCA_002428725.1. Classification (GTDB taxonomy): domain Bacteria; phylum Spirochaetota; class Spirochaetia; order Treponematales; family Rectinemataceae; genus UBA2256. The sequence continues at coordinate 9,959 of DIXQ01000003.1, read as the reverse complement.
CGTGCCTCCATCGAGGCGAAGGCCAGGGAAAACTCCGAGACTGCCGAAGCCAAGAGCATCGCCCTCAACCAGGTTATGGACCGCCGCATTTCCGAACTCGAAGCCGAAGTCCAGCGCCGCCTTGTCCAGGTAGGTCAGGAAACCAGCAGCCAGGTAAGCACCCTTAAAACCCTGATCGGAGAATTTAAAGAGGACTGGAAGCAAGAGGCCGAGGGCATGTTGAGCGATATAAGCGCTAAACTTTCCGAAGCCGAGGAAATATTCGCCCAAAAAGCCAAGGAAGTGGCGTACCAGATCGAGCAAGCCCAAGCCCAGGCGCGAAAAACCCAATCCGACCTGGAAATGCGGGGCACCGCCTTTATGGCACGGTTGGAAAAAGAAACGAGCGAAGCCCAGACACGCCTTTCGAAAGAGACCACCACAGCGCTTGAGCGCCTAGGAAAAGAATCCGGGGAGGCAAAAACAGCCATGGAGGGCGAAGCCCTCCGAGCAAAGGAAGAAGCCGCCAAGGCCAAGGAGGCCTCGGCTTCCCTCCTCTCCGAACTCAAGGCAAGGCAGGACGAGCTTCGAGCATCCCTAGAAGCGACGAAAAACTCCATCGAGGAAGAATTCGCCACCTTCGGCCAGGCCTTCGAAGATCACAGAACGAGGTTCGAAGAGAACTTCATGGCTGAGACAAAAGCCCTGGGTGCTAGCCTCGACACCCTGTCAAAACGCATCGATGAACTCAAGCAGAACGCCTATGATACGGTTACGGATAAGTTAAAAGGGTTTGAGGACGGCATGCTCGCCGAGCTTTCGGAACGTCGCAGCAAGAGCTTTAAGCAACTGGACGGCTGGCTCTCGGACATGGAAAAAACCCTTCAGACTATAGCCTCCGAGTCGGCAGGCAGACGACGGACGGAAGAAGAAAAATTCCGCGAGGAATTCCGCGCCCGAATGGTAGAATTGCGGGACGAACTCTATTCCCAGATGGACAAGCTAAAGCGGAATGTTCTCGCGATGAAAGAAGATATGGAATCGGAACAGAACGACAATTCGCCCCAGCCTAGTGCAGCGCAAGGATCCGGAGACGACGCTGTCTAATTGTCCTTGCCGATAACAAAAAGCTTCGAGGTTTAGCGAATGACGGCATTTAAGGCTATTTCCACCATCGACGAAAACTGAGTCTGCCGCTCCTGGGCACTTGTCACCTCATGGTTTACCAGATGATCCGATACGGTGAGAATGGCCAAGGCCTGCACCCCATATTTAGCGGCCAAGGTGTAGAGCTCGGCTGCTTCCATCTCCACCCCCAGCACCCCAAACCTCGCCCAGAGCTTCCACTGCTCAGGATCTTCGGTATAGAAGGAATCGGAGGAGAGAACCTGCCCCACGTAGGGCTTCAATCCCGATTCCATGGCAGCTTGATATGCATTGTACAGAAGCGGAAAAGACGCGGTAGGCGCATAGTCCATACCCGCAAAGCGAATCTTGTTTACGCTCGAGTCGGTACAGGCGCTCATGGCAATAATAAGATCCCTCAGTTTAACCTCCGCCTTCATGGCGCCGCAGGTTCCTATACGTATAAGGCGCTTTACCCCGTAATCGCGAATAAGCTCGTTCACATAGATCGAAAGGCTGGGCATTCCCATGCCTGTCCCCATAACCGAAACCCTGTGGCCCTTGTACTGGCCGGTATATCCAAACATGTTACGCACATCGTTGAAGCGCTCGGCGCCCTCGAGCAGATTTTCTGCAATGAATTTTGCCCGCAAAGGATCTCCTGGAAGGAGAATCTTGTCAGCGATCTGGCCCTGGGCTGCGGCAATGTGGATGCTCATACTTTTTTTTCCTCCAAAGCCCTGTGCTAGGTATGTATAGGGCTTCTATGCTACGATACTAGCTGGAATAGCTGAAATTTTGCAAGTACGCGGTAAGGCGGCTTCGGTTTTAAGCCCCGCGGTGTTTGATAGACCGGGCGTTTTGGTTATCCGAGATCTAAAAGGGAGCAACGATGGAACTCTACGATATTGTATTTGAAGACGATGAAATTGTGGCGGCCAACAAACTTACTCCCATGCCCGTGCAACCCGACAAGTCGAAAGACCAGGATCTCCAAAGCCTGCTCAAGGCTGAACTGCCTTCAAAGCCGACTTTTTTGGAGGCCGCCCACCGGATAGACCGACGTTGTTCCGGCCTCGTGATCTTCGCAAAGACTCCTGAAGCCTTGCGGAGCCTGGAAGAAGCCTTCAGAGAACGAAGGGTGACAAAACGCTATGTCGCCTGCCTTGAAAAAGAACCCATTCCGCCCGAAGGAATCCTGCGGCACAGGATCGTGAGCGATCCCAAGAAAAACAGATCCCTCGCCTTGGCAATGAACCCTGGACACGATTTGAGTAAAAAGCGAAAAGATTCCGTCGAGGCCGAACTCTCCTACAGCCTCTTGATGAAGACCGATCGATATTTCTTTGTGGAAGCCCAGCTCTTAACCGGCCGCCACCACCAGATCCGCGCCCAATTCTCCGCCATGGGCTGGCCGATCAAGGGAGACCTGAAGTACGGCGCCCGCAGAAGCTCACCCACCGGAAGAATCATGCTCCATGGGCGTAGCGCCGAATTTGAACACCCAAAAAGCGGCGAACGAATCAAAATCGTCGCCCCCTATCCCCAGGACGAAAGCCTGTGGGTGCTTTTAGGCGAAAATTTCTAAAAAACCGGCTTGGCTTCTTTGCCCGATCCCGGCGCCTTAAAATTTATCATCCCCCACTGAATAAACGCCGGCTTCCCCCGGCTTGTCGGCTCTATGTCGAAACGTGATATGCCGCAGTTGGAGGTGGGAATAAGGGGCAACCAGCTGTTCGCCCCAAAGGTGGAACGCATCAGCCATTGGATCAAACCGCCATGGGACACACAGCAGAGTTTTTCGGCCCCCTGCTCGGCAAGATCCCTGATGGTTGCCCAAGAAGCGATAGCCCGGGAGTAAAGGATTTGAGAACTCTCTGCCTCAGGCACCGCGTCCCAGCTTCGATATTGAAACTCCTGAAAAACATCGGGATGCATGGTTTTGGATGATTCCCAGGTAAGGCCGCCGAAAATACCCACATCGACTTCAACAAGACTGTCCAGAAATTGAATTTCTTGTATACCGCATGCTGAGGCAATTATGGTCGCGGTTTCGGCAGCCCGTTTTTGCGGGCTTGCCACAACAGTGTCCACCTTCTGTCCTGCTAGCCAGGCCGCAGCCGCGCTTGCCTGCTCCCTCCCCCGCTCATCCAGGGGAAAATCCAGCTTCCCCTGGAATGTGCCGGTGGCGTTGCCCTCGCTTTGGCCATGGCGGAGGACATAGACGCTGAGGGGTTTTTCAAGGGATACAAAAAAACTGCCGTCGGCGATGACCGAGGGAGTCCACGACCCGCGGACGGCTTTAGCGGCTTGGCCGTCGCTCGATTGATGGGAGTACAGGTTCTGCGATTTCATGGGTGCAACTATAAAGGAAGGCCGCCCTCCGCCTCAAGGCGGAGGGCGGCCTTACCCCGCAGCATTCACGATGCTATGAAGGTTTCCGAACCCCTATTAAAGTACTTGTTCACTACAAACATCGCTATGCCCGTCACCACCAGCAGGATTGTCGACATTGCGCTGGCCGTTCCAAAGTACCCGTCGGCCACCGAGAGGTAGACCTTGATAGGCATGGTCATGGTCCTGCCCACATAGAGGAGGACCGAGGCGGAGAGCTCGTTCATCGATGTCACCCAGCTCATAATGGCGCCGGAAATAATACCCGACTGCATAAGCGGCAGGGTTACGGTCCTGAACGTCCGTCCCGGGGGCGAGCCCAGGTTGATACCCGCCTCCTCCAGGGCTGGATCGATCTGCTTGAGTATCGAGGCGGCGGACCGCACCGAGTAGGGCAATCGTCTAATAAAATAGGTAAGGATCATGATGACCGCCGTGCCGGTAAGGAATATGGGCTTTCTATTGAAGGCTACGATAAACCCAATACCAAGCACCGTACCCGGCACGATGTACGGAATCATGAGCAAGGGATCGAGCAGCTTGACCGCCAGGTTTCGCTTGCGCGCTATGACAAAGCCCAAAAGGGTGCCTATCAAGACGATCAGCACTACCGCTGTCAGGGAATAGATAAAGCTGTTAGCCACGGTCTTGGGCACGTCGAAAAATATCTGCTTGTAGCTGTTGAGACTGAACCCCGACTTAAAGACCGGTCCAGAAGTGTTTCTGAATGAATAATAGACGATGACGCCCAGCGGCAGGGTGGAAAGCCCTACGACCAAATAGCAGACCAAGTGGGCGAAGAAAGCCTTGGCTCCTTTAAGTTTTTTGACAATGGGACGATTGACCAGCATGCTGGCATACTTGCGCCTGGATGAAGCCCAGGCTTGCAGCATGATGACTACGGCGGCGCAGAGCATGAGAATTATCGACACCGTCGAGGCCATGCCCGGGCTCTCTCCGATTTCGCTGGTGAACATATTGTATGCCAGGGTCGGCAACACCAGGTAATTCCCCCCGATTATCATGGGGGTGCCAAAATTGGAGAGGGACATCATAAAGACAATGAGCGCCCCGCCCGTAAGCGAGGGTAGGACTAAGGGCATGGTAACGGAGAAAAAGGTCTTGGTAGCCCGGGCTCCCAGGTTTTCAGAAGCCTCTTCCAGTGAGCGGTCTATGGTCATCAGGGAGCCAGCCAGCATAAGCGAGATAAAGGGATAATACTGGAGCGAATCCGCGAGAATTATGCCCAAGGCTCCGTAAATCGGCGGGAGCGTAATGCCTATCGAACTCAAGAGATTCCGTAGGAATCCATTGCGCCCCAACATGGTGATCCAGGAATATGCGCCGATAAAGGTAGGCGACAGAAGCGCGAGCACCGACAGAGTTGTCAGAAGATTCGATCCCTTGATCTTATATCGAGTGGTGAAGAATGCCAGGGGTATGCCCAAAACCATTGAAAAAAAGGTAGTGGCCAACGCTATGGACATCGAGTGCCAAAAAGCCCGCATGTAGTAAGCGCGACCGAAAAACTCTTTCCAGTTGGCTAATGAGAGCTCGCCTGTTTCTTTATCCTTAAAGCTGTATTGGAAGACGTCGAAAAGAGGATAGATCAAAAAAACGATTACGATGGCAAAGCCAATAAAGGTAACTAGGTGCCATACATCGGCTCGCTTTCCTCGGGGGTTCATCGGCCCTCCTTGGTGCGCAGCCTCGCGCCGGTACGCTTATCGAAAATAAAGCAGGATTCGGGAGGCACTGCAAACTCAACCTTGTCGCCCGCAACGGGGATATCCTCCTTTTTTGGTCTATGCCGCTCAATCACGATCCTGCTACCACCCAGTTCGAGTTCCATGCTTACCACAGTGCCTAAAAATGCGGTGGAGACCAGGGTGCCAGAAAGCCTGTTGCTCCCTTTTACAGCCTCTGTGGTTTCGACCACTTCCTCAGGCCTGAAGGCTAGCACCGCATCGGTGCAGTTTTCGGTTCCCGCCGAGGGAACGACAAAGCTCAGGGAGCCGGCCTGGGCGCGGCGCAGCCCAGAGCCTAAATCTTCGCCCAAAACAACGTCCAAGGCGTTTATCTTGCCCACAAAGGTAGCCACAAAGAGGTTGACCGGGTTCTTGTAGATTTCCCAGGGCGGTCCCACCTGCTGGATTTTCCCAAAGTTGACCACTGCGATTCGGTCCGAGATGACGAGGGCTTCTTCCTGATCATGGGTTACATAGACAGCCGTGATGCCCAAAGCCTTCTGAACAGCCCGTATCTCGTCACGCATCTCGACCCTAAGTTTAGCGTCCAAATTTGAAAGCGGCTCGTCAAAAAGCAAAACACGCGGCTCTATGGCCATGGCTCTGGCCAGGCCAACGCGCTGCTGCTGACCGCCAGAGAGCTTGTCCGGTGTCCGGGCCTCGTAACCCTCCAGGTGTACGTTTTTCAAGGCGCTCTTAACCCGTTTTTCAATTTCTTTGCCTGGGAGTTTCCGCACCTTGAGCCCGTACGCGACGTTTTCGTACACCGTCATGTGGGGGAACACTGCATAATTCTGGAACACCATGCCCGTATTGCGTCGGTAAGCCGGAACGTCGTTGATCAATTCCTCACCCAGCCAGATGTCGCCCCTATCCTGACGATAAAAGCCCGCTATAGTCCGCAGCAGCGTAGTCTTTCCGCATCCCGAAGGTCCCAGGAGGGTGAAGAATTCTCCTTCTTCTATGGCAAGGTTTATGTCGGAAAGTGCTAAAAGCTCACCAAACCTTTTTTCTACTCCTGAAATTTTTATCGACGTCATTGAACGCTCCATGGGTCGAGACTGGATACTACTATTATGAGAAAAGCCCAGGGCTTTAGCAAGCTTCCCGGGCTTTTCATCTCTAATTGGCGACCTGCAGCGCTAAGCACAAGGCTCCAGCCGCAAGTACAGAGTCTCGGATTAAAGCCCGAGATCCATCTTTATATCGGTGAACCTTTTGACGAATGCGTTCTTGTTGCTGGCAGCCCAGTTGAAATCATAGGGGATACTCTTAATTTCGGTCATCTCTGGCAGGCCTTTAGGGCTGGCCACGTCGGTGCGCACTGGTCTTCGCTTCATGGTGTTCACCAGGTATTCCTGAACCGGTTTAGACAGGCACCAGTCGGTGAAGATCTTGGCGTTCGCTAGGTTGGGGGCGCCCTTGAGAATAGCCATGCCGTCGGGAGCAGCTACCGTTCCGTCCTTGGGATACACGATGGCCACCGGGCCTCCGCCTTCCACAAACCTGTAGGCATTGTCTTCCAGCGTCAGTCCAACCGCTTGCTCACCGTCGTTGACAAACTTCGGTACGGCGCCGGAGGAATTGGAGATTACCATATTCTTCATGATCCCCTTGTAGATGTCCCAGCCTTTTTCGCCGTAAATGGCGAGAACGTTGGCCAACTGCATGTAGGAAGATCCTGACTTGTCCGCGGGGGCTGAGCAGATCAATTTTTTAAACCGGGCGTCCTGCAGATCGGTCCAGCTGGAAGGATACTGGTTGGGTTTGAGCATGTTGGTGTTGACCACAAAAACATTCACAATACCCGTGTAGGGCAGCCAGTTGGTTCCAACTTTGAATACACTGACGATCTTGTCCCAGTCTCTGGGCGTGTAAGCCTGGAGAATCTGGTTCTCCGCTTCGAGCTGCTCGCCACCGATGCTCCAGATTACGTCGGCCTGGGGATTGTTCGCCTCTGCTTTCGCCCTCTTGATGACATCGCCTGAGGCGAGCTTCACATAGTTCACCTTGATCCCGGTCTCCTTTTCAAACATCGGTACCAGGGCGTTGATGATGGATTCCTCGTGGGCCGTATAGACGACCACCTCGTTGGACGCGGCGCTCGCCGAAAAAGCTACCGCGACGCAGAACAGAGCTAGAAGAATACGTTTCATGATAACCTCCGAAACGACCAGACTTTCACGGCGCCATAGAAGACACCGCGTCTTTAATAAGCGGTTTATTTTAACACAGCTTGCAGGATTTGGGAAAGGAAATGCTGATTTTTATCATAGCAAAATACACCGAATCCGAGCCCTTCCGCCGTGTCGCAATAGGCTTTTACATCGTCGATGTATAGACAATCAGCAGCATCGAGTCCGGTATATTCCAGTAATTTAAGCCACATTCTAGGATCAGGTTTCATATACCCAATCTTATACGAGAGTATGTGAAGCTCAGGGATGGAAGCCAGAATCTCGTTCTCGAAAATCATGGTGGCGTGGAGAAAGGCTGTGTTTGAAAGGACAAAGCAGCGGGCGCCCAGGTCTCTGGCGGTTTTCAAGCCGGCTTCACCGTCAGGATTGGGCAGAATAATGCGGCGGTAATCAGCCACGAACTCTTCATAGGAATAGCCCGGATCGAAGCCCGCCACTTGGGCAACCCGCTGGTAGAATTCATGGGAATCGAAGCGCCCGGTTTCATGGTCGCGCTCGAGGCTGCCGCCCCAGAGCGCCGCGTCCAGCTCCTCGGGGGAGAGCTGGGACCTGGGCGCCGCCGCCCTGGCAAAGGCCATGCGGTCGAGCCCACAGAGTACGTTGCCAAAATCAAAGACCACTGCCTTATACATGGACAACTCCTTATTTCATCTCACCCAGGCCGGGCTTGCTAGCCGTGTCGGCAGGTCAGGCTTTCTGGCCGATTTGGCCTAATCCACCTTTTACGCGGGGCAGTTATCTAGCCTGGGCGAGAGTATGCGAAGAACCGCTTTTTATCGTACTATGAGCCATGTCAGAAGAACAGCCGAATAATCCTCTCCACGGTCTTACGCTGGAGGCCATACTAACCCGCCTCGTGGATCATTATACATGGGAGGGCATGGCTGCCCGTATCCGGGTCCGCTGTTTTTCCAGCGATCCAAGCATAAAATCCAGCCTCACCTTTTTACGGCAAACTCCCTGGGCGCGGACTAAAGTAGAAAACCTCTACCTGAGAACCAATTTCGCCCTAGCTCCACGGCCAATGAAAAAACCGCCCAGAGGGGGCAGGGCATCGTTAAAATCAGCACCCTATGGAGCCAAGACGGCCAAAGCGCCGTATCCAGCCAAAGCGCCAAAAACCAGCAGAACCTCGGCGGCTCAAACGACTGCGGCTAAAGCGCCTCGCCGTGAAACTCGAGGGTCGAAAACAGCTGGTCCAGAGATTCGAGATAGCCAGAAACAGTGAATCGAGGGCTAAAGCTAGTAAGAATTCCCCGTGCCGTTGCCCCTTTGTCAGCCCCTAGCGCCATTACGGTCCTAAGCAGTATTTCCGCCGGTTTCATGTATGCGCGCTCCGGCTCCTTGGCGGCGAAATCGGCGGAGTGAATTTCGCCTGAAAACCCCGAAAACCGAAGCTGGCAGGTAGGTTGGAGGCAGGCTACGTCGCCGATATCGTCGGAGGCGTAGGATCGGTAATCAAAATCGATGTATCTTTTATCCACGACAGCCGTAGCGGCCTCGCCGAGGATGGCCCCCAGGCCGGGGTCGGGATAGAAGGCTTGGTAACCCGGGGTGTTGGCGATGGAAAGACCGGCGCCGAGTGCGAGAGCCCCGGCCCGGAGTGCCCGGTCTACCTTGGACGCCGCGGCGAGCACAGCCTCGTGGTAAGCCCCCCGTATGTAGGTTTCCAGCACGGCTCTGTCGGGCACCGAATTGACCACAGTCCCGCCCTGGGTGAGTATGGGATGCACCCTGATGTGATCGTTTTCGACAAAACTTTCCCGCTGAGCGTGGATCGCCTGCAAGGCCAAGCTAGCGGCGCTCAAGGCGTTGACTCCTTTTTCCGGCTGGGCTCCCGCATGCGCGGCTCTTCCTATAAACTCCGCCCGCTTAGCCAAAAAGCCGTTCATGCTCCCGTTCACCGTCGCGACCCGCTCCGGGGAATCCCCCATGGAGTGGTATTTGAGCACTATCTGGGGATCATTGAAAAATCCTAGGCGAATCATCTCCTGCTTACCCGAGAGGTAGACGATCTCTTTATTCCGTCGCAAATCGAGCCTGCGGCCCAGGTCCACGTATTCCTCAGCCGGCGAAGCGGCAAAAATTACCCGCAAGCCTAATGCCTCAGCCGCTTTAGTCTCCGCCAGCGCCCTGAACACAGCCAGCGCCACCGACATCTGAGCGTGATGCCCGCAGGCATGAGCGTTCCCGCCGGGGACAATCTGGCTGGGCAGAGCATCCATATCCGCTAAAAGCATAACAGCAGGATCGCCCTTCCTGCCCAATTCAGCAGCTACCCCAGTCCTGGCTATGCCTGTTGTAGGAAAAAGCCCTATGGCTTTCAGCTCCGAGGCGAGTATCTGCGCTGTATTAAATAACGATTTCCCAATTTTCAACACTATATGCGTTTAAGCTGGATTTTTTCTAGGTCTCCCGCGTTTCCTTTTTGGTGCGTTCTGGGCCACTTCTTTTTGGGGTCTTCCTCGTTTCTTTCTAGGTGGTTCTTCCGGTTTGGGTAGCAGACCAAGCTTGG
>DIXQ01000030.1:459-25534 GCA_002428725.1 Spirochaetaceae bacterium UBA6076 | reverse complement strand
AGCAAAAAAGTCTTAAAAATTCACGATTAGACTGCTAAACAGGAAAAATATACACAACTTTTTGTTCATACAATGCCCTTAAGAAGAAGTAAAATATTGTGAATTAATTTCTTTCTACCGACACTACCTTATCTATAGTGTGCCAGGCTTCCGCTGAATTATACCCTGATTTCTAGTGTCGCTTAATTTCCAGTCGGAGTATATCAGAATACCTGCCGGCTGTGTAATTAGCGGTATCATCAAAAAGCACTTGAATCTTCGCGTCATGTTCTGACGGGGGAGTTTGAAAGGTTTCAATGGGATGGTTTATTAAAACAGTCTTAATTGGGGTTAGCGTGAAGTTGATTGGGGTTGTCATGTCTACAACCCATAGATGATACGGTATCTTTTCTATGGAAGTCCCTGTATTAAGATTGAGCGTTCCCCCATTTATTGAAGTAACAGTGACATCATATCTCCAGTAATTGGATTTTGTTAAAAGCTTAAATTCTATCGTTTTATCGCTCGTTTCATCCAACGCTATCGTGTTGATGGGCAAACTATTTTCGTCTGCAAATGTAATATATATATATGCTTCATTTAAAACGCTTAGGGTAATAGGGCGAATATATGGTGTTATGCTGCTTGGAGGATTTTGCCCATAGTCGCTATACCGAGCCGCCCAAAGTCGAAATTCTAGATCTAATTGATACACACCTGCAGGCGGGTATGGTTTAGTATATTGTTGAAACTTTAAATAATATTTAATCTGTGTTTGTGACTGGCCTACTTCTAGTGAACCGATCCAAAAATTATTACTTGTGGTGTTTTGCTCGATTCCCCAGGTTTTTGCAATATACTTTGCTTGAGAAACCTTGTTAGTTGTATAAATATTCGCCTGGGCAACTGTCTGGTAGCCTTCTGTATAATTGAATACCCACGATTGCCGCGCTGTGGAAACCGGGCTTAAATCAACTACAAAAAATTCTTCGTTACTAGTATTCGTTCGTGTAATCGTCAGAGTTCCTGTTAAAACATTTTGAGAACTGCTCACTTCCTGTACATAGAAAACATCTGGATTTACACCTTCTAAGGTCATTGTTGTTGTAGACTGAGCAGTGACGGTATTTAAAGTAGATACAAATATGATTAAAAAAAGAAAAAACTTTTTTTTCATTAAGACTCCTCAAACCAAGCTACACTAAAAAGGATAATACATACAAAGCGATTTAGCAACATTACTTGGTTTGACAAACCGCTCATGGGGTCTCCTGCAGCGTAGCGGTGATCTCACCAAGCTCCACAAGGCCGTCGGCATCGTCAACAAGGGTTAAGGTCGATACGCCCACATCCTCGGGCCAGATCAGCTTGTAAACACCGGGGGTAAGACCAAAGATCTGGAACATGCCGGTTTCGTCGGTAAAGGTCATGTCTGCATAGCTTCCGTCGGGCAGCATCACATCTGCTGCCACCAGGGTAATCGGTGCTCCCGATGAGTCCACTAGATAGCCAGTCACGTAAAAGCGTTTTTCCAGGCCGGCGCGGAAGATAAAGCCGGTACGGTATCCGGGAGAAACGGAGATATACGGTATAGTGGCGGAAACGTCGGCGTCGGCTTCGGGGAAGTCCATCGAGACTCGTGCAGGGTTATACGAGCTCAAGGAAGCTACAACCGGCAGCCCCCGGCTGATAAGCCTATTCCCTGAGTTGACACCGAAAGCGACAGGCATGTCACCTGTGGAGGAATCGGGGTCGAAAATGATAAAGGAGTCATGGAGGGGCTTGGATATCGCGAAGGCGCCTCCTGCGAAGGCCAGCGCGGTTGAGAGGCTCAGGTTTACCGATCCGTCCGGCGATGCCAAGGCCTTGCCGTAGTTGAGGCTCGAACCGCCGGAGAGGGAAAAATACTGATTGCTGTAGCCCGAACTTAGACTAAGCGAGGAGGGATCCGAAACCCCGCCTAAGAGGTTACTCGCCCGAATATTGTACCCGATACCGCCTAGAATCGGCAGTTTGTCGTTATAGCTAATGGAGTTTGTACCATCATTGGGCTGGCTATAGCTCACATACCTGCCGGGCTTTAAATGATCCGAGGCCGAAAGGGAGAAGCGTAGGCTGAAATCCGGAGCCTTGCCTGTTTCAAACGATACGCCGGAACTGATTCCTAGTGAAGAATTTTTTGTCAGGGCTGCGCCGATGTTCAATGCGATGTTCCCCGTATCGATCATCGAGCCGTCCAGGTTGCGGTTCCAGCGACCTGAAAGTCCGAAGGAAGCCGCCTTGCCCAAAGAGGCCCCAATATTGGCCGACGCGTAGACCGTCGAGACCGGCGTCGAGACTGTGGAGACCGGCTGTGGTGTCTCGAAGCCGGTGGAATTATACCCGGCGGAAATACCAAAACTCGGGAACTTAGGTACCGCGGGCAAGGAAAAGCGGTAGTCCAGGTCCACCGAAAAGGCTAAAGGATTGCTGCGGCCGTCCCAGGCCGCCAGGGTGCCGGTCTCAAGAATAAATCCACCGATGTCAGTACCGATCACAAAACCCAGACTGGCGAGCATCGACCTGAAGTCGGCCTGCAAGCCCGTGGAGAGCGTTACATTGGATCGCAGTCCATAACGGTAAAAGGCCGAGGCAAAAAGTTCTTGTAGCTCGGAACGGCCCGCGCCAAGCGAAACTCCGTATTCGCTCTGGCCGCCAACCAAAAGGCCGGTCTCGGTGGTTATGTATCTGGTTACCGGTCGGTAGATCATGATTCCGTCCGGCGATTCTCCTTCCTCCACCTCCAGCTCGAACTCGTTCAGGCCGTAGGCAAAGGGCAGGTCGTAGATCCGGTAATTGCCCATATCGAGCTTGAAGGTTCGGATCACCGAACCATTGATTTTTATGCGTACAGTCGAGGGCTTTTGGAGGGTGAAGGCCGCCGAGGGAGAGAAGCGTTTATCGTAACGGCTGAAGGTGTCGATACTGCGAACCGACAATCCGTACAGCTCGGGGCGGGACTGCTGCCCGATTCCCTCTCCGCTCACCATGCCGGCGAAGAAGCGTCCTTCGATTTCTGGAATATCGTAGATTGCCTTGGCGTTGCCGAAATACCAGGTGAGATTTTGTCCAGTATAATTAACCGAGCCATAGGACTCTATAGCGACCGACCAGAGATTTAAAAGTGCATTGGCGGTGCCCGAAAGGGGCAGGGTTGTGCCAGTTTGCTTGAGGTACATTGATCCATTGAGGGAAAAATTAACCACCCCTGCTATGGCAGGAGGCTTGAGCAAGTCGGTGGCTATTTCGCGGGCTGAGGGCGAAAAATCAACCTCGTTGAGTGCCGTATATTCACCGGGCGTTGAAATGTAATAGGTAAGGGTTTCCATCTCCCAGGTACCGGTTATCCCCGCCGCGGCCAGATCGGCGATACCCACCCATTCCAATTTGGAGAGAATGCCGGAGAATATCCGATCCATCTGAGCTTCGGATAATTCCGAGGCCAGCTGCTCACGCAGGACTGCAATAGGCAGGAATGGATCCTCAAGCTCGATGCGCACCTCAATGTCTCCCCGTCGTCTCCCGTTTACCTGCAGCGCAATGATGGCTTCGCCTTCGGGAACAGGGTTGATATTTTGTTCTAGGATTGTGCCGGCTGATCCTGCTTGGGCGGCTACCAGCCCCGGCACAGCTATGACAAAAGAGAATGCAATAGCCAGAAGAAAAGCGCGCTGTCTAATCGAGCTCCGCATCAAAGGTGCCCTCGTAGGCAGCTCCCTGTACAGCGGCATCCCAAGGCACAAAGAAGTTCCGTACCGATTTGGCGAGAATATTCTGCCCGTCGATGGCCGAAGCAGCCTCCCCGGTAAACTCCAGGGCAGGCATGCCCGCAGCCTGATTTATCCGTATGACAGGATTGGAAATTAGGGCGTGCTTTGTACCGTCGTTTTTAAGGGTTACATCCAGGCCAGGCCTGCCGTCTTTTTGACTACCCACAGCGCGGTCGATGACGAGCTTTGCGGCGGCATTCTTGGGAGTAACATAGAGGGCAGCCACGTAGGTGAGCAGAATGCTCACTCCCGACGAGGTGGACTTGGAAAAATCCACCGGCAACTGCTCGGCAAAAACCCGATACGCCTGTTCCGAGCTTATGGTAGCCGGCCCGCGGTACTGCACCTTAACGTTCTGCGAACTATTGGGTTTGAGCACTACCCGGGCAGGGAACACCAGGAACAGCTTATCAGCCGGCTCGTTAGTCTCCTTGCCGGTTTCGTCGATAACCCGGGTGGTAACCTTTATAGAAACCGCAGTCTGCTGATTCGAGTCGTTGGTGACCTTATAGGTCATAACCGCAGTTGAACCCGAGCTGCCGATCGATACCGTCATTGGCGAAAACGAGAAGGCAGCGCTACTCATGACTATTATGATTAAAAAGAAAAGCTTCAAGATAAAAGAACGTCTAAAATCTAAAAGTTTGCCCATTTTTTTTCCTTTTACAAAGATACTGCAGATCTTTTCATAGAATGTACATTGCTATTACATCGACGTAACGGTAAGTGTAATCGTATCCTGGTATTCCCCGGCTTCCCAGTCTGCGGTGGGCGCTTTAGGGTCGACATGGACAGTAAACGAAAATTTTTCTCTTTTTGTCGTAAGATCAGTCGTAAGATCATCGGTATTGGTTCTTCTGGTAAAGGTGTATAAAGTTTGATCAACATTAACCGGTAGAGTTGCCAGGGAGAAGAGGGTCTGAACAGGGCTAGTATCTGAAAATGTAACTTTATAGGAAATCTGTTTAAGAGGGGCTGTTGGGACTACCCATGTTCCATCTGGCTCAGCCCCCCAGGTTAAGGACGCATAGGTCGCCTTGGCCGAGACCTTCCATGACTTTATATTGGAACGAATGTTTACATCGATGGATATTTCTTCGCCCGCCTCGTCCAATTCTCCAAAATCGACTTGAGTATTGGATAAGACCAATTCCAGGTGCAGTGGCACATCGATATACACTTCCATGTCTTTTGTGGCTGCGTAGGAAGTACATAATAGCAAGAGTGAAAGCAGCAGAAAAAAAACGAGCTTTTTCAAATAAGGCTCCATACCGCCGCGAATTTTACGCGGCCCACTTTTACGGGTAACATCCCATACCACAAAACGGAATGCTTCCCAATAGTATAACAACCATAATGATTTAGAGTTCCAATGTCAAGAGAAATGAAAACGCGGCTTAGCTCAACTTGTGCTAATATTGAAAAATACTTGAACTATTCTATCTCCGCTACGACACTTCCCGCATAGCTGGTTCCGACCGCTGCCGCAGCCCAGGGAATAAAGACCACCCGTTCGGACAGTGCGAGGATATTCTGCCCTTCCAAAGCTGAAACGGCATCACCCGAGATCTCGACTTCGGATCCGCTATTGCTGATTTTTATAACAGGATTCGCGATAAGGGCATGCTGAGTCCCCTCATTCTTTACGGTAACCTCAAGTCCCGGCAGGCCGTCTTTTTGGGTTCCCACAGCCTTGGCTACAACGAGCTTGGGAGCCGCGTTCTTAGGCGTAACGTAGAGAGCCGCCACATAGGTGAGTAGTATGCTCACTCCCGACGATGTCGATTTGGAAAAATCCACCGGCAGCTGCTCGGCAAAAACCCTGTACGCCTGTTCCGAGCTTATGGTAGCCGGCCCGCGATACTGCACCTTTACATTCTGTGAGCTGTTGGGCTTGAGCACTACCCGGGCAGGGAACACCAGGAACAGCTTGTCAGCCGGCTCGTTCGTCTCCTTGCCGCCGGAATCGATCACCCTGGTGGTAACCTTGATAGAAACCGCCGTCTGCTGATCCGACTCGTTGGTAACCTTGTACGTCATCACGGCGGCGGCGCCAGAGGGGGAAATGGAGACGGTCATGGGGGAGAAGGAGAAAGCGGTTATGTTAGCCAAGGATACCGCGATAAAAAGAAGAGCCAGAAGAATGGATCGCTTTTTTGTAGAGCGCATGATCATTCTACTCCCGTTTGCCATCATTGCTCAGTAATACAATGCTATACGCCGCAAGTCAATGGAGGATGACTTTTCTATTATCGGGTTGGATTGCAATAAATAAATTAAAAAAAAGGAGCTAACCAATATTTTGGATAGCTCCTTTTTTGGATAATTGTTAATCAGCTAGCAACAACTACGAAGTGTAAGGTATCAGTATAATCACCTTCCTCATAGTTCGCAGCTGCATTTACTGGAACGGTTATAAGGTAATCTATAACTTCTCCTGCAGAAGAAGCACTTTTTGCTGTCATAACGGCTACCGTAGCATCTACTTCAGTAGTTGGAATAGATCCCGCCGAGATTGTAACCAAAGATCCACCGAACTTTGTAGGAGTACTGGTATTGAAATCTATTTTATATTGTATCGTTTGCGTTATAGCACCAGTTTTTACTAATTCTCCATTTGTAGCATAAATTTTTATGGACCAAGATGCTTTATTACTTCTAACAGTGAGTGTACCTGCTTTGTTTGCTCCAGCCATGGGATCTATAGGATTATCAAAAGTAACATCAGGACTGGACAAAATATAAACGTGAGCACCAACGCTCGCGCTTATTAATGCTACTTGATCATCTGTGGTGTATGTTGTTTGTGCAAAAACACTACCAGAAATAATTAGACCAAATAAAACAAAAATTACCAACTTTTTCATAATCCTCTCCTGTCAAGTAGCAACGCTACCCTTACTTTTTTAGCTGAATACTCAGCTATTTATCTTTAAACCAATTTTAACGAATTAATATAGTTTCGTCAAGACCCTAAACATAAATTACTAAAAAATAAATTACTAAAAAATAAAAAAAGGCAAGTCAAGTGATTGTGACCTGGATTGTCACAATGTCGCTGTATACATCGGACACCACCGGAACATCTAGTTTCTCAAGCCGCTTGTAGCTTACACGGATAGGATACTCGACGGTCGTCTTGGGCACCAGGGTGTTGTACGTAAGCGAAAATTCTTTAGAAAGGTTGATTTCATCAACCGTGCCGAAGTGGAAAAAGTAGGGGTAAACGTCATCGTTACCGGGAGCCTGGCCGACAAGCTGACCGCCATTCTTTGACTTGACAACGATGGTCCACAGTCCCTTGGTGTTTGTATAGACGACTATTTTCCCGAGATAGGCGGATTCCGCATTGACAAGGTCAACGACTTCAACATCGGATAGATCGCTGCTGAGCGTTAACACTGGGGGAATGATACCCTGCAGCTCAAAGGTTATTTCTTTTGATGTCTGGCCAAAGAGTGTGCCAGCAGTGAGAAAGCAAAACATCAATAGAAAAACTTTTTTCATGTAAACATCCGTTCCAAATAATATAATTAAAATTTAGCTAAATTCAAACAAGAGCGGAATGTTAATTAAGCATACCGCTCTTGCATTGAACTTAGCGCACTATCATCAGAGCGTGGGTTCACTATCGTAGAAGAAGACTTTAATGGTATCGGTATAGGTTCCTGCATTCAGGGTATTGGTGGCACCGTAATGAATTCTTAAGGTTGCGATCACGGTATTGCCAGCCGTGGCTGTGATTGATCCCTTTCTGTCGCTGATCAAGTCGGCGGGAGCAGATGTAAGGATGCTGCCCATGGAGACGGTGTAGTCGAAGGTGTCTCCGGTTCCGCTCACCATCTTGCCTTTATTGGGAGATTCTTGCTGAGACTGAAGTTTAAACCACCAGGTTGCATTAATATTCGTTGCCAGGCTTACCGTTCCCGCAACCACTTCATTGCTCGTGCCCGTGCTCGTGGTTAGCGTAACAGTGGAATCCAGGTTTGGCGTAATGGTTGTTCCGGCTGTGATGGTCAGCGAGACAGTGATCGACTCTTCACTACCTACTTGTGCGGCGAACAATGGAGCTGCTGCAAATAATACCGCGATGGCAACTAGTACAAACTTTTTCATAAATCCTTCCTTTCTGGGCGTATATTAGCCCTACCTTATTCAATTAAGACGAATTTTACTCTTTTCAAGGTAATTGTCAATAGTTCAATCAGAAAGAATGGGGTTTTTCTAATAAAATCCGCTGAATAAGCCAGGGATTGGAGAACTTAAGTGTAAATATGGCGCCATGGGGGCAGAACCGTCTCAATGTGTGTAGTTATAGTGCTCGCTGCACCCTACTGCTTGACAGAATCGATGTCGACGGGCTATATACTAGCACGGTGTCAGGCTCCTTATGCGGGGCTTTTTGTTGGTCCGGGCGGTTAGCTCAGTTGGTTAGAGCACCAGTATGACACGCTGGGGGTCGCAAGTTCGACTCTTGCACCGCCCATAATTCGAAGGCCGATCGTCTCTCTGGCGGTCGGCTTTTTCTCTCTACTGCGCTTTAGACGTCGATGACTTTATTCCAGGGAATTAGCGAGATTTTCTTCCACGACAGCGCTCGATCTCCCGCATAGACAAGCGAGCAATCTTCAGGCGCCGAGCCTGAATACCGCATCCACAATGCTAGGCCTTTGACGAACTCTGGATTGAAGGTCTTACTGGATTTAATCTCGAGGGCTTATATACAAATTGTCAATTGTATTGACAATTTGTATAGCTTTTTACTAGTGCTTCATGTCCGAACGACAACGTTTTTAAGCAAGGGCGTTGTGGCAATAGGTTTACTGTAGCAGCATAATGGCAGCAAAATTATGTAAAATATATTTGACAATATGGCATATTTAGCCTATTATGTTATACATTATGCCTAAGAATTCTATGATTCTTTTACCAGCGGCTCAGCGCAAGCTTGAAACGCTGGGGGAAAACATCCGTTTAGCCCGACTTAGGCGCGGCCTAAGCTCAGCAATGGTTGCCGAGCGAGCGGGGATAAGCAGGCAAACACTAAGTTCACTCGAAAACGGCGCGGGCTCAGTCTCTATGTCCACATGGGTTCAGGTTCTCTTCGTGCTTGGCCTTGAAAAGGATCTTGAACGTGTAGGGCGAGATGACGAGCTTGGACGGATTCTCCAGGACGCCAAGCTCCCAACTCGCAAGCGGGCACGCAAAGACCAGGGGGCGGCTCTGGGGGAGTTAGCTTTAAAGGTCGCAGCTCCAGGAGGGCTGGCATCAGAGGGGTCAGTTTTAAATGGCGCAGGTCGGGGAGGAGAGGCATGAGCGAGAAACAACGAAGCATCGATGTCTATGCGGACTGGATCGGCCTGGATTCCGCCACTAAGCTGGGGACTCTTTTTGTCCAAGAGACGCGAGGCAAAGAAGTTTTTTCTTTCGAGTACGATGCTACCTGGCTTAATAGGGGTGACACTAGGGTGCTGGATCCGGATCTGCGACTCTATGGGGGACCTCAGTATGTCGGACTAGACAAGCCAAATTTCGGCTTGTTCCTGGACTCGTCTCCCGATCGTTGGGGACGGTTTTTAATGCAACGGCGCGAGGCTATTATCGCTCGAAAGAATGGGAGGTCTTCAAGAAGACTTGGTGAAGCGGATTATCTTCTCGGTGTGTATGACTTGAATCGGATGGGAGCCCTTCGATTCAGGGAGCGAGGTAACAAGGTCTTTCAGAGTTCGGATAAAGCTATGGCCGCGCCTCCCTGGTCGACGCTTCGCGATCTAGAATACGCAAGTTTTTTGGTTGAGGGTGATGAAGATGATGAAACGCTCGATCCATGGCTCGCAATGCTCCTAGCCCCTGGTTCATCGCTTGGTGGAGCTCGCCCTAAGGCAAGTATCCAAGATGAGAAGAGCGAACTCTGGATAGCGAAGTTTCCAGGCAAGAATGACGAGCGCGATGTAGGAGCCTGGGAGCAGCTTACAGCGGAGCTAGCCCGCGATTCGGGTATACAGATAAGCGAATTCCGCAGCGATTCGTTCTCTACGCGTGGATCAACCTTTCTTACCAAACGGTTTGATCGTGTTCTGGGCAAACGAATTCACTTTGCCTCGGCCATGACTCTTTTGGGGCGAAAAGAGGGTGATGATGCTGCAGCAGGAGCAAGTTACCTCGAATTAGCAGAGTTCCTCATGCGTTTCGGCTCTCGTCCGGAAATGGATTTGCAGCAGCTTTGGAGGCGCATCGTGTTTTCCATCGCTGTATCCAATGGTGACGATCATCTCCGCAATCATGGGTTTCTGCTCGATAGAAATGGATGGCGGCTATCCCCTGCCTTCGATATCAATCCTTCGCCTGACGCTGCTGGATTATCCCTCGCTATTGACGAGCATGACAACTCGCTAGATTTTGGCCTCGCGCTTTCCGTCGCGAAATACTTCAGGCTCGCGGAGCAGGAAGCTAGGGGAATAATCGATTCGGTGAAAGCCGTTACGGCGACCTGGCAGAAGCGAGCTAAGCAAATAGGCATCCCCGGCAGCGAGATTGATCAGATGGCTAGGGCATTCCAGAAAAGGCGATAATAATCCTGTTAATCCTGGTCATCGTGTTATCGTGTCTGATAGCTCGGGTAGGTCTTCTTGGCGTCCCAGAGGCCTTCGCGCTTTTCGCCTTTGAGGCTGGGTATGGTGAGGATTTGGCCGGGCAGGATGAGGTGGGGGTCGTTGGGGGCGTGCAGCAGGTCTTTATTGGCGTTGTAGAGGCGCATCCAAAGGTAGTTGTTGTTGTAGACGAAAGGGAAGCCCGCTATGCGCCAGAGGCTGTCGGTTTCGCCGGGGATGTAGCGGACCTTGTAGCGGGCGGGTAGAGGGGCGAATTCGGGAATGGCGGTAAAAGTTTCGCCGGCTACTTGGGCTTGGGCGGCGGCGGAGGCGAAGTCGCCGGCCTTTAAGGAGGATTTAGCGCCTTCCAGGGTGTTTAGGGCTGCCGCGAGTTCTGCGGGATAGTTGTTCTTGGCGTTGCGGGCTAATGCCTTGTCATAGGCGGTTTGGGCTTCGCTTATGGCGTCTTGTGCGCTGGCGCGGGCTTGGGTTTGGGCTTCCAAGCCGGCTTTAAGAGTTGCCTCTGCGGCTTGTTTTTCTACATCGGTCGCATAGCCCTTGTCGAAAACTCCGTAGGTTTTAGCAGGATCCCAGATGCCGCTGCGCTCTTCGCCCCGTAAGCTGGGGATTACTATAATCTGGCCCGAGGCGAGGAGGTCAGGGTTATTGGGGTCCGTAAGCTTGTCTTTATTGGCTTCGTAGAGGAAGCCCCACTTGAAAGGGTCGTTATAGACGTAGTCCTGGGCGGCGATAAAGCTGAGGCTGTCGATGTTCTTGCGGTCAGGCAAAAGATCGACGATGTAGCCGGCGGGGAAGGGGGCGAGTTGGGCCGCCGCGCGGGCGGCTTCCTGGGCTGCGGCTTCAGCTGCGGATTGGGCGGCAGCCCGCGCGGCGGCATCCGCTGCACTCGCCGCGGCTTCGGCGTCTGCTACAGCTTTCGCCCGCGCGGCAGCCTCGGCCTCAGCTGCCAGGCGCGCAGCTTCTGCATCTGCGGCTGCTTTTGCTTGGGCCGCAGCTTCCTGGGCGGCTAAATCGGCCGCAGCTTTAGCTGAAGCCTGGGCGGCTGCCTCAGCCGCAGCGCGTTCCTGAGCGGCAGCTTCTGCGGCAGCCTTGTTTTTAGCTGCCTGCTCAGCGGCGGCGAGTTCAGCCGCCTGTTTTGCTGCGAGTTGCTCTGCTGCGGCTTTTTCTAGCGCCGCCCGCTCGGCTGCCAGCCGCTCGGCCTCGGCTTGAGCGCCGCTGTCCTTACTGGCCAGCGCTCCGGCCAACCTTCGTTCGGCCTCGGCTTTTTCTGCCCACAGAGTTTTCAGTTCGGCGTTCTTAGCGGCCAGCTCCTGGGCTGCCGCTTGCTCGGCTGCGGCCTTTTCCGCCGCTCGGCGTTCAGCTTCCGCCAAGGCGGCCGCCTGCCTGGCTTCGATGGCCTCTTGTAAGTTGGCGTGAGAAATCCTCAGCTGATCAAGGGCATCCAGGTAATCGGCCTTTGAGAGTGAGAAATAATATTCATCAAAGGCCTCGTCAGCCAGGCCTACAAACAACTCAGCTTCTGAAAAATTAAAATCCGGTTCAACGGCGGCGGCGGTATAAGCGGCGCGCAAGTAATCCACGCCCCGTTTTGCCAGCTCCTGGGAAGCCCTTGCCTCGCACTGACCCTGGGCGGCAGCGCGATACGCTTCATCAAAACCTGCCTCGGCCTTCTTGAAATTGCCTGCCGCCTGGGAGAATTCGAATGCGGTGCGATTCTCATCGCCTTGTTCCAGCGATTTCACAGCCTCCAGATAACTGTCCTGGGCATTGAGCTCCGCAATCAGCAAGTCCGCCTTGCGCTTGGCCAGAAGTGCCCTATCCCGCGCAAGGGTGGCGTCGCACTCTAGGCCCCAGTTGTATGCATTGGCGTAGTACTGTCGCGCCTTAGTCAGCAGCTCGGTTCCCCTGGCAACCGACATATCGTCGCCCAACTCGTAGAGGCTTTTATCCTCAGTCATTAGCCGATCGGCTTCGATAATGTCGTAGGGCGAGTATTTAGCGAATCCGCTTTCTTCAAGCTTGGCTTTTTGTGTTTGAGCCTCCGCCAGGGTTGCCGCCGAGGCGTAAAGCAAATTGGCTTTTCTGAATGAGGTTATGGAAGTGCGATACTGGGCTTTTGTGTGGAGGGTTGTGCCGAGTTCATATTCTTTCTGGGCTTTGGTGTCCCGCTCGGGAACAGACTGCGCAAGGCCCTCGGTCTTTGCTCGGTCGCTCAAGATTTGGCACTTAGCTTTTTCTGCCTCTGAGCGCAGGGGCAGCCCCTTAGCGAGCAGGGCTTCAAGGCTTCGACCCACCGTGCGCAGTTCCTGGGAGAAGGGGTAGGCAGCCTCGCCGTCGTAGGGCCAGCGACAGACCTGGGTTTCAAAGTCTACCCGGACGTTTTGGAACTGGACTGAGGCTGAGGCAAAGCTCTCGGGAAGCAATGGCTCCAATTCGTAAAAAACCACCTCTTTATACAGGTCTTTCACCGAGGCAAAGAGATCCCTGTATTCAGGCTCGGAGATGGAAGGGAGAATGGGCTTTGGCGCCGGTGCCACTGTCGTAGTTGTGGTGGGAGCCTGGGAGACGATCATCACTGGTGCTCTAACTGTGGTTGTGGTGGTAGTCGGCACAACTTCGGATACGATTAAGGGTACATCGGGCTGGCTTTCACAGGAATGGAACAGGAGTATGATTATGACAAGCGGCAGGAGCCACAGGATTTTGCGGATCAAGACTTAATCTCCATTCCTTTCCCGGAAGGGTACTTTAGTAACTTCAGCAATTATATCCTGTGCCATTAGTTTTAGCAATATATAAATATCTATTTGTACGCTTCCCAGGCCTAGGTATTGACAAAAAAGTGCCTTGGCTGTAACAATCCTCCTCATTCGCCGCTGTAGCTCAGTTGGTAGAGCAATGGACTGAAAATCCATGTGTCATCAGTTCAATTCTGATCGGCGGCAGAGCCACCCAATCCGGGTGGCTTTTTTTTACTCCCCCAATCGCCTATCCTCCAGCCTGAAATCTTGCTATCATAAAAACCATGAAAGTGTTGATCATCGGCGGTGCTGGCTACATTGGCAGCCATGTGGCGCGTCTTTTTGCTGATTCAGGTCTATCGGTAGATGTGGCGGACAACCTCTCCACCGGTAGAATGGACAACCTTTTTCCCGAGTACGGATTTTTTCAGGGCGATATCCTGGATTACCCCTGGCTCGAGGGCGTAATGAAGCAGGGCAGCTACGAGGCGGTGGTCCACCTAGCGGCGGCCAAGGCTGCCGGGGAGTCGATGATCATTCCGCAAAAGTACGCCACCCAGAACATAGCCGGCACAATCAATATCTTAAACGCAGCCAGCGAAGCCGGCATCAAAGCCCTGGTATTCTCCTCCTCGGCGGCGGTCTATGGGGAGCCGGCCTACCTTCCGGTGGACGAAGAACACCCCAAGGAGCCTGAGAACTTTTATGGCTTTACAAAGCTCGAAATCGAGCGGTTTTTAGCCTGGTACGAAAAGCTCAAAGGGCTTAAGTTCGCCGCCCTGCGCTATTTCAATGCCGCCGGTTATGACCCTGAAGGCAGAGTGCACGGGCTGGAGAAAAATCCGGCCAACCTCATCCCTGTGATCATGGAAGTGGCCGCCGGCATCCGCCCCAAAATGCAGGTTTTTGGCACCGATTACCCCACCCGGGATGGATCGGGGGTTCGGGACTACATCCACGTAAGCGACCTCGCCCAGGGTCATCTACTGGCTCTTGAGTATGTTTTAAAACAGAACAAAAGCCTCACGGTGAATTTGGGTTCGGAGTCGGGGCTTTCGGTGCTTGAAATCTTGGAAGCCGCCCGCAGGATAACCGGCATGGCGATTCCCGCTGACATTGTAGAACGCCGCCCCGGCGACCCGGCCAGCCTGGTGGCATCCAGCGGCAAGGCGCGAAAGCTTTTGGGCTGGAAAGCCCGCTATTCGGATTTGGATTCTCTTATTTCCACAAGCTGGAAGGCGTACAGCCGCTGAAATTGCAATATAAATTCGGCAAGGAGTATAGTGTGAAAGACAAGGTATTTTCCTACATCGAAAAGAGCACTGAGGGTGTAGTGGAGCTGGAAACCCTCCTGACTTCGATCCCGGCCCTGGCGCCGGAATCGGGCGGGCAGGGCGAGCTGGACAAGGCATTGGCTTTGGAAATGTGGCTCAAGGCTCATGGTATTTCCGATATTGTTCGTCTGGACGCCAAGGATGACAGAGTGGTCTCAGGCATTAGGCCCAACTTGATAGCGACCATTCGTGGCAAGGACGACAAGGCAAAGCTTTGGATAATGTCGCATTTGGATGTGGTGCCCGAGGGGGAGCGCTCGCTTTGGCAGAGCGATCCCTGGAAGGTGATTGTCAAGGACGGCGCCGTTATAGGCCGGGGGGTCGAAGATAACCAGCAGGGTCTTGTGGCGTCGGTGTTTGCGGCACTTGCATTTGTGAAGCAGGGCATTGTTCCTGAGCGCACCATCAAACTGCTTTTCGTGGCCGACGAGGAGGTTGGCTCCAAGTTTGGCATCCAGCACCTTATCAATAATCACTCCCTTTTTAATAAGGAAGATATCATCATCATCCCCGACGGGGGCAACGCCGACGGCACCGAGATCGAAGTGGCCGAAAAGAATATCTGCTGGCTCAAGGTGCGGACTAAGGGTTTGCAGACCCACGCAGCCTCCCCCGACAAGGGCGTCAACGCCTTTTTGGCCGCCAGCGATCTGGCGCTCAGGGTACACAACTTGGAAAACACCGTCTTTACGGCCAGGGACCCCCTTTTCGAGCCCGACCGCACGACAATCAATCCCACCAAGAAGGAAGCAAATGTTCCTAACGTGAACACTATTCCCGGCGAGGATGTATTTTATTTAGATATGAGGATTTTGCCGGTCTATCCTGTGGCGAAAGTCCTGGAAGAGCTGCAAAAGGTGGCAACATTGGTCGAAGCCGAGCACAGGGTTAAGGTTAGCTTTGAGATTGTCCAGAGCAATGAATCCAAGGCCACCGCCGCCGATGCCCCCGTGGTAAAGGCGCTTAAGAAGGCGGTAAAGGAAGTCTACGGCGTCGAGGCCAAGCCAATTGGCATCGGCGGCGGCACTGTCGGGGCATACTTGCGCAACGCGGGCTTTGATTGCGTGGTCTGGGCCAGGATGAACGAGACTGCCCACCAACCCAACGAAAGCGCGCAACTCGCAAACATTCTGGGCGACGCCAAGGTATTCGCCACGCTTGCTCTAATAGGATGAGTCGAAGGCTACGTTGATCCTCGAGCTTGAGGAAGTGGGCACCCTGGCTGTGCTCAAGTGGGGGATGATCAGGCGTTGCCCGATCCGTATTTTATCTGGTTTTATTCCCGGATTGGCGTCGATCACTATGCTCAAGGGAGTCGAGTATCGTTTTGCTATCACGCTTAGGGTATCTCCAGACTTGACCGTGTAGATGTCGTAGCGGAAAAGGGGAGATGAACTATCGGTCAGTAATGTACCTACGGATTCGGCGTTTTCGGCGGGGACTTTTAGCACCTGGCCTTTTCCAGGCGGGGTGATGGTGTAGTTAAACTCGGCGTTTCCCTGTTTTAAAAGATCCAGATTGATGCCAACTTTCTCAGCTACTAGTCCTATATCAACCTGACGATCCAGGTCTATGGCTACCCAGGACAGGGTATCTTCCCAGCTGTACTCCAGGCCGTGGAGTTCGGGAAAGCGGAGAATCGAAGCGACAGCCAGAAACTTGGGCACGTAGGCTAGGGACTCTTTGGGGAGTTTTTTGCTCTCATAGAGTTGCCAGAAGTCGATGGATTCGCCCTGGGCGTTGCGCACCGCTCTGCCCACCGCGCCAAGACCGGCATTGTAGGCGGCTATGGCGAGGGACCAGTCGCCCAAGGCCTTGTGGTTGTCCCTCAATTTTAAAAGCGCGGCGGTAGTACTCCGCATGAAATCCCTTCGATCGTCTTTCCACTCATTGATTGTAAGTCCGTAGCCTTCGATGGAATTGCGCATAAACTGCCAGATGCCTGTGGCGCCGCTACGGGACACAGCGTAGGGCGAATATTCCGACTCGATGACGGGCAGGTAGAGCAGCTCTCTGGGCAGATTGAGTTCGTGGATTTTTTCTTCGACAAAGGCTAGGTAGGGCAGGGAGCGCTGCATCACCGTTTTAAGCCACTTTTTGCCCCCTGGGCTCAGATAGAATTCCCGTAGCTCCTCAAATTCCTCATGTCCCCAGGGCATTTCGATATCGTATTCCAGGCCGTCGACAAAAATTCCCGCCGACATCAGGGGGTTTATAACGATAGGCGTAAGAACAGCAGACTCTTGAGCCACATCAGCCGCCTCAGCTACCTCAGCCTCTGGAGCCCCACCATCCTCCTCAGCCTGTGGACCAGTGAGGTCGGGGAGCGCAGGCTCTTCCTCGGACGGAGCGGATAGGGCATCCTCGGGAGCCTCGCCAGCACTGCCTACATCCCAGCCCGCCGTACTTTCGC
Source organism: Spirochaetaceae bacterium UBA6076 (assembly GCA_002428725.1). Taxonomy (GTDB): domain Bacteria; phylum Spirochaetota; class Spirochaetia; order Treponematales; family Rectinemataceae; genus UBA2256. The sequence continues at coordinate 8,647 of DIXQ01000030.1, read as the reverse complement.
CCTCGCTTTTTTCGGATAGCGAAGTCCTAGGATCGTCGGGGTCGTAAGCAACGGCGTTGCCGGCGGTTAAAAGCAGCAAAACTGCCAGGATCAGGCTTGAGACTATTGAAGTAAACCTCATTGCATTCTTTCCCCGAAATAGATGCCAGCCCACTCCCAACGCCCATGGACTGCGGGGTCAGCCGGAAAATTGATTTTTCTGAAATACAGATACCAAACGTTGATGCGGCCCGTCCAGCCCCAGGTGCGCAGGTATGCCTCGTATGGGCCGGACATTGGGTGCACCGTGGGGGATGCGTAAATCCTTCTGCCCTGAATGAACTGGCCCAGATCGAAGGCGACCTTGCTGTTGGCATCCATGTTGCTGTCCTGGTACCAGGAAATGGCAAAAAACCCAGCCTTTGAGGCGTAGCGCCTGAGTTGCCTAGCCGAACCGAGAGTGAGGGCTTTTCGAATCGCTTCAACAAGCTCATCCAGGCTCTCGTAGCTCCAATCCTTGGAGCTGGCGTTAAATTCCAAAAGCTGGCGTGCATAGGACAGAGCCTCAGGGTGCCCAGGCACCTGGGTTCCAAAGTAGGGAAGATAGGCGGCGTAGGAGTTCATCGCTTCTTTCCACTGCCCCGTTTTTTCGTATTCCTTTGCCAAAAGAAAATGAGAAGCCCCAATATCCTCCGCCTCGGGGAAACGTATGATCAAATCACGATAGTACTCGATTTTTCGCTCCGGTCCGGCATCGCTGCCGACCAAGCGCAACAGCGCCTGGTAGTGAAGACTATTTCCCTCCACTAGTAAATCAGGCTGAGTTTTAACCAGCCTTTCGTACAGGGGGATGGCCAAGGCTAGGTCCCCCGCCGATTCGTACGCCGCTGCCGCAGAAAAAAGATACCACGGGGCGTACTCGTCCGCCGGATCGCTTAGGTCCAGCAGGAATGATGCTGCCAAGGCTTTTTTTTCATTGGCTATTAGAAGGGCGGCGATCTTGCGAGCCGTGGCGAAACGCGCCACGTTGTCGGGGCTGGTTCCTGCCGGTCCGTATTGGTTCAGAAGCGAGAAAAGCTTTCGCAGTTCTTGTTTTTGAGCCCTGTCCCCCTGGATATAAAAAGAATTCTCGGGGGCACAGGATACAATTATGAGATTGAAAAAAGCGAGGCATAGAAAGATTAGCGCTTGGCTGCGCCGTGGGTAACTAGCCCCTCTAGGGCTAAGTGTATCCTTTGTCCTCCGCGTCTTGGGTAAAAATGACACAAAAATGAGAGTAGCATAGGGGTTTTACGCTTTGCAAGACTTGTGGATTTGTATATACTTCAACAAGGAATGGGACGATTCTTGAAATATGCGCTTCTGCGTGTAACTTGGGGTTTCTCTCGGTGTCTGTAGCTATGAAAAGTCTAGGTAAAGGGGTTTTGTAGAGGTGAATAAATTATTTTCGAGTTTCCGCATTATTTTGCCTCTCCTCTTAGCCCTATTTCTGCCTTTCTCTCTTACCGCCCAGTCGGCTTTGAGTATGTCCGACCCAACAACTCTGGCTAAGGTTGTAAACAGTAAAGCAGAGGTTGAACGCTGCATTATACTGGCAACGCCCGAATCCCTAGCCCAAGCCCGGGAAGGCTTGGCCCAGACTAAAATTATCGATGAAGCTGACAAGAAGGCTCTTTTGGAGATTATCCGGGGCATCGGTTCGATCCTCTATCCCCCTTCTACAATTCCCGCCGTGGCTGGTACAACCCAGGCCCAGAATGGATCGAAGAACGGCGCATCTCTGGTGGCCGGGGCTTACGCACCTTTTAGCATCGATCCTTCCGTAGAAACAGTGCACAACGGTTATTCGATAGGCCTTACCCAGCTGGTGGAAGCCTCCCAGGGCAAGATATTCGCCGCGCCCAGAGGTACGGAGCCGAGTTTCCTGAACGAAATTCTCCCGGCTTTGGCGATTTTTAGATCCGATGACAAGGAAGTCGCTGGTAATGCCCTTGGCTACGCTCAGCGTTTTAAAGCTTTGCCCGACCAGCAGTCGGTGATCCCCGGCCTGGTGCAGGCGCGATACGAACGCCTCTCGGGAGTGCCGGCGACGGCTTATTACAGCTACCAAAGGCTTTTAGACAGCTATCCCGATCTATGGCCCGCTCAGCTCGAACTGGGGATCATATCTCTGGAGCTGTCGCGGCCCATCAATGCGCTCAACTTTCTCCGCCCCCTGGCAAACACCCGGACGTATGATCCTGCCTTTATAAAACCCTATTCCATCGCCCTTTACCGCAATGGCAATCTGGCCGAGGCGGAGCCTTTCATGCGCAAAGCGCTGGAATACTACCCCGCCTCCGATGATCTTAGCCTGATGCTCGCCCATATTCTCATGGACAGAAATGATTACCAAGCGGCGCAGCCTCTTATCGACAACTATGGCAAAAGGTACCCATCCGACAGGTTGTACCTATACCTAAAAACGCAGCTTAGCAAGCATCAGGGACGACAGGACGATACCCTTAAGTGGGCGCGCAAAGCGCTACAAGCTTACCCCGGAGATCCAGAAATAATGATTCTTTTAGCGGGCGTCCTCTTCCAAGGGCCAGATTCTGGACACAAGGAAGCAAGCTTGCTCTGCGAATCAGCCCTTTCTTTCCTGGCGGGTGCGCCAGGAACAGACACCACGGGCTTACCGCTTTACACTCCTTTGCAGATAGCCATGCGCCGGGAGGCAGAAACCCTGGCTGAACGATATCTTCTCATGAGCGCCTATAACCGCCAGGACTGGTATGCTGCCGCCGATCTCTTGGACAAGTCGGCCAAAGCAGGGCTGGACAAAGAAGTGGTGGCTACTATTCTGCGCAAGTCAGGTCGCTATGCCGAAGCGCTGGATTTTTCCAACGAGTGGTATAACGAAACCCCCGATTCCGAGCCTGCGATCGAAGCCTATCTGCGGTCCCTGGCAGCTTCCTTCTCGGGCACCGGCCTGGCAGCGGCGGGAAATGTCGTCTCCGATATAAGCACCGGTTATTTGGGCAATCTAGGTTCGACATTGAGCGCCCAACCCATGCTTATAGGCTTGGTCATCAACCTGCTCTCCGGCTCTGCCTCGAAAGAGATGCGCTCCTATCTTTACTACCTCCAGGGCAGTATCAATGCCGACAGCGACAACGCCATCGACTACTATCGCAAGGCGCTTCTTGAACGGCCTGATAATATCGAGGCTATTGCAGCGCTTGCCACCGCTTATGCCGACAAGAACGACAAGGCCAAGGCTCTCTTCTACATAAAACAAGCCCATATGGTAGGTATCGAGGATCAACAGATCGAAGCCCAACTGAAGGCCTTGGAAGCCAAGCTGAACGCTCCCCAGCCCCAGCTTGAATCGACGGTGACCGAGTCGGAAAGCACCGACGCCCTGCAAACCAATCCAGAAGTCGCCGTCGCTCCGCCCGCTAATTTGTAAGTTCTCACCATTAAGGTATGACCCCAGTTTATCGGCCCGCTATAGCCGAATTTCTCGAAAGCATCTACAAGGTCTGCGGACGCAATACTAGGCTCGAAAAGGACCCGCTGGCCGTAGTGCTGCGCTACGAGGACGCCACTGACCGAGAAATCGCTGCGCTTGTCTGCTCCACCCTGGCGTTCGGCTCGGTAGACCTGATTTTACGCGCCTGCGATCAAGCCCTTAAGCCCCTGGGCCCTCGACCCGCCGAAGTTCTCTTAAACATGGGTGAAAAAGAAATAGTACAAACCTGGGCTCAGTTTCAGTACCGATTCTGCTTTCCCAAAGACATGGTAGGCCTTATGCGCGGCGCCCAGGGCGCGTTGCGCGACTACGGCTCCCTGCAGGCGTTGTTTCTGGCCGGCGACAATTCTGAATTGCCTTTGACCAAGGCGTTGTCTGCCTTTGTGGCAGCGTTGCGGCGGTATAGCGCTTCTGGGGCTACCATTCGACCCAATCTTTTACCCGACCCAGCCCAAGGTTCGGCCTGCAAGCGGCTTTTCCTCTTTTTACGCTGGATGGTCAGGCAAGACGATGTGGATCCGGGCGGCTGGACTGATGTTTCACCGGCGCGCCTTGTCGTGCCCATGGACACCCACATGGCGGCAACCTGCGTCCATCGACTGGGCTTTTTGGACAAAAAGCGCTCCGCCGCGGCGCCGAACCTGAAGGACGCATTGCAAGCCACCGCCCACTTCGTCCTTTACGCCCCGGAAGACCCGGTTAAATACGATTTCGCCCTCACCAGGCCAGGCATCGACCCGCGGCCGGGGGATGAGATTTTCGGCTGTTATTGAAAGATAAGGACATGATAACAGGAAGTCAGGATTCACAGGATAGTGCATCGAAGAGTGTGGTAGATGCTGAAGAAGGAGACCCGCCGGCAAGGTCTACCGGCCTAGCCCACGTGCAGGCCTAGCCCGCGTGTAGGCCTAGTCCGCGTGCAAGCCTAGCCCACGTGCAAGCCCAGCCCGCCCGTTCTGATTGACATTGGGCTCAGGCTTGTGCTAATTTTAATGGGCTGTCGTAAGACCGCATCGGGCAATAGCGCAGGTGGTTAGCGTACAAGTCTGGGGGACTTGGGGTCGCCAGTTCGAGTCTGGCTTGCCCGACACAAAGCAAGTTGTTGTAATACAGCAGCTTGCTTTTTTATTTTAGCAGATGCTTCCATCGTTACTGTTTTTCTTTTTTACGTTACAATGGCGTCAAATGGTCAAAGCGCTAGAAATATTACGGCGAGTTTTTGGGTACGATGCCTTCTACTCATTGCAGGAACAGATTATCGCCCACGTCCTAGGGGGCAATGACGCCCTTGTCTTGATGCCGACCGGTGGTGGAAAGTCACTCTGTTTTCAGGTACCAGCCCTGTGCCAAGAAGGGCTGACACTGGTGGTGAGCCCGCTGGTAGCCCTGCAGCGGGATCAGGTGGAAGCGCTCAAGGTCAACGGTGTGCCCGCGGCGCTGCTTAACAGCACTCAATCTGCCAAGGAAGCCGAAGCGGTTCGAAGGGATATCGCTCAGGGGAAAATAAAGCTTCTCTATATCAGCCCGGAAAAACTATTTTCTGGATCGACGCTAGGTCAATTAACCTCATGGCAAGTGAGCCTTATCGCAGTGGACGAGGCTCATTGCATTTCATTCTGGGGACATGATTTCAGGCCTGAGTACACCCAACTCGGCCGTCTTAGGGAACTGCTGCCCGGCGTACCGCTCATTGCGCTTACGGCAACGGCTGACCCGGCTATCCGGCGGGACATACTAAGGCATCTCTCTATTAGCGCTGAATCAGTATTTCAGTCCAGTTTTGACAGACCGAATCTCCATTTGGCTGTTTTGCCTGGCCAGCGGCGTTTTGAGCGACTGGTTGGCTTTTTGCGAAGCCACGAAAACCAGGTGGGTATCGTGTACTGCCTTTCCAGAGCTGGCACCGAGGCGCTGGCCGAAAAGCTTGGTCGCCTTGGTTACAGAGCTGCGGCGTATCACGCGGGCTTGTCGGCGGAGGAACGTCATTCGATTCAGGACGCCTTTTTAAAGGATGAAATCACTGTTCTGTGCGCCACCATAGCCTTTGGCATGGGGATCGACAAATCCAATATACGCTGGGTTGTCCACTGGAATCTTCCCAAGAATCTTGAGGGGTTTTATCAGGAAATAGGAAGAGCCGGCAGGGACGGGCTGCCCTCGGACACGCTTCTGTTTCACAGCTACGCCGACGTTGTCCAGCAGCTTAAATTCCTGGATGAAGCCAATCCGGACCGCAGGGAACTTTTAGCCGCTAAGCTGGAACGGATGAAGCAGTACGCCGAGGCTCGAATCTGTCGAAGGCGCATTCTGCTGAGCTATTTCGGCGAAACTCTGGACCGGGACTGCGGCAATTGCGATGTCTGTGAAAATCCGCCCGAGACCTTCGACGGAACGATTATCGCCCAGAAATTCCTCTCGGCTTTGTATCGAACCGGGGAAAAGGCAACGCTGCGCCAATGTGTGCTGATACTTCGGGGCAGCCGTGCCCAGGAAATAATCGAGCAGGGCTGGCAGCAACTCAAGACCTTCGGCGTGGGTAGAGAATTCAGCTACAACGAATGGATGGAGTACGGATCTCAGCTTATCAACGCCGGCTACGCCGCCGTGGCCTATGACAGAGGCATGACTCTCAACCTTACTGCTCTTTCCTCAGCGGTACTCAAAGGCGAGAAATCTGTTTCATTGGTAAAATACAGCCGTATCGAGGATACAAAGGAAGCGGCGGCAGCAGCAGCGGCCGCAAAGGCACCCGCCGGCGAAACCGGCAGCCCGGAGCTCTTTGAGCGGCTGAAGGAAATCCGCAAAAGCCTGGCCGAAGAACGCGGAGTGCCTGCATACATCGTCTTTAGCGACAAAACCCTCAAAGACATGGCCGCGAAGACGCCCAGGAACCTTGCGGAGTTCAGACAGGTTCATGGAGTGGGCGAGGTGAAGGCCGAGTCTTTCGGCGTAGTTTTTATCGAGGCGATCAGGAAATGGATGGAGAGGACAGAGCCTCTATACGGCTAAAACCCTATCGAAAGACTTGTATAAAACCAGGGGTACTCTACAATTCTAACAATCAGCGCAGCTCTCTATAGAATAGAAGCAGGTGATTCACTAAAAGGAGCCTATGAATAATCGAAATAAGACTTTTAACCACGTTGAGACAAAACGAATAGGTATCGATACCGGGCTTGTCGCGGAGCTTCGGCGCTTTGTTGATGAGCGGGCTTCTGAATACGACGTTATCGCCCAGGACATCTGGGAACATCCGGAAATAGCCTTTCAGGAAAAACGGTCTTCAGCCTTGTACCGAGAGCGCCTTGCTTCCCAGGGCTTCATCGTCACTGAGCTTCCGGAACTGGAAAATTCCTTCGTGGCGGAAAAGATGATTACAGGCGGGGCAGGGGTACTGGCGCCAACTCCTGTCGATCTTCCTATAATCGGCTTTATGGGCGAGTACGATGCGCTGCCGGGGATGTCCCAGGCCTGCAGCACTGAGCGCCAACCCCGGGAAGTGGGAGCCCCTGGACATGCCTGCGGGCATAATCTTTTGGGGGTTGGAAGCCTCGTGGCGGTGGAAGCTTTGGTGCAGCTGCTGGAGAGCCGAGGCGTCGCGGCTAGGGTTAGGTACTATGGCTGCCCGGCGGAGGAATCCTTGGGGCGAATTCCGATGGTCAAGGCGGGGCGCTTCAGCGACGCCTCGGCGATCCTTACCTGGCACCCGGCGGATGTGAATACGCCCCATCGCTATGTCACCAGCGCCAATCTCGCAGTGGTTTTTTCTTTCAAGGGAAGGGCAAGCCACGCCGGGATGGCTCCCCACGCCGGACGCTCCGCCCTAGACGCGGCCCAGCTCTTCAATCTTTCTATGGAGTTTATGCGGGAGCACCTGGAGCCGGGGATTATGCTTCACTACGTGGTGAGCGATGGTGGCCAGCGGCCTAACATCGTGCCTGAGAGCGCCGCAACCTTCTTGTACATTCGCGCGCCCTCGGCTGCTATGGTGCGGACGGTGATGGCGCGCCTCACCAAGGCCGCCAGGGGCGCCTGCCTCATGACAGAAACCAGCTTCACGGTGGAGATCAAGCACGGAAAATGCGACTACAGGCCCAACGAAACAATACAGGATGCCCTTTTAGAGGCGATGCGAGCCCTGCCCCTGCCCAAGCCCAGCGCCGAGGAAAAGGATTTCGCGGCGCGGCTCCAAGCGAGCGTGGCAAAGGAAGATAGGCCGGCTACCCTCCTGCCCATCGGCGCCCCCGCCAGTCTGTTGAAGGCGGCCATCCATGCCGAGGTAGGCGACTTCGGCGCCGGCAAGCGCATCGGCGGCTCCCTGGACACAGGCGATGTGTCCTATGTGGCTCCCGTAGGCCAGATGAATTCCGCCACCTGGCCCCTGGGCGTTGGCGCCCATACCTGGCAGTCCTGTGCAGCCTCGGGCTCGCCCTGGGCCTTCAAGGCTATGCGTTGGGCGGGGATGAGCATGGCACTGACCGCCTTCCGCCTCGCCGCCGAGCCGAAACTCTTGGCCGCCGCCCGGGCAGAATTCAAAGCCACTGCCGAACCCTACCGCTCGACGATGGATGTCTAGGTTTTTAGAACTACCTCTTGATTTACTCAATGTATTGAGTAAAATTACTCAGTATAATGAGTAAATTACAGACTAGCTACCGAAGGCAGCAGTAGGGGTGCACGTCAATTTTGTTGGGA
>DIXQ01000030.1:0-330 GCA_002428725.1 Spirochaetaceae bacterium UBA6076 | reverse complement strand
CCACCTATCACCAATTCCAGGATGCCATACATGAACTGGTGGAGACCAATGTCAGAATCTGTGACGCCCTTCTTGAATCGCCACCAGAAGAGACCGGAGAGATCAAAAAGGCAGTAGATGCCGAAAAAGGGGGCTCCAGACCGAATTCAGCGCCGCAATCGTAGCGGAGTTGACCAGCTTCCTTGACCATGTCGACAAACACCGGACAGCAGTAGCAATTGACTTCGAGGCTATGGAGATCGCAACCAGAACCAGGGCTCTTGAAGTCGCATCAAGCGTCCTCTGCCAATGGCTGAACAGCGATACCTCCGACTATGCCGGTCCCACCAT
>DIXQ01000019.1 GCA_002428725.1 Spirochaetaceae bacterium UBA6076 | reverse complement strand
CTTCCGGTGTCGTAGAGGCTGGCTGTAAGTGGGCAGTTGGAGCCCGGGTAAAGCAGGCCGGCATGCATTGGACCCTTCATGGTTCGAATGCCATCATTGCTCTTCGCTGCTGCCGACTATCGGGTCGCTTTGAGGATTTCTGGGAATGGAAAGCCTATGCTGACTACCAATGCCTTGGGCGTGCCGCTTAACTTTTCTGACGTGCACCCCATTGCCTCAAATGAATAGTACCGAACCAAAAATCATGAAAACTTATCGCAATAAGCGGTAGTCTGTGCGATAATCGCCCCATGAAAACCGAGCCGTTGAAAAACAAGGTGCTCTGGATCACCGGCGCTTCATCGGGCATTGGGGCGGCCTTGGCAAAGGAAGCGCATAGGCGGGGAGCTTTACTTATCCTGTCGGGACGCAACCGAAGCGCGCTGGAGGCTTTAGGCACAGCTAGCCCCGACCGAATCGCCATCCTTTCCTTTGATCTGGCCGATCCGGCAGAACGGCTCGAAGCCGCCGGAAAAGCGCCTGAGTTTTTCGGCCGCGTCGATTGCCTTATCCTTAACGCCGGCGTGAGTCAACGCTCGAAATTCATTGAAACTTCTCCAGCTGTTTTCGATCGCATCATGGAGACGAATTTCAAAGCTTCGGTAGACCTCGTTCGCGCTGTCCTGCCAGGGATGCTCGAAAGGCGTTCCGGAACGATCACCTGCGTTTCCAGCATCGCCGGCCTCATGGGCGCACCTTGGCGGACGGCCTATTCGGCGTCTAAGCATGCCTTAGGGGGATTTTTCTCATCCCTTCGCGCAGAACTTTCAGGCAGCGGTGTCCGCATCACGATGATCTTTCCCGGTTTTGTTCAAACGGCAATTTCACAAAATGCCCTCTCGGGCGATGGTTCGCGCCATGGGGTACTCGATCCCTTGCAGGCATCGGGACAGGATCCGGAAATTACGGCACGAAAAATCCTCGATGCCCTCGAGGCGGGCAAGCTCGAATTAAAGGTGGCCTTTGACGCCAAGGCGCAACTCGGCGTATTCTTATCACGGCATTTTCCCGCTCTTTTCTCGAAATCCATATCCCGCCACGGCGGCTTATAAGCCAATCTGGAGAATTCTATGACATCAGCACTGATTATTCTTTTTATTATTCTTTTTCCCGCCCTCACCCTCTATGCGAAAGAGCGTATCCACCGCTTCGCCAGATGGAGCCCCCTTATAGTCTGCTACGTAGCCGGGCTTATCCTTGGCAATGTTGGCATTCTCCCCGAATCGGCGCTCGGGCTGCTGGATACCCTTTCCACAATCGCCGTTGCTTTTTCACTTCCTCTCCTATTGTTTTCTGTGGATATACGAAAATGGAAAGAGCTTTCGGGTAAATCGATACTCGCTCTCGCCCTGGCGGCCTTTTCGGTTGGGCTAGTGGCAACTCTCGCCCATCTGCTTTTCGCCCCTAGGACTGAGGAATCCTGGAAGGTAGCGGGAATGCTCGTTGGCTTGTATACGGGCGGTACGCCCAATCTGGCGGCGATTAAGACAGCACTGGACGTTGACAGAAATGTCTACCTTGCCGTCCACACTTCGGACATGGTTGTCTCGGCCCTCTATCTTCTGGCGGTGATGACCTTCGCCAAGCCTTTGCTCTCACGTTTCTTGCCAAAAAAAGATTGGGATTCAGGTCTAGCCACGGTCGACAGCGCCGGAGAAGCGACGAGCCTCACGAAGTTCTTCGCGAAGAATATTCGGCTACGCCTCCTGGCGGCCCTCGGGTTTACTGCGGCAATCGTGGCCCTCGCCCTTGGGCTATCCCTGCTCTTCCCCGCCGATTTCCAGACGATGATCGTGATTCTTTCGATCACCACCTTGTCGCTGGGGGCTTCGCTTTTACCAAAGGTGCGGACGATTCCCATGACTTTCGCAGCGGGAGAGTACATTCTCTATATCTTCTGCATCGCGGTGGGCGCCATGGGCAATGTATCGACCCTGTTGACAAGCGCTCCCACCTATTTTGTCTACGTGTCGATCGTGCTCTTCGGCTCCTTTCTGCTACATGTACTACTCTGTGCGATTTTCAAAATCGATGTCGACACGATGCTCATAGTCTCCACGTCGGCCATCTGCTCGCCGCCCTTTGTCGGCGTTGTCGCCGTCGCGCTCAAGGCACGTAAGCTCATCGTACCGGGCATAACAACGGGCATTATCGGATACGCGGTAGGCAATTATCTGGGTATCGCGCTGGCGGAATTGCTACACGCGGCTGGGGGCTGAGTGCTGTCGCGTATGGTCGCACGGGGCCGCCGCGACTACGGAGCCGCATTTACCGCGGCGGCCCCGCGCGGAAGCTTTGGCGTTCGGCCGCCATTTGGGCGAAGGAGCCGCGCGCTGCGTCAAGGGTAATTTCCAGGTCTTTCTCGGTGAGGGCGAGCGAAATAAACCAGTTGTGGTGGGGATGTATGAATATTCCCCTGTCAGCCATCGCCGCGCAGAATCGTTGATTAAAATAAAGGTTGGGATCTTCGTCAAAGGTGAGATAGGGAATGGCGAGCGGTCCCGAAACACGCGCACCGAAACCGGCAGCCGCACCGAGACTCTCTAAACCTTCCTTGAGTATTGCCCCAAGTTTTTCGAGGCGCGGTACGCCGCCCAATCGTTCTATTTCATCAAGTGTCGCCATCGCAGCAAGCATGGGCGCTCCCGACATCCAATACGTACCTGTGATGAAGAAGCCCGAGGCAGTCACGGCCAAATCCTTAGTACCGAGCAACACAGACAAGGGATAGCCGTTCGCCATGGCCTTTCCCATTGTCACCATCTGGGGATGGGCGTCGAATCGGACATGGCTTCCCGCCGCGTCGAGTCGATAGTTGGCGCGGATGTCATCCATGATAAAATAGGCTCCTTCTGTGGCGCAGAGCCGTTCGACGGTGGGAAAAAAATCTGGGCTGGGCATGAGCTGGGGCTTGAATGTGGGGTGGTGATACGGAGTAAGGATCACGCAAGCAATTTTTCCACGATGCCGGGCGAACAGGGCTTCCAGGCCCGCAATGTCATTGTACTGAAAGTACGCGATATTGCGCTGTTCCTCGCTGGCGAAAACCGGAAATACATTGCTCGAGCACCAGTTAGTCGCCCCATGATAGGCATCCTCCGCTGCGATCACGATCTGCTTCCCTGTCTCAGCCATGGCGAGCGAGGTGGCGAGGGTTGTCATATCGCTGCCATTTTTCGAAAAGACAGCCCAATCCATACCACTTACCGATCCTACAAGACGCTCGGCCAATTCCACCATGACAGGGTGAGGCTGGTTTAAAAGATCACCCACTGCGATTTGCGCAAGCGCTCTCCTGTCGACCTCGGGGTTGCCGTAGCCAACTATCTGGCTGCCATAACCACAGAGATAGTCAATAAACTCGTTGCCATCCACATCTTTTATTCTGCAGCCCGAAGCGCTGGAAAGATAATATGGGAAATGGCCTGGAACGAGGAAGCCCGGACTCTTCGATCCATAAATGCCGCCGGGAATGACGCGGGCAGCGCGCTCGAAGTACTCTTGCGACTTCGCGAATCTTTCCGATGACGCGTTCATTTTTCATCCTCCCCAACACCGACGCCAAGATACCAGGACAGTCTATCCAGAACCGAGAAAAGCCCTTGGATGAGAGAAAGGAGGCCCGCGATGGTCACCTCGCCCGCGCCTAAGGCGACGACAGCCTGGCGTTTTCCGGAAAGCACAGCTATGGCCGATTCAGGGCTTGAGAACGTAAGAATGGCGTCGGGTATCCTCAACGCTGCGGCGTCACTCCTACCATTTGGCTCGTTTTCAAGCACTCGTATCATCCGTCCCTTCTTCTCTAGCAGAAAAAGGGCATCACCAGCGACGACCTGGGCGATCCCGTCGGGGAAATGATGCATGCGCTTCTCGAGCCAGGAATCGCCCGCCACGGCCGATAACCCGTGAACCGTCGCCGCGAGCAGAAGCCGGGCTTTTATGGTCGGAGGCAGGTCCGGCGAACGGAGAAGTGCCGGGGCGCGGCTGGCGGCCGCCTTAAAAAAACGAAGCGCTCGTGGGAACGCAATTCCAAATGGCAAAGGAATAATCACGCCGCGGCCGCCGGCCAAAGAGCGCGCGCAGGCGCGGGCATTCGGAAACAGCAGCATGCCGCCAGCTGCTCCCTTGGTTGAGGCCCCAAGCTCATCGCCGTGACGATCGCCGAACCAGACCGATATCGCTCCATCGCGGCAGATGAGTTTAGCCCTTCCTGGCACTCCAGCCGCTGCCAGCGACAAGGTAAAGGGTGCTTTGCAGAGCACAGCTAGATCCTTGTCCACAGCGGCGACCTCGGCCACAAGATGGGCTGTTACCGACAGCCGTATCCCCGCCAGGATCGCCTTCTCTTCGCGCGATAATGCCTCTATCTTTCTTTTCATGTTCCCTCTTGTCTTTTGGGATGATATCCCATGGGAAAGTGGAGCGAAAGTGGCTTCGTTGTCCGCGGACACAAACACAAATGAGCATAAAGCTTGACAGGAAGGGCCTCAGAACCCATTATCACGGGTATATCAATAGAGGAGCGTATGCAATGAGAGACTCGATCACCGATGTCCACGGCATCAGGATAGGACATGCCCAGAATTTAGATACCGCCAGGGGCGTTACGGTTATGTTGTGTGAAAACGCCAAGACAGCCGGCGTCGATGTACGGGGAGGATCCCCCGGCACAAGGGAGACCGACTGTCTGGCCCCGGTGAATATGGTCCCCGCTCCCCATGCCATCTATTTTTCCGGGGGAAGCGCCTTTGGTCTTGCTGGAGCCGGCGGCGTGATGAAATATTTAAGAGATAAGAAGATCGGCTTTAATGCCTGGAATATTCTGGTCCCCATTGTTTCGGGCGCTGTAATATTCGACCTCACCGTGGGCGATTCTCTTGCATACCCCGATGAAGCCATGGGCTACCAGGCTTGCGAAAACGCCGGACTGGATGTGCCCATGGGTGTAGTCGGAGCCGGCACCGGAGCCCTGATCGGCTGGGCGGGCGACCTGGATCAGCGTATGAAGGGCGGCCTGGGAACTGCCAGTGCCGTCTCCGGCGACCTCGTTGTGGGAGCCCTTGTAGTCGTGAACTGCTGGGGCAACGTAAAAGATCCGGTGAGTGGTGAGCTTTTAGGCGGAACCCTCAACAAAGAGAAGAACGGCTTGCTGGATGCCTACGAGGAAATGAAGAAAAAACAAGGCCTCTACGCTCCTGCCAAGGAAGGTCTTACCAGCCACACAACTATAGGAATGGTGGCGACTAACGCGATTCTTTCTAAGCCAATGGCTACCCGGGTAGCCATGATGGCCCACGATGGTTTTTCCAGGGCTATCTGCCCCGCCCATACCGCCGGCGAAGGCGATTCGATTTTCGCAGTATGCACCGGTGAAGTGGAGAGTGATATCAACATCGTGGGCTCCATGGCCGCCGATGCTATGGCCCGGGCTATTGCCAAGGCCATTAGGTACTCTCGCTCGGCTTTCGGCTACACGGGGCATGAGGATTTAGCTAGACGAATGGCGAAATAAAAACAAAGGTCTAGAAAATGCCATTCCGGTACCGCAAGCTAAGCACTTACGGCGCCGGAAGGTTTTTTTATTTAATCAATTCAACCAACTGGAAATCGACAATATTTGCCGCCCTGCCCTCATCCATGTCGATGTGCATTTCCAGGGCAAGATCGTCGGCCACCCGCACGATGACATTTTCGAATACCAGGCCCCGCTCTCCGGGAACGCGAATCTTGACTCGCTGACCGTTGACGACACCGAAATCCTTTGCGTCATTGGTGTGCATGTGGATGTGCCGGAGGGCGGCTACAAGTCCTTTTTTCAAAACTAGCTTTCTGCCTTCGGTTCCAATCAAGGTGCAGCCGGGGCTTCCTTCGATATTCCCTGATTCCCGCAAAGGCGGATCGATGCCCAGCTCGGCGGCGTTGGTAAAGGAAACCTCCACCTGGGTGTATTTTCGGTTTGGGGCGACGACGACCGCACCTTTGACGCTTCCTTTTGGACCTACGACCTCCACGGTTTCGGCGCAGGCGTAATTGCCTGGAATAGTCAGCTCTCTGACATGGGTCAGTTTATGCCCCTTGCCGAAAAGGGCTTCCATATCTTCCTGGGTGAGATGAACATGAATATCAGAACGAGCGATAGGCAACATGGTTTTCATGACTATAAACTGGCCCTCCTAGCCATATTGTAACTTTGGAATTAAGCAGTAAAAAAGGAGGCCGTTTCTGACGAAACGGCCTCGATAGGATCAAGCAATCCAATTCGCGATAAGGCATTTAGCCTTGAAGCGAATTATTGCCATTTTCAGGCGCCCGGCTTGACTTCCAGTACGAGTTTCTTCTTTCCGTCTTTTACCTCGAAGATATAGGTGGGTTTGGTCATGGCTACACCGTCTACGTTGTCCCACTCAAAGAGCAGGCCTTTGAAGCCCTTCACGTTCTGGAGATAATCTGCGATCTTCTTTCGCTCTTCCTTGAGCTTCTTGGGATCTCCGGTCACACCGGTCTTCTCGATAGCTTCCTTAACCATGTATACCGCGTCGTAGTAGTTCGGCGCGAGGCTGGGAACCTGGGTGCCTTTGTGGTCGGCCATATAGGCTGCCTTGAAGGCGTTCCAGCGGGGGGTGTCCAGGGTATCGTTGGTGTAGTTGTAGATCTGTACTCCCTCGATATCCTTACCACCGGTGGTATACAACTCGGGGGTGTCGGCGCTGGAGAATACCAGGATGTGGTTCATCTTGGTCCATCCAAGGCTTCTCATTTCCTTGATGATCTTGGCGGCCTTTTCGGCGTTGCATGCCAGGATCACGGCGTCGGGTTTCTGGGACATGGCGCGCACGACGATTGGTCCGAAGGCGACGGCGTCGCTGGGAACATCGACTTTCACTTCCTTAAGCTTGAGGTTGCTAAGGGCTCTCGTATGGCCCTTCGCCATCCCAGGCCACGCGCCATAGGGCTCGATGAACTGGACGACGGTCTTAATGTCCGAGAACTGCTTCAGCCAGGCTTCAACCAAGGGGGCAAGACGTTCCTCGGTGGGGGGGAACCAGGAGACAGTCCAGGGGAAGTAGGGAGCCGCGTATTCATAGGAGGTGGAGGCGGTGATGGACATCATCCCATTCTCAACGGCGATGGGCATGGCGGCCATAATAACCGGCTCAGGCACGGGGCCCAGGGCGACCAGGCCGTCCTTAACGATGCGGGCCATCTCGACGGAACCCTTCTGGGGATCGAGAGCCGTATCAACGCCAATTACCTTCACTGGCTTGCCAGCAATACCACCAGCCGCATTGATTTCCTGGGCGGCGTAGTTGGCGCCCCAATGCAGATACTCGCCTATGGACGCGATTGCGCCTGTCAGGGAGTTGAGAAATGGAATCTGCCACTCGTTCACCACTACCTGGCCAAATGCCGCGGTAGAAGCGACCAGGAGCAATACCATTACTCCGGCTAATTTTTTCATAAGACCTCCTTCGTAGTCTTTATATCTTCTCCCGCTTGCGCGAAAGACGAATACCAATGTTGTAGACAAACTTCCGTGTGATAAACCCCTCGGGTTTCAACACCAATATAATGATTAGTATAACACCATAAATCACCATGCGCCAGGATTGAATTTCAGCGGGGAACATTAATGGAACCCCGTAGAGAATGGGTGCCATCAGCAAAGACCCCCAAAGCGTACTATAACCACCCACAAAAATGGTGGTCATAAAAATACCCACCAGATGGAATGTAAAGAAGTCCAGGTGGAAGCTCTTGTAGATAAAGCCGTAGAGAACTCCGGTGCCCCCAGCGACGATACAGCTAAACACCTGTAAAAGCTGACCCACTTTTTTAATATCTACGCCCAGGGAAGTAGCCAGGTCTTTGTCCACAAAAATCGCCGAGGCAGCCTTGCCCAGTCTGGAATTATCAAAGCGATGGATAAGGAAGCCTACAAGCAGAACAAGACCGTAAAGTATGAGAATTATAAGATTACGATGCCCAGCCGGCGTTTTTGCTATGTTGGGCAGACCGAACATTCCCATGGTTCCGCCCACGGCCGGAAGATTTTCGATGACAGTTCTGGTGATGTAGATGAAGGTGAAACCGACAATAACCACCGCGAAGGTAGGAGCATCGCCTATAAAAAGCGACACTATGTAACCGATCAAGCCGCCCACGGCAAAGCCGATTAGCAAGGCCCAGAAGAAGGGGAACTTCAAAGTCATCACCAAATAGCCTGCCAGATATCCCGATATAGCCATATTGGCGATAGTGATAAAGTGCAGGTGAGCCACCCTGTAGGGCAGGTATATAGCCCAGGTCATGAGGATGTTCACCGCGGTAATGGTAAGAAAGTAATACATCGATAAGGACACGGTATCCTCCTGCCTTAGACTTTGATGCCGAAGAGACCCTTCGGCTTCCATAAGATGACGATAAGCATCACAACAAAGGCTATCGCGTTGGACCAACTGCCTGCGGCATAGCCTTGAATGAGTGCTTCAATAACACCCAGGGCGAGACCCACGACCAGTCCTCCCACAAGATTGCCCAGTCCGGCGACTATGGAGACAGCCAGTACCTTATGGGCAAGCATGTCGCCCAAACCGGGGGATGCGGAGTGCAGAAGCATGGCTATAAGAATGGCCGACATGCCTCCCATGATTCCCGAAAGAGCGTAGCTCTGAATTCCCGTCCTCACGATGGGAATACCTACGAGCTTCGCGCCCGCCGGATCTTCGGAAATAGCCCTGAATGCCCTTCCCGCCCTTGTCTTATACAAAAGGACGAAGAACGCCGATACCGCCACCGCTCCGATAGCCAACGACCAGACCTGGCCTACCTGAACGCTTATGAGGCCGATTCTAAAAAGTGGCGCGCCGCCGGTCAGGTTTTCTGGATAGGCAATGGGGAATCCATGGTTAAAGGAATGGGAGAGTATATCGGTAATAATGAAACCCATACCCATGGAAACGACCATGGTGGAGTTGACATCTACCTCTCCCCGCTTTTTCATGACCTTCTGAAAAATGGGGGCGCTCACCACGTTGAGGACAATAGAGGATAGAACTCCCGCCAAAATGCCCAGGAGAAGATTATTCCCAGTGGCGTTGAGCACCACCCACACGATGTACATGGAAAATACTACTACCACGGGGTAGGAGAAGTGAATGATCAGGGCGACTAGAAGCAGAAGGTTGAACCCAGTGGCTAACAGCACGTAAATGCTGCCCAGAGAAAGTCCGTTGATGATTTGCGCTATGAATACTTGCATGGCTCAGGCTCCAAGATAGGCTGCTTTAACACCGGGGTCGCTCAGCAACTGCTGGGCGGTTCCGGTGAGCGTCACAGTGCCGGTCTCCAGAACATAGCCCCTGTGGGCTGCTTTTAAGGCTTTGTATGCGTTCTGTTCGGAAAGCAAAATCGTGTAGCCCTCTTTGTTCAGCATCTGGAGAATGGTGAATATATCGTTGACGACGATAGGCGCCAAGCCTATCGAAGGTTCGTCCACTAGAATCAGCTTAGGTGCCGACATAAGTCCCCGGGCTATAGAGAGCATCTGCCGCTCGCCCCCCGAGAGGGTCTTGGCCACCTGATTTTTTCGCTGATTGAGAATTGGGAACCAGCCAAAGACACGCTCCAAGTTTTTGTCTTTGTTTTGAAGGTTGTGGTGTGCTCCCAAGAGGAGATTATCCATTACCGACATCGAGGCGAATACACCGCGTCCTTCGGGAACGAGGCAGACACCTTTGCGGACATTTTTATCCACCGGTTTCTTTTCGATCCGCTGGCCGTCAAAGGTGATTGTCCCCGCTTTGGAAGGGGTTATGCCGAGAATCGAGGAGAGGAGGGTTGTCTTGCCCGCGCCGTTTGCGCCAATGAGCACAACGATCTCCCCGGGGAAAACCTCAATGCTCACGCCCTTGAGCGCGTTGATATGCCCGTAGGAAACCGAAAGATTCTCCACCTTTAGAAGCGGCACTCCCGAAGGGGAGGCTGTTTTAGTTTCATTCTGCGCCAAGGTAGGCCTCCAATACTTTGGGGTTTTTCTGTACATCCGCCGGAACGCCCTCGGCTATCTTCTGCCCAAAATTGAGCACCGTGACGATATCCGACACGTTCATGAGCATTTTAACGTCATGGCTTACCACGACAACGGTTATGCCCATATCCCGGACCTTGCGGATTATCTCGTCCACCTCTTCGATCTCCTTGGCGCCCATACCCGAAGCAGGCTCGTCAAGCAATAGAAGTTTAGGCTCGGCGATAATAGCCCTGGCGATTTGCACCAATTGCCGCTCGGTCCACACCAGGTCGGCGGACCAGCGACCTATGGAATGGGTAAGACCGGTGATCTCGATAATGTGGCGGGCTTTTTCCTCGATCTCCCTTTCCCGCTTGGCCTTGGTGAAAGGAAGCCTTAGGATGGTGTCTTTCAGCACCGAACCGAGGGGGTCCTGGACGCCGGACATTACATTTTCCAGAACGGTGAGATTGGGCACTAGCTTTCCGGCCTGAAAGGTCCTATGTATGCCCTTGTTGGAGATGAGATCCGCTCTCATGCTGGTTATGTCCTCATCCTGGAAGCTAATACTGCCTCCATCGGGCTTGAGAACGCCGGTGATGCAGTTAAAGAGGGTTGTCTTTCCCGAACCGTTGGGGCCGATAATACCGTGGATGCTTCCCTGCTTTACCTCCACATCCACCTTGCTCAGCGCTTGCAGTGCGCCGAAGTTTTTACATAAGCCTTTGATTTTCAGCATAGTTTCTTCCTAAGTTAGGATTGCCGTCGAGGTAGCGGCTCGCTGTCATTGCGTAAATTTTTGCGCATTCAAAGAGTTCTTCAACCTCGACATACTCATTCTTCTGATGGGGTATAAGCCTATTCCCCGGTCCGTTAACCAGGCAGGGTATGCCCTTCCATGCGCTCAAGAAGGTGCCATCGGTGGCGCCGGGGACCCCGTTCCAGATGGGTTCCTTACCTGTCAGGTCGCGGTAGGCCTTGGCAGAAATAGCGGCGATGGGCTCGTCTTTTTCGATTCCTACAACGGGTCTGTCTTCAATGAACTCGATATCGGCCTTGAAATCGGGATCAGCCTTGGCGAGCTTTGCGATGATACCGCGAAGGTCTTGGCGGACCTGATCGTGGTTTTGCGCAAGAGTAGTGCGAATATCCACATACCCTACAGCCTCGGCTGGCATGACGTTGAGCTGGGGAGGACTGCCCGGGGGCGGAGCCTGGACCACCGTAAAGGTGATCGAGGGCAAGCCCAGGTAAGGGTCCTTTCCACAGCGTTTCTTCTCTGCCGTCTCGAACTCCTCAAAAGCCAGAATTATGCGAGCCAGCCTGGTATTTGGATTGACCCCCGATAGGGGCATGGCGCCATGGGCCATTTTCCCGTGCACTTTTACGATGGCTCTGATGGCTCCCTTCATGGACAGGCAGAGGTTGTTCTCCTCTGGCTCAGGCACCAGGCAGGCATCCACGATATCGGCATGTCCTTTCTTTATGTAATCCTTGATGCCGATCATCATGCCTTCCTCGTCGCAGACAAGGCCAACCCGGAGCTTGCCTACCCAGGGTTCTTTTGTCGTGGCGAATATCTTGGCCAGTTGCAGGGCTATGGCGTCGCCGGCTTTCATGTCACAGGAACCGCGGCCATAGATCTTGCCATCCACCAGCTGGGCTCCGAAGGGCTCGTAGTCCCAGGCGGCGGGATCGCCCTCGCTCACCACATCGGTATGCCCTTCGATCATAAGGCAGGGGCCAGGCTCTCCGGAATCGATGGTGAGAATGACGTTTTCACGCCCGGGGGCGACCTCTTCCACCACAGGCTCAACCCCGACTTCTCTGCGGATCCATTCGACAATGAAGCGGACTACGTCCTTTTCGGTACCGCCTGAGTCGGGCCGAATCACCGAGTCGATTCGTACCATATCCCGGGTCAACTCTATGAGTTCAGTCTTATCCACCGCAGCGACAAAACTTTTTTCTCTATCGTCCACTAGGTATGCTCCTCACTTTTCCGTATGAAGCCGATCAAGGGTTCTGACCAGACGGGTGACGGTTTCATTGACCGGGACGGGGATTCCCAATTCCTTGGCTTCCCGTACTATCGCGCCATTCATAAAATCGATCTCAGAGCTGCGGTTCTTCTGAAAATCCTGGAGCATCGAGGAAAAGTTTGCCCCAGTCTTGGCAGCGACATCGTAGACCACCGCCAGGGGATCGGGGTAGCTGAGGCTAATGCCCCTCGCCTTCGCCACCGCCTTGGCCTCTTCCACCATGTCGGCCATTACGGCCTTTATATCTTCAAACTCCAAAAGCCTGCCGTTCGTTACATTGAGGAGAGCTGTCATAGCGTTTATGCCCACATTGATCAGGAGCTTGCTCCAGATCATGCCCGCCACATCTTTGTCCACATGGATCTCAAAACCAGCCGCCGCGAGGGCCGCAGCCAATTCGGAGAGCTTGCTCTGGTCCCCATCGGCCATAGCCATGTGGGTGGGCCCCTTGCCCGCGTGCCGGATCTTGCCCGGTCCTAGGAAGGTAGCGCCCTGGGAGGTCACGCCAGCAGCGGTACGCTCTGGCCCGAAATGTTTGCGCAGAATGGCCTCGTTGCCCAGACCGTTCTGGAGGGTGAGTGCGATGGTGCTCGGCTTAGCGTAGGTTTTGAAGGTGGCGGCCGCTTCTTCTGTGTTGGTGGATTTGACAAAGATGATCATAACATCCGAATCCCTGACAGCCTCGGGATCGGCCGAAGCCCGGGGCTTTACCACCTTCACCGCTTTGGTGGCCGAATCCTCGATGGACAAGCCATCCCTGTTGATCGCATCCACGTGATCCTTATAAACGTCGTAAAGAACGACGTCGTGCCCGGAGGAGGCCAGGCCTCCTCCGAACAGGGATCCCATGGCGCCGGATCCTATTATCGAGATTTTCATTTACAGCGCCTTGAGGCACTCGGCCAGGGCCACCACCGCAGCAGAGAGTTCCTCTGAGCTGATTACTAAAGGAGGCTGAAAGCGGAGCACGTTACCGTAAGTTCCACCCACACCGATGAGGAATCCCTTTTGCCGCATGGCGGCTCGGATCTTGCCAGCTTCTACGTTGGCGGGAGTCTTCTCCTTATCGCTTACAAGCTCGATGCCTATCATGAGGCCAGAGCCGCGCACGTCGCCGATAAGGGGGAACTTTTTCTGCAGTTCCCTGAGTTCACCCAGGACCTTCTCGCCCTTAACCAAGGCTTTTTCGGGGATTTTCTCCCGGAGCATGAAATTGAGATTGGCCAGGCCGGCCGCGCAGGATACGGGGTTGCCGCCGAAGGTGGACAGGTGGTCACCGGGCTTGAAGGAATCGGCGATTTCAGGCCTGGCAATGAAAGCCGAGAGGGGGAAGCCATCGGCTATGCCCTTGGCGAAGGCCATGATATCCGGCTCCACATCATAGTGCTCCACCGCAAAGAGTTTGCCCGAACGACCATAGCCACACTGGACCTCGTCGAGGAAGAGGAGGATGCCGTATTTATCCAAGGTTTTCTTAATTTCTTTAAAATATTCCTTGGGGGGAATTATGATTCCGCCCTCGCCCATCATGGTTTCGGCGATAAAGGCAGCGACATTTTCCGAAGTGTCGAACTGAATAGTCCGCTCCAGCTGCTTGGCGCAGTACATATCGCATGCCGGATAGCTCATGGCGTAGGGGCAGCGATAGCAGTAAGCGGCGGGATGGAAAGCGACGCCGGGGATGTATGGACCGCCACCCTTTTTCCTATCCTTGTTGCCCGTTATAGACAAAGTAGCCAGACTTCTTCCATGGAAAGAGCCCTGAAGGGCTATGAACTCGGTCTTCTTGGTATACTGCTTGGCCATGCGCATGGCGCCTTCGATGGCCTCGGCACCGCCGTTTCCAAAAAAGGTTTTCTGGAGCCTTCCCGGGGTCACTTCGGCGAGCTTCTCGGCCAGATCGGCCACAGGAATAGAATGATAGACATAGGCGCAGGAGTGCACCACTTTATCGATCTGAGCCTTGGCGGCCGCGGCCACTTCGGGATTGACATGGCCCGCGTTTGCCACCGCGATGCCGGCATAGAGGTCGGTATAGGTCTTGCCATCGGTATCCACGATCTTGCTGCCCGAGGCTCTTTCCACCACGATTGGCTCGATCGATTTCACGAATGCCGTATTTACGTACTTCTTGTACTTCTCAATCGTATCCATACTACATATCTCCTTTCGCTACCTACTATTATGAACTTTAGGCGGGCCGCCTTTCAGGGCGGTCGCCCTAATTATTTCCCGTACTTCTTCCAGTAAGCGCCGAAGATCTTATTCTCGTCGGGAACCACCGGCGCGATGGGCTTGGACACCCAGGTGATGTTAAGGAAGTGCCTCCAGTGGATGTTCTCGTTCGTGATGTTACCACCCCAGGTCCCGCAACCCAGGGTAAGCCCAAAGGGCATCCCGTTGTCGTAGTTGCCTGAGTTCCCATAGGGCTGGGTCTGCCGCACCATAACCCGGCTTACCCGAGCCCTGGTAGCCAATTCCACCATGTGCGCGTCGTTCGTTGTGTGAATGCCGCAGGAGTGCCCGTAGCCCGAGAACCGCGTGATGTCCCGCACAAGGCAGATCGCCTCTTCAAATTCCTTGTACTTCCATACCGTCAGCACCGGCGACAACTTCTCGCCAGAGAAGGGATCGGCTGCACCCACCTCGTTGCTCTCTACCATAAGAAAGCTCACTTCCGGCGCCACCGTGATCCCCGCCAGGGACGCGATCTTCTGGGCATGCTGCCCCACATGGTCCCTGCCTAGGTGCACCCCATCGGGCCACATAAGCTTGCCCAGCTTCGCCTTCTCCTCTGCGTTGCACATATGCCCGCCTAAGCTCTTCAACAGCGACACCATCTGCTCGTAGACCTTCTCCTGGATCACCACCGAGTTCTCCGAAGAGCAGGAGGTGGCGTTGTCGAAGATCTTTCCGTCCCTGATCTTGGTCGCAGCGTCCTTTAAGTCAGCCGTCTCGTCCACCACCACCGTGGAGTTGCCGGCACCCACTCCGTAGGCAGGCTTGCCTGAGGAATAGGCTACCTTCACCAGGG
>DIXQ01000038.1 GCA_002428725.1 Spirochaetaceae bacterium UBA6076 | reverse complement strand
CAACCGGCAGTTCCCTGCCGTACTAAGCCTCCAGATTCCTCTTTCAAGTCCTCTTCTTGCTTGGTAACACGGATTTCACGGCTCGTGAAATCCGCTACGCAATGCGCAAAGCGCATTGCGAGATCCCCTTACCTCTTTCTATCCCTTCCCTATTTACTGTTGAAGATCCCTCGCCCTTTAAAAGGTCCCCCTTTTTCAGAGCGCTCAATGAGGGTATCAAAGTCGCCTCGATTCTGTCAAGATCGTTTTGTTCTAAATGGCGGATTTTTGTAAAATTTGAAGCGTTTTTACCGCCTCAAAGCCTTAGCAAAACTACCCAAGAACCCCTTCGTAAAAGGCGCGAAGAGGAAGGTAGCTGGATTTAAACGCATTGTCAATAGGTATGGTCTAGAAAGGCCAGTAGTTGGAACCATCACCAAATTCTCTATATCCAATGGCCTCTTCAAGCGAATCTTCATCTATGACGTCTGATCCCTTGAGATCGGCTACGGTCCTTGCCAGTTTAAGCACCGAGTGGCAGGCGCGCATGGAAAAGCCCAGCTCCTGCGCTTTGGCCCTGAATTCGACCTGGAGCCGGGGCTTGAGGCCACAGAATTGTTGTATGCGATCCGGGGTGAGCCTGCTATTATATATGCCGCCCCAGCGGGAATTCCGTTCCTGTTGAATTGCGACGGCTGCGCTAACCATTGAGCGAAGCTGAGCCTGGGTCCAGATAGGTTTGTCCACCACAGCCTCGCTATCGGGTACTGTCAGTGGAATGCGCATATCAATTCTGTCTAATAAGGGTCCGCCTAGTCGTTTCCAATAACGCTGAATTTCCAAGGGAGAGCAAAGACAGGTTTTAGCCGGATTGCCCAGATTACCACAAGGGCAGGAGTTTGCGGCCATGATAAGCTGAAAGTCGGCGGGATAGCGAAGGATCATGCCAGCGCGGACAACGCTGATCGATCCCTGCTCAAGGGGCTCTCGTAGGGCTTGAAGCACATCCCTGCCAAACTCGGGAGTCTCGTCCAGGAAGAGCAGACCTCGATGGGCGAGGCTTATTTCTCCAGGCCTGGGCGGGCGCCCTCCCCCCACCAGCCCTTCTAAAGAAGCGGAATGGTGGGGAGCACAAAAGGGTGGCCGTGAACCAGCAGGCGAATCTCCATATACCTTGCCCCGCAACGACCAGAGGGCTGCCACCTCTTGAGCTTGAGCTTCGACCAGGTCAGGAAGCAGAGAGGGAAAACGCAGGGCAGCCATTGTCTTGCCCGAGCCAGGAGGCCCGGAGAGAAGCACATTATGCCTGCCTGAGGCGGCAACAACCAAGGCTCGCACCACGGCGCTGTTGCCGAAATAATCTGAAAAATCCAACCCCTGCACGGCGGCATTGGAATCAGATCCGCTGGTCGTCCCTCGCCCAGCGGCTGGTCCCAACCTGGCAACAGTGCCTTCCTGCCTTTGATTGCCGAGGCTTTTACCCTCCCGGAGCGCCAATAATATAGAAGGAAGCTCCGAAATATGTGAGATCCCGTAAAGCCTTCCCGATTTCTGTCGCCCAGCCTCCCCCAGATTGCCCTGGGGAACGAGATAGTCTTGGATGCCGCTGGAGCTAGCTTTAAGCAATGCGGGGAGGCTACCGCGAATGGGAATGACATGACCGTCAAGGGTGAGTTCCCCCACGGCGAGAATGGGCTTTCCGCAGTCTGGCAATGCGCCCGAGGCGATGAGTATGCGAGTGGCTATGGGAAGATCGTAGAGGGAGCCTTCCTTGGGAAGATCGGCGGGAGAGAGATTGATAAGGACACGATCCTGGGGAAAGCTAAAGCCGGAGTTCCGAATAGCAGCCCTGACCCTTTCCCTCGATTCTCTAACCGAGGTAGCGGCCAAGCCGACAATGTCCACCGCAGGGATTCCCCTGCGCAGATCCACCTCGATTTTAACCAAACAGCCCTCAAAACCGAGGGGTTCGTAGGCAAAAACATCCATTGACAGCCCTTCCTCCTGGGATACGCCCAGGAAGAAGGCTTTGGCTTCAATTTAAAAGCAAATCCAAGTCTATTTCGCCCCCTGCACAGGGCATGGTAATTCCAAATGCTTCGAGGACGGTGGGATGAATCTCACCGAAAATGCCCACAGGTTTTCCAGCCCAGACAATCTCGGCCTGGCGGCCGGGTATAAAGCGACAGTCCTGGGCTTCGCGCACAGTATATTCCTTACCGAGGTAATACATGAGGGTGGCCACATGGGAGGCTTTTTCGTTATAATCCGCCTGAGCATGACAGCTTAAGAAGCCAGCATACTGCCTTGTGGCTATGCCATAGTTCTCGGCTTTGTCTAAAAGGGCAATTTTGCCGATTTCAAAAATTCGATGTGGGTATGGTGCCTTCGACGACACCGCTTCCGTGCCTAGCAACCCAGGCAGCGGAGAGTTGCGAAGGTACTCAAAGCTCTCACTCATCGGATTGCTGATCTTTACCACCGATTCAGGCTGGATGCCCATTTTATCGATATAGTCCTTACGAGCTCCGAGGTAATTGTAGATCATCTCCTGATAGCCCATACCAACAAAGCTAAGCTTGGCCTTGCGGGAGAATTCTTCGATAGCGGAGAGCCTGCCTATGGTGAAATCATGGGGTTTTTCAGGAGGGAATTTATCCATGCCCATTCCCATAAGAATGTCTTCGATAAGATCGACGGGGTGAAGAAAATCGTTTCGGTATTCCGCCGGCTTAATGACTATCTGATCACCTTCGATCCTTGCCTGAGAACCCATGTGCTGGGCTGCATTCCTAGCCTCTTCCACGCTCATGCCCAGGCCTAGGAGCTTTCTCGTTTCCTCGATACCTGCGCGCATCTCGGGTTGAAAATAGCAGGGAAAGCAAACATTGCGGCCGAAGGGAGTGTCGTAGGGGTATTGGACCTGGACGTTTTCGATGCTGAAGCCCATGTCGGACAGGTCGCAGGCCAGGATGGATGCGGTCAGGCTGACCGAGGGATACTCGGTGCCAGTCACCTCGATAAAGAGATCCTTGTCACCCACCAGTACGGCGCCAAGATCTGCTGAGTTGATGATCGGTGGATAGGAGAGAACCCTATCCTTGTCATCCAGAAGCAGAGGATGGACAGCCTCGTTCTGGAGAATGAAACTGTATTCCTTCCCCTTGGGGTGCTCTGCGAGGATCTGTCGCAGGGTCATGGTCCTCGTCTCCTGCAAGGGCACAAAGGCCTCTTTATCGGGATCAGCTCCCCTGAAATGGACAGGCCAGGCGATGATCGAAGGCCTGTAGAGCCCTATGGATACACTGCGGCGCTTGCGCCCATAGTTCCAAGTAAGTTTTTCTTGGGTCTGGATAAAATCCTTGAGCATGGCGTCGCTGATCGCCGGTCCCCGGGCGACAAAGCCGGCGAGGTATGGCCTCACCTTCTGGACACTCTTGTCGACTATGACCGTA
The DNA here is from genome assembly GCA_002428725.1 of Spirochaetaceae bacterium UBA6076. Taxonomy (GTDB): domain Bacteria; phylum Spirochaetota; class Spirochaetia; order Treponematales; family Rectinemataceae; genus UBA2256. The sequence continues at coordinate 111,587 of DIXQ01000038.1, read as the reverse complement.
TAAGCAGCCTTCCGGGACTCTCCCAGGGGGACAAAGAACGGATAACTGGGGATTTCCCCGGTTTCCCGCACCCGCAGCTGACGGGCTAGACCAGCGGTGGACCATAGGTCTGGCCTGTTGGTGTCGTTCAGCTCGATCTTGATTGTACGGTCCTCGGTTTCGGTGGAAGTATCATCCCAGGCGTCCAGTTCGGCTTTTGCGTTGGGCAGTAGTGCCTCAAGGGAGACGGAATCCATTCTCCTGCCTAGGAGCTTAAAAAACAATGATTCGTTGACTTCTATCTTAGGCATCGTAGCGCTCCATCATTTAGGCTGCATAAGGGTTCTGCGCAGGCGGACACTTTCCAAGTCCGGGCTGAAAAGCTCGCGCAGATCGTTCAATCCAAGGGTCATGAGAGCCATGCGGTCTATGCCCAAGCCCCAGGCCAGCACCGGGACATCGATGCCCAAAGACTTGGTGACCTCGGGACGGAAAATGCCCGACCCGCCTAACTCGAACCAACCCAGAACCGGATGCTTTATATGCACCTCCACCGAAGGCTCGGTAAAGGGGAAGTAGCCGGGAACGTATTTGACTTCTTTAGCCCCCGCCACCTCCACCGCAAACATCTCCAAAAAACCCAAGAGGGTCCGCAGGTTTACGTCCTTGCCCAGCACGATACCCTCGGTCTGGTAAAAATCCGAAAGATGGGTGGCATCGACCTTGTCGTAGCGGAAACAGCGGACAATGCCAAAATACTTGCCCGGGACCTTGGCCGATGGGAGCTGCCTGGCCGAGAGCACCGTGCCTTGGCTCCGCAGGATAAGCCGCCGGGTAAAATCCCTATCAAAGTGGTAATTCCACCCACGGGAGCCTGTGTCGCCGCCGTTTTCGTGGGCAGCGGCAACCTTGGAAAGATGAGGCTCTTCGATAAACTTAGCCATCGAGGGCTTTTCAATGCTATAGACATCGTGGATGTCCCGGGCAGAATGAAATTGCGGCATAAAGAGTGCGTCGGAATTCCAGAACTCGGTTTCAACCATATTGCCATCAAATTCCTCAAAACCGAGGGATACGAGCTTGTCTTTGACGCTCTCGAGAAATTCTACGTATGGATTTTTTCTACCCGGAATAGTGCGGGCAGGAGCAACGCCGATATTGTAAGGACGGAAGCTCGCTTTTTTCCAATCTCCCGTTTCGAGAAGGCCGGGTGTCAAAGCTCCCAGTTCCTCACCACTCACGCCCAGGGATTTTAATAGCCCTCGAAACTCCTCAGCGGCTTCTGTGAGCCTGTACAAAACCCGCTCCCGCTCAACCACCCGGAAGGGAGAATCGCCGGCGCCTCGTTTTTTCGCAACACTCCGAATTACCTCAAGCTCCGCCTCGGAGAGGGCTGTTTCGGCAACCGCGCCCCCGGCGGCCTTGGCTTTGGTCAGCAATGCTTTGATAGTGAGCACCCGCTGGGGGAAAGAAGCTTCCCCAACGAGCATAGCCCGTTTATCATTGTCCAAACTCAAGGTGCCGACCTTAGACAAAAGGCCAAAGGCTGAACCTATGGTTTTCTGATCAAAGCCCAATTTCTCAGCGATTTCAATGAGCTTTGCGGGGCCCTGTTCGGCCACCAGGGCAATGATGCGTTCTTCCGGGCTCCCCTTTTCGGCGTACTCATGCCCGAGGGCGGTGAGTTCAAAATGGGTAGAAGCCGAACGCGCGACTTCGGTAATCAATCCCTTGCCTAAAAGCCAGGAAAAGGCCTGATTTTCCTGGCCTTCCCTAAAATGCAGATCCCTGCGGACAGTTTCGCCGTCGATTTCGCTTCCCGGATCATAGGCAAGAAGGATGCGGACTTCCAGAGGATGAAGAGTTTTAGCGACGCTTAAGGCATCCATGTGACGGGCTCCATGGGATTCGGATGAGGACGCTGTGGGACCCTTAGGTCCCAGGCTCGTTCCTTGAGGGGACGAATGCGCCTATTAGCGAGGAGTATTGCCCAAAAAAGGCTTTATCGTCAATCGAGGCGCTCCATCCAAGGCTCAAGTGGCCGGTTTTTGTCCACTCGGCTTGAGTAGTGCCGCCTTGCTGGTTCTTCCATCCATCAGCACCTCTATCGGAGCATCCAGACGTGTCCAGCAGCAATGGGCGCTGCGGCGAAGGCAGGGTATGGACCGTAGCCAGTCCCAATCCACAAAGCCTGAGTCTGTTTTACCCACCTTGAGATACCCGATATTCATACTGGTGACGTTATGGAAGAAGTGGGAACCCAAAGAGGAATCCACAACAAAATCGTCAAGATCCGCCTCGATGATCACCCTGGAGCGGGAAATCTGGGCAAAGGTGACCGGGATGCCCAGCCATCGGTCCCTGGTACCCCAGCGGCCCGGGCCGATTAGAATGTACCGCTTGCCTTCCTCGCGCAGAAGAGTGTTTAGTTCATCTATTTCACCAGCCATCTCCACTGTCCTGCCGCGATCGAAACATACTGGGTCGACCCAGAGAATATCCCTAATGTCATCGAAGCGTCCGTTTCCCATAGCCTTGTCCGAATAGATAAAGCACGATTTTTTATCTAATGATCCCAGATCGACGTCTACCCTGTCCTGCTGATTGATCAAGGGCTTGAGCTGAAGAACATAGAGCGCAGGGACTCCCGAAGCCTCGTCCAAATTGAGCGCGTACTCAATCTCAACAGGCGTACCCATAGATCGGCTTCCCACATCGAGGATCATGGATATCGCTTCGGCGAAAGGCAGGGCATCGTATTTTAAAATATTGGCCAGGTCCACGATCTTTGTGCCCTTTCCACTGTCGCCGGGTACAAAGCGAAGGTCCTGGGCGTCCCAGGTCGAAACAAGATAGGAAAACTTTCTGTCCTTTGCCGCAACCTGAATAGGCAGCTCGGCTAGGCTTGCCATCTCTCCGGCAAGAAGCTCCGGCGTGCTGCGTCTGAGGTCTAGGGCATGGAAATTACGCTGAGTGTTGTCTAAGGATTGGTCCGGAGGCACCATATCCAGTTTTGGATACCGGGGACTAAAACGATGAGACGCCCCTCCCCCAACAACCCAGGTACCCAGCCCCAGGGCGGAAACGCAGAGCCCGTCTTCCGGCTTGCTGTATGAAATTGGATAATAGTTATACGACTGTGCTACGCCCGAAACATGCGGATAGTAGTAGTCGCCATGCGCCGAGCCCACCAGTTCCTGGATCACCACTGCCATACGCTCTTCCTCGAGATTATAGCCTGTCATTTCAAAGTAAGAGCGCGCCTCGGCGGAAAAGAGGCTGGCGAAAATGAGCCTCACTGCGTCGCATAGCTGGTTGAGTCTCACTTCGGAATCTGGATGATTGTTGGGAATAATGTAGGTATCGTAGATGCCCGAGAAGGGCACCATGAGCATGTCCTCAAAAAGTCCCGAGGATCGCACCGCCAGAGGCTTTGTGGTAGCCGCCAGAAAGTGCTTCAGCTTAATAACAAGTGGGCGGGAAAGGGGGATAGAAACGAAATTCCTTTTCAAATCATCGGTATGGGGTCCATAAAAGGAGGATGTCCAGAGATTGTTGCTCTCCAAAAAAATCTCGAACTCATCGATGCCGATAAAGGCCGTGCGAGGAATTTTTATGTCGATGCCATTGATATAGCGCGAGAAATCGAGGTTTTCTAACAGCGAGTGGATAAAGATAATTCCCCTGCCCTTTCCGCCCACCGAACCGTCCACTAGCCTGCTGACGTAATTTTCCTCTCCCATCATGGATTCGTCAAAGTTGGGAAGGATGCCCCGGGATTTTTCCTTTCGAACGTTGTCCAGGATTTTAACGATAAAGTCGCGCATGGCTTGCAGGCTGGGGAAGTCGCTGATCCTATAGGGACGTAGCACCTTGGCCATGAGAATTTCGCCACGAGCCATCAACCAGGCTGAAAAATGATTGCGCTCGGCGTGGTATGCCAGACTCTCAGGGGGAAGCACATGAAGAATGTCGATAAACTCTTTCATGTTACGCGCCCGATTTAGCTCCGTACCGTCGGGCAGGCAGAAACGGAAAGATCCAAAGCCAAGGTTTTCCTGTAAAAAAGAGGCTAACTCCATTTCAAGGGACTCGGAATTTTTGTCAGCATAGGAGGCTCCCATGGCATAGGCTTTTTGCCTGATTCCCGGCTCGCTGGATTGCACCAGTATGGAAAGGTCGGGGATCCTTGCCTTGGCCATGGTAAGAAAGTCAAAGCCAGCCTCCTCGTCGCACTGCCCGCGCCGGGGAAAACGGAGGTCGGTAATAACCGCCAGCAGATTGCTTTCATAGGTATCAAAGATTACCTGGGCCTCCTCGTAGCTCGAGGCAAGAAGAATCTTTGGCCTGGCTCGTATGGAAAGAAGCTTGTAGGTTTCGGTAACCTTTTCTTCTTCGATCAAGGTCTGGGTTTGTTTGAGCACGACCTTGTATAGGACCGGGAGAAACCGTGAATAGAATCTCACCGAATCTTCGATGAGAAGAATCACCCGCACCCGCCCAGCTAGGGTATCCTCCTGCACGTTTTGGAGGTCTTCGACATACTTGATCATTCCCACAAAGAGCTTGGAATAACCGTTCCACACAAAAACCCTGTCGATCGCCGCCAGGCTGGGCGAATCCATGTCCAGCTTTTCCAAACTGGAATTGTTGGTCGCCATAAGCAGGATGGGGATGTCAGGCCACAGCTGCTTCATCGCATTGGCCAGACGAAGGGGAAGATCGAAATCGATGCCAGCCATAAGGATAACCAGATCGAAGCTACCGCTTCGAAAGAGGTCCATCGAGGATTCTTCAGTATAGGCGCAGGTAACCCTGGGTATTGTGTTTAGGTTGAGCTTGAAGTATTCGCCATAGATTTGCTCCGTCAGTATGCCGTCGGATTCCACAACAAAGGAATCGTAGAGGCTGCCTACCAGCAGCACCTCCCGCACCCTAAAGCGCATGAGGTCGTGATAGATATTGCGCTCTCTCCGCTGCCTGTCGTAGGCGCTGACGAGTTCGTTAAAATACATAGGGCTATGATAAACCAGAGAAAATGCAAACGGAAGCCGGAATGGTGCATACCCGACAGATAAAAATATCGTTACTCTCGGCCTTTCCTTGACCTGGGTCTACGGAAGTTATATCATCGGCCCTATTATTGGCAGGAGAATAAAGAACCGGCTGTAAGGGCGGCTAATCATCGGAGAGAGCAATCAATGAAAAATCTGAAGCTCGTGGCAGCCAGACAGGATTTAAACCGCAGCGTCATCGATGTTTGCGGCGTAAAACTTGGCGGCGAGTTTGTCGTAATAGCCGGCCCATGCTCGGTGGAATCGGAGGAGCAGACGGTAAAGACGGCGATCGCGGTCAAAGCGGCGGGAGCCAAAATGCTCAGGGGCGGTGCATTCAAGCCCCGCACTTCCCCTTACGCATTCCAAGGCCTGGGGCTCAAAGGGCTCAAATTCCTCGACAAGGCGAGAAAAGAAACCGGGCTGCCCATAGTTACCGAGGTGGTCGACACCAGGGATGTCTCCTGGGTAGGTGAATATGCCGATGTCCTCCAAATTGGTGCAAGGAACATGCAAAATTTTTCTCTTCTCAGGGAAGTAGGCAAATCGGCCAAACCTATTTTGCTCAAGCGTGGCATGTACTCCACCCTAGAGGAATGGCTGAACTGCGCCGAGTATATCCTTGCCGAAGGGAACCCCAATGTCATTCTCTGCGAGCGGGGCATCCGTACCTTCGAAACCTATACCAGAAACACGCTTGACCTTTCTATGATTCCCGCGGTGCGCAAGGAAAGCCACCTGCCCATTCTTATAGACCCAAGCCACGGCACGGGCATATTGAGCATGATTGAGCCTATGAGTCTCGCTGCCCTGGTGGCGGGAGCCGATGGTCTGGAAATCGAGGTCCATATAGATCCCTCCTGCGCTTTGAGCGACAAAGATCAGCAGCTCACGGTTCCACAGTTCCAGCGGCTGATGAAAAAGCTTGAGGCTACTAAAGCTTTCATGATGGAGCTCGATGCCAGTTTTGATGAGAAAGACGATTCAGCCGTCACAAGAAGCGCTGAAGTCGACAGTGCTTACCCGGAGGCCATGGCGGGCAGAAATGGATATGAAGACCAACCATACGGCGCGGAACAATTTAAGGACTCGGTGGATTGATGCAGCCTCGTGCCCAAGGAAAAGACAATACCAGCCGACTTTTCTGTCGGCTTGGCGATGTCCTACGGCAACTGGATCCGGCAAAGACCTTGGTTGTGAGCGATGCAAAAATCTTTGCCCTCTATGGTCATTATTTTCCAGGCCTCCCCTACACGCTGATTCCCGAAGGCGAAAAAGCTAAGAGCCTGGACGCGCTGCCTGCGCTCTTAGACAGCTTCATACAGCACAGGGTGGATCGTTCATGGACCCTACTCGCCCTAGGCGGTGGCTCGGTCAGTGACAGCGCCGGCTTTGCAGCTCATATCTGGATGCGGGGCATTGGATTCTATGCAGCCCCCACCACCCTCTTAGCCATGTGCGACGCAGCCCTTGGGGGCAAGAACGGTCTTGACTACGGCGGGTACAAGAACGTCATAGGCTCCTTTCATTTTCCCCAGCGTCTTTTCTGTGATGCCGAAACGCTGCGGAGCCTTAAGCCGGAACAATTCGCCTCGGGCATGGCCGAAGCCATAAAACACGGTATTCTGGAGGGAGAAACCCATTTCTCTTTTTTAGAGAACTGCGCACAACGCTTTGGAAACGAAAGCGGCCTCGACTACAAGTCCTGCCCTATCGATGTTTTAGAGCACTTAATCGATCTTTCCCAGCAGTTTAAACTGAGTATTGTAGCCCAGGACCCGAGAGAGTCGGACAAGCGACGGCTGCTCAATCTGGGGCACAGCTTCGGCCATGCCCTGGAATCGGTCAGCGGCATGCCCCACGGCTATGCCGTAGCCTTGGGCATTGCCCTTGCTTCCCGGTACGCCCAGGCCAAGGGCAGAATGCAAGAAACGGATCTGCAACGAATACTTAAGCTCCTCTCACGCTGCGGCCTGCCAGTAAGCCTTGAAGCAGTCGATTCAGGCGGCTCTTTGAGAAAGAAGGCTGCCGAGCTTCTGTTCATGGATAAAAAGCGTGTGGGAGGACTCGTGCATTTTTTACTGCCCAAAGGAATAGGAGAAGTAAAAATAGAAAAAATTCCTGTGGAGGAACTTATTTCTTTTCTGCGGGAGGAAGGTCGATGAACAGTTTTGGAAGGCTCTTCAGGGTGGAGCTTTTTGGCGAATCCCACGGTCCGGCGGTGGGAGCCCTTGTCGACGGCTGTCCTCCGGGCTTACCCCTCTCGGCCGAAGACTTTGAAGCCGATATGGCTAGGCGAAGAGCAGGGGCTGCAGGAACCACGCCCCGCAGGGAATCGGACCTCGTGAGCATCCTTTCGGGCGTCCACGCAAGCTTCAGCACCGGCTCTCCCATCTGTCTCAGCATTCCCAACAAAGATACCCGTTCGGCCGATTATAATCAGTTCCATGCCCTGCCCAGGCCTGGCCACGCCGATTTTACCAGCATGAAAAAATACTCGGGCTTTTCCGACCCTGGGGGCTCTGGGCATTTTTCCGGAAGAGTCACCGCGGGCCTCGTGGCCGCCGGAGTTATCGCAAAAAAAATTCTCCCCTTCGCCCGATTCAACACCGAGGTGCGCTCAGGCGTTCCGGGCAAAACCCTGGATGAGCTGGTGGTCGAGGCAGTGGCCAGGGAAGATTCGATTGGGGCGATTGTTGAGGTTGTGGTGCGCGGACTGCCGGTAGGACTCGGGGAGCCTTTCTTTGACGCCTGTGAAAGCGTTCTAGCCCATTTACTCTTTGCCGTGCCGGCGGTGCGGGCTCTGGAATTCGGGGATGGATTCGCCGCCGCAGGAATGTTCGGCTCGGAACACAACGATCCAATAATCGACGCTTCAGGAAAAACCAGCAAGAACGGCTCTGGCGGTATCAATGGAGGCATCAGCAATGGTAATGACCTGGTACTCCGGGTAGCTGTCAAGCCTGCCTCTTCAATCGCCCGAGCCCAACGGAGCTTTGATTTTTCAAAAAACGCCATGGCGGAACTGATTATAGAAGGCCGTCACGATGCCTGTATCGCTCTGCGGAGCGCAGTGGTCATCGAAGCCGCGACCGCCATAGGCCTGGCTGATCTGTATCTCACCGACCGTGGTCTGTATACGCGCGACGTTGAAAACCCATGGAGGAAAGCATGACCCTCGAGGACCTGAGGCTGGATATCGACAAGATCGACATGAAGATCACCTCGCTGCTCAACCAGCGCATCGAAAAAGCCCTGCTCACTAAGAAGCTAAAGCAAACCATTGAAGATACGGGCCGGGAACAACTTGTGCTGGACAAGATACGGCACTCGAGTAATTGCCTTCTGGAATCTGATTTCGCCGAAGGTTTGTATAAAACCATCATCAGCGAGACAAAGCGGATCCAAGCGACCGAGCAGCGAACCATTGGATTCCAGGGCGAGCATGGCGCCTACAGCGAGGTGGCTGCCAGAGCCCTCTATCCTAAGGGCGCCATGATACCTTGCCGAGAATTCACCGATGTCTTCGACATGATCGAGGAAGGCTTGATCGATTGCGGCATAGTTCCGGTGGAAAACACCCTGGGCGGCTTGGTTGGCCCGGTCAACTCAATTCTCATCTATACCCATCTCAAGATAATCGCAGCCATCGACATGCCCGTACGGCACTGCCTACTCTGCGTCCCCGGTGCAGACCACCGGGAACTCAGACAGGTTTGGTCCCATACCCAGGCCCTTTCCCAGTGCAGGAACTTCATAGCCCGAAACCGCCTTGAGCCGCTACAGCACTACGACACCGCAGGCTCGGCTAAGGACCTGGGTGAGCTCAGACCCAAGGGCGTTGCCGCCATAGCCAGCAAACTCTGCTCCGATCTGTACGGACTAGAGATAATAAAAGAAGACATCCAGGATTCCCAGCACAACCGAACCCGCTTTTTCGTGCTCTCCATGGACCAGGGCGACCAGGACGGCGACCGTTGCTCGGCGGTCTTCACCGCCGGCGACAAGGCCGGCTCCCTCTTCGCCGTGCTCAGCATCTTTGCAAAGGCGGCTATCAACCTCACCAGAATCGAATCCGTGCCCGACAAGCCTGGAACCTACGCTATTTTCATCGATTTCGAAGGCTCGATCAAAGACCCAAAGGTAGAGGCCGCGGTCAAGGCGGTCTCCGCCATGGCCGATGATTTCAGAATACTCGGCTGCTACAGGGAAACAAGGATACAATAATGAGAATATTCATACTCGGAGCCGGCAAGATGGGAGCATGGCTCACCGAGGAGCTTTGCTGGAATCACGAAGTCTGGGTCCACGATTCGGATCCTCTTAAGCTGAAGTACTTCATGAAGGTGCATCGCATTCTGGATCTGGCGGAGATAGACGAGGCCAAGCCCGAGCTCTTCATCAACTCGGTGGCCTTGGGCAACACAACCAAGGCATTCGACGCGGTCCTGCCTCATATCCCCGAAACATGCATCTTGGCCGACATAGCATCGGTTAAAAACGGACTTAAGGACTATTACGCATCCCTGGGTAGACCCTTTGTCTCCAGCCATCCAATGTTCGGCCCTACCCTGGCAAACATTAGGGACCTGAAGGACGAGAGCGCGATTATCATCTCCGAATCCTGCGAACAGGGAAAGGCGTTTTTCAAAGACTTTTACGGCAAATTGTCCATTAAAATATTCGAATACAGCTTCGAGGAGCATGACAAGACGGTAGCCTACTCCCTGGCCACACCCTTCGCTTCCTCCATGGTCTTCGCCGCCTGCATGCGGAAGCAGGAAGCACCGGGAACCAACTTTAAACGGCATATGGCCTCGGCAAAGGGTCTTTTGGCGGAGGACGATAGGCTCCTCACCGAAATAATGTTCAACCAGTACACAATCAGGCAGCTAGAGCTCATCAATTCGAAGCTGAGCTATCTCACCCACATTATCAGGCAACGCGACTACGAGGAGATGAAAAAGTTTTTAGATACCCTGCGGCAGAATATCGCCGACTAGGACCTAGCGCACTGCGTCCGAGTCATTCTTTCGCGAATGAGCCGAGGCAGGCCAAGTAAAGTCAAGCCGAGCTTTGCTCAAACCCGGAGCGAATCCAGATCCTGGAAAAATTCGGGCCAGGATTTGGCGACACACTCCGCCCCTTCGATGATGACCTGATTCTGGGCTGACAAAGCAGCGACAGCCGCGGCCATGGCGATGCGATGATCTCCCCAGGCGTGGACCCGTCCACCTGAAGGCGCGGCGCCATGGATAAGCAGACTCTCCCCTTGTATTTCCGATTCTATGCCCAGATTCTCCAGCATGGCCATGAGGCTGGCCGCCCTGTCGCTTTCTTTGCCCCTCAGGCGGCTGATGCCCTTGATATCGCTTATACCAGGACAGGCCGAGGCAAGGGCGACCAAGGGAGGAAAAAGGTCGGGGCAATCGGTGGCATCGAAGCTGAAAGCCTTTAGCGAGGCTCTGCCAACCCTTAGCCCGACCTCTTGAAATTCGAACAAAGCCCCTGCCGCCGACACTGCTTCCAGCACTGCCCTATCAGGTTGCTGAGAATCCTTATCCAATCCGCGGATCACAAGCCCCTCATCGGAGGCCGCTAGCGCCGCCGCGACAACAAGAAAGGCGGCGGAACTCCAGTCTCCCTCAACCTCGTACTTCGTGGCTTTGTAGCGCTGTCGTCCCGCTATGGTAAAGCGGCTATAGTCATCGTTCCGTTCGATCCCAACGCCGAAAGCCCGGGCGGCAGCAATGGTGAGATCGAGGTATCCAAGGCTCACAGCATCCCTGACAATTAGCTCGGAATTCTGGCTGGCCAAGGGAAGAGCGAGCATAAGCCCAGTCAGAAATTGGGAACTGCCGCCTGAATCCAGTTCCAGCGAACCACCACGCATCGGACCGCGGATCGTTATAGGCGCTTTTCCACCTGTGGTACGGCAGTCGACCCCAAGACGCCGCAGAGGATCTTCAATCATTGCCATAGACCTGGACGCGAGCGAGCCCGATGCCAGCAGGAGAGATTCCTGTGGCAAAAGCGCGGCTATAGGGCTAAACATACGCATGCAGAGGCCCGATTCGCCGCAATCCAAGTCCAGCGGGGACTCAGAATCTGTATTCCCTACTAGGGCGGCATTCTGCCTGAATAAAGGAGAGCCCTGAATGCAAATCCAGGCATCCTTGCGCTCCACGGCTGATCCCAATGCCTGGGCTACCCTGAGGGCTGATTTTGTGTCGGCGCAGAGTGAGTTAGCTCGTATACGGCTTTGGCCTTCGGCCAGGACAGCGCAGGCGATAGCGCGCTGGGTAAGGCTTTTTGAGGGAGGAGCCTCTATGATTCCTTTAAGGGTCGCTTTTGTTCGAACTACGGTCATGCCTTGCGCTTACTCCTTTCGGATACCGCAGTTTATACCACGAATGCCCGGCTGCGGTCAGCATAGGTTGCGGACGGCATAAGTTGCGGGCTGTATAAAACCAGCGGCATCTTAGGGAAAAGGGGGCAAAGCAAAACGGGCCGGCCGCGCGAAGCGCGGCCGGCCCAGCCTCAATACAAAATTTCCCCGTTTCTTCGCTTACACCAGCCCCTGAGCCAGCATTGCATCCGCCACTTTCTTAAACCCGGCAATATTAGCGCCCACCACGTAGTTGCCCTCGAAGCCGTACATCGAAGCGGTCTCTACGCAGGCCTGGTGGATATTGCGCATTATACCATGGAGCTTTTCATCCACTTCCTCTGCGGTCCAGGACAGGCGCATAGAATTCTGGCTCATCTCCAGTCCACTTGTCGCCACGCCGCCTGCGTTGGCAGCCTTGCCCGGAGCAAAGGGAATACCTTTTTCGATAAAGAGCTTCCATGCTTCAGGAGTGCAGCCCATGTTGCTCACCTCCACAACGGTGGAAACACCATTAGCTAGGAGCGTCCTTGCGTCGTCACCATTGAGCTCGTTTTGAATGGCGCAGGGCATTGCAATATCAACCTTCTGCATCCAGGGTTTCTTCCCGGCAAAGAATTGGGCTTTAGGGTACTTGCGCACATAGGTTTCAACCTTGTTTCGGTCGATCACCAACATTTCCTTGAGATAGTCCCACTTTTCCTGTGTGCCAATGCCTTCGGGATCGTATACATAGCCGTCGGGACCGGAAATGGTTATCACCTTGGCCCCCAGCTGGCTTCCCTTAATGCAAGCGCCCCAGGCAACATTGCCAAAACCGGATACGGCGATGGTTTTTCCCTCAAGGCTTGTTTTTTGAATTTTCAACATTTCATCGGCAAAATAGATGGCTCCAAATCCCGTCGCTTCTGGTCTGACCAAGGAGCCTCCGAAGCTAAGCCCTTTTCCGGTGAATACCCCGGTGAATTCGTTGGCCAGGCGTTTGTACTGACCAAACATGTAGCCGACTTCTCTGCCTCCCACACCAATGTCTCCGGCGGGAACGTCCACATCGGCGCCCACATGGCGGTAGAGCTCGCACATAAAGCTCTGGCAAAAGCGCATAATCTCATTGTCGCTCTTGCCATTGGGGTCGAAATCCGAACCACCCTTGCCGCCTCCCATAGGCAGCCCGGTCAGGCTGTTCTTAAAGGTCTGCTCGAACCCAAGAAATTTCAGGGTTGATAGCGTAACCTTGGGATGAAAGCGAATTCCACCCTTGTAGGGTCCGATTGCCGAATTGAACTGAATCCTATAGCCTCGGTTTACATGGTACTGACCCTTGTCATCCACCCAGGGCACCCTGAAAATAATGCTTCGCTCAGGCTCTACTATTCTCTCCAGAATCTTCTGAGCCTTGTATTTTGGCTCCGCTTCAATTACTGGAGCGATAGACTCGAGTACTTCCTCGGCGGCCTGCAAAAACTCGCTCTCCCAGGGATAGCGGGCCTTGAGATCGTCGAGCACTTGCTTAATGTAAGAATTCATTCAACCCTCCTTGAAGGTTTTTGAAGAGGTAATACGATAATGCTTCTGCTGTATCGACTTTTTTAATTCTATACCGACTTATCGAAACGGGCAAGCATTATTGCATAGTGAAACGCTGTTTTAAATATAGAAATAAACGGTATATATATTCAGTACTGAGTCGGCTTGAAGATTCTCAATCCACATCCTCGTCCTGTTCTACTTGTTTTTTCTCAATTTCGACGCTGAGAATTCTGTGAGCTTCCATTTCCCTCACAGTAAAAACCGCCTCATCGGTGTCGATGCTTTCATTTTCTTCGGGAATTCGGCCAAAGAGATCGAAAACAAAGCCTGCAAGGCTGTCAAATTCTTCTACTGGGAGTTTGAGATTGAGTTTTTCCACTACCTCGTCCAGATGAACCCTGGCGTTGCATCTCCAGGAGTTAGGACCGGTTTGAACGATATCCTCAGCCTCGTCGTCGTATTCGTCCTGAATCTCCCCGACGATTTCCTCGATAATATCTTCCATGCACACAATGCCCGATGTAGCCCCATACTCGTCCAGCACAACGGCGATATGGACTCTCCTGCGCTTGAACTCCCTTAAAAGACTATCGATCTTTTTAGTCTCCGGGATAAAAAAAGCCTTGCGGGTGAGCTTTGCGATGGCCGTGGATTGACCGTTGATGAGGGAAGCCAAAACATCCTTGGCATACAGCACCCCCACCACATCATCTATCGATTCGCGATAGACAGGAATCCTAGAGTGGCCGGACTCGATGAGAATCCGAAATGCATCCTCCCTAGCCGCGTCCTCGGGAATAAAAACCGTATCCGTCCTGGGTACCATCACTTCCTTGACTGTCGTCTGGGAGAGGTGTTCGATACCCTCTATCATTTCCTCCCGTTCGAGAGACTCTGGTTCCCCCGGGGGGGTGCTTTCAACCTTGCGTTTTCCAAATAGTCGTAAAATGGGGCTCACAGTATGCGTTCTCCCTTCAACGCGGCTAGGATACTCTCTTGTTCCGCCAGCATGGGCTGGGATTCATCGTTATTTTCATGATCCTTACCGCTAAGATGAAGTATTCCATGTATGAGAAGTCGTTTCAATTCTTCGTCTGGTTCAACGCTAAACTCAACCGCATTCCGCTCCATCGCTGGAACCGAAATCACCACGTCGCCGGCGATATAACGTTTATGATCGCCCTCTTCCACGTTCTCTCCCATAATGAAAGAAAGAACATCGGTCGCCTCGTCTTTGCTCCTGTATTCCCTGTTGAGGCTTTGAATGAAATCATCCCCGCAGAATAGCACTGAAAGAGACCAGTTCCGAAGCCCTAGCAGATCCAAGACCTTGAGAGCAAACGTTTCGGCTGCACCCAGCCAGGACGGTTCTTCTATGTCCCTGCATTCGATGCTCACCTCGTTCACTGATCTTTCTCCTTTTGATTGGGATACTCGATCCTGGAATGGAATTGACCAGCCATGATGCGCAAAAAGGAATGGCGGATCATGTCCAGATCCTTCATGGTCAGCTCGCAGTTGTCCAACTGGCCGTTCTGAACCTTCTGCATGATCATTTCGCGTATATGGGCATCTAGCCTGGGCACGGTGGGGGTTTTTATCGTTCTGCTGGAGGCTTCAATTGAGTCAGCTAGCATGACGATCCCCGCCTCCTTGTTCACCGGAGGGGAACCGGGATAGGAAAAATCCTCGGGCCTTGTCGTTTCATCTTCCTTTTTAGCCTTATCATAAAACCAGGCTATAACTGAGTTGCCGTGGTGCTGAGCGATAATATCCACCACTTCCTTGGGAAGCTTAAGTTCCTTAGCCTTTTCGGCGCCTATCTTAACATGGCTCCGGATCACTGTGGCCGATAGTCTGGGATTGATATCATCGTGCTTGTTGGAACCACGCTGGTTTTCAACAAAGTACTCTGGTTGCTCGATCTTGCCCAGATCGTGGTAATAGGCACCGACGCGGGCGAGTAAGGCGTTAGCGCCTATATCCTCGGCGGCGGCTTCGGCCAAGTGGGCAACGTTCATGGAATGGGCATAGGTGCCCGGGGCCTGGGTGAGAAGTTCCTTAAGCGCAGGAGCGTTTACATCAGACAGCTCCAGGAGCCTAAAGCGGGTTGCCAGATTGAGGGATCGTTCAAGAATTGGGAGAAGCGCGAGTATGAGGGCGCCGCTGATAAAGCCATTCATGGCCATATAGCCCGATATTCCCACCAGTTGCTGGAACCGCAGCCCCTGCTGAAGTAGCAAGATGACGCTCAAACCAAATTGGATCACCGCCTGGAGCACACAGGCCAGCACAAGATCTAGCCTTGTTTTTGCAGTCGAGATCGTCATGGCGGCAAAAAAGCCCGCAAGGATGATAAAAACCATCCAGTAGACGTTGAGATTGGATGCCGATGCGCTGAGCATGGCCAGGACTACGGTATAGGAAAGGGCAAAACGCTGGCCGAAAATCGCAGCCCCAATACCTGAAAATAGAGCCATGGGCAGGAAGTAAGCCCCTTCCAGTGAAACAGTGTACTGCCCCCCCCTGCTGGCTAAAAGGACTACAGTGTAAAACGCCAAGGCGGAATAAAGCCCCATGAGAAGGCTAGGCAATTTGTACGGTGTGGCACCCTCGTGCTGACGCAGCAAAAAATACCCTAAGCCAGCCGCTGCCAGCAAAAGCCCGAGGCTGCGAAGCGATAGCCCAAAATCCGAGCGGGAGACCGCCGAACGCACGGCTAATAGCTTGGCGTAGCTTTCATCAGTGACTATCTCGCCCTTTCTAATGAGCAGCTCGTTTTTACCCACAGCTCTGAGAACCGGCTCGACCTTGGCTCCCACCTTTTTTATGCGGCTTAAGGAGCTTGCTTCATCGAAAAAGGAGTTTTCCACGGCAAAACCCAGCACAATGCTCTCAACCAGTGAGGAAATTGGGCGGGCGAGGTGACGGTGATCGGCTTCTTGTCGGATGACTTCGGGCAGGTCGGCCTCGGTGATCATCGATGCCATGGACCTTTGCTCCAGCTCGGCTTTGTTGTCTATCAACCGCTTTAATTCAAAATAATCCTGATTGTAGCGGGACAGCCCCTCGGTGGGCAAAGAGAATACCCCACCATCCAGCACTGTTCCCAAAATGTCCTCGGCGTAGACAAGGATCTGGGATTTGAGTGAAGACTTGGCCAGATCGGAAAGCACCTGGGGCTCCAGCTTGCCCGGGAATTTGCTCTGAAGCATGAGGAGAACGGTCTCCTGGGCTATGTCTTGGGTGTTCAAGGAACGGAAATTTTCGGCAAAGTCTTTAAAGGTGTCCAAGGCCCGCCTGGAAATACCCGAGTCAAACTGAAAGACCGGAAGCACCAGGCGCTCTTCGGCGTCCCGCCGTAGTGCCGTGGCTTCCTCGTCCACGTATACCACTTCTCTGCCCGCCACTATATCACGATCGGCTATGTCGCCGGGCTTGAGTCCCGAATAATCCCTGCGTATTGCGACGGAGCCGGGACCAAGAAATATGAGGAGGATAAGGGCGGCAACTATACATACGCCCATGTGGATAGCAAAGATACGGTTTCGTTTAAGACTTGCGAGAATCTGTCGCCAGAGTCTGCTGGTCTTTAATTCATTCGTTTTCATAGGCCTCTATTATCTTTCTCACCAGTCTGCTGCGTACAACGTCTCTGGCATCGAGGTGGCTGATAAAGATTCCTTCTATGTCAGAAAGGATCTGTAGGGCGTGTACAAGCCCAGATTCGGCCTTTCTGGGAAGATCGATCTGGGTTATATCGCCGGTGACTATTGCTTTTGTATTCTCGCCCAGCCTGGTGAGGAACATTTTCATCTGTTCCTTGGTAGTATTCTGCGCTTCGTCTAAAATGACGACACAGTTGTTAAGACTCCTGCCCCGCATGTATGCTAGCGGTGCCACCTCGATAGATCTGGTCTCCTCGAGTCTGCGGATGGATTCATAGGGTATGAGCATTTCCATGGCGTCGTAGAGGGGGCGCAGGTAAGGATTGATCTTCTGGATAAGATCGCCAGGCAGATAGCCCAGACTTTCTCCCGCTTCTACGATTGGTCTGGTAAGAATAAGCTTGCGCCTTGTCTTGCCTAAAAGCTCCTTGAGGGCCCAGGCCATGGCAAGATAGGTTTTCCCCGTTCCGGCGGGGCCAACGGCGAACGACAGATCGTGCATCGTCATACCCTTGAGATAGAGCCCCTGCCCCTTGCTTCTGGGGTAAATAGTCTGGTTGCTTCCAGGAATCTGCACACAGGCATCGAAAAAATCGTCACAGGAAGCCTTCTGAGCCCCTTCGCCGGTTTTTTGGCTTCCCAGCGGAGTAAGCTCGGCATGAAGGGCTATGATAAGATCGGGAGTCGCCGAAAGACCCCCGTGGATCGATTCCGTGAGCGCTTCGATAAGCTGAGAAAAAAGCGTTCTGGTAGCCTCATCCTCGCTCTCGATCATCAATTCGTTGCCTCGGCTTAAAACCCTGGAGCCTAAAAGGTCGGCGATGATGGATAGATTGTAATCGTTGGGTCCGCACAGCTCGGCTAGCAGCCCCGTATCTTCCAAGACTATACTTTCTGCGTCCAAAAGCTCTCCTTGAGACAAAAGCCCGCTCTACGTGGGCCTTTGGGGAACCCGGCTGCCGGAGCGTCTCTCCAGAGTGGGGTTCCCTGTATAGTATACCCCTATGAATACGGCTTTGTATATTATCTTGCCTCTGAGCGTTGCAAAGCTTTGTCATACCAGGAAACTGTGGCTGGCGTCGCATTGCTCTGTCATCCCCGGGAAATTACCTCAGCGCTGGAAAACTCCATTGTCGTAAACAACCGAACTCTTCAGCTCGGGAATATCCTTCCAGGTGACCAGAAAACTGAAAGAAAACTCCAACTGATAGTAAGGCCTCCCTGCGTCCGGGGTGAAAAGCACGGGGCTCATGTCAAGACTCGCCTCCAGGTTCCAGTCGTGGAGATCCTGAGACAGGCTCAAAGATAGACTTTGAAGTTTAAAAAGCGTTCTCTTGAGCGCTTGGGTATCCCAGACCGAAACGGCATCCAAAATGTCTGTGAGCGGATTCCTGGCATAATCCTGCGGATCGAAGTCGGCGGATGCAGGAAAGAACCCCGGCCAGTAACGCCATGGCGATTTGTTAACCGATCGACCGGAAAACTTCAGGCTGCTTCCTTTTTGTCCGTTTATGGAGACACTAAGATCTGCGACAATGCTCGATTCGGTAAAACGTATTAGGTTTTGCGTAAAGGAAAGGCTGGGTTTTACATCGAAGACAATGTTGTTCTGCAAGGCAGTGTCGGCGGGAGATTCCTCCGGGGCAATCGCGGCCGTGGAGCTAGTTTCCAGCAGAGGGGTAGCCTTGTTTGCCGCATCCCCGTCGATTTCCTTTTTACCCCATCCGCGAAGCTCTATTTGGGGATTGAGATTGAGCGAAAACTCGTAGGGACTAAAATTTTCTGTCCCGTCCAGCTTCCAAGCTCCATCGTCCAGGTAGTACCCCTTTGCTTTTTTCGCCGTAAAGGAAGCCCTCGCCCATAGGTATTCAAGGGAGCTAAGGCTCGAGAGCGGCTGTGAGCTTTTAAAGTCCCAGGCAAAACTGGACTTAAGTTGAGGATAGGGAGAAGCGCCCAGCTTGAGCTGGGCGGTCAGGGCGCTGTATTCAAGAGGCGAAGCTGCAGCCGTCCGGGCGACAGAAGCCTGTACGCTCGCGCTCATATACTTGCTCGATAAAGAATATGTTCCCGAATACTTTTCCAGCAGCGGTGGAAGAAAAGCTTGAAAGCTCAGGCTATGGGTGAATTTGGTCTTTGTGACATAGGCCAGCGTGGCTGTAAGCGAATGGGTGGAAAATGTGCTACTGTCCCAACCTAGCCAGGTGGTGGCATAAATAGGCGCGGCGCTGAGCCCCGAGCCGGAAAGCCCAGCGTAGGCATTGCGGAAAATTGTCGCTCCGGCACGGTAGAGAAGCGAGGAGCTGGAGAATGAAGATGTTGCGCTAAAGGGGGACAGGCTCAGCGCCGCGGTGCCGTCCAACACCGAAGTTCGATAGGAATAATCCGAAAGCCTATAGGGGTGTAGCGTTGTCGGCGATGTACGCTCGTCGTAGAGAATTGGCCTGTACTGGTCTTGAGCGCTGAGGCTAAGACCTGTTTCCAACGATAGTAGCCGCTCTGCCCAGGAGAGCGCATATCGCAATCCTCCATTCCCTTTCCAACCTAGAAGCCTGTACGAAAGACTGGAATCCACGTCCTCGGGACTCAACCAGGTTGAAGAACGGTATTTATCTTCAACATTTGCCGATCCCGAAGCCGTCCAGCCCAAGTGCCCGTTGACATTAGAAAAATCCCGGCCATTTTTTATAGGGCTTTTATTCTCCGTTCCACTTGCCAGATTGCTTCCCTGTTGGTCTACGGAGTCGCTCGGTTGGTCCTCTTTGTCCGCACGCAAATCGAAGCGGCCAAGGGTACCCGAAAGGCTGATCGCGGCATCGAGGATCTTGAGACTGTCGGGATAGAAAAACTCCCGTGAGGGTGATGCGGCCAGGCGTCTTTTGCTTGCTGTATCCAAGCCGCTGGTGGACTGGGATTTGGATCTCCAGTTCATCTGGGCATTGAGCCTACTCAGCTCCACGCTCTCCAAGATCGCGACAGACGCAGCTTGTGGAAGTCGCCAGGAAAGGCTTGTTGTTATGCTCTGGTTCATGCTGCTGAGCCGGGAAACCGGAGTTTTGTTGGATTCGATCATGGAAAAAACGCTGGAAGATTCTTTTCGCTGTGAAAAGTCCTGTTGAAAATAGGGGTCGGAATACAGCGGAAGATCGGTCTTGAAGGTGTATTTGAAGGCTTTTTTGCTCGAGCTCTCGGCATATTTAAACTGGACGCCGAAGCGGAATGGAAGGTCAAATCCAAGAAAATTGGAGCTATCCCACACCGGATTGTAGCTATTTGAATAATCGAAAGGAGAATAAAAGCCATTGGACTGCAAAAAAAGCGAGCGGCTTACGCCCAGGCCGAGGCTGAAATCCAAGCCCGAACCCAGGGTCGGGAAATTGCCCTGGAGTCCCAGAAAGATTCCTAGGGAAGAGTACATATCGGCCAGCAACTTGAGGATATTCGGGTCTTTTTCCCCAGGGGCGCCCGAAGTGCCGCTACCTGCAGTGTCGGCTCCTAGGTCCCCATCGAAGTTCACCCTCTGTATGAACAGGCCAGAACGCTCCAAAGAGCCGGCGCTGTCTACGCCGCTCATCAACGATAAAAGCCCGCTCTCTTCCTTCTTCCTTATTTCTTCACCCAGCACATAGGTCGTAGTCTGAACGAAGGCTCCTTCCCTGCTCCTGTATCCTATAACGGGATGAAAAAACAACTCCTGGGCGGGGTAATAAAAAAAGGGAAGCCAGAGCACTGGAACAACGCCTAGGTACAGGGTCGCGTTAGCCAAAGCCCAATCACCGTTTTTAAATACCCACACTTTTCGCGCCTTTATGTGGTAATGTGGATTAGGCTCGTCACAAGCGGTCAAGCTGGCATTTTCGAAAAGGCTCAGTTCCTCGCCCCGCCGGCTGAGCTTATTAAAATAGAGCGAAAGGGTACGCTGAATTCCTGCGGTGGGATCCAAATCGTATGATCCGTCCAGAAAGACTCCAGAATAGGACTCTAGATCGACAAGCAGCGAAGAACCGTAGAATTCGTCGCTTCTCCCCTCCTTCTGCCGTAGGTATTCAACATCCCCCTTAGCCTCGACAATATTACGCTGCTGATCGAAGATAATCTCATCTGCCTTGATCGAGTGGGAAAAGCCATCCTCGCTGCGCAAGGTCATCGTTATGGGACCGGCCAGGCGCATGTACCGGTCTTCTCCTTCCTCTAGGCTGAAGTATTCCACCTGGGAAGCGCTTTCTATGACAAGGCTGGAAGGAGGCGGAGGAGCCTCGGGAAACGGCAATCCGAAAAAGCTATAAAGTGAAGTCCTAAGCTCAGCGCTGCCACCATCGGTGGGCAGTCCATATTTATGCGCCATAGCACGAAGTTCGTAATAGTTACTAACCGCAATGTCCAATGCCAGGGTGGATCGCTCAATTTCGGACATAGTGTCTAAAAATGCCTGGCCCGGCACTTCCTTGACTTCCTGGGCACCGAGGGAGCAGGCCGCCGCCAGGAGGAAAAATACAAATGCCAGGAATTTGCGGAACATCGTAAAAAGGATACTACACCGGCCCCACTGAATGGCGCAACAAGAAGCGGTTAGCCAGAGCCCCCGAACGCGTCTTAAAACCGCTACAAGCCAGATTCGCGACAGTCCCTACGAACCTACTCCAGCGAACCCACGACGCCTGACGGTCACGCCTTTGAATGACTGCGCAGGTAGTCCTTGAGGTAACGCCCCGTATGGGAAGCTCGCACCTTCACCACATCCTCAGGTACGCCCTCGGCCACTATCATGCCACCCCGGGTGCCCCCCTCGGGACCCATGTCGATAATCCAGTCAGCCTGCTTAATCACGTCCAGATTGTGCTCGATCATCACCACCGTGTTGCCCGTGTCCACCAGCCGCTGGATCACTTCCATAAGCTGCTTTACGTCGGCAAAATGAAGCCCCGTGGTGGGCTCGTCCATAAAATAAAGGGTTCTGCCCGTTGCCCGGCGAGAAAGCTCAAAGGCCAGCTTTACCCGCTGGGCCTCGCCGCCCGAGAGAGTCAGGGCTGACTGCCCTACCTTAACATAGCCCAAGCCCACGGAGAGGAGGGTTTCCAATTTGTGGGCGATGTGGGGAATATGACCGAAGAACTTAGCCGCTTCCTCGATGGTCATGTCCAGAACGTCGGCGATGTTCTTGCCTTTGTACCGGATATCCAGGGTATCTGCGTTAAACCGCCTGCCGTGGCATACATCGCAGGTTATGTAGACATCGGGAAGAAAGTTCATCTCTATCTTGATCGTGCCATCGCCCTGACAATTCTCGCAGCGGCCGCCCTTCACGTTAAAGCTGAATCTTCCCGCCTTCCAGCCCCTGGCCTTGGATTCCGGAATGCTCGCAAACAAGTCCCGGATTCCGGTGAATAAGCCCACGTAGGTGGCCGGATTGGAGCGCGGCGTCCTTCCAATCGGGCTTTGATCGATATTGATGATCTTGTCGATGTGCTCCAGCCCCTCAATAGAGTCGTAGTCACCCTCGTTCAGGGACGATCGCATGATGCGGTTGGAAATAGCCGGATACAGCAGATCCGTGAGCGTCGTGCTCTTGCCCGAACCTGAGACCCCCGTTACGCAAATGAACAAGCCCAGGGGAAGGCGCAGATCGACCCCTTTAAGATTATGCTCCCTAGCCCCTTTTAGCAGAATTGCCTTGCCATTACCCTGCCTGCGAACCGCAGGCACCTCGATCCGCAGCTTGCCTGCCAAATACTGGCCGGTGAGGCTTTTGGAGGACTTCATCACCTCCTCGGGGCTGCCCTGGGCTACGATCTTGCCCCCATGCTCCCCCGCCCCGGGCCCGAGGTCGACGATGTAATCGGCGGTGCGCAGAGTCTGTTCGTCGTGTTCCACCACGATGAGTGTGTTGCCCAAATCGCGCAGATAGGTGAGGGTTTCGATGAGCCGCTGATTATCCCGCTGGTGTAGCCCAATAGAAGGCTCGTCGAGAATATAGAGCACGCCCACCAGGGAGCTGCCTATCTGGGTGGCCAGTCGTATGCGCTGAGCCTCGCCCCCCGAAAGTGTGGCAGCCTTACGCTCCAGGCTGAGGTAATCCAGGCCCACGTTTTTCATGAAACTCAGGCGAGCCTTTATTTCCTTGATGATCTGCTTGGAAATCTGTTTTTCCACATCCGTCAGGGCTAGGGAAGAAAAGAACTTGAGCGACTCCTCCACGGACAATTGGGAGATATCATGGATACTTACCCCACCTACGGTCACTGCTAAAGCTTCTGGCCTAAGGCGCTTGCCCTTGCAGGCTTCGCAGTTGCGCTCGGTCATGAAGCCCTCAAGCCACTCCTTGATCCCCGGGCTCGTGGTTTCGTTGTAGCGGCGTTTTAAATCGGTGAGGATGCCGGGGAAGCGGCTCTGGTATTCAAAATGGCCTGTCTTTTCCCTGTTTTCATAGACAATCTTTATTGGATCCTGGCTTCCATACAGGATAGCCTGCATTATCTCGGGTTTGAGCGCTTCGAAGGGAGTGTCCAGCTTGAACTTGTAATGGCCCGCCAGAGCTTCAAAGCGGGAACGGTTCCATGCCGAGGCAGGGTTGTAGGGAATGCATCCCCCTTCGTCGAAGGAAAGGCTCTTGTCGGGGATTATAAGATCGGGATCGAACTCCTGGGTTATTCCTAAGCCCGTGCAGGCAGGGCAGGCGCCCTGGGGAGCGTTGAAGGAAAATAGCCTAGGCTCCATCTCAGGCAAGGATATCCCGCAGTCGGGGCAGGCTCCCTTCTGGCTGAAAAATTCCTCGGAACTGCCCTTGTCGTTCTCATGGATAACAATAACCGAACCATCGGCGATGTGGAGTGAAGTCTCCACAGCCTCGGCGATTCGTCGCCGGGAATCGGGCCCCAATTTAATGCGGTCCACCACTATTTCGATGCTGTGCTTTTTCTGCTTTTCCAGCTGTATAGGCTCTTCCAAGCTGCGCATCTCCCCGTCCACCCTCGCCCTGGCAAAGCCCTGCTTGTGGGCGTCCTCCAACCACTTCTTATGCTCGCCCTTCATAGCCCGCACCACCGGCGCGAGAATCTGCAACTTTGAGCCGGAAGGCCAGGAGAGAATCGCCTCCAGAATCTGGTCGACGCTCTGCTCCTTGATCACCCTGCCGCAGGAAGGACAGTGGGGAATTCCTATTCGGGCAAAAAGCAGGCGGTAATAATCGTAAATCTCTGTTACCGTGCCCACAGTGGATCTGGGGTTTCTGTGGGTGGTTTTTTGTTCGATGGAAATGGCGGGAGATAGGCCTTCGATATAATCCACGTCCGGCTTGTCCATGCGGCCCAAAAACTGACGGGCGTAAGCCGAAAGGGATTCCACATAGCGCCGCTGACCTTCGGCGAAAATAGTATCGAAGGCCAGGGAACTCTTCCCCGAACCCGACAGCCCCGATATGACGATGAGCTTGTCCCTGGGGAGTTCGAGGTCGATATTTTTAAGGTTGTGTTCCCTGGCGCCCTTGATGATTAGCTTTTCCATACAAGGGCTAAGGATATGCACTTATCGATTAAGAGGCAAGAGCTGCCATACATTTGTGTAGTTAAAAATTAGACGTTGAACTTAAAGAAAATCACATCGCCGTCCTGCACCACGTATTCCTTGCCTTCCTGCCTCAGCTTGCCCGCCACCTTCACCGCATGCTCCGAACCCAGGGTAGCAAGATCCTCGAAATGATAGACCTCGGCCTTGATAAAGCCCCGCTCAAAATCGGTGTGTATGACACCGGCTGCCTGGGGCGCCTTGTCCCCTACCCTAATCGTCCACGCCCGGCACTCATCCTCGCCGGCGGTAAAGAATGTGCGCAGGCCCAGAAGCCTGTATGCGGCATGTATTAGGTTGGAGAGCCCCGGCTCCTTCAAGCCCAACTCGGCCAGGAATTCCTGCTTTTCCTCTTCGGTCTCAAGGTCTCCCAGCTCGGCTTCAAACTTACCGCAGATCACCACCGCCTCGGTGCCCTCTTCCGCCGCCCTAGCCTTCACGGCCTCGATATAGGCGTTACCCTTAGAAACCCCCGCTTCGTCGGTGTTGCATACATAGATTTCTCTTTTCATGGTGATGAGAAAAGAACGTTTGACCGCCTCGGCCTCATCTTTTTCCAGCTGGACAGAGCGCGCAGGTCTGCCATCTTGGAGGGCTGGCCTGATCTTGGCATAGGCCGCCAGTTCCTGCTCAGCTTCCTTTTTCCTCTGGG
Source organism: Spirochaetaceae bacterium UBA6076 (assembly GCA_002428725.1). Taxonomy (GTDB): domain Bacteria; phylum Spirochaetota; class Spirochaetia; order Treponematales; family Rectinemataceae; genus UBA2256. The sequence continues at coordinate 86,759 of DIXQ01000038.1, read as the reverse complement.
GGTCCTTCAGCTCCTTGGCCAGCTTTTCCGCTCTCTTGTCCACCGTCTCCAGATCTGCCAGGGCTAACTCCAAGTGGAGCATCTCCAGATCGTCCACGGGACTGATTTTGTTGGACACATGGGGAACATCGGGATCATCGAAGCAGCGCAGCACGTGGATGAGCACCGCCGAGTCGCGGATATGGGAAAGCAGCTGATTAGTAGCCCCCTCTTTTTTAGAGGCCGCTGAAGCGAGACCCGCTATGTCGGTAAACTGTATCGTGGCTGGGACCCTGCGCTTGGGCTTAAACATTTCAGTAAGCTTGTCCAGCCGCGCATCGGGCACGGCTATAATGCCCAGGTTGGGATTCTTGGCCGAGGAATAATTGGAGACCTCTGCCTTCACCCTGGTGAGGGCTGTAAAAATAGTAGTTTTGCCCACCGTGGGCAGACCGACAATGCCGCAGTTCAAAGCCATGGATATATCCTTTTTCGCCGAGTTTCTTGTCTACACAATCGTTCCCGAACACCCGTCGGTATTCAGAATCAATTATTTATTATCCCCAAAGCGATGGAGCTGCGCAATGCGGCGCGGCGGCACATACCGGTATGGCGGCACGGCACAGTGCGTCAATACCTGTTGTATTGAGAACAGCGGCTGACTTTGCCATGCCTTGCCGCCCACTTTACCCCAGGCCTTAAGCCGGAGTAATATAAATGTACATTTCCAACAAATCGATCACAGAACCCGGGAGGCAGCGATGGCAGCGATCACACCGAAATATTCGATCAATGCGGAGAGTATGAAGAAATCCCAAATTAGGGAAATCCTCAAGCTTACCCAGCAACCGGATATCATTTCCTTCGGCGGCGGCCTGCCCGCCCCCGAGACTTTTCCGGTAGAAGAACTGCGCGCAGCCTCCGAGCGCGTCTTCGTCAAGCACGCCGCCCGGGCGCTCCAGTACGGCACCACCGAAGGCGACAAGGCCCTAAGGGAAGCCCTCCTGGCCTATGAGGCAAGCCATGGGGTAAACGCTGCCCCCGAAAACCTTCTCATCACCTCTGCCAGCCAGCAAGCATTAGACATGCTACCCAAACTCTTCCTCGATCCAGGCGATTGGGTAATAGCCGGCCGACCCACCTATCTCGGCGCGATACAGGCAATCCAAGCCTACAGAGGAAAAATCCTGGGCATCCCTTTTGGACCCGAAAACGATGGCTTCGACATGGCCGAACTAGAGCGCCGCTACACCGCCGCTAAAAAACAGGGCGCAAAGGTAAAATACATCTACGTCATCCCCGATTTCCAGAACCCCACCGGCATCTGCTGGAGCATTAAAAAGCGCAAAGCCCTGCTCGAATTCTCCTACAGGGAAGAGCTCATCCTCGTGGAAGACTCGCCCTACCGGGAAATCCGCTTTATGGGCGAGAGCGTGCCCTCCATCTATCAGCTCGATTGCGAAGGCGCAGCCCAGGGTAATGTGATCAACCTCAAGACCTTCTCTAAAATCCTCGCCCCCGGCACCCGTATCGGTTGGATGCTGGCCAGACCCGATATTATCGATAAATTCATCACCGCCAAGCAGTCCATGGACCTTTGCACCAGCCCCTTCACCCAGCTTTGGCTGGCCGAATACATGGCCGCGGGTAAGCTGGAAGAAGTAGTTGGTAGGACTAGAGCCATTTACCAGAAAAAGCGGGGATATATGCTCGAGCAACTGGAGCGCTACATGCCCGCCCGGGACGATATCTCCTGGACCAAGCCCGAGGGAGGCCTCTTCCTCTGGCTCACCCTGCCATCATCCTTAAATGCCGACGAGTTGCTCTTCAAAGCCATTGAAAAGAAGGTAGCCTATGTCTCCGGCTCTGCCTTTTACTTCGACGACCCCGAGTACAACTCCATGAGAATCAATTTTTCCTACTCATCCCTGGAGCAGATCGGAGAAGGAGTCAAGCGCCTGGCCTCGGTGATTAAGGAAGCCCTGGCCTAAGCCGCGCGGCCTGGGCCGCAGGGACAGGCAGCGCCTGGGCAACCTAGGCCACTTCTGGGCAGCCGCGGGCTTGCGGCAGGCCGATCATTATCGGCTAGCGAGAGGGGCCGCAAGCCCGCGGCCCACTCCAAGCCCTGCCGCATTCCGCAAGTCTTGCTAGTTCTTGCGTTTTTTCCACATTTTTCCGTAATTCTGTTGCTCAAACAGCCCTTTCATAGCTACTTTTATATTCAAATGCAGTTCCACAACAGCTTGAAGGCCGCATAAGCCAAACCGGGCGCTTGTACAAGGCCCAGAAAAAAACCTAAAGGGAACAAGGCTCAAGGAGAAACCATGGCAATCATTGAAGTGAGGGATGTAAAAAAAACCTATCCCCTGGGTAAAGTCGAAGTCCAAGCAGTAAAAGGCGTCAGCTTTTCCATCGAAAAAGGCGACTTCATCTCCATAGCCGGCCCCTCTGGCTCGGGCAAGTCCACCATACTCAACATGATCGGCCTCATCGACAAACCCAGCTCGGGCGAAGTCTTAATCGAAGGCCGGCCCACCTCGGGACTCTCGGACAAGGAACTCACTAGGCTTCGCCACGAAGTCCTCGGCTTCATATTCCAGAGCTTTAACCTAATCCCCGTGCTCAACGTGTGGGAAAATATCGAATTTCCCCTTCTTCTGGGCAAGACTAAGGTATCAGCGACCGAGAAAAAAGAATGGATCGATTGGCTCATCGATGAAGTAAGCTTGAGCGAGTGGCGAACTCACAAGCCCAACGAACTCTCCGGCGGCCAGCGCCAGCGTGTAGCCATAGCCAGGGCTTTAGTCACTAAACCGGGCATCGTCTTGGCCGACGAGCCCACCGCCAACCTGGACTCCAGCACCGGTGAGCAAATCATCGAACTCATGAAGAAGATCAACCGGGAACTCAGTACCACCTTTATCTTCTCCACCCACGATGCCAAAATTGTGGAGGTGGCCGACCATATCATACGGCTCAAAGACGGCCTCATTGTGGAGAATAAAAGACTAAACGGAGCAGGCAGCCCCGATCAGGTCCGGGAGTAGGCTATGGCCGCAATTCTACGCATAGCCTTCCGTAATCTCTTCGAACATCGTTCCAAGAGCCTCATCATCGGCATACTCCTCGCATTAGGCTCCATGATCTTAGTGGTGGGCAACGGTTTTATCGACGCCTCCCGCCAGGGTATACGCAGCTCCTTCACCGAAAACTACACCGGTAATGTCTTTATTTCAGGGCTCTCAGAAGAAGGCGACGTTTCTCTCTTCGGCGTAACTTCCGTGGGTGGCCTGGCCGCAACGCCCACCATACCCCAGTTCGATTCCATAATGGCTCAGTTACAAGCCTCGCCCCATGTGGAGAGCTTCACTAGCCTTGCTACAGGCTTCGGCATCGCAATGCGGGACGAAAGTTCAGAAACTCCCACCACCAATACAGAAGGCATCACTACAGAAAGCACCGAAGAACAAGGCGAGGACGATGAAATGTCCAGCGAAACCGCCATGGCCCGATTCCTCTTCTTTTTCGGCATAGACCCGCAGAACTACTGGAATGTCTTCAACTCCACCGAAATTACCTCCGGCGAAGCGCTCAAGCCGGGACAGACTGGTTTGGTTATCAACGAATCTCAGTTGACCAAGTTGTCCGAGTGGATGAAGCGGGATCTTGCGGTGGGCGACAAGCTCGTCGTCCAGGGCTTTTCTTCAGGCGGCATGAAGCTGAGGGAAATCCCCATAGTAGGCACCTATAAGCAAAAAGGAGAATCCACAACCCCGGAGCAGATGGCCTTTTTAGATATCAATACCCTCAGGGTGATGACCGGCATGACCGTGGGCGCCAACGAAGTTATTAACCTCGAGGAATCACAAACAGCCATGCTGGCCGCCGACGATTTCGACTCCCTCTTTGGCGACGATCTCTTTGATGTCGCCCCCGCCTCGGGCGGCTTTGATGAAGAGGCTCTTCAAACCCAGCTGGCCGACACCAGTGCCCGCGAACTGGCTAACACCGCCGACATCGGCGCATGGCAGTTCATTGTAATCCGAACGACCAGCGAGGCCGCAGCTGCTCCCCTTATAGCAAGCCTCAATACCAGCTTCGCCGAACAGGGAATAGCAGCCAAAGCCGGTGACTGGTTGGCCGCCGCAGGCCCCTACGGACAGTCGGTGGATGTAATCCGCATCGTATTCACCATCGCCATCATCATCCTCTCTATCGTGGCTATCATCATCATTATGAATACCTTCGTCATTTCGGTGATAGAACGGACCGGCGAAATAGGTACCATGCGAGCCATAGGCGCCGGACGGAGCTTTATTCGCCGACTTTTCGCCGCCGAAGCCCTGGTGCTCGCAGGGCTATTCTCCTTTCTTGGAGCCGGGCTAGGCACTATAGTCACACTGATTCTGAGAGCCCTGCACATCGAAGCCGGCAACCCCTTTCTGGAAGTCCTTTTCGGGGGCACCTACCTTTCACCCTTTGTCACCCCTGTCAATTTTATAAGCGCCCTCGTAGCAATGCTGCTGGTTGGCTATTTAGCCCACCTGTACCCCGTGTCGGTAGCCCTGAGAATCCAACCCGTCAGGGCCATGCAGCAGGAATAGGAGCATTACAGTGAAGTACATCATACCCCGTATAGCACTCAGAAATCTTTCGCGGCAAAAAAAACGCAGCTTCCTTTTGGGAGGCGCCATAGCCTTTGGCATAATGATCGTAACCCTCATCAATGGATTCGCCGGAGCCTTTATCGAAAACGTATCGGAGAACTTCGCCTATCTCATGGCGGGCCATGTCTTTGTCCAGGGGGCCGAAAAAACCCCCTCGGGCAAACGCCTTTCGGTTATCCGCGACGACTCAATCATATTCTCCGCCGTGAGGGATTCAGGCTTGAGCTACGAATTTGCCACCAAGACCAGCGAGGTTTCGGCTTCCCTGTTTTTTGAAGGCAAGACTATACGCCAAAACCTCACTGGCCTGGATTTGGCCACCAATCTTTTCTTGCGCGAACGGGTCGTGCTGCGCCAGGGCTCCTGGGATGCCATCGGTCCTGATTCTATAATCCTTTCGGAGAAAATCGCCTCCCGGCTAAACGTACTGCCAGGAGACAGAATCACCGCCAGCTTCCAGACCCTCACCGGGCAGAACAACATCGCCGATTTTACCCTGGCGGCCATAAGCGTAGACTCGAGCATAATAGGCTCGGTTATGTCGTACGTGGACCTTGCCTACATCAACGAGGCTATCGGCCTTAAGAGCGGCGAATACATGGCCCTGGGCTTCATGCTTAACGATCTCAAGGCAGCCGAAGCCTTTGCCTCGAGGCTCTACACCTCCATGGCAGGCATGGGCATACAACTCTTCGATAGATCCGCCAACGAAGAAGGCAGCGCCGCAACGCCCTTCCAAGCCATGATCCGCACCCAGCGCAGCGAAGACTGGCAAGGCAGCCGCTATAGCGTCTACACTATCGACGACATCGTCTCCCAGGCCAAGCAAATAGTGGTGGCCCTGGACGGAGCCAGCCTGATTATCCTGCTGGTGCTTTTCGCTATCGTCATGATCGGCATTAACAATACCTTCAGAATGGTCATGTACGAGCGCATCAAGGAAATAGGCACCATGCGTGCCGTGGGTGTCCAGCGCAAGGAAATCAGGTCCCTCTTTCTCAACGAAGCCCTCTTCCTGGCACTAGGTGGAGCAGTAGCGGGCCTAGTGCTCGCGCTCATCGCCATGAGCATACTCTCGCTTATCGACTTCGGAATGAACACCCCTGCCTTCATGATAATGAAAAACGGCCATCTGTCATTTTTTGTGCCCCCCTTGCGGGCAGTTTTCAATGTAGTGATCATCGCCGCCCTAACCCTTCTGGCGGCATACTTTCCGGCAAAAGCGGCAGCCAAGATGGAACCCGCCGTAGCACTAAGGACAGCCAAATGACTAAAAATTCCATGAATACACAGAGCATAGTAGGGCGACGTGCGTCCCTGCTCGCAATCATTGCTATCACCCTTTTAAGCTTGGGAATACCCCTGGGTGCCCAGGGCTTGAGCATCCCGGAGGCCGAGAAAATCCTGATTGAACTGGACGAGTTGGGCAACTTCCCCGGCAAAGACTATTCCGCCCTCTACACTATCGTTTCGGAAAAACCCGGTGAAAAGCAAAGCGTATCCCAGGTGCGGGTATTTAGGCGGGATGAACGCAAGCAGTTCACGATCCTCGTCATGCTGCCCGAAGTGAACAAAGGCCAGGGCTATCTGCGGGAAGATGACAACGTCTGGTTTTACGATCCCACCAGCCGCAAGTTCTCCCACTCCTCGGTAAAAGAAAACCTCCAGAACAGCGAAGCCAAGAACTCCGACTTCACAGCCTCCTCCCTCAAGGACGACTATAGCATCCAGAGCATAGCCGAGGGTAAGCTGGGCCAATATCCTGTCTGGATCCTCGAACTCAAGGCCAAGAACAACGAAGTACCCTATGAACTGTTGAAACTCCATATCCGTAAAGACAGAACCATGCTCCTCAAGGAAGAAGCCTTTTCTGTCAATGGTCGGCTTATGCGTACTACCCTCTATCCCAAATATGTATCCCTGGAGAACAAGCTCCTGCCCTCCCAAATCCTCATCGTGGATGAGATCAACAAGGGCGAGAAAAGCCAAATAAGCATGGCTGAACAAACTGTGGAAAAACTGCCGGACAAGGTTTTCACCAAGGCCTTCCTCGAGCAGGTCAACCGCTAGCGCCCCTTAGGCGACGGCAATAAAAAGGAGCACACGGCATGACACTAGCTAAACGATTTCTCGGCATAGCGCTCGTGGCTTTACTCGCCACGGGCAGCGTTTTTGCCCAGGAAATCAAAGATGATTTCGATATGGATTCCCTTTTTGGCGAGGAAATGGTTGAGGAGATTCCCTCGGGACAGGAGGGCGGAGCCCAGAACACCGATCCTCTATCATCGCTGCTCACCAGCGAAGGCACAAGAATAGGCGGATCCTTTAGCGGATCCCTGGACAGCGCCTTTACCTGGGAAGATCTTTGGACGGGAGGAACGAACTTTTTCGACCCTGAAGAAAAGGATCTTTCCCTCTCACTGGCATCTACGCTCTACTTCGATGCCCGACCAACCGAGGATTTCAGAGCCTACGGATCGGTAAAGACCAGCTGGCCTTTTTCTACATCCACCGATGCTATTAGCGATGTAGAATATATTGCCGACACTGATCCTTTCACAGCAGGGAATCAGTCTGATGTGAAAACTGAAACTACAAGATTGAGCAGTCCTACTTTATCCGTCTTCGAGCTCTTCTCCGATTTCAACCTTGGCGACAAGGTGTTTTTCCGCTTCGGAAAAAGCACGGTAAAGTGGGGAGTCGGCTACTTCTGGAGCCCCGCGGACGTGATCAACCTTGGTTCCATCAACATCTTCGACGCTGAAGCCCAGCGGGAAGGCCCCGTGAGCTTTAGAGCCCAACTGCCCGTCCTAGGCACGCAAAACAACTTTTACTTTTATACTATTTTAGACAACAGCGAGATTGCCTACGAGACTACAGCCTTGGCTGCCAAGACTGAATTCCTTCTGGGAGGCTATGAGCTCGGGCTGGGCGCCTACTATCGCTACGATACCGCGGAACGGGCCATGCTTACCCTAACCGGACCCCTTGGCGACTTGGACGTCTTTGGCGAGGCCATGGTATCCAGGGGCAGCGCCAAAACATTTGTTACCCAGGTTTCCCCAACGGTTACAAGCTCCGATGTGGACGATCACCGAAACACCTACTATTTTTCCGCAAGCGCCGGCTTTAGCTATATGAACAGCGATAGCAATCTCAGATTTTCAGGCCAATATTACTACAACGGAGAGGGCTATGCGGACAGTGACAGGGAATCTCTCATCAGCCAGGCTAACACAGTAATAAACAGCCTTGGGGGCGCCGACAACGCAGCCGCCGACCCCTTTAATACGATACTCAAAGCCCTCATCTACGGATCTGGACGCCACTATGGGGCGATCAACCTTTCCAAGGGAGAGCTTTTCATCGACGATCTCTCCGCATCACTCATCGTTGTCGTCAACCTTTCCGACTGGTCAGGGCGCGCCAAGCCCACCCTCTCGTACAGCCTCAGTGACAACCTCTCCCTGGCCCTGAGTCCCACCTTCTCCTTCGGGCCGGAGGATGGGGAGTACTCGTATATCGCAGGAGGAAACATAGTAACTCTAAGCCTCGGGATGAGGGTTAGCGGCGCATTCTAAGCAAGCCTTAGCGGACTGGCGGAGCGCCCCTGATACCCAGGCATTCCAAGATGCCAGTTGTCCTTTTTCAAAAGGAATGATTTAATCAAAGGGTGAGCGGACGCCTTGTGCTCCATGACCATCCTCCGGAAAGGAAGCAACAATGAAAATCCACCCAATTACAGACAAGATCTATGCGCTCCACGCCGATATCCAGTCCGACGATCTTTTTGAGGGAATTTGGCCCATACCCTATGGGGTGTCTCTTAATTCATACTTGATAAAGTCAGAAAAAGTGGCTCTTATCGACTTGGTACGCGATTGGGTAGGCGCCCCCGGCGAGCTGGCGGGCCAACTCGCGTCCATTGGCTTGGGTTTGGACGATGTAGACTACCTCATTCTCAATCACCTAGAACCAGACCACACAGGCTGGCTCAACGAGTTCAGGGCAATAAATCCCAATGCCGAAATCATTTCCACAGCCAAGGGCATCGACTTAGTTAAAAGCTTTTATAAAATCGAGACCAGATTGCGGGCTGTGAAGACAGGCGACAGGCTGGAGCTGGGCAACGGTTTCGCCCTTGATTTCTTCGAAACCCCCAACGTCCACTGGCCAGAAACAATGATGACCTGGGCAGCCGACGGCGGGGTCCTCTTCTCCTGCGACGCCTTCGGTTCCTTCGGCGCGCTGGGCGATCGGGTGTTCGACGACCAATTCAATGACGAGGAACACACCTTTTTCGAGTCCGAATCCCTGCGCTACTACTCCAACATCGTGGCCAGTTTCGGCCTTTTTGTTAAGCGGGCAATCGACAAAATTTCGAACCTGGACATCCAGGTAGTCGCCCCCAGCCACGGCATGGTCTGGCGCCGTGATCCCAGCGTGATCATCGAGCGATACCTGCGGTACGCCGACCATCTAGAAGGACCGCGGGAAAAGGAAATCGCCATTGTCTGGGGCTCCATGTACGGAAACACCGAAAAAGGCCTTGATGCGGTGATCCAGGGCATTGAGGAAGAAGGGGTCCCCTACACTATCCACCGTGTGCCCAATGAAGACGTTTCCTGGGTCCTCTCTGACGCCTACAAGAGCGAAGGCCTGGTAATAGCCATGCCCACATACGAGTACAAGATGTTCCCGCCCATGGCCTATGTGCTGGATATTTTCGAGCGCAAACACGTGTGGTACCGCAAGGTGCTACGCATAGGCAGCTTCGGCTGGGTGGGCGGCGCCCGCAAGGAATACGAGAACAAGATTGCGCCCCTCAAGTGGAACTCCCTGGAGCCCGTCGAATGGGCGGGCGCCGCTGATGAGGATACCCTCGAACTGCTCTACCAGCGTGGTCTCGAGCTTGCTAGGGCAGTCAAGGAAGCTTGAACCAAAGGCCGCAGGAAAAACCTGAACGAGAGGCAATCGCTCACGCCTGAATGAGGGCAATTGAAATAGCGCGGGCCGCGGAGAGAATCTCTCTTTGTTGCCCGCTGTTGCTTATACACTAACTATTTTTTTCCGTAAATTTCTCGGTGATCACCAATAGCGACTAGAAGGATTTCTTTTTCTGTTATCAGGAACTCAAGCGAGATTCTATACGTTAAATTTATTGATACCGAATACCCTTCGAAGCTGGCAGTCTTGAACTGATGTAATCGCAGATATGGATGAAATGGGTTCAGTTCCAGTAGGCGCAAGGTCTTAGCGTATTGGTTTTTCAAGCTCGGATGAAGTTTAAGGAATCTGCCGACCCTCGCTTCGTAAGAGGCCGTAAAGATTAGCTTATACATTCCCTACTCTTTTCAAATGATCTTCAATAGATCCTGAAAAGAACTTGCCTTCCGCTATGTCTCGCTCGGATTCTCTAATGGCGGCATCCAACTCATATTCTCTTAGCTGATTATACCTATCCAAAGGCAGCACAACATATTTTCTTTTTCCCCGAACAGAGATTACTACTTCCTCATTACCGGCGGCTATTTCGTCAATAGCCCCAATTCCCTTGATCTTAAGATCGTTCGCGGTTATCTGACCTGCCATTATGAGACTCCTTGCCTAAATAGTACTATTAACAATACTGTTAAGCAAGCGATTGAGCGTAACTCATGCTCGAGGCCTGGAGAAATATCTTATTCTTTTTTCAAAACTCGTCTGAGTTTGGAAAAGCCTCAGCCATCAGCCCTTCTTAGCCGTGCTCATCTTATCCGCGAGCCAGATGAGAACGAAAAACAGTCCAAGGGTGGCGAAGACGCCGATGAGTCCTCCCAGGCTCACGCCCAGGGCTTGAACACTGGTGGATGCATATTTTAAGTTTTCGATGATTGAATTCATGATTACCTTCCTTTCTCAGCCTACGAGCAAGGGCACCAGGGCGAGGATCATACCGCCGGCGATGATCGAGCCCAGCTGGCCCGATACGTTGGCGCTGATCGCCTGCATGAGAATGATATTGCCCTTTTCATCCTCGTTGGCCATTTTCTGGATAACCCTGGCCGACATGGGAAAGGCCGAAATCCCGCATGCGCCAATCATCGGGTTGATCTTGCGTTCCTTGGGCAGAAAAAGATTCACCAGCTTGGCGAAAAGCACGCCCCCCGCTGTGTCGAATACAAAAGCCAAGAGTCCCATTCCCAGGATGAGAAGCGTCTGGTAGTTGAGGAACTTATCAGCGGTCATTGAAGATCCAATTGTGATACCTAAAAGCAGCGTGACCAAATAGGCCAGTTCGTTTTGGGCAGTCTGGGAAAGCCGCTCTAAGACCCCGGATTCGCGGATCAAATTGCCGAACATAAGGGAGCCTACAAGGGGCACCGACATGGGCGATACAAAGCCCGAGATCATGGTGACCACGATGGGAAAGAGTATCTTGAGCCACTTAGGGGCCGAAGATTCGTGCAGACTCATGTGGATCGTCCGTTCCTTTTTAGTGGTGAGGGCGCGGATTACCGGCGGCTGAATGAGAGGCACCAGGGACATGTAGGAGTACGCCGCCACCGATATAGGCCCCAGGTACTCCCGGGCGAACTTGTTGGCCACATAGATAGCCGTGGGGCCGTCCGCCGCCCCGATTATACCGATGCTGGCCGCAGTCTTAAGATCGAAGCCCAAAAGAGTGGCTAGAAGCATGGTGGCGAAAATGCCCAACTGGGCGGCGGCGCCGAAGAATATCATCATGGGATTCTTGAAAAGAGGGCCGAAGTCTATCATCGCCCCCACCGCAATGAAGATAAGGATGGGAAAAAGCTCGTTAGCGATGCCCCCGTCGTAGAGGATCTTAAGAAAGCCCGAAACCCCCTCGTGCTCCCAGACCACCGACAGCGGCAGATTGACCAGGATAGCTCCAAAGCCAATGGGCAGAAGAAGCATGGGCTCGTATTCTTTCTTTACCGCGAGCCAGATCAGGATTCCCCCGATACCGTACATCAACAGCATCTTCCATGTAATCGAAGTAAACCCGATGAAGACATCCTGCATGGTTTTCTTTTCCTTTTTGCCCTGAAGTATCCAAAGCCGGAAAACTCGCGCTGCGAGCTTGGATTTTCAAGGCTGTTTACAGCGCCAAGCCCTAGGCTGGCACAAGGCGAATATTATCTTAGGCGCTGCTTTTGCGCAATGCGGCGGCCAGGGCCCAACCTAGCACAGCATAGAGGATTACCTGTATACTCCCCGCGATATGAGCACTATTACTACCGTGGCCGTCGGCCTCTCCGGCGGCGTTGACTCAGCCCTGGCCGCCGCCATCCTCGTCGAATCCGGCTATAAAGTCATCGGCCTCACCATGAAAATCTGGAGAGGCGCCTACAAGATCCAGGAAGGGCTCAAGCACGCCTGCTTCGGCCCCGGGGAGGAAGAAGACATCGCCGCCTGCGAAGCCACAGCTGCACGACTCGGCATAGACTACAAGGTGATCGACCTCTCCGAGGAATACGAAGCCCGGGTCCTGGAATACTTCAGGGCCGAATACAAGGCGGGACGGACCCCCAACCCCTGCATCATCTGCAATAGGGAGCTAAAATTCGGCTTTTTAGTCGACAAAGCCCACCAAGCTGGCCTTGAGTTCGACTATTTCGCCACCGGCCACTACGTTCGCAAAGAAAGCCACAACGGCGTCACCTTTTTAAAAACCGCCGCCGACAAGGGAAAAGACCAAAGCTACTTCCTATACAGTCTCGAATCTTCGCGCTTAGAGCGCATCCTCTTTCCTTTAGGCGAACTCACCAAGGAAGAAGTGCGCAGGCGAGCCCTGGCCCTGAATCTGGAAGTGGCCGAAAAACCCGAAAGCCAGGACTTCGTGGCCGGGGGCGACTACACTCCCCTCTTCGAAAACTCCCATCCCGAACCCGGCGATATCGTGGACACCAAAGGCAAGGTCCTGGGCAAACACCGTGGCTTGCCCTTCTACACCATCGGCCAGCGCCGAGGTCTAGGCATCAGCATCGGCCCAGAGCCCCTCTACGTCCTGGGCGTGGACGCAAAAAAGAACCGCGTCATCGTAGGCCCAAACAATGGTCTCTTCTCCACAGGGCTCGTCTCCCGTGATTTCCGTTTCCAGGATCCCACCATGGCGGGTTTCTCCCACACTGGTCAGCCAGCAGCTCTGTCCGGCTTCGGTAAAATCAGGCAAAATCACAAACCCGCGGCTTGCACCCTACTGCCCAATGAGACCGGCGTCTCCAAAGCAACCAGTTCATCAAGCACAATCGCATCCAGCGGAGTCCAGATCGATTTCGAACTCGCCCAGCGGGCAGTAGCCCCCGGCCAGTCCTTTGTGCTTTATTCCGAAGACGGACTCGTCCTAGGCGGCGGCGTAATCGACGAGGCCATCGCCGACAGCCACGGCGAAGCCGGAAGCATAAGTACATAATATTTAACCGCAGGCAAATCTATTCCCTTCACTAATCTCAATAAAACCGAAGAGTAGCTTAAAAAATTAACTACTTATAAACCCCGCCATCTATTTCATTTCTTAGTTTCCAGTCCGATAAAGAAGCAAAGGCCAAGTGCGCATCGACAAATTCCTGGGTTCCGTAGTCTAAAGGACAATAGTGAGTAGTGCCGAAGGAGTCTGAATCTACGGCATGCATATAATTAACCTGAAGTTCCACCCGATACTCGGGATCCTCGCCCGAAAGACCGATCACATCACCCGCCTTTATGGTGTCACCCTCGTGCACAATAATTTCTCTGACATGATCGATATAGATAAAGAACGCCGAATCCATTATCCTCGTTGTCTACAGGACAGCCAAACAGCAAGAACGAAGCAATAATAAACGATAAAAGGATATTCCCTTTACTCTCGGGAAAATCTTTCGCTCTCATAGCGACCGCTTTAGGATCAACAATGTGCCCTCTGCCTATATAGTACCGCAAAATCATAAAACGCGGAACCATTATTGACGAATCGGCCCCTGCCTGAGTACCCTATGATCTGTACGACGGGGGTGCACCGGTTTCGACTCGTGCGGTCCGTGTCGCGCGTTGCAGGTGGAGACGCCGAGCTCCTGATTTCGGCAAACTTTTAATTGCCAACAACAACGGCAATCTCGCTCTCGCTGCGTAAGTAGCGTCAGAACGACGGACAACCCGGGGCGCCGCCTTGAGCGCCGGGATTGTCTGTAACTAACCGAGGCTCACATCCCGCGCGGTCCGGGGCGCGGGGCGGACATTTTACCGGAATAAGGACCAGGAGAGCGCGCCGCCCCGCGCCCCAGGCCCTGACAAACTAAAAGGACGGACAAACCTGTAGAAGCGTACGATGCGCGTTCGGGGACGGGGGTTCGACTCCCCCCACCTCCAGTTCTAATGCTTGGAGGTTTTACATGAACAGGCAGCAAGTTCTAAAACTCTTCAGACACTGCAAACCAGAACTCCAAGCACGTTTTGGCGTAACACACCTGGCTCTTTTTGGATCAACAGCCCGCGACGAAGCTACCAGTGACAGCGATATCGATATTCTTGTAACTTTCGATAACCCAGCTACTTCCAAACGGTTTTTCGGCGTGCAGTTTTATTTAGAGGATCTAATCGGTCGTCCGGTGGATTTAGTAACCGAAAAAGCCCTACGTCCTGAACTGCGCCCCCATGTCGAGCGGGAAATGGTCAATGTCTAAAAACTAGCCCCGCTCGAACTCCACCTTCCCCCCAATCATTGTCATGTCCACCTGGACCTCGCCCAAACGCTCTTTGGGGAGGGCGGTTATGTCCTCGGAAAGGATGATCATGTCGGCGAGCTTGCCGGGCTCCAGGCTGCCCTTGATGCCTTCCTCGAAGGAGGCGTAGGCGCCGTTGATGGTGGCGCAGCGGACGGCTTCCATCACGCTGATGCACTGGGTCTGGTCGAGCTGGACGTTTTTCGCCCGGTTGAAGCGGTTCACCGCGCCGTCAATCAATGCCATGCCCACCGGGCCCGAGGGATAGTCGCTGGCGATGGAGACCTTGATTCCCGCATCCAGCATGCTACGCAATGCTATCAGGTACTTCATCCGTTTGCCGTAGAATCGGGCGTAGTTGGCGCCTATGGTGGTGAGCATGCCGGGATTGACCGTGGGGCATACCTTTAAGCGGGCGATCCGGTCGATCAGGTCCTGATCCGCTAGGGTGCAGTGCTCGATTCTGTGGCGAAGATCGGGCCGGGGATTTGTGGCGAAAGCTTTTTCGTAACCCTCCACCATGAACTCCACCGCCAGGTCTCCGATGGCGTGGGCGGTGGCCTGGCATTCGGCGTTGTTGATCTGGGCGAGGTATTCGGCCACTTCCTCCCGCTCCCAGCCCCGTTCCCTGGGCAGGCTTGGGTCGTGATCGTAGGGCTCCCTGGTGGCGCAGGAAGGTCCGCCGGAGCCTCCGTCGATCATGAACTTGCAGGTGCCGATGCGGAAATGCTCGTCCCCCAGGCCGGTCATGAGTCCGAGGCTTAAGAAATGGGCGTTCTCCGCTTTTGAGAAGGGCTTGCCGAAGATGCTGTGGAGCATCATGTAGGAGCGGATCTTGAAAATCCCCTGCCTGCAGAGTTTCTGCATGATGTGATACGAGCTCTTCCCGCACTCCCCCGGATCGTGGATCGAGGTTATGCCGTTCTTTAAGGCGAAATCGTGGGATTTCATAGCCGCCTTGGCCTGCTGCTCCTCGGTGTACTCAACCTGACCCCAGAGCCAGAAATGCGTATGGCCCCTGACCATGCCCGTCAGCTTACCATCCACCACCTCCACTTCGTCCTTGGGGTATTTGGCGGCGTCCTCGGGTTTAAAAACCCCCAGATACTCCAGGGCCTTGGAGTTATACATGCAGATGTGGCCGCCTCCGTGCATGCAGTGCACGGGATTCTCTGGCGCGATCGTGTCCAGCTCCTCCAGTGTCGGATGCCGAGCTTCGGGCAAAAGCAGCGGCTCGTAGCCCATCATGGATATCCACTGACCCGGCTTTTTTGCCGCAACCGCCGCCTTGAGCAGGTCCAGCATCTGGGCCAGGCTCTTGCAGTTCCCGAAAAAGGTGTCGATCATCGCCGCGTCCGGCCCCTTGTCCAAGAGCCCCGAGAGAATGGGATGAAAGTGCGAATCAACAAAGCCCGGCATGAGGGTCCGCCCTTTGAGGTCTATAACCCGGGTCTCCGGATCGATAATCTTCTGCAGCTCCGCATCGCTGCCGGCAAACACGATCCTGTCCCCCTTCACCGCCAAAGCCTCGACAATCTCATCCCTATCGTTCACGGTTAAAACCCTGCCGTTTTTAAACGCCAGGTCGACCTTGTCATAATCGTAGTTCATGCGTGCCTCCATGGAGCGATTTAATACTTATTCTGATATATCGTAGTAGACGATTCCTTTCGGCGCCGCCACGCTACGATTTATAGTACCCAATTTACTACCTAATTTAAATACCAGTACCTAATTGGATGATATCGAACTTTCGACTCGAGTAAATTGTGTTTGGTAGTGGACAAAATACAAAGCAAGTCAGCCCAGCCGGCCTATCCAGATGCTCTATTTTACTTTGTGCTCAACTTAGTGCTCAACTTAGTACTTAACTTAAGTAGCCCCGATTGCCACCCTGCCTTTATCGGTTAACCGGTACTTCTGTAACCTGCTGTTTGGCTTATCGGCCACAGTCATTGCAATAAAACCGCTGATGAGAAGCGGCTCCAATATGCGCTTGAAGGCTCGCGAATCAGCGCTCAATCCGATCGCAGCAAAGAGTTCCTTGCGGGAAAGGCTCTTGTCAGTGAGAGACTTCAATGCCGCCCGCTGGCGCTCACTCAGATCAACTTGGTGCTTATCTTGGTGTTCTACTTGGTGCTTTTCTTGGAGCTTTTCTTGAAGCTTGATGATGTCCAAAATCGACGAAAGCGTGAATTCTATGAAGACGCCGGAATCGTTCGCATTTCGGGCGCTCTCAATCGCTCGGTAGTAGTCCGGTCTATTCTGATACAGCACCGACTCCATTGGTATCCATGCAAAGAGAGGATTCCATTTCGTTAAAAGGAGAGTTTGCCACAGGCGCCCCATGCGCCCGTTGCCATCCTCGAAGGGGTGGATGGTCTCAATCTCGTAATGAAGAATCGCGCTCTTCAATACAGGATGCAGATTCGATTCTCTCGCCCAGCCAAATAACTCTTTCATAAGACCTGGAACAAAATGAGGCCGCACACCAATATGGACCACCCTATCGCCGTTGAAAACACCCACATCTCCGCTTCTAAATCTGCCAGACTCTTTGACCAGTCCGTCGGTCATAAGCCTATGAGCTTTCAAGAAATCATCGATTGAATAAGGATCGAAACTCATGATCTTGTCGTACGCCGCGTAGGCATTCTTCACTTCCCGTATCTCGGTCTGCTTTCCCGCGATGATTTTTCCTTCTATCACCGCGGTTACATCATTCAATGAGAGAGAGTTACCTTCGATAGCAAGGGAAGAATGGATAGTTCTAATACGGTTTTCTATGTGGAGCTTAATGTCGCGCTTGAACCCCGTGCCGAATTCGAGCCGAGTCACTTTTTCTACGATCTTCGCCAAGTTATCGGCGGCTTTTTCGGTTATGGTGTAAGGCGGCTTTTTATTCACCACCATCTCCTTCGGCTTTGCTACTGTAAAAGGGCAACAGGCTGTTGCCCTTCCAGTTGGTTAGCGCGACCAACTAACTCATTATAGCAAAGATTTAATCAAAAAGCTCGGGAGTCTTTATCACATAGCGAATGGGTTTTGTTTTTGTTTTTATCACTCGATTTGAATTCAATAATTCCTTGAGCGCGCTCATTAGTTCTTTTTTCTCACACATGAGTTTTTCGATCAATTCCTTCTCGGTCATCGATTGTGTGAGCAAAGCTAAAATCTGATCATTTATCGAAATAGCTTCTATACTGCCCTGAACAGGTTGGCTTATTTCGATTCCTTTAGGCTTTTCTGACACAAAGGCAAGCTGTCCAGTATCCTCAGGAATTCTAATTACAGGTATTGGGGTATCAATCAGCGCGCATAACTCATCTTCATCCTTCGGATTGGGCCAAGGTCGTGCGCCTTTTCGGAGCAAAGCGTCCAGCCCCTTCGAAAGTATCCCAGTAGAGCGCACATAGAGTGGCACAAGCTTATATTTTTGTAGTTGTTCTTTAGCACCAGCCCAGGTTCCGCCCTTTTCATAATCTGAATTGACTACCAGCGAGGCATCTGCTAGTGCATAAATATATTTATTGCGCTGCATAGCATTACCGACAAGAAATCTTGCATTCGGATCGAAGGGAGAAATCAAGGTGATTTTTTTTTCAAGTAACAAGTTCCGGTTTTCTCGGTTCAGAATGGTTTTTTCTAGGCTATCGGCCAGAACCCCGCATACGGTGCCCCCAGCTTCGACAGCGCCTTGCATCGCAGCCTGGTCTACCCCTCGCGCTCCTCCGGATATTATTGTTCGCCCTGCACGAGCAGCTAGTTTCGCGACTGTTTTTGTGTACAAAATAAGTGAATCATCGATATCTCTTGAGCCGACAACAGCGAGACCGCCTTTATCGAGCAGAGCATGGTCTCCACAGCCATATACCAAGGCAGGAGCGGCTTCACCTAAACGATTTTTTAATCGTTGAGGATAAAGACTGTCTGAACGGCTTACAATCCAAATCGCCCGCGATCGCCAGAGTTCTATCGCTTGGCTTAAAAGAAAACCTCGCGCTAGCAAACGTTGCAGTCTTCCTTTTTCTATTATCGGATCACAGGCATTGATAAGCGCTTCAGAATCGTTGCCAAGAAAATCAGAAGGTTGTTTCTTTAATTCCCTTAAATGACGTCCTAGTCGGTTGTATTCGCCCGGCGTGAGGGTTTCTGTATTCGGAATGTTTTTACCCGCTAGGAGCGGAGCGGTCAAAAGCAGGACCGCTTGTGTGTTTAACGTGACATCAATTATCACTGACTGTTCCCCGCTATAGATAACGCAAGCGGGAACACTTCACCGCTTCCGGATTGCTGCAATAAAAATGCTGCAACTGTCATTGTCCATCCCGAGTCGATGATATCATCAACCAGCAAAACTGCTCCAGCCTTTACTGCTTCATTGTTGACATTAATCGACCCAGCTACGTTGCGGGCTTGCTGAACGCTATTAGTCATGGTTTTTTGCTCAGGTCTTTCTATCGCCTTCCTGATGGCGGGGATAAAAGGAAGATCCAGTTTTTTAGCGATCCGCCTAGCAAGACTTGGTACAAGTTCGGGATGGCGAAGTGAGGGAATACAAGTAACCCACAGTGGACTGGGCGAAGGCCTCCATTCCTTAATCATTTTTTCACATGCGTCGACAGGGTCGTCTGAAAAAAAGCCATCTGAGTATTTACCCTTTTTGACCAAATTTCCCCATCCTGCATCACCCCAATAACAAAGCGCCCGCCCCTCCTGGGCTTGCAAATTGTATGGAATTTTCCCTTTAACTCCATACTCCATAATTCCATCCGGCGGCCATAATTTCCTAGGGAGTAAAGGAATGGAGGTACCACGCAGAAATTCGACAGCATCTCGTATGGTGGAATCTTTTACTCCAATGCTCAATGGAGGCAACCTCGGTTTATTTACAGTTTCAGTAGTTCCGTTCAATGCATTGATAAGAAATGCCATATGAGATCCAAATGGTAAATTTACATATTCCTGCATCTGTTGCTGCTCTACATGCCTAAGCTCTGTCAATCGGACCGCTCGGTTCCAAAAACCCTCCTGCAGGATGGCAGCAGTCAGCTGCCACTTATATCCTTGCTTTACAACAGGTGCAGGAGATTCAAGCGATAGCAAACTCAGAGTCTTATCAATGCGACTATAACTGATATTTACTTTGCCTTGGATTCCTCCGATGGTAAGGCCATCAGGCGAATCCTCAAGCGCCGCGATTACCGCATTCACCTCTTCGCGCGTAGGGAATGCGCTTTTAATAAACCAATCGGTGATATCAGTATCCTCTTCGCCGCTCAATAAAATACCGTACGCAGATTCAATGGCACGTCCAGCACGACCTACCTGCTGATAATATGCAACAACAGAACCTGGACTTTGATAATGAATCACAAAAGCTAAATCGGGTTTGTCAAAGCCCATGCCTAAGGCTGTGGTGGCAACGAGTGCTTTAACACGGTTGTCGATTAGCATTTGTTCCAAATCTGGCCGGATTGTCCCTGTCTGCCCAGTGTACGCCTCTACTGGCAAACCTCGAGATTTAAGCCAATCGGCAACCAAGCAGGCATCGCGAACGGTAAGAGTATAGACAATACCGCTGCCCTTAAGCTCTGGTAATCGCTCTGCCAGCCATGCAAGCCTCTCGCTTTGGCTAGAAAGCTTGATTGTCTGCAGTGTAAGCGAATAGCGATTCAGGTCTCCCCGCGAAATCTCAAGATTTGGACCTAACACCGCCTTGAGGTCTTCCATTACACGATTGTTGGCCGTTGCAGTAGTGCCAATTACCCTTAGATTTAATGGCAAGGTATGAAGAATTCTCTCTAATAGACGATAGTGAGGACGAAAATCATGCCCCCAATCAGAAATACAGTGTGCCTCATCGACAATGAGAAGTGAAATTCTATCTGCGATACGAGATAGAACATTTAGACGAAACCGCTCATTTGCAAGGCGTTCGGGCGATATCAACAAAACATCGATGTCATCATGTACGAGAATGGCTTCGATATCCGTCCAACTATCTTGATTATCGGAATTTATAGTCGCAGCGCGAACCCCCATACGAACTGCAGCTTCAATTTGATTTCGCATAAGCGACAAAAGCGGGGAAATCAATATGGCTGGGCCCATCCCATTTTCTCTAAGCATCTTAGTGGCGATAAAATAGACAAAACTTTTTCCCCACCCAGTTCTCTGAACAACCAGAAGGCGGCCCTTCCCTTCTACGACATACCGTATTGCCTCTTCTTGCCCATTTCTGAATGATGCATCAGCGATACCGGATCCTCGACGAAGCAATTCTAGCGCCCGCTTTTCCGAGTAGTTCATCTTTACAATCCTTTTTCACCTTATTATCGCATTCAACTCCCATCGGACCTAAGGTAGGTAACCTCAAACGCCTTGCAGAATCTTGCCCGCTGATCCATACTCGCCAATGAAAGCAAGCCGCCCTCAAAACGCTGATAGATATCCAGGCCGCGGTCGAGGGATATTTTCCAGCCAGTATCGGTAGTTATGCTCCGCGCATGGAGGCTGCGGGTATCATCGAATTCATAGGTGAAGGTGATGTCGACTTTCATGAGGTCGGCCTGGACAAGCCTAAGGCTCTCGTCGATTTCGGTACGGCTAAAGTCGCCCGAGTCGGTGACAAGGTGTACAACCACTTCTTCGCCTGGGGCCTTGCCGTCGAGGACAACCTGCATAAGTTCCAGGATATTGCGGATTTGGTACTGCTTGCGGATATACGGATCCACAATCTTGATTGAATGGGCTCCGCGCAGATACTCGCCAAATAAATCACGATACGATATACCGGTCTGGTTTTCTGCAACGGTAAAATGGAGCGGCTTGTCCAGGGTCTTTGGCCCAGCGTCGGCGACCTGCGAAACGCCCCGCCCTTCTGAGGTGACCGCTGTTATGGGTTCGGTACCTGTATCCCGGCCTGATTCCTTTACCTCCTGTCCTGATTCGCCATCTTCTGTGAGCGGAGGCAGGCGGTCTTTTGTGAGCATGGGGTATTTTAGCTCTTCGGCGGTTTTTACCTCCTTGCGTTCACCGGTCTGCAAGTCGGTATATGAGAATCGGACCGTGTCGAATGTACGATCGATCCTGAAGATATCCATTTTGATACGCTTACGGCCTTCCAGGGCAAAAACAAGCAACCTCTCTATCTCATCCTTGGTAACTTCCCGATGGGGATAGATAATCTTCATCAAGCCGGAAAATGTCTTGTTGATACCCATTTTGTCGCGGATAGAGAGAGTCTGGTCCAACTCAAAATACTTGCGGTATGCGTCCGAGTAATCTAGGGAGCGCTGCATTTTCAGCACCTGGGCCAGGTAGTCGACGATAAAGCCGTAATCGGACGTGAACATTTCGTTGCGTATGATGGCGACTTCCCAGCCGGGGATATAGAAATGAAGGCGGTCTACAAACGCGGCGTCGAGGTATTTATTCGGAAGATCCATGAAGAGGTTTTCGTGCTTGAGCATATAGGAAACACTTTTCGACGTGTTGCCGACAAATACGATGGAAGCATCGGCGGTGAGCTGTTCCGTGCCGCGGGAGAACGACCGGTTGGCCATGTAATTCTTCATTACATCGACGAGAGTTTTATCCACCTGTTTGTCTTTGCCGGCGAACTCATCAAAGGCGACAGTGTCCCAGTAGCCGACAAGGCCGATTTTATTGGTTGAATTGTTGACAAAAAGCTTAGCCAGCGTAACCTCGCCGCCGGAGATCAGAATGCCGTGGGGAGAAAACTCGGAATATACATGGGATTTGCCCGTACCTTTAGGGCCGAGCTCGATGAGGTTGTAGTTGTTCTCACAAAACGGGATAAGTCGAACAAGCTGGTACCACTTATTGCGGTCCGAGAGGGCATCTGGATTAAAGCCCAGGCAGCGGACGATAAAATCAATCCATTCTTCGGTGCTGAACTCTTTTCGAGCCTCAATGAACTCTTCCAGATCGACATTGGCGATCTGGATTGGTTTTAAATTTTCTATCACCCAGGGCACATGGTCTCTATCATCTTCGAAACGATATTCCAGGTCGATAATGCACCACACCCCGCCTACGAGGAGCTTGGGATAATTCTTTGTGTAATCGGAATCGACTATTACCTTCTTAATGCCCAGGTTGGTGAAGGTCGCTTCATAGGTTCCCTTGGTATCGTTAAGCGTCACCGTTACCCTGTCGATTATCTTGTAATGGCCGCGCTCCTTGATCCACGAAAGGACAAGTTGATTTTCACTGCGGTTTACATAGTGTTTAGATAGAATTTCTTTAACGGTTTCAATGCCCTTTTCCGTTGTGGCCTCATCCCGGGTAGCGCAGTACTGGCCAAGCAAATACTCGAGGACGTAGGTGGGCACCAAGGCGTTGCCTTTTACCAGCTTGGAGAGGTCTTTTCTGACAACGAAACCGCCGAAGAGTTCCTGTATTTTATTCTCGTCTACCATATCGCTTCCTTGCCTAGAACTGATCGTAATCGAGGGCAATTTGCCGCAGCTTATATTCAACCGGCTCAAGAGGAAGCAGGGTGCCTCCCTCGGCTACGGTGTGCAGCAGCAAGAAAACCTTCTTGCCCTTATACTTCCTGGCCCCGGATAAAAACTCTAAAGAAAGGGAATAAGCTCGGTTTATATCTTCAGTATCAGTAGAGTCGCACAGGCATTCCGCCTTGTTTGAGATACTCTCACCAGAATCGGATACGAACCATGCGCGAATGCGATGAGGAAGCAAAGCTCCGCCTACAGGTTCTTCCTGGAAGAGCTTCACGACTATCGAAGGGGTTGTTATTTCCTTCGTCCCCATGACCGACACAGCGACGAGGCGTGATTCGTTCTTCTTGAGCGGCGTTACCTGAATAACAGGAATCGCGAGCTCCTGGAGCGTGGCGCCTCCATGGATAAAATTGCCGGAAGCTCCCTTGCGTCGCAGTTTCATAAGCCCTTTCGCAATGAGGGCGGTGGTTTTATCCGAAAAAGCCGGCTCAGGTGAGCCAATCTTCATAAGACCGGATACTTCCTTAAGTGATGTACCAAGAATAAAACGTTGATCACGCAGCGTCTCGCCTGGTACAGGAGGAATCTCAAGCATGTATTCATCATCTCTTGCGAACCCAGAATATAAGAAACCATGATCAGCAGTGACAATAATTTGAGATCGCCCCACTGTAGCGATTCGCTTGATTATTCGAACAAGCCATCGTAGCTCGTCGTCGACCGCCTCGGGCAAACCCTGATCCGAAGCGTGTCCGGCCGTATCGATTCTGGCTGAGTAGAGATAAACAAGGCCCATATTACGAAGTTTTTCGTCGGCTTCGGTAGCGCTGAGCGATAAAAAATAGTCGCACGATAAAGCGCATGCCTGGGTAGTGGGGTATTTAGCCGACACATACCCTGCCAGGAGCTTGCCACGCCCTTCGATACCAGCCTGCAGGCTGCCATCCACCTTAACCTCTCCGGTTGAAGCATCGATGTCTAGATTGTCATGGGGCAACAGAGCGGCCATGCCGTGTGAGGTGTAGCTGGGAAGAACTGCCGCCATGGGTTCGCACACAACCTTGAACCTGCCTGTGTCAACCAAGAGCTCAGTGAGTTCACAACCGGCCTCCCAGCGCAGCGCATCAGAAATAAGAACAAAGACTCGCTTTCCATCACGCAGGTGCCGTGCAACATGGGTAGCAAAAAAGATATTCTGTCGCGGGGCAAAATCGAGTGCGCTATCAGCATCCAAGAGGCTTTGCCACCGCTGAGCCAGCGGCGACAGAAAATCATTGAGATAGGTCTTCGAAGCCCTGTCGAGCACCGAAGCTAGGGCAGGAGGAGACCCTGCGCGCCGCATATTGAAAAGCAGGGATCTATAGTGCTGATCGATCACATAGGACTGTTTTGTGTAGTCTTGCCAGAGTTCCTTTTTTGAAAGCGCCCTAAAAGGAGCCCCCTTTCGCAGCTCGGCCAGCGATTGTTCTAGCTGACAGGCTGCCTCTATGGCATCGTACCAGTTCTTGATGCGCCCATCCTGGTCATTGATGTACCAGTAGGTGCCGCGGCGTTTTTTAGCTACCGCGGCAATGGCATTAGTATCGATACCTGCTGCTGATAAGGTACCGGAAAGCCGAGCGAGAATTTCTAAGTCGGCGCAAGGATAGATGTCTATCTTAGAGAGAAGCTCGTCGGATAATTCAGCGCAGCGGCTTGCTGCGTTCGTGGCACGCTCCATCTTCCGCGCCGTGGATTCATAGCGCTCTGTTTCTGACTTCCTTTCCCGCCAGGTTTCTATAAAGAGAAATGCCCTGCGGGAGGCAGCCGTGCGATTTTCATCTGACTGAAACGCGAAGGCAGCGGTAAAGAGGCGAAGCAGAATACCCGCCGGTTCAGGGACATCCAACGAGATCCTATACTCCTCTTCAATTTGCTCAAAGAAAATCTCATCCAGCTTCCATTCAACAATTCGCCGCCAGCGTTCTTCACAGTCATTATCCACCGCGAGCGATATAAGAATTGTATCGAGAGGAAGCACTTTCTCCCGCTCTTTCTTATTGCGGGCAGAAGCTATCGAGAGCATGGCATAGAGCAACTCCGATTCGGTCCACTCTGGCGAGGCAAGATCGGCAAGCGGCTCTACCCGTTCGGCTTGGCTGCGAAAATAGCTCAATCGCGCGGCAATGGCTTTTTGCAAAGAGGGTGCTACGCCTAACTGCTGAACAATCATCGCGGCCTTGTCCGTGGAAAATACAAAATTTGCCAACTCAAGATCGAGAAGCCAATTATCCTCCGCTGGAGGGCGGGCTACCGGAGCGTAAACAAGAAATTTTACCTCAGGTTCTTGCCGTGTAATGCGATATTTGACCGCAAGTTCGTCGTTAGCCAGTTCTATCTTCTTAATTTCAGGTTCGGCAAATGATTCGAAGAGCTCGCGCTCGCTCCCTTCGGGATCGTACCAAAAAACCAGCCTGTGAGCTTTAAAATGTGCTGTAAGTGATTGAATGATTTTTTCTGACATGTGAATTTAGCCTACTCCGTAGGGGCTTCGATGTCAATTAAAACTCTGTATTATAGCCCTGCCGGCGGTACTGCTTTTTCTGGATTCTCAGGAAGGCTTCGAAAATCAACTTCCAGTCTTTTATAGATGCGAAGATTTTTATAGGTAATATCGTCTTCTGTACTCAGACGAAGACTGTCCACTACAATTCCCGGCGAAGATAAGGCAGCATCAAAGCTTCTTTCTATTCTGTCCTTTATATCTGCTGTTAAATTGTCTTTGATACCAATAATTATATCAACATGATAGGGTTCCCTATCCTGAAGCTCTTCATTTGTGACATGAATAAGTAGTATCGATACATCGTCAGATATTCGATCTTTAAGCAGTTTACCAATACCGCTATTACTCAATCGTTCATTAAAGGCATCTGGAAATGCAGCTCTAATATAACGCCGGCTTATCCAACGCTGAATTATGTTTTTATCATGTACCCCAATATGAAACGACATTTCTTTATATACAGAGGATAGGCTTACCTTGGGGATACTAAACCGGTCATGAATAGAGAAACGAAGAGCCTTACCTTCACTCTCTACATCGAGATACCTGGGGTTCCTGGAATTCGTATAATCATTGGCTATTTTATTAATGATTCGCCCTGCCAAGAGGTCAATAAAAGGTTCCTTGCGATCATCGGCGACAATATCGCAATCCTGACTGAGAATACAGAGTATCGTCTCACCCCCAATGTATTCAGGTTTACGGTCAACACTGGCCTCGATTGCAGCCAGGCAACAGGTTTGAGAAATCAGATCGCACTGATGCCACGATAAAATTCCCGGTACCGAAGACCTAGGCATGGATTGCTCACTCCTCAGCTGTGATAGCCAGAAGGTTATCTTCTAATATTTGCTCCTGTTCATCTTTTAAGTTAGACGCTGATTCAACCATGGTTCGATCTTTGCCGATCCGAATCTCTCTTTCAGCTGTCATCGATTGAATGACACGAAGTAGCGCCCTTACTTGCTCAACATCGATACTGGAAGCAGAAAGTAACTCGATAAGACTATGAGAATTGCCGCCTACAGGACGCTCAATATATGCATGAAAGAGCGGCTGCTTTTTAGCGTTTGGCCACGCTTTAATAATACTGTAAATAGCATGGAGCCGTTTTAAATTCTCAACATTCGGCTCACTCTTTCCATCAAGCCAGGCATAGAGGGCTGGACGGGTGACCCCTAGGATCTTGGCGAGATCGCTCTTACTAAGTCCGAAACTGTCAAGAATCATATGGACCTGTGACGGAACTGAATGTTCTTCATTTACTATAGTACGCGCGAATTCCTTCGTCCCGCTTGAAGAAAAGAACAACGAACTCGAAAATAACTCAAAAAATGGCGTACATAATACTGAATTAGCTGTCGTTTGAAAGGATGAGAGAATGTCTTTCATAGGAACCAACTCGACTATTGTACTCACTTCCATTTTTGTGTTCCTTCCTTGGACACTACAGACTCGTAGAAAACCTCTATAATTACATCATGTAAGCCAAAGAATAATTTTTCTAATACTTCTTTTTGGATACCGGGTCCAAGTCTAATTGTACAACTATGATCCATATCGATGAGCGCGAAATCATCTAAAGTATCGATATTCCGTAATCGAGGAGGAGCTCCTGCGTGTACATCAGGAGGAAGATCAAGAGTATTATTGTTTCTATAAACTCTGATTGAGAGACTAGCTGGTTCCATACTTGGCAATTGAGTTATTACCACATTAGTAAATGCATATCTCTTTTTATCTTTCATAAAAAAACTAGACGACATCCCCCTAAGTTCAGGGCGAAGATAGGAGTCGATAGTATCCATTTCACTTTGTTTAACAACCTGATCAACATATCGAAGCCCTATGCGTTCGCATATACCATACGTTTCGTGTTCAGTTATTTTCATAACTATATTCAAAACAATAAGATATTGCTCTAGAAAAATCTCAAAGGCATCGTACTGAGTCGATTGAAGAAGCACCTGCCGCTCATCCATGATGACAGATGTATGTTTATCCACAGTCTCAAATACCCATTGTTCTATTATTGTAGGTTGTATACCAGTAGGTAAAAGATCAAAAGCTGTTTCTTTTCTTGTTGCCATATATGGGAATCCAATACGCCTCAGCTCATCTTGAATATCTGGTATATATTTATTTAAATTAGAAATAGGAGAGTACCGAGTTTGAATTAATACAAGCGCTAAAGGCTGTTTGGTTAGCTTCCATTTGCGGCAAGTTCGTATAGTAGTCATACAGGTTCTCCTTTCTATAGACACCTATACTTTACACTCTACTTTACAAACCTGCAAGGGTAAATACAGCTACAACACATACTTTGCCTTTACAGTTAAAAATTAGTTGTCATTCTCCATACAGTTCTCGCTGAAGATCATCAAGATCTATGCATCGTTCTCGCGCTTTTGGAGTATTTTTGAGATTCTGATGAGGAAATCCCTGGATAATGGGACCTTGCCCTTCGGGAATAGAAAGACCTAGGGCAATCAATAACCTTAGCTCATCGCCAGGTCGGATTCCTTCAACGCCAGAAATCTGCGCCCTTAGATCTTCCACTTTATATGGGGGAATGCCACAACGCTCATGCTGACGAGTAAAATACGTAGATGAAATCGTATTCACATGGGATTTGGAGGCATGACCTCCTCCACACATTTCTATGGGAAGATTCCTGTATGAACGCCAATCGGCTTGAGCCTTCTGTTTGGCATCCATAATGAGTTCCGCAGTCTGGCAACCAAGCTGTTTTTGTAATTCTTTCATTCTTTGGCTGTTGCCTTGACTGGCATTGAAAACCTCTGCGCCTAAAGGTTGTACCGACGCGGTAAGAAAATTTACCTGCGGCTCGCCGGCAACCCTCTCGAAACGCATTACCGCTCCATCTACCGTTCCCCCACCAACATCGAAAAGCGTATAGTACCCTTCTGGAGTATGATAATCCGAAAACAGTCCACAGGCTTCAGCGTACAATTCAGGAACAGGGAGAAACGTTTTTATAAGTGGCTCTTGCATAGCTTCGGCATATAATGTATCCAGACGTTCAAGAGGCTCGGAATCAGAAATTTTACCTTGCATAAACCGCGCCGCTGTCATAATTTCTAGATAGTGCCGCGAGACTTTCTTTTCAAAATACGATATGGGGACTCCAATGTTGCCCGACCATACAATTTTCTTGTTCTTTAAATACATTGGCTCTAAATCGGCTGCATATCGCTCGATCCAGTCAAAACAGCGGGCAATATAAAAAGCGGAATAGATTCTGTAAGGATCAGAATTAAGCCTAATACCGGCTGGTAGTATTTTGGGTCCGATTAATTCTCCCGCCACAGCCATCTTTATATACCGGATTTCCCTCGATTGTTTCTTGCTGGGCGCAGCCATGTATAGCACATTATCGGAATCGAGCCAAAGACGGCTCGGCAAGAAATAACTTCTCCCGCTGCCCCACAACTTATCCCAATGAACAATGTGGCGTTGGTCTTTATAAAGAAAATATAAACAGGCCTTGGTGTAGCTGGTTCCAAAATCAAGGCCTATATGAATTTCTGCGGGATCTGCGTTCCAAGATGAATTACCAGACTCGTTTGTAGTTTCTTTTTTATCTTTTACTTGCCGGTCAGCAAGCGTAATAAAATCGCCTTCAGTATCCTCATCGATTACTTTAGTCGCTATTGGTGGATGAAGCTTTGAGCCGTTAAACCACCCAAGCAACTTTTTCAGTCGCTCTATGTATCCTGACATTTTCACTCTCCATTTTTAATTATTCCTATCGCTAATTCTATCACATTTGTCGAGGCGTTTTTATAACGATCTATACGGGCTTTCTGAATATCTAACTGCGCCTCCACTTTAGCTAGACGCCCTTGTTGCATTTTAATCGTTTTTGTCTTGCCTTCATTGTAGAGCCTCTCGATAAGATCGTTCAACTCATCTTTTTTCCTATCAGCGGTCCGTTGCGCATACTCCTCCTGTTTAGCACAGGTTTGAGCATTTTCGGAAAGGAAGGCCTGCTCGAATTGTCCATACTGCGTGAAGCCATGCTTTACTAAATTTTCCAACGCCGTGCCTGTTGTATGAAAAACAATGTCTCTATCCCAGTCTCGCCAAGGCTTGCCTCTTCTAAACGCGGTCACCACGAGCTTTTCGGCATCGTTAGTATCCAGTGGTTGTCCAATTATAGGAGCCGCAAAAAATCGTAGTTCCTTTTTAGATTTCCAGCCGTCTGCCGACCAAAGCTGTATGTGGTATACGTAATCACCGTTTTGCACACCTTCCACAGGCTCAGGAAGCCCTATCGCAGAGCAGGGATGCCTATCCTCAAGACGTTTTTCATTTTCTTCGACAATCCATCGAATGATCGGATGTATAGCGTCTATACGCTCCACGCTTACATTGGTCCTCTCCAGTATAATTTTAGTGTCAAAGAGACAGAGGATTTCAGCGTCTGCCCGATGGAGCTGGGTTGAAACAGGAGGCTTTATCCTCTCGATGTATATTGCTAAATCAGCCTTTGCCAGCGGCGATAGGCGAATTAGCCGAGCATCCATGTCCTTATACGGCAAAATGCGAGTGCCTGGATATTTTGACGCAAAGAAATCCTCCACCAGGCTTCGTGTATCTACCGGACCAATGTATCGATCGAGCTTTTTGGCATCTGAGATTGAACGGATGATATAATCTGAAAAACCGAAGAAATCGATAGCCTTGTCTTCAAGTTCGTTTCGGAGTTTTCGCTTTTGTATGACGGCAAGACTGTTTTGTTCCATCCGAGCTTCGCGCTCTTGGTCGGTTAGGTTGGGATCTATTAAATCCAGTGCCAGGCGTTCCAAATTGTCGCCTAGGATATCCTCAAGATCGCCTATCGATTCCTTGAAAATCTGTATCCGCTCGTAAAGCCTTAAAAGCACCCTATCTTCGATTGTATCCAGACAGGTCATGTTATAGATATAGATTTTGTCCGATTCCTGACCAATACGATCGATACGACCTATCCGCTGCTCCAGTTTCATAGGATTCCAGGGTAAGTCGTAGTTGATAATCGTGTGACAAAATTGAAGGTCGATACCTTCCGCGCCAACCTCGGAGGAAATCAAAATATTCGGGCCAGCAAGCGATGCAAAATCTTCCAGGATGCGATCTTTTACTTTTCGCATTCCCCCCATAAGGCTTATTGTTTTAAACCCATCGGTTTGAAGCCGCCGATCGAGGTAAGAAATAGTCCCTCGATAAAATGAAAATATAATGAGCTTCTCGGTCGGCGTCTTTGCAAGAAGTTCCGCTATCTGACTTTTAAGCTTTTCATACTTTGAGTCATTTTTTTCAAGTCGATGCAACTCGACATCAAACGGCAAATCCGAGAAATCATTCGCTACACTATCTCGGGGTACGCTCTCCTCAAGTTCGTTCAAGCCCAGGTCGTCCCATAACATATCGCCCAGGGAATCGTGATCTTTCCAATGCTGGAAGGCCGCGGGAAGGCAACTTGTCATCTGCCGTTGGCGCGCGACTAAGGTCAGTTTATAAATCGTAGAACTTCCTGATGCTTTCCCTCTGATATATCGAGTAACGTTGTCGTAAATTTGCTTTTCATATTCGCTGAAGCGGAAATCAAAGGTAGTAGGTACCCGGATTACCCGATTTTCGATTACATCGCGTTTCCTGGTTCGGCTTATAAATCGGCTGAAAAATGAGTGCTCAGCGATTTTTCGCGCATAATCGATTCTTTCTTCCCTCGTTAATGAGTCTTTAGAAAGCGCGAGCTTGAGTTCAGACAACAATAAAGGATCAAGAAGCTGACTGCTTTCTTCAGCTTCAAAAAGAATCGCCCTGGCTTCTTCTACGTTTCCATTGTACTTGATGGAATTTTCCAGTCTGATAAGAATGGCGTTCACATCTGACAGTTCTTTGAATGTAAGATAGTTATTGTATTCCTCGGGTGAGAGCAGACTTAAGAGATTGAAGAGATTTTCATCGGAGGTCTGTATGGGTGTTGCTGATAGTAAAACCAAGCTTGCGGTGTTTTCCCGCAACAGACCGGCTGTCTTGTGACTCGCTGTGGAAGCGTTGCGTAAATAGTGGGCTTCGTCGATCACGACAAGGTCAAAGACATAATCGTTAGCTCTATCGGCAGTCTGCGCGAGGATGCCGCATAACTTCTGCCTTGCTCCACGGGAATCGGCGTCCCACTCGGTATCCTTAGCCCTCACCCCTTCAAGGCTGACAATAAGCACAAAGGACCGTGATGCCGGATGCTGGGAAGCACCTTGCACCTTATCGATCAGATCTTTTGCATCTACGATTTCCGCCTCTATGCCGAACCTGATCTCAAAGTCCCGTTTCCATTTTTCTCGCAGCATCGAGGGGCAGACTACCAGGAATCTGCGCGCCCCTTCGCGCGCCTGAAGCTCCTTCCATATGTAGATCGATTCTATGGTTTTACCTAGACCGACTTCGTCGGCTATGAGAATTCGACCCCGTTGAGATTCAATAAACTTTAATACGGGCTTGAACTGGTGAGAAAGAAAATCGGTATTTCCCACTTCCATGGAGTAAAAGACGTTCGTGAGGTCGCCTGCAAGCTTTGCGGTAACCACAATTCTTGCCAAATCGGCAGGACCGCCAAATCTTCCTGAATTGAAAAGGTCGTACATGGACTCGTGTTCGGGAACGATTTCGAGTTGCGTGCTTCGCTGAAACGAACGATCATTTGGTCCGAATTCCACCTCGAGCAAGGTAAAACCGCCGGCTTCACGGCTTCTTCCCGTAAGCCGCCCAATCTTGCCGGGATTGGCTTTTAATCGTACTCGCACTCCTTCTTTAAACGACCCGGGTTCAATCATTTTTGTGTTCTCACTTTATCTTTTTATTATTTGACTACCGTTTAATTTCACTCTTGTTCCTTAGCCTCCAGCTGTTTTACCGGCTCCAGGATAGAACCGAGCTTCCGGTAATTAACCTTGACCCCGTCATCCAAATCTAGCTCGATGCGCGCGAGGGCGGCGGGATAGAGGGCGTCCTTTTCCCAGAGATCCAGTTCGCGCTGGTATTTTTCGAGTTGGAGTAAGCGCTTTTTTGCCTTTGTTTTTTCGCCTTGACTGTATGAGGAAGAATCGACGATGGACTGCAGGCCGCGGATCTTCTGCTCGAGCTTGCCGCGATAGGGGCGCAGATAATCGTTCAGAACCTTACCCACGCTGTCCTTGGTGTAGCGGTGCAGATAGAGAAGCGCGCGGAAGGCGCCCGACGGCGACGTGACCATCCAGTAGATCGGCCGATTCTTGTACCGCCTCAAGTGCTCCTTGTAAAAATCACGGATGAAATAAGAGCGCAGATCCTTGCCCAACCGTTCCTCGATCCAGCTGAGATTGTCCTCGTAGCGGTCGCCCGAAATGAAACGAAGCCAAGCCTTGAACCGTGTCGGCAGATCGTCGATAAAGTCGTCTTCATCCGTAAGCGGAAGTATTCCATCTGGATCGGGCAGGAAGCGAGCACCCGGCACCTTAGCGATAAAGTCCTCCAGCGTCGCACCTGCATCGGCGAGGATGAGGCCATCTTTTTCAACCGAATACCGGCCAACAAGGCATCCCACGCCGTAGGAAACGAATTGCCGCGCGAGCACGGATTCTTCGAACTCAATGCGCCCTTCTTTCCTCGCTGACTCAACGAGCTCTTCCTGGAGGATAGTGATTTCCGAGTAGGGCACGTCGGGGGTTAGTTCATCCTGAAGCCCGTATAAATCGATGAAGATGCGGTTGTTTTCCTCTTCGTTTTTATGGAGTTCGAGGAAGAGTTCTGTCCAGTGACGCTTGAAAGATTTAACCTGCTCGGCGAGATCGATCGATTCGACTAGTCGATATGCAGAAGGCCAGCTCCAGTCGGTGAGGTTTTCATCAATCACTGTCTCTATGCGATTTGCGCGGTAGTCAGTCAGAAGGGGGGAACGTAGGAAATCCCAGGAGGTTTCGCGGAGGTCCCAGTCGGATTTTGCTTCAGATATTCCCTCTTTTATGGATTTTTCATTTATGCTGTTCCTAGCCGGAACAGGGAAAAGTTTTACTTGATCTGGTCCAATATTTATCGTTGGACAAATAATACTTGCAATTTTTTCTGAAGAAGATGAATTTAATAATCCACATATATGGACTAGCAATCCCGATTCGCCAAATGCGCACATGCCAGCATTAGAAAAAATAAATCCTTTAGGGAAATATCTTGCACCGATTGATTTCATTGAAATAGCAGACCAAGAAACTCCACTTTTAAAATAATGCCCCATACCTGTTACTGTACGAGTAATACTATTATACTTTTTTTTTGCTAATTTTTTTATATTTTCCCCATCATTTTCCCAATCAATTAAGCATTCATTATTACCATACCATTTTTTATATTCACCACCATGATTGAGAGGAAACCATTTCGCATTGACTTTATTAAATATTGAAGATTTTTTTTGTTCTAATTCAAACCAAGACTTAATAAATAAGTCATTATTTAGTGTTTTCATGCCCTGTGCTGTATCAAGATAGTTCTCAATTCGCTTATGATCAGCGAATATATTTATTAATGCTTCAGAAACCCAGTACGCAATTGGATTTCCAGGAATTCGGCTAAATATCAATGAATTTGCTTTGTAGTAATTTAGTTTATTAAAGATACCATGTTCTTTATTTTTTGCATTATCATAATCAAGGAGCTTAATAAAAGTTGACATTATTTTAGAACCTCATTTCTTTTTACCATGAGAACCCGTCCTCTCGCTTGGTGATGTGATAACGCTCTTTGCTAGACATCCTTATCCTCCTTGTGGCTGGACTGGCTCCAATCGCCGCCGATTACCTGAAAATGCTTTCTCACTTCACCACGTCCCAATAGCTTGGCAAAAGTACGGAAATCCTTTTTCGTATGCTGAATTCGCCCGGCTACGATAGCTTGATGAATGCCATGGTCTTTTGCATAGCCAATGACATCGCTTGTCGAAAGTCGCTCGCGGGAATCCAAATCGAAATCGCACGGCAAAAGAGCTTCGGCTGCAAAACGATCGGCAGCTATTTCATGTTCGGAGTCTGCGTTTGGAAGATCCAGATCATCGGCTATCCAGTTCTGGTTGGCGTTGAGATGCCCTAATTTTAAGTGCCCAAGTTCGTGAAGCAATACGAACCAGAAATTATCGATCCTGTCATAACGGAGCGTCATGGCAATGACGGGGCGTTTCGTCTCATTCAGGAAGACCGCCCCATCAAGATAGGTGTGGGAGAGATGAGGCTTTATAATGAGCAAGATCCCTGCCTTGTCAAGATATTCTTGCGCGTGTTTCGGACCCTCATCGAGCACGCTCAACGAGACAAGCGTTTCGATGAATTTATCGTTGAGCCTTGCCGGATCAAATATGCCGGCAGTTTTATGTTCGGCCGCATCTTTGAGCACCAGAAGACTCCATGCAAGAAGCGCGTAGTTGTCGAGCTTGGCATTTAGACGCATTCCATCGGTTTTTCTCGCGGCCATTCTCGGAAGCATCGAAAATCCACCAATACCCTGTACCACCCATCTGATCGCTTCTTCACTTTTCTCTTGCAGTTTCATCTCGCCGTATTCGAAACCTGAAAAAGCGCCACATTTTTCCATCGCGTAAAGCGGGAATTTTGAAAAGTCCAAATCCTCCAGAGCCTTGGGCAGAGGTTCTTGCGGTTTATGAATAAGGCTCTCCAGAGGAATACCTAAATGTTCATTGAGAGAGCGGATCATCGCAAGCGTAAGTTCGCGCTTGCCAGATAGCACTTCAGACACCTTCGATCGTGAACCTATGTAGGGAATGAGATCTTTCTGCGTAAGATTGGCCTGTTCCATGCGGAATTTGATGGCTTCGACGGGATCGGGAGGGTCGATAGGATAGTGTTCGTCCTCATACTTTTCGATGAGCACGGAAAGCAGTTCTAGATTGTCGTAGTTACGATCTTTCTCTTCAGGCTCGAGCAGCGCTTCGAATCGAGCCAAAGCGGCACGATAGTCAGCTTCAGTCTTAATGACTTTGAATGGGGTTTCCATTGTAGTCCTCCGCGATTATCGCGTTATAGTGCTTGTGGGTACCGATAAACTTCACGTAGATGACACCGATTGGATACAGAACTTCCACAAGCAAGCGGTACTTGTTGCCGGCAATGTTGAATACAATCCGGCTTTTTTTGAGAATGCTCGCGGTTCGGTACTGCTCCTTAACTTCTGCGGGAGTCTTCCAGCCAGCCTTCGAAGCTTCCCTATACCACGACCTCAAGGATTGCTCGCTATCGCCGTGCTCTTTCCAGAAAGCTTCTAAAGTGCTCTTAGCGATCACTCTCATCGATAATATCCTACTATGTTCCCATTCTATTGTCAATTTATTTGTTCCCAATTTAGGAACTTTTATTCCTTTGGCGGTTTTGCATGCTTCAAGACAAAAGTCGTAGTCTGGACGACCTCCCCTCCTATGGTCTCGAAGGCATGGGCTCCGAGATGTGCCATGACCACAATGGTCTCGTTCTCTAAGAGTTTCTTCCTCAGCGCTTCGTAGCTCGACAGGAACATCCAGCTCTGCTGGTTGATCATGCCCATGTAACCGCATTTCCTGAGCGCCTGGAGGGATCGCTCCATGAAGGCAGCGAAGAGGTCCGACTTGGAATCGGCAAACCTTTTAGCGACAAAGTCCTTTAGTTTCGGGCCTGCGACTCCTGGATTCATGTACGGCGGGTTCGTCACCACTGCGTGATACCTGGGTTCCAGGCATTCCAGAATCCTGAAGGCTGATATGAGATCGTCCCGTTCGGAGGTGGAGAAAAGATCGTCGTAGCGGTGTGAGCCCAGGGCCGATTCCACTTCCATGATCTCCTCGCCCGCCCCCGCGGGCACGGGGATGAGGGAGCCGTAGGTCCGGCCGTCCTTGAGGAGCTCAAGGCTCTCCTGCAGACCCGGCGAAAGCCGCACGTTGAGCTTTCGCAGGTCCGCGTCGATGTCCCGCATGGCAACGACCTTAGGCACGACACCGCGCTCGAAGAATCGCCTGTCCTTTTCCCGCGCCACCATTGCCAGGGTGAAAGCCGCCAGCTCGGCCGCGCGCTCGTCTATGTCGATACCGTAGATATTGTTCCGCAGGATGAGGGATGGTATCTCCTGCGGCGCGTAGCCCTCCTCCTCGTACATCGAATACAAAAGCTCGAAGAAATACGCCAGGATATGGCCTGAGCCACAGCAAGGGTCCAGACATTTCAGCTCGGCGGGGTCGCTCACCTTGAGGAAATCCGGTTCTGGATCGAATTCCACGTAATACTTCATCTTCTCCTTGAGCCGCGATTCCGGATGGTTGA
The DNA here is from genome assembly GCA_002428725.1 of Spirochaetaceae bacterium UBA6076. Classification (GTDB taxonomy): domain Bacteria; phylum Spirochaetota; class Spirochaetia; order Treponematales; family Rectinemataceae; genus UBA2256. The sequence continues at coordinate 50,033 of DIXQ01000038.1, read as the reverse complement.
GAAGCCAGAGCCTGCCCAGCGAGTTCTCCACCATGAAGCGCACGATCCAATGGGGAGTGAAAAGCTGCGTCGCCGCGGGAATATTCTCCTTGGTTATCTTCACGTTCTTCTTGAGCGCGGCGAAAACCTCGTCCTTCTTTTCTGAAATATAGAATTGATACAGCCAGCCGATGATCTCCACGCCCTGGGCGCAATCGCCTTCCGACAAGCCCTCCGTCATTCGGACCACCAGCGATGCCGGGGAGAGTATGTCCTGGGGCAAGAGGAGCCCCGCCCAGTCCTCCACCTTGGAAAAGAGCCAGGGCATGGCGTCGGCCCAGGCATTGCAGGTGCCCAGGAGGACTTCCATGTACACTTCCCTGTCCGGCTGGGATGAGCGGATCCGCCCCGAGAGCAAGCCTTCCAGGCGCGGGGCCAGGGATTTCAGCTGATCGGGCGCCCTGCCCGCCTTGATCTCGGCTAGAAGCTCGGGCTGGCTTTCGCCCGGGCGCGGCGAAATGACGCGCGGCGAAGTGTAGCCCCTCGCGTCCATGTAGCGGAACGCCGCGAGCCTGTTGAACCAGAGGTATGCCGCCTCGTCGATCAGGGCTTCGCGCCCCATCGACTTTTCCATTTCGACGATCGCGCGCTTTTCCTGCCCATGGGCGCGCAGATACTCATCGTCGTGTGTCAGCACGAAATCGAGCCTGGAGCCCACCTGCGCGATGAATTCCCTGCGCATTTCCTGGGCGAACTTTTTTAAACTATTGAGATTCATAGTGCATACATCCTGTATGATCCATTCTTCATCATTGTCGATCCTGTCTAGTTATTCCGCTGCAAGCCAATTCCTTATCTCCAACGAGCCTATATCTGAAAAGTGGCGCGCGTTGCCGGTCACAAGGATTCGCCCCGAGGCCAGGGCAGTGGCGGCGATCTGCAGGTCCATCGGGGCTATGGGTTTGCCTAAAGCCTCGCGCTCCGCCCGTATCCGCCCCGCTACCCGGGCGGCGTTGTCGTCGAAGGGAAGCACATCCACCGCCGGGAGCACCTTTTCTTCGAACAGCGAAAGGAATTTGTCAGGATTAGCCGTCCTATGCGCGCCGTAGACGATTTCCAATATGGTTATGGCGGATATGGCTTGATTTTCCCTTCCCGCCGAGGCGATCCGCCTGAGGAGGCTTGGGCTTGCCTTGCCCTTCATGAGGGTGGAAATGATGTCCGTGTCAAAGAGATACTTCACGGTATTCCTCCCCATGCCGGCCCTCATACACGATCTGGAGGGCCTCCCCAAGTTCGGAGAATTCCTCCCAATCTATCGATTCAAGCCCCGTGGGCTTATAAGGAGGTTCTTTCTCCGCCGCCTCCATTCCTACCAGGAGGGCGACGGGCTTATCGCGCCGGGATACGAGGATGCGTTCATTGCCATGGACTGCCCGGGCTATGTATTCCGATAATTTAGCCTTCAATTCATGGACGGGAACAATGATATCGGCCATTGGATCCCTCCTTTTTAGTCATTATGACTATACTACTGCCTCTTATAGGAGAAGTCTAGAGCTGGATCCGTTTCCCTTCGGCAATGAGTTTTTTCCACGCCTTGGCCAAAGCCGCGGCGTAGTCGTCCACATCGCTCTCTGTCAGAAGGGCTGATTTCTGGAAACACACCCTGCGTTCCTCGGCTGTGGCATAACGGACTTCTGAGGAGGGGTCGCGCTTTTTCGCCTGTTCGGCGATCTTCGATATCGATTCTTCGTAGATATGGCGCGCCTTTGTTATGCCAATATCGCGGATGGCGCCGAGGCTTCTGGCCGAGGCGCTCGCCGCCTCTAGCTCGCCAAAACGCCTGTGGATGTTTTCCCTCACTTCCTCCGACATAGCCTTCCATTCGGGCACTTCGGCCAACTTCTCGTACTGGCCTCGAATACACGCGGCTGCGGCGGCTCGCTCAGCCGCCACAAGGCTCTTCTGCTTGTCGAGAAGGCTAGTCCAGAGGTCTTTGGCGTGCTTAGTATCGCTAGTGCGGTACAGCTCTGGGCTTTTTCGATAGCCGCGGATGGCGTTTAATGCGTCGGGCATATCCAGTTCAGCCAGGTTGTCGTGATTATCCGAGAGCCATGCGTCGATACTCCTCCAAGTGCTCATATTAGGACCATTCAGGAATTTAAGTCCCGGGTCTACAGTATTTTCGATAAGATTTTCGAGCTCGGGGGCAAAGTCATTGTACTGCTCGAGGAAATAGTGCCATTCCTTTTTAAGAATTTCACTCAGTTTGCTCGAGGCGGCTTTTAAACTCTCGAGAAAAGCAAAGTCGGGAGCGGTTCTGATGGCTCCTTCGAGCTGTGTGCGCAAATCAAAAAGGGCGGTTTTAAAGGCTATGCCCATATCTTTGCTGGTCTGTCCCGGATTGTCTTTGTGGAAGAGGGAAAAGTGGAGCTTTCCAAGACGCTGCATATCGGCCATTGATATTTTCGGCGCAGGTTTAATGCTTACGAATTCATGGCCACGGTTTTGGTTTAGGGTGGTAAACACTTCGTTTTTACCCAGAATTTCCGTCGCCTTAGACAGTTCGATTTCCTGATGGATAAAGAGCAAGGCAACGACACAGAGCGTTGCCCACTCATACCAGCCGTACTGTCCTTTTTTAAATTCTTCTTTGATTCCATCCAGCGTGACCGGTTGTGAATCCGCCTTTTTTCTTTGGATCCAGGAGAGCATCTCGGTTTCGGCCTCGGTACGGTCGCCACCTCCCTCCCCATAGAGGTCGTCGGTGGGGAATAGAATCTTCCTCAAGGATTCCTGGGTGTAGTGCACCTTGAGCATTCTCAGGCCGGGATAGGACCGCCTGACGAGCTCTTGAAACGCCCGCTCGATGCGGTCATACGCAGTAGAACCCGTTGGATTGATCTGTGAATCGGCTATGGCGAACTCGGCTTCCCTAAAGAGGTTTTTGAGCAGCTCCCCAAGCTTTCGTTTTCGCGTGTCGTTATGGGCGCGCTTGTCGGCCACAATACGGGCATACTTGGGGGAATTGGCATCGATCATTCTGAGCCAAGATTCAGTCTTGAAGTAGGTTTCCAATTCGTCCATAAACTCCGAAATGGCGGGCAGCATTATAGAGAGTTCCTTGCGGCCCATTGCCCTCATACGAAGGCGTGTTCGGTCATCGGAGTCGGGATGCCAGGGTGTTACAAGGCGAATCGCCAGATCGCCCTGGCCCTTTAGGCTCTCGTCGTCCACGCCCCGCTGAAAGGCATAATCTTCGCTGTTTTCATCATACCTGATCTTGGAACTTCGCAGGATTTCGCTAAAAAGATAGTCCGCCACATGCTTTCGATATTGCTGCAGCTCAACGGCGACGCGACGTATCTCTTCTTCCGCGTCCTTTTCGTCGTTGGTGAGATACTCGTAGACCTCCCCTGTCCTTCGCAGATAGGTTTCGCGCTCGAGGCGGTTAAGCGATTCCCTAAGCCTCGTCTCAAAGGCTGCCATATCGCCATCGAGGTTCGTGGCCAGCAATACCTTTAGGTTTTCTATCGTTGGCCTGAATTCCTTGACATATTTGACAAGGAGAAGGGTTTTAAGGGCGCGTATGGCAAGCGGATCGTCCACATTGTGCTCGGCCTGGTTGATAGCCATGATAAGTCCGGTATACAGGGTACTCCGGATACCTTCGTACATGGCATCGAAGGACGCGAAGGTAAAGAGTTCCTTGTCCTTCAAGGCAATGCCGACATCCTGGAACATTTCGAGCATGGACCGCTCGCCACGGGAGACATGCTTGCCTACAAAGGCGTTGTGCTCGCCCAGTCCGTGAAGGGCTTCCTGCAATAGATCGTACTGATATGCCGGGAAAGGATAGGAATACACAAAGGCTTCTTCATCCTTGTAATGAACGCTCTTCGCCCCTTCTCTGAAGCCGAAAACGGTGCGCATATTGTCTTTTTCGGCGTGATAGAAGTCGCGCAACGCGGCGGCCCCTTCTTCGTTCTTCTCCAAGAGGCGGCGCTGGATCACCTCGCGAACATCGGCGGAACTCAATGCGATCCGGAACTTGAAGCGGGCGATGATCTTGGAGAAATCGGTGCTCTGATGCTGGCTCGCGTCGCCTACGATCCTGTCGATGGCTTCCTGGCTGGTGACAAAGACCCAGGCTCTCTCCTTTGTGACGACACCCAAGGTTTCCACAATGGTCTGGAGGGCGAGCATGCGCTGGGTATCGCCTGCTATGAACTGACCTACTTCATCCACAAAGAAGTTGAACCTGTGCCGCTTGTCCTGCTTCCCGTCGAGCCAGCGCGCGACTTCGGCGCAGAAGCTGTCGACCGAAAGGCTGTAGCCGTCTTCATAACGTTTGATGACTCTGGCAGCCTCATCGGCATCGAGTTTTTTAAAGGCGGCCAAGGTTTCAACGAACTTGCCCCGGCTTAAAAGTAGGGCCTTGGGGCGGGCCGAGGCCCATGAACTGCCATTTTTATTCTTATAGAACTCGATAAAGGACTGCAGCGACCCCTCATCGTCCAGGTCACGCTCAAAATTGGCTAAGGGACCTGATTCGTCGTAATAGCCTCGCATCCGGTTGAACATTCGGGCGAAGGCGAAGAGCACGGAATTCCCGTTTCGCGCCTTGGTTCCATCGGCCATTTGCTCAATGTTGAAAAGGAGGCTGGTGGAAGGCACATCAAGGACCTTCTCGAGATCGGCGCGGAACAGGGCATCGTCGATTTTAGCAAGAAAAATATCTTTTAGCCGCCTGCCGTCGATGGTCCTATCCGACATGATAAGGGATAGAATCTTCAATAGATGGGATTTGCCCGATCCGAAATAGCCTGAGATCCAAACGCCGTTAAACGGGAATCCCGAACGTTTTTCCATGGATTTCGCATAGCTTTCCACAAGTCTGCGCAGTTCCCGATCCACTTCTCGGGTAATGACGTACTCTTCAACTTCCTGTAAAAGGTGGCTTTCATCCGATGCCTTGATCACGCCGTCAATGGAGCGTGTAATGTCTTTTTTTAATGTTTCTCTGATACAAGCAGGTTTCACTTTATCCCCCTGGAAAGATATTCGTCGAGCTTGAAGGCGCGGTAATACCGTGCCGCTTGGGTGCCGAAGAGGCTGAGCTGGAAGCCTTCTTTATACGATGTGGTGTAGGTGCCAGGAAAAAAGACAATGACCGGCCGGTCAGCCATTACCGATTGCAGCGAGCTTAAGATCTCATGGGTTCGCAGGTAGGGATATACCTCCCCCACTTGGTACAGCATGACAAGATGGGCTTCCTTCTCTTTAGCCCGCCGGGCGATCTCCGGAACAAGGAGGCTCTCGACCGAAAGCATTTTAGCCATTTCTTCCAGAAGCGTGGCCTTAGGCACCGATTTTTCAGCGCTGAAAAGATCCTCCAATTCATTCGTGCTTTTAAAATGATCAATCATAAAATCGAAGAGCCCGATCGACGCTACAGAGAGACCTGCCGCCTCGAGCCGCTTTTCCAAGGCTCCCCGTTTGCGGTACACCGCCTCCTGATGGGCGATATCGTAGGTTTCGATAAAATAGGGCACCTCGTTCCCCAGGCCTTCTCGTGCGAGAAACCGCTTATCAGAGAGAATTCGGTAGAGCGTATCGAATCGATCTTCGTGTTCCAACGGTTGTTCCATGGCTATTTTCCTTCACCAGCGAGGAGGTGGACCAGAGCGTCCGAGTCCCCCGCCTGCTGATATGCGTATACCAATGCTTCAGGCAGCCGGGGAGCCGCGATTATCTTTGTGACTGGATCGAAGATTCCAGCCTCCGAAAGCATTCTAAAGAGGACTGTTTTTACCTTTACTCGCGTCGAATCCGAAAGCCCTTCAAGCTCAGGCCTTTCCTGGGTTTGCCGTTCAAAGAATGCGTAAAAATCAATGTTCCCAAGAGATCTGTCGCCCAGACGCAGTTTGTCGCGCACAACGTCAACCATAAAATCGCCGAGAACCTGATAATAGCGACAGCAGACGGCAAAATTCGCAAGCCTCGACAGGTCGGCTTCGCCGGTTATAAATGCAAGCTCGAAGGGGGCGGCTACCCGAAATCTGCGGCGAATCTCCAGGAAATAACGCGAGCGGCTGGAGCTGCGCGTCGTGCGCAGCAGCTGCCCTGCTTCCACTTCTCGGCGAATCGCTTCCCAATCAGGCTGTTCAAGATACCGGCCGGCTATGGCCGCCGTTTCAGGGAGTAAAAGCCCCCCCGCTACAAACGAGAATTTATAGGCTTTTTTCATTGCTTATCCGATTCAAAATTGTACAGCCCATCAGAGGACCTGTCAAAGTATGGTTTTTACTCATACTACGTCGCTTCACTCCTCGCCCCAGCCTTCATCCTGCACAAAGGAGCGGAAACGTTCCTTCAGCGCCTTACGCAGGCTGTGCCCCGTCATGCCCAAGAGCCGAGCCGCCGCCTCTCTATTGCCATCCGAGGCTCTGAGCGCCTTAGAAAAGTATTCCCATTCTATTTGTAGAAGGCGAGCGCGCAGGTCGAGGCTTTCTTTAGGCAAACCAAGCGAGAGGTCTGCCGCCTCCGAATCCGGTTCTGCCTTGATTCGGACATCGTCAGGTAAATAGTCCGGAAGAATTTCATCAACAGGAGCTATGGCTGCAGCGCTTCGTATGGCATTTAAAAGCTCGCGGACGTTGCCATGTCAGGAATAGCGATAGATCAGGTCCTTTGCAGATTCCGATAAGCGCTTGTGCTCGCCGTATTCTCTGTTCCATGCACGCAGTGTCTTGCCGATGAGGGCTTCTATGTCGTCTGGGCGATCCCGCAAGGGAGGCAACGTGATGGCGATTACATTGAGCCGTTCGTAAAGATCGCGCCTGAACAACCCATCGTGTATCCGCTGCCTGAGGTTCTTGTTCGTGGCCGCGATTATCCGCACATCGACAGATACAGGCTTATCGGAACCAACGGGGTAAAATGTTTTTTCTTCTATGGCTTTAAGAAGCTTCGCCTGGATGATCAGGGGAAAATCGCCCACCTCATCGAGAAAAAGCGTTCCCTTGTCAGCCGATCGCATCGCTCCGGATTTTGCCCGCTCTATGGAGGATGCGCCGGAACAAAGGGCGTAGATCTCATCAAAATGGCGTATTTTAAGGAGCGAAAGGATGGGACCTGGCGTTTCGTCATCCTGCGGATAGGGATCTTTCATTCCGATAAAGCTTATTAAAATTTTTCTCGACATTATGTACATAATACCTTTGACGCAGGATTCATGCCAGCGGAATGTTTATGGATGAAGGCGGTAAAAAGGCTCTATCCATGGTTCTTTAGTCCAACTATAAGCCCAATATGGCCAGATAGCAGTACCTGAAGAAATAATAGCGCCGCACTAGGCCTGAGGAGTTGCTCTATCCAGCCCGGGCAGCGTCCTTTACGCATACCATTTGTTACAAGTGGTGTAACAAATGGTGGGAAACAATCGGCAACCTTTTAGTTTTTCTAGCTACTTGCCTTTTAAAAATAAGTTAAAATTTATTATTTTTCTTCTATATATAAACATATAAGTATTATTCCTTCCATCAATTTATTGGCACGGAACATGCTTTAGATACTACCGAACCTGAAGTTAACGATGACAAATGTAAAAATAATAGAAAAAAGTAGTATGCCATCGCTATCAGTCAGGTGTGAAACCATTATTGGAACTTAAGGTTCCCAAGGAGAAGTTTGTGAAAAAATTGATTGCGGCGCTTCTGCTTTGTTGCCTTGCTACAACTGTCTTTGCATAGTCAGGCAAAGCCGGTTCGGTTGCTGGAATGATCAATGACGATTTGTTCGAGAATGAAGATCGAATCCGGATGGAGTCTTCAACTCTCGATCAATCCCAGAAGTTCATGTTGTATGGAGAGTACAAAAAGGATCAATGGGTACCCTTTCTTGTCAATTTTCTGGTCGGCGCCGGCATTGGTTCTTTCATTCAGGGTGATAAAACAGGCGGCACTATAGCCCTTGTGGGTGATATTGCAGGTCTAGGTTCTGTTGTTGTTGGGGCTGTTAGCTATGCAAATGCTTCCTATTCAAATTCATACACCACAAGCGGGCTCGGATTAATGACCTTCGGTTATATCACTTTATTAGGCACAAGAATTTTCGAACTCATTCGCCCCTTTACCTTCATGGCCCGATACAACTCTACGCTTAAAAACGCCCTAAACTATTTCGATTCGGTCAGCGTTGCGCCAACGATAGAAAACGGCATCGCCGGGTTGGCTGTAACGTGTAAAATGAACCTTAATTAATAATGGATTCCCCCGATCTCTTAGTTCTCTCTTTTATTCATGCCGCAAAGTGTGCTATGTCTATCGGATCAGGGAAATTCCAATCTCGGGTAGTTCTGGTAAGCTCAATACTCTGAAAATCAAATAATTTACAACTAAAATACCAGGAGATATTGACTGCTCTTGCTCCATGTGTAATCATTTTTTTAAAAACCTGCTTAAAATTAAGTGTTTTTTAAAATCGATAAGCGGTTTTTGGAGCCTTGTCCATGAAAGCTGTCGGTTATGGGCGCCTTGTAGAGAAATTTAGTCTTGACGTGCTGGAGCTTCAAGTCCGTTCATTCATCCATGAGAAAAGCCTCAGGCGATCGGTTGAGAACGGAGCCATGCGGGAATTCTACTACCCTGTGTCCTACGATCCTGGGGATGCCTGGCAAGACAACCTCGTCTTCGCCCTCAAGTACGAAGGCGTGCAGCTGGAGGTTTTAGCCGCTCTCTTCGTCGTCATAGGTCCCAATGAGGTCCGCGATTTTATAGCCGCTGCGCATTTGGGAAAGTACTCTCGACAAACCTGGTTTCTCTATGAATTTCTCATGAATGAGCGTTTGGACCTTCCGGATCTCGACCGGGGTAATTATATACCCATCCTGGATGAGGCCCAGGTTCTTTCATGTTTGGACCGAACCCAGGCGCTCCGTGTTAAGCGCCAACGTATCCTCAATAACCTCCCGGGGCCTAGAGAATATTGCCCAATCATACGGCGGACGAAGGTTCTTGATAGTTTCGATCTTATTGCGGTCAAGGAGCGGATTGCCAAGAGACTCGGCTCGTATCCTGCTCGAATTGTGGAGCGGGCGGCTCGCTATCTCTACTCTAAGGAGACTAAGTCCTCTTTCGAAATCGAGCAGGAAAACCCAAACGAACGTCGGGTCAATCGCTTTATCGAGCTTCTGCGTCAGGCTGGCGGGGATGACCCATACAGTGAAGCTGACCTGGTACGGTTGGAGCAGGCTATAGTGGAGGAGCGCTACGCGTCTTCGGGATTCCGCAAAACCCAGAACTATGTGGGAGAGAGCCTGGGGCCAACACGAGAGTGGGTACATTATGTCCCACCAAAACCCGCCGACCTTTCCAGCCTTATGGAGGGCTGGACTGTCTCCTGCCGTCGGCTACGTGTCTCCGAGACTAAAATACTCGCTTTGGCCACCATAGCTGGTTTCGGTTTCGTCTTCCTCCATCCCTTCGAAGACGGAAACGGCAGATTGCATCGTTTTCTCATTCACGATGCCCTGGTAGCCTGCGGCTTCACGCCTCGGAGCCTGATCTTTCCGGTTTCCGCTGTCATGCTGCGGCGTCTCAAGGATTACGACGCAGCGCTAGAAGCATATTCCAAGCCTCTAATGGAGCACCTGACTTACACCTTAAGCGATCGCGGAGAGCTCTCTGTGCAGGGCGATACGCAACCGCTGTACCGTTACCCCGATTTGACAGCCCAAGCCGAAGCCTTGGCTGGCTTCATCGAGGAGACTGTTGATACCGAGCTCGCCGCTGAGCTGGAGTACCTAGCCCTCTTCGATGCAGCTAGGGAGCGGGTTAGGTCACTACTGGACATGCCGGATAAAAGGCTGGATCTCTTTGTCAGTCTCTGTATCCAGGGTAAAGGGCGATTATCCCATGCCAAGCGATCTCGTTTTCCCGAGCTCAGAGATGAGGAACTAGCGACGCTTGAGCAAGTGGTAGCAGCTGAAATGGAACGCCCGCCTCTTTCAAATTCAATTTTAAACTAATAGGCCTGAAAGAAAGGTCGGATCAGGCCAAAAACTTGCAATTTTCCGGCTATAAACTTGCAATCGTACGACACTATTTTAAGGCCAGGCTGGTGGGTAATGAAAAAGGCTGTGCATATTTCAGCTTCGATAATGATGTGCGGCGGGCTGCCGCCAAAGCCGACCCGGTGGGGTATGTTGCCAGCCTGCCGAAATACTTCCTGCTCGACGAAATTTTATAGGTGCCTGATAGATGAATAATTTATACCCTTTCTGGTATATCTACATCAAAATTTCCATAGTTATACCCGAATGGGATTATTATCAAGTTTTATCTTGCTTTTATACCTGAACAGGCATGACGCAGGCTCAACTTGCCTTGACCGCGGGGGTTGGATTGCGTTTCATCCGGGATCTGGAGCAGGGTAAAGTGACGCTCAGGCTGGACAAGGTTGATCAGGTTCTTCATCTCTTTGGTTACCGGACAGGCCCGGTCAGGGTGGAAAAAACGGATGCGTAAACTGCGAGTGTACTTCCAGGACCAGGAAGCGGGTTCGCTCGAAGAGACCGATGATCGGTTTGGACTGCTGGCGGCTTTCTGCCGGGATACCATCGGCGCGGTGGGAGTAAGCCCAGATGAATAAATGCCTTGTGTGCTTTGCCCCGCTGGATTCAGCGTCTCCCACAGCCTACCACAAACGATGCGCTAAATCCCTTTTCGAATCCAGTTCGGCGCCCCGTATCGACCTGGATATAAACGCGTTAACTGATGCCGGCCTCAGCCTTTTACGGGCATCTGGAACAGTGCCTGGAGTGTCCAGAAAAAACTTTCGGTCGACCGGAACCCCCAAGAAACCCGAAGACTAACCCTTCGGGCATTAGGCGCCCGTTATATTTTAAAACCTCCCGTCCAGGAATACCCGCATCTTACCGAGAATAAGGCGCTCTGCATGGAGTTAGCGGCCAAACTGGGTTTCCCCACAGCGCCTCACGGACTGGCTCGTCTTGCCGATGGCACCCTAGTGTATCTTTCCCGGCGTGGCTAATGGGCAATGCCGACCTTCACCTAAAGAATTTTTCGCTATACTGCCCTGGGGAAGACCGTTGGCAGTTGTCTCCGGCCTACGATCTGGTATCCACCGCCCTGGTACTTCCGGATGACAAGGATGAAATAGCATTGACCCTGAATGGCAAGAAATCGCGCCTGACCAAGGGAGATTGGCTGACATTGGCCAGGAAGCTTGGAATTGCGCCCAAGGTTCTGGAAAATCTTTTACGACGCTTGCTCGGAGCCTTGCCACTAGTTGAGGAAATCTGCCGCGCATCTTTTTTGCCTTCGGAACAGCAGGACGCCTTTCTGGCACGCTGGCAGGAACGGGCGGACAGATTGTCAGAATAAACAGCGCGATGAAAGCTATTAGATGCACCCATTTCATGGGTAAGAGATAAGAAGGCAGTATGAAAAAACTGACCGATTTCTCGTGGCTGCTAGAGGACGCCGATCCCGCCCTCGCCTATCAAGTTTAGAGAGACCTGCTGCGGACCGATGAAGCGACGCTCCGGGGTATGCGGGCGCGCATCGCGAAGGAAGGCTTAGGTCGGGCGCTCCTGGAAAAGCGCAGGGGCGATTGGCACTGGGGGAACGGCATCTACAATCCCAAATGGACCTGCACGCATTACGCGCTTTTCGAGTTGGTCCAGCTGAGGATCGATCCCGACAATGAGGAATGCGGCGAGTCGGCTTCGCTGCTCCTCGGTATTCCGATGGGCAAGGATGGCGGGGTCAATTACGCCCGCACCGTCGAGTACTCAGATGTCTGCATCAATGGCATGATTCTCAATATGGCCTGCTATTTCAGCATCAGGGACGAAAGGCTGCGCCGGAAAGGCTTCGTGGGCGCGGGAAGCCAGCCCGGCAAGGTCTATCATGCCGACAACTCGATAGTATAAAATCCACCTGCTCAAGAAGGTTTGGATGAGCGATTTTAGATGCCCGGAGCGCTACCTCCGGGCTGAAGGGATAGAATATGTACAAGAATCAAGCAACGGCGGCGCTGGCGTTTACCAGGAAAATCGTGGACAGCTTCGGGCCCAGGCTTACGGGAAGCGAGGCCTGCGGCCGCGCCGCCGAAAGTATTTTAGACGAGGCCAAGCCCTTTGCGGATAAGGCACAGATTGAGCGCTTCGCTGTCCATCCCGGTGCCTTTTTGGGCTTTATCAAGGTTCTGGTCATTTTTTATATCGTGGCGGCCGCCAGCATGGTCTTTGTCCCGCTCGCGTCTGCGCTCTTGAGCACCCTCAGCATTTGTATCCTGGTCTTCGGATTCTTCCTTTACCGCGAAGTACTCGATCCCTTCTTTCCCAAGGTCGAGGGGCGAAATGTCGTGGCTGTGCTGGAACCCGAGGGCAAGGCAGAGGCTCAGCTTATCCTCTCGGGACATCACGATTCGGCCAGGATATTCAATTTTTACGTGAATCGCCCCGAACTCTATTCGCGCAAGGTGTATGGCGGCATCGGAAGCGTGGTCATGCTCTGGCTGGTCTCCATCGCGGTGGCGGCGGTCTCGGGCTGGGGGCTGGGAACTCCGGTTTTCGGCTTCGATCTACTGAGGCTGCTGGCGGGATTGGCCTTTTTAGCCGCCCTGCCCCTGGTGTTACCACTTTGGAATTTCGCTTCCGACGAGGGCACGCCTGGAGCTGGGGACAACATGGCGGCCACAGCCATTGCCTTGGAGGTTTTCAAAGAGTTCGCCCAGCGGCGCAAAGCGGGCAAGGGGCTCAAACGCACGCGCCTGGTCTTTGCGAGTTTCGACGCCGAAGAGGCGGGGCTCCGCGGCGCCCGGGCTTTCGCCCTCCAGCGCAAGGCCGAGTTCGCCACCCTGCCCACCTACGGCTACAACATGGACTGCATCTTCAATGTGGACGACCTGCGGATTCTCACCTCGGACCTAAACGACTTCGTGAAGTTGGATGCGGGGGCTGTCGAGCGACTGGCCGCCCTGGCGGCCGATGAGGGGATTAAGGCGCCGAAGGCGCCCCTGGCCTTCCTGACCGGCGGCACCGACGCCGCCGAGCTTCAGGCCGCGGGCGCCAGGGCGGCCAGCTTAGTGGCCATGCACTGGGGCAACGATGCCCGTGCCAACGCCTACCACACCCCCGCCGACACCATCGACGCGGTAGACCCCGCAGCGGTGGAAGCCTTACTACGCCTGGGCATTCGCTTCGCCGAGGACATCGACGCGAAAAACCTTTAAATCCTGAAAATCCTGTGTTTGGTCCTGGGATCCTGTCTTAATTCTTCTCATCCCCGCTGCGCCGAATGCTACCATGCCTCCCCTCCCCCAATAGCGCGATGATCGGCGTAAGAAACAGGTAAAAGGCAAAGATACCGCTCAAAGGAGATGCCCCGATTATGGCTAGAGGGGCCGCCATCGCGATATTCCAGGGGACAAGAGCTGCTAGGAGTATGCTCGAATTGCTAATGGCCAGAGCTAGTTTTTCCTTTTCCGCTTCAGAATATACCTTTTCCAGCAGCGGGACCTGGAGAAAGACAGCCAGGGTTTGAGAGCAGCCTATGGCGCTAGCCAAAATGCCGCTTACCGCAGCAGCCGCAAAGGGATGAGCCTTTGCGGCCATCCTAGCAAGCCTTTCCTGATACGGTTTGAGCGTCCCTAACTCCTTTAAAAGTGGCGGCAGCGCCCCTGAGAAAAACACCACCAGCATCGGCTTTACCATAGATAGGAAGCCTCCCCCGTATAAAAGGGCTAATTGGGGATTGTCGATGGGTCTTGAGAATCCGAACCATAGATCGCGCAACGCGGTGGCGGCTTCCACGCCTTGTACAGTGATGGCAAGGACGAAAGCCGCCGCTGTGCTCATGGCAATAGAATATGGCAGGGTAAGCCGCGTAAAGGCTGGAAGCAACACAAACACCAGTGGCAGCCAGAGCAGCGGATTCCCCAGCTCAAAAAACTCCCTCAAGGCCAGGATTTCCCTGGCGCGGCCTGCGTTAAAGGGAAAAAATATGCAGAGTATAGCGTACAGTGCTGCTGAGGCGATAAAAGGAACGACCGCGCTTCGTTGCATATTTCGCAGATGCTGCTTGTGCTCCACCTGGCAGAGCGTCGAAACTAAGAGTGCGCTTGAGGATAGGAAGGAAGCTCGGTCGCCAAAGTAAATTCCCGAGAGTATCGCGCCCGCCATGGGCAGGGGCGCCACATTACCGGCGCTCCCCAAAGTGAACAAAAGAATGCCCATGACACTGGCCGCGCCTATCGAAGATCCTATAATAAAGGCGAATCCCGCGCTTAAAAGAAAAGTAAAAAGTAAAAAAAGTGGTGCATAGATAAGCGATAGCCCGCCCACCACCAGAAGGGCCATGAGACCCGAAGCCCGCCAGGCTGCGCTCATAGCGCCGATTAACAGAATCACCACAACGACGATGAGCGATTTTCTGAATCCCGGCAGCATAGCACCAAAAAGCTTACCTGCTGATAGGCCACGCCGAAGCCCAAAAATGAAGAACATGAGAAGTCCCGCCAAGACAGCATAGAGTATTGGCAGGCCTAGAATGGCACAGGTTACGAGCAGACCAATGAAAAGCAGGGCTTCCATAGGCCCTAATGTTACGCTTTATCTGGCTCGAATATCCAGGGCTGGGCCCCAGAGACACTCTCCAAGCCTAGGCACCAGTCCGCGATTCGACTACGCTGCTGGGGCGTAAGGCTTTCGCTGGAGAGCTGAGCGAACTTTTCCTGCATCGCCATAGCATCCATGGGGTTTTCAGGGTCTCCCTTGCGGTACTTGTTGTCCTGGGAAAAAGTTCTTCCGTCCTTGAGCCGCACAATGATTCGGCAGGGCCTGGCTGCGGGAAAACCGGCGTCCATTTCTGGATCCACCACCAGGTGAATTTTCCGCATGAGCGCCCGTATGTCATTGTCCCGAACGGCCTCTTCGGTAAAGTTCAAGAAACTTAAGCTCCCCTTGGCGATCATGAAGGCAAGGCAGCACTGATTGGAGAACTTGGCTTCTTCCAGGGTTGTGGGTTCGGGGATGCCAGCAATATCCACAGCCCTTTGGTATACCCGGGCTTCCACCTCAGCTACGTCGGTAGCAGAAAATTGCTCCCTAGAGAGAATGGCGGCCATCGCGTCCAGCATGCTGTGGGTCTGACCGCAGGTCGGGTAGCCTTTGAAATTGACCTCGTCGATTTTAAAATTACTTCCAAGATTGCTCACGAGGGCGTGGTATTGGGGATTTTTAGCGGCGATGGCGCAAAAACCCTTTTTGCCTTCGTATATTTCCACAGCACCTTCTATGCCGGATTCAGCCAGCGCCGCCGCGAGCATACCGTTGAGCGCTGCCTTGGCGGGGTGGAAGGGCTTAGCCTGCACCGCGTTCTCGTTTAAAAACTGCCACAGCCCTGCCGCCTGAGTGCCCGCGTGCCCCAAAGCCCAGGCTATGGCCTTGGGCTCAAGGCCTAATGCCTTTGCGGCCGCCGCGGCGGCTCCAAAGGTTCCTGCGGTGGCGGTGGTGTGGAATATTCCGTAATGTTCGGGACCAAAGCATTCGCCCGAGCGGATGGCCACATCGTAGCCACATACAATGGCTTCCAGAATTTGAGCCCCGGAAAGTTTTCGCTGTTCCGCCAAAGCTAGCACTACAGGTATCACCACAGTGCCGATATGCATAATCGAAGTACGGTGTCCGTCATCCACCTCGGTGACGTGGCCTTTGGCTGCGTTGGCAAAGACCGCCCAGGGCGCCGGTAGATTTAGGCTTGAGCCTATGACACTGACGCCGCCACCCTCATGTCCCGCCAGGTACCGCGCAAGGCCCAGGTACTTTTCTGCCAGGGGGTGCCCCTGAGCGTTCCACGCCGCCGCCAGGTAGTCCATAAGGCAGAGCGATGCCTTGTGGCGGGTAGTTTCGGGTATGTTTTCGATCTTAAGGCCGGCAATATAGTCGGCGATTTGCTCTGCGTAGGTCATGGCTCACCTCGTTCTAAGTCGTTAAAAAACCCCGAGGGGTTTCCTTGGCCTGCCTTGGGGGTTTGCTTTTGGCTATCGGTTAATCGGCCTGCTGTAAAAGTATATCCACCATAACCTTGTCCAGGTTGGCAAAGGCTTTTACGGACAGCTCGGCCAGGGCTTTAGCGGTGGTTTTCATGTCCGTGGACACGATGCCTTCCCGCTGTTGGACTCCCCGCTTTTTCATGGCCATCACCGCCGCCAGATAGGCTTCGCCTGCGGCCGCCGAAACCTTAAGGGCGCATGAACCCTTGGCTCCATCGCATACCATGCCCATGAGGGAGGCTAAAACGGATGCTACCGCCAGCTCTGCCTGCCTAGGGCTGCCTCCCAAGAGTCTTGTTATGCCCGCTGCCGCTCCCGCTCCCGCCGCAACTGCGCAGCCACAGATGGGGGTAAGCCTGCCTATATAGGCCTTGATGAATCCCGTAACCAGGTGGCTCAGGGCTAGGGCTTCGGCTAATTGACGCGGCGAAGCATCGATGTCGTGGGCTACCACATCTAAAGGAACTACAGCGGTAATGCCATGGTTGCCGCTACCCGCGCTA
The DNA here is from genome assembly GCA_002428725.1 of Spirochaetaceae bacterium UBA6076. Taxonomy (GTDB): domain Bacteria; phylum Spirochaetota; class Spirochaetia; order Treponematales; family Rectinemataceae; genus UBA2256. The sequence continues at coordinate 33,465 of DIXQ01000038.1, read as the reverse complement.
CTCATAATAGGCATGAGCGCCCCGGACATACGCACATCGGCGGCAGCTCCCGTATACCCTTTTACCCTGGACAACAGGTCGCCCCCATTGATTCCTAATTCCAGGACAGAGCGCCCCACGCCCAGGCCAAACTCACCTGAGCTTCCCATGCGCGCTGCCTCCATGTTCATATCCCTGCCTTCGAGCATGAACTTCTCCAAGTCCTTGTCTATGGACCCGGCAAGCGTCCAAAGGCTTTCAATATTCATGGACATGAGTTCGGCAAGGTAGGCTGGATTTCCGGAATTAGCGGCTTGAGCATGGTCTGTGTCGGCTTTGAACACTTCTTTCCCATTTTTAAGAATAAGACGCACTTTGTCATGGCGATCAGCGATGGTAGCCGAAACGCTGTCAGCCCCGGCAGTGAGGTTTGCCTCAACAAAGACATTGGGCACATCCTCGGCTACCGAAACCCGCACCTGGCCGGAATCTACCATGGCCTTGGCCTGAACCACCGCCTCAGGTGATACCCGCTCTAAAACCATGAGGCCTTTGGACGCATCCCCCGCTAGGGCGCCAAGAGCAGCGGCAACCAAGTTGCCTTTAAGGCCATTGGTACCGGGAATACCCACATCACGTCCGTTTTTAAAGATATTACCCGAAAGACGCAGCGTGATGACATCGGGGGTCTTCCCTAGTTCCTGTTTCGCCCGGGCCGTGGCTAAGGCTACGGCCACCGGCTCGGTGCATCCTAAGGCAGGTTTTACTTCGTTTTCAAAAAATGTATGGAGCTCCACAGCTCTCTCCTTTTAGGTTCTTCGCCTAGCCTCAACAGCTCAAGAAATCATTGTCCGTTTTAGCAAGCTTCGCTGATAACGCAGCAACCGCCTCAACCTGACGGCTGGATTCTCCCACATGCAGTGAGTAGTCCATTATGGATTCCAGTTCGGTAATGCTTAGGTTTTCCCGGATCACCGGGGAATCCATAAGCAATTCCTTGAATGTTTTATTGGTATTCTGGGTGCCGAGAATGGCATCGCGTATCAAATGATGGGCTGTTTGTTTCCCTACTTTTTTGCCCAGATAGAACATGAGGGCTTCGGAAAAGAGCATGCCATGCAGCATGTCCAGGTTTTGGCTGATTTGCTTTTCGTCTATTTCAAGCCCTTCGACAATAAACGTAAGGGCGGTCAATGCCTTGTGCAGCATGATGCTGCTCTCGGGGATTGAGTGCCAGTCCAGTCGCCACGCCCTGGTATCGCGCTCGTGCTCGGAAACCATTCCCTGAAGCGCAAGCTGTACGTTGCTCATGACAATGCGGCACATAGCAACGATAAATTCAGTTACTTCGGGGTTTCGTTTGTGAGGCATGGTGCTGGAGCCAACGTAGTGCTCGCCCAAGGGTTCTCTGAATTCGTTGATTTCGGTGCGCGCCAGTTGGAAGATTTCGTTGGATACCCTGCCCAAGCTCCCGGCCAGCATACCCAGCACCACCTGGTATTCGGCTACCGTGTCCCGGGCGCTTCCCCAGCCCGAGGGCGGAAGTGCGAGCCCCAGGCGTTCCATGACTTTTTCGGCGGTTTCCCAGGCATTTTCACCCAAACCTGCCATGGTGCCGGTGCCGCCATGCAGCATACCGACAAATACCCGCTCCCGCATGCCCTTAAGCCGCTCTATGCCCCGGCGGATCTCCGCCGCCCAGTTGGCGAACTTCAGCCCCAAGGTTATGGGCAGACCTTGTTGGTTATGTGTGCGCCCCGCCATGGGAAAATCCTTGTACTTTTCCGCGTAGCCGAGGATTGCCTTTTCTATGCGGATCAAATCGCGCAACAGGATTTTGGATGCGGCTTTCATTTCCAACACGCCACCAGTGTCTTCAATATCCTGGGTTGTGGGGCCGTAGTGGATATACTCGCCCAGGTTATCCTTACAACGCTTTTGCACTGCCCTGAGCAGGGGCAAAAGCGAGTGGCCAGACCGTGCTAGATCAGCCTTAATAAAATCGAGATCAAGTTCTTCAACCTTGGCCGTACGTGCGATTTCCTTGGCCGCCTCGGCAGGAATACTTCCCATCTCGGCCTGCACCGTAGCAAGGACAACTTCTATGTCCAGCCAACGCTGGTAGCGCACCCGATCGTCAAAAACCTGGCGCATTTCTGCGGTGCCCCAGCTGTCTTTATAAAACTCGTTGTCGATAATATGGGACATGATTCCTCCTTGCCTTGCGTAACGTAATGCCTTCGATTTATTCCCGATACGCCACAGCTTCGATTTCCACAAGGGCGTCCTTGGGCAGGCGGGCTACCTCAAAAGCTGCTCGGGCTGGATACTCGTCGGTAAAAAACTGAGCGTACACTTCGTTCATAGCTCCGAACCCATTCATATCTTTGAGATACACAGTTGTCTTAACCACATCCGAAAGGCTGTACCCGTTGTCCTGGAGAATCGCGCGCAGGTTCTCCAGCGCTTTTCTTGTCTGGGTAGCCATATCGCTGCCGGCCATGGTGCTCGTGGCGGCATCCAAAGGCAGCTGGCCTGACACAAAGACAAAATTGCCCGCCTTGACAGCCTGGGAATAAGGACCTATCGCCTTAGGCGCCGAGGCCGATTGAATCGTTTGTTTCATAGCAACGCTCCTTTCTCAATATTTTCGACTGCGTTTTTGAACTTCACTTTCGTGGGGGTTATCCGTCGCCCCTGCGCTCGCACATTGTCTTCGCCTAGGCTTCTTTTCTCATGCTGAGATACCGATACACTGTAGGCTCCGATACGCCGAAAGCCTTGGCCACTTTGGCTACAGCCCCTTTTAGTTGGAAGGTGCCTTTTTCATTCAAACGGTGGACGACCTCCACCTTTTCTGGCACGGTCATTCGAGCAGGAACAAAATTGGCAATGGAAATTTCTTCCTGGATCATGCTGTCCAGCATGTCATCGATAGAGCTGAAGAATTTTTCATCCGCATTCCCGTTGACGCCGCTGGGGGCATTGCTCTCTCCTTCAGCTTCTTCATGCACCGGAGCTCCTAAGGGCTTTGTCGCCGAAAGGGAATCCATGATTGTTTTTACGCAAAGATAGGGCTCTATATCGATATTCACGCACAGCACGCCGATTATCTGGCTTTCCAGGTTTTTGATAAAATAGCTGGATGACCTAAATTTCTTTTTGCTGCCCGCAGCCTTGTAGTTGGCTACGTAGGGTTGTTCTTCATAACTTCGGGTTTTTATTACCTTGAGCACCAGGTCGGTGAGCGGGCCGCCCAATTTTCTGTCGCTCAAATGACCGTTCCGTATAGCTACGATGGATTGTTCGGGATTAGTGAGATCGTGGAGCACCACTTCGCAATTGTTTCCTAAAACATCAGAGATAAAATCCACCATGGGGATGTATGACCGAACTAACTCGGAATTAGAAATTCTCGGTTTCACTTCGCTCCTGCCTTTTTTACGGTTTTTTGTATTTTGGCGGTTCGCTTTCGTACAGATTGTTGCCCAGAGAATCGATTATCACAATGGCGGGAAAGTCCACCACATAGAGCTTATGAATCGCCTCGGTGCCCAAATCTTCATAGGCCACAACTTCTACCTTTGTTATGCTCCGGGCTATTAGGGCTGCGGCTCCTCCGGTGGCGCCGAAAAACACAGCCTTATGCTTTTTCATGGATTCGATCACTGCCTGGGACCTGAAGCCCTTGCCGATCATGGCTTTCAAGCCCTGGTCTAGCAGCGCTGGGGTGTAAGGATCCATGCGGTAGCTGGTGGTGGGGCCTGCCGACCCCGATGCGTGGCCTGGTTTAGCCGGCGCCGGTCCCACGTGGTAAATAAATTGGCCTTTAAAATCCACAGGAAGTTTCTTGCCGCTTTCGAGGCACTCTATAAGCCGTTTGTGCGCCGCATCCCTTCCAGTGTAGATGTAGCCGCTAATAGCAACGATATCCCCCGCCCTGAGGGAATCTAATTCATCCGAAACTACCGGAGCCTGTATATGTATTATTCCCATGTTGTGTCCCCCGTTAAAGCACTTTTTCGGCGTGCCTGGCGGCATGGCAACAAATATTCACCGCCACGGGCAGTCCTGCTATGTGGGTGGGGAAATATTCTATGTGCACTGCCAAGGCTGTCGTCGTTCCACCCAGGCCGCCGGGTCCTACCCCCGATTTATTGATCGCCGTGAGTATTTCCTCTTCTAGTTTCGCGTAACGCGAATCGGGATTGGGCTGTCCTACCTGCCGCAGGGTAGCGAATTTAGCGATCTGCGCTGCTTTTTCCAGGGTTCCGCCTATGCCTACCCCAACAATTATTGGCGGACAGGGGTTGGGACCGGCGTTTATGGCGGTAGCCGCCACAAAATCCCGCACTCCCTGCACGCCGTCGGCGGGTTTTAACATTTTTGTGGCGCTCATGTTCTCGCTCCCGAAGCCCTTGGGTGTCACGAGAATTTTTACTTTTTCACCTGGTACAATGGACAGGTGAATTATCGCCGGCGTGTTGTCCTTCGTGTTGATGCGATCAAAAAGCGGATCGTTCACCGCTGATTTTCTTAGATAGCCTTCTTTATATGCCTCACGCACGCCTTGGTTTATAGCTTCATTGAAATCGCCTCCGACAATATGCACGTCCTGGCCTAGTTCTATAAAAAGAATGGCCAGGCCTGTGTCTTGACAGATGGCGACCCGTTCACGGGCGGCGATATCGTCGTTCTCGATAATCTGACCAAGTATGGATCTGCCGATTGGCGATTCTTCCTCTTCCTGGCATTGGGCGAGCTTGCGATAAATATCTTTCCCAATAACATAGTTGGCTTCTAAAAAAAGCTCTTTCACCGTTGTTTTTATTGTATCAACGTGTAATTCCCTCAATTGCGCACACTCCGTTTAGCTTTATAAGGTTATGCGATTTTCGATCTACGCCGTTCATTTATGGCCTTCCATACTGGCGCCAGGAGGAAAAGGGCCGAAACGATTAGCAAACCCAGCGATATGGGGCTGGTGAAGAATATCGCCCAACTTCCCCTTGAAAGAATGAGGCTCTGCTGTAAATTCTGCTCCATCATTGGTCCGAGAATTAGGGGCAGAATAATGGGTGATAATGAAAAATGTATCTTGTTTAATATGTAACTGATAACCCCAAAGATTATCATAATCCAAATGTCGAAACTGCTGTTGCGCACCGAATAAGCGCCGGTTACGCAGAGCAGAATTATTACACCGTTTAAAAGATATCTATTGAGCCTGAGAATCGATGTGGACATAAACTTGCTCAGGGCGAGACCTAAAGGACCCATTAAAATATTGCCCACAAAAAAGGCGGCAATAATTAAATACGCTACTTCGGGAAAGTCTTTGAAAAGAGATGGTCCAGGTCGCATGCCCTGAATCATGAGCGCACCAATAAAGAGGGCCGAGGTGGAATTGCCTGGAACTCCCAAAGCCATGAGGGGCACCATAGAACTGGCCACCACAGCGTTATTCGCTGTCTCAGGCGCAGCCACGCCTTCGGGTATACCAGTGCCGAATTCCTTGTCCTTGTTGCTCCGTTTCGCCTGATCGTAGGCCATGTAGATGGCCATGATCATGCCTGCACCTGGAATTATGCCAATTACGTTGCCGATTGCACTCGAAGTGATCCAAGTTGGCAGCAATCGTTTAACCATTTTCCTGTCGGGCAGCATTCGCCCAATCTTTTTTATATGCAAATCCACCTTGGAAAGCAGATCGTTCTTTATCGTGTCAGCGAGTTCTAGCACCGAGGTAACGCCAAAAAGCCCTATCAACATCGGAACTAAGGGAATTCCGTCGTAAAGATAATCGATACCGAAGGTAAAACGGGGGAAGCCCACCTGGGGGCTCATTCCTATCGTCGATATGACAAGACCAAATATGCTTATAATAAGGCTTTTCAGCAGGTCCTTGCCCGCCATGCCTACGACGGTGCTTATTCCCATTATGGCCAGGGAAAAATACTCTGGGGGTCCAAACCGCAGCGCCTGTATGGCTAAGAAAGGGGCTAGGAACATAAGCACCAGAGAGCTCATGAGGCCGCCGAACACTGAGCTGGTGGTGGATATTCCCAGGGCAAGGCCGCTTTGACCCTTCTGGGTCATCTTATAACCGTCCAAGCAGGTGACCACCGACGAAGCGGTACCAGGTATGTTTAGTAAAATGGCGGGTATCGAGCCACCATAGCAGGCCGCAACATAAATTCCCACCAGGAGCACCATAGCTATCTGGGAATCCATGCCAAATGTGACGGGTATGAGCACTGCCATGGTGATGCTATCGTTGAGCCCTGGCAGAGCTCCTACGATCAAGCCTACTACTACACCTAAAAACAGCGCAATGAATACTGTGGGATGAAGCAGTTGACCAAAGCCTAAAGCGATATTTTCAAGCATAGTTTTATCCTTGGATGAGTCGGGTTATAAAACTAACCGGCAAAGGCACGCCCAAAAGCAGACCAAAAATGGCATAGGTCAACGCGACACTGACGATCGATGTGATTATGAGCCATTTTTGTTTTCGATATCCAATGACGAAGATTGTGTAGTAAACCAGCGCTAGGGTTGTAAGTATGTACCCGAGTAGATTTACCAGCAGGGTGTACACCACAAAGCCAACAATGAGGAGAATGGCGCTGGTGTATTTAAAGCCTTTCTTATTTGCTGTGTTTGTACCCTCGCTTTTCCCTTTGAAAGAAGCGAACATCAAGAAGCTCGAAAGTACAAATAAAAGTGCTGATGACAACTGAGGAAAAATCGCGGCCTCGATAGGAAAAGAAAAGGAAGTGGTGAAGACAAATACACAAATAAAATCCAGCACTAAAGAAAAATAAAAATCTCCCTTACGTACGATCATAGCTACTCCGTCATAGATCAGGCCAATAAAATTTGGCCGTGTGACTTAACCCGAAAGGAAGCGGCGTGGGGTTCCTTGGCACAGGAACCCCACGCCGCTCTATGTTACTGATTCAGGAAGGGAAGAATATTCTTAAAATCCACCGCGTCTTGTATGACATGCTTAGTGAAATCGGCGGTGTTCTTATAGACCAGGGGATACCCGGCCTTGGCCATTTTCTCGATATACTGGGGATCCTTGGTGATTTCGGTAAACCCTTTTTCCAGCACAGCTACCACATCCTTAGGGGTCTTCGCAGGTACTGCGAGTCCCCGCCAGGCGCCGTAAAGAATGTCGATCCCCTTTTCCTGGAAGGTGGGGACTTTGCTCAAGTCCGCGATGCGAATGTCGCTCATGACACCCAAGGCCACTAGCTGTCCGTCCTTAAGCTGGCTGGCTGCTTCGCCATAGGCCATGAGACCTGCTTGTACGTGGCCGCCCAATAGCTGGGTAATCTGCATGGCCGCGCCATTATTGTGAATATAGTCGAATTTGACGCCGATTTTCTGTTCCAGAATCAAGCCGGCGGTATGATGAGAAGTGGATTTTCCCGGGGTGCAGAGGCTAACCGAGCTCTTCTTGGCCGCTGCTAATAGATCATCCAGAGTTTTAAACTCCGATTTCGCGGAAACTACAAGCACTTCGGGATCGTAGCAATACATAATCACCGGCTGGAAGGATTCGTGGGTATAGTCGGTCTGCTTTGTCATGGGGTTAGTGACCACCGAAGAGGTAAAGGCAAGAATCGAGTAACCGTCGGGATCGGCTTTAGCGCCAGCATTCTGACCTACAACGCCGCCGCCACCTTCCTTGTTCTCGATAATGATCTTTTTGCCGTCAAAATACTTGGGCGCCAGCTCGGCAAAGAATCGGCAAGTAACGTCCACTGCACCGCCGGGGGCGAAGGGCACGATGATCTTCAAATTCTTTTTGGGAAAGCCTGCGGCGCTCTGGGCCGACACAGCAACCAGGCTCACCATGAGTAAGCCAACGACCAACGCAGCGATCAACGATCTTTTCTTCATAGCACGTCCTCCTTGTAGTCGATGCAAATTTATTATCGACGATAAAGTATTATCGATACTAGGTGACATATAGTGAGTTGTCAAGGGTTAAAATTAAAAAAATTTTGCACCAGATTTTTTTTCGCTTTTCTCCATAGTCACACAACATCCAGGCTTAGGATGGCTCTGGTCAAAAACTTACAATCCTGTTTAGAATAAAGATTAGGAGTTGCCCTATGCAGATTGCCCTTATCAAGTCATACACCGACAAACCCTGGCGAAGCCCCGAGACGTATGAACGCATAGAAAAGGAGCTATCGGCCCGCTGGAAGCTCTCGTCCATCGAGACGAAGGATCCTTCCGAACTCAAGCTGTTTCTTGATGGCGTGTCGCAAAAGGGCAAGGTGTTTGTATTCAATATAGCCGAATACCTGGACGAAAAGGCGAAGCACAGCTTTCTGCCCGGTCTCTTGGACGGCTGGGGCTTTGATCATCTAGGCTCCAAGGCCGCGGTAGTCAAGCTAGGTCTGGATAAGTCGGGCACTAAGCGTGTTCTTAGGCAGGCCGGTGTACCCACTCCGGACGATTTTATCGTTAGCTCCGGCGACACTGAAGAGCTTATTGTCTCCCAGGCCGAACTCATTGGTTTTCCTCTCATGGTTAAGCCTAGTCTCGAGGGAGGCCATCTGGGTATCAACGACGATTCGATAGTCCATGATTCGGCCGCGCTCAAACTCGCTGTGGCAAAGATTATAAAGGAATTTAATCAGCCAGCCTTGATTGAAAAATACATTGGCGGCGATGGCATGCGAGAATTCAGCGTGGGCGTCATCGAAGCAGAAAAACCGCTGTTCACCCCGGTGGAAATCGACTACGCATCGATGGACGTCTCGGTGCCCATTTTAAGTCACGACACGGCTGTTAGAGATCTGGAGAAGGTTGTGCCGGTAAAGGACGAAAGGCTCGCAAGGGAACTGAATGCCCTAGCCTGGAATTGCTTTAAGGTTATTGGCGCCAGCGACTACTCTCGGGTAGATATCAGGGCCGACGCCTCGGGTGCCTATGTACTGGAGATCAACGTGATGCCCGGCCTAGGTCCCCACAGCTTCCTGCCCGAGGCCGCCTGGACCTTACATGGCCTGGATTACGGCGAACTCATAGCAACTTTGGTGCAGACAGCATTGGGCAGGCTGGGCCGCGGCTCCGGGCGGGAAAACAACGCTACGATCGAGCATCCCGATGCCGTAAGGCGGTCGCTGTAATGACCGAAAATCGTTTGATCCGCTCTATCTGCGTCTTTTGTGGTTCTGCCGAAGGCTCCTCTTCCCGATACGGCGAAGCCGCGGCTTCAACGGGAAGGCTTCTGGCCCAAAAAGGCTACACCCTAGTCTACGGGGGCGGCAATGTGGGCACCATGGGCATCATGGCGGAAGCTGCTATGAAAGTCGGCGGCAAGGTTCTGGGCATCATACCCAAGAAGCTCAACGGTATGGTGGACCACTTGGAACTTTCAGAACTATTGGTTGTCGAGGACATGCACCAACGCAAAGCCCTTATGCAGGAAAAATCCGATGCCTTTATCGCCCTGCCCGGGGGAATAGGCACCATGGAAGAACTTTTTGAGGTTTGGACCTGGCGCTACATCGGCTATCACAATAAGCCGGTGGGTTTGCTGAACTGCTGCGGTTTCTATGACAAGCTCTTAAGTTTTCTAAAAACCATGCGGGACGAAGGCTTTGTAAACGCTGAAATTTTGGAAGACCTCTGCGTGAGTGAAAACCCCGAAGCTCTCATCGAAGCCCTGGAACACAAAGCCAGCGCCGGCGCGAAGCCTTTTATCAAGACCCTGGAACGTCGACGCTAGCGCACTCCACAAGCGGCACCTTAGCCATCTCGGGCGCGAGTAACCAGGCGCCAGAGCCTGTTCTTAGTGTGAGCGCAGGTATTTTTTGATAAGCCCCAACTTAAGTTCCTTCAATTTCTCCGTGACCGAGACCTTGTAGATGTGGGGATTTAAAAGTCTCAGATAGGTGCTATCGAAATTTTCCAGGCGGCTAGCCATGTAAGCTTGGCTTTCAATAAGACTGGGCAAGCCCTTAACATTCTCACCCGCCTTCATCACTTCAGTTAAAAGCGGTTCGACCTTGGACGGTGTAATTGTAAGGCGCCGGTAATCGCCGGCTGGGTGATGGGCTACAAGGTTATCCTGAGCCTTCGGCACTTCGTCCTCCAGGGTAATAATATCCAGCCTTGCCATGGATGCATCGTCAAAGAGCCTATATACCCGTTTTCGTCCTGGATTAGTGGACTTATCAGGGTTGTCCGAAACTTTCATCACCGCTTTTTCGATTCCCTCGCTCATCATGGCGGCTAGTTTATAGACTCCGGTGAAGGCAGCGTCCTCGCCGCCGGTGACCAGCTTTGTGCCCACTCCCCAGGTGTCGATAGGAGCCTTCGATGCCACCAGGTGCTCAATAATCATCTCGTCCAGCTCGTTGGACACAACAATGCTAGCCTCGGGAAAACCCGCTTCGTCCAGCTTCTGTCGCACCTTGCGGGTAAGGTAATCCATATCCCCCGAATCCAAGCGGACACCGAAATTATGCTCATTCTTGGCCAGGTCTCTTCCTACCTTGATGGCATTGTTGATTCCCGATTCCAGGGTATTGTAGGTATCGATGAGGAAGACTGCGCCCTTTGGGTATATGTCAGCGTAAGCCTTGAAGGATTCCAGTTCTGTGGGGAAGGACATCACCCAAGAATGGGCCATTGTGCCCAGCACGGGAATGCCGAAAACCTTGCCCGCCAAACTGTTGGAGGTTCCGTAGGCTCCCCCTATAAAGGCAGCCCGGGATGCAGACATGGCACCGTCGCCGCCCTGGGCTCGGCGGAGTCCAAACTCCATTACCGTGCCCTTGCCCGAGGCTAGCCAGATCCTGGCTGCCTTAGTGGCAATAAGACTTTGGAAATTGAGGGTGTTGAGCACCAGCCCTTCCACGATCTGGGCTTGGACCAGATCAGCTTCTACCCGCACCAAGGGTTCTTGGGGAAAAACGATTTCCCCTTCCCGTGCTGACAATATGTTTCCATTGAATTTAAAGGTTTCAAGATACTCTAAAAAGCCTTGGTCAAACAGACCGAGGCTGTCTAGATATTCCAAATCGTCAGCGCAGAATCTAAATCGGGCTAATGCGTCCAAAAGGGTCCCCAATCCGGCAAAGACCGCATAGCCGCCGCCGAATGGCTGCCTGCGAAAGAAATAATCGAAGGCCACCGTATGGTCGTTGATGCCCCGCTTCCAATAACCTTGGGCCATGGTCAGTTCGTAAAAGTCGGTAAAAAGCGCGTTATTGATGGTTTTATTCATGCCAGTATCTCTTTTAGACTCAAAATTTTACAGCCCGCGGCTTCCATGGCTTTGAGCGCCGCTTCTCCATCCCCGCTCTGGGCGTTCACCGCCCTTACTCCATCACTCACGATGCTCACTTCCAAACCCAGCTTTCGCGCATCCAAGGCCGTTGCCTTTACGCAGTAGTCGGTAGCGAGTCCCATGACGACCACCGAGCCCACGCCCAGCGTTTCAAGCCAACCTGCCAAGCCTGTGGGAGTAAGTCCATCATTCTCAAAAAATGCCGAGTAACTGTCCAGGTTGAGACTGAAGCCTTTACGGATGATCAGCTTAGCGCGCTCGGTCTTGAGCTCGGGATGAAAATCAGCGCCTTTGCTGCCCGCCACACAGTGGTCGGGCCAGAGCACCCTGGGCGGATCTACGCTGTCGTCCAGCTCAAAAGGTTGTCGCCCATAGCTGGAGGCAAAGGATACATGCCCTTGAGGGTGCCAGTCTTGGGTAAGCACGGAAAGAGGGATTTCCGCAAGCAGTTCGTTGGCTATGTCAATAACTTCGTCGCCGCCGGGCACAGCCAGCGCCCCTTTTGGACAGAAATCGTTCTGGAGGTCTACGACAATAAGCGCACGACGCATGGCATTACCTCACTGAAATATGCTGTTTTAACAATATCATTATTTTCGTTGTTCGCAAAGCAATACCATGGTCTACCTCTGGTTTTGGGCTTTCCTAAGTTGAAAACCCGCGCTCATTGTCGGCATCATTTCAGGCAGACGGTCCAAAGCGTACCCGCTGGAAGGCGCAACCAGAGCCAGTTCGATAGAACATCGGGAACCAAGCCCTATTCGCTGGGATGCCTCACCATAAAGCAGAAATTCGAGGCCTGAATCGGCCTTAGAGACCGCAATAGCAATGCTTGCCCCGCCTCGAGCATTTTTATTTCCCCAGGCAAGACCAAATTCTAGCTTACTTCGATAGAATACTAGGCCTCCTATGGAATCAGCGATCTTTGTCAGCCCGCTTGAACTAACACCGCTTGAACTCGCAGTTGCACCATCCCCTTCGTCCTCATCCTGGGCAAATAGATCTGACAGATCATCGTCCCCAAGTTCGGACAGACCTTGTTTAAGATATATGTGCAAAGCCGACTTCAAATTAAGTTGTCCGTTTTTCGACGCTAAACCAGCGTAGCCCAGCTTAAAATCGAGCGAGGCAACGCCGCTCTGGTCAGTTTTGGCGCGCGCCGAAACAGCCCATGGTTCCCAGCCAACTCCAGCGCGACCAATGAGGGTTTCAGGCCTCCATAGCCAGAGGAGGGTCGGGATTCCGCTTTCGGCAATACTTCGATGATTAGTACCGGCCCCTTCTTCACTGGGCGAAAAGGCCTGCAGGCTCGCCCAAAGGGTATATCTATGAATCGCAAGCGACACCTCACACTGGAGCGCACAGTCCAGAGAAGGTTTCTCAAGCAGAAAATTTCTATATGAATGGCTCGATACGAAGGCTTTACCTTTTAAGCTGATGCTGGGACTAAGCTTTCGGTCACTGTCTGCCTCCAGAATGGCGCGGTCTTTACGCTCTAGATCTTGGGCGGAACTGCCTAAGGAATTAGATTTTGCGCCCCGGCTGGGATTGCCAAACTCGATTCCACCCAGCCGGAACTCCAGCATACCTGCCCATCCAGGTGGAATCAAAGAACCAAGGCAAGTTGCCGCCCAGAGATCGATGCCGAGCGTTTTAGTTGCCACCGCCCCGGATGCCGCAGCGCTGAGCGCCTCTATCGCAGGCTCATACGAAGCGTCGGCGCTTTGCCAACCCTCGGGCGATTTTTTTTCATTGCTCATTGCCGCACTGCTTCCAGCTGCCCAAGAGAAAACACCACTCTTCACCGCGAACTCCATCGCCGCAGCCTTGAAGGAAAGATTTGGGGGATTAAAATCTGAAACAATTGTAGCCAGATCTATGATCGAATCAGTGTCGCAGAGGGCTAAGAAGGAAATTGAGCCACTGTGGATGCCGGCCAGAAGATCGGCACTATTAGATTCTGTCTGGGCTGACCAGAAGGATCCAGAGTTTACCGGAACCTGGGCGGTGGGACTATTTCTCAATGCCCTTCCCTGCTCGATAGAGGCTCTACCGAGAAAAAAGTCGAATGTATCACCCTGTACTCTGCAATACGGCAACCGGAACTCAGGCTTTTTGCCCTCAGCGCGAAGGGCGCTCTCCAAAATGCAGTCTCCGGTAAGCTGAGTGGTTATGTTAGTTTCGAATTGCGCTTTACTTATGCTCGCTTCGATATTAAATACATCTGTATAGGTGGCCTGAGCCGCTGTTGTGTGCATGCCCAGGACAATGAGCAGCCCTAGCGAAACTCTTATAGCCACCCTGTGCAGCCCCTGGGGGTATAGTGCTTTCACAATGAAAAAACGCCGCAAACTGTAGTGGGCGATTCAAGATTTGTCGCTGCCAAGGGATATTCATAGGAGATAGTGACAGATGATATTGACGCCGAAGGATCTTGTATAGTATTTTTCTAATATACACTATATAACCAAACAATCCAGTCATAGGAGGATTTGTATGTATGTCACCCTTTATTCAACCCCCAGCTGCTCATATTGCCGCTTGGCCAAAGATTACTTCAGAACCAAGGGTGTTCCCTTTACCGAGTACAATGTCGCATCGGATCAACGCAAGGCTGAAGAAATGGTACGCAAGTCTGGCCAAATGGGCGTTCCTGTGATCGATATCAATGGAAGGGTGATTATCGGCTTTAACAGACCTGAGATTGACCGCGCTCTCTCACGTTAAGCCATGGGCTTTCGCTGTATCACCAGGACAATGGCCATTTTAACGCCGAAACCCAGGTTGCCCTCGTAGCCCACTTCACCGTACTATGCTCCAGATCGTCCAGCGTTGGGATCAGCGAAGCAGGGCGTTCTGGAGCAAGCAATGAATCAAGATCAGGTAAAATCCATACTGCTGCAGGTTGAAGAGAGTCCAGCTCCCTTCAACCTGGTTTTTTCCGGCAAGGCGAACAAAAAAGTCAACGGACTTTACAAGCCCGATTCTGCGGAGATAGTGCTCCATAATAAAAATTTCGAATCCGACAATCAACTTCTCTACACCGCATTACACGAATACGCTCATCATCTTCATTATCAGCGCAAGGGAGGCCTTAAACAGGCTCGACCCCACACCCAGGAATTCTGGTCAATTTTTCACGAATTGGTGCAGAAAGCCGAAGAGGCCGGGCTCTATAACAATATCTTCGAGAGCCAGGAAGAATTTGTCGATCTTTCCCGAACGATAAAGGAAAAATGTCTCAAGGCTAACGGCGAGGCAATGCTGGAGATGGGACGGCTTTTAGCCAGGGCGGCCGAGCTTTGCAGAATCCACCGGGCGCGATTCGAAGATTACATTGAGCGGGTTTTAGGCCTTCCAAGAACCACGGCGACGGCGGCGGTGGCTGCCAGCCAGATAGGGCTTGATCCCTCCATGGGTTGGGATAACCTGCGATTCGTGGCCGGCATCAAAGACCTGGAGGAGCGCTCCAAGGCTGTGGAAGCCTTAACAGCCGGCGCAAGCCCCGGTACTGTCAAAGGCATGCTCAAATCTCCTGACGACACAGTGGATCCCGCCGAACGACTCTTGCGTGAAAAAGAGCGAATAGAGCGAACCATTCACAAGCTCACCGAAAAGCTAGAAGAGATCGAGCTCCGGCTTTCAGAATTGTGAGCGAGGGCTTTCTAGGGAACAACTGCGACTACTAGCAATGCCACACCGCTGGGCTCGATGGTAAAAACTGCCCACAAGCTTCAGGCGACCGAGCTTGACAGAAGACAAGCTAGTCCGGACAATGCGGGCAAGAAACCGTGTATGCGACAGTTTAAAGTTATAGTAGTTTTCAACCAGGCTGTCTCCCAAGGCTGGATGCTAATAGCCTTTGCCTGGCCCGAGGATCTTGGCCCGCCAGTACCGGGTCAATTTTTCACCTTCAATCCGCAGGGACTTCAGGCTGGTGATGCGGGGCTTTTAAGAAGACCACTGGCCTTTGCGCATTATGGCCGCGGGCTCGCTTTCGCGCTCTACCAGATCCGCGGAAAGGCAACCCAAGCCCTATCGTCCTTCCCAGAGGGGGGCAGTCTGGACCTGATAGCCCCCCTGGGAAACGGCTTTCCCCTACCCCTTCTTGGTGAACAAGCCCTCCTGGCGGGCGGCGGCATTGGAATAGGTCCCCTTTTCTACCTGCAATCAGTCGTTCAAGGCTCCGATACTTCCACCAACGCCAGTTCGCTTCCTCAATACCCGGCGAGCAAGCTTTTTCTCGGCTTTAGATCGGCCACCCAGATACCCTCCTTTACCCAGGCGGCGGAACGTTGGCTGAGGCAGACTCAGTCAACTGATAGAACACAAGAGCTTTTCGCGAATGATAGGCAGCCGGTTCTTGCTGGGCTTGCCGATCTACAGCTTTGTCTCGACCAAGCCTATATTGCCACCGATGATGGATCCCGAGGCTTTAAGGGCACCGTCGTTGAGGCGCTGCTCCATGAGATTGGCCTGGCGGATGCAAGCCTGAAAACGCTCAATGCACATCTTTTTGCCTGCGGTCCAACTCCCATGCTCGCGGCAGTGGATGCGCTGGCGTTGGAACAAGGCGTATCGGCCCAGCTTTCTGCCGAGCAGTGGATGGCCTGCGGCGTGGGAGCCTGCCAGGGCTGTGTGCTTCCCGCAAGGGCAGGCGGGTACTTGCGTGCCTGTGCCGATGGCCCGGTATTTTCCCAAGGAGAAATACTGTGGAAAGCCTGAGCAGAGAGCCGGATGTATCGGTAAAGATCGGCTCCCTCGTGCTTCCCAATCCGGTGGGAGTGGCTTCAGGCACTTTTGGGTATGGACAGGAATACCGGGAGCTGGTGGATATTGATGCCCTGGGAGCCCTCTATACTAAGGCGGTCAGCGTAGACCCAAGGGTGGGCAACAAACCACCCAGGCTCGTGGAAACACCCAGCGGGCTTATCAACTCCATAGGGTTAGCCAATCCCGGCCTTGCGGTATTTCTGAACGAAAAAATTCCCTATTTACGAAGTCTCCGCTGTCCGGTATTGGTCAATGTGGTTGGAGAAACCGAGTCTGAGTATACAGCGATCGTCGAGGCGATCGAAAAACGTATTGGAACTTTCCAGGAGGGAACGAAGAGTCCGGTGGACGGCTACGAGCTCAACCTTTCCTGCCCTAACGTGGAAAAAGGCGGTATGGCCTTCGGCACAGAGCCGGAGCTGGTGGAGCGAATTACCTGGAAGGTGCGAAAGCTCACTCAACGCGCCCTGATAGTCAAGCTGAGCCCAAACGTCACCGACATAAGCCAGATTGCCCTGGCGGCAGAAGCCGCAAGGGCTGACGCAATATCGTGCATCAATACCGTGGTAGGCATGGCCATCGACGTAAAAACGTGTAAACCCCTGATCGCCCGCGGAATCGGAGGATTATCGGGGCCAGCTATAAAACCGATCGGTGTCGCTTGTGTCTGGAAGGCAGCCCGGGCGGTGCGGATTCCCGTGATCGGCTTAGGTGGAATTACCTGCGCGAACGATGCCCTGGAATACTTGCTTGCCGGCGCCTCGGCCATCCAGGTTGGCACGGCTATTTTCTCAAATCCCCGGGCGCCCCTTGAGATTCTCGAAGGTATCAAAGCCTGGATGCGCGAGCGCCACATTGAAAATCTGAGCCAAATCCCTTCTTTACTGGACTTTCCTTCTTGGCCTAGGGCGCTAACGCCTTGCGCTGGCTTAAAACCTCCCCAGACTCGATTCTGACGCAGAGTAGATCTTTGCCGTTGGAAAATACATGGAAGCCCTCGGGAAGCATGACGAAAACCCGAGACCCGCCGCCAGCCGCTTCGGTTTGGCTTTGGGGTATTGGGCAGAGGGCGCTTTCAGGCCACCAGGGTCCGTCCTCGGGCAAAAAATAGACCGTTTTGGGCGAAGGCAAGAGCGATACTCTGAAATTTCCATGAATGAGCCGCACAGCCGCAGTCCAGGGCGGCAGAGTCCAGGGATCCTTCTCCTTGATAATCAAAGGATCGGCTAATTTTTCCACTGGCCATCGCCAGGGATCGTAGCCTGATTTTTCCATGGCCAGTGCTACCGCCGCGGCGTAGCCCGACTCAAAGCTTGCCCTACCTCTAGCACAGTTCCACCTATCGGTCAGGTCGGTGCCCGGTTCAAGATCGAAGGGGTACAAAAAACCCGCCGGCTTGCACCAAGTGAAGGGCGCTTGGGGTTGCAACAGGATAGCCTGATTATAGCCCCGCTTGAGCCTGATCCTGATACGTTCACCCTCGTTCACCGGTGCTTCCTGATCAGTTTCCTTTTCGTCGATCCAGGCTACTCGGTACACTAGCTTTTCCATGCCCGCCCAAACAGCAGGCTTAGTTGGCGCTTCGATTTCTATATCCTGGGATGTGATGAGCGCCGCACCACAGGATAGGAGCAAGAACAAGGGGAGGAAAGCCCAGGCCTTCAAGGGGATTTTCACCAGCGGACCTCTGGATATCCTACGTCTTCCATGCGCTGGCTGCTTCAAATTCTCCAAAGGCTACTTAAGCTTATTATATGAGTTTCCTACTTAGTTTGCCGTCGAGAGGATCAGTCCAGGCTAGTGAGCAATCTCCCTAGGCAAGGCGGAAAAAAGTTTTCCAAGATTCTTAAGCTTTTTAGCCAGCGCTGAGCGAAGCATCCCCTCGCCCATCCTTCAGGACCACCAACCGTTCTGGGTTCCCGGGTAGTTCATCCTGGCCTCGCTGCCTAAGCCCAAAAGATCCTGGAACGGGGCGATAGCCATGTCGGCGGGGCTGGCCCAGGCTGTCCTGACCATGTGCCAGGGAAAAGCTCCCTGTGCGCCGCCGACATAGGCTAAAGCTCTGGCCGCGGCAAGGTTTAAAGAGGGTTCTAGTTTCGAGAAGCGAAAATTCTTTTTCTCCAACCGGCTAAAAGGAGGCGCACCGGCTCTGATGCCCAATCAGGGTAGGTCCAGGGCAAGGCATGGAAGGCTTTTTTTTCAAAAATGAGGGTGAGTTCGGCATAGATTCCGTCCTTGAGCACCAAGCGATGAGCTCTGTCCTTGGTGGTGGCAAGCACAAAACGCCCGGGAGCCAAGAGCCCTGGATCAAGATTGACTCTGCGCCGGCCTTCTTCGGAAAACCGCTTTTCGATTTCGTTGGTAGTTAATTTGATCGTTGCAAGCAATGACGGATCGATCAAGTTTTCGAATTCGATATAGGAACGCCAGATAGGCAAGCCCATTTCATTGTTATAGTAATCAGTCCACTGAAAAAGCTGCCGAGGAGTATGTGTTCTAATCGGGCCAAAGTATTGCGACAAAGTGGTAAGCAACCTATCGGTGTCCTCTGGGTGCTCCAGTACCGACAAAAGGCCGATGATGAGGATTTCACGCCCGAATTCCTTGTTTTTTCCCATGCTGTTGCCTTAGCCCCTATTTTATCGCATACTTTGAGGTAATGAAAAGCAAAGCTACTATCGCGACCTTACTCCTTCTGGCGGCTTTTGTCTTGACCCCAGCCGCCCAGAATTTACCCGATGAATTCGTAACCGTATTCAATGATGTAGCCGTGGAATTCGATCCTCATCGTTCGATATATTCCAACGAGGCTCAAATCTTCACCGCCCTCTACGAGGGGCTTTTCGCCTACGACGCAGCAGGTCTTGCTCCAATTGAGGCGGCGGCAAGCTCATGGAAAAAATCCAAGGATGGACTTGTCTATACTTTCACCATCCGGAACGACGCTGCCTGGTCCGACGGAAGCCCTCTTTTAGCCGAGCATTTCCGCAACGCTTGGCTGAGGATCCTCAAGCTCAACGCCCAATACGCTGCATTCTTCGATATCATTTCCGGTGCCCACGATTTTAGATTGGGTCTGTCAAATGATGAGGACAGCATCGGAATTAAGGTGGAATCGGAAAAGACGCTGGTGGTCAGCCTTAATAGACCAACAGCCTACTTCACCCGCCTGCTTTGTCATCATTCTTTTTCACCCATTCATCCATCCATGCTCGGCGATGATACAAGGGCGTGGGTGGACAGCATCCCCTACCCGGTCAACGGACCCTATCGTTTTATATCCTTCGAAGCTGGGCGTCTTTCACTGGAAAAAAATCCTCATTATTGGGATAGTAATTCCGTTTCCATAGAAAAACTAGCTTTTTTATTCACCGACGATGACCAGGCTGCCACCAGGATGTTCAATAGTGAGGAAGCCCATTGGCTGGCAGGCCCCGGGGATTACGATGGTCTTTTTATCCAAGCGGCTATCCAGGCGAATCCGATCTTTTCCACCCATTACTGGTATTTCAACTGCAGACAAGAACCCTGGAGCAAGGACTCGGTGCGCCGAGCCCTCGCCCTCCTTCTGCCCTGGAAGGAGGTGCGGGACAGTTCGGTATACGTGGTGCCCGCCGAAACCCTGGTACTCCCGCTTCCGGGCTACAGCGAAGCCAAAGGCATTTCGGCACGTGACAAGGATGAGGCTATGAAGCTGCTGGAAGAAGCGGGGTATCCCGAAGGCAGGGGTTTACCCGAGCTTAAGCTTTACTTTGCCGAATCCAAGGATAACCGCCGGGTGGTTCAGTTGTTCAAAACCGCCTGGGAGGCGCTCCCTGAATTTAAAGTGAGCATTCTTCCCCTAGCTCCCTCCAGATACTACCAATTCACCCAAAGCCCCGAGGGCGCAAATAGTATAGGAATGGCGCACACGACCTGGATCGGCGACTTCGCGGACCCAGAGGCTTTTTTACAGATGTGGACCCCAGGATCCAGCCTCAACGAGGCTGGCTTTGACGATCCGGCCTTTATGGAGCTCCTGACTCAATCCTACGAAAAGGATGGGGAAAAGCGAATGAGTCTGCTAGCCGAGGCCGAAAGTCTCTTGCTGGGTAAGGCTGTGGTTCTTCCAGTCTACCACGGATTCGCCTCATCGGTGATCGACCTTGACTATGTGGAAGGCTGGTACCAAAACGCCCTGGACATTCACCCCTATAAGGACTTGAACTTTGGTTCGCCCAGTATAGGTCCGAATGTCGCCAAGGCCGCCGGCCCGGTGCGCTGAAAGCGAAAGGCAACGCGATGGATATTGGCGACAGCGGGGAATTGCTGCGAAATCTGGGGTTTCCTCTTTTAAATGTTCACTCTTCTTATGCCCACCACGACTTTGTCACGCCGGGCCGGCGGCTCTTGGTCATCGGCCCCATGGGTTCAGGCAAGACTGAATTTTCAGCCCGCATTTGGCGTGATTCTACTGTGGCGCTTAGAAAAAAAGGCCTAGCCGCCGCCCTCACGACCAGCGGAGCCGTGGATAGGCGCAAGGTCTTTGTGGTACGGGCCAGCCTGGACAAGGCGCGCTTTCCCGACTATCCCGAGGACGCCCTGGCGTACCGCGGCGGTTTTGAACGCTGCGGAGACCGCATCGGCTCCATAAAGGACTCCTTTCAGCTCGAAACTCTCATGGCGGACAACTCGGAGGTGGGCACTTGGATCATTGACGAGGCGGCATTTTTTGACGAACGCATTGCCTATCTCATGGCCGACGAATCCAGGCGCCGGGGAGTTAGCTTTGTCTGCCCTAGTCTCGTTCTCAACTTCCGCAGGGAAATTTTCAATCAAACAGCTAGGCTCTTGCTTGAAAACGCCACCGACGTCTTCCCCCTCACCGCCTATTGCGAACACGAGGATTGTCTCAAAGATTCTTTGTACACCTATCGTTATTATTCGGTGGACGGGAAAGAATGCCCCGCCTTCTACTTCGATCCCCTAATCATTATTGGGGGCGACAGGGCAAAATCCGACGGCAAGGAGCCTAATTACTGCACCCGATGCGACGAGCACCACTACCTTCCAGGTAAAGAATATAGCTTTTTCACCCTCAAACCCCTGGGCGAAATGGCAGCCCGGGGCAACATAGCTCCTTTGTTGGCTGAGCTTAACGCTATCGCCGGCAATATCCGGGAATCAAGGCTTTATGCTTCCTTATATTCTCGATATGTTGAATGCGAGGATCCCTGCCCCGTGCAGATGAACGCTCTACTCGTACCCTGCATCGCTGAGCGTGCGCTTGTCTACCTTTATGCCGAGCAGAATCTGCTCTCCGCCGAACAGTTGCGGTATTTAATTAGAGAACTCGCTCTGGACAAGGAGTACCTTTCTAGGCGTCTGTCGGACAATAGAAGACCCTTGGAAATTTAAGCCGCACAAGCAGTAAAATCGCTTTACGTTTGGCAAATGGCAAGCTTCGGCAAATTATCATTTTTTAAAGCAGCGCCGAAGCGGAATTAAAAAAAGCCTTTGCTGCTTCCAGGGTTTCGAACATTGCCCTGAAATTGTTACCACCACCACCGCCTTTGCCTTTGTGTTCCACCAGCAAGGTTTTGAGCTTTGCAACTACGTTGGCTGACTTTGACTGGGGTACCATAACGCAGACAGTCTTTTCCATTAACGACATTGCTATTGTGGAATATCCAATGGTAGTCCCGGCTTTGACCGTTTCGAAGGCTATCTCGGCGCTCTTATCGTTAAAGATGAACGACAAAGGTTTCGAAGTGTTTTTTCCGCTTTCAAGGGCGCGCAACGCCACTTCAAGTCTGGCATTTTCTTTTATTAACGTTGAGCGATCGGCCTCCAAAATCGCGTTGCGCGCCTTCAACGCTTCAACTTTCGCCGCCGCTTCTTCTGCTGATGTCCCCAACGCTACGACGACAGCCCCGAGCATGTCTTTTTGCCGGCGAAGCAGCGACACCGCCCTTGTCCCGGCGACAAAATACAGCCTGGTATTGCCCTTATATTTTTCAGTCTGGAGTACGCTAAGCACGCGCAAATCCGTCGCCGAGGTTACATGGGTGCCGCAGCAGGCCACCCAGTCGTAATCCTTTATCTCAATTATCCGAATTTCCGCTTCGCCCTTGGGAAGACTTTTTCTAAAAGGAAAGGATTCAGGATCTTCGGGCGGACAGATATGGCACACATAGGGATGCTTCCGGACAATAAAAGATTCGGCCTCTTCCTCTACAGCCGAGAGCATGTCTCGATCCATGGCCGGGATGCTTACGTCTATCGTGCTATATGAAAGCCCCAGATGAAAGCTCAAGGTATGGATGTCGTATTTTCTTTCTAGGATAGCCGATAGAAGATGCTGTCCCGAATGCTGCTGGCTATGGTCGATTCTCCTAGCGCCGTCCACCTCCATGCTAACTCTATCGCCGGGTTTAAAATCGGGCTTAGCTTCCAGCCAGTGTAAAATTACTCCGTCCTTTTCAGTCACCGAGTTCAAGGGTAGCCCATTGATGCTGCCAAGATCGCAGGGCTGGCCTCCTTTCTCGGGGTAGAAGAGGCTCGCTTCCACAACAACGGCATATCGGCCGCCTTCTTCCCTAATCTCCAGCACCCTCACCTCGCCTTTGAAGCGATCTGGTTCGAGGTAGAATTGTTTTATGGTGTCAGGCATCCGGTGCTACCTGTTCTGGCATCGGCTCTGGGGCGAGCTCCCTTCCCGACTCGTATTCCACTTCTTCTTCTTCGAATTCCTCGGGTTTAGCTATAGCCAGCGACGCATCCCCGCCCTGGTGCCGTTGCAGCTTAAGGGCTATGGCCTTGGTCACCCCAGACTCCTCCATGGTCACACCCAAAAGGGTATCAGCGCCGCTTACCGTCTTTTTGTTGTGGGTTATAACGATGAACTGACTGCTCCGGGAAAATTCCCTTAAAAGGTTGACAAAACGGTTGACGTTGGCCTCGTCCAGGGCAGCGTCGATTTCATCCAAAAAACAAAAAGGTGAAGGCTTAACCATATAGGTGGCAAAGAGAAGGGCTATAGCTGTGAGGGTTTTTTCTCCGCCCGAAAGCAGCGATATGGCTTCCAGCTTTTTCCCCGGCGGTTGGGCTAGGATCTCGATGCCCGACTCGAGGACATGGTCAGGGTCAGAAAGCCGCAGCTCAGCCCTTCCGCCGCCAAAAAGCCTGCGGAACATGTTGTGAAAGTTCTTTTTTATCTTATTGTAGGTTTCCAAGAAGAGCTCGGCGCTCTCGTTGCGAATTTCATCGGTGATCTGCTTGAGGTCGTCCCTGGCCTTTACCAGGTCCGCCATCTGCTCCGACAGAAAATCGTAACGTTCCTTAATCTCTTTATATTCTTCGGGAGCCATGAGGTTTACCGAGCCTAGGTCTTTGAGCTTGGATTTCATGATCAACAAACGCTCCCTCATTTCAGTGACGGGGCCCCGCAGTTCGAACATACGCTCTTCATATTCTCCCAGGTCCCGGGAATAGAGCTCTGAAAAATTTTCCTTTATGTTCTTAATCTCAGTTTCGTTTTGGGCAATTGAAAGGTGGATTGTCTCCAGTTCCGACTGGATCGCCTGAATTCTGTCGGCTAATATTCCGGCGTCCTTCCTGCGTTTTCCTAGCTCCTCGTTTTTGTCGGCAATCGCTTTTTCCAGACTGTCCATCTCCGAAGCCAAAGCCTTGCCCTTAGCTTCGATCTCGGCTAGCTCCGCATCGATCTCTGCTAGCTCATCCCGAAGCTCTTCCATGCGCCTGGATTCAGCGAAAACCTCTGCCTCATGATCCCGCAAGGTAGCTTCCTGTCCTGCGATTTCTCTTCGGAACACCGCCAGGGCATCCTCCGCCCCTGCCATTTGGGTCTGTACCCTGGTCTTGGCGAGTCGGGCATCCTCAAGCGTTTTTCTCCAGCCCTCTATCTTGACTGATAAAGACTTATTCTCCTCGCCTAGGGCATCAACAGAGGCCTTGAGCGTCTCAATCATCTGGAGCTTTTTGCCTATTTCGGCATCGATAGATCGCTTGCGGGTGATTATGCCTTCAGGTGAGAGAAATTCGTCCAGGAAAGAGGGGGTTGCCTCCCTGTATCGGTTGAATTTATCCCCTAAGTCTGCAAGGCCGGCCGAGGCTTGTTTCAGTTCTTCCGCCGCTTTGCCAAGGGTGGAAGCGAAATCACCCGGCGCCTTGCCTGAAAAGGAGATCGAACGAAGGACATCCTCAAGAAGGGTTGCCTTGGAGTCTAGCCTTGCCTTAGTCCGCTCGAGCATGTTCCGTATCTCGGCTTCCAGGTTCTGGCGTTCCGCTGCGGAATATCCGGTTTCCTTGAGCCTGGCATCCAGCTCCTGTACAATAGCTTCGGTGAGCGAGTCCAGGGCGAGCCGGGCTTCTGCAATTTCTAGCTCAAGCAGTTTGATGGACGCCGAGCATCTGGCCGCTTCCTGGTCGTTGCCCCGGAGCGTTAGCCCGGCGGCCTTGATGGAGGACTCAAATTCATCGATGTGGCGCTCAGTTTCCTTAAGCCGCTGCCGGTACTCCGAAAGCTCGGCCTCCTTGTCCGACTCCTCTTCCCGCAATGCTTCAATCTTTTCTTGGATGCCTCGTGCCCGGAGTTCCAGCTGCTCAAGCTTGGATTTAAGTTCCCTCAGTCTATCGGCTAAAAGGCTTTTGTGTTTTTCGGCGCCGTTTTTCTCCACCGCTAGGCCGTAAAGTGTTTTCTGTTTTTCGACCAGCTGGGCTTCCATCTCGTTGACTAGGTCGATGCTCTCGGTCATAGAGGTAGCCAGGGTTTCCGACTCTGCCCTCAGGCTCTCCCGCTCGGCTTTTTTCTTTTCGAACTCCGCGTCATTCCTGTCCTTGTCCCTGATAAATTGCCTAAGACGCAAAAGGTAAACGTCCCGATCTAGTTCAAAAATACCGTTCTTGAGCTCCCGGTATGCTATGGTCTTGTCTGCTTGTCGCTTGAGGCTGTCATGGGAATGCTTGACCTCGGCCAGAACTGCCTCGATCTGTCTCATGTTTTCTTCAGTGCGCACAAGCTTGGTCTCGGCTTCTCGAACCCTGACCTTGTGCTTGGTAATCCCCGCCGCTTCCTCGAAGAGATAGCGTCGGTCCTCGGGCTTGGAAGAGAGAATTTGGTCTATTTTACCCTGTTCCATCACCGAATACGCAGACTTGCCGATCCCCGTGTCCCAGAAAAGCTCCCGCACTTCCTTGAGCTTGGCGAGGCGCCCATTGATGTAGTATTCGCTTTCGCCTGAACGGTAGAGTCGTCGCTTAATAGCCACTTCGGGCACATCTAAGGGCAGGGTTCCCGTCTCGTTAGATATGGTGATGGTGACCTCGGCCACCGAGAGTGCCTTGCGGGTCTCGGTGCCATTGAAGATGATGCCTTCCATGGTTTCAGCCCTGAGGCTCTTGGCCGACTGCTCGCCCACGACCCATTTGATGGCGTCGACAACGTTGGATTTTCCGCAGCCGTTTGGTCCCAGTAGAGCCGAGATTCCATCGGAAAACTCGATCGTGGTTCTGTCGGCGAAGGATTTGAAACCGAATATATCCAGGCTCTTTAAAAACAAGGCTCGTTCCTTATATGGAGCATACGTGGGCTCGCCCTAGTGATTGAGTTTATCACAGGGAATCCTATAATCACAATACGAATGAAGTTCCTCAAACCTTGTTGTAGTTGAAGCAGCGATAGTGGTGTAAGGCGTAAGGAGAATATGACCGCCTTTACACCCCCCTTTTGCGCTCGAGTAAGCTGCATCCATCATGAACCTAAAAACCACTCTCCATACCAAGCTTATCGCCCCTGGGGCTTCTACCACACAAAAACCTTCGGGAAAGTACCCCGGTACCGCTGCAACTCCTGTGGTAAGACCTTCTCCCGGCAGACCTTCAGCCTCGATTACTACGCAAAACGTATCCTCTCGTACCAAGATATCGTCCAGCGGCTGTCTTCCTGCGAGAGCCTTTCTGCCATAGGACGAGCGCTAGTTTCCTCCACCGACACTATCTCCAACCGTATAAGCAGAGCAGCTCGACAAGCTTTAGCCCTTAGTTCCACCTTTAGTTCTTCCATCCACCCGGACGAAGATCTGGCTGCCGATGGCTTCGAAAGTTTTTGCCATTCTCAGTACTTCCCGAACAACATCACTCTCTTAGTCGGCGCTTCGTCCCAGTATGTCTATGCTGCCGACCATGTAACCCTCAGGAGAAAGGGGCGGATGACGAAGGTACAAAAGAAAAAGCGCGCAGAACTTGAAACACGATGGAAGGCTAGGCCGGGGGGGATTGAACATTCCTTCCGCCGTATCGCCGATGAAGCGATTCGTGTCTATGCCCAAGGGCGACGCTCCCCGCTCACCCTCTGGACTGATGAGCATCAATCCTATGCAATGGCCCTTACCCATTCTCCCCATCACGCACTTCTCATAGAGTCGGGATTCCTTCGACACCAGGTGGTATCCTCCCGGGCAGCGCGAACCACAAGCAATCCATTATTTCCCGTTAACTACTTAGACAGAGAGCTGCGTAAGGATCTACATGAACATGTGCGCGAAACCGTCTGCTTCGGTAGGAATGTGAATCGGCAGATGGAACGATTATCTGTTTATCTACTCTGGCATAATACAATCAAACGGCATAGGGCACGAGAAGGGCCGAGGAAGAACGTAGAGATGACGGGTTGTACTACAGAAGTAGACATGGAAGAACTCAAGCATATTTGGGTCTGGCGAGCCTGGAGGAGTTTGACTGAACTATCGGATGCGATGAGAGAAACTTGGGAACGGTTGAGGGATACGCCGCTTTCAAGGAAGCCAGATTATCTGCCTAGATATGCGTTGATGTAGCAAAAAGAAGTGAAAAGAGATTGTTAGTAGATCCGTCAAACGAAAACGACCGTCCTATAAACCGGACGGTCGCTCCTACAACAAGGTTCGATGAACTTATTACTCGTCCTGCTTGATTAAAAGTTCATACACTTCCTGGGGCGTAGCACATGCCAAGAGCGAATCCCTCAGCTGTGCGGCCTTAAGCCTGGCTGAGAAAAAAGAAAGGGTCTGCAGATAGTATGCGTGCTGGTTATATGCCGCGGCGATCATAAAAAGCAGCCGCACAGGCACATCGTCCAGGGACTGGAAGTCCTTTATTTCACATTTGGAAACACCCACCGATACCACAAGATCAGTGACCGAGGAAAGCCTGACGTGGGGAATTGCAATGCCTCGACCGATGGCTGTGCTCATCAGGTCCTCACGCCGCAGAATTTCAGCGATTAGGTCCTGCTTGTTCTTGATCTGCGGTGCGCTGGCGAGGTTTTCTGCCAACGCCACTAGTGCGTCTTTTTTCTTGGGAAAGTTAAGAAAAACAACTCTGTTTAGGGCGATTATGTTCTGTATTTGGATGGAACCGATAAGACCCGCCGGGCGGTTGGAAGAAAGCCGCTCGTTTACCCAGTGTTCAATGTCGCTTTTCTTGAATCGCCATACCGTACCGATCTTGCCGGAAGGTATTTCGCCTTTTTGTGCCCAATCGTATACAGTCCTTTCAGATACGCGCAGATACCGAGCCACTTCTTCGATGGTCAGGATATCGTCATCCATGCAAAAGGCCCCCTCGATTTAGAATATGCTGACATATTATTGAAGACTTTGATCAATTCTGTCAAGTAATACATTTCTAGATTTAATAATATACGGGCAGTAAGGTTAACTGTCCACTCATAATCCCAGTTCTTCCCGCAACAAAGAGGCGTTAAAACCTTGGGCTTTTAAGGAGCGATAGACTTCTTCCCGCAGCGCTTGACCGCCCTGATCGCTCTTTTCGCAAATACTCTTTACACGCTGCCGTGCAAGGCGCTTCGATTCCTTCTCCACCGCCTTGGGAATGAGGGCGTCGAAACTCACAAAGGAGAGTGCCTCCCTTATAGCCTCCTGACCCAAGCCCCGGGCACGAAGTCCAGCCGCTACCAAAGTTGGTCCTTCGCACTTTCCCTCAGCCCTCGTTCTAGCCCAAATCGTGGCGAAGCGGGCATCATCAACGGCTCCCTCATCGATCAGTCTTTGGATCGTCGCAGCAGCCACAGCCGAATCGAAACCCCTAGCTATAAGTTTAGCCTTGAGCCCCTGGCTGGACTGCTCCGCTCTGGCGCAGAGCTCGAGACCTTTTTTTTCTGCCTTCCATTCCTTGTCGATACGCCAAAGACACTGAATGATGCCGTCTTCAGGCTCGAAATCGACTGCTGAGGCAAGCAAAGCATCGAATACTGCCCTGACCGCGTTCTGTTCTTCAGCTACGAAAGATAAGCTCAGGCGCTCAACGACCAAAGCCGCAAATTCCCGTATTCTTCCCCGGGGAAGCAAAAAAATAATGCCTCCGGACGCGACAATCGTTGCATCGCCGGAGGCATCGTAATGTACGGATTCGATCCGCACGACAGATATCCTTTTTAGCGCTTGGAGAACTGGAACCTTCTTCGGGCTCCCCGCTGGCCGTACTTCTTGCGCTCAACCATCCTCGAGTCGCGGGTTAAGAGCCCGTTAGCCCTAAGAACAACATGATTGCTGGGGTCTACCTGGGCAAGAGCCCTGGAAAGACCATGGGCGCAGGCACCGGCTTGGCCGTTAATGCCACCGCCTACAACGGTGACGAGCACATCGTACTTATTCTCACTGGAAGTAACAATTAGGGGCTTCATCACCTTCGCAGCCAATTCGGCTACCTTGAAGTACTTGGTTGCCTCAACATCGTTCACTATGATCTTGCCTGTTCCCTCGCGAAGGAAGACTCGAGCGATGGCACACTTTCTTCTTCCGGTTCCGATTCCAAGATTCCTGACCATTACTCTCCCCTTCCCTTACAGATCGATGGCGACAGGCGCCTGGGCAACATGCGGATGCTGGGATCCAGCATATATTTTTACGTTCTTGTAGAGCTTTCGGCCCAAAGGACCCTTGGGAAGCATACCCTTAACCGCCAACTCCAGAGGGGCCACCGGATTTTTCTGGGAAAGCTCGGTGAAGGTAAAATCCTTAAGCCCTCCGGCATAGCCAGAGTGCCTGTAGTACATCTTGTTCTGCCTCTTCCTGCCGGTGAGAGCTACCTTTTCGGCGTTTACCACGACGACGTAATCACCGGTTTCCTGGCTGGGCGTATAGGTGGGCTTGTTCTTGCCGCGGAGCATAGAGGCTACCTTTACAGCGACGCGACCGAGAGGCTTGCCCTCGGCGTCGATGATGTACCACTTGCGCTCAGCAGTTTCGGAAGTAACGAAAATAGTCTTCATCAATGTATACCTTTACCTTATGACTGCAGTTTACGAAAACGCGCGTGGCATAATCCCATATAACACCAAACGTGTCAAGCGCTTTGCTTGTGGCAGCAAGCTACGTCAGTGTGATAAAATACTACGCCGGTGCTATTCCTTCTTCTCTTCCTCACCCTTATCGGCTTCCTTGTTTTCTGCCTGGGCTTCTTCTTTTTCTTCCTTTTCAGCCTCGCGCTTATCCTTTATGTCGGCCACGCCGATAAGTATAGCCACTACACCCACTAGAACAGCGATAACCGGTATCGAGCCCTTGAGAAAGGCCAGAACGTCAGCCCACCACCCCACAAAAGGAAGGCAGAGCACGACTGCTACGATGACCAACACAACACCAACTGCTAGAGCTACCATTTCCATGCTCCTTTCGCCTACGCAGATCCTCGGGCAAGAATGAGCCCGCTGTTTTAAGGGATTATACCAATCCCTCGACAACTCTGCAATGAGATGAATGAGCAATCCGCAGCCCAGAGACGATTGCGCAGGATGCGTCCTTGTGGCTATAACCTAGACTATGATTCCCCTTTCGTCCCTCGTTCTCTATAAGCGCTCGGTCAATCGCGTCGTGGCAATCAGCGATGGAAAACTGCTCGTAGAGGACGAAGCCGGGAAGCAGAAAAAATTGCGGGAAAAGGATGTCATTCTAATTCATCCAGGGCCTGTCAATAAAATCCCAAAAGCCTTGGACTCAGGCGATTTTATAACCGCCCACGCTATGCTCATGCCCGAAGCCGAACAAACGCCCTTGCCTCTAAGCTGGAAAGAGCTCGCAGAGCTGGTTTTTGAAGAATATTCCCCCCAAGCGGCGATCTCCTGCCTGAAGGAGGTACTAGAAGACAGACTTTTTACCTTAGGTGTAACTGGTCCTTTGGCGCTTCCATTTGCAGAAATTGAAAAGGCCAAAAAAAAAGAAGAGGAAAGGCGGAATGCCGAAACCCGGCGCAGCGCCTTTATCAGCGCGTTTAAGGCAGCATGGTCCAAGCAAGCGGGCCCCCTTAGCCGAAGCCCTGAATATGCTTCATTCATAGCTGAATTGGAAGCCTTTACCCTCGGCAGGCAGGAGCGCTGTCCCCTTGCCCCTGCTCTGGGAATTTCCGAAACCATCGAGTCGGTGCATAAAGCGCTTATCGACTGTGGCCTGTGGGATCCCTCATACAATCCATGGCCGCTGAGGGCTGGAGCTTTGCTCTATCCGTCCCGCTTCGACTTCCCCACCCAACAGCTAAACCCTGTGACACTTCAACGGGAAGATCTTCGGTCGCTCCGCTCCCTGGCTATCGACAATGCCTGGTCCAAGGATCCAGACGACGCAATAGGCTTCCATGATGGAGATATCTGGATTCATGTCGCCGATCCGGCGGCCTTCTTCAGTCCTGATTCCGATATCGACAATGAAGCCCTCGCTCGGGGTGCCACCCTATACCTGCCCGAGCGAACTATCCCCATGCTTCCCCCTCAGGCGGTGGAGCGAACGGCGTTGGGTCTCGCCGAGGAATCCCTAGCCCTATCGTTCCGTGTCCGTATCTCCGATGATGGTTTTATACAAGAAACTTCCGTATTCCCCAGTCTGGTTAAGGTCGAAAGGCTCACATATGAAGCGGCGGACGTCTTACTGGCATCCGGAGACGAGCTTTTAGCATCCCTAGACCGAATTGCCCGACTGCGGCACAGACGGCGCTGTGCTAACGGTGCCGTGGACATCGACTTGCCCGAGACGAGCATCCGAGTCGAAGGTGCCCAGGTTAAGTTCCACCATATAAAACCCACAAGATCCTCGGTAATTGTGCGGGAGCTGATGCTCCTAGCCGGCGAAGCCGCCGGCCGTTGGGCAAAAGAGCGTAATCTACCCTTTGTCTATTCCAGTCAGGAGGCTCCCCAATTGCCCTCTTCCCTGCGCCTATGCAATAGCGATGAAAGCGACGAAATCGCTACTGGAAATCAAGCTGTCGACAGCCAAAACTCCTTCTCCTTTTCCGAGCAGTTCAGACGCCGTAAAGGCATGAAAGCCAGCATTACGGGAATCGAAGCTTTAGCTCACAGAGGACTGGGACTCTCCTTTTACAGCCAGGTGACGAGCCCCCTGCGTCGTTACCAAGACCTCTTAGCACATTACCAGATAAGAGCATGGCTGGCAGCCGAACAGGGCATGTACAAAAACGGGGAAAGCACATCCTATCCCGTGCTCAACGCCGATGAGATTTCCCGGCGCTGCATTCTCGCAAGCCAGGCTTCGGCCTGTACCCGGCAGGCGGAGCGGGATTCCAAGCTCCATTGGATAACCTGGCATTTGGTGAATAACCCAGGTCTTCGGGTAAAAGCCATTGTGCTCGAAATCCGGGAACGGGATGCCTGGGTTTTAATACCTGAACTGGGGTTGGAAAGCGCCATTGGCAATCGCCCTACCCTCGAACCGGATCAGTGGATAGAACTTACAGCCCAGCGTGCTTATTTACCCGGTCTCGAGCTCAGCTTTGAACGCGCACAGATGCTTTCTCAGCAATAATCAACATACCTCACAGCAAGCCACGGGGTATGAAACCCGCTTGCGAATCAAGCTTCCCGCCGATTGACCTAGCTAGTCTCTATACCTATGCTTGACGAAAGCAGTATGGAAACCAGTCGATTGCGTCTTTCTGCGGTCCTCTCCCTCGAATTGCCAGCCTTAGGAATCTCCGGCGCGGCAGAAGACTTCTCCAAACTTCTGGCGGAAAGCAAAAATGCAATAAACCGAATACTCGGTCAAAGGAGGGGAGAACTTGTCCGTGCCATCGGCGACAACTTCTTGGCCGTATTCGATAACTGCAAAGACGCAGTGGACGCGGCGCTTGACATCAGCGATTCGCTTACCGCCCTTTCTCAGACTCTTGTGGTGCAGCCTGAGCTTTTATCTCCTCGCATGGGGATCCATGTGGGGGATGTGGCGTTTTACGAGAAAAGCATTTTTGGTCCCACCGTCGATACAGCCGAGATTCTTAGGTCCATCGTGCGAGCCGGCGAACTCTGCGTCTCCGGCGAAGTGCTTTCCCTGCTGGGAGCCCGCAGCGAAATCGAAGCCCTTCCGCTGGCGGACAAAACCCAGGGCAGCCTGCCCCAGGGTACTAAAGGATACCTCTTAAAAAATTCCCACAAGCAAAAGACCACCGAACAACCAGGTATGGAATATCCGAAGCCTGGTGCTCAAAATTCCGACAAGACCGTCAGCCTTGATGAAATCCGCAGAGCGATTCTTGACGAGATTAAAAAGCGTGGTAGGCGGCTAAGCGTGGATGAGGCTAGATCTCAATTCGGCTGGTATGGACTGGAAGCCACCGAGGTAATTGCATCCCTCGCCGAGGCGGGAATTCTAACGGGCAAGGGCAAAGTCCCGGATAGCCAAACACGATCGCAGGAATCCTCGGGCTCCGATATCGCCAGCGAGATAGGCCGTAGCATAGAGTCGGCTGTCCATGCCATAGTGACAGAAATAGAGCGTTCCGTGGAGAATAAGGCCAGGCATCAACATTACCATAAAAACGGAACCTGGAATAATCGATTCGATCATTTTGGAGATTCACTGGACAAGCCCATCGATTCCGATGACAAAAGCTCCAGAATCGCCAAGCAGCGCTCAAGGCGACAGCAAAAGAACTCAGCCAAATCCCTCGCAGTAAATTCATTTGAACGCTACAGAAAGGAAATCGGCACCAAGGCCGAAAAACAGAAAAAAGGCTTAGCCGGCGGCATAATCTCCTTCGTTCTTGTCAATGCGGCATTATGGTATATAAACATGAACATCGCCACCGGCTTTGCCTGGGCTCCCATCGTAAGCACCTTCTGGGGCTTCGGCCTTATCGAATCAATATTCTCCGCCCGGCGCTTAAGCCGCCAGGCTAGGGAAACCGACGCCCTTCCCGATTTGGGCGAAGCTCAGACCAAAGAACTCAAAGAAATCCATAAGGCAAGAAATTCTATCGGGAGTCATTTTTTCAGCACTCTCTCCATATCCGCAGGACTCACAGCCATAAGCATGGCTACAGAGAGCTCAGACCCCTGGCATATCATTCCCATCAGCATCTTATCACCCACATTCCTCACTTTTCTCGAC
>DIXQ01000007.1 GCA_002428725.1 Spirochaetaceae bacterium UBA6076 | reverse complement strand
TAGGTCGTCGCCAGGCTTTTTTTATTTTTCTAGCCACTCGTGCGAGGGCTAGAAAAATAAAATTAGTCTAAGATGAGCTAGACAGTATTCGAGCTCACAACGATACGTAATAATCACACTACTCTGTGCGAGAATACTGTAAAACGAAGGTCGCCAGACCTTGCTTATGCCCTCCAGAACCTTCGGGTGAATAGCACCAACACCGTGTACACCTCCAGCCTTCCCACGAGCATGATGAAAATAAGCCAGAGCTTTATCCACCAAGGGAAGAACGCATAGTTAGAACTTGGACCGACCAGCGCGAATCCAGGTCCTATGTTCCCGAGGTTCGCCAACGTCGCGGTAACGCTGGTAGTGATGTCGAAACCCCCAAGCCCGATAATAACGAAGGATAAGACCATTATAGAAAAATATAGGAACACCAGGGCCGCAGTA
Source organism: Spirochaetaceae bacterium UBA6076 (assembly GCA_002428725.1). Lineage (GTDB taxonomy): Bacteria > Spirochaetota > Spirochaetia > Treponematales > Rectinemataceae > UBA2256. The sequence goes on along the minus strand of DIXQ01000007.1, from coordinate 19,575 downwards.
TCGTAAACCACGTTTTTGCGTAGAGCCTTACCGTTAACGAAAATCGCGTAAATACCCCGGGGATTAGTAAGGTACCGCATTTCGGTCAAAGCCATTTTCGCCAAAGTGAAAATTCGGATTACTTTGATGCCGCCGGCCGTGGAACCAGCGCAGCCTCCTATGAACATAAGGAAGAATAACAGAGCTTGGGAGGCCCATGGCCATGAGGCGAAATCGGCGGTAGCAAAGCCGGTCGTGGTTAAAATGGACGAACTTTGAAATCCTGCGAATCGAAGAGCTTTTCCGAAGGATCCAAATATCCCGTGGTTTTTAAGATCGATGGCGATGAGCAGTGTAGAAACGGCGAATATTCCCAGGTAGAGCCTGAGCTCGGGATCTTTCAGCACAAGTCTAGCCTTGCCGTGTAAAAGCCTGAAATGAAGAGTAAAATTTATACCCGCCAATAACATGAAAATAGTGATGACAACGTCGAAATACGCAGAGTCATAATGCCCGATACTCGCATTTTTAACGCCGAAACCGCCGGTTGCCATTGTAGCGAAAGCATGACTGACCGCGTCGAACAAGGGCATTCTCCCAGCGAATAAAAATAATATTTCAGCCACCGTGAGGCCAACGTAGATAAGCCAAAAGATTTTTGCGGTTCCTGAGATCCTAGGAGTAATCTTGTCCACAGAAGGGCCTGGCGATTCGGCTTCCATAAGCCGAAGGCCACCGAACCCCAGAAGTGGAAAAATTGCCACGGTCAATACGACAATTCCCATGCCCCCCAACCAGTGGGTCGTGGCCCTCCAGAGAAGCAGTGATCTGGGTAGATCTTCAACCTTAGTAAGGATGCTAGCTCCGGTTGTGGTAAATCCGCTCATGGTTTCGAAAAGCGCATCGATGAAAGAAGGAATATAGCCGGATAGAAAGAACGGCAAAGCGCCTAAGAGCGAAGCGGTGATCCAGCTAAGCGTTACGAAAAGGAAGCCTTCTCTATTAGTAAGATAAGGCTTGCCGTCTTTTCTTGTTATAAAAAGCATTAAGCCCAGAAAAATGATTCCCGCCGCCGCCGGAATGATAAAAGAAATTCCGATTCTCAGTGCTTCTCGCTCAATCAAAGAAAAGGCGAACATTAGCAGGAGAAAAAGCGAAATCATCCCTGCAAGGACGGAAAGAACCCTAAAAAGAGACTTACTGTGCATTGCTTACGCTCCGAAGAGTGTTTCCAGCTTGCTTATCTGCTCCTTGGGGAGCACTAAACCCACAATGTCCCTTACCTGGATGACCGTGTCGCCTGTGGGGATGATTGTTCGGCCTTCGTGGATTACGAAAGCTACCAATATACCTCTCGGGAGGCCTAGGTCGACAATGGGATTGCCTGCCTTCGCATAGTTGGCTCCTATGCTAAGCTCGACCAACTCGAAGCTACCTTCGGCAAAGCTATGAAGCCTTCGTATATTAGCCTTGCGGACAATATCCAAAATCGCCCCTGCCACCACTGATTTTTGGCTGATGAGGGTATCGATGTCGACCAGTCCCTCGAGGCGCATATATAAATCGTTATATACCACCGCGAGGGCTCTGGAAGCCCCTGATTTTTTGGCAGTTAGGGCAGTGACTAAATTGACGCTTTGGGATTCGGTAAGGCAAAGGGCGATATCCGCCCTTCCTACACCCTCTTCTTCGATAATTAGTTCATCCGAAAGATCCCTGCATACCACGTCGATATCAGAGAATTCGTTAGCAACCTGTTTCGCGGCGTCCTTATCTTCGTCTATAACCTTAATAGCCGGATTACCCAAGAGCGATAAAGCATTGGGTGTTTTATCCTTAATCTTTCTCCTGGAGGATCCTTTTTCTGAAAGGGGAACTCCAAGCTCTCTGAGCACTTGCCTTCCGAGGGCTCCTGCACCAAATTGTAGCACACGTCGTAGCTTGAGACCTGTGCGGCTGCTATTTCCGAAAAGTCTATCTAGTTTTTTCGGCTCCCCGAGTAAAAAGACGACATCGATCGATTCAAAAATATAAGTCCCTGAAGGGATATGAAGTTCGCCCTCTCGTATAACAGCTGGAACCATAAAATCACGCCCGACGCTTGAGCGGACTTCGCTCAAAGATTTACCGGGAAAGCGCTTATCCTCAGAGGCGCGGAGCTTTCTTAGCTGGATTCCCGCTTCCTTGACATCGATTATCTCTGAAGACATACCCCGGAAAATTAGTCTAGCGACAGCCTGGGCGGTCTCGGCCTCAGGGTTGAGGATGTAATCGACGCCGAGAATCCGGCGTTTGCGGCTCTGAAGCGAGATAAAGTAAGGACTGCGAACCCGGGCGATTGTTTTCGGTCGATTGAAGGTTTCGGCTACAAGACCACAAGCTACGATGTTGGCGTTATCGCTCCCGGTGAGGGCGATAAACCAGTCTGTGTCCTCCAGCCCGGTCTCGCTCAAATCATCCAGATTTTCACCATTGCCCACTATCACCAAACAATCGAGTTCATTCGCGATCCCCTTGGCTATGTCGGGATTTTGCTCAAGCACTACGACATCGCGATTCTCCGCAGCCAACTCTCGGGCAATCTGCAGACCAAGGGTGCCTGCGCCAACGATGACGACTTTCATGAGTTTTTTTATTGTAAACCCTAAAAGGTGATTTCGCAATATAAAAGGCTGGACCTGGTTCCTATATCGCCGCTACGAAAACCATTTTGGTTTTTGAAATATAGCTTGATCTCTGGAAGCATTTCCAAAGGAATGATACTATCCATGGCTAGAGGTGCATACGTTGAGACTGCGGATAGCCAGCGATAAAGTCTTGATATTTTCATTCTTCATCTCCGTAATCCTGATCGGATCGTTCTTTCTATCTATCCCCGGGGTCTTCGCCGCCGGCAAACTCCGTTACATCGATGCTCTTTTCACAGCGACAAGTGCTGTCTGTGTCACCGGACTAATAACGGTAGATACCCCTGACTTTAGCCTGCTCGGACAGAGCATAATCATGATTCTCATCCAGGTGGGCGGCTTGGGAATAATCACCTTCAGTACGATTTTCTTAAGCTCTTCCCGCAAACGGATATCGATCGTCGGAAGGGGAGTGGTTGGCGAATACAGTATTTCGGAGGTGGAATATAAGCCTAAAGCGATTATCAAAGCGATAATCAAATACACATTTATCTTTGAGACGATAGGGTTTTTATTCTATATTCTCGCTTTTGGCGGTGAAGGCGCAGGTCTGTTCGATGCGCTTTTTCACGCCGTTTCAGCGTTCTGCAACGCTGGTTTTTCTACATTCAGAAACAGTTTCGAAAATTACATCACTCATCCTCTCGTAAACTTGAATACTATATTTTTGATAATAAGTGGAGGCCTGGGGTTTTTAGTGATCAAGGATATTAGAAAATCCCTCACAGGCCAAAGAAAGCATCTTTCTTACCACTCCACTATCGTGTTGAAGACTACTCTTAGCCTCCTGGCAGCCGGCACTATCGCATTTTTCATCCTGGAAAGCGATCACTCCTTAGCTGGATTGAATTTTTTTCAAAGACTTTTGGCAAGCCTTTTCCAAGCTACTACACCGAGAACTGCCGGCTTCGATACGATTCCTCAGGACAGCCTTAGCCAGGGCTCGCAGCTGCTCACCGTCCTGCTCATGTTTATCGGCGCTTCGCCCGCTTCCACGGGAGGAGGCATAAAAACCACTACCTTTTATATTTTACTTATCACCGCTTTTCGGTATAGGGATTCTAGTGATCTTGTCACTTACGGTAAAAGAAAGCTCCCGCCTCGGTTGATATTTAAGGCGGTCGGCGTGGTGGTAAAAGCCTTACTCATCGTATTGGCTGCGGCGGTGTTCCTCATTATCATGGAAGCGGGTTCGAGCCTCTCCCTAGCCGACGCTGTGTTCGAGATAGTATCCGCCTTCGGTACCGTAGGATTGAGCAAGGGAATTACCGCCGGCCTCAGGGATATCTCGAAAGTCATCCTCATTCTGACCATGTTCACGGGAAGGGTTGGACTATTCGCACTCGCCTTGCCTAAGACGAGGCGGGATGTTGATGGCTATGCGGAACTTCCTAGCGCCGATGTTCTTATATGAGTAAGTGGAGGAAAGCATGAGGAACTACGCCTTTATAGGGCTCGGAGCCCTTGGTATGAGCATGTTGGAACGCATTTCTGAAGTGACTGATCAGATCATTGCTATAGATAAGGATCCACAGATCATCGACAGGGTAAAGGATATGGTTCAGACCGCCTATGTAGCCGATGTACTGGACGAGGATGCCCTTGTCAAGATTCTGACCGAGGCTGTCGATGTAGCCATTATCGATATACCTTCCGATTTGGAAGCCTCAATTCTCGTGATTTACCAACTAAAGAAACTTGGCGTGCCCGAGATTATTGTAAAATCGGATTCTGAAAGCCGAAATGAAATTCTCAAACTTGTCGGCGCCACAAGGATTGTAAACGCCGACAGAGAGGCAGCCGCGCGAATCGTGCCTCTCGTTCTGGCGACATCGCTCTATAATTTCATGCCTATCGGCGGCGATCTTGTCATCGCCGAAGTCCATAATCCCAAGGAATCGATAGGCAAAACAATCATCGAGGCGGACCTGCGGAGGAGAATGGGAATTAACGTTATCGCGGCACGACGGGAGGGCATGCAAAGCTATCAGGATTTCGATCGAGAGTATCGACTGAGGGAAGACGATCACCTGCTGGTAGCCGGCAAGGAAAAAGATGTGTTCGCTTTTTCCGATCTGCCCTTGGCGCCCACACAAAAACAAAGGGGATCCACAATCGGAGGCGTGCTTAAGACAATGTTCAGAATGGGAAAAGCAAAGCCACGCAAAGACTGACTTACATGCAGGGATGGCTCGAGATTGACCCAGGCTTGCATCCCCGGTAAAATGACCTTTCAAGGCGTAGAGTGGCTTGTACTTAGTTCAGCCTAGTCCGTCACCGCGTATAGAGTAATTTGCCCGGAGCTAAGCCCCGGAGCTTAATCGGAGGTCCTTCATGGACATCTTCCAGAAATGCTTTTCCTTCGATCTCGACAAAAAGGTAATGGAGAAAGATATATATCCCTATTTCCAGGTTTTGGACGGACTAGAGGGAACAGAAGTCTCATACCATGGTCGTAAGATCATCATGATAGGATCCAACAACTACCTGGGCCTCACCACCCATCCTAAGGTAAGGGCGGCGGCTATGAAAGGTCTGGAGCAGTTTGGTCCCTCCTGTACCGGCAGCCGATTCCTGAATGGTACCTTAAGGCTCCATATTGAGCTGGAGGAACGCCTGGCCGCCTTTGTGGGCAAGGATGCCGCCCTGGTTTTTTCCACCGGCATGCAAGCCAACCTAGGCGCCATTTCGGCCCTCATGGGCCGCAACGATGTGGTTATCACCGACAAGGACGACCATGCCTCCATCGTGGACGCCTGCAGGCTAGGCTTGGGAGAAGTCAAGCGCTATGTCCACGGCGACTTAGATCAACTAGATAGAATTCTAGCCAAGATCCCCTCGACTCAGGGCACCATGGTGGTGGTGGACGGTGTCTTCTCCATGGGTGGCGATATTGTCGATCTTCCCAGGCTGGTAAAAGTCTGCAAGAACCATGGAACTAGGCTCTATGTGGACGATGCCCACTCCCTGGGAGTCCTGGGCGGAGGCCGTGGCACTGCCCATCATTTCGGTCTCACTAATGACGTTGATCTCATCATGGGCACCTTCTCCAAGAGCTTTGCCTCTCTGGGAGGTTTCGTGGCAGGGGACAAGGACGTTATAAACTATATAAAGCACTCAGCCCGTTCCTTTATCTTCTCCGCCTCCCTGCCGGCACCCAATGCCATGGCGGCTTTCGCTGCTTTGGAGGTAATGGAAACCGAACCCGAACACGTCAAGCATCTGTGGGAGAACGCTGCCTTTATGCTCAAAGGCTACAGAGACCTGGGATTTAATATCGGTGCTACCCAAACTCCAATTATTCCTGTCATCATTGGCGAGGACGAAACCTGCTTCAGATTTTGGAAGGAGCTTTTCGACGCCGGCGTTTACTGTAACCCCATCGTGTCACCCGCGGTGCCCCAGGGGATGGCCCTCCTGCGCACATCTTATATGGCTACTCACAGGAAAGACCAACTGGAGCGCGTGCTGGACATATTTGAAAAAACAGGCAAGAAGCTGGGCATCATATAAAATTATAAGGCAGCCTGGTGTCGCTCCGGATATCTGCGCTACTCACCCTTGAAGGGGCTGATCAAGCCGTGTTCGACAAAGCTATAATATGCCGAGATACTGAAAACGATATGATCAAGCAGGGGAATCCCTAGAATATCCCCCGCCTCCCGCAACCGATTCGTGATATCCACATCCTCCTTAGATGGTTCGATATTCCCCGAAGGGTGGTTATGCGCGACAACGATGGCACAAGCCCGGTCCGTTATGGGATCTGCATAGATCTCCCTAGGGTGGACAACAGTCCTATTGACTAAGCCTTGGGTAACTTTTCGGGTCGAAATAACCTCATGAGCACCGTTTAATGAGATACATATAAAGTATTCCTGCTTCCGATCGGCGAAGTGGGAGATAAGGGGAAACACGTCCTTGGGCATGGCAATGCGGTTGTCCCGTATCGCGTAATAGCGACGGCCTAGTTCCATAGCGGCTGCAATAGCACAGACTTTAGCGCTGCCCATGCCAGAGAGCTGCTCCAAAAGAACAAGATTGAGATCGGGTTTGCCCTGATCTATTATGGTCTGCACATCCGTTGCCAAGGCTGCTACCGATCTACCTGCACAGCCTGTGCCTAAGACAACAGCGAGAAGCTCCCTGTCAGAAAGGCTTTTAGGACCGTCTCGAAGAATACGTTCCCTCATGTCGAAATTTCGTAAACCCTCGGCGCTTTTTGCAACCTTCTCCATGCAGTACATAGCTTTCATGAGTACCTCCAGTATGAAAACGCATTGCAGAGGGCTTCCCGCTTCCGGTTTTTCCCAATTCGGCATGATTCTGTTTGCTAATGTATTCAAATGTCTGTATAATAAAATGCTAGGTCACTCTTCGTATAAAAATAATTTCCTATGAGGAGTGATTTAAACAAAAAAATAGGAGGGTAAGAATGAAGAGCATCAAGGGAACCAAGACCGAAGTTAATCTCATGGCAGCCTTTACAGGTGAGTCCCAGGCGAGAAACAAGTATACGTATTTTGCATCCAAGGCTAAAGAAGAAGGCTACGTTCAGATGGCTTTAGTTTTTGAAGAGACTTCAAATCAGGAAAAAGAGCATGCCAAACGCCTGTTCAAGCTTATGGAAGGCGGCGAAGCTACCATTACGGGCACTTTCCCTGCTGGTGTAATCGGCACCACGAGAGAAAACCTTGCCGAAGCTGCGGGCGGCGAAAACTACGAGTGGAAGGAGATGTATCCCTCCTTTGCCAAGGTCGCCAGGGAAGAAGGTTTTGACGCTATAGCTACAATTTTTGAGTCTATCGCCGTTGCCGAGAAGCAGCACGCCAAGCGCTATGAAAGTTTTATGGCGAATATCGATGCAGGCACTGTCTTTAACAAGGACAAACCCGTGGTTTGGAGATGCATCAACTGCGGCTATCTGTACGAAGGCGTCTCGGCTCCAAAGGTCTGCGCCGCCTGTGCCCATCCCCAGGCCTATTTTGAAGTCCTAGCTGAAAACTGGTAAAAGAAAAGGGGGGTAAACGCACCCACTAAACATAAGGAGGCTATAGATGGTCGAAAAACGACAAGTATACAAGTGCCTTAAGTGTGGCAACATAGTGGAAGTTCTGGAGGCCGGAGGTGGGGAACTTGTATGCTGCGGAGAGCCCATGAAGCACATGGTGGAGAACACGGTTGACGCTGCTAAGGAAAAGCACGTCCCGGTGATCGAAAAAAGCCCCGAAGGCTGGTGGGTGACCGTTGGCTCAGTGCTCCATCCCATGGAAGAAAAGCACTACATCCAGTGGATTGAGCTTATGGCTGACGGCAAAGTTTTAAGAGCCGAACTCAAGCCCGGTGATGAGCCTAGAGCCTTTTTTGCATGTAGAGCCACTAAGGTCAGCGCCAGGGAGTATTGCAATATCCACGGGCTGTGGAAATCTTAATATAAGCAAAGAATAAAGGAGATAGCGATGCAGAAATATGTATGCGAAGTATGCGGCTACATCTATGATCCCGCCGAGGGCGACGCCGATGGCAATATCGCAGCAGGGACACCATTCGAAAAACTTCCTGAGGACTGGGTCTGCCCTATGTGCGGAGCCGGCAAGGACTCTTTTTCGCCCGTTAGCTGAAAAGGACTATAGGTGTGATTTCACGGGAGGATTTTATATTCACCATCGGGTACGAAGGCTCCACCGCTGTGGTGGATGGAAAGGCGCGTAAAGAATTCGGTAGGCTCTCTACCATGGAGTTAGCAGAAAAAGGCCTCTATAGAGCAGCCTTTTCTTCGGCGCTCTATTCGAGCAAACCTGAGGAAATAAAAGCATTTATAGATTTTTTCAACGCTAAGGCAGGCACCTCGTATAGCGAGGTCTCTCAGCTTTCGCGTCTTTTTGGAGTCTATCTCGAAGAAGTGAATAAAACTATGGTGCTGTAACACCAGTAAGACAAGCAAGAAGGCCGCCTTGACACAAGGCGGCCTTCTTAATTTAAAATCGCGCAACCTCATTAGGCGTTCCGCGAAAATTTAGAAAATCAACGCAACTCAATAATTCTGCATTTAAGATATTTGGATTCTCCATACCCAGCGACAATTGGGTGATCCAAATCCTGGGTACGGGATTCGATGAGACGAATTTTCCTGCCACAGTCGAAGGCGGCATCTTCGATCATGGTTTCGAAACGCTGCTCGTCGAACCAGTAGGAACAGGAACAAGTCACAAGGATTCCCCCGCGATTTAAAAGACGCATAGCCCGGAGATTTATTTCCTTATACCCTTTATACGCTTGATCGACGTTGGAACGACTTTTCGCAAAAGCAGGCGGATCAAGAATGATTAGGTCGAACTTGGCTTTTGCTTTTTCGAGGTCGCGCAGATAATCGAACGCATTAGCCTCGACAGTGGTGTATCGCGATTCTACACCGTTAAGGGCAGCGTTGCGCGCCGCGGCGGCCAGTGCCACGCTGGAAGAATCCACGGCCACCACCTGGGCGGCGCCGGCCATCGCGGCCAGGATCCCGAAGCCGCCCTGGTTGCAGAAAACGTCCAAGACCTTGGCTTTGGCGGCAAACCTGGCCGTCGCGGCGCGATTTGCCCGCTGGTCTAAAAACCAGCCCGTCTTTTGCCCCTCGGAAAGGTCAACCGAGAAAACCCCAGATCCTTCTTTAATCAGCACCTGCTCAGGAACGGTACCGAAAAGAATTCCAGACGAAGCCTCAAGGCCTTCCAGGGCTCGAACAGGAGCCTCGGAACGTTCGACAATGCCATCAGGAGAAAAAACCTCGACCAACGATTGTATGATTTCCGACTTGCGCAGCTCGACTCCCAGGCTGAGAAATTGACAGGACAGCCACCTGCCCATTGGGCCTGGTTCTGAGTCGCCCTTAGTCGCACGACCGATAAAAAGGTCGACTATGAGCCCAGGCAGGTTATCTGCCTCTCCGAACACAAGGCGCTGGCTTTCTTTATTAGGGTCAAAAAAACGTCGCCGCCAGGCAAGGGCTTCGTTGAATGATTTTAAAAAAAAGTCTTTGTCCGCTTTTTCAGCGGTTCGGGAATAGAGCCTGAGTCTGATTTTCGATGAGGGATTGTAAAAACCCTTGCCTAAAAACGAAGCTCTGCCGTCAAAGAGACTCACTTCAGCTCCTGGTGAAGGAGCGCCTTCAACAAAGGCTATTTCGTTATCATAGACCCAGGGATGACCCCGCCTGATACGAAGATCCTCCCTGGGCTTTAATATCGCACGGAATCCGCGCGGTGAATCGGTAGCATTTTTTTTGCGCATGGCGTTCTACCTTCAAGATCTCGAAAGCGCACAACGCCATCTCGATCCATGATACCCTGAGATTAATCTTCTCTTAAAAAGCCTTTTTACTTTGCGCTCTTGGGCGGTCTGCCGCGTCGAGTAGCCTTGGGCTTTTCCTGGGTTGCAGAATTCTGCGCCTGGACAGTCTGGGCAGTATCGGCAACGGACTTTTCCGGCACAGGCTTTTCAACCGGTGTTGCAGCCTTTACAACGGCTTTTACGGCAGCCTTTTTGGGAGCCTTGGCGAGGCCAGCCTTTTTTGCAGCGGGTTTTTTATCCACCGCTTTTTTTACTGCTGGCTTTTTTTCGGCGGCTTTTTTGGGGGCAGCCTTTGCCTTAGGAGTGGCTTTCTTTTCAGAAGCGCCTTTTTTTGCCGCCTTTTTTACGCTCTCCGCCTTGGGCTTCGCTGTTTTTTTTGCTGCCTTAGGATCTAAAAGGCTTTCCTTTTTTCCCGCAATTTTCTTCGCTGGTTTTTTAACGCTAGCCTTTTCGGCCTTCTTTTTTGCAGCGCCAGGCTTTTTCGCTGGAGCCTCGAGTGATTCAGTTGCGATAGCCGATTCAAGCACGGAGAGATATTTAGTAATGATTTCGGCTAAGTCGCGTCCGTTTCTCACGAGCTTTTTCATCGATGTTATAGCTTTTTTATCCACGTGGAAACCTCCGTATTTATATCATAATGCAGAAAACCATGATGTGACAAGAGAATAATTTAAATTCATTTTTTATGTTATCCATTGAAGCGGACAAGCCACTCGGATACGATAGCAATAGTATGAAGAAAAGCGCTACAGTCTATCGTTGCTCCAATTGCGGCCATACTGAACCAAAATGGCTGGGCAGGTGTCCCGAATGTGGACAATGGAACAGCTTGCAGGAACAAACACAAACCAATCATTCGAAACGCCCAGAAATAAAGGGCGAAAGCTATTCGCTTCCCATTAAGTCAATAGACCCGTCTTCGGGAACACGCATCTTTTCGGGAAACGAAGAATTAGACAGGGTCCTCGGCGGCGGCTTTATGCGCGGATCGGCCATATTGCTTGGCGGAGAGCCTGGTATTGGGAAAAGCACACTTTTACTGCAAATTTGCGCAAGCATAAAATCGGCGGGCAGAATTTTATATATATCCGGCGAAGAATCGCCGGCTCAGATTCGCATGCGAGCCGATAGATTAAACGCGCTAAAAGAGGACCTTGAAGTGCTCTGCACCTCTGAGCTGGATAAAATACTAACCGCTATGGAAGCAGTCAGGCCTATACTCATAGTCATCGATTCTATACAAACCGTCTATTCCCCCGATGCCGGCATTGTCCCCGGATCGACCAACCAAATAAAATACTGCACCCTCGAACTCACAGAGTGGGCTAAAAACCACGACGCGATAATAATATTTGTTGCCCACGTCACAAAGGACGGATTTATCGCGGGGCCAAAAGCCGCCGAGCATATCGTGGACGCTGTACTCGCATTTGAGCAAGCAGAAGGAGAACTTCGCGCCCTACGGGCTACGAAAAACCGTTACGGCTCCACCGATGAGCTAGGGCTCTACAGAATGGGGCAAAAGGGACTGGAAGAAATAACCGATCCCACGGGAATTCTCTTGGTGCGCCGCACCGGAGAGCTGCCTCCCGGCGTGGCAATAGCCATGGTGCACGAGGGCTCCCGAATCCTCTTGGTTGAGATACAGGCGCTCACCGTGCCTGCCAAAGCGGGGCTTACCCGGGTATATTCCGATAGGGTAGACGCATCTCGGGTGGCGCGCATCGCGGCAGTCTTGGAAAAGCAGACGGGCATCAAACTCTCCGATCAGGATCTCTATATCAACGTGGCAGGTGGCCTCCGCTTGACAGAGCCTGGCATTGACCTTGCGTTGGCCGCCGCCCTTTACTCCGCCAGGACAAATCAGAGCATTCCTAAGGACACAGCACTTTCGGGCGAACTTTCCCTTGCTGGGGAATTAAGACCAGTACGGCAGATGGCAAAGCGAGCAAAGGCCTCAAAATCCCTGGGTTTTTCCCGCAGCCTCGGACCTTCTGAACACGGAGCTGGAAAAGACTGGCTGCAAGCGCCTAGCCTTCGAGCCGCTATAAAGATTCTCTGGAGTTGATATGAAGTATATCCATAAAGAAAAACGTTCGACAGGTTTTGCGTTGCCCCTACTATCACTCAATACAGCCCAAGGCCCCTGCGGTGAATTTCCCGATCTGGTGCCCATGGCCGCCTTGGCAAAATCTTGGGACATGAATTTGCTTCAGATATTGCCGGTCAACGATACGGGTTTCGAAACTTCGCCCTACAGCGCTCTATCCGCTTTCGCCCTCAATCCAATCTACCTGCGCATAACCGACCTGCCCGAACTCGGCGCCGCAACCCTTCAAGGCGGAGGGTCAGGCAAAAAAGCGGCGCAGTCAGCAAGCCTTTTAACCGAAAGCGATGCAGCGTTGCGCGACGTCATAAAACAAACCAAGGCGAAATCAGAAGCATTAAGCGTACAAGCTCGTCAATGGGCTGCCCAGGAAAATGGAGTCCCCTACGAGCGCATACTCAGTGAAAAGATTACCATTCTGGAATCATTATGGGATTCAATTTTTAACTCTCATGCTGCCCCATCGCTATTGGAAAAGCTTGAAACCTGGGCAGAATCGAGGACCTGGGTAAAGGCCTACGCTTGTTTTGTCGAATTAAAACAACGCAACCTGCGTAAGCCTTGGTGGGAGTGGGGCGATTTTCGGAATCCAGACGAAGCGGTAATTCAAAAGCTTTGGAATGACCCCGTGTATGTCCAAGCGTTGCGTTTCCATGCCTGGGTCCAAATGCGCGCGGAAGAACAATTCTCCAAAGCATGCCAGGAAGCCCTGAGCCTCGGCGTCGATGTCATGGGCGACATTCCAATCCTGCTCAATATGGATTCAGCCGAAGTCTGGCAGCGGCGTCAGCTCTTCGAACTAGAGTACATTGCGGGAGCTCCTCCCGACATGTATTCTCGACTCGGGCAAAACTGGGGCTTTCCACTTTACCGCTGGGATCTGCTGGAAAAAGAAAACTACTCCTTCTGGAAAGAACGCCTAGCTTCGGCCGATCAGTATTATTCCCTTTTCCGAATCGATCATGTATTGGGATTTTTTAGAATCTGGGCAGTGGATATCCACGAAGCCGACGGATTCCTCGGCCATTTCAGGCCAGGGTACCCGCTTTTTTATCACGAACTAAACGCTCTCGGCTTTGATGCGGCGAGAATCCGCTGGCTATCCAAGCCCCATGTGCTCGAATCCTTCATTGCTGATGCCTTTGCGGGCTTGCCGGCAGAGGTTGCCCGCAATATTCAGGGGAAACTATTCCACCGCATCGATAATGAACCCCTCTTTCTTTTCTCGCACGAAATCAAGGGAGGGAAAGACATCGATGCTTCGTTCCAAGAGGCTTTCCAAGACTCCGGTACCGACCCAGCCTTGCGTTCCATACTTCAGGCAGCCGTGGATCAATGCAAGGAAAAGCTTCACGCGGCGTGGAGGGATAGAAGTCTTTTGGAAATTTCTTCCGGGCAGTTTGTTCCCACCTGGGAGTACAAAGACACAAAAGCGTGGAAGAGTCTTAGGGAGGATGAGCGGCAGCGGCTGGAGGGGTTGATACTGCGCAGAAAAGCCGAATCTCTGGCCTTGTGGGAGCGAAGCGGTGCTAAAATCCTTAAAACCCTTATAAACGGCGTAACCATGCAAGCTTGCGCAGAAGATCTTGGCGCTGTGCCTCCCTGCGTGCCAGCCGTGCTTTCTGCCCTGGGCATTCCGGGCTTGCGGGTACTCCGCTGGCACAGAGCCTGGGACAAAGAAGGCACCCCCTACATTGCCCTGGACGAATATCCGAAAGATTCTGTCGCTTGCTTGTCGGTTCATGACTCGAGCAACCTGCGGCAGTGGTGGGAGGAAGAAGCGGAACGTCAGACCCTCTGGGATATGCTGAGCTCGAATCCCAAAGGGAACCCGCCGTCTTCGCTTACAGCAAAGGATGCCTACGCACTCCTTCTCGGCTTTTCGGCAGTCAACTCCAAGATTGTCGTTCATCCGCTGCAGGATCTTCTGGCCGCCCATGAGCACTACCGCGAAGCCGATCCGGCCATGGAAAGGATCAATGTGCCAGGTACCACCGGCGGCTCCAACTGGCGTTACAGAGTTAAACCCAAGATCGAAGAGCTGCTCGGAGACGTTGAATTCGCCAGTCGCATGAAAACACTCCCCGCGGCGCGACAGCGCTGAATCTTACCGTAAAGGGCCGCATTGCTGCTGTATCTGAAAAGAATCCCTTGCTCTAACCTTTGCAACGAAGGTGCTCTTTGTCCTTACCGCTTCCCCCTGTTCCCTTTCCGCAAGCTCGTGCTACCATGTCTTCTCTTAAAAACCTAGGAAAGGCTTAATGGATAAGAACCCTGTGGCAAGGATTAGCGGCGCTATCGCGAGGGGAGCCAAAAAATCCCTTGGAACCATCTGGTTTCTCCTTAAAATAATGGTACCCACAAGTCTGGTGGTTGCTCTCCTCGGATGGAGCGGTCTATTGAGCCATATCGCCCGCTTTTTAGCTCCCCTGATGAAGCTCATCGGCCTGCCGGGCGAGGCAGCATTAGTCTTCATCTCCGCGGCGCTGCTCAACAACTACTCAGCCATCGCCGTCATGGGAAGCCTTTCTATCACAATGAGGGACGCGACGATTCTCGCTCTCATGTCACTAACAGCCCATAACCTAATCGTAGAAACTTCGGTGATGAAATCAGCCGGTTCCTCGGCGGCGAAAATGCTGATCCTTCGCATAGGAATGGCTATCGTCATTGCCCTGGGCTTAAACCTTCTTTTGCCCGATTCATTGAGCAAGGAAATCTATTCGGCCGGTTTGACCGCTGGTGAACATAGCTTTCTCGGCATGCTCGCGGACTGGGGCCTGTCCAGCCTCGAGTCGGTTGTAAAGGTAAGCATCTTCGTGCTGGTCATCATGGTCATCCAGAGCCTTCTGGAAGAATTTAAGGTAATAGACCTCCTTTCAAAGATCATGGCGCCTTTTATGAAGGTTTTCGGCCTTCCTGAAAAGGCGAGCTTTCTCTGGATCGTCATCAATATCGTCGGGTATGCGTATGGCGCGGGAATAATCAAATCGGAGTACGATAGAGGCGGATTCAAAAAGCAAGAAGGCGACCTTTTCAACCACCACGCCGCTATCTCGCACTCGCTTCTCGAAGACAGCATTCTCTATGCCGGAATCGGCATCGGACTTTTCTGGCTTATTGTTCCAAGACTTGCGGTTGCCACAATCGTCGTTTGGGTAGAACGCTTCAGGCGTAATCACTTTAAAAAATCCTTCAGGGTCGGTACGTTCTAGAAAATCCCGGCCTTGCTACGAGGTGCGGTGTGATGGATAAATCCTTTCCTATAGCCCTGCCTGAACTCTGGCAGGCAAGACTGAGTCTCGCAGGTTTGAGATCCAGAATACCCAATATCATTAGTCCTACTGTGACAAAAACTCTGGAACGTTTTAAGGACGGCCTGGGTTCGGGCTGGGTTGATATGAAGTTCGATTCGATAAATGGGCAAGAACGCCACCAGGCTATCGAGTTTTACCGAAAAGATAGGGTCTACGGCTGGTTCCAGGGTAGAACCCTGGAATCGCTGGCCGCTCATTTAGACTGGATTACGAAAACCCCAATCCCCGGGCTGCCTTCTTTTGAAGCTCTCAGGGCGATGGGCGAAGCTCTCTACGAAAAACTTCTGTCTGTCTGCCTTCCTGTTGGCGCAGAAAAGCCAAGCTTTTATTTTATCATGGATCCCGAAGGGCATCCACTGATCGATAGTGCTTCCGGCAGTTCCACAACCTTGAGTCATCTTTTCGCACTACGGGGACTTTTCGCCTTTGCCTTGTCCCAGGGAAAGATCGCCGATCTGGACCGTATTGGTTCCTTCCTGCGTTACGCCGTGGACGAGGCTGCCCAGGGCAGATGTCACAATGACCAAGTCTTTTTTGATCCAAACGGCCAGGTCCGCCGTCCGGCGCCTCGGCGAGGCTATGAGGGCCACATGATAGCCTTGGGAGCCTGCGAGCTCCTCTATCGCCACTCGGGCCGGGTGGCGGACCTGAATCGGGCTGAAGCAATCGTAAACAGCGTCCTTTCGGATTTTCTTTACACAAACGCGGCCGGCGAGCCCGCCCTCGTTGAAGCCTTGGACGGGCAGGGAAGGCCCCTTGTCGAGGACGGGCGCGTCAGGACCAACCCCGGCCACACAATCGAATTCGTCGGCCTCAGCCTCCAACTTTTCAGGCGCGCCCTCATGCCCCTCCCAGCATCCCGAACCCTGGAGCTACTGCGCCGCCTAGCCTGGCGCTGCGCAGCTGTCGGCAGGGCGCCCCACGGTGGCATCTACCGCAGCATCGACGCCGAAGACGGTACAGCCATCGACTCCGCCTGCCCCTGGTGGTCCAGCTTCGAGGCAGCCCGTACCTTCGCCGAACTCTACCTCGCCTCCGACGATAAAACGGAAAAATTGCGCTGTGCCCAGACAGCCGAGTCCTTTATCAATACCATCGAAAAGGCATATATCGGCCTTTCAAGCCTGGGAATCCCCGTCCAGACCATAACGGCCCAAGGAGAAGTCCTGCCGGTCATTCCCGCCACGCCGGATTTGGATTCTGGCTACCACAACGGCATTCCCCTCCTGGATGTCCTCGAGATAATCGAAGAGGCGGGCTGCCTCTTCTGTGGCGCCGCCGAGCTTGAGCTCCCGCCAAGATTGGGCGTTCTCCTCCAAGGCCACATAGCCAGAACGGGCAAAGCCGAAGATCAGAAAGATCCCCTCAGAGTTCGGGCATGTAAAATTTCCGCCGCCGGGGGACAGGTCCTCCTAATCTCCGCCGATGTCCTTGAGTTTTCAAAAGCCTGGGCAAAACGGATGGAGCGCAGGCTAGCTGTCCTCTGCGGCACCGATACGTCCCGCGTCTTTCTCTTCGCCACCCACACTCACACAGCCCCGGCAGCTATCGACCTCGGCCTCTTAAAACAGGACAAGCCTTTTTTGCGCAGCTTGGAAAACGCCATCCTCGAAGCGGCTCAGGCATCACAGCAGGCCATGGAACCAGTAGCCCCGCTTCTGGTTGAATCCACACTAGGCTCACTTGGCATAAATCGCAGATCCTTGGACCCCGTCACAGGCAGAATTCTTATGCGGCCCAATGCCGCAGGCCCCCTGGACGATTCCCTATCAAGCCTATTTTTTATCGATGTCCAGGGTGCGCCCAAGGCCCTGCTCTTCAACATGGCACTTCACCCCACCAGCCTTGGCGTCACCCTGGCAAGTATCTCCGCCGACTACCCCGGCCTGGCGGCCAGTCTCTTGGGCAAAGCCTTCGGCGGGGCGATCGCCCTGCCCCTCCAGGGGGCCTGCGGCGACCTGCGGCCAAACATAACAACACCCGACGGCGCTGAGTTCGCCGAAGGCAGCTACCAGGACGCCCAGCGAATAGCCGCTAGCCTCGCCGATGCTCTACGGTCCAGTCTCGCCCAATTCGTACAAACTGGTTTTACCAAGGCCGGGCACCCCCGCTGGCTCGATTCCTGCGCAGTAAAAGTTATGGCTAAAACTGCCCTTCTGTCCTATAGTAGCCCGCCCAGCCTTGCGGAGCTCGAAGCCCTCATCGCCCGCCGCAATACGCAGATTGAGGAAGCCGAAAAGAGCAATCTAGGTCTTGCGACATCGCTGCAAAGCGCAGCCTCAATGGAAGCCCAGGGTTTCGCCGCCACTCACGACGCCCCTCTTCTCGAGGCTCGAAGCTTCCTGGCCTGGGCTTGGCACATCAAACTCCACTACTTCGACGCCCAAGGGCGCTACAAGGGCCCAAAAGCAACCCGAGCCCGATTCGGCTTGGTATCCCTGGGTAGTGAGCTTCAGCTCTTCGCCATTCCCGGCGAAGCATTCTGCCTCATCGGCAAGGAACTGAAAAAACGCGCCTTGCCCGCCACGCTCCTGGTCTGCGGCTACTCCGGCGGTACCGTGGGCTACATACCTAGCCAGGAGGCCTTCGCCCAGGGCGGCTACGAGGTCGAATCGGCTTACCGCTACTACGGAGCCCCAGCAGCCCTTTCGCCAAGCACGGAGGCGAAAATCTATGCTATATTCGAGGAACTGCGCAGGGAGGTAGCCCCATGAACAAGCTGGCGATCCACGGCGGCGAGCCCAGTATAAAAGCCGAGCCCAAAGAACTTTTTCTCTGGCCCATAATCACCGAAGAGGATGAAAAGGCAGTCCTGGATGTACTCCATGCCCGCAGCATGAGCGGCACGGAGATAACCAAGCAGTTCGAACGGGAAATGGCAGCTTGGCTGGGTGTTGAATATGCCCTGGGCTACTGCAACGGAACCGCAGCCCTCTTAGGCGCCATGTACGCCGCTGGCATCGGTGCTGGGGACGAGATAATCTGCCCATCCATGACCTACTGGGCCAGCGCTGCTCCAGCCCTGAGCCTGGGTGCCGTGGTAAATTTCGCCGAGATCGATGAGAAAAGCCTCTGCATCGATCCAGATGACATAGAGCACCGCATAGGCCTGCGCACCAAGGCCATCATGGTGGTGCATTATGCAGCCCATCCCTGCGACATGGACCGCATCCTTCCCATAGCCCGAAAACACGGCCTGGTAGTAATCGAAGACGCCTCCCACGCCCAAGGTTCCAGATACAAGGGCAAGGCTTGCGGTACCCTGGGCGACATCTCTGTCATGAGCCTGATGACAGCCAAGGCCTTCGCCATTGGCGAAGCTGGCATGCTCTTCACCAACAACCGCTCCATGTTCGAAAAAGCCATCTCCTTCGGCTTCTACGAGCGCACAGGCTCGGCTTCGGAGTTCTTCTCCAAGGACAACCAGCTCACCTCTCCAGAGCTCATGAAATTCGCCGGCATACCCGTGGGCGGCTATAAGCATCGCATGCACCAGATGAGCTCGGCGGTAGGCCGGGTTCAGCTCAAATACTACGACCAGCGCATCATGGAAATCGACAAGGCCATGCGCTACTTTTGGGACTGCCTGGCCGATGTCCCCCATCTGTCGTCCCACATCTGCGACTACAGCCCCGATGCCCAGGGCCGGGTTTCATCCATGGGGGGCTGGTACTACGCCCAGGGCCGCTTCGACCACCGAGCCTATCCCGCTGGTACTCTGGGAAAAATCTGTGAGGCCCTACGTGCCGAAGGGGCTTTAGTCTGCTCTATCATCAAGAACGGACCCCTGCACCTCCATCCAGTCTTTAATGAACTCGACCTCTTTCACTTGGGCAAGCCCAGCATGATCGCCTTTGCCGAGCGGGATCTGCGCCAGCCCAGAGGCAGTCTTCCCCATGCCGAAAGCGTGGCCGAATACTCCTTCTCAGTGCCCTGGTTCAAACACTACGACAAGCCAGCCATCGAACTTTACGCCGAGGCTTTTCGCAAGGTCTTCTCTCAAATCGAAAGATTGTTGTAAGCCCCGAAGTGTACTTATTGCCAATGCGCCAAAATTGCCTAACACCAGGATTCTGTGGATTGCATGACTTTTTAAAACCGACTACTGTTCAATCATAACGGAGGAGTGACTATTCAGGAGGGTATAACC
>DIXQ01000012.1 GCA_002428725.1 Spirochaetaceae bacterium UBA6076 | reverse complement strand
TGACTCAAACCTGCCACCCTACTAAGCTATTTTTAGTACCAGACAGGTGGCAGGTTTCCATTGGATTCGCTGGCAGGTTTCATCGGAATACACATCCCAGCTTCACATAAATTAATTCCAACATGATCCAAATATAAAATTTAATCCGAATTAGGAAATCTTCTCATAATCATATATATGCTCGATTAGTAACTGTTTTCTCAGCAAATTTTATAGCATAATCCATTGCATTGATTAGGCTTTCTTCAGTAGCAGTACCTTTACCCGCCTTACCGAAGGCGGTCCCATGGTCAACAGAAGTACGAATGATTGGAAGTCCTAAAGTAATATTTACCCCGCTTACAGAATTCCAACATTTTGCTTCATCATTCCAAGTAAAGCCCACAATCTTTAAAGGAATATGACCTTGATCATGATACATAGCCACGACAATATCATATTGACCTCCCAAGGCTTTAGAAAATATTGTATCAGGAGGAACAGGACCTTCAACTATTATACCTTCAGAACGAGCTTTTAATATTGCAGGAGCAATCTCATCAACTTCTTCACAACCGAATAGTCCCCCATCGGAAGCATGTGGATTCAAACCCGCAACACCGATCCTAGGTTTTTCAATACCAAAGTTTCGCATTGTGCTATTAGCTAATTTTATTACTGTATAGACTCTTTCTTTTTTTACACAATCACAAGCTTGACGTAGTGAAACGTGCGTAGAAACATGAACTACTCTAAGTTTACCCTCAGCGAGCATCATCGTATAATTTTTAGTTTTTGTGAATTCGGCGTATATCTCCGTATGGCCGGAATAGTGATATCCAGCGAGGTTTAGTGCTTCTTTATTTATAGGACCAGTAACAGTAGCATCGACATCACCGGTTAATGCTAATTCAATTAATTTTTTTACTGCCTCGAAGGCCGCCTTCCCCCCCATAGCAGATACCTTTCCATACTTAAGTTCGGCGATATTTACATTTGCAAGGTCAACAACATCAATAATCCCAAATTTAAATTTTGCTTCTATGGGTTTATTTATTGAATTTATTTTAAGGTTAACCTTTGCAATTTGTACTGCTTGCTCCATTACAGTTGCATCACCAACAACAAGTGGGCGACATTTCGCATACATTTCAGATTTAGCAAGGGCCTTAGATGCTATTTCAGGTCCGATTCCCGCTGGATCCCCCATTGAAATTCCAATAATCGGTAGACTTATTACCATATTAATTATTTCCTAAAAAAACATTTATCCATTTACCAATTTTGCTTATAATAACTATTCTCCTTTGGAGCATATTGATAATTATCTCTAATAGAATCTTTTTCATAAGCTTATTAGTATTAATAATATTTTCATCTAAGAGAACTATGCTTCCTTGAAAATTCATATAAAAATCTCCCTAGTAGATCTGAGATATTCTCCTTCAATGCTTGTCGGGATTGAACACCCTTTAGTTGCGATGATATTGAAGGCCTGCACAAGAGCGTCCATAGCCCCGAACCCGCCGGACTTGCAGGCAAAATTCAAATCCATCCCTAGGGCGCGGGACTGGCAGATGCCGAAGGGAAGCCCCGGAAGGATCTCATCGGTAAAATCGATATAGTCTACGCCCAAACTAGCGACAATTCGGGCGGCGGTATCGCCGCCCATGGCAAAGAGAAAACGGATCGACCTTCTGCGAACAACTTCCAGAGCCAGTTCGCCCATGAACTGGGATATCCGGGCTCCCATGAGGCATGCCTGGACGGCTGAAACTCCTTTTTTCACCGAGCTGGTGTGAAAAAGGAGGGTCGCATCGGGCAGCGCTTCCACATCCCTTAGGATTCGCCCCATCTCCGCCGCCGGATCGTCTGCGGCGCTCCTGCCGTCGATGATTATGCGCTGCACGCTGCCCGATGCGGCCAGGAAGGCACACTGGGCTGCGCTGGTAGGAGTGACCGAGCCTACGAAAAAGACTGCCTTGTCCGCCGGCACCTTTTGAATGCCCTGGGGCGAAATTCCTGTCCGGTCCACGCCCTTGTGATCGGCCAGTGCCTCGGCCAGTCCGGAGGAACCGACAAGCAAGAGCCCTGGCAACTCGGCCAGGGTGGCAAGAAGCGTCAGGTCCTCAATGCTCGTCGCATCGGCGGTGAATATTCTTTTCCCTTCGGCGCTAAGGCGTTCCACATTTTCAGCCAAGGCTTTTGCACCCTGATGTAGTTCCTGTAGCGTAATATGGGCGATGAAGCCTGGAAATTTTGCTTTAAAATGAGAAGAGATACAGGCTTCTTCCACCGGCGTAAAGTGATCCCTGGCCATCGTACCTGAGTTGATCGGTTTTTGATTTACCAGGCAGAGTCCGTCCACCACGGTCCGGCCATTGCGGGGTGCCGCAGGACAGACCAAGGCCCTGGAGAATCCCGCCCCATCCATCACGGCGGCCACTTCCTCGGCGATATTACCCCGGAGGGTTGAATCGATTTTTTTAAAAATCTTGCCGGAGGCTTTCTCTTTTATTGCATGGGTAATACCGAGCACCCGTTCATACGCCTCAGGTCCTGAGAGAAACCTGGAATCGCTGTTTACTACGTAGGCCGATAATTCGAGCCCGGTAAGGCTTTTCTGGCTCAAATCCAGAAGAAAACGGGCAGGGCGCTTTCGGGTTCTGAACTGGACAGCCGAGTCACCGGATCCTGTGAAGTCGTCGGCAATGATAAACCATGGTGAGTCCATTACCAATCTATTTGCAGGATCCGTGCCAAGAAATCTAATCGGCGCTTCACGCATCCAGGGGGAAGCATTCCCCAAGCACCGCGAAAAATTCAACTAACCGCGAAGCCGAAAAGTGTCAAACTGGAGTAAAATCCCCATGCTAGATCAGTTCCCTGGTTATAAAATAGCCACTGGTGATAATATTTTCACCACCTTTTAAAAAGCGAACTCTTTGGTAGCACTTTTTTAATGCCAGATGCGTACTGCAAGCTTCCAAATGGAGAGAAGTATTGTTTTGTGCTCTTTACTATTGTACTAAGAATGTATGAGAGAGATAACACCCCAGCTAGACGGCAAGCTTAAAGCACATTTCGGAGACTCGGTAGCCCGCTCCGAGCCATTTCCCGTTGAAAATTACAATGAACTCGTCCGCATCGTCGCAGAACTTTCCTATCTCAACAGGGAGAGTCTTCTGGTCTACCGGGGACAGGCCAGGGATTTTCTCAACAAGGCGGGAGCAAGCAGCCTCTATCCTACCCTCTATAGAAGAAACGTCCTTAGCAAGGCCAGGGTGGAGCGGGATTTTACCCTCCTCGATGAGCTTTCGGCCATTCTGGTGGAGGAATCGAAAAAGCTGGACAGGCGGGCGGCTGAGGAGCTGCGCAAGCGGCGCTCTCTCCAGCAGGCCATACTTCAGCACTATCAGGTCTGCGAGACGCCTTTCTTGGATTTGAGCTTATCTCTCAGGGCGGCCTGCTCCTTCGCCCAGATAGGAACCGTGTCACGCAGCGCAGCAGGCCAGTCCGGTGATTCACCCATAGGAGAATCGACTTCAGGCGAACGGGTTTATCTCTATGTCCTCGCCCTTCCCTTCCCAACGGGGGGCATATCCATAGACTCCCGGGAAGAAATCGTATCCGTGAGGCTTCTCTCCGCCTGTCCCACCCTTGCCCGACGCCCCTATTTCCAGGATGCACTGCTGGCAGGCACGGTGGACATCAGTGACAATTACGAGGATAAAAACGAACTCGATTTTAACCGCAGACTCGTGGCGAAATTTTCCCTGCCCGCGGGCGGAAAATTCTGGGGAGGCAGTCCCGGCCAAATCGACGCCAAGCTCTTGTTCCCCAGCAAGGACGAGGATCCCATGCTCCAGCCCTGCTCCACCCTGCGAAGCGCAGTGGCTAGCCTTGAAGGCTTACTCTTCGCGCCGGTAAATCATGGCGCGCCGGGCGATGATGAGGAAGAAGCGCGAGGAGTATCGAAGAGCTTTCCCGCGGAAACAGCCATGAGCGTCCAGGATATCGCGTATCGACTTCGCCGGAGGCTGGGCTAGATCATACATAACCAAAAGTTCAATAATTTTCAGGAAGCGGTACACTCATTTTCTTCGCTATGTTCTTCATCTCTTCGTCATTAGTCAGGAGTATGGCATTCTGCCTTCGCGCAAGTACAAGATAGAATAAATCATAGACTGGATGCCGATATTTCACCGATTCGGCAAAGACTTCCCGCCACATGGGAGCGGTATCGATATAGTCATCCACCAAATCAATGCAGAAATCTATTCCTTTCTGCGCCTTGACGGGATCGAGATTAGAAAATGTAACATATTTCCAAAATACGTTGCATATTTCGGATGGGTAGGTGCTAGGCGCTATGACAATATCCGCATCATGCAAATAATTTATTACTATTTCAGCGTTGGTGGCGTTCAACGCGATCCCCATAGCAGCGCTCGCATCCACTACGACAATCATCGTTCTCGGTCCTCGCGAACAAGGGTTACGGGATCTGGGAAATCGACGGAAGAAAGGCCAATCTCAGGAGCCCTGGCGAGCAGGAGTCTTCTTCTCTCCTTGGCCTTGAGTCTGGACCGGATTCCTTCCTTCAATAGAACAACAGTCTGCTGCGCGAGACTTCTATGCTCTTTTTCAGCCAAATAGCTGAGCTGGTTGTAAACATCCTCAGGCAACTCGCGAACCTGTAGCGTGGGCATTTCAAACTCCTTGCATGCATTATACATACTATTCGCATGCAAATCAACACAAGAAGCATCGCCAGAGCCGCGTTCTTCGGCCGAAGGCTTCGTGAAAGTGGCTCATGGCGCAGTTTGATTACTTGTACAGCTCCCTGATCACCGTCCAGTTCTTGGACGACCAACCCTTGGCGGCCGCCTCTTCCAAGAGCGCCCTGGCTGCGGCAGCTACGGGAAGCTTAACGCCCTTTTCCTCGGCGAAGCGGTTCATGTAGTCCGCGTCCTTGCGCATCCAGCGTAGCTGGAAGGACACGGGTTCGTAAGCTTTTGTCATTAGGCCTTTAATGTTCGAGGTCACCGCCGGGCTGGAGAAAGAGCCGTTCATCATAGCCTTTTCAGCCTCCGCCATGTCGATGCCCGCCTTTTCCATCATGGCAAGGGCTTCTACAAGGGCTGAAACCTGGACATCGATGAGCATGTTGTTGATGAGCTTATAGGCCATGCCGGCGCCTGGATGACCAAACCTGAACTGCCGCTTGCTGAAGGCAGCTAGCAGTGGCTGCACGGCGTCGAAGGTAGCCTGCTCGGCGCCCACGAAGAGGTTCATGGTACCGCCGGGAATGCTGCCGGGACCACCCCCAAGCCCTGCGTCTGCGAAACGCAGGCTGTGTTCTTGGGCCAGGGCGCTCAGCTCCTTTACCCATGCCAGGGAGAGGGTACTGCATTCGACAATGCAGCAGCCCGGTGAAGCCGCTGCCAGGGCGCCCTGCTCCCCACGCCAAATCGTCTTGGAAGCCTCATCATCCCCCACCACGGATACCACGGCGTCCGCGCCCCGTACCGCATCGGCGGGACTAGCGGCGCTCTTTGCCCCCTGCTTAACCAACTCCTCATCTCTTCCCTTGCTGCGATTGTACACCCTCAGCTCATAACCAGCCTTTAAAATATTGGCCGCAATATTGAAACCCATATTGCCCAGCCCGAGAACCGCGATCGTTTTCATCGTCCTCTCCTTTTAGTGTAAAGGTACTGCATCGAAGAGTGTGGGGAAAATTTGTCGAAAAAACAATAGAACCTTGCGGGACGCTAGCCATCCCTCTTCAATCAGTCTCGTAATCGAGTCGCAGTTCGTCTACAAGTTCCTGGACGGGCATAATCTTCTGAGTTCTCCAGGCATTGGCGCCGGCGAACGCGAAGCCCTTGTCCAATTTCCCCTTCTGGGCGTTCAGGAGGGCGAGGGATATGCAATATGGAGCCGTTGCTATATCGCAGGTGACTATGCAGTGGTAAGGGCAGGCAAAGGGTTTTTTCTTGCCCTGGGCTACATCGTCCAGAAATTGATTTCTGATCGCGCGTCCCGGCATTCCAACCGGGCTCTTTATAATCTCAAGATCGCCGCGATCAGCTGCCACGTAGGTGGCTTTAAACTCAGGCGCCGCGTCGCATTCATTGGTGGCTACAAACCGAGTGGCCATCTGGACGCCCGCGGCCCCCATTTCGATAAAGCGGCGTATGTCGGCGCCGGTATAGATTCCGCCGCCGGCTATGACGGGGATTTTTTTGCCGGTTTTTTCCTCGAAAGGCCGCACCGCGGCTATCACTTCGGGAACGATTTTTTCCAATGCAAAAGCCGGATCCTCAAGCTGTTCGGCCTTGAAACCAAGATGACCTCCAGCCATGGGGCCTTCTACGACGAAGGCGTCTGGCAGATAGTTGTACTTATTCAGCCAGCGCTTAGTCAGCAGGATCGCTGCTCTGCCAGAGGATACAATGGGCACGAGTTTTGTCCTGCATCCCTCTTTTAAAAATTCCGGAAGGTTGACCGGAAGGCCTGCTCCAGAAAAAATAATGTCAATTTTTTCGTCTATCGCTGTCTTGACCAGGTCCGCGAAATTACTCAGCGCCACCATGATGTTGACGCTTAGAATTCCCTTCGTTTTTGCCCGGGCAGCTCTAATTTCCCGCTTCAAAGCCCTTATATTGGCGCCGAGAAAATCCTTAAACCCATCTGGCTCCAGCAGGCCGATGCCGGCTGCAGCTATAACCCCTACCCCTCCAGCGTTGGCCACGGCCGCGGCGAGTCCCGAGAGGGAAATCCCCACGCCCATGCCTCCCTGAACTATAGGCACCCTGGCGACGAGGTCGCCTATGATAAGGCTCTTCATTGTTTTAGCATTCATAGGAAGTGCTCCTTATTGTCAGAATAACACTTTTCGTATTTTTGTCATAGCCAATGAAACAGAACCACCGTAAATAACCATGTGAAACCGTGATTTGGCCACCGAGAGGAATACTACTGCACCTTTACTCCGAACTCGGTTTCTGTAAAAATTTTATTGCATCGAAAAAAGTATCGGAGGTTCTACGTGAAAAAGCGTGCAACCCTCGCCCTCTGTGTTTTCCTGGCTACAATCGGCAGTGGCAGAATCTTCGCCCAATCGATTGCCGACCAACTGCCGCTCTATGTAATCAGCAGTTTTTCGAAGGCGGACTATGATCCGCTTCCCGTCCTAAAAAATTTAGTCATCATCGAGGCTTTTTCAAAACTCAGACGAGTTTTGAAAAAGCTACCTTAAAGATGCGTACGCTTCGCCGTAGAAGCATGGACTGAGGAGGACTGGGGCACTGCCCAAGAAAGGCTTCTCGATCACGCTCAGGAGATTGGTTCGCTGAACCGCTACTCGGCCATAGATGGTCTTATTCTAACCTCCCTGTATTTCTCTTATTTGGATTTGCAGAAGTTCCTGGAGTTAGTCTCGGCCAGCCCTTTCAGGGAAGTGGCCGAAGCGAGAAGGAAATTTGCCGAGGAAATGCTCCAGCCAATTCCATAAAGCCCTGGCTGCTTCTCTGCGTTATCGCACAGTATCACCGTAGCGCACGCTGGTCTTATACTCGCAGGGGGCGTCGAACACCGGGATGATGATGCCGAGTCTTTCTATCTTGTGGTAACCCAGTCCTGGTCGCTCCAGAAGATCGGGACAAGGTGAATCGGCTAGATCATATTTTCGATAATTACCTCGCCGAACCTCGAACAAGAAACTTGGGAAGAACCTTCCATCTGCCGCGCAAGATCGTAGGTTACCGATCCGCGGGAAATAGCGCCTGTCATACCTTTGACGATCAGATCAGCGGCTTCTAGCCATCCGAGATGTTCAAGCATGAGTGAAGCGCTTAAAATGAGGGAACCAGGATTCACCTTATCTTGGCCGGCATACTTTGGCGCAGTGCCATGAGTCGCCTCGAATATAGCGGCAGCATCACCGATATTAGCTCCAGGAGCCATTCCGAGGCCGCCGACTTGCGCTGCGCAAGCATCGGAAAGGTAGTCGCCATTCAAGTTTGTCGTAGCAATAACAGAGTACTCATCGGGACGCAAGAGAAGCTGCTGGAACATTGAATCAGTGATAACATCCTTAATGACGATTTTGCCTGGCACTGGATCCCAACCTGGAACAGTGATATCGCCGAATTCCTCCCGTGCAAGCTCATAGCCCCAATCCTTGAATCCGCCTTCGGTAAATTTCTGGATATTCCCTTTATGTACCAGCGTGACCGAGGGTAAATTTCTGGCGATCGCGTAGTTGATAGCCCGCCGGATCAACCGTTTCGAACAACTAATGCTTACAGGCTTGATTCCTATAGCTGTCCCGTTTAAATCGGCGATGTGCTTGCCTTCGTGGGGCGTAGCATTAACAAGGTCAATGACAGCACGCGCTTCAGGCGTTCCAGCCCTCCATTCAATGCCGGCGTATAGATCTTCCGTGTTCTCCCGGAAGATAACAACATCCAGGCGTTCAGGGTGCTTCATCGGAGATGGTACGCCGGAGAAATATCGGACAGGTCGAATGCATGTGTATAAATCTAGTTTCATGCGGAGGGCGACATTGATCGAGCGCATCCCTCCGCTGATTGGCGTTGAAAGTGGTCCCTTTATCGCAACCTTGTAATCACGAATAGCAGTAAGCGTGTCTTCGGGGAGCCATTCGTCCTGCCCGTAGGTCTTCACCGCTTTTTCTCCCGCGAATACTTCAACCCATTCAACAAGGGCTGCCTGGTCAACGACCTCGATGTGGTGGTGCTTGCCGCCCTGGATGTGGACGTCGATTTCAACGTCGACGTGCTCACCGGCCACGACGGCGTGCTCCGTGGCGCCTCAGGCGGCCACTCCGACACCGCGGCGGGCGCAAAACTCTCGGTGATTACCATCCCATCCATGCGCAACGGGGTTCCTTCGATACGAGAAAAGGTCCAAACCGTGGTGACCCCCGGAGAAACAGTCGATGTCATCGTCACCGAAAAGGGCATAGCCATAAATCCCCTGCGCCAGGACCTGCTGGCCAAAGCGAAAGACGCCGGACTGCCTGTCAAGGACCTCAGACAGCTCAAAGCCGAGATCGAAAAAACGACGGGCATACCTGACGAAGTCGAATTTACCGACCAAATTGTCGGACTGGTGGAATACCGAGATGGGACGATCATCGATTCAATACGAAAAGTAAAATAAATTAGCCCGGCAAAAGCCGGGTTTTAATTTCTATAGGAGTGCAGAATGAAGGAGAAGGGTATCATCATCGCCGCGATTCTCGCGGGCGCCTGGCTTGGCAGCAGACTGAAGATCCCTTCAGGCTATCTCATCGGCGGCATGATAGCCGGCCTTATCGTCAAAGGCATTGTCGGATCAAACGTACCGATGGGCAGCACCCTTTCCGTAATCTCCCAAATCCTTGTAGCCTACGTCATCGTGTCCAACTCCAACGTGGAGGTTATAAAACAGCATCCCGAGGTTGTACCGGTAGCCCTGGCCTATATTTTTGTGCTCAGCGCCTTCTGTCTCGGACTGGCGATGATCCTAAATAAGGTCTTTCATTTCGACATACGGACAGCCATTTTCGCCACCGCGCCGGGAGGGCTTTCGGGCATGGCGCTCACGATGAGCGACGCGGGGGCTGAAACACCTATTTCCATGATGTTTCATCTCTTTAGGATGATTCTCGTCATGGTCACCACACCTATTCTTGCTTCTATCTTCTACAAATGACCAGCGCCGGCGATTCGGGAAATCCGAGCTATTCTAGTATTACAGCTGCCCCAGGTGTATCTGGCGACCAGGCCGGTCCGGGCGCGGGTATTTCGCGTTATTCGAGCGGCTCCCTGGCCGCGCCTATCGGTCCCGGAGGCAGGTTCCGCCGCGCCATCGAGGAAGAAAAGCCCCTGCAAATCATCGGGACTGTCAACGCCTACGCTGCTATGATGGCAGAACGAGTCGGCTATAGGGCTATTTATCTTTCTGGAGCCGGTGTCGCAAATTATTCCTTCGGCCTGCCTGATCTCGGTATGACTTCCCTCGAGGACGTACTCGCTGATGTCCGCCGGATTACCTCGGCGATGGCTTTGCCGCTTTTAGTCGATATCGATACAGGCTGGGGCGGAGCCTTCAACATCGCTCGAACTATAAAGCAGATGATCGCCGCCGGTGCAGCCGCCGTTCATATCGAGGACCAGGTGGCGCAAAAGCGCTGCGGTCACCGGCCTAACAAGGCCATCGTGGCAGTCGGCGAAATGGCGGACCGGGTAAAAGCGGCGGCAGACGCCAAGCTAGACCCCGATTTCGTCCTCATGGCCCGCACGGATGCCTTGCAGAGCGAGGGCCTCTCGGGCGTGATCGATCGAGCCTGGGCCTATGTCGAGGCGGGGGCCGACGCTATTTTCGCCGAAGCCATGACGGATTTGGAGATGTATGGAAGGGTTTGCGCGGCCGTGGAGGCCCCCGTGCTCGCCAATTTGACCGAATTCGGCGTCACACCCTGCTTTACCAGGGATCAGCTGCGTGATCAGGGCGTCGCCATGCTGCTCTACCCCCTCTCGGCTACCCGAGCCATGCAGAGGGCTGCCTTGGAAGTGATGCATGCTATTCGCCAGGATGGGAGCCAGGAACGGGTAATCGATCTCATGCAGACCAGGGACGAACTCTATGGGTTTCTCGGGTATACGGCGTACGAGGAGAAACTCGATCATCTATTCGGCCGCGGCGAAATCCGGTAAAGAAGCGCCGTTTACCCCGCGGCTCAGGCTTTGGCTATCTTCTTCCCGAATTCCACCGCCGCGGCATAGCCGGCTTCATCGGGATTCCAGAGATTCTTAAGTCCTTCGCCCACCAGCTCGAAGCCGCCGGCCTTTAAGTTTTCGGCCAGGACCTTGTTGCCTTCGCCGGACCAGCCGTAACAGCCGAAGACACCCGCCTTCTTGCCCTTGAATTTCAAGCCCTTTATTTCTTCCAGAATGCCGGCCACAGCCGAGAGAATCCCGGCTCCGATGGTGGGAGAACCCACCAAGATAGCCCTGGAACGGAACACGTCGGTTATGGCGTCGTTCTTGTCCGATTTGCCCACGCTGTGGAGTCGGACATCGGTAGTAGGCGATGCCTCCACGATGCCCTTGGCGATACCCTCAGCCAATTTTCTTGTGCCACCCCACATGGAATCGTAAAGGATGGTGATGCGGTCTTCCTGATAGTCCTTGGCCCATTCGGCGTACTTGGTGACGATTTGCAAGGGATCCTTTCGCCAGATCACTCCGTGGCTGGTGGCGATCATGTCCACCGGCAGGTTGAAGCCCACCACCTCGTTGATCTTGGCGATAACCAAGGGGCTGAATGGGGTTAATATGTTGGCGTAGTACTTGATGCACTCTTCGTAGAGTTCATCCTGGTCCACCAGGTCGTTGAAGAGGAGCTCGGTGGCGTAGTGCTGGCCAAAGGCGTCGTTGGAGAAGAGGATGGCTTCGCCGGCCAGGTAGGAGAACATGGAGTCGGGCCAGTGGAGCATCCGAGCCTCGACGAAGACGAGTTTTTTACCGTTCCCCAGGTCCAGTTCGTCCCCGGTCTTCACCACTTTGAAGTTCCAGTCCTCATGGTATTGCCCTTTCAGCGACTTCACGGCGTTGGCGGTGCAATAAACGGGCAGTCCAGGCCTACGGCGCAGCAATTCTGGCAGGGCGCCCGAATGGTCTACTTCCCCGTGGTTTTGCACAATCGCATCTAATTTTCCAAGAATCCCCTCGGCCTCCAGGTTGTCCACAAACTCCTTGGCAAAAGGAAGCCATACGGTATCCACCAGGACGGTTTTCTCTTCCTGGATCACGTAGGAGTTATAGCTCGAACCCTTGTGGGTCGAGTACTCTTCGCCGTGGAATTTCTTGAGTTCCCAGTCGATTTTCCCCACCCAATAGACATTGCCTTTCAAGTGTTTTTTCATGGATTTTCCTCCTTGATGGTTTTTCTTCCTCCCGAATTTCTTTGGGAGCGATAAAGATCTATCCATCGGTTCACATCGAACCAGGTGGCGAGCTCGCCTATCAACGCAAAGGGTATTGCATCGGGCTTGGAAAACCGAAGACAGCTCTTGCCCATGTCGGCTTTTTTACCCACCCTTGCCGCATATAATTCGAGAAAGCGCTCAAGGAGCGCAGGCTCGGCGTAGAGCCCCATGTGATAAACGGCCAGGTACCGCTTCTGCTAAGCTATGGAAATAAAGGGCAACGGCTAGGCTGGATTTCCCAGATAGCCCTCGGGAAAGCTCTCCAATGGGACAACCCAAGTAGGCATGCCCCAGGCCATCATTTCTTCGAAGCCTGTGGGCAGGTTTTCAGCGATCACCGAGCGAAGTCTGAGAAAGGTCTCCCTGCGCTTCGGGCTCCAGGGATTCGATATAGTCCTGCACGGTGGCCGCGGTGGATACCAAAGGCTCCTCCCTTAGGCTGGATTCAGACTCCACTAGCACCTATCACCCGTGCTGCTGAATCTGCTCTATGACAAGTATATTGAAATGACCTAGCATTTGCCATCATTGGACAAAACTTACTCAAACGGCTACAATTGCGGCATGAAAGTACTTATGATCAACGGCAGCCCCCACGCCGAGGGTTGCACCAGAACGGCTTTGGCCGAAGTAGCCAAGAGCCTGGAAAAAGAGGGCATTACAACGGAAGTGGTCAACATCGGAACCAAGACCGTCCGCGGATGCGTAGCGTGCAACAAATGCGCCGAACTCAAACATTGTGTCTATGAAGATGATCCTGTCAACGAAATAATCGAAAAAGCCAAGACCGCCGATGCCTTTGTCTTCGGCACCCCAGTCTATTATTCATCCGCAGCGGGGCAGGTCACTTCCCTCATGGACAGGCTGTTCAGGTCGGGGGGAGCCCACTTTAAGCATAAGCCCGCGGCGGCAGTAGTGAGCTGCAGACGCGGCGGAGCAACAGCCACCCTAGACCAGTTAAACAAGTACTTCCTCATCAGCAGCATGCTGGTCGTAGGATCCCAGTACTGGAATATGGTACATGGCAACAAGCCCGAAGAAGTACTTAAGGACCTGGAAGGCACCCAGACCATGCGGACCCTGGGACTCAATATGGCGTGGGTTATTAAGTCGCTGGAAGCTGGCAAGAAGGCAGGTCTCGCCAAGCCAGTCCTAGAAGCCCAGATCAAAACGAATTTCATTCAATAAGATTGAGCCAATTTTAAAAGTCTATAAACTTTTAAAATTGGCTTTGTAGTTTCGTCTATTTTCAAGCTAAAAGCATGAAAATAGACGAAACGTACGCATCTTTAAAGTAGCTTTTTCAAAATTCGTCTGAGTTTTGAAAAAGCCTCGATTTATTAGATATATGATATTTCCTTACTAAAACGCTTGCATCATCGATTGCAACGTGATATTTTCGTCGAAACCGATGGAGGAGCGATCCCCATGAGTATCACGGCTGAGGACTGGGATCCTACGAAGCTGTGGAAAAGGGGAGGATCGCCGAAGGATCAAGGGCTTACCCAGACCCTGGATCTTGGACGACCGGGCTAATACCCGGCGGCTGTCGCGAGGCTCAAAGCCTCGTGGAGCGCCTAAGGTACGCGACTTCCGCAGCATCCCCCGGAATACAGGATGTATTCCACGTCTTCCCCAGACGTTGTGAAGGGATCCAGCACGAAGCTTCCAACCTTGGTCTCCGTCGCACAAGGAGACGGAAATGACAACAGGCAGACGCAAAATTCCGGTAGCCATTCTTGGCGCCACCGGAGTCGTGGGACAACGCTTTTTAAGGCGGCTGGCGAATCACCCTTTTTTCGAAATAGCATATTTGGCCGCCAGCGATCGCTCGGCGGGAAAAAAATACAAGGACGCCTGTCTCTGGCACCTGGGAGGAGAACCCTTCGCAGGCTACGGTGACATGGTGGTGAGTACCTGCGCTCCCGATTCGGCGCCGGCGCCTTTGGTTTTCTCCGCCCTGGACGCCGATGTGGCGGTATCGATAGAAGCCGCATACGCAAAAAGCGGTTCCTTCGTCTTCTCCAACGCCTCGGCGTATCGCATGGAAGAGGATGTTCCCCTCCTCATACCCGAAATCAATCCTGAGCATCTTGGCATTCTGGAACGTCAGCAGGCAGGGCGGGGATGGAAGGGCGCCATAGTCACAAACCCCAACTGCACCACTGTCATGCTCGCCAGCCCTCTGGCGCCTCTGGACAGGGTCTTCGGAATCGAAGCGGTTATGGTTACGAGCATGCAGGCTATTTCGGGGGCGGGATATCCGGGTGTGAGCGCCATGGATATTCAGGGCAATGTGATACCGCATATCAAAAAAGAAGAGCCCAAGGTTGAATCGGAACCCAGGAAAATCCTCGGCAGGCTTCTAGGCGCGGGTTTGTCCGCCTCTTTAGCGCCTTCGCGCTTTATCATCTCCGCAACCTGCACCAGGGTGCCTGTTATCGAGGGGCATACTATTGCCGTCTCGGTCAAGCTTAGGGGTAACCCCTCGGTGGAAGATGTTATAGCCGCAATGGACTCTTTTGAACCGGACACCACAGGGCTCGCCTTGCCCTCGGCGCCGGAGCGCTTCCTGGCTGTATCGACAGAGCCCGACAGACCTCAACCTCGGAAAGATGTGGAGATCGACGGTGGAATGAGGATAACCGTGGGAAGGGTCAGATCCTGCCCTGTGCTGGGCATCAAGTTCATAGCCATGGGGCACAATACCGAACGAGGGGCTGCCGGCGCCTCGGTGCTGAACGCGGAGCTGGCCTATGCCAAGGGTGTACTCGCCCTGTCGCAAGAAGTGTATCAGCGGCGCACCGCGTGAAAAACAGAAGATTGAGCAAATTTCATCTATGAGAAAGGTCAAGCGGCTTGGGAGTATTTTTCGAGCTGCTTGGCTTTGTTCTTGAAAATAGCATCATTACAATATCGGTATGCCTCCTTGTTTTTAAGCATATAAAAGATAGTGGTCATTACCCTTCTTACCGCACCGGCACGGACTTTACACGCAGCTTTACCTGAAAGCTTCTTCTCACAGAATCTTTTTAGATGGGGGCTTGAATCGATAAGATGATTGAGCGCCTGGAGTATGCTGGCATATGCGGCCTTTCTCCCGTGTTTATTGATGCCCTTGATCCGAACACTCATATTGGAGGCATCTACTTTAGGCGCGCTGCTGAGGTAGCAGCATAACTTCTTAGCGGTTTTAAATCTATGAATGTCTACAATATCCGCCATAATGTTGCAGGCGCCAAAGATACTAATCCCGGGAATTGTGATAAGGCATTCGATTGCGTTTGCGTGCAGGGCTACTCCTTGGACGCAGATACCTTCGCGAAGCGCTTCCTTGCGTTTTTTTAAGACATCGATCGTATGATTGAGACTCTTGATCTGTAGGCGGTCGAAGTCATCCAGCCGTTGG
>DIXQ01000025.1 GCA_002428725.1 Spirochaetaceae bacterium UBA6076 | reverse complement strand
ATAGGTGATTGCCAGTTCCTGCAACATCTTCTCGCCTTTTAGGGCTTCCAAGGCTACTTTGGCCTTGAACTCTTTGTCGTACCGCTTTCTCATACTCAACTGTATGCCTCCTTGTTCTTGTATCGCAAGGAGGAGTGGGCCACTTTATTTCCCGGGAAATCCTGTCTAGGATTCTGGGCTCATTATAGACCGACTCTTCGTCGCCTACGAAGAAATCGGTCCTTACGTGGACGCCGTCGCCAAAGAGGCAAAAAAACTCGGCATGACCTTTTACTGGTACAACCTCACCCCCTTCTGCAACTATAACCCCATCGCGAGGGGATTTGGGAACAAAAGCTGTGCGGCTGCCGACGGGCTTCTCTCCGTCGCTCCCGACGCTTCGTTTCTGCCCTGTTCTTCATGGGACGAACCGATCGGCAACCTGCTGAGACAGAATTTTAGAGAGCTGTGGTTTTCGGAAACAGTCCGGTTCTATAAAGAGAAGCATTTTGCGCCCGCTCCATGCCGCGCCTGCGACAGCTTCACCGCATGTCAGGGAGCCTGCCCGCTCTACTGGCGCTATACGCACGCCGAGCCATTTGGATTCAGAAAAAGCAAGGAGTCCTTATGAATACAGCCGTTATTCGATATCGGATTCCGGGTCTGGGCACCGCCACGGATGCGCTCATCCTGCTGTGGCCCGCGCTCAACTTTCTCAAGATACGGCTGTGGGTCCCCAAGGAATTCGAGATGGTCATGCGCTCGTTGCAGGCCGCGCATTCAGTATCCTTGCCGCCGGATGTCGTCTGTACACCTTTCCTGCGGCTCGACCGTGACGAGCAGGGCCTTCGGATACCCGAGAATGCCCGACTCATGCTCGAACCCCGCCAAAAACCCGAGGACCTCGTGGGAGTGCAGCTGCAGGTTGCCATCAACGAAGGCCCCAACGGAACCGCACCCTACCTCTATGCCGTCGTGCTCACCCATGGCCAGGAAACAAGCTGGCGAAAAGCCTCTTCTTTCAGAGCGCCAGGGTATGTGATCGAACCTGGCGGCGATGCTTCCTACGGCACCGTCGTCATTCGCCAGCACACCGACAACGGCGGCTATCAAACGAGCCCGGAGGACTGCTCAAGGCTCGTCGAGACCGCCATAGCGCTGCTTGAAAAAAATCATCTGAATGAATCTATTCCAATGCAAATAATGCTGCCCCAAGTGCTCCACAAAGATCCGGCGCTTCTGTGATGAACAATGAAGCCCCAAGCTTTTTCTCAAGTTCCCTGACGACGCCCATGTTGCGAGCCACCCCTCCTGTCATCATATAGGGCGCTTGCCCTCCACTACGGCTGACCATTGAGGCGGTTTTCGTGGCTACAGACTTGTTGAGTCCATGAATAATATCTGCTGTGCTGTGATTGTCCGCGATGAGGGAAATGACTTCAGACTCTGCAAACACGGTACACATACTGGATATTGTCAGATCATGTTTCCACGTGAACCCGGCATTGCTCATATCCAGAAGTTCCAGTTCAAGGGTTCGGGCCATCACTTCGAGGAAACGCCCTGTACCTGCGGCGCACTTGTCGTTCATGATGAAATTCGCTACCGCACCGTTTTTATCAAGGCAGATAACTTTACTGTCCTGTCCGCCAATATCCACGATTGTGCGGATGTCAGAATTCAGAAAATGTGCTCCTTTGGCATGACAGGTTATTTCAGTTTTGGTATCTGAGGCAAATACTATATTGTTTCGACCATAGCCTGTGGCGACGATGGCCGCAAAGCTGTCCTGGTCCGTTTCCAACTGTCTGCACACCTCCTCCAAAGCCGCCTGTGCGCTTTTCTGCGTCTTTGCTCCTGTACGGACAATGGAGGAGGCTACTACGTGCGCGCTTTGGTCCAGCACGACCATCTTTGTTGTCGTTGACCCGCTGTCGATACCCGCAAACAGCCCGCGCTGCCTGTTTTTAATCCGCGGCAGCGTGCCATGCCGGGCTTTCAGGCTCTCGGCGAACGCTTCCAGACGGGTAGAAAGCTGTCCGGCTGACTGAGGAGTAAAATCTGATTCAATTTTCAAAATGGGCAATGCAGTCTCTTTTTTCAGCGCTGCGTAGTCAAAACCGTAGTAATCGCAGAATTTTACCGTGTTGTAAATAATGCCTCGCAGGTTCTCATTCTCCCACAGAGATCGGCGACCCCCCACATTCGTCATGCGCATACATGGAACAAGCTGAAGAAGTGCCGCCGCATACCAATCCATCAACGCCACAAAATCCAAGGTTTCGGCATGGGACGGCAGGGGTTCCAATCGCCTGTTTCCGCCACAGGTCAAATCGATCACGGGGTATTGTACTTTTTCTTGCATGGATAAGAGCAGTCTGCGGCTGACCCGGGCGCCCATGACCGCAAGAAACGGTTTGTCCGGTACAGGGTCTGTCGATGCCCTGCACGCCTCAAAAAACAACTGTCTGTCAAAAGAAGAACTGTGCTGCCTTCCATATAATCCGGCCAGCTGCAAGAGTTCCCTTTTTACCTGCTGGCGAGCGCAGGCTCCGTCATCATGGGGCAGATCGAATAAAAACAGAAATTTGTGACGTCCCTGCGATTTCAGCACATCGTATACCCTGCGTATGGAATCACAACAGTTGACCAAAATCAGCTCATCCACTGCTGTGCTGTGCTCCAGAAGTGCCTTGGCGTGGCAACACAGGTTTGCGTGAGTAACCCCCTCCGCATACTCAAAATCTTCCGCTTCGTCATTGAGCAACTCCGCCTTACCGCCCAGAGCATACAGCAGTTCCACAGGGGTGTATTTACAAGTATATCCGGTCATTTCATGCCCTCAAGCTGTTCAAGGAATGCGTTTACCCGCGTCACCATCTGTCCATCGGAGACATTGCGTGAATCGCATCCATCACCATCCAGCACAAGTACGGGAAAACCCTCCGCTTCAAGGGTTTTTTTGGCCATTTGAGCCATGCCCTGTGTTTGTTTACATCCCCAGTGGCAGAAAACAAGAACACCGTCGGCGTGTAATTTTTTCGCATATTCAATCGCGGCCTCAATGCGCCGCTGCGCTCCCCCGTTGTTGATGTTGTACACAACGCGCTTCGCCATGCTCTCGTACGGCTTGTCGGGGTTCATGTCACAGAGCACGTCATACGTCATATCGCAACCCACAATCTCGCATCGTTCACTTTTATCAAAAATCACCTTCATGGAATCCTGCCAATTGGGCAGAGTATGCAACCAGAGTATCCGCTTTTTACTCCGGTTTTTGGACGCTTCCTCCGCCGCTTCCCTGATCGCATTGATAAACTGTTCACCCTGGGGCGTACCCAAAAACACATGGACGGCAACCAGCGAAAACAACTCACCGCTCATGGTGACCGGCATCGAACAATTCGCACGAAGTTCCAGGTACTCCCGATAGGTCTTGATGGAGCGATCCGAGATACATATTGCAGCACGAAGCCTGTCTTCATCCATCTTTCTATGGCGGACATCCTCGAGAGCGGCGGTTACGGATCGAAGCTGTTCCGCTACATAGTTCACCGCATCATCACCGATATTGTTCGGCACATCCACCACGACATGCGGAATCTGAAGGTCCTGTGCAAGACGCCTGAAAGAAAGCTGGTTCGCGTCGCAGGCCAGTGTGGTATTCGCAATGAGCAGAGGCTTCGGCAGAATGCCAGTTTCTGCCAGCCCAATCATAATTTTGTGGTAGGAGCAAAAACTTTCGGGCACATCGGCGTTCTCCGCGGCATCCGCGAACACCTGCTCACAGGCGGTATTGGCAATATATACAGATAATGCTTCGGGGAACATCGGCGTAACATCCATGGCGTGCAGTATTTCGCAGGGGAAGAACACATTGACCATGGCAGCGTTGTAAGGATGCTGAAAAGCATGACAGATATAACGGCTGACAACAGCATTCATTTGGGCGTATGCCCCTGCCAGCCCACTGCCGCCGAAACGGGCGTCTTTCCATCCAATCAGCGAATAGGCCGTAGTCAATAGCCTGCGCGCCCGGCCCGGGTTTGCATAAACCTCTTTCGATACGACATCCCCGAATTTTTTTATGATCTTATTCATAATTACATGTTCCAGAGATTTCTACAGCCTGTCTATAACTGGCCGTCAGTAGCACTTAACGCATAATTCATCGAGTTTCATCTTGGGAGTATTCATCCCAAGCGTTTGTCGTGGCCGCTCATTAAGCAATCGTGCTATCCTGGTTATTGATCGTTGCGAAAGCTTACTGAAATCTGTTTCACCTTCGAGCATATCACGAATCAGGAAGTTCGTGTTTTCACAGGTGCCCTTTCCCCAAGGAGAATGCGGATGGCAAAAGTAGACCTTCATTTTGATGGAACTTGCCAGACGCTCATGTTCCGCCATCTCTTTCCCTTGGTCACAGGGAATGCTTTTCACCAGCTGACGTTCCAGTGTCTTTAATCGTTGCTCGATGCTTTTCCTGACTTCCTGAGCGGTATAGTTTTCGAGCCGATCAATCAGCACATAGCGCGTTTGCCGCTCCACAATGACGCTTAAGGCTGACTTGTGGTCTTTCCCAATGATCAGATCGCCTTCCCAGTGGCCGGGCACCTTGCGCGTATTCACATCTTCAGACCTTTCATCAATAAGCGTAATGTTTGCAAGCTTTCCACGCTTTTCTGTGCCTTTTGTGCTGCGTTTTTTGCCTTTCTGACGAAGTTCCTGCAGCGCAAGCTTTTTCAGTTCTCCCTTCATATGAAAGTAAAGATAGTTGTAGATTGTCTTCTCGCTCACAGGGACTACTGTAGCATCATTTGCGCTTTTTTGCAGGAAATCCGCTATCTGGTAGGGCGACCAACGAATCGCAAGATGGTTTTGGATCACCTGCCAGGTTGAATCGTTTATCTTTAGTTCTCGCGCTCGGCATTTAGCGTAGAAATCTGTCTTTCTTTGAGCCAGGAAAGGATTATAGACCCCTGATCTTCTCCCTTTTTCAATTCCCGGGAGATCGTCGATTGGCGAAAGCCTGTCTTTTTGGCTATGGCTTCCTGGCTGTCTCCATTGGCAAGGCAGATCATTATCTTATCACACATTTCGATCAGCTCGGGCAATTCCGAAGAGACCATGACCAGGGCCTTTCCTTCTGCGGCAAGGTCTCCCATGAGTTTGTAGATTTCATATTTCGCACCCACATCAATGCCTCTTGTGGGCTCGTCAAGGATAAGAACTTTTGCGTCACAGAGAACCCATTTCCCAAGCACCACCTTCTGCTGGTTGCCGCCGCTTAGTTCTTCTACTGTTGTGGAGAGAGATGGGGCTTTTACTTCCATTCTTGAGCAGATTTTGCCAATGGTACTATTTTCCACCGCACTGTGGAGATGCCCCCATGGAAAAAGAGCCTGAGATTTGCAAGACCAACATTTCCCCGAATGTTGCGTATTGAACCGCCCCGGGTTTACTGGAGACTGGGAATCTTGAGAGGATACAGTCATGGATATGGCACACAGGTTTTCACCGGAAGTACGGGAACGGGCGGTTCGACTGGCAACCGAGCAATTGGAGCAGTACGAATCCGAATGGGCAGCCATAAAGTCAGTGGCGGGGAAAATCGGCTGTACCGCCGAGACGCTGAGGACGTGGCTGCGGCAAGCTGAGCGAGACCAGGGCAAACAGCCTGGCCTGACGACGAGTGAGCGGGAAAGGCTCAAGCAGCTCGAGAAAGAGAACAGGGAACTCAAGCGGGCGAATGAGATCCTCCGTCTGGCGTCGACATATTTCGGGAAAGCTTAAGCTCGACCGCATACAGAAATGATGGTCGCCTTCATCGACGAACATCGCTTGGGTCTGGGAGTCGAGCCGATCTGCAGCGTGCTGCCGATCGCTCCTTCGACCTATTACAGCAACAAAGCGTTCTCGAAAGATCCGGCAAAGCGGTCAAAGCCCTGGAAACGCGATGAAGTGCTGAAAGAACGCATACAAACCGTGTGGGACGACAACTACAAGGTCTATGGAGTCAGGAAGGTGTGGTACCAGCTGCTGCGCGAAGGGACGATGGTCGCCCGATGCACGGTCGAGCGTTTGATGCGTCAGATGGGGCTTCACGGCGTTGTCAGGGGCAGAACAAAGCGTACTACCATTGCTTCTGATCATGACCGGCGGCCACTGGATCTTGTCCAGAGGAACTTCAAGGCCGATCGGCCTAACCAGCTATGGGTCGCAGATTTCACCTATGTGGCTACTTGGACTGGCTTTGTCTATGTCGCTTTTGTCATTGATATCTTCTCGCGAATTATCGTCGGCTGGCGGGCGGCTAAGTCTATGAGCACCGAACTTACGTTGGACGCACTAGAGCAGGCGCTCTGGGCACGGAAGGTAAAAGGGGATTTGATTCATCACTCGGATCGCGGAAACCAGTATCTATCGATCCGTTATAGTGAACGCTTGATCAAAGAAGGAATCAAGGCGTCGGTTGGCAGCATTGGGGAGGGCTACGACAACGCGGTGGCGGAGACGATCAATGGCCTTTTCAAGGCGGAGGTCATTCATAGACGAGGCCCTTGGCGTGGTCTGGACACGGCGGAGTATGCCACACTCGAATGGGTCGACTGGTTCAACGACCGAAGGATTCTCGAGCCTATCGGCAATATTCCTCCCGCGGAGTTTGAAGAATCATACTATACTGAGCAAGAAGTCTTGGCCTTAGGAGTCGGACTCAAGTAAATGAGCCTCCGGCAAACCCGGGGCGGTTCAATAAAAGGAAAACTTCTACGGTTGTTCATCCAATACTCTTCGCGTCGCTTCGAGAAGGATATCATCGACCTCGATCGAGTCCGTGGAAGGCTTTTTCCCGTCTTGGACATCTCCAATCGTCTCCACAGCCTTGATAATGAACGGCACCGCGGTGTGTGGTGGAATTTTACTGGTATCGATAACGAGATCGAAATACTCCGAGGAATCGTGCCGGATGCCATAGTGCATTTCCAGGTAGCTGGCTCTCAGCCTGTCGGCCTCCAAGAGGGCCGACTTCGCCTTCTTCTCATCGAAAATATTGTAACGATACATGTACGTGGTCAAGCGGTACGAAAAAGGACTCTTTATCCGCACATGGAGCACATTCTTGTACGGTGCCAACACCCTGAAGGCACCGCGTCCCATAATCACGACATCGCCCAGCCTGGCCATTGCAAGCACCACCCTATCGAACATCTGAACCATTCGGGTAGTCTCATCGTCGAAACGAGTCCAAAAATTCGGCAAACTGTCGTACGCCGCCTCAAAACCGACAAGAACGTACTGAAGCAACACTTCTTCGATCGTTTTTTTACCTGCAAGGCGATACCCGAGCTTCTTCGCGGTAGATTCGGCGATCAGCGTCCCCTCTGAGCAGGGCTCTCTCGAAAAGGTTATAACACTCACAGCGAACCTCCTTTTCCCCTCGCCCAGACGTACAACTCTACACTCTAACTATAATAGATCGAGTAGGAGGGGGGCTTACGCCCCCCGTCCTCTCACACCACCGTACGTACGGTTCCGTATACGGCGGTTCGTAAGCATTATCAGACCGATTGTACCATCTTCAGCAAAGACACAAGGCCATGTGTATCAAAATAGCTATTTGGGAGGGCTCTTTTCATGTGCTTGGCTTCTGCATTCCACCACGAACCTCGTCCATTACTCGCCGAGCACTTCGCAGTTTTCTCATCTAGACCAAGATTCATGAGAGCGAGGTAGCGACGCCTCGGGCGTTTCCACTGTATCCAGAATAGACATCGGAGTTTTCGTCGGATCCAACTATCGAGTTTCTTGAATATCTCTCTCACTCCGGACAGCTTATAATATTGCCCCCATCCGCGCAGAATCCGCGAAATCGTTGCGATTGTACGAACTATCGAGCGGCCTCGACCCATTCTGAAGACTGCGTGTAGGGTCGTCTTCAGTCGTTCTACGGATTTCTCCGCTGGCTTTAGTCGGGGTTTCCACTCGCTTGTCATCGAGTATCCGAGGTACTTTAGATTCCACGGCCTGTCAACCGTACTCTTTTCGACATTCACCCGCAGCTTTAACTTTTCGGCCAAAAACCGCGTGATTGATGCCATGACTCTAATCCCCGCCTTTTCACTCGCAACATAGATGTTACAGTCGTCCGCATA
>DIXQ01000008.1 GCA_002428725.1 Spirochaetaceae bacterium UBA6076 | reverse complement strand
CGCCAGCCTACAATCATTCGGGAGAAGGCGTCGATGACGAACGCCACAAAGACAAACCCGCTCCAAGTTGCAACATAGGTGAAATCTGCCACCCAAAGTTGGTTTGGCCGCTCCGCATGGAATGCCCGCTGAATCTCATCCTTGTAGAAAGCATCTCGCTGTATGTGAGGAGCAAGCAACGCCGGATTTTTCTCAAAGCCATTCTGTCGGTAGTAGGTCGAGGGAGCGATCAGTACTTCTTTACAGATCGGCTCGACTCCCAGGACTTCGCGATACGCGTCTATGAAGGCGACTATCGCTTTGGTAAGCGGTCGAGCTCCGCTTGAGCGAAATATGCTGACGCCAAGCGAAGAATCTCGTTCGCCCTATGTAGCTCCCGATTCTCACGTTCAAGCTGGTCAATCCGTGCTTTATCGCTCAATTGGGGAGTACCATCAGACGCAACCACATGCTTCCTCCGATCCATTTTTATCCATCGCCGCAAGGATTCAGCGCTACAGCCAATCATTGTGGCTATGGAGCAGATTGCGTCCCACTGCGTTCGATACTCAGGCCGATGTTCCTCTAGCATCCGGACCGCCCATTCACGTGATTCGGGTGAAAACTGACTCTTTCTTCCCATGACCGTATCCTCTCACAGATTCCGGTCTCCGATAATCCCGGTACGATTCAGTTTATATCTCAATGCTTCATCGGACTGCCCCGATACGGACTTTACCTTCAAGCTCATAGACTTCTATCCACCCAGTGCCGACTACCCCAGGGGATTCGCGATGAATCTCACCGATGGGATACTGCGGGCGAAGTTTAGAGATTCCTGGGAAAACCCTTCCCTGCTTGAAAGTGGAAAGGTCTATGAGATTCGCATTGACGCAT
The DNA here is from genome assembly GCA_002428725.1 of Spirochaetaceae bacterium UBA6076. Classification (GTDB taxonomy): domain Bacteria; phylum Spirochaetota; class Spirochaetia; order Treponematales; family Rectinemataceae; genus UBA2256. The sequence continues at coordinate 20,707 of DIXQ01000008.1, read as the reverse complement.
TTCCCACGTCCAATCTTTTTCGCAAGGGGCACAGGATTCGCGTTGATGTCTCCAGTTCTAATTTCCCCCATTTTGATGTCAATCCGAACACGGGAGAAACCGAAGCCGGATCGCGGACACACAGAATAGCCACCAATACGGTGCATCTTGGAGGAGCAAATCCTTCACGACTGGTTCTTCCCGTAGTCCCTTGATGCCAGCTTGACGCCCCAGGCTCGGCCAGTGGATTCTATGGTCACCATGAAGGACAAGAAAAACCAAGACATTCCCCATACCGTCGCATACGTGGCTCCCAGCGCTTCTATTACAGGAGATGTACGCCTAGGACAGGAATCTTCGGTATGGCACAACGCTACGCTCAGGGGCGACTTGGCTCCCGTTGTGGTGGGCAGAGGCTCCAATGTGCAGGACGGGGCGGTGCTTCATGTAGCTCACAAGCTTCCCTGCGTGATTGGAGAGGATGTGATCGTGGGGCACGGCGCCATTGTCCACGGCTGTAGGGTGTCTGACCGGTGTCTTATCGGAATGGGCGCGATAATCCTCAACGGGGCTGAAATTGGCCAAGAGTCCATAGTGGGGGCCGGAGCCCTGGTGACCGAGGGCAAAAAAATTCCAGCCCGCAGCCTTGTACTGGGAAATCCTGCCCGGATAGTAAGGGTTGTGAAGGATTCGGAGATCGAAAAAATTAAAGAAACTGCCCAGCATTACCGTGAAATGGCTGCATCTGCAGCCCAAGAAAAACTTTTATTCATAGAGCCCTCATCTGAGACTAGTCTCGATACGCAAAAAGAAGAGACTTCAAGGCGCTAGTCATGAGCGGCTGTCCCCATCCAGAACCGGTTGCCGGGCATTGTACTTCGGAACTGGAGGTTCCAAGGCTCATTCCCAGGTTTAAGAGCCTTGCCGACCTCTACGATGCCGATGAGGTTGAAACCCAAGCCCTTCGCTTTGCGCAAATCGAAGAAGGCTTTTTCGCCACCTTCCCCGAAAGAAGGATAGAATCCCCCCTCTTTTTCTCCACCCCGGGGCGAACCGAACTCTGTGGCAACCATACCGATCACAATGGGGGCATGGTGCTGGCAGCCTCGGTCAACCTGGACATTGTCGCCGCTGCCCTGCCCAGTGCTGGTAGTCTTGTGAGAATACACTCCGAGGGTTTCGGCGGCTTCGAGTTGGATATCGGCGAACTTCTCCCCAAGCCCGATGAGAAAGCCAGCTCCCAGGCCCTCGTGCGAGGAATGGCCGAAGGGCTTTCCAAACTAGCTTGCAGAGGTTCAGCCGCCTTGTCGGGCTTCGACGCTTATATCGATTCCAGAGTGCCTCCGGGCTCGGGACTGTCCAGCTCGGCGGCCTTCGAAGTTTTAGTCGGGAGTATCATGGCGATATTTTTGGGGATCGAGGTCTCTCCCGCCGAGCTGGCGGCTATCGGCAGGGACGCGGAAAACCGGCACTTCGGAAAGCCCAGCGGCCTCATGGACCAGACAGCCTGCGCCCTGGGTAGCCTAGCCCTCATCAATTTCGCCAATCCTAAAAAGGCGGCGATTCGGCTGCTATCCTTCGATCCCTGCAAATTTGGCTACAGCCTCGCGATAGTCGACACTCAGGATAGCCACGCTGACCTCACCGAGGACTATGCTTCCATTCCCCGGGATATGAAGGCCGTAGCCGCCTTCCTGGGCAGAAAAATCCTCTGCGGCACTACCAGGAGGGAGTTGCTATCCAAGGCGGTTGAGCTACGGGCAGCTTGCGGCGACAGGGCGTTCTTAAGAGCCTGGCACTTTGCCGGCGAAACCCTGCGACCCCAAGCCCTGGTGGAGGCTATAGAAGCCAAGGACATCGAAGCCTATCTGACTATCGTACGTGCTTCCGGCGACTCCAGTTATAAATACCTTCAGAACATTTACCCTTCCTTGGGGGCAGTCCGAAATCCACAGCCAAGCGCCGCGGCTCCCAACAGTATCGCGACGCCGAGCGTCGCTGCGGTTCCCAGCACTGCCGCCACGACCAGCGGCGCAGCAGGCCAAAGCCTGGCCTTCGCCCTCGCCCTTACCGAAGACTTCCTGGGAAGTGAGGGAGCCTGCAGGGTCCATGGCGGGGGCTTTGCAGGCACGATACAGGCATACATTCCCAGGGCGAGGATGGAAGAGTACACTACGCTTGTGGAGAAAAATTTCGGTCCCCATTCCCTCCACTGGATTAAACTAAGGCGCCACGGCGCAGTATGCATCGAGAACTCACCAAGGAGCAGTCTATGAAGGACGAAAAGAAGGGCTTCAAGCCCTATCTGGGACTTACCTTTCTTATTGGTTTCGGCTTTTTCACTATGGGTCTCATGGATCCCCTCTATGATACCTATGTACCCATCTTTCTTGGCCGCTATGTGTCGTCCATGACGGTCGTGGGTTTGATCATGACCCTGGACAATATCTTCGCTCTTTTTCTCATCCCATTATCCAGTGTCATCTCAGACAGGACCAGGACGGGGATAGGGCGACGCATGCCCTTCATCATTACCCTCCTCCCCTTGACCGCCGTATTCTTTGGCTCTTTGCCCTACGCGGCCGAGGTTTCACTTGGAGCCCTGGTAGCCCTCATTTTCGGCTTGAATGTCGTCAAGCAGTCGGTAAGAGGGCCGGTAGTAGCCCTTATGCCCGACCTTATACCGGCCGAATACAGATCCGAGGCCAACGGAGTAATCAACACCATGGGAGGCGTGGCCACGATTGTGGGCACCATCGGTCTTGCCCGCCTTATGGATATCGACATCGTTCTTCCCTTATTAGGCAAAACCAAGGACAGACTCCCCTTCCCCCTCGCCGGCTTGCTTGTTGTTGTGGCGGTAGCCCTGCTTTTCCTTCTGGTTAAGGAAAAGAAACAGCAAGGCGATGCTGCGGTGGAAAAGAAGGAGCCCATTCTTGCTAGTCTCAAGGCCATAGCTGGGCAGTCGGACAAGAGCGCGTTTTTCATACTCATTTCCCTCTTTCTCTGGTTCCTGGGCTATCAGGGGGTGCTGCCCTTTATCGGTAAGTACTCTTTGGACGTCCTGGGTACTTCTTCAGGCACCGCAGCCCTAGCGGCGGGTATGGTGGGGGTGGCATACGCCATCTTTGCCCTGCCCTCGGGCTATGTAGCCCATCGCAAGGGCAGAAAAAAGACTATCCGCACGAGCCTTCTGGTGATCGTAGGCCTCACTGTCTTGCTTTTTTTCCACGATCCATTGAGCTCGGGGCTCTCGGCTTCCTTACGACTCTACAGCTTCTGGCTCATCATGTTCGCTTTTGGCATGTTCTGGGTGTCCATTGTTACTAATTCTTTCCCCATGCTCTGGCAGATGGCCAGTTGGGGTACCATGGGCATCTACACGGGGCTCTATTACACCGCCAGCCAGGGCGCGGCGATTCTCGCACCGGTGCTCACCGGCGCCATCATCGACCTAGCGGGCTACAGAGGCATCTTCCTTTTCTGCTCCGTCTGCATGCTGGCGGCCTACCTGGTGATGGGCAAGGTAAAATCGGGAGAGCCAACGAAAAAAACCGACTAGTAAACGTTGTAAAACACGGTCTAGCTGTCGATACTATAGAAGCACGTTCTCTTTAGTAGGAGGAAACACGATGAAGTCACAGGATAGGCCCAAGGCGGCCGAGAAAAAGAAGGCACAAAAAAGCCTGAAGGAAAAAAGAGCCGAAAAAAAGGCCAAGAAGGAATCAAAATCAGAAGAATAGGCCATACGTTTAAAAAGGGACTGGCTTGGAGAAATCCGAGGCAGTCCCTTTTTTTAACGCATAACTATACACCGACTAACTACGCCACCTACGCCATCTGGGGGTTAAAACAGGATAGTATTTATCTTCCGCCAAGTCCGCTTTCGAGCAGGTCAAAGAATCCCTTTGCGAACTCCTTGTACGTTTCACGAGGCAGGATAAAGCCGCAAGCGTCGGTGTCCCCTGTCTCCGTACTATTTACCACCCCCTCCCAGGCATTGGCATAGGATTGGGCGATCCGGCAACCTTCGGCGCCCCTGCCCTCAGCGAATACCGCCACCAGTCTCATGGCTCCATCCTTCGAAGGGGAACTGGAAAGACCCAGAAACGATGTGGCGACCGTAGGAGAATCCTTCGGTCCTATGAGGGTACCCAGTCCGTCGTCGAAAGTGGAGCGGACCCGTATCCGCATGCCTAGTTTCCTGGCAAGCTCAGCCGACTTGTCGTGGAGTACCCTTGCCCCATGCCGGGCTAGCCTGACCATGGAATCGTAGTCTAGAAATTCCATAAAGGTGGCCTGGGGGATGAGCCGTGGATCCGCCTTGGCGACCCCTGGCACATCCTTGTAAATGTCCACGAAATCGGCGCCCAGGGCTCCAGCGATAGCCACTGCGCTGGTGTCGCTCCCACCCCGCCCCAGGGTAAGCACGCGGCCCAAGGCGTCCATACCCTGAAAGCCTGTCACCACAGGAATGATCCCCTCTTCTAGAACTTTTCGCAGCTTGGATGGATCGATATCGCCGGGATTGGCATCCATGAATTCCCCGGTGGCGGATATCCCCGCGCTGGATGCTGTCATGGGCTCGGCCTTGATACCCTTTGTGTTGAGAAGGGCTGCGATGAGGCAGGCAGAGATTATCTCCCCGCAGGAAGCCATGAGGTCTCGATTAAGCCCGTCCGCGCCGCTAGGATATTGGTCTAAAAGATCCAAAAGAGTATCGGTGGCATAGGGATCCCCCTTCCGCCCCATGGCGGAAACGACGAGGATCGGCTTATCCCCGGCTTCCAGGGTCTTGATTACCTTGGAAGCCAAGAGTTCCCGGGAGGCAGGCTCGGCCAGGGATGTGCCGCCGAATTTTTGAACTATGAGGGCCATGGGCTCTCCTATTTACACTTTCCGGGGCTTGAGGCCCTTTTTAACTAAAAGTTCGCCTATTTGCACCGCATTGAGGGCCGCGCCTTTGCGAAGGTTGTCGGAAACTACCCACATATTGAGACCGTGAGGCACTGTTGGATCTGCTCTTAATCTGCCTACATAAACAGCGTCTTGGCCATCAGCATCCAGGGCAGTGGGATAGAGAAGTTGGGAAGGATCGTCCATCACCTTTACCCCAGGAGCTTTTTCCAGCAAGCGCTTGGCTTCGGCCAAGTCTATAGGTTTTTCGGTCTCGATATTGACGGATTCGGAATGACCTCTAAAAACCCCTACCCTGACCGCGGTGGGGCTCACTTTAACCGCCGGATCCATGATCTTGTGGGTTTCATGGACCATTTTCATCTCTTCTTTGGTGTAGTCATTGTCCAGGAAGACATCGATGTGTGGAATTGCATTGAAGAGTATCTGGCGGGAGAACACCGATGCCTTAATTGACTCTCCCCTGACATACTGAGCCGTTTGATTTGCCAGTTCACGAATAGCCGGTCCGCCACCGCCGGATACCGCCTGATAGGTGGACACCACGATTCGCTTGATCTTGTAGGCGTCGTGGAGGGGTTTGCAGGCTACGACCATTTGTATGGTGGAGCAGTTGGGGTTGGCGATGATGCCCTTGTGCAAGTCCACGGCATCGGGATTCACCTCGGGTACCACTAGGGGGACCCCGGGATCCATACGCCAGGCCGACGAGTTGTCCACCACCACGGCGCCTTCCGATGCCGCTATGGGGGCGAGCACAAGGCTAGCGTCCGCACCGGCGGAAAAGAGGGCTATATCCACATCCTTGAAGGCCCCTTTGCCTGCTGCCCTCACTTCGACTTCGGTTCCCTTGTAGAGAACCTTCTTGCCCGCCATTTCGGGTATGTCCATAGGAATGAGGGCGGAGATGGGGAAATTCCTGCCTTCCAGGGTTTTGATCATCTCCGTGCCAACGGCGCCCAGCGCGCCTACCACCGCGACTCTATACATCTGTATGACTCCTTGCGATGCTGATAGCATCCTGTACAAATTTTCTGGGAAATTCGGCGGTGATCACCGCCGTTTTATTGTTGCGTTCAGGATTTGTTATCGAAACGATTCTACCGTCGCATAGTTCCTGGCCAAGCCTATCGACCATTCGCACACTATCACCAACCGACGGAAAGGGTAAATACTCCCAGGGAAATCGTATGCGCGCCTTGTCGTTCTTGACGCTTTTTATAGTGATGGCCTGACCGGGGCAGGCGGGTATGCAGAGCCCACATACCGTGCACTTGCTCCTGTCGATCACCGGCAGATTAGTTATTGGAAAACCGACCGTGATGGCGCCCTGGGGGCAAGATGTCTGGCAGGGATTGCAGGGTATCTCCTCGATGCACTCGATACAGAGACAGCCCCGGCCTTCCATTTCCTCCTCCGAGGCCAGCTGGCCCACAGCCAGCAATTCTTCCAGCGATGGTGCACCCGTTGTCTTAAGCGCTTCGTTGTTGCTCATGCGTCCTTCCTCATGGCCAGGATTCTCTCTTTGGCGGCAAAGCGCTTCTGCCCGAAAATCCCCTGACGGAGGGCCTGCAGGCGTCCTCTGGTTTCGTCAGTCTTTATTTTCATGGTCTGATCATCCATGTACCCCATGGCCCAGGCTGCGTGGATACCCGCGAGCCGGCCCTCTTCCATGGCGGTGCTGGCTTCCTCCACGCCGGCTATATCGCCTACCACGTAGACCGACTGGTTGCTTGAGCGCATGTATTCATCATGGGCGGGCATATTGCCTCCCAATTCCGGTATATAGATCTGCTTGCATTCAGCCAGGCAGGAGAGTTCGATAGAAGGAGTAAGGCCTACAGCAAGGCATATCGTATCCACGTCTAGGATCTGTTCCGTGCCTGGAATGGGTTGGAATTTTGCGTCAATCGAGGCTATCACTGCCCGCTCTACGCTTTCAGCTCCCTCGGCCCGGATTATTGTCGTAGAGCAGTAGAAGGGCACCCCTGCCCTCCGCACCTTGGCGGTATGGACTCCGTAACCGCCCAGCCTGGGCAGAGCTTCAATGACAGCCGCCACCTGGGCTCCAGCCTGCATGAGCTGGTAGGCTACAATGACACCCACGTTACCCGAGCCCACCATAAGAATCCGTTTTCCGGGCAGAACCCTGTGTACATTGATAAGGGTTTGGGCGCAGCCCGCGGTCATCACACCGGGGAGGGTCCAGCCAGGAAAACTCAAGGCATTTTCTGTGGCTCCCGTGGCGAGGATAAGCTTTCCCGCGTCCAGGGTGTAGGACTTAGTTCTATCCTCCACAGCCCAGACCTTAAGCCCCAATTCTATGCCAACAACCTCGGTTTTTAACCGGACATCGATACCAAGGCGCAGCGATTCGGCTAAAAGTTCCTTTCCGATATCGAAGCCCCTGATTCCCGCCTTGTGCTCCTGGGAGCCGAAAAACTTGTGGATCTGTTTGAAAAGCTGGCCTCCGGGTTTGGCATTTTCGTCCATGAGTACCACCGGGGCTCCAGCTTTCTTGAGTTCTATAGCCGCGCAGAGTCCCGCAGGGCCGGCACCCACTACGATGGCGGGTTTTTCATCATTGCGCATGGCCGGCCTCCGCTTGGACGCTCCAGCTGCCCACGCCCTGTTGACGCTCTACCCGCATTCCCTGACGCACTTCGGTGACGCAGGTTCTCACCCCCGGCACCCCGTCCACGGTCATGACACAGTCGGTGCAGCGCCCTATACCGCAGAACATCCTGCGGGGCGAGCCTTTCTTAGTGTAGCGGAATACGGTTACCCCGGCGGCCACCAAGGCCGCCATTATGGGCTCGCCTTCCCTCGCCTTGAGAGGTTTACCTTCGAAATAGATAGTCACATCCTTTTGGACCGGCAAATCCCCGAGGACTGCATGCCTGGCTATCCTCGAGTCGGGGATCTTATCTGCACTCATTTACCCAGCCCCAGATCCTTCAGCGCCTTTTTAAGCGCCTCGGTCACTTCCGGCGAGGCAGGCTTTAAAGGAGGCCGCAAGGGACCGGCCTCGAATCCGCAGAGCTGGAGAGCCCGCTTTACGGGTACTGGATTGGGCTGGAGGAAGAGGGCCTTGTTGATCGCCTGGAGCTTGACATGGAGCGACGCAGCCTCGGCATAGTTACCAGCCAAATAGGCATCTATCATCTTCTTCATGAAGGGAGCCACCACATGCCCCGCCACAGATACGACACCGTAGCCGCCTATAGCAAGCGTGGGAAGGGTCAATGCGTCTTCTCCAGTATAGACTCTGAAGCCCGGAGCCGCGTCACGGATGACTACTGTCGTGTCATCCAGATTGCCCGCCGCGTCCTTGAGCATGGTGATCTGCGGGATGTCTTTGGAAAGTTTTATGATCGTCTCGGGCCTTATGCTGATCGCCGTTCTGCCTGGAACGTTGTAGAGCATGGACGGAACTTTTACCGACGAGGCTATCATCGCGAAATGGTCATAGAGCATGCCCTGGTCGGGTTTATTGTAGTAGGGAGCCACCAACAAAAGCCCGTCAGCACCCGCTTCCTCAGCGTCCTTGGCGTTCTGCACCGAGACCCTGGTATCGTTGGTGCCCGCATTGGCGATCACCGGCAATCCTGTGGCTTTTTTGATGGCCTTTATGAGTTCGACCTTTTCGGATCGGGAAAGGGTTGGTGATTCACCGGTGGTGCCGCTCACCACAAAGCTCTCCACTCCCTCACCGGCAAGGCGCTTAGCCAGGGCGGCGGCGGCTTCGATATCTAATTCCAGAGAATCCTTGAACGGTGTGACTATCGCAACCATCAGTCTTCCAAATTCCATACAATCCTCCTATTCGTCCATAGCCTTGATCGAGACGGGTCTCACTGGTTGCCTGAACGAGGAGATCTCGATCTCTTCGGGTTTGAGTTTTAGTTCTTCGGCCAAGATTCGCTCCACGAGGCGTCTGCAGGACCTGCCCTGACAGATGCCCATGCCTGCCCTTGTCCAGCGCTTGATCTCAACCACGCTCCGGGCTCCCGCCCTTATCGCGTCTCGAATCTCCGCTTCCGTCACTTCTTCGCAGCGGCAAATATATTTTTCATCCCCTGGGCCTTTTTTCTCGTCCATTGCCTACTCCCTATAATGTTCCCAGTACTTTCTCACGTTTTCCATCAGTCCGTCCACGTGGGCTATCATGCAGCGTTCCGCCTCGTCGGGATCGTGCTTTTGAAGGGCTTCCAGGATAGAGCGGTGGGCCGTCCTGTAGGTAGCGCCCACGCTCTTTCGCATATACTCGAAGAGCTCCGTCTGCTGGCCGAGCATGGCAAGGATTCCGTAAACCGCCGATAGCACCGAATTCTTGGAAGCCTCGGCGATGCTCCTATGGAAGGCAATATCCACTTCGGCGATGCTCTCTCCCCTGGAGGCCTTATCTTCCTGATCCTCAATAATTTGTTCAAGCTGTCGGAGCCTGCTCTCGCTGATATTCTCCGCCGCCAGCCTGGCTGTCTCCCGCTCTATCGCTCTCCTGGCCTGAAGAACCATGATGTATTCGTCCAAGATGCTACTGTCTATAAGCTTTTCCAACTCTTTGCTGTGCCGGCTTATGGACTTACTCACCCTGGCCTTGGTGATAGCCTTCAAACCTTCCTTGGTGAGCACCCTGCCCTTATTAGCCTGGCTTTCCACCAGCCCCAGAGACTCAAGCCTGTAGAGAATCCTCCCTATGGAGGCTGAGCTTACCTTGAAGCCCTGCTTTTCCATCTCCTCGACGAGGCTCCAAGAGCCTAAGGGCTCGCCAGCGGACCTGATACACTCCAGGAGGATCAGATCCCTTTCGTCAAGATCCAGCTTCATACCTTTACAGTCCCGCCTTTCCGCCGAAGCGGCCTGGATCGAAGGTTTCCATGGGGAATTTCGGTTTTTTGCCCGTAATAAGGTCCGCCATCACAAGCGCGGTGATCGGTGAGAGGGCTATCCCATCACCCTCGTGGCCGGCGGCGATAAAGAAACCTGGAGCACCTGGGATTTCCCCCAAGAAGGGGTAACCGTCCGGTGTCGAGGGGCGCAAGCCGGCGAAGGTCCTGATGAAGTTGATCTTGGACATCACGGGGAAAAATCGTTCCACCTGGGCCGAAAGCAAGCCGATAGCCTCGGGATCGGTGCTCTTGTCGAAGCCCCTGTTTTCCCTGGTGCTGCCGATAAGATAATTACCGTTATGGGTGCCCGTAAAGGCGAATCCCAGGCCAAAGCGCTCGGCGGGCGCCTGGGCCGCTGCCCCGCCGGAAGCATTTTTCGCCGCATCCTGGGGCTTGAGCTTGGACACTATATATTGGGCGCTCCACACATTGGTAGCCCCCAGTGGTGGAATTGCCTCGGTAACGATAACCTGGCCTTTGCGGGGCGTTATGGGCACCTCGAAGCCGATGAGTTTGGTTATATCGTTAGCCCAGGCGCCCGCCGCGTTGACCACCACTTCAGTTTCCACGCTGTCGCCGGAATCCAGAAGCAGCCTCCAGCCCGAGTTCAGACGCTCCACCGACGTAGCCCTGGTCCTGGACAGTAACTCCATCCCCTTCTGCCTCGCTCCCAGCAGAAAAGCCTTCATGAGCAGCATGGGATTCACCTGAGAATCCCTGGCGCTGTACGTGGAGGCGATGATGTCCTCGGCCACTAGAGGCTGAAGCTGCAGCAAACGTTTCCGATCGATAATCTCCACATCGAGCCCATATTTATTCTGGCTCGCGACAAAGTCTTCCATAATCGCCAGATGTTCCTCATCCTCTATGAGAATCGTCCCTCCCCTGGTCTCGAATTCAATGTCCGAAGGAAGTTCGTCCTTGAGGCTTTCGAAGAGCTCCAGGCTCTTGAAGGCCATCTCCAGAAGAATGCCCGGCTTCTTGGACTGGAGGAGTATCATGTCATCGCAGGAACCGGAGGCACCGGCACCCATGACTATTTTGTCGATCAGCAGAACCTTTTTGCCCCGCTTAGAAAGCTCATAGGCTATGGAGGTACCGTTTACTCCAGCCCCGAGAATCGCCACATCGCAACGCAAGTAGGCCATAGCCTTCCTCAGCTTCCCAGCAGGCCGGAATGGATGAATCCGGCCAGGCTGATAATATCGAATACAGGCCTTCCACTCGACTCCTGTATTGCCTTTTTAAAAGGCGGCATGTTGGTACACTCCAACACAATAAAACGAATTTCCGGTTCGGCGGCTACCAGAGCGGCAGCCTTGGCTTTAAGCTCAGCTTCGGTTTTTTCCACGTCTAAAAGGGGCACCGTGCCGGGTTTGGACCTGTCCAGGAAAACCCTCGTGAATTCGGGCTTATCGTCCATTCCCGCCACGGCCAGAGGGATGCCCTGAACCCCGCAACCCTCGAAATGCCGTTCGGTGAGCGCGGCTGCCCGGGCAGTCAGTACTCCCGCCTTGCCGCCGCGTCCGAAAATTTCATAGAGCAGGGGTATCTGCAGGAGGCTAGAGCTGAAGAGGGGAACATGTACCGCAGCGACTAACTCCCTCTGAAAAAGGGCAAGAAAGCCGCAGCTTGTAGTTATTGCCTTTACTCCTTCGGCCTCTAGCTCCCTGGCCGCGGTAATAAAGGGCTCCAGCAGCGCTGGATCAGCTTCCTCCACTACTCTTTTGGGCGAAGCTCCTTTAACCCGCTTGTAGCGGACCGGAAAGGGAAAGCTATTAGCGTTCCCTATATCGCCAGGGATACGGGGAAAGGTGGTATCCAGCATGAGGATACCCAGGTCCTGGCCATAATTGCCGTAGCCTCCCGCTACTATCATGCCGCTTCAGCCTTAAGCGCCTTGACAGTCTTTTTGTTGATCACCAGAAAGAGTGAAATCGCGACTAGCCCAATGACGATGATGGCGATCTGGGGGAAAAGCTGGCTCATTATCTTAACATTGCACACCAGGACTACCAGCCCCGAGGTTATAAGCCCGAGCGCTATCCTGATAACTATATTAAGGTTTTTGAAGAGATAGCCCGAGAAGGTGGCCGCCCAGAGTCCCGATATGATTATGCTCAATAAGAAGGTGGCGATAATATCCAGCAGGGTCCCCTGGAGAATCAGGGCAGGATTGTAGACAAATATAAAGGGAATCAGGTAGCCCATTATGGCGATGAGCGATGATTCGACTCCCGTAGCCAGGGGCTTGGTGCCCGCTATGGCAGCTCCGCAATAGGAGGCTATGCAGACGGGAGGAGTCACCTCGGCCATTATGGCGAAATAGAAGACAAAGAGGTGGGCGGGCAGGGTTGCGATGCCCAGGGCCATCATGGCCGGTCCACCGATGGTGACCGCGATGATATAGGCAGGGGTGCAGGGCAGGCCCATGCCCAGGAGTAGGCAGGTTAACATGACCAGAATAAGTGCAGGCAGAAGGAATCCGCCTGAAAAGCTTTGTATGGCCGTCGCGATGCCCAATGCCAGGCCTGTATAGGTGACAACGCTTACCACCATGCCGGCCCCTGCGCAGGTAACGCCCAGCATGATGCAGTTGTAGCCAGATTTTTCAAAAATCTGGAAAAGCTTCTTGGGGGTGAGCACCGTATCCTTGCGCAGGTAACTCAAGACAAAGGAAGATCCAATCGCATAGGTACAGGCGCCGAAGGGTGAATACCCCACGATCAAAAACGCGATGAGGACGACCAGGGGTAAAAGGAGGTAGGAATCTAAGAGGACCTGCTTCCATGAGATCATGTCCTTGGGATCCATGGCCCTGAGATTATCCTTGAGCGCCACGAAGTGGACACGCCAATAGATGCTCACATAATAGAGAATGGCTCCCAGGGCTGCAGCCAGGGCGATCGTGCCGTAAGGGATGTTGGTGATTTCCGACATGACGAAGGCGCCAGCTCCCATAATGGGCGGCATTATCAGGCCTCCGGTGGATGCGGCAGCCTCTACGGCGCCGGCGAACTGGGGTCTGTATCCCAGCTTCTTCATTAAAGGAATTGTAAAGGTGCCTGTGGCGTAGACGTTGGCAGAAGCCACACCGGAGATGGAACCGAAGAGGCCCGAGCTTACTACGGCGATCTTAGCCGGACCTCCAGGTCCGCGTCCCGCTATCTTAGTTGCGAAGTTAGTAAAGAAAGCGCCAGTCTTCGTGGTTTCCATAAAAGACCCAAAAATAACGAAGATAGCGACGAAAGTTGCGGTGACCCCTGTTATTCCTCCATAAATCCCTGCATCGGTAAGCAGGTAATTCATCTCCACCAGACGAGAAAACCGCATCGGTCGTGAATAGAATATTCCCGGCAGATAGGGAGCGACAAAAACATAGAGGATGAATACCGCCACGAGAATGGCCATGGCCGGCACGACTACCCGCCTGATGGCTTCAATGATCAGGAGTATGTTGATAGTGCCCAATACTACCTGGATAGTATCCACCGAGGAGACCATCTGCATTCTCATGTTCAGCGGTTCGTTATAAATAATTATGTAGAGCGCCGGGACAATAGAAGCCAAGGCTAATACCCAGTCCAGTGGGCTGGGCATATCCACTGGCGAATTTTTCTTGGTTGCGGGAAAGAGAAGAAAGGCCATGGGAAGGAGAAAAAGCATATGGATGCCCCGCTGGATGCGCGGCTGCATTATGCCGAAAACCGCGGTATAGAGATAGAAAAGGGCGATCAGGGCCGACCATACTCCTACTATCCACTTCAGCGGAGCTTTGAGATTACGCATAAATTCCCCTTTGAATAAAACAACGAAAGAGCTTGAGCCAATTTTGAAAGTCCATGAACTTACAAAATTGGCTTTGTAGTTTCATCTATTTTCATGCTAGAAACGTGAAAATAGATGAAACGTACACATTTCATCGGAAGATTTTTCATACGTCATCTGCTGTATGAAAAATCCTTGTTTAAAAAACGGGTTTCGCCCGGCCCGCATGGGACGGGCGAAACCCTCGTTCCAGACACCTTTAAAAAGGCGTTATTTGATATATCCCATTTCCTTATAGTACTTCAGGGCGCCTGGATGCAGGGGTACCTGCACCGTGGTGCCGGCGCTCTTGGGCTCGAACACCTTATAGCCAGCGCCGAGCTGGACCAGGAAGGCCTTGTTCTCATTGAGAACCTTGGTAAGGACATAGACCACATCTTCGGGCATCTTGGGGCTCACCAGCATCTCGGTGGAGTGGCAGAGAGTCTGGATGTCATTGGGCATGCCGGTATAGGTGCCGCCAGGAACCTTGGCCAGGCCGGAATTCAGGGCAACCGTTCCATAGGTGGTGGCGCAGAAGTTGATAACTTCATCGGAGAGGGCCATGAGCGTAGCAGCCCTGCCCATGGACATTTCGGTGATGATGGCCGCAGGAAGTCCGACGCAGGTGAAGGCATAGTCCACATGCCTATCCTTGAAGAGGCTGGGCATATCACCATAGATGGCCTGGATTACCGTGCCGCCGGCCTGCTTAATCTTATCGTAGGATAGTCCGTAGTACTGGAGCACAAAGGAGGTCATGACATACTCGGAAGTGCCGGTCATCGGAGCTGCCACTTTGACTTTCTCCCCTCGCTTGACCTTCGCTATGAACTCATCCAGGGTGCTCACGCCCTGATCCTTGGCGGCCAGGAAGTGGTAATAGTCCACCGCCAGGGTTCCGGCAAAGGCCATGATGTTTTTATATGCCTTGTCGTAGATGGGTGCGATGCCGTTATAGGCAGCCTTGTCCACATAACCTACGCCCCAGGCGATGTCTGCGTCGCCCTGGTGAAGGGCTATGGGGTTGGCCACGCCGCCGCCGGGTACAACTTTGATTGTGATGCGGGGCTCTTTTTCATTAACCAGCCTGGCGAATCCGCCGGCCACGGTGTACCAGCCGCCGCCCATGCCGCCTGCCACCCAGGTATAGGTTCCTGCCTTCATGTTCGCCGGGCCTACCTGCGCAAATGCCAGGCCGGAGACCACGAAGCCAAGGATAAGCAAGGCCGCTACTTTTCCGAACTTCTTCATCTTTGCCTCCTATTGAATCGACTCACTCATCAACAGATGAGCAATCGTAGGACGGCTTTTTTCAGGTGTCAAGGAAAAACTTCATGATATAGGATATATTTTGCTCGATGGACTCCTGAATGCAGTAGCGATCCTAAATCAATTCAATTCTGATGCAGGATTTCTCCGCCCACGATGGTGGCCAAAACCTTCACATCCCAGAGTGAGTCTTCATCAGCCTCCAATAGATCCTTGTCCAGGACAACGATATCGGCCCACTTCCCTGCTTCAAGACTGCCCCGAGAGTCTTCCTCGAAATTTGCCCTGGCAGCCCAGATAGTCATAGCCTTGAGGGCTTCCACCCTCCGGATACCCTGGGCAGGCTTCAACCCCTTATCTGGTTTTTGCCGATCATCCTTTCTAAACACCGCTGCCCTAAAACCCATCAGGGGGTCGGCCTTCTCTATTGGAAAATCACTGCCGTTGGCCAGCCAACCGCAGCTCTCCAATACATCGCGGTAGCGGTGAGATCGATACATCCGTCCCGGTCCAAGCCTGCGTTCGGTCCAGGCCATGTCGGATACAGCGTGGACTGCTTGAATCGAGGGCACTACGTTTAAGCGGGCTATCCGTTCTAAATCTTCGTCAGTCAAAAGCTGGGCGTGCTCAATCCTCCAGCGCAAGTCGTTGCTTGGTTTTAGGTAACGCTCGTAGACGTCCAGCACCAGCCTGGCCGCTTTATCCCCTATGGCGTGGACATTCATCTGATAGCCGCATTCTTGGGCGATACCGCAAACTCTGTCCAACTCACCTTCATCCAGGGTGAGCAAGCCCCGGTTGCCCGGATCGTCGGCGTAGTCATCCAATAGAAGGGCGCCCCTGGAGCCCAGGGCTCCGTCGGCATACATCTTGAAAGAGCGCAGCGTAAGCCTCTCTTTATACAGAGGACCCTGACGCGCCAGGGTTTTGATATTCTCAGCCGTGGGGGCGAGCATGGCATAGATTCGCATGCCTAGCGCACCCTCATCCTGGGCCCTTTCCATGGCTAGAACTTCCCGCCCTTCGGTTCCGGCGTTGGAAACCGAGCTTAATCCAAAAGACAAGCAGCTAGCCTGAGCCTTGAGGAGAGCTTGCCGTATCTCGGCTTCCGAGGGCGAGGGTATAGCCGCCCTTACAAGGTCCACGGCATTGTCCATCAAAAGACCGGTGGGTTGGCCATCCTGGAGCATTACCATGCCGCCATCCACACTCCTTCCTCTATCGAGCCCCGCCGCTGCCAAGGCAAGAGCATTGGCCACCGCCGCGTGACCGTCGATGCGGATGGCTATAACGGGGTTATTGGGAAATGCTCGGTCCAAAAGGCTTCGATCGGGGAATTCCTTTGTAGGCCAGCGGTTCTGGTCCCAACCCCTACCCTGAATCCAAGCCGAAGAAGGTATCTCAGCGGCGGCCATGATTGATACCGCATCTTCCCAGGAAGATGCTTCGGCCAGCCAGGGGCGCTGGAGGACAAAGCCGTAACTCAGGAAGTGGCTGTGAGGGTCCATGAAACCCGGATAGGCAAAGGCTTCGCCCAAGTCCAGACGGCGGAGGGCGGAAAAGGATTCGTCTATCTTTCGTCGGCTATCCACTGCCAGAATCCTGCCATCCTTCACCGCCATCGCTTCGGCGCGGCTGAAAGAAGCATCCACCGTATACACGCGCCGCGCGGTGATTATCAAATCTGCCCTGCGGCTGGGACTCGTGCTCATCGTCATGGCTATACTATCCCCGTTTTGGGTTCCTGAGAAAAGAGTGCCCGTGGCTGATGGTCAATTATCCCTAATTCAAGATGAATCTTCCTGTCACGAAGAAGTAGCCGTTTTCCTTATAGAAAAGCTCCCGGGCGAGATCTTCGAACAAATTGGGGAGCAGGTCCTCTCGCACTGTATAGCCCAATCCAAGGGCGAAGGAATCGGCCAAGTAGACATCCAGGCCAACTCTCGCGGTGAAGCCCGTGCGCATTCGCTGACCGGCGCCGTAACGGGCAGCGAGGTACGTGTCGAATGCCGCGTCCTGGTTTGTGGAGGGAAAGTGAAAATAGAAGGCCGGTCCTGCGCCTAGATAGGGGCGCAGGAACCCCAGGGGGATAGTAAGACTGAAGGTAAGGGGGGCGTAGATCAGGGATTCGTAATATTCCCAGTCGGCCTTCGCCCCCGCTGCCGGGGCTGCGGCCTTGAGTTCTGTCCATGAACTCGGACCGAAAAAGTCCCCGCCCGAATCCTTGCCGTAGTAGATATCGCCCAGGTAGAGAACCTCGGCTCCCACGGAGAGCCAGGGACTGAGGGCGTAGTTGACCGTACCCCCATAGAGGGTGTCGGCGATGGAAAAGGAGGCAAGGGTGTCGCTCAAAGGCGGGCTGACCGCCATGAGCCCCACGGCGGCATAACTACGGCTGGGCGTCGCAGAGGCGAAAACAGCGACGCGCAGAAGCAGCAGACAAACCACGGTAACCTTTCCTGCTTTTCGTGGATTCATCCTTCGGCCTCCTTAGAAAACTTCGCTTTCAGTCTTCCTGCTCGTTCCACTTCACCGGGACAATGGATTTTTCATTTTCCTTGTCGAAATACCGGGCCTTGGACATAACGGGGTCGAAGACGATGGAATCCCCATGCTTGTACAGGTGATGGGGATCGATTCGCGCCACCATGCCCTGGGTGGGGGTGGATGCCTGGAGGTGTATCTCGGCGCCCAGGGGCTCCACAACGGTTACCTTAGCCGGTATCTTTCCTACAGCCGCGGTCTCGGTAGCCACGTTGAGGTCCTCAGGCCTGATGCCGAAGGCGAGTTCCTTGCCCACGTAGGGTTTGAGGAGGTCCATGTGGGAAGGATCGGGCTCCAGCTTAAAAGAGCCTTCGTCCACCAGGAGTGTCCCCTCGGCTTCGATCACCTTCACGTTGAGGAAGTTCATGGGAGGAGAGCCGATAAAACCGGCCACAAATTTGTTGATGGGGTTGTTATAAAGGTATAGAGGGCTGCCAATCTGCTGAATCAGCCCGTCCTTCATTACGACGATCTTGTCGCCCATGGTCATGGCCTCGACCTGGTCGTGGGTGACATAGATCATGGTAGCCTGGAGCCTGTCGTGGAGCTCAATGAGCTCGGCGCGCATCTGGACCCTCAGCTTGGCGTCCAGGTTGGATAAGGGCTCATCGAAGAGGAAGACCTTGGGTTTGCGCACGATGGCGCGGCCTACGGCAACGCGCTGGCGCTGGCCGCCGGAGAGCTGCTTGGGCTTGCGCTCCAGAAGTTTTTCGATGTCCAAGATCCTTGCCGCTTCCTTTACCCGCTGCTCGATCTCTTCCTTAGGCAGCTTTCGGATCTTGAGCCCGAAGGCCATGTTGTCGTAGACAGACATGTGGGGGTAAAGGGCGTAGTTCTGGAACACCATGGCGATGTCCCTGTCCTTGGGCGGCACATCGTTCACCATCTTGCCGTCGATGAGGAGCTCGCCCTCGCTGATGTCCTCCAAGCCCGCAACCATGCGCAGGGTCGTGGTCTTGCCGCAGCCCGAAGGGCCAACGAGGACCACAAATTCCTTGTCTTTGATTGTGATGTTGGCGTCCGAAACAGCACGCACGTTGCCGTCGTACACCTTGCCGATCTTTTTGAGTTCTACCTTGGCCATGATGCCTCCCTTATGGGGTTTATGTTAGTTCTTCTAGTGTAACGCCCCTCTGCACCGGGGTCAACGTAAAATCGTTTGCAGTAAACCTCGCCGTAAATCCGCTGTAAATCAGGAGCGAACAACGAGGTAAATCTCATCCCCATGATTCCGCAGTAACCTTTTATTGGCCTGCTCAATAAGTCTTTATACCAGGTGAAATACCTGGGTTTTTTTAATTCTTTTTTGGAATATTATATTGTGCCTAGTTGTATATAGTTTACCCCCGTGCTATACTGCCCCCACGAGGTGCCCCATGTACGTTCAGCCACTCTTCGAAAAAAAACCGGCAGAACCTTGCTTTTTTATTACACCGCACGACGCGTCAAAGGGAAAATCATCAAGACCAAAGTCGCTCGAATCGGCTACCTGGACGAGTTCCTCGACACCTATCCCGACCCCTTATCCCATTTCCGCCAGGAAGCCAAACGGCTGACCCAGGAAGCACAGCAAAAGACGCGGACCGTGAGCTTCTCGTTGGATGAGCATTTCTCGTTCAGCTCGGGATACGATAAGGCCGAGGACGCCGCGGTGGAGCGCGCAGACCGCACCTACCACTACGGCGTGCTGCCCTTGCTCCAGTTGTACCGGGAACTCAAGATCGACTACTTCCTGCACAGCAGGGCGCAGTACCGCAACGTTGACTTTGACTATAACCACATCTTCCAGATGCTGGTCTTCGGGAGGATCCTCTTTCCTGCATCGAAGCTCGCCACCTGGCGGGATCGGACATGGATCCTTAAGCACAGTGACTTCTCCGACGATGCGGTCTACCGTGCGCTGCCGTTTTTTGCGCAGCTGAAGGACGCGCTGGTGCGCCATCTCCACGAGCAGGTGCAGCAGCAGTACCACAGGGACACCACGCTCTTGTACTATGATGTCACGAACTACTACTGGGAAGTCGACCGGGAGGACGAACTCAGAAAGCGGGGAGTCTCCAAGGAGCACCGGCCGGAGCCGATCGTGCAGCTGGGGCTGTTCATGGACCACTCGGGGCTACCGGTCAGCTACGGGCTCTTCCCGGGGAACACCAACGACGTCGCCACGATGCGCCCCATGATGCAAAAGCTGGCGGACAGCCTGGGAAACCACCACCTCATTTATGTCGCCGACAAGGGCATGATGGGCGGGATGAACCTCGCGCAGATCATCCTGGAGCACCACGGGTACGTGATCAGCTCCTCGGTGCGGAAGGCAGATGCCGAGCTGCGAAGCTTCATCTTGGATCCGCACGGGTACACGGCACTCGCCGGGGGCTCCTTCACGTACAAGAGCCGCCTGGTACCCAGCACCCTGCATGTGGATACCCCGGATGGCCGCAAGAATCAGATCAGGATCAATGAACGGCAGGTCGTCTTCTGGAGCGAGGACTATTGGAAGAAGGCCCGGTATGAGCGGGCTCTGGCGATCACGAAGGCATTGGCGAGGGCCGGGTACGGGGAGAACACGGTGCTGAACAACCATGCGGGCAACCGGTTTCTCAAGAAAGCAATCTTCGATCCGGAACGCGGCAAGGAGGTCGAGCATCCTGCATTTTTCTTTGCCCTCGATGAGGAGCTTCTGGACAGCGAGGAGGAACTGGACGGCTACTACCTCATTCGGACGAATGTCGTCGG
The DNA here is from genome assembly GCA_002428725.1 of Spirochaetaceae bacterium UBA6076. Taxonomy (GTDB): domain Bacteria; phylum Spirochaetota; class Spirochaetia; order Treponematales; family Rectinemataceae; genus UBA2256. The sequence continues at coordinate 560 of DIXQ01000008.1, read as the reverse complement.
CGTGCAGGAAGGGCAGGCTCCCTTCGACCGTCCCTGCCGCTGGCATGCGAAGGACAACCTGCTCGAGCTCAACCGGCCAGTGACGGACCTGGACATCATCGACATGTACCGGGGGCTGTGGAGAATCGAAGAATCCTTCAGGATCACCAAAAGCCAGCTGAAGGCCCGACCGGCGTTCGTACGCAGCCAGGACAGTATCGAGGCCCACTTCTTGAGCTGTTTTGTTGCGCTGCTTTTGTTGCGTCTGTTGGAGAAGCGGACCGGTGAGAGGATTCCCGTGGCAACCCTGGTGGAGAGCTTACGAAAGGCACGGCTGGTGCAGCTCGAAGATGAGACGTTTGTCAGCGCCTACTGTGACACGGTGATCGAGGCCATAGGGCAGGCGATAGACTTGGACTTGACCAAGAAGTATTACACCAAGGGAGAGCTCAAGGCGCTGCGGGGAAAGACGGCAAAGCACAGGTGACATGACACATTAGAAAATTCCGAAGAATCGGCGCAATTAATTCCAAAGCAAGGAGTTGTATCCATTTTTTGGCGCTGCGACTGCGGAAAAAGGG
>DIXQ01000017.1 GCA_002428725.1 Spirochaetaceae bacterium UBA6076 | reverse complement strand
GCTGGAATATACGCTGTCCTTGGTCGCCTGCAAAGAAAAGGGCGTTTGGCCTGCCCCCGCCCAAGGCCGCGAGAAATTTAAGATGGGCGACACCGATATCCTGAGCCTCATCGATCACTATATAATCAAATGGAATCTTCTTTGAAACGATGAGCGCTTCCGCAAGCTTTGTGAAAAGTTCCGCGCGAGTAATCTGCCCTCGCAATTTCAATCCTTCACGGACTTTCTCAAAAAGTGACCAGGCTATCGATCGCTGGGTTTCCGATATCCGCGTCTTTCTCCCTAACCGAGCGACTTGTCTATACGAATCCCAATCGCGAACCTGCCAGGCATCGGCGATTCTCTCCCATTCATCGAGAAGAAAGTGCAGGCTGAATTTTTGCCCATCAAGCACCTGTGAAGCTTCTTTCAGCAGAGCTTTCACCGTTTCTCTTTCGGCAATCGAATACTTCCCGCAATTCGAGCCGTAGAGACGACAGCCGATTCCATCGAGGGAATACACATCAATTCTTTCTGCCAACGATGGTGTGGCTCCGATCAATCGTCGCAGTTTGGTTTTAAGCGCATTGGCGAGCGGATCGGAGAAGGTTGTCAGAAGTACGCGGGCTTCGGGATTCTTTCGAGCCAAAAAGACAGCCCGATGAAGCGCGACGATGGTTTTGCCGGTGCCGGCTGAGCCCGATACTCTCGCTGGGCCGGAATATTCGTGTTCTACAATCTGCCGCTGTTCGGGGTGAAGAAAAACGGTCCATTTCTCCCAAGGGTATTCAAGGGCGCGCTGCAATTCTTCCATGTTGGACATCACGCGGAAACGGCGCAGCGCATCGGGGTGCTCGAAGGGATTGGCTGAAACAATCAAAGGCTCTGGCGCGCGAGGCTTGCCGCCGGTGGCCAGCTCGAGCAAGGCTTCGGACGCTTCCGCTGGCAGGTGATCGGTCAAGTGTCATCCGGCACGTTTAGTGACCCTGAATCGTACCGGGATTATCGGAGACCGGAATCTGTGAGAGGATACGGTCATGGGAAGAAAGAGTCAGTTTTCACCCGAATCACGAGAACGGGCAGTCCGGATGCTAGAGGAACATCGGCCTGAGTATCGAACGCAGTGGGACGCAATCTGCTCCATAGCCACAATGATTGGCTGTAGCGCTGAATCCTTGCGGCGATGGATAAAAATGGATCGGAGGAAGCATGTGATTGCGTCTGATGGTACTCCCCAATTGAGCGATAAAGCACGGATTGACCAGCTTGAACGTGAGAATCGGGAGCTTCGCAGGGCGAACGAGATTCTTCGCTTGGCGTCAGTATATTTCGCCCAAGCGGAGCTCGACCGTTTACCAAAGCGATAGTCGCCTTCATAGACGCATATCGCGAAGTCCTGGGAGTCGAGCCGATCTGTAAAGAAGTACTGATCGCTCCCTCGACCTACTACCGGCAGAAAAGCCTTGAGAAAAATCCGGCGTTGCTTGCTCCTCGCATACAGCGAGATGCTTTCTACAAGGATGAGATTCAGCGGGCATTCTATGCGGAGCGGCCAAACCAACTTTGGGTGGCAGATTTCACCTATGTTGCAACTTGGAGCGGGTTTGTCTTTGTGGCGTTCATCATCGACGCCTTCTCCCGAATGATTGTAGGCTGGCGAGCCATGAAAACAATGACCACTGATATGACACTAGATGCCCTTGAGCAGGCAATTTGGGCACGGGAACTGAAAGGCAAGCTCATTCACCACAGTGATCATGGAAGCCAATATCTGTCCATTCGGTATTCAGAACGGCTTGCCGAAGAAGGGATCACGCCTTCGGCGGGAAGTGTTGGCGATGCATACGATAATGCGCTTGCGGAAACCATCATCGGTCTTTTTAAGACTGAGGTGATCTATAAAAAGAGCCCGTGGAAGAACTTCGATGCGGTTGAGTATGCAACGCTGGATTGGGTATCTTGGTTTAACAGCAAACGCCTGCTGGAACCTCTAGGCAATATACCACCAGCGGAGTATGAAAAACTGTATTATACTAATCAGATGAGTCCATCAAGAATTGTGGGACTCACATAAAACAGGCTCCGACAAACCCGGGGCGATTCAAAGAAAAAAGGGTACAATTTACAAATTTGGCAATGAAGGGCGATGCTTCAGCGAGAAAGGATATACCCAGCTATGAAAAAGTACGATGTGCATAAGGACTATAATAACCTGCAAGCAAGAATACCGATGAATAAATGCTTGTTACCATTGCTTCGGCAGGTGACAAGGATGTTATATACTAGGCAGGCTGTCGCGAGCAGCATCGAGCATCGCAGGATAAGGATAAGCGGCTATAATGGATACGAGCTTCCTGTGGAACTATTCAGCCCAATCGGTATGGAAGGGCAAGCTCCTTGTGTCATGTACCTGCATGGCGGGGCTTTTGCGCTGCCGGCCACGGATTTTCACAAAAAGTTGGTTTGTGATTATGCTTTAAAGGCCTCGTGCAAGGTAGTGTTTGTAGATTACCGTCTGGCACCTAAATACCGATACCCTTACGCTCTTGAAGATTGCTACGCTGCTTACGGATGGATGCTCGCCAACGCGAATGAATTTGGGTTTGATATTGGGAAAATAGGACTTTGCGGAGATAGCGCTGGGGGAGCGCTTGTGGCGTCATTATCGCAGGTAATACGGGATAGAGTGTTGAAACGGTCATTGTTCCAAATGCTAATCTATCCTGTGATCGACTCAAGGATGAAGACAGAATCTATGAAACTTTTTGTAGATACGCCTATATGGAATCAGAAAAAAAACAAAAAAATGTGGGGAATGTATTTGCCAAAAACGGTTGACTTGAACGATGTACGGTACGCATCACCTATGGCGGCAGGGAATTTCAAAGATCTACCGCAGGCTTATATTGAAGTAAGCGAGTTCGATTGCCTAAGAGATGAAGGCATCGCATACTACGAAGCGTTGAAGAAGGTTGGTGTGGATGCGGTACTGAATCAGACGAAGGGTACAATACACGGGTTTGAACTGAATTATTCCAGTGCCTATACGCAAAGCATTATTGAAAAAAGAATCGAGTATATGAGAAGGATGTGGTCTTAGCAAAGAAGAGGTGCAAAATGATTGAGTATTCAGCACATACAGAGCTTAGAATCGACTGGAGCGATCTCGATGCGCTGGGACATGTGAATCACCTAGCGATTATGAGGTATATTCAGACAGCCCGGGTACTGTATTTCGAGCTGTTGGGAATGTCTTCAAGAACAAAGGGATTGCATGTAGGACCGATTATGGCTTCGGTTAGTGCGCAGTTCAAAAAGCAAATACTTTATCCCGGTATGATCAGGGTGTTATCAACAATACAAGAGTTAAAAACAACCAGCCTTCACATGAAGCATTATGTTATCGATGATGATGACGAAATTGCAGCGGAAGGGCATGATGTCATTGTGATGTTTGATTTTTTGAGTAATGAAAAGCACATTATAACTGAAGAACTTCGAAAAAAAATTGAGGACATCGAAGCGAAAAGAATAGCTTTTGTTAAAAGGATTTAATACATGGGCAAACGAGATCCTCGGTTCATCACGATCCGTCGGGGAGGATCGCTCGATGTGGAGACTCACCGGAAACTCGCTTTATGGGCGACGGATTGCGCGGAGCATGTGTTGTATCTTTTTACCCAACAGCAACCTGGTGATAAAAGGCCTGAGTGGGCTATTGGGCAAGCAAGAGCATGGGCGAGAGGCGAAATAACGATGACCCAGGCTCGAAAGGCGGCATATGCAGCCCATGAGGCTGCACGGGGAACTACTGGTAGCGCTCGCCTGGCAGCGCGAGCAGCCGGTCATGCCGTGGCCACGGCGCACATGGCCGATCATGAATTGGGAGCTGCTGCGTACGCTATAAAAGGGGTGCGTGAAGCGTCGCCTGCAGAAGTAGCGAAAAGCGCTGGGGACAGGGAGAGGGAATGGCAGAGGGCAGTGCTTCCTTTGGAAATACGGGATCTCGTGCTATCGGATCAGAAGAACAGGAACAAAAAGCTCTGGTCTTTATTTTTTTGAAATAGCGCTTGCGCATCATTTTACTACAGAGCGTGAAGGGTAGGGGTAATGATTGAAATAGAGAAGTTGAGCAACACTACGATAGAGGGTGCGAAGGGGCTTATACGGGAGTATTTGGACTGGATCAACGTGGATCTGTACTTTCAGCATGTGGACGAGGAATTGGAGCATTTCCCTGATAAATACAAGGAACCCGAGGGGACTTTTCTCGTCGCCCTGGATGGAGCCTTGGTGATTGGCTGCGTTGGGATAAAGAAGATAAGCGATGGGATCTGCGAAATGAAGCGGCTTTTCGTTAAGGATCAGTACAAGGGGCGGGGCATCGGGAAGCGTCTAGCGGATGAGATAATCCTGGAAGCGAAGCGAAAAGGTTATTCGCACATGAGGCTGGATTCTTTAAAGCGGATGGACAAAGCGCTTGCGCTATACAGAAAATTGGGGTTCAAGGAAATTGGGCAGTATGTGGAGAACCCGATCGAGGATGCGGTGTTTATGGAAAAAGAACTAAAATAGAACAAAAGTTTCCCAATTTTTCGGACTATAGAATCAGGTCCAAAAGCATAGTTTTCACTCAAATCACCATATTTTGTTAACCGGGAAGTAATCAATGGATTGCTTTCCCGTGACAGGGGTCCCCAAAAGGGTCATTTTTATGCACTTTCCAATCGTGAGTTTTAAGCCTATTTATACTATAAATAGGCTTAAAACTCACGTGTAACATGTACCCCATACAACCCGCTTCATAGCCTGCGACGACACTCCCTTGCGTCAGGTACTTGCTGACGATTTTCGTGATCCTCGGTATGTCGTTCTTCACCGTCGCCTCGTACACCGTCTCCTTCTCCGTTCCCTTCAGTACCGCAATGCGCACGCTTTCCTTGTGGACATCCATCCCGACATAGAATACGCTTTTCATCGTGGCCTCCTTCGATATATGTGGTATCCGCTGACCGCGGCTAATCCACGTCATTATATCAGGGAGGTCACTTCATATTGCCTAGGAATTCCTTTAGCAAGGCTCCATTTAAAGCCTCTACCGCGCTCTTACCAGTCCTGCCTTCTAGTCCTAGGTCGCGCAGCGTCTCAGCAAGGCCCAATGGCTTGCCGACGATCACAATTCCCTCCTTGGGGCGAAGATTTTTTCTATGGGAGATATTTCCGCCCTTGAGCCGAGAGATCCAATCGTAATAGTTCTGAGCAGTTTCTATATACAGTTCGAGGGGGTCATCGGCTTTCAAGCGCTCCAGGTCGAGATAGTAGGCTAGATCCACCAGCTCCATATGGCGGGATGCGTACCAGGCTTCGCCAGCCAGCCTGTCGGCCATGCTCCGGCGTAGGGCGGAGGGGGGCTGCGATCCTGTTGTTCCGGCCATGTCTACCCTGAAAATCCTGTCCCAGCCGGTCTGTCGAATCCGGTACACGCGCCGGATTTCATCGCCCTCAGGTTTGAGGTGGAAACAGTGCTCAGCGGTGCTTAAGGCGGCCTGACGCAGGTTGGACAGTCGTTTGGCGGTGGAAAGCCCCGGCGCTTCGGGCAGTTCGACGCCATAGAAACGTCGGTACTGATCTTCGGCTGCCGACAGCACGGCCTCGCCCAGGCGCTTAATTCGCTCAAAACGGCTTTTCCCTTCAGCCTGGGCGAGGCCGCATTCCCCCTCCATAGTCGTTATAAGCGCATCCAGGGATTTTTCGGCGGCCGCAGGCCAGCGCTGGTGAATGGAAATGGGCAGAAGTACCACATCCTCGCTTCGTCCCCCATGGCGTAAATCTTCGGCGCACCAGAGGCAGATCTTGGAAGCCCCCGACTCCAGCCTGGGAGGCTCTTCGCTGGAATAGGAAACCTGCCCCTCTGGCGCCAGGGCTATGGGGTACTGGCCGTCCTTCATGAGGCTGCGGATGCTCTTGATGCTATGACTGTCGAATTTGGCGTGGTAGACCGGCAAGGCTCCCACTCTCGGTAAAAGCCAGCGCTCAAAAGCCCCCGCCCAGATAGGAACCTCGTACCCGTGCACAAAATGGGCATGGGGTTTTTGCGGAAATGCGATCCCTTTGGCTTTGGCCTCCTTGGCCAATAGTTTACCTATTATATAGG